>NZ_VFQE01000001.1:1355068-2710136 GCF_006717095.1 Blastococcus colisei
CCGAGGTGATCGGGGTGGGCCATGCGCCGTGGATCATCGCGCCGTGGCTCATCGCGCCGTGGGGCAGGGGAGTCGAAACCATGCGTGTGACGTTAGGGCCCCCGGCCAGGAGTTGGGACACGTGCTCCGGCCTGCCCGACACGAGACGGAAAGGCGATTACCGTCCGACACATGCCTGCCCGCACCACGTCGACGCGTCGACCGGCGTCTACCCGGAGCCGGTCCGGTTCGACGGCTGCGAGCAAGAAGCGGCCGCCCGCGAAGCGCGGCTCCACCGCGAACCGCCGTCCGGCCGCCAGGAAGAAGAGCTCGCCCGGTCTCTGGGGGATCGTCGCCGGCAGCTGGAACCTGCTCGCGCGCGGCGCGGGAGGGATCGCCCGGTCGGTCGCCAGGCCGGACGAGGCCGAGCCGCTGGCACCCGAGCACCGCAGGGACGGCGTGGGTCTCGCCGTCCTCGGTCTGGCGATCGTGCTCGGTGCGGCCGCCTGGAGCAACGGCATCGGCCCGGTCGGGGAGGCGCTGACCGCCGGCGTGCGCTGGGTCGTCGGCTCGCTGGTCATGGTGCTGCCGGTGGTCCTGTTCTTCGCCGCGCTGCGGCTGCTGCGCCGCGGGCCGCGGCCGGAGGCCCGCGGACGGCTGGCGATCGGCTGGCTGTGCACGATCGCCGCGATCCTCGGCATCGCCCAGGTCGTCGGCACCTCCGCCGCTCCGGCGGCGGGCCGGCCCGGCTCGGGCGGCCTCGTCGGCTGGGCCGTGGGCGCGCCGCTGGAGGCCGGCGTCGGCATGGCCGTCGCCGTCATCCTCCTCGTGCTCACCACCTTCTTCGGCCTGCTGGTCATCACCGCCACACCGGTGCACCAGATCCCCCAGCGCCTCGGGGAACTCGGCGACTGGCTGCTCGGCCGCGGCGAGGACTACGACGACGAGGACTACGAGGACGACGACGAGGACGAGGAGCCGGAGGAGCCCCGCAGCCGGCGGTCCCGGCGGAAGTCGCTGTCGGAGGACCTGCTCACCACCGGACCGGTCGACCTCGGCGCCCTGGAGGCCGGGGTGGACTCGACGCTCACCACCGAGCCCGAGCACGTCGAGCTGCACTCGGCGCCCCGCCCGCCCGTCGTCGACCGCACCTCTCCGCCGGAGGACCTGCCGCCGATCACCGAGCCGCAGCAGCTGTCGATCCAGCCGGTCGAGGGCAACTACGTGCTGCCCGCGCTCTCCATGCTCCGGCCGGGGGACCCGCCGCGGGCGCGGTCGAAGGCCAACGACGTCGCCATCGAGGCGATCAGCGGGGTCCTCGACCAGTTCAACATCGACGCCGCCGTCACCGGGTTCACCCGCGGCCCGACGGTCACCCGCTACGAGGTCGAGCTCGGGCAGGGCGTCAAGGTCGAGAAGATCACCCAGCTCACCAGGAACATGGCCTACGCGGTGGCCAACGACAACATCCGCATCCTCGCCCCCATCCCGGGTAAGTCCGCCGTCGGCATCGAGGTGCCCAACACCGACCGCGAGAAGGTCAGCCTGGGCGACGTCCTCCGCTCCGGAGCGGCGAAGCAGGACCCGCACCCCATGCTGGTCGGCCTCGGCAAGGACATCGAGGGCGGCTTCGTCTGCGCCAACCTGGCGAAGATGCCGCACCTGCTCGTCGCCGGTGCAACCGGTGCCGGTAAGTCCAGCTGCGTCAACTCGATCCTGACCTCGCTGCTGCTGCGGGCCAGCCCCGATCAGCTGCGGATGATCCTGGTCGACCCGAAGATGGTCGAGCTGACGCCCTACGACGGCATCCCGCACCTGATCACGCCGATCATCACCGACCCGAAGAAGGCGGCCACCGCGCTGGCCTGGCTGGTCGAGGAGATGGAGCAGCGCTACCAGGACATGAAGTCCACCGGCGTGCGGCACATCGACGACTTCAACCGCAAGGTCGAGAAGGGCGAGATCACGACCCCGCCCGGCAGCGAGCGGGTCTACCGGCCCTACCCGTACATCCTCGCGATCGTCGACGAGCTCGCCGACCTGATGATGGTGGCGCCCCGCGACGTCGAGGAGCACATCGTCCGGATCACGCAGAAGGCCCGCGCCGCCGGCATCCACCTGATCCTGGCGACCCAGCGCCCGTCGGTCGACGTCGTCACCGGCCTGATCAAGGCGAACGTGCCCTCGCGGCTGGCGTTCTCCACGTCGAGCCTCACCGACAGCCGGGTCATCCTCGACCAACCCGGCGCGGAGAAGCTCATCGGCATGGGCGACGCGCTGTTCATGCCCATCGGTGCGGGCAAGCCGATGCGCGTGCAGGGTGCGTTCGTCACCGACGCCGAGATCGAGGCGGTCGTCGAGTTCACCAAGCGGCAGGCCGAGCCCGAGTACCGGGAAGAGGTCTTCACCGCCGGTGGCGGCGGCGGTGAGAAGAAGGAGATCGACGAGGACATCGGCGGCGACCTCGACCTGCTCGTGCAGGCCGTCGAGCTCATCGTCACCAGCCAGTTCGGGTCGACGTCGATGCTGCAGCGCAAGCTCCGCGTCGGCTTCGCCAAGGCCGGCCGGCTCATGGACCTCATGGAGAGCCGCGGCATCGTCGGACCCTCCGAGGGGTCCAAGGCGCGCGACGTCCTGATCAAGCCCGACGAACTGGAGTCGGTGCTGTTCACCCTTCGGGGCGGCAGCAGCGACTGAGAGGACCCCCTACCCCCCGCCACTCGCGAGCTCGCGGCGGGACGCTGCACGGGGCCACTACGATGGGCCGGTGACAGCTCTGCCCCGCCCTGCCCAGGCTTCCGGGCCCGAAACCCGCGGGCGGACGGTGGCGGTGGTGACCCTCGGCTGCGCGCGCAACGAGGTCGACTCCGAGGAGCTCGCCGGTCGGCTGGCCGCCGACGGCTACGAACTGGTGGACGACGCCGACGGCGCCGACGCCGTCCTGGTGAACACCTGCGGCTTCATCGAGACCGCCAAGAAGGACTCCGTCGACGCGATCCTGGCGGCCACCGACTCCGGCGCGTCGGTCGTCGCCGTCGGCTGCATGGCCGAGCGGTACGGCTCCGAGCTCGCCGGGGCCCTCCCCGAGGCGACCGTCCTCGGCTTCGACGACTACGGCGCCATCGGGAACCGGCTCGACGACGTGCTCGAGGGCCGCCCGCTCGTGCCGCACACGCCCCGCGACCGCCGCACGCTCCTGCCGATCAGCCCCGTGCAGCGCACCGCGGCCACCACCGCATCGGATGCGCCGTCGATCCCCGGCCACGACTGGCTCCGGCGCAAGCGGCTGGCCTCGGGCCCGTCCGCCGCGCTGAAGCTCGCCTCCGGGTGCGACCGCCGCTGCGCGTTCTGCGCGATCCCCACCTTCCGCGGCGCGTTCGTCTCCCGGCCACCGGCCGAGGTGCTCGGCGAGGCGGAGTGGCTGGCCTCGCAGGGGGTCACCGAGCTGGTGCTGGTCAGCGAGAACTCCACGTCCTACGGCAAGGACCTCGGCGACCTCCGCTCGCTGGAGAGGCTGCTGCCGCAGCTGGCCGCCGTCGAGGGCATCGTCCGGGTGCGGGTGGCCTACCTGCAGCCGGCCGAGCTGCGGCCCGGCCTGCTCGAGATCATCGCCGGCAGCGGCGGGCACGACGGCGTCGTCGCGCCGTACTTCGACCTGTCCTTCCAGCACTCCTCGCCCACGCTGCTGCGCCGCATGCGCCGGTTCGGCGGCACCGACGACTTCCTGCAGATGATCGAACGGGCCCGGGGCCTCGCCCCGACGGCCGGGTTCCGCACCAACGTCATCCTCGGGTTCCCCGGCGAGACCGAGGCCGACGTCGCCGAGCTCGAGCGCTTCCTCGTCGAGGGGCGTCTGGACGCCGTCGGCGTCTTCGGCTACTCCGACGAGGAGGGCACCGAGGCGATCACCCTCGACGGCAAGCTCGAGCAGGCGGAGATCGACGAGCGGGTGCGGCGGATCACCGACCTCGTCGAGGAGCTGACCGCCCAGCGGGCCGAGGATCGCATCGGCGAGCGCGTCGAGGTGCTGCTCACCGAGGACCTCGCGGCAGAGGAGGGGCCGGGGGTGTGGGTCGGCCACGCCGCCCACCAGGACCCCGACGCCGACGGCACCACCACCGTGGCCGGCGTACCTGCCGACGCGGTCGCCGGGCAGCTCCTGGCCGCGGAGGTCGTGGGCACGGAGGGGATCGACCTGGTCGCCCGCGCGCTCGCTCCCGCGCTCTCGACCGGCCCGGCCGGGCGGTGACCTCCGTGACCGACGTCGCCCCGGACCCGGCCGCCACCCCGCCGTCGTCGGTCAAGCTGGTGAACCTGCCGAACGCCCTCACGGTGCTGCGGCTGGCCGTGGTGCCGGCCTTCGCCGTCCTGCTGCTCCATGACGGCGGGGTCGACGACGCCGACCGGTACTGGGCGACGCTGGTGTTCGCGCTGGCGATCATCACCGACCGCTACGACGGGATGATCGCCCGCCGCACCGGGCAGGTCACCGAGTTCGGCAAGCTCGCCGACCCGATCGCGGACAAGGCGCTCACCGGCACGGCGCTGATCGGGCTGTCCGTGCTCGAGCTGCTGCCCTGGTGGGTGACCGTGGTGATCCTGGTCCGCGAGGTCGGGGTCACCCTGCTGCGCTTCTGGGTGATCCGGCACGGGGTGATCGCGGCCAGCCGGGGCGGGAAGCTGAAGACCGTCGTCCAGGCGCTGGCGATCGGCCTCTACATCCTGCCGCTGACCGGCCTCCTGGCGACCGGCCGCTGGTGGGTGATGGCCGCGGCGGTGGTGCTCACCGTGATCACCGGCCTGGACTACGTGTACCGCGCGCTGAGCCTGCGCCAGACCAGCGCCCGCGCCATGCGGGCCGCCGCGGCTCGGCGGGCGGCCGGTCCCAGCGGGGCCGGCGACGCCCGCAGGGACACCGCCGCCTGAGTCATCTGCCCTGGCGGGGCAGGGGCACGGCCAGGCGACGCCGGGGCGCCGTCGCGACAGCGGTCAGCTCGGCACTCGGCTCGACCCCGATCTCGCGTCGCAGGATGCGCCGGAAGGCGTCGAACTGCTGCCGCGCCACGGCCCAGTTGCCCGCGGCCTGATGGGCCTCGATCAGCGCCCGCTGACCGCTCTCGCGCAGCGGCTCGGCCTGCACGGCGACGTGGACCGCCTCGACCGCGGCCGAGGGCCGGCCCGACCGCCGCAGAAGCAGGCTCAGCTCCTCCAGGGCGTGCACCCGGCGCAGGTGCAGACGCTCGCGAACGGTGAGCACCCAGTCGTCGTACCAGCCGGGCAGCAGTTCCAGATCGGCGATCGATCCCGGGTCGACGGCGAGGTCCTCGGGCGTGGCGCTCCCGGACAGCACCCGGCCGGCCCACGACTCGAAGCGGGCGAGGTCGGTCTCGACGACCTCCCGGATGCCGAGCGTCGTCTGCTCCGCACGCACCAGCGGGCAGCCGACCTGCTGCAGCCGCCACAGCGCCGAGCGCAGGTTGCCGGCAGCGCGGGCGTCGTCGACGGTCGGCCACAGGACGCCCGCCGCGCTGCGGCGGTCGACCCCGGCCGGGTGCAGGGCCAGGTAGGCGAGCAGGCGGTGGCTGCCCGGCGGGAGGGCCATGCGCCGGCCGCCGTAGTGCAGGGACAGGCCGCCGATCACCCGCACGTGCGGGATCGAGGGGTCGGTGTCGTGATACATGTCCGGCGCCTTCCGGGTGGGCGCTCCGGCTCGGGTGCAGCCTGATGCGCACTCTGGGGAGGTTCGACGGCGCCAGGAAGGTACAGCTGCGCGAGGCGTCGGCCGGCCGGGTACGGGAAGCCGGTGCACCGCCCGGCTGTTACGCCATCAGCGGACGCGCGCCGGTCGGCCCGGCTCCGGAGGCGGGCGCCGCGTACCGTGAGCGCACGGCGCCCGTCGAGGGCGCCGCCGCTTCCCCGCTCGCAGGACAGGAGACGGCCGTGACGCTGCTGCGCACCCAGCTCGGCAACACCCTGCGTGGCCACCGGCTGCGTCAGCGCCGCACGCTGCGCGACGTGTCCGGAGCCGCCCGGGTCAGCCTCGGCTACCTGTCGGAGGTGGAGCGGGGACAGAAAGAAGCGTCGTCGGAGCTGCTGGCGTCCATCTGCGACGCCCTCGACGTCGAGCTGGCGGACCTGCTCGCCGAGGTCAGCCTCGAGCTGCGGGTGGCCGGCGGGAGCGCCGTCCGCCCGCTGGCGCCCTCCGCCGACACCCCCTCCGCGGAGGAGCGGCCGGCGGCCGAGCAGCCCGCGACCGCCGCGCCGGTCGCCGAGCCTGCCCTCGCGCTGGTCGGCGCCGGCCAGCCCGCCCGGTCGGCCCTGCGCCGTGGAGAGGCCGTCTCGCTCGCCGCCTGACCCGGGACGACACGCCCGTCGTCCTTGACGAACGCCCTGGTCGGTGCCAGACAGGACCCATGTCTCTCGCCGGTCCCGCCGCCTGGCCTGGACCGGTCCACTCCCCGGGTGCGCACACGCGGAGCGGGAACGCCATGGGGCGGACCCGGCTGGGCCTGCTCGCCGGCGCTGCCCGCGCCTTCGCCGAGCACGGGCCGCGCCGCAGCACGATGCAGTCGATCGCGACCGCCGCCGGCGTGGCGAAGGCGACGCTCTACAACCACTTCCGGACCAAGGACGAGGTCGTGGTCGCGCTCCTGGCCGCCGAGCTGGACCGGCTCACGGCCTTGGCCGCCGGGCTGTCCCTGCCCGAGGCGCTCGCCGCGCTCTCCGACGAGCTCGGCGCGCACCCGGTCCTGCGGCGCCTGGCCGACACCGAGCCGGAGGTCCTGACGGCGCTGCTCGCGGTGGACGCCGACACCTGGGCCGTGCTGACCGGCCGCCTGGCCGAGGCGCTGAGGGTGGACCTCGACAGCGCGGAGCTGGCCGGGCGGTGGCTGCTGGGCGTCGTCCTGCAGCCGGGCCGTTCCACGACGCGGCACCGGCACGCGGCCCGGTTGGCGACCCTGCTCACCGCCCCTCAGCCGGCCGGCAGCGAGCAGGTGTAGAGCACCCGGTCGACCCCCTGGCCGGCATGCCCGGGTGACGGTGCCTCGGCGGCCCCGAACCGCCGGGCCAGCCCGCGGACGGTGGCGTCCCCGGGCGGTGCGGCCGCCTGAACGGCGCGGGCCCCGACCGACACCGCCACCGCGATGAACCGCTCCACCAGCCGGACCGCGACCCCGCGCCCGCGCCACTCCGGAGCGACGGCCAAGGCATGGACGACGCCCAGCCGGTCGGCGGTCACCACCCCCAGCAGGTAGCCGGCGTCCCGTTCGTCCGGGGTGAATGCGACCGCGCCGAATCCGCCGAGCTGGTGGAAGAAGATCGGGTCGTGCAGGGCCCGCACGGCGTCGTCGTCGAGGCCTGAGCCGGACCAGAACCGTGCCCGGTCGGCGAGCAACCGGTCCCGGAGGACGCCGGCCGAGAGTTCCTCGAACCCGACCAGGCGCAGCTCCGCGCTCACCGGCCGGGGCGCGCGGCGGCGAGCTCCGCGCGCGTGGGCGGATCGGCGCCCACCCGGGTGCAGTTGAGGGCGGCCACGAGGGCGGCGTCGTCCACCAGCGCGAGCAGCTGCTCGTCCGGTAGCGCCTCGAGGGCGGCGCGCGTCGTGACGCCGGCCTCCAGCAGTCCGGTGAGCAGACCCGCGGCGAGCGAGTCACCGGCCCCCACGGTGTCCACGACGGTCACGACCGGCGGCTCGCGGTGCAGCACCGGCCGGCCCGGACGCGCGATCCGCAGCGGCGCGCCACCGTCGGTGAGCAGGACGAGCGCCGGCCCGCGGCCGGCCCAGTCCGCGGCGGCGGTGTCGAGGTCGCTCGCGCCGTCCAGCCACGCCAGGTCCTCGGCGCTCACCTTGACGACGTCGGCCTGCTCGACCAGCCGGTCCAGACGGGAGCGGACGACGGGTCCGGTGTTGCCGAGAGCGCTCCCGACCGGCCCCTCGGCCAGCATCGGGCGGATGTTCGGGTCGACGCTGATGAGGGCGGCTCCCGCTGCGTGCAGCCGGGCGACCAGGCGGGCGATCGCATCAGCTCCCGGGGCCGTCCAGCTGGAGATGGAGCCGACGTGCAGGATGCCGGTCCTGGCCGGCAGCACCCGGTCGAGCTCCTCGTCGGTCCACTGCCAGTCCGCGGCGCCGAGGACGTGGAACCCGTAGTCGGGGGAGCCATCGGGGCCCAGTCCGACGACGGCGAGGCTCACCGGCTCCCGGGCGTCGACGAAGCCGGCCGGATCCACGCCGGAGAGCTCGGCGTGGCGGCGCAGGTTCGCCGCGAGTGGTCCGGTGCCCAGGCGCGCCATGAGTCGGACCGGCCCACCGAGCCGACCGGCCGCGACGGCGACGTTGAGCGCGTTGCCGCCCGGGCGGGCGACGTACTGCGGCGCCGTTCCCTGGTTCCCGGAATCCGCCCCCGGAACGGGGAGGAGGTCGACCACCAGCTCGCCCAGCACGGCGAGGACGGGGGAGTCGGGCACGGAGGAAACCCTAGCGGCGGGAGTGAACCGCCCGCCCGCGTTGGCTCCGACGGTGCATCACCTGGGACGATGAGGCGACGACGTCGAGATGCTGCGCATCACCGGGCCGGCCGCTGCGCCGGAGCAGGAGGACCCATGCCCAATCCGTTCGTGAAGCTCTGGAAGTACCTCACGGCGTCGGCCAACGCCCAGATCGACCAGCGCGCAGACCCCAAGATCCAGATCGCGCAGGCGATCGAGGCGGAGCAGCAGCGGCACCAGTCGCTCGCCAACCAGGCGGCCGCGGTCCTCGGCAACCAGCGGCAGCTGGAGATGCGGCTGAGCCGCCAGCTCGGCGAGGTGGAGAAGCTGCAGGCCTCCGCCCGTCAGGCGCTCGTGCTCGCCGACAAGACCCGCACCTCCGGTGACGCCGCCAAGGCGACGGAGTACGAGAACGCCGCGCAGGCCTTCGCCACCCAGCTGGTGGCAGCCGAGCAGTCCATGGAGGACCTCAAGCGCAGTCACGACGAGGCGCTGCAGGCCGCCGAGCAGGCGCGCGGTGCCGTCGAGCAGAGCCGCATGCGGCTGCAGACGACGCTGGCCGAGCGCACCAAGCTGATGTCGCAGCTGGAGCAGGCGAAGATGCAGGAGCACGTCGCCTCCTCGATGCGGCAGGTCAACGAGCTGTCCGCGCCGGGTAACACTCCCAGCCTCTCCGAGGTGCGCGACAAGATTGAGGCGCGGTACGCCAACGCGCTGGGACAGGCGGAGCTGGCGCAGAGCTCGGTCGAGGGCCGGATGCTCGAGGTGGAGAAGGCGACGCTCGACGTCGCCGGGGCCTCGCGCCTGGACCAGATCCGCGCCTCGATGGGCGGCGGCACGCCGGCCGTCGAGGGCAGCCAGCCGGCGCAGGCGATCGAGCAGGGCGCTCCCGCGGTGCCGCAGCCCGCGGCCGAGCAGCGCGAGGCCCAGCCGGCCGAGCGCCCCGACCAGCAAGCCTGAGCGACTGCCCGGGCCGGGGACGACGACGATGTCCGGCCCGGGCTACCCGCCTGACCGCTACGCCGGTGCCGACGGCGAGGTGAACGTCTCGCTCCGCCGGGCCGATGCGCCGCCCGAACTGGCGCTCGGGGCGGGTGGTGCGGCGCACTACCTGGCCACCGGCGCCACCACGGGCGGCGCGTTCGGCCTGTACCGGTGGGAGATGGGTTTCGGCCCGACCGGCCCCGGACCGCACTTCCACCGAGGCATCACCGAGTCCTTCTACGTGCTGAGCGGTACCGTCCGCCTCTACGACGGCGAGCGCTGGCTCGACGGGGGACCGGGCGACTTCCTGCACGTGCCCGAGGGCGGCATCCACGGCTTCAGGAACGAGTCGGGGGAGCCGGCCGCCATGCTGCTGCTGTTCACCCCTGGGGCGCCCCGCGAGGACTACTTCGAGACCCTCGCCGACGCCGCGCGCCGGGAGGCGATGACCCCGGAGGACTGGACGGAGTTCTTCCTCCGGCACGACACCGTCTGGATCTGAGCCGTCTCAGCGGTACAGCGTCACCGGCTGCGGCCGGCCCGGCTCACCCGTCCGCGCCTGCGGGTCGATCGGGGAGCGGGCGGCCTGGCACGTCGGGCACCACCAGGTGACCCGTTCCTGCGTGGGTGGGCCCTGTTCGCCCAGCAGGATCGGGGTGCGGCACCGCCGGCAGGGCCTGCCCTTCCGCCCGGCCACCCAGTGGTCGTGCCCGCGGCGGGTATCGCCTGTGGTGCTCTGCTCGGGGTGGTGGCGGTTCGCCACCATCAGCGTCCGAGCGCGCTCGACCAGGGCCGCCAGGTCCGGCACGTCGGCGACCCGCGTCCAGGGATGGACGCCGACCAGGAACAGGGACTCGACCTTGTAGAGGTTGCCGATCCCGGCCAGGTTCCGCTGGTCGAGGATCGCGACGCCGATCTGCTCGTCGGGGCGTTCCCGGAGCCGCCGCAGCGCCTCGTCGAGGTTCCAGTCCGGCCCGAGGACGTCGGGGCCGAGGTGACCGACCAGCCGGTGCTCATCGGCGGTCGGGACGATGTCGACGTCGTGGAGCCGGTAGCCGACGCACTCCCAGTCGTCGGTGGCGAGGATGACGCGGATGTCGTAGGCGGGGCCACCACGCCACTTCGTCCCGGGTCGGTAGATGTGCCAGCTGCCGTCCATGCGGAAGTGGGTGCGCAGTGTCCGCTCGTCGGCGAGCCGGATGAGCAGGTGCTTGCCGCGCGGGACGACCTCGCGGACGGTGGCGCCGCTCAGGTCGAGGGCGGCCAGCTGGGGGAGTCGGAACTCACCGCGGCGCAGCGTCGCGCCGGCCAGCGCGGTGTTCATGCGCTGCGCGGCCAGCCATACGGTGTCTCCCTCGGGCACGTGCCCAGTGTCCCCGGCCCGCCCTGCACACGAGGTGTGGGACCACCGAGCGACCGGGAGGCGCCCGGGAAGCGGCGTGCTGCAGATCGCCGTGCGCGTGGGGCACGTCGTGCTGCCGACGCCGACCGGACTCCTCGCCCGCCGGCTGCGGCCGCGCGAGGACCGATGCCGGCGTCGTCCGCCGGCGTCAGTGGTAGGCGTGCGGTGGCCCCCGGTGGTGCGCCGCCGCCAGTGCGACGCTCGCGGTGCCGGCGATGATCAGCATGCCGAGCAGGGACAGGACGAAGAGCTCCGGTTCGGCCGCCCCGATCGTCACGAGTGCGACGCCGGTGGCCAGTAGGAAGAGCAACAGGGTGCGCATGAGGGTCTGCCTCCTTGGTGCGCTCGTGCCCTCCACCATGCCCCGGGACCGCGGCTGGTTCACCCGTCCGGGCACATCGCCACGGGACCGTCACGTTGTGACGGGGATACGACCTCGGCAGGTGGACGTGACGCCGCTGTCCGCTCAGGAGCGCAGGCGCAGGCCGCGAGGCGTGGCGGCGAATCCGGCGGCCTGCAGCGCCACGGAGAGCGGCGTGGACTCGTGCACGGAAGCGCCGTCGGCCTTCTGCACCACCATGCGGCCCAGCGCCCCGGCCGACACCGCTCCGGAGAGGGCGGTCGACGCCTCCTTGAGCACCTGCTCGTCCTCGGTCCAGGACAGCAGCGTCTTCCCGCCACGCTCGACGTAGAGCACCAGGTCGCCGTCGACCAGCACCACGAGTGCGCCGGCCTTGCGGCCCGCGCGGTGCCCGGTGGCGCCCTTCCGTCCGGACTTCGACCCGGTGCCTTCACCGAGGTCGACGGCCCCGGGATCGTCGACCACCGGTCGCTCCGGCCAGGGCAGGGCCGCGCCGTAGACGTTCGCCGGGTCGGTGGCGGCGAGGACGACGGCTCCGCCGGGCACCCGGTCCGGCGAGGCGAAGGTGCGCAGCCGGTCGATCGAGCCCGGGGTGCCGAACTGCGCGGCGCCGAGGGTCTCGACGAAGTAGCCACGCCGGGCCCGGCCGTTCTCCTCGAAGGCCCGCAGCACCGGGTAGACCGCGGAGAAACCGCCGTGCACCTGCTCGGCCATGACCGCGCCACGGGTGAGCACCCCGTGTCGTTCGAGCAGCGCCTCGGCCCGTGCCGTCGTCCGGCGCGTGCCGCTGGCCTCGCGGTCGGGCAGCCGGGACCAGCGTCCGACCACGGTCGGCGGGCCGGTGCGCGTCGGCATCGTGGGCCGCCCGAGGCGGGCCCGCCCGTGCCGTCCCCGGTCGATGCGTGCCCGAGGAGCCTGCGGTCGGCTGCGATGGGTGCCGCCACCACCCAACCGGGTGCGTAGCGGCGCCAGGGTGTCGTTGGTGAGCGCGCCGGCCCACACGAGGTCCCAGACGAGGTCGGCCATCGCCGTGTCGTCGGTGGCGCCGACGAGGTCGGAGAGGCCGCGGAAGAACAGTGCCTGCCCGCCGGCGAGCTGTTCCAGGATCGGGGCAGCCCCCTCGGGCACCTCCAGCGGATCCGGCAGCAGCAGCGGGGCGAGGTCGGCGGGGACGAGGCTGAGCCAGCCGTCTCCGCCGGGCAGCCCGCCCGCGCCCGCCCACAGCACCTCACCCGCGCTGGTCAGCTCGTCGAGCATGGCGGGGGAGTAGTCGCGGACCCGCGCCGGCAGCACGAGGGACTCCAGCGCGCTGGCCGGCACCAGGGCGCCGGCCAGCTGCTCCACCACCGCGAGGACGCCGTCGGCGCCGCGGAGCCGCCCGCCGACGCCCTGCCAGGACGGGGTGAACCGGGCGAGCGTCCCGGTGGGGACCGGCTCGACCTCCTGGCGCAGCTTGGCCAGGCTCCGGCGGCGGATCGACCGGAGGACCTCCGCGTCGCACCACTCCTGACCGCTGCCGCCGGGCCGGAACTCCCCGGTGACCAGCCGTCCCGTCCCGGTCAGCCGGTGCAGCGTCGCGGTGACCACGGCGACGCCCAGCCCCAGTCGGGTCGCCGCCTCGGCCGGCTGGAAGGGGCCGTGGGTGCGCGCGAAGCGGCCGACGAGGTCGCCGAGCGGATCGGCCACCGGCTCGGTGAACACCTCGGGGACCCCGACGGGCAGCGCCGTGCCCAGCGCGTCGCGCAGCCGGCCGGCGTCCTCGATGGCGACGTAGCGCTCCTCGCCGGCGATGCGGACCTGCAGCGCCCGGCGGGAGGCGACCAGCTCGTCGAGCCACGCCTGCGGCACGCCGCGTGCTGCGGCGTCCGCCGCGGTCAGGTCGCCGATCCCGCGCAGCAGGTCGGAAGCGCCGTCGACGTCGCGGGGGTGGCGCTGCTCGGGCAGCCGCTGCAGCTCCGCCTCGATCTCGGTCATCGCATCGCCGTCGAGCAGCTCGCGCAGCTCGGTCCGGCCGAGCAGCTCCGCGAGCAGGCCGGTGTCCAGGGCGAGGGCCTGCGCCCGGCGCTCGGCGAGCGGCGCGTCCCCCTCGTAGAGGAACTGGCCGACGTACCCGAACAGGAGCGACTGCGCGAAGGGGGATGCGGTCTCGGTCTGCACGTCGACGACGCGGACCTTCCGGGACCGGACGTCGCTCATCAGCTCGACCAGGCCGGGCACGTCGTAGACGTCTTGCAGTACCTCGCGCGCCGCCTCGAGCGTGATCGGGAACGAGGAGAACTCGGCGGCGACCGACAGCAGTTGCGCGGCCCGCTGGCGCTGCTGCCACAGCGGGGTCCGGCGGCGCGGGTCGCGGCGGGGGAGGAGCAGGGCGCGGGCGGCGCACTCGCGGAACCGGCTGGCGAACAGCGCCGAGGTGCCGACCTCGGAGGTGACCTCGCGCTCGACGTCGTCGGGGTCGAGGACGGCGAGATCGGCCTCGGGAGGCTCACCGGTGGTGTCGGGCAGCCGCAGCACGACCCCGTCGTCGGAGTGCATGGAGGCGACGTCCACTCCGTAGCGCTCGCGCAACCGGGCGGCCAGCACCAGTGCCCACGGGGCGTTGACCTGGGCGCCGAAGGGCGAGTGGACCACCAGCCGCCAGTCGCCGAGCTCGTCGCGGAACCGCTCGACCAGCAGCGTCCGGTCGTCCGGGAGGTGGCCGGTCGCCGCCTTCTGCTCGGCCAGGTAGGCCTGCAGGTTCGCCGCGCCCCACTCGTCGAGCCCGGCGGCGCGGGCGCGCTCCAGCCCGGCTTCCGGCGTCGCGGAACCGACCTCGCGCAGGAAGGCGCCCAGCGCCCGCCCGAGCTCGAGTGGCCGGCCAGGTGCATCGCCGTGCCAGAACGGCATCTTCCCGGGCTGGCCGGGGGCAGGGGTCACCAGCACGCGGTCGTGGGTGATGTCCTCGATCCGCCAGGACGACGACCCGAGCAGGAAGACGTCGCCGACGCGCGACTCGTAGACCATCTCCTCGTCGAGCTCGCCCACCCGCCGTCCCCCGGTGCCCTCGGCGCCCACGAGGAAGACGCCGAAGAGGCCGCGGTCGGGGATGGTGCCACCGCTGGTGACGGCCAGCCGCTGGGCACCGGCGCGGGCGGTGAGGGTGTCGGTGACCCGGTCCCAGGTCAGCCGCGGGCGGAGTTCGGCGAAGGCGTCGGACGGGTAGCGGCCGGCGAGCATGTCGAGGACGGCGTGCAGCGCGGAGTCCGGCAGCGAGGAGAACGCCGCCGACCGCCGCATCAGCGCAGCCACCTCGTCGACGGTGCGCGGCCGCTCGGACACCATCGCGACCACCTGCTGGGCCAGCACGTCCAGCGGGTTGCGCAGGTAGCGGATCGACTCGATCGCGCCCGCCTTCATGCGCTCGGCCACCAGCGCGCACTGCACGAGGTCACCGCGGTACTTGGGGAAGAGGACGCCGCGGCTGACCGCGCCCACCTGGTGGCCGGCCCGGCCGACGCGCTGCAGTCCGCTGGCCACCGTCGGCGGCGCCTCGACCTGGACCACCAGGTCGACCCCGCCCATGTCGATGCCCAGCTCCAGGCTGGAGGTGGCGACGACGGCGGGCAGCCGGCCGGACTTCAGTGCCTCCTCGACGATCGCCCGCTGCTCCCGGGAGACCGAGCCGTGGTGCGCGGCCGCGACCGGTTGGATCCCCTCGGGAACGCCGCCGCCCGACCCGGCCTGGGCCATGAGGGCGGCCGCGTTGGTGCCCGGGGGCACCGTCTCGCCGGTGGTGCGCTCGTAGGCGAGCTCGTTGAGCCGGCTGGTGAGCCGCTCCGCCAGCCGCCGGGAGTTGGCGAAGACGATCGTGCTGCGGTGGGCCTCGACCAGGTCGAGCACCCGCTCCTCGACCGCCGGCCAGATCGACGTCCGCGGCTGGTTGCCGGCCGCCGAGCCCTCCAGCTCGCCGGTCGGCTGGCCCAGCTCGCTCATGTCCTCCACCGGGACGACGACGGAGAGGTCCCACTGCTTCGCCGAGGGTGGGGCGACGATCTGCACCGGTCGGCCGCCGGCGAGGTAGGTCGCGACCTCCTCGATCGGACGCACCGTGGCCGACAGCCCGATCCGCTGCGCGGGCCGCTCGAGCAGCTCGTCGAGCCGGTCGAGGGAGACGGCGAGGTGGGCGCCGCGCTTGGTGTCGGCCACGGCGTGCACCTCGTCGAGGATCACCGTCTCGATCCCCCGGAGCGCTTCGCGCGCGGAGCTGGTGAGCAGCAGGAAGAGCGATTCGGGGGTGGTGATGAGGATGTCGGTGGGCCGGCGGGTGAACGCCCGGCGCTCGTCGGCCGGGGTGTCACCGGAGCGGATGCCCACGCGGATCTCCGGGCGCTCCAGGCCCAGCCGGGCCGAGGCCTGGCCGATGCCGGCCAGGGGTGCGCGGAGGTTGCGTTCGACGTCGACGGCCAGCGCCTTGAGCGGCGACACGTAGAGGACCCGGCAGCGCAGCTGCTCCTCGGCCGGAGGGGGCACGGCGGCCAGCCGGTCGAGCGACCAGAGGAACGCCGCCAGCGTCTTGCCCGAACCGGTGGGAGCCACGACCAGGGCGTGGTCGCCGCTGCTGATCGCCTGCCACGCGCCCTCCTGGGCGGCGGTGGGCCGGACGAAGGCGCCGGTGAACCAGGCCCGGGTGGCCTCCGAGAACCGGTCGAGTGCGGACACGGTGCCAGTGTCCCCGGGAGGTACGACAATCCGCCGGTCCGGGACGGGCGGTCGGAGCCGGAACCCCCGTCCGTGGCAGCCGGTCGGGCAGACTGCGCCCGTGTCGCAGAGTCTCCCCGCCGCATCCAGGAACGCACTCCCCGACGTCGACCCGGTCGCCGTCCAGCGCCGGACCGTCGGCGTGCTCAGCGGCGGAGTGGCGCTCGCGGGCCTCGGCGTGACCGTGGGCATCACCGTCGGCGGTCTGCTCGCCCGGGACGTCGCGGGCACCGACACCGCCGCCGGCCTGGGGCAGACGGCGGGCGTGCTGGGAGCGGCTGTGATCGCCGTCCCGCTGGCCCGGATGAGCGACCGCGCCGGCCGCCGGGCGGGCCTGGCCGCGGGGTACGCCGTCGCCGTCGTCGGCTCGGTGGTCGCCGTGGTGGCGGCCGCGATCGACTCCCTGCCGCTGCTGTTGGCCGGGTTGTTCGCCTTCGGTGCGGCCACCGCCTGCGGTCTCCAGGCCCGCTACGCCGCGGCCGACCTCTCGGCGCCCGCGCGCCGGGGGCGGGACCTGTCGCTCGTGGTGTGGGCGACCACCGTGGGCTCGGTGCTCGGCCCGAACCTCGCCGGACCCGGTGCGGACCTCGGACGGGCGCTCGGGCTGCCGGCTCTCGGGGGAGCCTTCGTCGTGGCGGCCGTGGCGTTCGCCCTCGTCGCAGCCGGCCTGCTCGTCCTCCTGCGTCCCGATCCGCTGCTGCTCGCCCGGCGGCTCGGGGGCGGGGGCACCGGCGCGCGGCCCCGGACGGCGACCGGGGCGGCGATGCGCGCGGTCTGGGCCTCGCCGGAGGGCCGTCTGGGGCTCACCGCCGTGGTCGTGGCCCACTCGGTGATGGTCGGCGTCATGGTGATGACGCCGGTGCACATGGGGCACGCGGGCGGCTCCGAGGGCGCGACGCTGCGGGTGATCGGCCTCGTCATCAGCGTGCACGTCGCCGGCATGTACCTCTTCTCCCCACTGGTGGGCGCCCTGGCCGACCGGGCCGGCCGGCGGGCCACCGTCGCCGTGGGCGGGGCCCTGCTGCTCCTCGCGGCGGCCCTGGCCGGGACGGCGGCGCCGGGCGCGGCCCTCCAGCTGGGCGCGGGGCTGCTGCTCCTCGGTGTGGGCTGGTCCTGTGGCCTGATCGCCGGCTCGACGCTGGTCACGGAGTCAGTCGGCGCGGACGTGCGGCCCACGGCGCAGGGCGGGACGGATCTGCTGATGGGGCTCGGGGCGGCACTGGCCGGGGTCGTCGGGGGTCCGCTCCTCGCGCTGGGCGGTTTCGGGCTCGTGTCCGGGGTGTCCGCGGCGCTGGTGCTGCCGCTCCTCGTGGTGTGGATGACCGGTCAGCGGTCCCGGTAGTTCTTGATCATCAGGATGATCGCCACGATCATGGCCAGGATGATGCCGAGCTCGAGGACGGCGTCCCATGCCGTCGACCCGGTGCCGGGGAACATGCCACGAGCCTAGGCCGGGCGGCACACGATCACCGGAGCTCGGGTTAGCGTCGGGGTGTGCGCCTGCAGGAGTTCTGGTCCCGTCTGGAGAATCAGTTCGGGGCGATGCGCGCCCAGAGCGTGGCGCGGGACCACGTGTTCGCCGTCCTCGGCGGACGCACCGCCGTGGACGCGATCGACGCCGGCCTGTCGGTGCGCAAGGTGTGGTTGGCCATCTGCGAGGAGTACGAGGTGCCGGTCAAGGAGCGCTGACGCTCCGGCTCGGGATCGGCGGCGTGTCGGCCTGGCGATCGAACACTTGTTCGTCCTACAGTGACGTCCACAGGCAGACCAGCTCTCCACAGATCCGCCGGCGCCCCGGAATTGTCGGACCCCCGTCCTAGCGTCGATCCCGACAACTTCCCCAGAACTTTCGAAGGTGGCCATCATGGCAACGCTCGACCGCGACAAGGCCCTCGACATGGCCCTCGCCCAGATCGACAAGCAGTTCGGTAAGGGCTCGGTCATGCGCCTGGGCGACAGCCCCGAGGTGGCCATGAAGGTCATCCCGACCGGCTCGATCGCCCTCGACATCGCGCTGGGCATCGGCGGTCTGCCGCGTGGCCGCGTCGTCGAGGTCTACGGCCCGGAGTCCTCCGGTAAGACGACGGTCGCGCTGCACGCGGTCGCCAACGCCCAGGCCGCCGGCGGCATCGCGGCCTTCGTCGACGCCGAGCACGCGCTGGACCCGGAGTACGCCCGTGCGATCGGTGTCGACACCGACGCGCTGCTGGTCAGCCAGCCCGACACCGGTGAGCAGGCGCTCGAGATCGCCGACATGCTGATCCGCTCCGGCGCGCTCGACATCATCGTCATCGACTCCGTGGCCGCTCTGGTGCCCCGCGCCGAGATCGAGGGCGAGATGGGCGACAGCCACGTGGGCCTCCAGGCCCGGCTGATGAGCCAGGCGCTGCGCAAGATCACCGGCGCCCTGAGCAACTCCGGGACGACGGCGATCTTCATCAACCAGCTGCGCGAGAAGGTCGGCGTGGTCTACGGCTCGCCCGAGGTCACGACGGGTGGTCGTGCGCTGAAGTTCTACTCGTCCGTCCGGCTCGACGTCCGTCGCATCGAGACGCTGAAGCAGGGCACCGACGCGGTCGGCAGCCGCACGCGCGTCAAGGTCGTCAAGAACAAGGTCGCCGCTCCGTTCAAGCAGGCGGAGCTCGACATCCTCTGGGGCCAGGGCTTCAGCCGAGAGGGCGGGCTCATCGACGTGGGTGTCGAGCAGGGCATGGTGAAGAAGTCCGGTGCTTGGTACACGTACGAGGGCGACCAGCTCGGTCAGGGCAAGGAGAACGCCCGCAACTTCCTGAAGGACAACCCCGACCTCGCCGACGAGATCGAGAAGCGGATCAAGGAGAAGCTGGAGATCGGACCCACGCTCGACGGGCCCGTCGACGCCGCGCCCGCCGACTTCTGAGCCGGCCGGTGTCCGGCTTCCCGTCCACCCGCCGCCGCGGCCCGGGCACCCGCCCGGGTGCGCGTCGGTCGGACAGCGCCGGGCACGACGATCCCCTGAACCCGGACGTCGCCCCGGGAACGCCGGACGACGAGATGGGCGATCCCGAGTCGGTGGCCCGGGGCATCTGCCTGCGAGCGCTGACCGGGGCGCCGAAGACGCGGCAGCAGTTGGCCGACCTGCTCGCTCAGCGCGGAGTACCCGAGGACGCCGCCGAGATGGTGCTCGACAGGTTCACCGAGGTCGGCCTGATCGACGACGCGGCCTTCGCCCGGGCCTGGGTGAGCTCCCGGCAGGCTGGCCGGGGCCTTGCCCGCCGGGCGCTGAGCGCAGAGCTGCGCGCCAAGGGCGTCGAGCCGGAGGTGGCCGCCGAGGCGGTCGGCGAGGTGGACGACGAGGACGAACGCACCGCTGCCCGCCGCCTCGTGGAGCGGCGCGCGGCAGCCATGCGCCGGCTCGACCGCGCCACCGCCACCCGTCGGCTGATGGGCATGCTGGCCCGCAAGGGCTACAGCGGCGGTATGGCAGCAGCAGTCGTGCGGGAGGTGCTCGACTGCATCGGCAGCGACGATGGGGCCGACGGTGAGTTCGACGACCTCGACGTGGACAGCCTGCTGCCCTGATCGTCGGCCTCGGCCGGCTCAGGTCGGGTCGGGGTCCCTCGGGCCCTGGCGTGCGCCCGTGTCCGCGCCGGTTACCGCGTGGTCGACGTAGGGCTCGTGCTTGCGGCCGGCGTGCGCCTCTGCCTGCAGCCGGTCGATGAGGTGCGGGTAGTGGGCCTCGAACGCCGGCCGTTCCGACCGGATCTTCGGCATCTCGACGAAGTTGTGCCGCGGCGGCGGGGACGACGTCGCCCACTCCAGCGAGTTGCCGGCACCCCACGGGTCGTCGCGGACGGCCAGCTGGCCGTACTTCCACGAGCGCCGGATGTTGTAGAGGAACGGGATGATCGAGGCGCCCAGCACGAAGGCGAAAATCGTGGAGATCACGTTCAGCGTGGTGAACAGATCCGTCGGCAGGTAGTCGACGTACCGGCGCGGCATGCCCTCGTTCCCCAGCCAGTGCTGGATGAGGAACGTTCCGTGGAAGCCGATGAACGTCATCCAGAACTGCAGCTTGCCCAGCCGCTCGTCGAGCATCCGGCCGCACATCTTCGGGAACCAGAACGCGATGCCGGCGTTGGCCGCGAACACCACCGTGCCGAACACGACGTAGTGGAAGTGCGCCACCACGAAGTAGGAATCGGTCACGTGCCAGTCCAGCGGTGGACTGGCCAGCAGCACGCCGGTCAGCCCGCCGAGCAGGAAGGTGACCATGAAGCCGATCGACCACAGCATCGGCGTCTCGAAAGTGAGCTGGCCACGCCACATCGTGCCGATCCAGTTGAAGAACTTCAGGCCGGTCGGCACGGCGATCAGGTAGGTGAGGAAGGCGAAGAAGGGCAGCAGCACCGCCCCGGTGGCGTACATGTGGTGCGCCCAGACAGCCAGCGACAGGAAGCCGATGGCCATCGTCGCGCCGATCATGCCCTTGTAGCCGAACAGCGGCTTGCGACTGAACACCGGGATGATCTCGGTGACGATGCCGAAGAACGGCAGCGCGATGATGTAGACCTCGGGGTGACCGAAGAACCAGAACAGGTGCTGCCACAGCATCGGCCCGCCCATCTCATCCGAGTAGATGAGGGACCCCAGGTTCCGGTCGGAGAGCAGTCCGAACAGCGCCGCGGTGAGGATCGGGAAGGCCAGCAGGACCAGCATGCTGGTGACCAGCGTGTTCCAGACGAAGATCGGCATCCGGAACATCGTCATGCCTGGGGCGCGCAGGCAGACGATCGTGGTGATGAAGTTGACGCCGCCCAGGATCGTGCCCAGACCGCTGACCGCCAGCCCGCCGATCCAGAGGTTCCCGCCGGGCCCCGGGGAGTGCGCCACGTTCGACAGCGGCGTGTAGGCGGTCCATCCGAAGTCAGCGGGCCCGCCGGGCGTGAGGAACCCTGACACCGCGATCAGGCTGCCGAAGAGGAACAACCAGAACGAGAAGGCGTTCAGCCGCGGGAACGCGACATCGGGAGCGCCGATCTGCAGCGGCATGATCAGGTTGCCGAACGCGAAGAACAGCGGCGTCGCGAACATCAACAGCATCAGCGTGCCGTGCATGGTGAACAGCTGGTTGTACTGCTCCGGCGACAGGAACTGCAGCTCCGGCTGGGCGAGCTCCGCGCGGATCAGCATGGCCATCAGGCCGGCGAGGATGAAGAACCCGAACGACGCTGTCAGGTACATCAGGCCGATCGTCTTGTGATCGGTGGTGCGCAGGATGCTCGACAGTCGGGAGCCCCTGGCAGGCGTGTGCTCGGGGCTGGGCCGGCTGATGATCGGCTGCGGCGCGATGGCGGTCATGCCGCGCCCTGCCCGCCGGTCGCGCGGCCGACGGCTCCCCGTCGCAGAACTGCCGTGCTGAGGGACATCAGCGGCTCCCCGGTCTTCTGCGCTGGGCGCAAGCCTGCGGTTCGCGACGTCGCTCGCCGAAACGGTGGCGACACCGTCATCGTGGCGCATCCGGGGGCAGAGGGAAACCCGAGCGGCGACGATTCCGGCCCGGCCGAGGGCCGACCGCGGGGACCCGCTCGGGCCGCTCAGGAAACGCGCCGTACGACGTCCGTCAGGCGGCGCGGACCCAGGCGCTCAGATCGATGGCCAGGCCGTCCGGGGCGTCGGGATCGGTCACGAGCCAGGCGTCGTCCCGCCGCTGTCCGGCTGCGAGCCACCGGCGGATCTGGCGGTCGAAGCCGTGCCGGGAGGGCGCACCGGGCAGCCCGGCGGTACCGAGAAAGGTGACGTCGACCTCCCGGTCGTCGGCGTAGCGCAGGACCAGGCGGCAGCGGGCGCGGCGGTGACGGGCCGGGGGCACCGCCTCGCGCACGACCGCCGACACGGCACCGGCGGTCTCCGCGAAGTCGGCCGCGGCCGCGCGGAGGCGGGCCACGAACTGCTGGGCGAGGTCGAGTTCGCGGGGCTCAGGGACCGCTGGACGTCGATCCTCGGGGCCGCCGTCGAGCGCCGTCCCGTCTGTCCCGGGCTCCGGGGCGCCGGTCTCGTCACGTGGGACCTCGTCGGCCGGCTGGTCCACCTCGGCCGCCCCGACGGTCCGCTGCTCGCCGGTCGACAGATCGACGACGAAGCGTTCGGTCGGGGTGTCGGACTCGGGCTGCTCCCCGCTCACGGTACGGGGAGCTCCCGTGGTCGACTCGGCACTCGTCCGGGGAACGGGCGGGAGGGTGCGCCGTCCGGCGGCGTGCATCGTCTCCATGGTGGGGATCAGTCTCGCCGGGAACTCCCGGGCGTGTCGCACGCGGCGCGCCGCGGGTGGGGCCTGTGGGTCACCTGAGAAGGATGGCGTGTTCGTCGCCCGACGAATGGTCAGGCGCCACCACCGACAGGGACGTTCGCGCCCGCGTCGGTCACCTCCGCCACCCTGGCGGAGGCTCTCGCCTGGCGGCGCTGGATGTACTGCGCCAGCCGGCCCAGCAGGTAGTTGATCGTGATGTACATCAAGGCGATCACGATGAAGGTCTGGATGGGGTTGTCCAGGTTCCGCCGGATGCTCTCGCCCTGGCTGAGCAGCTCGTCGTAGTTGGCGATGAAGGTGACCAGCGAGGTGTCCTTCAGGACGACGATGAGCTGGCTGATGATCGCCGGCAGCATCACCCGGAACGCCTGCGGCAGCAGCACGATGCGCATCGTCTGGCCGTTCGTGAGCCCGGTGGCCAGCGCGGCCTCGCGCTGCCCCTTCGGCAGGGAGGCGACGCCGGCCCGCACGACCTCGGCGAAGATCACCATGTTGTAGGCGGTCAGGCCGATGACCAGGCCCCAGAGCTCCTGCCCTCCCGGGAGTTCCCGCAGGTCGACACCGACGTCCGGGAGCACGCGCACGCCGAAGTACACGAGCACCACGACCGGGAGTCCGCGGAAGAGCTCGACCAGGCCGATCAGCGGGATGCGGCCGGCCCGGCCCGCGGAGAGCCGGGCCACCGCGATGAGCGTGCCGAGCACGACCGACAGGAGCATGGCGATCGCCGCGGCGCGCAGGGTGTTGACCACGCCCTCGCCGAGCAGTCGCCACACGGCGTCGAAGGCTTCGTTGCTCGGGTCGATCAGCGGTCCCCACTTCTCCATGGAGAACTGGTTCCGCTCGATGAGCCGGTCGATGACGACGTAGGCCAGTCCGGCGAGGACGAGCACGGCGATGACCGTGCCGATCGCCGTCCGCCGGCGGGCCCGGGGGCCCTGCGCGTCGTAGAGCACCGTCTGCTGGCTCATCGCGCGATCGCCACCTTGCGCTCGAGGACCTGCAGGACCGCTCCGGCGGGCAGCGTGATCATGAGGTAGAAGACGGCGACGCCGACGAACACGGGCAGCGTCTCCAGTCCCCGGGCACTGTTCAGCGTCGCGCCGGTGCTCCAGAGGTCACCGCCGACACCGAACGCGCCGACCACGGCCGAGTTCTTGAACATGGCGATGAGAACGCTGCCGAGCGGCGGCACGACCGTGCGCAGCGCCTGCGGCAGGACGACGAAGCGCAGTCCCTGGGTGAAGTTGAGCCCGATCGAGCGCGCCGCCTCGGCCTGGCCCGCCGAGACGGAGTTGATGCCCGAGCGCACCGCCTCGCAGACGAACGCCGACGTGTAGAGCACCAGCCCCAGCACGCCGAAGAAGAAGAAGCTGTTGTTGATCCCGATCTCGGGCAACCCGAACGCGCAGAAGAACAGGACGACCGTCAGCGGGGTGTTGCGGAAGGTTGTCACCCAGAAGGTGCCGAACCACTGCAGCGGCGGCACCGGGGAGACCCGGCATCCGGCGATCAGCACGCCCAAGGGCAGGGAGCCGACGAGCGCCCACAGGCAGATGCTCAACGACGTCAGGTACCCGTCCCAGAACAGGTCCAGGTTCTCGAAGACCGGACTCACGTGCGCTCCCTCCCTCCTCCGCTGGCGCGGTCATCTCGGATACGTCCCGCGGCCGGCCGGTGACCGGCCGGCCGCGGGGGTCACGCGATGATCAGGCGCACTCGTCGAACTCGGGCAGCTCCGGGGTCTCGGTGCCCTCCACCTGGCCCGCGGTGGACTCCCAGGCCTCCACGTAGGCCTCCTCGTTCTCGCGCAGCGTCTCGTGGATGAACTCGCAGAACTCGGTCTCGCCCTGCTGGATCCCGATGCCGTACGGCTCCTCCGTGAACTGCTCGCCGACGAGCTTGAACTGGCCGTCGGACTCGGAGACGAAGCCGAGCAGGATCACGTTGTCGGTGGTCACCGCGTCGACCTGGCCGTTGCCCAGGGCGTCGGCGCACTGCGAGTACTCGTCGAAGAGCACCAGCTGGTCAGGGCTGGCCAGGTACTCGCGGATGTTCTCCGACGGCGTCGAGCCGGTGACGGTGCAGACGGTCGCGTCCGGGTTCTCCATGAAGGACTCCGGCCCGGTGATGGTGTCGTTGTCGGCGGCCACCATGATCTGCTGGCCGGCCTGGTAGTACGGCCCCGCGAAGTCGATCCGCTCGGCGCGCTCGTCGTTCATCGTGTAGGTGGCGACGACCATGTCCACCTCGTCGCCTTCCAGCACCTCCTCGCGGACCGCGGACGGTGTCTCGACGTACTCGATGTCCTCCGGTGAGAGGCCGAGGGCGCCGGCGATGATCTTGGCGACCTCGACGTCGAAGCCCTCCACCTCGCCCTCGAGGTTTTCCAGACCGAAGCCGGGCTGGTCGAACTTCGTGCCGAGGCGGAGCGTGCCCGCCTCGGCGATCTCGGCCATCGGCGTCCCCTCCTCGAACTCGGGGGCCTCGGCGACGGGGGGCTCCGCGGCGGTGTCCTCGTCGCCGCCGCCGCAGGCGGCGGCGGTCAGGGCGACGACGGACAGGGTGGCTACCAGGGCGGTGCGCCGGAGATGCATGGGTGGGTCCTCTCGCTTGACGGTCTCGTGTGGATCAGTGGGTGAGGATCTTGGACAGGAAGTCCTTGGCCCGATCCGAGGTCGGGTTGGTGAAGAAGGTCTCGGGCTCGGCGGACTCGACGATCCGGCCGCCGTCCATGAACACGACCCGGTTGGCCGCCTTCCGGGCGAAGCCCATCTCGTGGGTGACGACGACCATGGTCATGCCGTCCCGGGCGAGGCCCACCATGACGTCGAGGACCTCGTTGATCATTTCCGGGTCCAGCGCGGAGGTGGGCTCGTCGAAGAGCATCACCTTCGGGTCCATGGCCAGCGCCCGGGCGATGGCGACGCGCTGCTGCTGTCCGCCGGAGAGCTGGGCGGGGTACTTGTCTGCCTGGTTGCCGACGCCGACCCGGTCGAGCAGTTCCTTCGCCCGCTTCTCGGCGTCGGCCGCGGACTTCTTGCGGACCTTGACCGGGCCCAGCGTGACGTTCTCGAGCACGGTCTTGTGCGCGAAGAGGTTGAAGCTCTGGAACACCATGCCGACGTCGGCGCGCAGGCCGGCCAGCGCCTTGCCCTCCTCGGGCAGCTTCTGGCTGTCGATGGTGATCTCGCCCTGCTGGATCGATTCCAGACGGTTGATCGCGCGGCACAGCGTCGACTTGCCCGACCCTGAGGGGCCGATGACGACGACGACCTCGCCGCGGGCGATCTCCAGGTCGATGTCCTGCAGGACGTGCAGGTCGCCGAACCACTTGTTGACGCCGGAGAGGCGGACGAGCGGTTCTCCGTTCGGACGGCTGGTCACCTCAGCGACCCTAGGGGGCATGTGACACGGTGCGTGACCGGGGCGATCACGAAGGCGTAACGAAGCGGGCGGGATTCGTCCGGAAGCGTGACTCGCCGTAGCCGGAGGTGGGGCGCCGTACCCTCGCTGCTGTCATGAGCAGCGCAACCGAGGCCCCCGCTCCGCGTACCTACCGGGTGCGCACCTACGGGTGCCAGATGAACGTCCACGACTCCGAGCGGCTGTCGGGCCTCCTGGAAGAGGCCGGCTACACCGCCGCCGCCGAGGGAGCCGACGCCGACGTCGTCGTCCTCAACACCTGCGCGGTGCGGGAGAACGCGGACAACCGCCTCTACGGCAACCTCGGCCATCTCCGGCCGGTGAAGGACGCCCGTCCCGGCATGCAGATCGCCGTCGGCGGCTGCCTGGCGCAGAAGGACCGCGGCGAGATCGTGCGCCGCGCCCCCTGGGTGGACGTCGTCTTCGGCACACACAACGTCGGGTCGCTGCCGGCGCTGCTGGACCGGGCCCGGCACAACGCCGAGGCGCAGGTGGAGATCGTCGAGTCGCTCGAGGTGTTCCCGTCGACGCTGCCGGCGAAGCGGGACTCCGCCTACTCCGGCTGGGTGTCGATCAGCGTCGGCTGCAACAACACCTGCACGTTCTGCATCGTCCCGTCGCTGCGCGGTTCGGAGAAGGACCGCCGTCCGGGCGAGATCCTCGCCGAGGTGCAGGCGCTGGTGGACCAGGGCGTGCTCGAGGTGACGCTGCTCGGCCAGAACGTGAACGCCTACGGCGTCGAGTTCCGCGACCGGGGTGCGTTCGCCGACCTGCTGCGGGCGACCGGCCGGATCGAGGGGCTCGAGCGGGTGCGGTTCACCAGCCCGCACCCGCGCGAGTTCACCGACGACGTCATCGCCGCGATGGCCGAGACGCCGGTGGTCTGCCACCAGTTGCACATGCCGCTGCAGTCGGGTTCCGACGACGTGCTGCGCCGGATGCGCCGCGGCTACCGCCAGGAGCGCTACCTCGGGATCATCGACCGGGTCCGCGCCGCGATGCCCGACGCCGCGATCACCACCGACATCATCGTGGGCTTCCCCGGCGAGACCGAGGAGGACTTCCAGCAGACCCTCGATGTCGTCCGTCGGGCCCGGTTCGCCAGCGCCTTCACCTTCCAGTACTCCAAGCGGCCGGGGACGCCCGCGGCGGAGATGGACGGGCAGCTGGCCAAGGCGGTCGTCCAGGAGCGGTACCTCCGCCTGACCGCGCTGCAGGAGGAGATCAGCTGGTCGGAGAACCGGGCGCAGATCGGCCGCCGCGTCGAGCTGCTGGTCGCCGCGGGGGAGGGCAGCAAGGACGCCGCCACCGGCCGGCTGTCCGGCCGGGCCCGGGACGGGCGGCTGATCCACTTCACGGCGGCCGACGGCGTCCGTCCCGGCGACGTCGTCGAGACGGTCGTGACCGACGCGAAGCCGCACTTCCTGGTCGCCGACGGCCCGCTGCTGTCGCACCGGCGCACCCGGGCGGGCGACGCGAGCGAGGCGGGCCTCCGGCCGAGGACGCCGGGCGTGGCGCTCGGCATGCCGCGGATCGGCGCCCCCACCTGACGCTTAGGAAGCTCTACCTGCGTCCCGGGCGCCCTGGACGCAGGTGAAGCTTCCTGTGCCGTCGCGGCCTCAGCGGCGGGACGCGGACTTCTCGGCCTCGGCCAGCCACTCGCGGCGGGTCGCCAGGTTCGCCCGGGCCTCCTGGATCCGCCGCTCGTCACCCGCGGTCTCGGCCTTGGCCAGCTGCTCCTCGGCCTTGGTGACCGCCGCGCGCATCGACGTGACCATCGGGTTCTCCGGCGCCGTCCGGACGCGGGTGGAGTCCGCGGCTCCGCGGACCTTCTGCTCGACGGCCTGCATGCGGTCCTCGAGCTGCCGCATCACGCCGCGGGGCACGTGCCCGATGGCGTCGTAGCGCTCCTGGAGCTTGCGCAGCGCGTTCTGCGCACCCTTGAGATCGCCGGAGGGATCGAGCTTCTCGGCCTGGGCGAGGAGCTCCTCCTTCTGCTGCTGGTTGGCCACCTCCTCGCTGGTGCGCTTCTTGTCCGACTCGGCGCGGGCGGCGAAGAAGACGTCCTGGGCGGCGCGGAACTCCTTCCAGAGGTCGTCGTCGCCCTCCCGGCCGGTGCGCGGGACGGCCTTCCAGCGGTCCATGAGCGAGCGCATCGCCGCGCTGGTCGGGCCCCAATCGGTCGAGGTGGCGAGCTTCTGCGCCTCCTTGATCAGCTCCTGCTTGGCGGCGCGGGACTCGCCGCGCTGGGCGTCGAGCGAGGCGAAGTGCGCGCCGCGGCGCCGCCCGAAGGCGTCCCGGGCCGCGGCGAAGCGGGTCCACAGGGCCTCGTCGGTCTTGCGGTCGATCCCGCGGATCGTCTTCCACTCCTCGACGATGGCCTTCAGCCGGTCGCCGGCCGCCTTCCACGACGTCGACTCGGCGGCGATCTGCTCGGCCTCCGCGGCGAGCGTCTCCTTGCGGGCGACCTGCGCCGCGCGGGCGGCGGCCTTCTCGGCCCGGTACTCGGCAGCCGCGGAGTCGGCGGTGTCCACCATGGCCCGCGCCCGGGCGGCGAGACCGTCGAGATCACCGACGGCCGCGGCGGCCGGGATCGTCTCGGCGAGTCCCTGCGCCTTGCCGCGGATCTCCGACGGGTTGCCGGTGTGCGCCTTCAGGCGCGCCTCGAGCAGGGTCACCTCGGTGGCGAGGTCGTCGTAGCGGCGCCCGTAGTGGGCCAGCCCCTCGGCGGGCTCGCCGGCCTGCCACGAACCGACGGCGCGCTCGCCCTCGGCCGTGCGCACGTAGACCGTGCCCTCCTCGTCGACGCGGCCCCACTGCGTGGGGTCACTGGCGGGAACGGCGGGCACCTCGACGGCCGGCTCGGGAGCGGCCGCTGCGGGTGCGGGCTGGGGCATCGGGCGCGGCACCGGGCGGGGGGCCATGGGGCGCGGCTTCGGGGGCGCCGGAACCGGTGCGTCCGCGGTCGGGTCGGCGACCGAGGCGTCGCCGGGCGCCGGCGCCTCCGGGGTGCCGGCCTGCGGGGTGACCGCCTCCGAGGTGGATGTGCTCGGCACCGATGCCTCCGGCGCCGGCGCCTGCGCCGGAGGGGTCTCGGCCGGCATGGCATCGGCCGTCGGCTCGGTGCCCGACTCCTCGGTGCCCGACGCCTCGGGGGTGGCTGCCTCCGCGGCCGGATCCGGCGTCTCGGCGCCGGCCATCGGGTCGTTCACCGCCTCCGCGCCGACCGTCTCCGGGTTCTCCGCAATCGGCGAAGAGTCCTGCTGCGCCCCGTTACCGGGGTTGTCCGTGCTCGACACGTCCGGCAGTGTCCCACGTCGCATCCGGGAGACTGACCGGCGTGAGTGCCGTTTCCCCAGGGCCGCCCCCGCCGGGCACGCGTGCCTCCGTCGCCGTGGCCTTCTGCCCCGCGCCGCCGCTCCTGCTGCCCGCCGTCGAGGGCCGGGCGGACGCCGGCACGAGGGCGCTGAGGAACGCGTGCGCTGCCGCCGTGACCGAGCTGCTGGCGGTGCGGCCAGAGGTCGTCGTCGTGGTGGGGGAGGGAGCTGCCCCGCGCGAGCGCCTCGGGGCCGGCGACGTCGGCACCCTCCGCGGCGTCGGGCTGGATCTGGAGATCCCGTTCCAGGGACGCGTCCGGCCGGGGGGTCGCCGGGTGCCGCTGGCGCACACGCTGGGGGCGTGGCTGCTCGAGGAGGCCGGCTTCGCCGGCACACGGGTCGGCGTCGCCCCGGCCGACCTCGGGCAGCTCGTCCGTGACCTGCCCACCCCGCTGGGAGTCCTGGCCATGGGAGATGGCTCGGCGCGGCGCAACGTCAAGGCCCCGGGCTACCTCGACGACGCCGCCGGGCCGTTCGACGCCGACGTCGCCCGGTCGCTGGCAGCCGGGAACGCCGCGGCCCTCGCCGCCCTCGACCCCGACGCGGGGGAGCGACTGCTGGCCGCCGGTGTGCCGGTGTGGCGCGCGGTCGGCGCCGCCCTCGACGGCCGGTCGATCGCCGCGCAGCTCCACCACGACGCGGCGCCGTTCGGGGTCGGCTACCTCGTCGCCTCGTGGGTGGCGGCGTGACCGAGCTTGCGAGGTCACGCAGGGGCAGGGCACCGTCGGGCACGGGGACGACGAGCGCCTGCGAGGGGGGCTCGTGACCGAGCTTGCGAGGTCACGCAGGGGCAGGGCACCGTCGGGCACGGGGCCGACGAGCGCCTGCGAGGAGGGCACGTGACCGAGCTTGCGAGGTCACGCAGGGGCAGGGCACCGTCGGGCACGGGGCCGACGAGCGCCAGCCAGGGGGGCTCGTGACCATCCCGCCGGTGGTGGCGATCGTCGGCCCGACGGCGACCGGGAAGACGGCGCTCGCCGTGGCGCTGGCCCACCGCCTCGGCGGCGAGGTGGTCAACGCCGACTCCATGCAGCTCTACCGCGGCATGGACATCGGGACCGCCAAACCCGACCTCGCGGAACGGGACGGCGTCGTGCACCACCTGCTCGACCTCTGGCACGTCCGCCAGGCCGCATCCGTGGCGGAGTACCGCGACCTCGCCCGGGCCGAGATCGACCGCCTTCGCGCTACGGGCACCGTGCCCCTGCTGGTCGGCGGCTCCGGTCTCTATCTCCGCGCCGTCCTGGACGAGCTCGACTTCCCCGGCACGGACCCGGAGCTGCGGGCCCGGCTCGAGGCGGAACTGGCGACAGTGGGACCTGCCGCGCTGCACGAGCGGCTGGCGGGGCTGGACCCGGCAGCGGCGGCCGCGGTGCTGTCCAGCAACGGACGACGGATCGTCCGGGCTCTCGAGGTCATCGAGCTCACCGGAAGACCCTTCCGCGCGCAGTTGCCCGAGCCCCGCCCGTACTACCCGGCCGTCGTCATCGGCCTGGACCGGGAGCCTGCCGAGCTCGACCAGCGGGTCGCGGCGCGGGTGGACCGGATGTGGGCGGCGGGCTTCGTCGACGAGGTGGCGCGGCTGAACCAGGACGGCCTGCGGGACGGTCCCACCGCCTCCCGGGCGCTGGGCTACGCCCAGGTGCTGGCCCAGTTCGACGGTGAGCTGAGTCCCGAGGCGGCGCGCGAGCGCACGGTCTCCACGACGCGGCGGTTCGTGCGCCGGCAGCGGTCCTGGTTCCGTCGTGACGCAACGATCAGCTGGTTCGATGCCGCGCGGCCGGACCTGGTCGACGCCGTCTCCGCGGTGATCACCGCCCGTACGATCGAGCCGTGACTTCCCGAACCGCTCCCCGCGTGCTCGTCGGGCACGGCACGGAGAACGACTTCGTCGTCCTACCCGATCCCGACGGCGGCCTGTGGCCGGAGGACCGGCTGGACGGCGGCCTCGTCCGACGGCTGTGCGACCGGAGGGGCGGGCTCGGTGGCGACGGCGCGCTGCGGTTGGTGCGCAGCGTGCACGTGCCGGACGCCGCAGCGGTGCTGGGCGGCCACCTGGAGAGCTGCGAGTGGTTCATGGACCACCGCAACGCCGACGGGTCGACCGCCGAGATGTGCGGCAACGGGATCCGGCTGTTCCTGCACGCGCTGGTCAGCGAGGGTCTGCTGGACCGGGCCACCTGCGAGGCCGGCGTCCTGGTGGGCACGCGCGGTGGTCCTCGCCGGGTCGGCGCGACGGCCGACGGGAACTACTGGGTGGACATGGGGCCGGCCCGCGAGTTCGGCGCCGGGAAGGCCGTCGTCGGGGGTGTGACGTTCGCCGGGCTCGCCGTCTCGATGGGCAACCCGCACCTGGCCTGCCTCACCGACGTCGACGTCGACGCGCTGGACCTCACCAGGACGCCGGAGTTCGACGCGGCGCTGTTCCCGGACGGTGTCAACGTGGAGCTGGTCAACGTGCTGGAGCCCGGAGCGCACGTCCGGCTGCGGGTCGTCGAGCGCGGGGTGGGGGAAACCCGGTCCTGCGGCACCGGCGCCTGCGCCGCGGGCTACGCCGCGCTCACCGCTGCGGGACGGACCGAGGGGACGGTCCTCGTCGACGTCCCCGGGGGCCGCCTGTCGGTGCAGGTGACCCCCGGGACGACCGTGCTCACCGGACCCGCGGTGCTGGTCGCCGCCGGCGAGCTGTGCCCGGAGTGGCTGGCCGGCTGAGGCGCGTCAGGCCCGCTCGTCGTCCTCGGTCGGCGACTCGGGCATCAACCCTTGACCTTCGACACCCGGACTGTCCTGCGGCTTCCCCTGACCGCTGTCCTGGTCAGGGCCGCCACCGAACAGGTTCCGCGGCGGATCCAGGCCCTTCGGGTCGCGGCCGGGGTCGTCGAGTTCGCTGTCGGCGCCCAGACTGCTCGATCCGCTCTCGCTCATCGCTACCTCCTCGGTGCCCGGGATGTCCCTCCCGCCCTACCCGCGACCGGACGGGATGCATGCGGAGTCGCGCGGTGTTGTACCCGGCGATGACAAGTCAGGTGCCTGTTTCCGCCCCCCGTGCCACGCTGGAGCCGATGACGACCGCTCCCGATGTCCCGTTCGACGACACCACCGGCCTCGACGCACGGCCTGCGCCCGCCGGGCAGTGGGGCGAGCCCGACGACACGACCGGCTCCTACGCCCTCGAGGCCCGCGGGGCGCTGCGCCGCGTCGCCGGGCTGTCCACCGAGCTCGCCGACGTCACCGAGGTCGAGTACCGGCAGCTGCGCCTCGAGCGCGTCGTGCTGGTCGGGGTGTGGACCGAGGGCACCCAGGCCGACGCCGACCGGTCCCTGGCAGAACTCGCCGCACTGGCCGAGACCGCCGGTTCGCAGGTGCTGGAGGCGGTGAGCCAGCGCCGCGACAAGCCGGACGCCGCCACTTACGTGGGCTCCGGCAAGGCGAACGAGATTCGCGACATCGTGGCCGCGACCGGCGCCGACACCGTGATCTGCGACGGGGAGCTGACTCCTGGGCAGCTCAACCAGCTGGAGAAGATCCTCAAGGTCAAGGTGGTCGACCGGACCGCGCTGATCCTGGACATCTTCGCCCAGCACGCGAGCAGCCGGGAGGGCAAGGCCCAGGTCGAGCTGGCCCAGATGCAGTACATGCTGCCGCGCCTGCGCGGCTGGGGTGAGTCGCTGTCCCGGCAGGCCGGTGGCCGGGTCGCCGGGGGTGGCGGCATCGGCACCCGCGGTCCGGGTGAGACCAAGATCGAGACCGACCGGCGACGCATCCGCGCGCGGGTGAGCAAGCTGCGCCGGGAGATCGCCGGCATGGCGACCGCGCGGGCCACCCAGCGGTCCAGCCGGGACCGGAACGCGACGCCCAGCGTGGCCATCGCCGGGTACACGAACGCGGGCAAGTCGAGCCTGCTGAACGCGCTCACCGGCGCCGGGGTGCTGGTGGAGAACGCGCTGTTCGCCACCCTGGACCCCACGGTGCGCCGCGCGCAATCCCCGGACGGCCGGGAGTACACGCTGACCGACACCGTCGGATTCGTCCGGCACCTGCCGCACCAGCTGGTCGACGCCTTCCGCTCCACGCTGGAGGAGGTCGCTGCCGCCGACCTGCTCCTGCACGTCGTGGACGGCTCCGACCCGGATCCACTGGGCCAGATCGACGCCGTGCGCGTGGTCCTCGGCGAGATCGACGCAGCGGCGGTGCCGGAGGTCATCGTCGTCAACAAGGTCGACGCCATGACCGAGGACGACGTCCTGACCCTTCGCCGGGCCCTGCCCGGCGCGGTCTGGGTGTCGGCCCGCACCGGTGCCGGTATCGACGGCCTGCGCGATCTGATCGCCGCCCGGCTGCCGCACCCGGACGTCGACATCGAGGTCCTCGTGCCCTACGACCGCGGCGATCTGGTCGCCCGGGTCCACCGCGACGGCGAGGTGCTCAGCGAGCGGCACGAGGACGCCGGTACCCGACTGAGCGCGCGGGTGGACGGCGGACTCGCCGCGATGCTCGAGCAGTTCGCCGTCCCGGTCGCCTGACCGCATCGTCCGACCCTGTCGGGGTGGAACCGCCTCGTCCGGATCACGGGGAGGTCACGGGCCGGTACCGTGACGGCGTGACGAGCGGCGTGGTGCGGGACGTCGGCGTGCCCGAGCGGACCCGTGTCGTCTCGATCGGCCGGCCGCCGTGGTGGGTCATGCTGCTCGCGCTGGTCGTCGGGAGCGTGGTTACGGCCGACCTGCTCGCCGGCGGCGTCCTCGAGCGGATCGACCTGCGGGTGTCGGAGATCATCGGTGGCTGGGGTCTGCGGGACTCGGCCGCCTACCCCGTGATCTGGGCCGTCACCCAGCTCGGCGGACGCGCCACGATCCTTATCGTGCTGGCGATCCTGGTGGGCTACCTGGCCTGGCGGCGGCACACCTGGATCCCGCTGTTCCGCGTCCTGCTCGCCCTCGGCACCCTCACCGTCGGCGTCTACGCCCTCAAGTTCGGCACCGGCCGCACGGCGCCCGGGCATCCCGACGAGCTCTTCTTCCACGTCGACGGGGTCTCCTTCCCGTCGGGGCACGTGGCCAACGCCGTGATCATGTGGGGTGTGGCGCGGTGGCTGGCCGTGGAGTGCGGACTGCCGGCCAGGGTGCAGCGCGCGTTCTGGTGGCTGAGCGTGGCCGGCCCCGTCGCGACCGGCGTCTCGATGGTGTCGCTGGACTTCCACTGGATCACCGACGCCGTCGTCGGGGGTGCCGTGGGCATCCTGCTGTTGGGCGTGGTTCACAGACTCGATGCAATCGTTCTGTCACGCTGGGTACGTGCCCGAGGCCGGCAGACCGCGTAGCGGCGTGCGGGGGCGGCTGCTGGCGGCCGGGGGAGTCCTCGGTGCCGGCGTCGTCCTCGGCTGTGCCGTGCCCGCGTCGGCCGAGGACGTCGCCGCGGCGCCGGCCACCCAGTGCCAGATCACCGACCCCCGGCTGGCGGAGATCTCCGGGCTGGTCGCCGTCGGCGACGGGTATCTCGCCATGAACGACGGCGGCGAGCAACTGGCCGTTCACATGCTCGACGCCGCGTGCCAGGTGATCGACTCCCACACCGCCGCGGTCGACCCCTACGACCCCGAAGACATGGCGGTCGCCGCGGACGGCAGCGTGTGGCTGGCCGACACGGGCGACAACAACACCACGCGGACGACGGTGGCGCTGCTGGCTCTCCGCCCGGACGGGACGACGGGTGTCTTCCGGCTCACCTACCCCGACGGGCCCCACGATGCCGAGGCCCTCCTCCTCGCGCCGGACGGAACCCCGTACGTGGTGACCAAGGAGGTGCTCGGCGCCAGCGGGGTGTACAGCACCCCCGCGTCGGCGCTCGTGGACGGCGGCACCGTGGCGCTCGCGAAGGTGGCCGGCGTGAACATGACGCTCACCGGGACCGCCGGTGGACCCGTGGGGCGGGCCGGCCAACTGCTGGTCACCGGCGGTGCGGTGTCCGCCGATGGCCGGCGTCTGGCGCTGCGCACCTACACCGACGCCTACGTCTGGCCGTTGACCGGCAGCGACGTCGTCGGCGCCCTGTCCGCGGAACCGGCGATCATCCCGCTGCCGGACTCTCCCCAGGGCGAGGCGATCACGTTCGCGGCGGACGGCCAGAGCCTGCTCGTCGCCAGCGAGGGGCTGCCCAGCGACCTCACCCGCGTCCCGCTGGCGCCTGCGATCGTCGAGGCCACCCAGCCGGCCCCCGACGGTGTCGTTCCCAGCTTCAGCGACCTGACCCGGTCGGGACTGTCCCCCTGGACGTCGGCTCTCATCGCCGCCTCCGTGGCCACGGTGGCCGTCTGGCTCGGCGGCAAGCTGCGCCGCCGACCCTGAGGTTCGCGGCACGGCGTCGTGGCCCCGTCCCTCGGCTCGCCGTCGGACGGGGAGGGACGGGGTCCGCTGTCAGACTCGGCGCAGGACGCTCACGACCCGGCCGAGGACGGTCGCGTCGTCGCCCGGGATGGGCTCGTACGCCGGGTTGTGCGGCAGCAGCCAGACGTGGCCGTCGCGTCGCTTGTAGGTCTTGACCGTGGCCTCGCCGTCGATCATCGCGGCGACGATCTCGCCGTTCTCCGCCGTCGGCTGCTGCCGCACCACGACCCAGTCGCCGTCGCAGATGGCGGCCTCGACCATCGAGTCGCCGACCACCTTCAGCATGAAGAGCGTTCCCTCGCCGACGAGCTCGCGGGGGAGGGGGAAGACGTCCTCGACCGCCTGCTCGGCGAGCACCGGGCCACCGGCGGCGATGCGGCCGACCAACGGGACGTAGGTCGGCGCCGAGAGCTGGGTGTCGTCGCCCTGACCGACCTCGGCGGGTGCCGGGACGGTGTGCGGCGAGTCGCCGGGAAGCCGGACGTCCAGGGCGCGGGGGCGATTGGGGTCGCGCCGCAGCCAGCCCTTCTTCTGCAGCACCGAGAGCTGGTGGGCGACCGACGAGGCCGACGACAGACCGACCGCCTCGCCGATCTCGCGCACCGAGGGCGGGTAGCCGCGCCGTTCGATCGAGTCGCGGATGACCTCCAGCACGCGGCGCTGGCGCTGGGTCAGGCCGTCGCCGTCGGCACCCCGGTCGGGGAACGATCGGACCGCCGCCGTCCCGGTCGTGGCGCCGGTGTCCGCCGACGCCTTGCGGCCGCCTGAGCTCCCGCTCTTCTCCGCCACGTCGCCTCCTCGTCCGCCGCTCGCGCAGCGCCTGTGTCCGTGGGACGACGGTAGCGCTTTTCCGGGCTCGGATCAAACACATGTTCGAAGTCGCCGGCCGCGTCCGGTGGCTTTCGTCGGACCTGTGCGGTAGACATCGCACAGGCGTTCGAATCGAACAAGCGTTCGAACGCTGGACGAGCCGGGAAACAGAGGAGGACGGGTCATGGGGAGCGTCGCACAAGCCGTACTGGAGTTCGACGAGGAGATCCTGGCGCCGTGGCGGCCGCGATTGGTGGTGGCCGGTGACGCCGGCGATGCCGCCGCGACGCGCGCCCCGCTGGCCCGACCGTCGCGCCGGAACCCGTCGAGGGTCGGCGTGTGCCGCCCTCCCGTCGCGCCTGGCACCCCTGCGCGCCGGACCGCCGGGCCGCGTCCCATCGGTCGGGCTCCCGCGCCCACCGCTGGTGCACCTCGCCGGCCCTCGGCCGGTCGGCGCCCTGCTGCGACGAGTGCCTCGGCGGCCGGTCTGCGGTTGACCCGCCGCGCCCGGCGGCTCGCCGTCGTGATGGCACTGGCCGCGGGCGTAGCGGTGGGATCCTGGGTGGGTCCGCTCCTCGGGGGTGACTCCGGCGGCCTGCGCCTGGCGGGGGAGACCAGTGTCGTGGTGCAGCCGGGCGACACGCTGTGGTCCATCGCTTCTTCGCTGGACGGCTCCGGGGACGTCCGCGCCCTGGTCGACGAGATCCAGACGCTGAACCACCTGCAGGGCGCCGACCTCGTCCCTGGTCAGACCCTGCTCCTCCCGTGAGCGGAGCGCCGCGCAGTCGGAGGTTGTCGCGCTGGGTCCGAGCGCTCGACCAGCGGGAAGCGCACGGAACGGCCGCGACGACGCCCGGGCCCCTGCCCGCCGTGCTCGCCACGGCAATAGGTCCACAACGTCGAGGCGCGACTTCGTCAACCCTCAGTGCGGGCGCCTTCACGCTCAGTGGTCGGTTTACCGCTTACGGTCGTCGCGTGTCAGGCGCCATGGAGAACCGAGCAGCTGTGTTCACCGATCAACCCCAAGCCGTCGAGGTCTACCAGGCAGGGACCTGGTGGGCAGGCGAGCTGCTCGGCTGGCGGCACGACGCCAACGGTTCCTGCCAGGTGTGGGTGCGCGTCGTCCTCGGCGGTGTCGAGGAGACCGCGTGGACCGACCTGGCATCGCTGCGCCTGCCCGAACGGCACCTCGCCGTCGCCGCCGGGCCGACCGGGCCCCCCGCCGCTGCTCCGGGCGCGCAGGAGATGTCCGTCGCACGCCACCCCTCGGGCCGCCGGGCCCGATCGACGGATGCCGACGGCGCCGCCACCGCCGGGCTGGCGATGGTGCGCGACCTGTCCGTCGTCCCCGAACCCCCGTCGACCGGCGGTCGTCGGACCGCTGAGGAGACGGCACAGTTCGCGTCCGTGGGGCGCCGACGCGCCCCTGAGGTCGCGGAGCCGCCGGCGACCGGGCGTCGCCGCGCCCCGGAGACGGCGGAGTCGCCGTCGGCCGGACGGCGGCGCGCTCCGGAGACCGGCGAGTCACTGGACATCGGCCGGCGTCGCGCGCCGGAGGGTGCTCCGGCTCGGCCCGCCGCTCCCGCGCTCCCTGGTCGCCATCGTGCATCCGGCGAGCTCGGTCGGCACCGGACGGCCGACACCGGCATGCTCGCGGCGGTGCCCCAGGAGGCCTCGTCGAGTACCACCCGTGTCTCTCCGGGCCCGGTCGACGGGGGTCCGTCGCGGCCGCGTCCGGCTGTCCGGCCGGAGAGGGGCGCGACGCGTACGGGTTGGACGGCTCCTGAGGGGCTCGAACCCGAGCTGCTGACCCGGCCGATGCGCATGAGCGACCACGTGCCCCACGCCCGCCGTCCTCGCGTCGACGGGTCCGTCGGCGGCTGAGGCCGTGTCGGCGAGGCCGTCCCCGATCCGACCGGTCGGGCGTGCGGGGCGCCTCTCGGCTCGGTCCAGCGCGCCGCCTCGACCCGGTCGCCGGCGTCCGCCGGCGACCGATGCCGTCCGGGAGGGTGCTGCCGGTGGCCTGCGCGGGGAGCGGTGGTCCTCGCGCCCTCTGCGAGGTCGGTGGCCGAACGCCGGGTCGGGCGCGGTCGCACCTGCGTCGGCGGCCGTGCGCCACGGTTGCGGTGCGGCCCGGCCGGAGTGTCGACAGGCGGCTGCTCGGCGCGCCCTGCCGGCGTGTCGTGTGACTCGTGGGGAGCGATGTCTGCCCTGGTGACCGCAGGGTCAGGACGGAACACGCCGAGGAACCGATCACTTGCACATCTTGTGTGGCCGGGCCTAGGGTTCCCCTACATCTAGTAGTTACAGAGTTGTAAGCCTGTCCACAGGCTGCTCCCCAGGTTCTCCCCGGGGCGTCCACCGGATGTCCCCAGGAAGGTCCACAGGAGCCGTCTCCCGGCGGGCCACATCTCGGAAGGAGGTTTCCTGCGATGCGCTGCCCGTTCTGCCACAACGCCGACAGCCGGGTCATCGACTCGCGGGAGGCCGACGAGGGGGCGACGACGCGTCGTCGCCGCTCCTGCCCGAAGTGCGGACGCCGGTTCACCACGGTCGAGGAGGCCGTGCTCGCCGTCGTCAAGCGCAGCGGGGTGAGCGAGCCGTTCAACCGGTCCAAGGTCGTCGCCGGTGTCCGCCGCGCCTGCCAGGGGCGGCCGGTGGACGAGGACCAGCTGCAGAAGCTGGCCCAGCAGGTCGAGGACGCCATCCGCGCCACCGGTGCCGCGGAGGTCCCCAGCAACGAGGTCGGGCTGGCCATCCTCCGGCCCCTCCGTGAGCTCGACGAGGTCGCCTACCTGCGCTTCGCGAGCGTCTACCGCTCTTTCACCTCGGTGGCCGACTTCGAGAAGGAGATCGCCGAGCTCAAGGCCCGGCAGTCGCAGGCCGCCGAACCGTCCGGATCCGTCCCCTCGGGCTCCCTCGCGGACGCCTGAGAACTGTCAGTACCGCCCGCTAGACACGAGTTCGACGCACACCACCTGCACAGCACGATCGCGGCTCTTCCCCAGCCCTCCGATCCACCCATCGCGCAGCACAGCACCGCGCACACGACACAGCGAATGACGATCAGGGAGAGCTCCACACCATGACCGAGACCGACGACCGCTTGGCCGGCTCCCGTACGCGACGCACGGCCAAGGCGCCGAGCCGGGGCAAGGGTCTGAAGATCAAGCGCGTCTTCACCACCGCCGGTGTGCACCCCTGCGACGAGGTGACCTGGGAGCGCCGCGACGTCGTCATGACCAACTGGCGTGACGGCTCGATCAACTTCGAGCAGCGCGGCGTGGAGTTCCCCGCCGAGTGGAGCATCAACGCCACCAACATCGTCACCACCAAGTACTTCCGTGGCGCCGTCGGCCAGCCCCAGCGGGAGAGCAGCCTGCGTCAGCTCATCGACCGGGTCGTGCTCACCTACGGCGCCGCCGGTCGCGAGCACGGCTACTTCGCCAGCGAGGGCGACGCCGAGATCTTCGAGCACGAGCTGACCTGGATGCTGCTGCACCAGGTGTTCAGCTTCAACTCCCCGGTGTGGTTCAACGTCGGCACCAGCGCGCCGCAGCAGGTCAGCGCCTGCTTCATCCTCGCGGTCGACGACGAGATGGACTCGATCCTGAACTGGTACCGCGAGGAGGGCCTGATCTTCAAGGGCGGCTCCGGTGCCGGCCTCAACCTCTCCCGCATCCGCTCCTCGAAGGAGCTGCTCTCCTCCGGCGGCACCGCCTCCGGCCCCGTCAGCTTCATGCGCGGCGCCGACGCGTCAGCCGGCACCATCAAGTCCGGTGGCGCCACCCGTCGCGCGGCGAAGATGGTCGTCCTCGACATCGACCACCCCGACATCGAGGAGTTCATCGAGACCAAGGCGCGCGAGGAGAACAAGATCCGCGCGCTGCGGGACGCCGGCTACGACATGGACCTCGGTGGCAAGGACATCACCAGCGTCCAGTACCAGAACGCCAACAACTCCGTGCGCGTCTCCGACGAGTTCATGCGCGCGGTGGAGGAGGGCACCGATTTCGGTCTGCGCGCCCGCATGGACGGCTCGGTCATCGAGACCGTCGACGCCAAGGCCCTCTTCCGCAAGGTCACCCAGGCCGCCTGGGAGTGCGCCGACCCGGGCATCCAGTACGACGACACGATCAACGACTGGCACACCAACCCCGAGACCGGCCGGATCAACGCATCCAACCCGTGTTCGGAGTACATGAGCCTGGACAACAGCTCGTGCAACCTGGCGTCGCTGAACCTTCTGAAGTTCCTCAAGAGCGACGGCACGTTCGACTCCAAGAACTTCGTGAAGTCCGTCGAGCTGGTCATCACGGCGATGGACATCTCGATCTGCTTCGCCGACTTCCCGACCGACCCGATCGGCGAGACCACCCGTGCCTACCGTCAGCTGGGCATCGGCTACGCCAACCTGGGCGCGCTGCTCATGGCGACCGGTCACGCCTACGACTCCCGTGGAGGCCAGAGCCTCGCGGCGGCCATCACCTCGCTGATGACCGGCACCGCCTACCGCCGCTCGGCCGAGCTCGCCGGCATCGTCGGCGCCTACGACGGGTTCGCCCGCAACGCCGACGCCCACGCCCGGGTCATGCGCAAGCACGCCGCGGCCAACGACGCCATCCGCCCGGTCGGCGCCGACGACGCCGACGTCCTCAAGGCCGCCACGCAGCAGTGGCAGGAGTGCCTGGAGATCGGCGCCGACAACGGCTGGCGCAACGCTCAGGCTTCGGTGCTGGCCCCCACCGGCACCATCGGCTTCATGATGGACTGCGACACGACCGGCATCGAGCCGGACTTCTCGCTGGTCAAGTTCAAGAAGCTGGTCGGCGGCGGCTCCATGCAGATCGTCAACCAGACGGTGCCGAGGGCCCTGAAGAGCCTGGGCTACCAGGAGGAGCAGATCGAGGCGATCGTCGAGTACATCGCCGAGCACGGCCACGTGGTCAACGCCCCGACCCTGCGTCCGGAGCACTACGAGGTGTTCGACTGCGCGATGGGCGAGCGGGCCATCTCCCCGATGGGCCACGTCCGCATGATGGCCGCGGTGCAGCCGTTCATCTCCGGCGCGATCAGCAAGACGGTCAACATGCCCGAGTCGGCCACCATCGAGGACGTCGAGAAGATCTACTTCGAGGGCTGGAGGCTCGGCCTCAAGGCGCTGGCGATCTACCGCGACAACTGCAAGGTCGGCCAGCCGCTCTCCGGTGGCAAGGGCAAGAACGACGGCACCAAGGACGAGGTTGCCGCCGAGGCCACCGCTCCGGCGGCCCTGTCGCACCCGGTCCGCAAGCGGCTGCCGAAGAAGCGCACCAGTGTCACCACGTCCTTCAGCGTCGCCGGCGCCGAGGGCTACATGACCGCGGGCATGTACGAGGACGGCAGCCTCGGCGAGGTCTTCCTCAAGCTCGGCAAGCAGGGCTCGACTCTTGCCGGTGTGATGGACGCCTTCTCCATCTCGCTGTCCATCGCGCTGCAGCACGGTGTGCCGCTGGAGACCTACATCCAGAAGTTCACCAACATGCGCTTCGAGCCCGCCGGAATGACTGACGACCCGGACATCCGGATCGCCCAGTCGGTGATGGACTACATCTTCCGTCGCCTGGCGCTCGACCACCTGCCCGTCGAGAAGCGGGCCGGTCTCGGCATCTTCACCGCCGAGGAGCGGGCCGCGCAGGTCTCCGGCTACGGCACCTCCGCCTCGACCTCCACGGTCACCGAGGAGGAAGAGGTCGACCTGGAGCAGCTGCGCAACTCCGCGCCGATCGAGACCGCCAAGGTCGAGGAGAAGGTGACCCCGGAGGGCCCGAAGTCGGTCAAGGAGGCGCACTCCTCGGCCGAGCTCCTCGAACTGGTCACCGGAACGGCCACCGACGCGCCGCTGTGCATGACCTGCGGCACGAAGATGCGCCCGGCCGGCAGCTGCTACGTCTGCGAGGGCTGCGGCTCCACCAGCGGCTGCAGCTGATCGATCGCCAGCTAGTCCGAACGACCGGCGCCCCGGTCCTGCCTCGTGCGGGACCGGGGCGTCGGCCGTCTGGCCTGCCCGGACTGTCCCGGAGGCCCGACCGCAATTCGCGTCATCGGGCTGCCGCAGGGCCCGACGTTCGACGCTGCCGACCACCGAGAGGTGGCCCTGGGTCGTTGCATGCATGAGCCCTGGCCGCAGCCCCGCTGCGAGCGCCTCGAGTGTCGGCGTCCCCTCGGCCGATACGAGCCGCGCACCCCGCCCGGATGCGCCTCGCGGCGATTGCCGAGAGTCCCATGCCCGCGGGCTGACGCATCCGGAGGCAAAGGGGCACGCCCGGGACCGCGCGGTCGCCTGCCCTGTTGTTACGTTCCGCCCATGCCGGAACTCTCACGCACCGCCCGCCTGGACGTCCTGGTCGAGGGGTACGTGCGCATGCCGCACGTCGCGGGAACGGTGAGCCTCGTCCGCGACGCCGACCGGGTCGTCGTCGTCGATCCGGGCATGGTGGCCGACCGCGACCTCATCGTCGGCCCGCTGCGGGAACTCGGCGTCCGACCCGAGGACGTGACCGACGTCGTCGTCAGCCACCACCACCTCGACCACACCGTCAACATCGCGCTCTTCCCACCGGTCCCGGTGCACGACTTCCAGTCCGTCATCGAGGGCGACACCTTCACCCGCCGGGCCGCCGACGGCGTCCAGCTCACGCCGAGCATCCGGCTGCTGGCCACCCCGGGGCACACGCCGCAGGACATCACCACGCTCGTCGGTACCGCCGACGACGTCGTGGCTCTGACCCACCTGTGGTGGATGGCGGAAGGCCCGGAGGAAGACCCCTACTCGACCGACCGGGAACAGCTGCGACAGCAGCGGGAACGTGTCCTCGACGTCGCCACCCTGGTCGTCCCGGGGCACGGCGCGCCCTTCCGCCCGGGTTCATCGACCCCCCGCTGATCGGGCTGCCTGCGACGCACCCCCGCGTCGGCGGGCCAGTGCGACCACGTCATCGAGGCCGGCTCGCATGTCGGAAACCAGCCCGGCCCGTCCGTGACCGCGGCGTCCACGTCGATCCCGATGCAGCCACATGTCCCGGGGACACGCTGAACTCCCGCCTCGAGGGGCCGGCCGGGCTCCAGCTGACCGTCGTCGGTCCGGCGGAGATTCCGCGTAGCGCCGGCCGTCAGCAGGTGGCCGGCAGGTGCTCGAGGTTTCGGACGACGGTGTGCGGCGAAGAAGCGCCGGAGCGGAAGGCGGTCTCGAAAGCGTCGTCCCCCATCAGACTGCGCGCGGCGTGCTCCGCCCGGTCGACGTCGACCAGTTCCAGCTTGCTCGGGGGACGATGCCGCCTCTGCCGCCACCACGTGGCAGCACCGAGCAGGCCCGCCGCGTCCACGCCCTCTCCCCGCGCCGCTGCGACGCAGGCCAGCCCTTCGAGGGCGGCGGCCCGGCCCGGAGCGGCCTGCCACGCCCGGCGGTGGAAACTCTCCGCGGTGCCCAGATCTCCGCCGAGCTCGGCCAGATGGCCGAGGCCGACCAGCGCCGTCGCCGTCCAGTCCGGTTCGCTCTGCCCCGCCAGCAGCTGCTGAGCACGGCCCAGCTGGATCCGGGCGAGCTCCAGGTCGCCCAGCTCGCGGGCGAGCAGACCGTCACCCACCGCCGCCCGCGCGTTGCCCTCGGTGCCGAGTTCCTGGCCGACCTGGTGCGATTCCGCGAAGGACCGCGCAGCGCCCTCGGCATCGCCGAGCAGGAGCCGCACGTGTCCGACCCCGGCGAGGGCGTACTGGATCGTGTTGACCGGGCCGCCCACCGCGCGTCCGCTGGTCAGTGCCCCCTCGTACATGGCGAGGGCATCCTCCAGGGAACCGGCCCGGTGCAGCGCCATGCCGAGATGGAACTGGATCGCCGAGACACCCCACTGGTCCCCGAGCGCGCGGAAGGTGGCCAGCGCCCGGTTCCCGGTCGCCACGGCCTCGGTCATCGCGCCCCCGGCTGCGAGCAGTTCCATCTCCACGAACCGCACGAGCGCCGCGCACCAGGCGTCCTCCGCCCGGGAGAACTCCTGGTCGGCGTCGGCGAGCAGGGCGAAGGCCGGTGCCGGGTCGTCGCTGCCGATGCCCTCCACGGCCAGCAGGGTCGTGGACAGCGCGGCGCGGAAGTCGTCGCCCAGCTCCGCGAAGAGAATGCGGCTCTCGGCGGCCGCGGCGGCACACTCGGCGGCCGGGTGCACGATGCAGGCACCGGTACGGCCTGCGACGGCCAGGGCCTGGAGCGCTCGTGCCCGTGCCGCTGCGGAACCGCCCGGCGCGGCGGCGAGCATGGCGGCGACCCTGCTGCCGCCGTCGGGCCGGCTGGCGAAGTACCAGTACCAGCCCAGGGCCCCGACCAGCCGGAGGCCGACGTCCGGCTCGACGTCGGCGTGGGCGGTGCACCAGGCGAGGGCGGCCTCGATGTCGTCGCGCTCCAGTGCCAGCCGGGGGAGCCACCGGGACTGGCCGTCCCCGCGCAGCTCCCGCTCCGCCCGCTCGGCGAGATCGGTGAGGTACCCGACGTGGGCTCGTCCGATCCGGTCGGCGTCCCCGCCCTCGGACAGGCGATGGCGGGCGTACTCGCGAATCGTCTCCAGCAGGTGGTACCGCGGGCCGGCGTCGCGGTCGACGACGACCAGCGACCGGTCGACGAGTCGCGCCAGCGTGTCCACCACGGCGTTCGGGGGCAGGTCGTCCCCGGCGATGGCGCGCACCGCGTCGATGGTCCAGGTGCCGCGGAAGATCGACAGCCGGCTCAGCAGGACACGCTCGGGATCGGTCAGGAGGTCGTAGCTCCAGTCCACTGTCGCCCGGAGAGTGCGCTGCCGCGCCTCTGCGGTTCTCGGCCCGCTCGTCAGCACTGCGAAGCGGTCCTCCATGCGGTCAGCGAGCTGGCTCACCGGCAGGGAAGCCACGCGGGCGGCGGCCAGCTCGATCGCCAGTGGGATGCCGTCGAGGTGCCGGCAGATCTCCGCGACGGCGCCGGCGTTGTCGTGGTCGAGGTGGAAGTCAGGGAGCACGTTCTGTGCCCGGTCGACGAAGAGCCGTACGGCCGTGCTGGCGGCCACCTCCCCGGCGACGGGATCCGGAGGCGGGACGGGCAGCGGATCGACGGCGTACTGCACCTCACCGCGGGCGGCCAGGGGTTCGCGGCTGGTCGCCAGGATCCGCAGCTGTGGGCAGGACTCGAGCAGGTGCTCGGCCAGCACGGCGCAGGCGTCCACGAGATGTTCGCAGTTGTCGAGGACCACGAGGACGGCGCGGTCGCGGAGGTGACCGATCAGCTGCTCCTCGGCCGTCGTCGTGGGGGCTTCCCGCACGTCCAGGGCGGTGAGAACGGCGTCCGGCACCTGCACCGGGTCCACCACGCCGGCGAGCCTGGCGACGCCGATGCCGTCGGGGAAGCCGCCGGCGACCGTGCGGGCGACCTCGAGAGCGAGGCTGGTCTTCCCGACCCCGCCGGGGCCGATGACGGTGATCAGCCGGTGCCGGTGCAGCAGCCCCGCGACACGCTGCAGGTCCTCGTTCCGGCCGAGGAACGATGTCAGGCGCAGGGGGAGGCGACGAACCGCGGACGGCGGCGGCGGGGCCTGCCGGGGAGCGGGCACCCGCTCGGGAGCCCCCAGATCCGGGCGTTGCTGGAGGATCGCCTGCTGCAGGCTCCGCAGTTCGGCGCCCGGCTCCAGTCCCAGGTCGGCAGCCAGCGCATCGCGCGCTCGCTGGTAGGCGGCGAGGGCTTCGGCCTGGCGTCCGGCCCGGTACAGGGCGAGCATCAGCCGGGAGTGCAGCCGCTCCCGCAGCGGGTGTGCAGCCGTGAGCGCTTCCAGGTCCGCGATGACGTCGCCATGGCGCCCGGCGGCGAGCCCGAGATCGATCACCTCCTCCCGTGCCGCGAGCTGCAGTTCGGTCAACCGGGCGGCATCCGGCTCCGCCCAGGGGGCCGAGCCGAACTCCGCGAACGGGGCGCCGCGCCAGAGCGACAGGGCCTCCCGGTACAGGTCGCCGGCTCGCGCCGGGTCGTCGTCCGCCACCGAGCGGGCGGTCGTGATCAGACCGGAGAAGCGGATCGCGTCGACGGCGGAGGGATCGACCTCGAGGACGTATCCCGGGCGACGGGTGGCGATCAGCCCGGCAGGGAGGCCCAGCCCGGCGAACGCCCGGCGCAGCTTGGAGACCCGCACCTGCAGGGCGTTGTCCGGATTCCCGGGCAGGTCCTCGCCCCAGAGTGCGTCGATCAGCGCGGAGGCGGCCACGACCCGTCCCGCGGAGAGTGCCAGCAGGGTCAGGAGCTCGCGTTCACCGGCAGCAGGGACGGGGTGGGGGACGCCGTCGGTGAGCACCTCGACAGGGCCCAGGACACGGATCTCCATGACGGGCCTCCCGGGAGATCGTCGGGACCGTGCGGCGAGATTGTGGCCGCTTCCCGGACGGCAGACAACGCGTTCGCCTCCCGACAGCGTCCGGACAGGGTCCGGACAGCCGGACGGACGACGGTTCTCGTCGTAGCAACGCGGCGGAGGGGACACGGTGATCACGTTCCACGTACCGGCGATGAGCTCGCGTTCCAGCGTCCGGGCGATCAGTGCCCGGGTCTGCGACGTGGCCGGTGTCCGCACCCTCGAGGCGGATCTCGTCACCAGAACCGTCCGGGTGACCGGTCCCGCCGAGCCCGCCCGGATACGGGCCGCGCTCGCCGCCGCCGGATACGCCGCCGACCCGTGCGTCCCCGCCGGGTCGTCCATCCGAGAACCACGGACAGGGGGCACTCCCATGAGCACGCAGATCAGCAGCGCAGGAACTCCGACGGGACATGTCCACGCAGCGCACGATGCCGGATACCTGTCCGGCACCTTCCCGACCGATCCCACCGGACTGCCCGAGGCCACCCCGCCGGCCGTCGTGGAGTTGCCGGACGGCGCATCCCTGGAGCTGCGGATGGCCCCGGTCGCCAAGCGCCTGGCCGGGACGACGGTCCGCATGCTGGCCTACAACGGCTCGGTGCCCGGACCCACCATCACGGTGCGCCAGGGCGGTCGGCTGACCGTGCGCGCGACGAACGACACCGACTCCGACACCACCGTCCACTGGCACGGCCTGCGCCTCGAGAACAAGTACGACGGAGTTCCGCACGACACGCAGCAGCCGATCCCGCCGGGGGCGAGCTTCACGTACCGCCTGGATTTCCGCGACCCCGGTGTGTACTGGTACCACCCGCACATCCGGGAGGACTACACGCAGGAGATGGGCCTCTACGGCAACATCCTCGTGCTCCCGGCCGAGCCCGACTACTGGCCGCCCGTGCACCGCGACGTCGTCCTCACCATCGACGACGTTCTGATCGAGGACGGTGCCATCGCCCCGTTCCGCCGCTCCGAGGTCACCCACGCGGCCATGGGGCGGTTCGGCAACGTGTTCCTCGTCGGTGGAGAGACCGACCACGCCATGACCGCCAGGGTCGGAGAGGTGGTGCGGCTCTGGCTGACGAACACCGCCAACGTCCGGGTCTTCGACCTCCACCTGCCGGGTGCGCGGATGAAGCTGGTCGGCGGGGACAGCGGGCGGGTGGAGCGCGAGGAGTTCATCTCCCACCTGCTGATCGCGCCCTCCGAGCGGGCGATCGTGGATGTGCTGTTCGAGGAACCGGGGCACTACACGGTCGAGCACCGGACGCCGGATCGCAGCTATCCGCTCTCCAGGATCACCGTGATCCCCGAGACCGCGGAGCCCTCGCTCCGCGGCTCCTTCGGCACCCTCCGTTCCGCCCCCGAGCTCGACGCGGAGCGCCGGCAGCTCGACCACTGGCTCGCCGCTCCGCCGGACAGGATCCTGGCCGCGGTCGCCGAGATGGACGACCCCTCCGGACCGGCCCCCGGGTGGCCGGTGACGTACGCCTGCCCCATGCACCCCGAGGTGGTCAGCGACGAGCCCGGCCGCTGCCCGAAGTGCGGGATGAAGCTGCTGGCTGCGTCACCGGACGGCGCGGCCGGCCACCACGACATGGGCCACGACATGTCGACGATGGATCACCACGAGGCGCCCGCCGTGCACGACCACGGTCACGGTCAGGGTCTCGGCACCGGTGACGGCATCGAGTGGGAAGACGACATGGTGGAGGTCAACCGGCTGACCACGCCGGCGACCATGCGCTGGCAGCTGCTGGACCGGACCGCCGGCACAGACCGGCCCCCGGTCGGCTGGAGCTTCACCACCGGTGACCGCGTCAAGATCCGGCTGGTCAACGAGATGGACTCCGACCACCCGATGCACCACCCGTTCCACCTGCACGGCGCCGGCCGCTTCCTGGTGCTCTCCCGCGACGGCGTTCCGGAGCCGAACCTGGTCTGGAAGGACACGGTGCTGCTCCGTACCGGCCAGACCGTCGACATCCTGTTCGACGTGACCAACCCGGGGATCTGGATGGCCCACTGCCACATCCCCGAGCACATGGCCAGCGGCATGATGTTCACCTTCACGGTCGCCGAGGGGGCAGGGGCATGACCGCCCGGGAGCCGGTCGGCACCGCTGCCGAGGGCACGCGCGCCCGGCCCTACGACGTGGTCGTGGTCGGCGGCGGCCAGGCCGGCCTGGCCGCCGCCTGGCACCTGCGGCGACGTGGGCTGCGGTACGTGGTGCTGGAGGGCGCCGCGCAGCTCGGCAGCTCATGGCGCGCTCGCTGGCATTCCTTGCGGCTGTTCACCCCGGCGGAGTACGACGCCCTGCCGGGCATGCCGTTTCCCGCGCCGGCCGGCAGCTATCCCGGAAGGGAGGCGGTCGCCGAGTACCTGCGCAGTTATGCCGAGGCCAACGACCTGGACGTCGAGCTGAACGCCCGTGTCATCGCCCTCGGTCGGACCGGCGCCGGGTTCGAGCTCAGGACGGCCGAGCGGACGATCCATGCCGGCCAGGTCGTGGTGGCCACCGGCCCCTTCCAGGTCCCGTTCACGCCCTCGGCCGCCGACGAACTGGACGACTCGGTGGCCCAGATCCACAGCGCCGGGTACCGCGACCCCTGGTCGTTGGCAGATGGGCTGGTGCTCGTGGTGGGCGGCGGCAACTCGGGCTTCCAGATCGCCGAGGAGCTGGCCGGCTCCCGGCAGGTGGACCTGTCCGTCGGCGCCGGGTACCCGATGCTGCCCCAGCGACTGCTCGGGAGGGACCTCTTCTGGTGGCTCACCCGGACCGGCCTGATCCGCGTGCCGGCCGGCTCCCGGCTCGGCCGCCGCATGCAGGCGCGCGGGGAGTTCGTGATCGGGACCGGCCGGCGACGGCTGGAGGCCGCCGGCGTCCGGTTCCGGCCGAGGCTGGTGCAGGCCGCCGGGCGGACCGCACGGTTCGCCGACGGCAGCACTCTGGACGTCGGCGTCGTCGTCTGGGCGACCGGCTACCGGTCGGACCACTCGTGGATCGACGTCCCCGGGGTGCTGCACGACGGCCTGGTCGTGCACCGCCGCGGCGTCACCGAGGTGCCCGGCCTGTACTTCCTCGGCCTGCCCTGGCAGCACACCCGCGGCTCGGCGCTCCTCGGCTTCGTCGGCGAGGACGCCGCCCACGTGGCGGAGGCCGCCCGCCTGCTCGCCGCTGACCTCGGCACCCCGTTGTCGACGCCGGCCTGACCCGCACGGAGAGGACGACGGACCCATGGCCGGCCACGAGAAGCAGCTCATCGCGTTCCCGGTCCATCCGGGCGTGACCCCGCTGGACGTGGTCGGGCCGCTCACCGTTCTGCGGAACCTCAGCGGAACCCCGTACCGGACGGTCGTCGTCGGGGAGCGCATCGCGCCGACCGAGACCGACACCCGGATGCGGGTGGTCCCGGCCGCGACCTTCGCCGAGGTGCCGCGTCCCTACGCCGTCGTCGTGCCGGGCGGGGGAGCGGCCACCCTGTCGGCGATGGAGGACGAGGCGTTGCTCGGCTACGTGCGGTCCACGGCCGGGACTGCAGAGCTGGTCGGATCGACCGGCGCGGGCGCGCTCGTCCTCGCCGCGGCCGGCGTCCTCGAAGGACGGCGGGCAGCCGTCCACTGGGCCTACGCCGACCTGCTGGAGAGCCGGGGAGTGACTTACGCCCCGGAGCGCTGGGTGGCGGACGGCCGGTTCCTGACGGCGGCCGGCGGGTCGGCCGGGATCGACATGATGCTGGCGCTCCTCGCCCGGCTGAAGAGCAGGTCCGCGGCCACGCTGGCCCAGCTGTTCATGGAGTACGACCCCGAACCCCCGTTCGGCCCGAGCGACCGGAGCGGCGACGGTGAGCTCGCCCGGCTGCTCAGGACGTCACCCGCCGCCGACCGCCGCCGACCGGCGCGAGCAGAGGAGCTGATCCGCATGCCGGCTGCGACCGGGGGCGAGCGGACCATCGCCGTCGTGCTGTACCCAGGCCTGACGCTGCTGGACCTCGTCGGCCCGCTGCAGGTCCTGACCGAGCTCGAGCGGTTCGCGCCGCAGTACCGCACCGTGGTCGTGGCCGCCCGCATCGAGCCCATGGCCACCGATGTGGGGGCCGAGGTGGTCCCCGACCAAACCTTCGCGCAGGTCCCGCACCCGTACGCGATCGTCGTCCCCGGCGGCAGGGGCGGCACGATCCGGTCCATGAGCGACCCGGAGGTCCGGGGGTACGTGCGTGCGGCGGCAGCGTCGGCGGCGATCGTCGGATCGGTGTGCACCGGCTCGCTGATCCTCGCGTCCGTGGGCCTGCTGGCAGGGCGACCGGCGACGACCAACTGGTTCTTCTCCGGAGTGCTGAGGCCTTTCGGTGCCCACTACCACCGCAAGCGCTGGGTGGAGCACGGCAACGTGATCATGTCCGCCGGTGTCTCGGCCGGCATCGACATGGCCCTGTACCTGGCCGCCCGGCTCACCGACGAGGCGACCGCGCGGCGCGTCCAGCGGGCGATCGACTACGACCCGCAGCCCCCGTTCGGTGGCATCGACTGGGGTCACGTCCCGCTGCTGCCCCGCGCCATGCGCGGCGCCGTCGGGCTGGCGGCGCCGGTGATCGCGGCCCGGCCCATGTGGGTGTCCCGCGTGGAGCGCCGGTCACGTCGGGACTCGACCCGAGCCGCCGTCCCGTAGGAGCGACGGGCGGTGTCCTCCCCGGGGCGCCGCGCCGCCCACCGCGACCGGGTGTGGCAGGTCGCCGCCACCGGCCGCGGTAGGTGGACCGCTACGCGGCCCCGGTCCCGTCCGTCACCTGGATGCCGCCGCTCGGGGCGGTCGCCGCCCGGATGGCGGCGAGCGTCACGAGTGCGGCGAGGATCGTCAGGGGCCAGCCGAGGACCAGTTTGCCCGCCGCGAGCAGCCCCGGCTGGTCCGCGAGGTACAGCACCGTCTGTCCGCCGGCGCGGACCCCGAAGACCACCGACCAGCCGATCGTGGCGGTCGTCAGGGTGCGGCGCAGGGGGGTGGTCCAGGCCCCCGGACCTCGGCGGTCCACGAGGAGTCCGTACGCGATGCCGACCAACGGCCGGCCGATGAGCACGGAGCCCAGGAAGACGATCGCGTACGTCGCGTCGACGTAGATGGCGGGAAGGAAGAAGTCGCGGGCCTCGCCGGCCTGGAGGGCGAACGCGACGGCGATCGCGAGCCCCGCCAGGCCGCCGAGTGCCTGCCGCAGCGGCTGCCGGCGGACCAGCCGCACGGCCACGATGCCGCCCCCGGTGACCGACGCGGCGGCGGACGCCATGGCCAGGGCGGTCGCACGGGGAGCGCTCGCACCCACGACGGCGTTCACGACCGCGAAGACGAGTGGTGGCAGGCCGCCGTCGAGAATGCCGCGACCGCCGCCGAGCACGGCGAGCACGCGGGCGCGGAGCGGATCGTGCGGCGTCGGGTGGTGCGGCGTCGGTTCGGCGACGCCGAACAGGCCGCCGATCGCCGGGATGGTGGAGCGGCGGACGCGCCGGCCTCCCGGCCGGATGCCGGTGCCGCTCTCGGACGAGCACATCGGGATTCCTCTCGGACGGGCCTGGGCCGACGCGGCCGGGGGGCCGTGGCGTCAGACTGCCCAGCAGTGCTGTCCCGGCGCTGTCCGTCCGGCGTCATGACGGGGGGAGACCGCGTCACCCGCGCCAGCGACCCGTTCAGCGCCCGGACAGCGCCGCGACAGCCCCTGCACGCACCCTCTGCATCGATCCGGACCGGTACCGAGCAGAGGAGAGACGTGATGAGTTCCCACGACGCGGCGGTGCGGCCGTCGCCCGACGAGTCGATCGTCGAGCCGCCCGCCGGGGGGCATGCCGCAGGGCCCTCGAGCCGTGCGCACGGTTCGGCATCGCCGGCACCGCCACCTCGGGATCGGACGCGAAGCATGCCGGTGGCGGTGTGGGCGCTGGTCATCGGCGCCTTCGCCATGGGTGCCGACGAGTTCATCGTCGCGGGCGTCGTCCAGGAGATCGCCACGGCCCTGCGCGTGACGATCGGCGACGTCGGCCACTTCGAGAGCGCCTACGCGGTGGGCGTGGCCGTGGGCGCCCCGCTGTTCGCGGCGCTCGGCACCCGGTTCCCGCGCCGCAGCATGCTGCTGGCGACCACCGGCGTCTTCCTGGCCGGCAACCTGCTCTCGGCCCTGGGCCCCTCCTACGGCCTGATCATGTCCGGCCGGGTGGTGTCGGCGATGGCACACGGCGCGTTCCTCGGGATCGCGGCGGTCTACGCCGCCGAGCTCGTCGATCCGGCTCGCAAGGGCCGGGCCGTCGCCACGGTGTTCACCGGCCTCACCGCGTCGACGGTTCTCGGTGCCCCGATCGGTGCGGCCGTCGGGCAGGCGCTGGGCTGGCGGTTCACCTTCTGGACCCTCGTGGCCCTCGGTGGCCTGGCCTTGATCGGTCTGCTGGCGTTCCTGCCACCCACCGCCCGACCCGACGGCTCGGCCTCCCACGGGCACGGAGCGGCCGGGCACACCGGCCCGCCGCACGGCCACCAGGAGCACGGCCACCAGGAGCGCCACCACGAGGCGCGCCACGACCACGCAACCGCTGAGACGGACGGCCTGGACGCGCACGCCCTGGCGCACCTGGGTGGCGGCGGGCACGAGCCGAGCATGCGCGAGCAGCTCGCCGCTCTGCGTCGTCCCGCGGTGTGGGCAGCCCTGCTGACCACGCTGCTCGGCTACGGCGGTGTGTTCACCAGCTACGTCTACATCGCCCCGCAGTTCACCGAGGTGACCGGCTTCTCGACCGGATGGATCACGCCGCTGCTGCTGCTCTTCGGCATCGGACTCTTCGCCGGCAACGACCTCGGTGGCCGCCTCGCGGATCGGCGGCTGATGCCGGCGGTCCTCGGGACCATCGGCGCGCTGGCGGCGGTGCTGTTCGCCATGACCTGGCTGATCGAGCACCCGGTCACCGCGGTGATCGGCACGTTCGTCTTCGGCGCCGCCGCCTTCGCGGTGGTCGCCCCGCTCCAGCTGCGGGTCATGAATGCGGCCGGGCATGCGCGCGACGTGGCCTCGGCGGCGAACATCTGCGCCTTCACCCTCGGCAGCGCGCTGGGCATCTACCTGGGCGGTGCCGCGATCGACGGGGGACTGGGGTTGGCGTCGGTCAACTGGGTCGGCGGGCTCATCAGCACCGCGGGTCTGGTCATCGCGCTCGTCAGCTGGGTACTCATCGATCGCCGGTCGACCCCGGAGCCGCAGCACCAGCACCAGCACTGAAGGACCCGGCCCCGGCCGGCGAGACCGGCCGGCGTTCGCCTACGAGTCGGGCTGGCGTGCCATCAGGGCCGTGGACTGCTCACCCCGGTTGCGCCGCTGTTCCTGCTGCTTGCACCAGCCGTAGCGGGTGAGGCCGCGCGGCTTGTAGATCGAGAGGACCGTGACGAGCAGCAGCACCACCAGACCGCCGACGGAGTGCGGGAGGGTCCCGGGCAGCTCCCGGGGATCGGCACCGGACGCCGCAGCCTCCGCCAGCGCACGGATCGTCTGCGTCTCGAGCACGAGGACGGCCGTGGCGACGAGGGTGAGCAGGAGCTTCACCAGGACCCAGTAATGCCGGAACAGGCCCCACGGGCTGCCCAGTGCGTTGACGATCCCGACGATCACGGAGGCGAGCGCCAGGGGAACGATGGCGTAGAGCACCGTCAGTTCCATCGCCACGTAGGCGGAGCGGACCCGGTCGAGATCTCGGCCGACCACGGCGGTGACGTCGAGGACCAGATACGCGAGGACGGCGCCCAGCCAGCCGACCGAGGTCACGACATGGGTGGTGAGAACCGCTCTGCGCAGGCGTGGCGGCATGGTCACCCGAGGCCAGCGGTCGCCGGTGGGGAACCGGTCGCCGGCAGCCCGACGGCGGGAGCGGGCACGCCGGACATGTGCCGTCCCGGCCCGTGCTCGCCGATCCCGGTGAGCATCAACACGAGGAACAGCGCCACCAGCAGAGCCACGGCGATCGCTGCCACCTTCACCCAGCGCGGCATGCGGGGAGGCTGTTCGCGCTCGGCATCGGGACGAGGCGTGGTGTCCGCCATGTGGCGCTCCTCCGACCGAGCCGGCCCGGATGGCCGACGGGGGAACGTTATCGAGACACCCTGTTCGCGTCGAGACAGGGTGTACCGGCCCCGGCGTGTCGTAGGCTTCCGCGGTGCCGAAGCTGTGGACCGACACGATCGAGGCGCACCGCCAGACGGTGCGCCAGACGATCCTCGACACCACGTGGGCACTCGTCGCCGAGCGCGGACTGCTGTCCGTGACGATGTCGCAGATCGCGGAGAGGACCGGGATCGGCCGGGCGACGCTGTACAAGTACTTCCCCGACGTCGAGGCGATCCTCCTCGCGTGTCACGAGCACCACGTGACCGAGCACCTCGGTCGCCTGGCCGCACTCGCCGACCAGCCCGGCGACGCCGACGAACGGCTGAAGGCGGTGCTGGCGGCGTACGCCCTCATCACCCACCACCGCGCACGCCATGGCGCCGAAGAGCTCGGTGCCCTGCTGCATCGGGGGGCGCACGTCGACCGGGCGCAGCAGCAGATCGTCGACCTGTTCCGCGATCTGCTCATCGACGTGGGGGCGGCCGGCCGGCTCCGGACCGACGTGGCGCCGGAGGAGCTCGCCAACTACTGCCTGCACGCCCTGACCGCAGCCGGCAGTCTGCGGTCGGAAACCGCCGTCCGCCGGCTCGTCGAGGTCACCGTGACCGGCTTGCGTCCGCCAGGGGCCACCTGACCTGAACGGGCGTCGGCCTCCGGCCCGGCGCCGCGGCGATGAGCAAGGTCACAGGTGAATCACGGCGAATGGCCTCCTGTCACAGGGCTGCGCCGCCGATGGCGTACCTGGCCACCCGACGGGGCTCGCGTACGCGCTCATCGAGGAGCGCCCCGAGCCGGTCTGCGGTGCTGCACCCGCCGGTGGCCGCGTCCATCGCCGTCCACCGAACGGAACCTCGCTCCACCATGATCGCCGCTCTCGGCTTCTTCGCGGCCACCCTCAGCATCGCCGTCATCTGGCCCCAGGTCTGGCGCTCATGCCGCCACGGCCGCACCCGCGGACTCTCGCCGACCAGCGCCTGGCTCGGGGTCGCCCTCAACCTGTGCTGGTTGACCTTCGGTGTCCTCATCGGCGAGCCCGCGCAGATCGTGACCCATGCCGTCGTCGGCGCGGGCAACACCGCCGTCCTGGCCGCCCTGCTGAACGCCCGACCGCACCTGCGATCGCGCCGGATGCTGTTGCGCACGGCTGCCGGCGCCGTGGGCCTCGGCGCATCGGCGGCCGGCAGCGCGCTCGCGGTCGTCGTCCTCGGGGCCGACCCGGCCGCCGTCGCCATCATGCTGGGCGCGGTGAGCTCAATCGTCGGTGCCGTCGCCGCACTGCCGCAGCCGGTGAGCCTGCTCCGCGACCGCAGCCAGGACATGTCGGGCCTGTCCCCGGCGCGGTGGCGGCTCGGCGCGGGGTCCTGTGCCTCCTGGACGAGCTACGGCTGGCTGATCGACCAGCCCGCGGTGTGGGGGTCCGCCGGCTTCGGGCTGGGCTGCGCCCTGGTCATGTGCGCGCTCCTGCGGACCCGTCGCACGGCGCAGCCCGCCGCGACTCGAGCCCCGGCGCGCCCTGCGGTCGCCGCAGTCCCCGGATGCCGCATCCCCGTCACCGCTCGGGCAGCGCTCGCCGCGGCCTGACCCGACGAGGTCAGCGGCCGAGCGCCACCACCTCGTCCAGGCCCGCCTGCAGGTCCTCCACCAGCCCGGCCGGGTCGGTGACCGCGGCGGCGTCGACGTTGATGCCGATGCAGCACATGTCCTCGTGCGACAGCAGCGTGATCATCGCCGCGCACCCGGGGAGTGGCCCGAACGGGAACATCCGCACGATGCGCGACCCCGCGATGTAGACCGGGTGCGACACCCCAGGCATGTTCGACACCTGCACGTCGTTCGCGCTGGTCAGCGAACCGGAGAGCGCGCCGATGACGGGCGCCGGCAGCCACCCCAGGATGGGGCCGACCAGGTCGTCGAGGACGCCGGAACCGCTCTCGTTGCGCGCCGACAGGACGAACTCGCGGATCGCCTTGATCCGGGTGGCCGGGTCCGGCTCGGACAGCGAGGCAGGGAAGCGGGCGCCGGTGAACCGGTTGCCGCCCTGCGGGTCGTCCTGCGCGCGCAGGCTGATCGGGATGCCCAGGGTCAGCGTCTCCGCCTGCGCCCCCAGCCGCTCGTGGTACCTCCGGAACCCGCCGACGACGGCGGCCAGGAAGCCGTCGTTGAGCGACCCACCCGCCGCCTTCGACCCGGCCTTGAGGTCGGCGAGCGGCACCTCCGCCACCTCGAAGTGCCAGCCACCGCTGCGCGGGGTGAGCAGCGGCGAGCCGCCCCGCGGTGGTGTGAGCGTGGCGGACGCCGACCGGGCCGCGTCGACGGCCTGGATCGCCGCCTCCCACGGCCGCCGGAGGCTGCCCAGCGCGCCGACACCCCGGCGCAGCACGGCCAGCGGCGCCGATCTCGCCGTCCCGAGGATCTGCTCCTTGAGCACGCCCACGGGTGAGGCGTCGCCCGGGAGCGGGACGGGCGGCTCCGGGCGGGACGGGTCGTGCTCGGCGGTGCGGCTGTGCAGCAGGCTCATCAGCTGGACCGCGCCCAGCCCGTCGGTGGTGCTGTGGTGGGTCTTGACGACGTACCCGGCGCGGCCGTCGGCCAGGCCCTCGACGAGGAGCACCTCCCACAGCGGGCGGTCCCGGTCGAGCGGGGCGGCGGCGAACTCGCCGACGACGTCGAGCAGCTGGCGCATCGACCCGGGCGCGTCGAGGCGGATCCGGTGCAGGTGCTGGTCCAGGTCGAGCCCGGCGACCGTCACCCAGCGCGGCGCACCCACCCCCAGCGCGGGCTCCACCACCCGCTGCCGCATCCGGGGCACCATGCGCGACGCCCACTCGTGCGCGGCTCGAAGCCGTTCCCACTCGGGAGCCGGCTCGAGCAGCTCGAGCAGCGTGACGTTGCTGCGCAGCCGGGGATCGGCGACCTCCGCCCGCCACATCGCCGTCTCCAGCGAGTTCATCTCCGCGGAGATGCCCCAGTCCAGCGGGGAGGCCGGGGGAGCGGCGGCGTCGTCGTCGGCGCCGGCCTCGGTGACGTCGACCGGGCGGTCGCTGCGTCCCGACCAGTTGGCGAGGGTGTCCAGATACTGGCCGCGGACCTCGGCCACCTTCTCGTTCAGGTCCCCGAGCGTCCAGCCCTCCGTCGGGACGGGAGGCAGCACGCGGACCTGCACCGTGCCCGACTGGATGGTGGTCGCGCCCCGCCACATCAGCTCGCCGGCGTTGCGGATGACGATCGGCACGATGGGCACGCCGGCCTGCATGGCGACGTGGAAGGCCCCCTTCTTGAACGGGCCGAGGTTCGGCGTCGCCGACCGTGTTCCCTCCGGGGCGATGACGAGCGAGATCCCCTCCCGCAGCCGCTGCACCGCGGGTTCCAAGGCCTGGCGGGCCTTCGCCGGGTCGCCGCGGTCGATGAACGCGACGTCGGCCAGCCGGAAGGCCAGCCCGAACCCCGGCGTGTTCGCCAGCTCCTTCTTGGCGACGGCGGTGAAGCCGCCGCGCAGCAGCTTGGCCAGCACCAGCACGTCGAGCTGGCTCTGGTGGTTGAACAGATAGACGGCCGGTCGGGTGGCCAGGTGCTCGGCGCCCTGGACGTCGAGCCGGACCCCGGCCAGCGCGCTGCCCAGCTCGCCGCCGAGGGTGATGCCGAGGTCGACGGCCTCCCGCCGGGACCCGTTCAGCGCGCCGAGGGCGACGCCGGCGGCGAACCCGCCGAGCAGCCCGCCGATGCCCGCGGCGGTGCGGGCCAACTCCGCCGGACCGCTGCGGCCGCGCGATCGGAACCGGGCGATCGGCCAGGAGTAGTGGCGGGCGGCCGACGCCAGCCCGCTGCCCGGGTTGAGCGCCCGGGCCCGGCCGACGGTACGCAGGAAGGGCACGTCCTCGTCGCCGTTGGAGTAGGCGAAGCTCCGCGCCAGGTCGATGCCGTGTTCCTCGGCGAAGGCACGCACGGCGGCCGCCTTGCCGGCGCGCCAGAGCAGCGGACCGCCGGGCCGGCCGGTGCAGATGCCGTCCTCGATCTGCACCGGCGAGACGAGGATGTGCTCGACGCCCATGGCGCGCGCGGCGGGCTCGACCTGGAACCGGGTGGCCGACGAGGCCAGGACGACGGTGTGCCCCGCCTGCAGGTGCGCGATCACCAGCCGCCACGCCTCCGGGTAGAGCGAGCCGGCGATGCCCTGGACGAACAGCCGCTCGCCGAGCTCGACCAGCTCGTCCTCGCTGCGTCCGGCCCAGGCCTTCATGCCCGCGACCGTGAACTTCTCGAAGTCCTCCTCGGAGGTGACCCCGCGCAGGCCGGTGAGCAGCAGCTGCCCCAGATCGGCCGGCGTGACGTGCAGCGAGCGCAGGTGGTGCCGCGCGAAGGCGGCCAGCGAGTACCCGTCGATGACCGTGCCGTCGAAGTCGAAGAAGGCGCCCACCCGCGGACCGCGCGGCCCGGCCTCCACGTCGGCGAGCAACTGCTCCTCGCTCCACTCGCCCGCCCGGGCGGTCGTCGCCGGCTCCTGGTCGACGTTCACGGCTCCACTCCCACGCTCTCCCGCCGCGCCGCGGCGTCCAGCTCGTCGATGACCACCACCCGGCAGACGACGTCGCGCACCTGGGCCGCCCACTCCTGCCGCCGGCGGGCCAGCTCCTCGCGCCCCGGGTCGACGAGGTCGAGGTTGCGGGCCAGCTGCAGTGCGGCGGCGAACAGCTCGCGCGACAGCGACTCCGGCCCGTGCAGGCGGCCCTGCAGCAGCATCTGCTGCCCGACCCCGCTGCACTCGGCGAGGACATCGGCCTCCACCACCGGCGTGCGGGGGTCCCGTGCCGCGAGCCGTTCCGCGACCACCAGCTGGGCGTCGACGAACGACCGCAGCACCCGGTGGGCCACCAGCAGCGGCGCCCGGCACAGCACCTCTCGGCCGTCGGCGGTCTCCCAGTCCGGGTCGAGGCGCTCGAGCTCCGCGCCGATCCGCTCCCGGTAGTCGTCCCGCTCGGGGAAGAAGAACTCGAACTTCAGCTGGTCGCGCAGCCTCATCGCCTCGTCCCAGCGGTCGACCGGATCGCCCAGCATGACCAGCTCGGCGATGGCCCGGTCGACGAAGTGGTGGATCGCGCTGTTGCGGTAGAACGCCGCCACGAGGTGCTGGCCGCGCTCGATGGCGTGCACCGGCTCCTCGCCGCCGTCGTAGACGGTGACGACGCCCTGCCCGGCCAGCGTGGTGAGCACCTGCCGAACCCCTCGGAAGGTCCGCAGTCCACCGCCGGAGTGGGGCAGGCCCCGCTCGTCGAGGTAGTCCAGCAGCGGCTCGACCACCCGCCGCACCTGCCCGAGGGTCAGCGCGCGGTCCCGGACGCCAAGCAGGGCCAGGGTGACGAGCGCCGTCGCCGTCGCCGGGGTGACCGAGTTGATCCCCACGGCCACCTGGAACGCGACCTTCTGCAGCGTCAGCCGCCGCGCGTCGGGATCGGTGGGGTCGGCCCCTGCCTCGAGCGCTGCCGCCAGCGACAGCGGCTCGGCGAACGCCACCTGCACGGTGCCCAGCGGGGTGCTCAGCTGCTCGCGGGCGTAGGAAGCCAGCCACGACAAGCCCTCGCCGCGCTTGGCTGCACCGCCCTGCTCGGCCGCCATCAGGGAGACCTCGCGCAGCTGGTCGTAGGTGATCGAGACGGGTACGAGGAGGACGTCGTCCACCCGCCCGCGGTCGACCGCGTCAGCGACGTAGCGCAGCAGGCCGTGCCGTGGCGGGCGCAACTTGCCGGTCCGGGAGCGGCCGCCCTCCATGTACCACTCGAGGTTGAAGCGCTTGGCGAGCAGGAAGGCGAAGTACTCCCGGACGGCGAGCTTGTACACCTGGTCGTCGCCGAAGCTGCGCCGGATGAAGACGATCCCCGCCCGCTTGGCCAGGGGCCCGACCGGCCAGAAGTTCAGGTTGTCACCGCCGAGCACGTGGTTGCGCGGGAAGTCGTGGGCGGCCAGCACGTCGGCGAGCACCAGCGGGTCGACGTAGGAGCGGTGGCTCGGCAGGAAGACCAGCGGGGAGCGGCGGTTGAGCTCCCGCAGCCTCGCCAGCCCCGCGGTGTCGGCCTGCACGTCCCAGGCCCGGGAGTGCAGCGGCCGGAACATCCCGGTGAAGACCTCGACCGCGGCCGGGTCGACCGCCGCCACGAGCCCGTCGAGCGCGGCCGCGCCCCGGTCGTGCAGCTCCTCCTCGGGGCACTCGAGCCGCTCGGTCAGCAAGACGAGCTCACGGCGGAACTCCGGGCTGGCCTGGATGGCCTCGACGACGTGCCGCGGCACCTTCACCCGTTCGCCCACGACGCGGCGCTCGGCCCGGTCGAGGGCCAGCGCCGCCTGCTGGGCGACGAAGTCCGCCAGCGATCCGGTGCCCTCCCAGCGCCTGGCGAGCTCGGTGACCGTGGCCGGCGCGGCCAGCACCACCTGCGCGCGGTCGGGGTCGCGGTGCAGCGCCATCTTCTGCAACGGCCCGGGAGGCCGGCGGCGCAGCGCGGGCATCGCGGCCGACCAGCGCCCCCTGCGCGACCCGGCGTCCTCGTGGCCCACCGGGTGGCGCGGGGCCCACGCGACGCGGACCGCGGTCACCACCGTGTCGGGGTCGGCGTCGGCCAGCGGACCCGCCAGGTCGGCGCCACGCAGGGGCAGGACCGTCGTCGGACGGTCCGACACCTCCTCGGCGAGCGCAGCCTCGACCAGCCGCCGCTCCGTGTCGCTCGACGCGTCGACCAGCACGATCAGGGAGGCGTCGTCGCCCACCTGGAGTGCGGCCACTCCTGCCACCTCTCGTCGGGGAGGGAAACCCTACGGAGAACATGTCTCATCGGCGCCGCGACCGCGACTCGTTCGCTGCTCCTTGCCCCTGCCAGCTCGAGCGGCGACCGCAGCAGTGGACCCGGGGAGCCCAGATCCGTCACGGTTCCGGGCTCTCCGGGCCCACTGCTCGGGTCGGCGGCACGAGGTCAGGGCGCCGCACGGGATGCCGCTCGCTTCAGCGCCTCCCGCAGGCGTTGAGGTGCACCCGCAGCTGCTGACCGCGGTCGATCACCACCGGCACCCGCTCGACCACGCGTCCGTCGCGCTCGCAGGTCAGCGTCCAGTTCTCCACCAGCCCGGGAACGGTCGAGGTCTCGGCGTCGAACAGCGAGGCGGTCAGCGTCCAGGTCGGCGTCACCGAGGCGAAGTTGATCGCCCGCAGCACGTAGGTGCCCTGCTCGGGGGCCTGCAGCAGCACGCGCTCCTTCTCCCCGACGAAGTTGCCGGAGCTGCCCACCTGGGTCAGCGAGCCGTCGGCGCCCTTGCGGTACACCTCGAGGTCCATGTCGTCGGGCGTCGGCCAGTCGAGCACGACCTCGAACAGGTCGGCGTCCTGACCGACGGTGAACTCGTGGTCGGTGGACTGCAACGGCAGTGTCGTCCCCGTCCAGGACTCCTGCGCCACCGGCTCACCGGACACCGTCTCCACCTGCCGGTCCATCACCACCGGGCGGGTCGAGGGGTTGACGTGCCAGGTGTACCGGCCGTCGGGTCCGACGGTCATCGTGGTGTTCAGGGTGTCCTCGATGACGCCGTCCCAGGTCGGGGTGGCGAAGTTCTTCTGCAGCCGCAGGGTGGCGCCGGCGGGCGCCTTCCCGGTGAGCACCGAGTGCGTCGTCGGGTCGACGGCGTTCTCCAGCGCCAGCAGGTACGCCTCGCGGTTGCCCTTGCCGGCGTACTCCCCGGCACCCAGGTACTCGTCGACCACCTCGAGGAAGGGCGGGTGGAACTCGTGGGCGCCGATCTCGAAGGTGTAGCCGAAGCCGCCCGTCGCGTTGTACGACCAGTCCTCCGTCGAGCCGGTGGTGTCGTAGAGCTCCCACGCGTGCTGGCTGGTGTAGCCGTTCTGCGCGGCCATCGCGTCCCCGAGCGCCTTCAGTGCCGCCTCGTCGTACGGGTCGCCCAGCGGCACGCCCTCGCTGGACGGCACCAGGTCGGGGGCGGCACCGTTCGGGCGCAGCACCAGGTTCGAGAAGGTGTGGTTGGTGATCAGCGTGGTGACGTGCCGCCCGCTCACCAGCTCGCGGATGTTCTGCGTCTCCGGCTCGGAGAACGCCGACGCGCCCCGGTAGGTGGGGTCGGCGAACAGGTCCGACGCCCCGGGACCGCCCCAGTAGCCGCCGTAGTTGCGGTTGAGGTCGACGCCGGCGCCGTAGCCGCCGTTGCTCGTGGCGGCGAGGGCACAGCTGCCGTCCGGGGTGTCCTGCCCGTCCACGAGCCGGCAGTTCTTGCGCATGTAGGCGCTGCCGGGCGTGCCGAGGATGGTCGCGGTGCCGCCGCGGTCGGCCTCCCGCAGGTCGATCAGCCCGCCGTCGGTGCGGGACTTGGCGAAGCCGTCGACGTTGACCACCGGCACCACGACCACGCGGGAGCGGTCGACCAGGTCGGTGATCCGCGCGTCGGTGCCGTAGTTGCGCACCAGGTCCACCGCGAACTCCATCGCGTGCTCCCCGGAGGGCCACTCCCGCGCGTGGTGCACGCCGAGCATCAAGAAGGTCGGCAGCCCGCGGTCGGGTCCGGTTACGTCCTTGCCGATCTCCACGCCGTAGATCTGCTTGCCGTCCAGCGACGGGTGTGGCAGTGCGAACCGCTCGACCAGGTCGGGGTGCTGGTCGGCGAGCGCCGCCATGTCGGCGTTGTAGTCCTCCAGCGTGCGGTAGGCGTCCCGGCCCGACGGCAGCGGCGAGGTGGCCGTGGCCGCCGCGTAGGCCGCGTTCGCCTGGTTGTTCTCGGCCTCGCGCGCCAGGAGGTCGGGGATGCGGACGTCGAAGTCCAGACCGGCCCCGGTCAGGGTGGTCACGTCGGCGAGGGTGTGCAGCACCACCTCGACGTAGTCGTGGCCGGCGTGCTCGGTGAGATCGAGGCCGAGGGTCTGCAGCAGCGCCTTGTCGGCGCGCGTGGGCGTGTCGACGGTGACCAGTTGCGGCCGGAACAGGTTCTCCGCGTCGGCGAGGGGCGTGGCGGAGGCGGGCGGCGTGGCGCCGCTGGTGGTCAGGCCGACCAGCACGGCGGTGGTGACGCCGCAGAGGGCGATACGTGAGCGAACGGAGCGGAGCATCGGGTGCCTCTCCTGTCGGACCAGCGGGTCTGGCAACTGCTGACGAGAACGAGCCCGCCGCCGAGAGGTCACGCCCTGGGTGAGAACTACGACGATCCGAGACCGTTCTGCCGCGTCATGGCCGGACGACGGCGGAGGAACTCCTCGACCGGCCGGCTCGTCACCCCGCCGACCCGCAGCGACGCGACCCGCCCGTCGGCGTCCCGCTCGAGCGGGATCAGCTCACCCGCCGGGCCGAAGCCGGGCTGAGCGGCCACCCGCAGCGTCCCGGTGTCCACGACCTCGAGCTCCTCGACGGCGGGCAGCGGATCGGGCAGGGTCGGCCGGACCAGCACGAGCCGCCCGCCCAGCTCGGCGATGTCGAGAACGCCCCACAGGCTGGCGAACCGTCCCGTGAACGAGGCCAGGGGCGGCGCCCCGGCAGGCGGCGGGGGCACCTCGGCTCGCGGCTGGAGGGCGACGTCGATCAACTTGACCAGGCCGACGGCGAGGTCCTCGGCCGGCCCGTCGATCGCGTTGGTCAGCACGCTGACGACGAGCTTCCCGACCGGGTCGATCAGGGTCTGCGTGCTGTGCCCGGGATAGCCACCGCTGTGCCCGACGAGCTGCCGCTCGCCCACGGTCACGAGCGCCATGCCGACCCCGTACCGGCCGACCTCCGTGCCGTACGCCGTCACCACGGACTCCAGGCGCTGCATCAGCCGCTTCGAGTCGTCGGTGAGCAGCCGTTCGTCGCCCAGGAAGTGCGCCGACCCGTAGACGGTGAGCTCCTCGGCGGTCGAGTAGAAGCCGGTGGCCGCAGCCATCGCGCGGGTGTCGACGTGCTCGATCGTCGTCCGGCCGTCCTCGCCGAGGAGCAGCCCGGTGTGCCCGGCCGCGTACTCGTCGGCCCGGGCCGGGTCGTACTCCGCGCCCGTCCGGGTGAGGCCCAGCGGTTCCAGGACGGCGGTGCGCAGGTGCTCGACGTAGGACGTGCCGGTGACCGCCTCGATCGCCAGGCCGACCAGGGCGTAGCCGATGTTGGAGTACTTGAAGTGCTCGTTGCGCCGGTGGACGACGCCGGCGCGCAGGACCTCGGCGATCACGCCGTCCCGGTCGTGGAACGGCTGCCCCAGCTGCCAGAAGTCCGCGTGTGCGCCGTCGCGGACGACACCGGACTGGTGCCCGAGCAGCTCGCGGACCGTCGCCCGCGCGATCGGCGAACCACCCGCCTCGAGCTCGGGCACGTACCGGCCGATCGGGTCGTCCAGCCGCATCCGGCCGGCTTCGACCAGCTGCAGGACGGCGGTCGCGGTGAACGTCTTGGAGTGCGAGGCGATGCGGAACAGGTGCTCGGTGGTCAGCGGCGTGCCCGCGACCGCGTCCGCCACGCCGACCGCCGCGGACAGCACGAGCTCGTCCGCGGATCGGACGGCCACCTGCACACCGGGCAGGCGGCGATGCATCGACTGGGCCTCCATCCACGACCGCAGGTAGCCGGCAGCGGATCGGACGGTGTCGGTGGGGGAGGGCACGGCTCGAGCGTAGGGACCCGCCCGTCCTGGACGCCGCGGCGCCCGACGGGTAAGACCGGCGTCGTGACGTCGTCCCTCAGCGGCCTGGACATGCCCGTGGTGCTGCCCCGCTGGGTCTCCTCCGGCGCGGTCGAGGTCGTGTCGACGGGGAAGAGCAGGGCCGTCGCTGCCGGGCCCGAGTACTGGGACGACATCAGCGTCGGGCCGGCGGGGCACCGGGGCGGGCCGCGGCCGTGGACCGTGCGCACGCTGGCCCGCCGCGGCTGCCGTCCGGGGGTGGACGGCGGCTGGACCGTCGACCCGCTGCTCGACCGTGCGGCGGCCACGGCCGTCGTCGAACTGCTCCTCCAGCGCATTCCCCAGGGGCTGCCGGGGGAGGCGGTCAGGCGGCTGGTGGACGAGGCCGGCGACACCGGCGACAGGGTCGCCAGACGGCTGATGGATCAGCGCACCTGGAGCCGGACCGAGGCCGACGTCGACGGGCATGCCTTCGTGCTGTGGTTCCACCGCCGCCCCGAGGGGTTCGCCGCCGTCGCCGACCTCGGCCTCTCCGTGCTGCTCGTGCACGGGCAGGCCCCACCCGACGTCTGGGTGTTCGCCCTCCTCTGGCCCGAGCAGGCGCGGGCGGTGCTCGACAGGCACCGGCGCGCTGGACAAGGGATCGGTCCTGCGTGACCCTCGCGGCATGACGGAGCAGCGCTGGTCGATCCCGGTCGACGACCTCGTCGCGAGCGCCCAGGTGCCGGTCGCCGAGCAGGTCGAGGTGCAGGCCGAGCCGCAGCCCGCGACCGACTGGTCATCGGGCATGAACCCCTACGGCGACGGCATGTCCGCCGACGCCGACGGCGACTGAGCGCCAGGGCCGACGAGATGCCCGACGAGACCGACGACTGGGCCGCCCTGCTCGCGCAGTGCTCCCCGGAGGTGGCCGCACTCGTGACGGGCGCGGACGAGGTGGTCCGGCGCACCGATCCCGACGTCGTGCGCGTCGTGTGGCCGCACCAGAAGACGGTCGGCTACGGCGTCGGGCCGAAGAAGATGTCGGAGCACTACGCCTATCTGGCCGTCCATCCCCGGCACGTCAACCTGGGCTGCAACTACGGCGCCCACCTCGACGACGGCGGGCTGCTGGAGGGCGACGGCCAGAGCATGCGGAAGACGACCGTGCGTTCGACCGACGACCTCGCCGATCCGCGTCTGGTCCCGCTGCTCCGGGCCGCCCGTCACGAACGGTTGACGGCGCTGGGACGCGGCTGACCGGTCAGGGGCGGGGGTTGATCCGGGTCCAGCCCCGGTCGTACCGGCGCGCTCCCATGCCCGCCCGGCAGCGGCGGCAGACCTCCTGGACGCCCTGCCCTCCCCGACTCCGGCTGCACGCCCCGCCCAGGTCACGTGCGAGAAGCGGCCCAGCCGGGATCTGCTCAGGGACAGCCCGCAGACCGTCTCGTTCCGTCCGCGCGTGCACGCGTGCACGTCACCGGCGGGATACCGGATCCCCTCGTCAGGATCGGTCCAGCGGTCGGTGGTCGCGACGGCCGAGCTGCGCAGTGCCATGTGCGCTCCCGTACTCGCTCGGCGGCACGGACACCGCCCAAGTCACCAGCCGCGCGGGAGGGCCTTGTCATCGCCGCGCCGGTTCCAGCCGAGCGCGGCGGTGGCGACGAAGAAGACCAGCCCGACGACGGCGAGCCAGAACAGCCCCTCCACCACGGCCCCGATCACGGTGATTGCCAGCCAGATCACCAGCAGGAGTCCGAGCAGGCGCAGCATCGAGGCCTCCCAGGTCGGCGTCAGTACCCACCCAGCCTAGGCCGCGTTGCCCGTTCCCAGGCTCATCGCCGTCCCCGAAGCGGACGGGTGAGGGTCCTTAGCCCGTAGAGAGTTCTCCACAGGCTCCCTACCGTCGGCGGTTCACGGTGAGGGCCGGGTGGTCTCCATGTCCAGGGTGTGGGGCAAGCGGATGTCCGCGCCTGCGCTCGCTGCCATGCTGCTCACCGGCTGCGGGTTCCTGGGGGCGAGTCCCCCGGACCCGGCCGCGACAGGCGCCACGGCCGACTCCACGGCCGACTCCACGGCCGACTCCACGGCCGACTCCACGGCCGACTCCACGGCCGACGCCACGGCCGACTCCACGACAGGCACCACGGCCGACACCACGGCCGGGACCACGACGACGTCCAGCCGGACGCGGAACACCCAGGTCTCCGTCCGGGTGCCGCGGCTCCCGGCGGGCAGCGGTAGGGAGGGGGACCTCCTCGACTTCGAGGACTGCGTGTCGATCAGTTACCTGGGCGATGAGCCCATTCCGCCAGGCGTGACGCTCAGGGTGACCGGCGCTTCGTTCGATCCGCCTCTGCTCACGCGGGGTGGATCCGCCTGCTCGGACGACGAGATCCCGTGTCTGGACTCCGATTTCGCCTTCGTCGCGAACCCGGACTCCGCCGGGGACACCTGCTTCATCCCGGTGCAGGGGCAAGGGGAGCGACGACCCGACGAAGGCGACGAGAACGTCATCGACGAGCGTGTCGTTCTCACCCTCGCCGGGGCCGCGGAGTGTGCGCCTGGGGAACAGGCGCTGTGCGACGAGTTCGCTTCGGTCGCCGACGCGGACGGGCAGTCCATCCAGCTGAACATCCGTCTCCTCGAGAGCACCACGGAAACGTCCACGTCGTCGTCCTCGTCCACGTCGTCGTCCTCGTCCTCGTCGTCCTCGTCCTCGTCCTCGTCCTCGTCCTCCTCGTCCTCGTCGTCCTCGTCGTCCTCGTCGTCCTCGCCCTCCGGGCAGAGCATCCCGCCGCCAGGCTGACGGCCATGGCCGACGAGCCCTCCACCTTCGCGCGGCTGGAGCGCGTGGCCAGCTCCGCGGCGTCGGTCGTCGCCCCGCTGAGTGTGATCAGCGCGCTGTTGTTCTACTTCGGGTACGCCTCGTCCCGGGCGCAGTACGAGTACTTCGGCGTCGATGTCGACACGATCGGGCTGAGCACCCAGGACTACGTGATGCGCAGCCCCGGGCCGCTGCTCACCCCGTTGCTCGCTCTTCTGCTCCTGGCTGTCGCCGTCGCCGCACTCAACGAGCTCATCCGGCGTCGTGTGGCGGCCGCTTTCGCCGACGGCAAGGACCCCGCTCCCGCGGTGCGCGACCGTTCCCGCCGGCGGCTGCGGCGCGACCGGCAGCTGGCGCGTGCCGTCGTCGGCGCGGGCTACGCCGTTCTCCTGGCGGGGGTCGCCCTGATCCTTGCCTACGGATCCCTCCTGAACTGGCCGTACTACCCTCTGGTCACCCCGCTGACGTTGGCGCTGGGTGCCGCACTGGTTCTCTACGGACGCCGAATCGATCGGCTGCTCGACCCGCGGGGCGCGGGGCGGCGGCCCATGGCCATGTCGCTCGTCCTGGTGCTGGGCGTCAGCGTCTTCTGGGCCACGGCGACCTTCGCGCAGTGGTCGGGGCGTGGGTCGGCGGAGGAACTGGCGCTCACTATCGACAGGCTCCCGAGCGTCATCCTCGACACCACGGAACCGCTGCACCTGACCGCGCGGAACGTCGCCGAGGAGGTGCTCCCGCCGTCGGAGGGACAGACGTACCGCTACCGCTACCGGAACCTGCGGCTGCTGATCCAGGGGCGCGACCGCCTGTTCCTCGTGCCGGGCGGCCAGTGGTCGGCCGAGCACTCCACCCTGGTCGTGCCCATGGACGGGGACGTCCGACTGCAGTTCCAGTTCCAGAACGACCCACCGTTCGAGGTCGAGCCACCGTGACGGGGCGGACGCGTCACGGTCCCCGGGAGGGGGAACGATGCCGGCATGGCCTATTCCGCATCCCATGACCGCTACGACACGATGACCTACCGCCGGACGGGGAAGAGCGGCCTGGACCTGTCCGCGATCAGCCTCGGCCTGTGGCACAACTTCGGCGACGACATGCCCTTCGACCGGCAGCGGGACATCCTGCGCCGCGCGTTCGACCTCGGCATCACGCACTTCGACCTGGCCAACAACTACGGCCCTCCCTACGGCTCGGCGGAGACCAACTTCGGCCGGCACCTCGCCGACGACTTCGGGCCGTACCGCGACGAGCTGGTCATCTCCACCAAGGCCGGCTACGACATGTGGCCCGGCCCCTACGGCCAGGGCGGCGGCTCGCGGAAGTACCTGACGGCCAGCCTCGACCAGTCGCTGCGGCGGATGCGCCTGGACTACGTCGACATCTTCTACAGCCACCGGCCCGATCCGACGACGCCGCTGGAGGAGACCATGGGGGCGCTGGACAACGCCGTCCGCTCGGGTAAGGCGCTCTACGCCGGCATCTCGTCCTACTCGCCGCAGGACACCGCCAAGGCCGCGGCGATCCTCGCCGACCTGGGGACGCCGCTGCTGATCCACCAGCCGTCGTACTCGATGCTCAACCGCTGGATCGAGACCGAGGGCCTGCTGGACACCCTGGAGCAGGTGGGTGCGGGCTGCATCGCGTTCTCGCCGCTGGCCCAGGGGATGCTCACGGCGAAGTACCTGGACGGCGTCCCGGAGGGCTCCCGGGCGAGCCAGGGCAAGTCGCTGTCGACCGACCTGCTCACCGACGAGGCGCTCGGCCGCATCCGCACGCTCGACGGGATCGCCGACGGGCGTGGGCAGAGCCTCGCCCAGATGGCGCTGGCGTGGGCGCTGCGCGACCCCCGGATGACGACGGTGCTGATCGGCGCCAGCAGCGTCGGGCAGCTGGAGCAGAACGTGGCGGCGTTGGACAACCTGGCGTTCGACGACGACGAGCTCCGGGCCATCGACGAGCACGCCGTCGACACCGGCATCGACCTCTGGCAGGCGCCCCGCACCGCCTGAGGCGGATCGGTCAGGGCGCCTTGGGGACGAGCAGCCAGAGCGCGATGTAGACGATCTCGCCCACGCCGAAGAGGCCGAAGAGCACGAAGCCCACGCGCACGAGCCCGCGCGAGAGGCCGAAGCGGTCGGCCAACGCGGCGCAGACGCCCGCGATGACCTTCCCGGACCGAGGTCTGACCAGTGCTGCCATGGTTCGCCCCTACCCGCGATGCCGGCGGACCAACATGGGGCCCGGTTGCTGATGACCGGGACGCGCGGGATCCTCGGCCCTCGGCACGTGAACCAGGGGGAAGGCTGTGCGGGCGGACGAGATCAGGGACGTGTCCCGGCTGGCGCGACTGACGCTGCGTGGCAGCACGACGCGCATCCACGAGGTGCACCGCGGCATCGCGGGACGGGCGTTCGGAGCGGTCGGCCCGGCCGCGGCGCCGGTCCGGGCCGTCCACGACGCGATCGCCGAGGCGGCCTACGCCTCGGTCGGGGTGGCCCTCGGCGCGGGTGCACGTGTCGCGGGGGAGGCCGCCGCGCTGCGGGCCGACGGCCGAGAGCTCGACGATGCCCGCGCCGGCCGGGTGACGCTCGCGATCCTCAACGGTGCCCACGGGGATCTCGTCCGGCGCGAGGCGCCCGCGCTCGCGCTGGACATGACCGTCCGGGTGGCCGGACGCCCGGTGCCGGCCGAGCCAGAGGCGCTCCGCGACGCCTTCCCCGAGGCGACCGGGCGGCTGGCGGTCTTCCTGCACGGGCTCACCGAAACCGAGATCTCGTGGTGCTACTCGGCCGAGCGGCGCGGGGAGCCCGGGGTTACCTACGGCACGCGGCTGCGCGAGGACCTCGGTCTCACCCCGGTCTACCTGCGCTACAACACCGGGCTGCACATCTCCGACAACGGACGCTCCCTCGACGTCCTGCTGACCGCGCTGGTCGACGCCTGGCCCGTGCCGGTCCAGGACGTCGTCCTCATCGGCCACTCCATGGGCGGGCTGGTCGCCCGCAGCGCCCTGCACCAGGCGCACGGCGGGACGGCGGAGGCGCACGGCTGGACCCACCACGTGCGCGACACCGTCACCCTGGGGTCACCGCACCTGGGTGCCCCGTTGGAACGGGGTGTCCACCGGCTCGCCGCAGGGCTCGCCCGGCTGCCGGAGACCCAGCCGCTGGCCCGGCTGCTGTCGCTGCGCAGTGTCGGCATCAAGGACCTCCGCCACGGCACGCTGGTCGAGGCCGACTGGACCGATCGGGATCTCGACGCCATCGGCCCGGCGCCGCGCACCCACGTGCCGCTGCATGACGGCGCCCGTCACTTCGTCGTCCTGGCGACCCTGAGCCGCAATCCCGCGGGCCGGCTCGCGGACCTCCTCGGCGACCTCCTCGTGCCCCCGCGCAGCGCCACCGGCGACACGGGGGACGACGACCGGCTGACCTTCCCGCCCGATCACGTGCACCGGCTCGGGGGCCTGCACCACTTCGACCTGCTCAACCATCCCCGCGTCTACGAGCAGATCCGCACCTGGCTCGTCGACCGGCCGGAGGGCCCCCGTCCGTCGGCGCCCGGCGAGCGCATGACGTCCTGACCGGACATCCTGTCGCAGATCGCGCGTGACCCGGGGGCACGTTCGGCCGTTGTCTCGTCAGAGACGAGGGATTGTCGTCGGTCCGGCCAAGCCCACGACACGGCCTCCGTGCAGGAGATGTACGACCGGGTGGAGGACGACATCCAGGCCGGGATGGTCCGGCTGGTCGCCCGGCGCACCTCGCCGGTCTTCGGCCGTGACGCTCCGCTCGACGCGAGCCCCCGGCGTTGGCAGGGTGGGCCGCGACGGCCGACGACGACGGACGGAGCGCAGCGATGGCAGCCCGGTACGAGTACAAGGTCGCGGAGATCCGCGAGGGGATGATCGGCGGCAAGATGTCCGGCGACAAGCTGGAGAAGGTGCTCAACGAGCACGCCCGCGGAGGCTGGCAGCTCAAGGCGATCACCGCGGTCGAGGTGAAGGGCCGGATCGGCCCGGGCGGCGTCGAGGGTGTGCTGGTCACCTTCGAGCGTCCGGTGGCGTGACCACCCTCCCGCAGCTGAGCGACGAGGCGGCGGCGGACTGGCTCGAGAGGCACCGGTCCGGGGTCGCTCCGGAGGAGGCCCTGGCCTTCTTCGACGGGCTGCCTCCGGTGCCGGCGGCGGACATGCTCGGCCGATGGCGGGGGAGCGGCCTGCCGACCGGCTCGCGACTGGACGGGCTGCTCGAGGCCTACGGCTGGTACGGCAAGGAGGTCCTGGGCGCGGAGGCGGTCCATCCGTTGCTCCTCCGGGGCCCAGGGGGACGGCCGCGGGCGGTCGACCCGGTCTGGATCCCGCTGCCGTTGCTGCGTGACCACGCCGGCCTGGCGCGGTCGTGGCCGGTCCGGACGGCGTTCGGCCGGATCCGCCCGTTGCTCCACACCCACCGGCACAGGGCGCGGCTGCGGACGATCGAGCACCGGGGCGTGAGCACAGCGGCGATGGTCTACGACGCGCTGCCGATCATCGACGTGTTCCGCAGGGTCGGCCCCGACGTCGTCATCGGCGCGATGGACATGCGCGGTCTGCCGGAGCCGTTCTTCTTCCTCCTGGAACGGGACACTGCAGCGGACGTGTAACCGTCAGCGGACCGGGACCTGTAGTTCGCTGAGCAGGCCACGGATGCGGCGCTCGATCTCGTCGCGGATGGGCCGCACCGCCTCGACGCCCTGGCCGGCGGGGTCCTCGAGGTCCCAGTCGAGGTAGCGCTTGCCCGGGAAGATCGGGCAGGCGTCCCCGCAGCCCATGGTGATGACGACGTCGGAGGCCTCCACCGCGTCGGTGGTGAGCACCGTGGGCCGCTGGCCGGAGATGTCGATGCCGACCTCGGCCATCGCGTCGACCGCGGCCGGGTTGACCTGGTCGCCGGGCGCGGAGCCGGCCGAGCGGACCTCGACGCTGTCGCCGGCGAGGTGCCGGAGCCAGCCGGCGGCCATCTGGGAGCGGCCGGCATTGTGGACGCAGACGAACAGCACGCTGGGCGTGCTCACGGGATGCTCCTGACGGTCGCGGGGACGGTGGGATCGCCGGGGAACCAGCGGCGGGCGGCCCACAGGGACACGTAGACCAGGCCGACCAGGACGGGGACCTCGATCAAGGGCCCGACGACGCCGGCGAGCGCCTGCCCGCTGGTGACGCCGAAGGTGCCGATGGCGACGGCGATGGCCAGCTCGAAGTTGTTGCCGGCGGCCGTGAACGCGAGCGTCGCGGTCTTGGCGTACCCCAGGTGAAGCCGCATGCCGAGCAGGAACGAGCCGCCGAACATGAGGACGAAGTAGGCCAGCAGCGGCAGGGCGATACGGGCGACGTCCCAGGGCTGGGAGGTGATCGCCTCGCCCTGCAGCGCGAAGAGCATGACGATCGTGAACAGCAGCCCGTAGAGCGCGACCGGGCCGATCCGCGGCAGCAAGCTCTCCTCGTACCAGGCGCGGCCCTTGCGGCGCTCGCCCAGCGTGCGGGTCAGGAAGCCGGCGACCAGGGGGATGCCGAGGAAGACGAGGACGCTCACCACGATGGCCCAGACGCTGAACTCCGCCGACGTCGTCGACAGGCCCAGCCAGCCGGGGAGGACCTGCAGGTAGAACCAGCCGAGGGCGGCGAAGGCCACGATCTGGAAGACCGAGTTGATCGCGACGAGGACGGCGGCCGCCTCGCGGTCACCGCAGGACAGGTCGTTCCAGATCAGCACCATCGCGATGCAGCGGGCCAGGCCGACGATGATCAGGCCGGTCCGGTACTCGGGGAGGTCGGGGAGCAGGAGCCAGGCGAGCGCGAACATGAGCGCCGGGCCCAGCACCCAGTTGAGCACCAGCGAGGCGCCGAGCAACGTCCGGTCTCCGGTCACCCGGTCGAGCTCGGAGTACCGGACCTTGGCCAGCACCGGGTACATCATCAGCAGCAGCCCGATCGCGATCGGCAGGCTGACGTTGCCGACCTCGACCGCGGACAGCGCGTCGTCCAGACCCGGGACCCACCGGCCCAGGCCGAGGCCGAGCGCCATCGCAGCCACGATCCAGACCGGCAGGAACCGGTCGAGCGTGGAGAGCTTCTGCAGGACCGGCGCCTCGGCCGGGACGCCGGGGCGGGCGTACTCGCCGACGGTGTCGCTCATGCCGGGCTGAGGGTCAGCGCGGTGCGGCCGCTCGTGTCGAAGAGGGTGGCCACCGCGGCGAGGGCGGCCGGCCGCACCGCGTAGTAGACCCACACTCCGCGCTTGTCCCGGTCGAGCAGTCCTGCGGAGTGCAGCACCTTCAGGTGGTGGCTGATGGTGGCCTGGGTGAGGTCGAAGGCGTCGTTGAGGTCGCAGACGCAGGCCTCACCGCCGGCGCTCGCCGCGATCAGGCTGACCAGCCGCAGGCGGACCGGGTCGGCGAGCGCCTTGAGCAGGGGCGCGACCTGCTCGGCCTGCTCGGCGGACATCGGAGTGCCGGTCAGTGGGGTACAGCAGGCCAGTCCGGGCTCGCTCATCGTGGTTCCTCCGTGGCAGACATCGTCACCGATCATAGCGACACCCGTCGTATTGACAAGCATCGATATCTGGTGGTCCCATCCGTTCAGACATCGACGCTCGTCGATGCATGTGAACGGAAGGGTGGACCCCCATGTCCCGTGTCCAGCTCGCGCTCCGGGTCGCCGACCTCGACGCCGCCGTCGACTTCTACTCGCGGCTCTTCGACGCCGTCCCCGCCAAGCGCCGTCCCGGCTACGCCAACTTCGCCGTCGCCGAGCCACCGCTGAAGCTCGTGCTCCTCGAGGGCGAGCCCGGCGAGGCGACCCGCATGGACCACCTCGGCGTCGAGGTGCCGTCGCAGGACGAGGTCACCGCCGCCACGACCCGGCTCGCCGAGGCGGGGCTGGCGACGCGGGTGGAGGACAACACCACCTGCTGCTACGCCGTTCAGGACAAGGTCTGGGTGACCGGCCCCGGCGGGGAACCGTGGGAGGTCTACACCGTCACCGGCGACGCCCGCCCCGACCTCGAGGGCCGCACCGAGGCCGAACTCTCGGCCGTCGCCGGCGACGGCACCTGCTGCAAGCCGGAGGGCTCCGACTCCGACGCCCGTCTGGCTGCCTCCTGCTGCTGATCGCCGACGAAGGGCGCTGATGCGCAGTTCCGGGCAACGGAACTGCGCATCGGCGCGCACTGTGTGGCCCTCTGGCATCGTTTCAACCCGTGGACCTGGACGAGGTGGCCGACGAGCTCTACGCGGTGCCGCCGGAGGAGTTCATCGAACTCCGGAAGGCCCGCCAGGACGAGGCCAAGGCAGACGGCGACAAGGCCCTGGCCAAGGAGATCGGCGCGCTGCCCAAGCCGTCGGCCGCCGCATGGGCGTGCAACCTGCTGGTGCGGGAACAGCGCGCCGAGACCGAGGGCCTGGTCGAACTGGGTGACCTGCTCCGCGAGGCGCAGGAGAACCTTGCGGGCGAGCAGTTGCGGGCTCTCGACGTCCAGCGCCGGCAGCTGCTCACCGCCCTCACCCGGCAGGCACGCTCCCTGGCCAACGGGGAGGGGCACCCGGTCAGCACCTCGGTGGCCACCCAGATCGAGGAGACCCTGCGTGCGGCGATGTCCGATCCGGAGGCCGGCCGGGCGCTGCTGACCGGACGACTGACCTCCCCGATGAACTACAGCGGCATGGGGACGACGGTCGCGAAACCGGACCTCCGGCTGGTCCACCCAGCGCGTCCCGAACCCACCGCGAAGCCGGCGAAGGCGCCCGCGGCGACGAAGAAGCCGGCCGGCGAGTCGGCCGCCGACCGCCGGGCGCGCGAGCAGGAGGAGCGGCGGCGGGCCGCGGAAGCGAAGCGGCAGCGGGAGCTGGCGGCGGCGCAGGAAACGGCCGATGCCGCGGCCGCCGCCGCCGAGGAGGCCGAGTCCGCGCTCGAGGAACACCGGCGCGCCACGGAGGAGCTGACCGCCCGACGCGAGGAGCTGCAGGCCCGCGTGGAGGAGCTCGCCGATCAGCTGGCCGAGGCCGAGCGTGAGGCCGCCGAGGCGGCCACGGCGCTCAAGCGCGAGGAACGGCGCCTGGTGGCGGCCGAGCGTGAGGCGGCCGAGGCGGCCGAGGCCCGTGATCACGCCATCGCGCGGGTCACCAAGCTGTCGGAGGCCGGACCCGGCTGAACCGGCCCCTTGCCCGGCCGGTTCGGAGGGCGACCTGGAGCAGGTGGTCGCCGCCGTCCGCGAACCCTGACCTGTCCTTCATCGCGATAGAGCACAGGTCGGGTCAGCCCATCGTCTTCTGGCCGTCGAGCGATTCGCGCAGGATGTCGGCGTGCCCGGCGTGCTGGGCGGTCTCGGCGACGACGTGCAGGAAGACCCGCCGGGCCGAGCGGACCGCACCCGGCTGGAACCACGGGGCCTCGGGCAGCGGGTGGGAGGCGTCGAGGTCGGGAATCATCCTCACGAGCTCGTCGGTGCGCTCCGCGATCTCCGCGTACTCGGCGAGGACGCCCTCGAGCGTCTCCCCGGGCAGCAGGACGAACTCGTCGGCCCAGTTCTGGAAGCCGGCGTCATCGGTGGGTGTGGCGATCGCCTCCGGACCCTCGAGGACGAACCGCACCCAGCCCGCCTCCTGGTGCGCGACGTGCTTGAGCAACCCGCCGAGGGTCAGCTCGCTGGCGGTCGGCCGTCGCCGTGCCTGGTCGTCGGTCAGCCCTCGGACGGTGTACCGCAGGAAGTGGCGGTGCGCCGCCAGGGTCTCGAGCAGGTCGGCCCGCTCGGCGGTGAGGGTGGGAGTCGCGGTGGTCATGAGAGTCGCCTTCCGTCGTCGTCGATCGGTTCCGCATCACGCTAGGCACCTTTGGCGCCAGTTCTTGGCACCGATCGACGAGAATCTGGCGGCATGGCCGACACCGGGAACCGCACGCTGCGCCTCCTGTCCCTCATGCAGACCCGCCGCAACTGGGCCGGCGCCGAGCTCGCCCGCCGGCTCGGGGTCTCGGTCCGCACCCTGCGCCGGGACGTCGGACGGCTGCGCGACCTCGGCTATCCGGTCGAGGCGCAGCCCGGCGTCGACGGCGGCTACCGGCTGGCGCCGGGCGCCTCCCTGCCGCCGCTCGTCCTGGACGACGACGAGGCGGTCGCGCTCGTCGTCGGGCTGCAGGCGGCCGCGCAGACCGCGGTCGCGGGCATGGCGGAGGCGTCGGTGCGCGCCCTCACCAAGGTCGTGCAGGTGCTTCCGGTCCGGCTGCGCCGTCGCGCGGACGCGCTGCGGGTGGTGACCGTGTCAGCCGGCTGGCGCAGCGAGGCGGACGTCGACCCGCACGCGCTCACCACCGTCGCGCAGGCGTGCCGCGACACCGAGCGGCTGGAGTTCGGTTACACCGCCGCGAACGGCGAGCGCACGGAGCGGCTCGTCGAGCCCTTCCGCCTCGTCGCGCTCGGCCGGCGCTGGTACCTGGTCGCCTACGACGTCTCCCGCGGGGACTGGCGCAGCTTCCGGCTCGACCGCGTCGGTGCACCCAGCAGCACCGGGGCACGCTTCGCTCCCCGCCGGCTGCCGGTCGACGATCCGGCCGAGTTCGTCCGCGCCGGCATCGGTTCGCGCATCCCGACCCATGACGTGCAGGTGCTCGTCGAGGCGCCGGCGGACGGCGTCCGCCGGCGGATCGGTCAGTGGGCGACGGTGGAGGAGGTGGGCGAGGACGCCTGCCGCGTCCGGATGGAGCCCGACGACCTGAGCTGGCCGGCCCTGGCCCTCGGGATGGTGGGCGCGGAGTTCACCGTGGTGACCCCACCGGAGCTGCGCCAGCTCCTGGCGGAGTGGGGCGGGCGGTTCTCCCGGGCTGCGGCGGAGGCCCGCTCTGCCTAGCGTCCAGGCATGGAGCCGCGCATCGCCATCATCACCGGGTCGGAGTCGGGCATCGGGCGTGCGGTCGCCGTCGCGCTCGCCGAGCAGGGTTGCGACGTCGGCATCACCTGGTTCCGCGACGAGGCAGCGGGGGAGGCGACCGCCGAGGAGGTGCGGGCGCTGGGCCGGCGGGCGGAGGTGCGCCACCTCGACCTGACCCGGCTGCCCGAGGCGGCCGACGTCGTCGACGACCTGGCCGATGCCCTCGGCGGCGTCGACGTCCTGGTCAACGACGCCGGCACCGGCCACACGACCCCGCTGCTGGACCTCGACCTCGGCACCTGGCGCGAGGTGCTGGCCACCGACCTGGACGGCGCCTTCGTCTGCCTGCAGCGAGCCGCTCGGCGGATGGTGGCGGGCGGGCGCGGCGGGCGGATCGTGAACATCACCAGCGTCCACGAGCACCAGCCCCGCGTGGGCGCCGCCGCCTACTGCGCCGCGAAGGGCGGATTGGGGCTCCTCACCCAGGTGGCGGCGCTCGAGCTCGCCGAGCACGGCATCACCGTGAACGCCGTGGCGCCCGGCGAGATCGCGACGGCGATGACCGGCCAGGAGGACGAGGACCCGACATCTCCCGGCCACGACCGCCCCGGGATCCCGCTCGGCCGTCCGGGGAACGCCCACGAGGTGGCGGCCGCAGTCGCCTTCCTGGCCTCGCCCGCGGCCGGCTACGTCACCGGAGCGTCCTGGGCCGTGGACGGCGGCATGCTCCGGATGGGCCCCATGGCCGGCTCCCATCTGACGGAGGGCGACTGGCGGCGTCCCTGACCGTCAGCCGGCGGTCCGGCGGCTGCGCTTGTGCAGGTACAGGTCGGCGTCGGCGCGGCCGAGCACGGCGCTCAACGTGTCACCGCGCTGTGCGGTCGCGGTCCCGACCGTCCAGGCGAACGGGTGGGTGGCGTCCAGCTGCTGCAGCACCTGCCGGGCGCCCTCGCCGTCGGTGGCGGGCAGGCAGAGGACGAACTCGTCGCCGCCGTAGCGGCCCAGCAGGTCGGTCTGGCGCAGCCGGGCCGACCATCCGGCCGCCAGCTCCTGGAGGAGGGCGTCGCCGGCGCCGTGCCCCTCCCGGTCGTTGACCTCCTTGAAGTCGTCGAGGTCGAGGAGCGCGAAGCTCAGCGGCTCACCGGTGCGCGCCGCGTGCGCGAGATACCGGGCGGCCTCGGCCTCCCACGCGCGCCGGTTGGCCACCCCGGTGAGCGGATCGGTGGTCGCGGCCGTGCGCAGCGTGCGGGCGAGGCGGCCCTGCACCTCGGTGAACGCGATGATCGAGACCATGATCGCCGTCCAGGCGACGGCGAACTCGTCCGGCACCGCGGCGATGGCCCCCGCCGTGCTCAGCACCACGAGCAGGGCGGCGTGCAGCCGGGCGGCCGTCAGGTCGAAGAAATGGGCGGCGTACAGGCCGATGGCGATCAGGGCGGGACCGAGTCCGACGATGCCGACCCGCGTCGCCGACTGCCAGGCGAGGAGGGAGACGAGCACGCTGGCCAGAGCCACCGCGACGTGCATGGCGCGGCCGCTCAGCCGCCGGCGCAGCAGCCAGATCGCGGCACCGCCGCCTCCGCCGACCAGGCCGAGCGACCAGAGCAGGGCGGTAGGCGTGTCGGGGTGCAGAGGCCAGATCGCCGTCGCCACGCACAGCGCCCCGCAGATGGCGTACAGCACCGCCAGCAGCAGGGCCGGCGTGCGCCGATCGACGAGCATGGTGGTCATCCTGCACGGGAAACGACCGGTCCCGTGCGGGATTGCCCCATGGGATGGCGCGGGTCGGCCTCCCGCCGTCTCCGCCGGCACCGGAACCACGTCACCACCGCGCCGCGGCGGTGCACGGTCGTGGGCAGCGGCTGTGGGACGGCGCCTCGATACTGGGCCGATGACGTCGGGAGGTCTGCGGTGATCGTCTCCGACGCCGGTCGGCGCCGGACGGCCGAGGCGGCCTGGCAGTCCCTCCGGCCGGTGCTGGCCGACGAGGCGGTCGCCGCCCTCGGTCCCGACGGTGCCGACGCCTTCCTCACCCGCGTGGACGTGGCGCTCGTCGACATCCACGAGCCACTGGCGGTCCTGTACGGCGCGGACGCCGACGTCGACGAGTTCTTCGCCCGCGCGCTGCGGACCGCACTCGCCGCGGCGGCCGACCGTCCCGCCGACCTGCGCCGGCTCGACCGGCGGCGGGAGATCGACCCGGCCTGGTTCCAGCGGGCCCGGGTGCAGGGCTACGTCTGCTACGTCGACCGGTTCTGCGGCACGCTGGACGCCGTCCCCGGAAAGCTGGACTACCTCGGCGAGCTCGGCGTCACCTACCTGCACCTCATGCCGCTGCTGCGACCCCGGCCCGGGGAGAACGACGGCGGGTACGCCGTCGCCGACTACCGCGCGGTGGACCCGCGACTGGGCACGATGGCCGACCTCGAGGCCGCCGCGCGGGCCCTGCACGGGCGGGACATGAGCCTGTGCATCGACCTGGTGCTCAACCACACCGCGCGGGAGCACGCGTGGGCGCAGGGCTGGCTGGCCGGCGACCCCGCCTACGCCGGCTTCTACACGGCCTTCCCCGACCGCCGGATGCCCGACGCCTACGACGCGACCATCCCGGAGGTCTTCCCCGACCGTGCCCCCGGGTCCTTCACCTGGGTCCCGGAGGCCTGTGGTGGTGCCGGCGGCTGGGTGTGGACGACGTTCTGGCCCTACCAGTGGGACCTCGACTACACCAATCCCGCGGTGACGCTGGCGATGCTCGGCGAGATCACCTGGCTGGCCAACCGCGGCGTCGACGTCTTCCGCATGGACGCCGTCCCGTTCATGTGGAAGCGGCTGGGCACCACCTGCCAGAACCAGCCCGAGGGGCATACCCTGCTGCAGCTGCTGCACTCCCTGACCCGGCTGGCCGCTCCCGGGGTGATCTTCAAGGCCGAGGCGATCGTCTCGCCGGAGGACCTCGTGCCCTATCTCGGCGGCCACGACCGGTACCGGCCCGAGTGCGAGCTGGCCTACCACAACCAGCTGATGGTGCTGCTCTGGAGCAGCCTGGCCACCGGCGACGCCCGGCTGGCCAGGCACGCCCTGCGCCGGATGAGGCCGATCCCGCCGAGCGCCTCCTGGGTGACCTACGTACGGGGCCACGACGACATCGGCTGGGCGGTCAGCGACGTGGACGCCGCCGCCATTGGTGCGAGCGGGTTCGGCCACCGGCGCTTCCTCAACGACTTCTTCAGCGGCCGCTTCCCGGGCTCATCCGCCCGCGGGGCGCTCTTCCAGGAGAACGAGGCCACCGGTGACGCGCGGATCTCGGGGTCGGCAGCGTCGTTGTGCGGCATCGAGGACGCCCTGGCGCGGGCCGACGCGGCCGCTCTGGAGACCGGCATCCGGCGACTGGTCCTCCTGTACTCGGTGGCCTACGGGTTCGGCGGCATCCCGCTGCTCTACATGGGCGACGAGCTGGCCCTGCGCAACGATCCCGGGTACCTGTCCGACCCCGAGCGGGCGCCGGACAACCGCTGGCTGCACCGCCCCCCGATGGATTGGGCGGCGGCCGCCCGGCGGTCGGACGCCGCCACGCTCGAGGGGCGGGTGTTCGGGTGGTTCCAGCGGCTCGGAGCGGCCCGGCGGTCGCTGGTCGCGCTGCGCGGTGGCGGCGAGTCCGAGGTCCTGGACGTGGGCGCCGATCCGGTGCTTGCCTGGCGGCGCCGACACCCCAGAGGCGGGGCGTTCGTCGCCGTCGCGAACTTCGGGGCGACGGCGGCGCAGGTGAACGCGGACACGGTGACCGGCTTCGGCACCTTCCGCGAGGTGATCAGCAGCGATGGTCCGCTCGGCGTGCAGGACGGCCGGCTGCTGCTGCCCGCGCACGGCTTCGCCTGGTTCGCCGAGCCATGAGCCATTCGCCGGCGCCCGCCGGTGCCACGTTCGGCGTCGAGGAGGAGTTCCACCTCGTCGACCCGGCGACCTACCGGTTGACCCGCAGCCCCGCGCTCGCCACGGCCGTGCTGCGCGGCGAGTCGGGTCCGCACCTGCACGCCGAGATCACCACGACGCAGCTGGAGTCGGCGACCGGGATCTGCCGCGGCCTCGCGGAGCTGCGCGCCGAGCTGGTCACCACCCGGGCCGAGGCGGCCGGTGCCGCCGCGCGGGCCGGGGTGCGGATCCTGGCGTCCTCCACCCACCCGTTCGACAGCTGGCAGCAGCAGGACATCACCCCGGCGCCGCGGTACGAGGCGATGGTCACCCGCTGGGCCGGCCTGGCGCAGCAGCAGGACATCGTCGGCTGCCACGTGCACGTCGGCGTGCCGGACCTGGAGACGGCGGTCGCGGTGATGGACCGGGCGCGTCCCTACCTGCCGGTGCTGCTGGCCATGACCGGCAGCTCGCCCTTCCACGACGGCGTCGACACCGGGCACGAGAGCTACCGGACGATGTGGTGGTCGCGCTGGCCGAACACCGGGCCACCGGAGTACCTGGGCAGCGCGGAGCGCTTCACCGACGTCGTCGACGGGCTCGTGGCGTCGGGGGTGATCGCCGACTCCTCGCACCTCTACTGGGACCTGCGCCCCTCCTCCCACCTGCCCACGCTGGAGTTCCGGCTGGCCGACGTGTGCACCGAGGTCGACGACGTCGTGCTGCACGCGGCGCTCGTGCGGTCGCTGGTGCGGGTGCTGGCCGGGCGGGCCGCGCGGGAGGAGCCCTGCCCCCGCCCGCGCGCCGAGCTGCTGCGGGCGGCGCGGTGGCGGGCCGCCCGGTACGGCCTCGAGGACCTGCTGTTCGACCCGCTGCGCTGCGAGCTCGTCCCGGCGCGGGTGGCCGTCCGCCGGCTGCTGGCCGAGCTCCGGGACGACCTCAGCGGGCACGACGAGTGGGCCGTCGTCGTCGACATGGTGGAACGTCTCTTCGAGCGGGGTACGTCGGCGTCGCGGCAGCGGAGGACCTGGCTGCGCACCGGGGACTGGCGGGAGGTCGCCGCCCGGATCGTCCGGGAGGGCACCGCGCTGGAGAACCGCTGACACGAGGGCAGGAGGAACCCATGAGCACCCATGACGAGGTGCGCGAGCTGGCCGGACCGCTGCGGAGCGAGGCCGACCTCGACCCGCTGATCGAGCGGATCGGCGACGCTCGGATCGTCGCCGTGGGCGAGGCGAGTCACGGCACCCACGAGTACTACTCCTGGCGGGCGGCACTCACCCGGCGGCTGATCGAGGAGCGAGGCTTCCACGTCGTGGCGGTCGAGGGCGACTGGCCCGACTGCTACCGCGTCAACCGCAGCGTGCGGCTCCGGCCGGGCGCCGACGAGGACCCGCGCGACGCCCTCGACTCCTTCGCGCGGTGGCCGACGTGGATGTGGGCCAACGACGACGTCGTGGACTTCTGCCGGTGGCTGCGCGGAGTCAACGCGGCCCGTCCGGAGGAGCAGCGGGTCGGGTTCTACGGCATCGACGTCTACAGCCTCTGGGAGTCGATGCACGGCCTGGTCGAGTGGCTGCGCCAGCACGAGCCGGAGCACGTCGACACCGCCGTCCAGGCGCTGGCCTGCTTCGAACCCTTCGGTGAGGACGGTGCCGAGTACGCGTTCGCCAGCCGCCTCGCGCCCACCTCCTGCGAGCAGGCGGCCGTCGACCTGCTGCGGTCCCTCTGCGAGGAACGCGGCCTGCAGGAGGCGGATGGCTCCCCACCCGCCCATGATCCCGAGGCCCGGTTCGCCGCGGAGCAGAACGCCGCGGTCGTCGTCGACGCGGAGCGCTACTACCGCGCGATGATCCGCGGGTCGGCCGAGTCGTGGAACGTCCGGGACGTGCACATGGCCGACACGCTGGACCGCCTGCTGGCTCACAGCGACGACGGGACCCGCCCGCCCAAGGCCGTCGTCTGGGAGCACAACACCCACATCGGCGACGCCCGCGCCACCGACATGGCCGATGCGGGGATGACCAACGTCGGTCAGCTGCTGCGTGAGCGGCACGGCGCGGACGACGTCGTCCTGGTCGGCCTCGGCGGCTACCGGGGTGGCGTGATCGCCGGGGAGAGCTGGGGTGCGCAGATGGCGCGGATGCCCGTTCCCCCGGCCCGGCCGGGGAGCCTGGAGGCGCTGCTGCACGAGGCGGTGGGGGAGGACGCACTGTTCGTCGTCCCCCGGCAGGACCGGCCGGACTGGCTGGCCCGGCGGCTGGACCACCGGGCGATCGGTGTCGTCTACCGCCCGGAGCGGGAGAAATGGGGCAACTACGTGCCGACGGTGCTCGGAGAGCGCTACGACGCGTTCCTCTACCTCGAGGACACCGCGCCCCTGCAGCCGTTGCACCTCGAGCGGGCCGACGAGCACGTGCCGGCGCCGGCCCACGCGGTCTGAGCGGTTTCCTGACCTCTCGGCCGGATCAGGCGGATTCGCGCCCGGTCATGTCCTCGTCCTCCGGGGGCGCGTTCTTGGGGCCGCCGGTCTTGCTGGCCTCCCAGCCCGGGCCGAGGTGCTCGAGCGCCAGCCGACCGTAGACCTGCTGCTGGGTGGCCACCCGCTGCGAGCGGCCCCGGCCCAGGAAGCTGACCAGCCAGTGCAGGACCGTCGTGACCCGGCTCTTGAAGCCGACGATGTAGAAGAGGTGGAGAGCCAGCCAGGCGAGCCAGGCGATGAAGCCCTCGAACTTCAGCTTCCCGAGGTCGACGACGGCGTGGAACCGGGAGATCGTCGCCATCGAGCCCTTGTCGTGGTACTCGAACGGCGGCTTCGCGGGCTTGCCGGCCAGCCGGCGCGTGATCTGGTCGGCCGAGTAGCGCGCTCCCTGGATGGCGACCTGGGCGACGCCGGGGAGCTTGTCCAGCGCCATCATGTCGCCGACGACGTGCACCTCGGGATGTCCGGGCAGCGTCAGGTCCGGCTGCACCGAGACGCGGCCGGCGCGGTCGACCTCGGCGCCGGACTGCTCCCCGAGGAGCCGGCCCAGCGGGCTGGCCTGCACGCCGGCGGCCCAGATCTTGGTGGCGGCGTTGATCCGGCGGACCTGCCCGTCGGCGTCCTTGATCTCCAGGCCGTTGGCGTCGACGTCGGTCACCATCGCCCCCAGCTGCACCTCCACGCCGGTGAGGTTGAGCTGCCGGCGGGCGCGGTCGCCGAGCTTCTCGCCGAAGGAGGGCAGCACCGCGGGGGCGGCGTCCAGCAGGACGACGCGGGCGGTGGTCGGGTCGATGCGGCGGAAGTCGCGGCGCAGGGTGCGGTGGGCCAGCTCGGCGATCTGCCCGGCCATCTCCACGCCGGTGGGACCGGCGCCTACGACGACGAACGTCAGGAGCCGGTCGATCTCGGCCTGGTCCTCGGCCAGCTCGGCGAGCTCGAAGGCCCCGAAGATCCGGCCGCGCAGCTCGAGGGCGTCGTCGATGCTCTTCATGCCGGGGGCGAACTCGGCGAACCGGTCGTTGCCGAAGTAGGACTGCCCGGCGCCCGCGGCGACGATCAGCTCGTCGTAGGGGTGCACGGTGGTGCGGCCCAGCACCGTGGAGGTGACGGTGCGGGCGGCGAGGTCGATGTCGACGACCTCACCGAGGACGACGCGGGCGTTCTCCTGGCGGCGCAGGACCTCGCGGGTGGAGGGGGCGATCTCGCCCTCGGACAGGATCCCGGTCGCGACCTGGTAGAGCAGCGGCTGGAACAGGTGGTGGCTGGTCTTGCCGATCAGCGTGATGTCCACGTCGGCGTTGCGCAGCCGGCGCGCGGCGAAAAGGCCGCCGAAGCCGGACCCGATGATGACGACACGCGGACGGCCCCCGCGGGGGTCGCCGGGAGCGGGTGCACGCGCTGGTGAAGTCGTCATGATGATTCATCCTCCCACTTCGGGGCCGGTGCCCCGGGCGCGGCCCGGGGCAGTCCGGTGCGATCCGGGCCACACTCTGCCCGGTCCGCCGTCGGCTCGCGGCTCGTGTGCCGTACGGGTAGACCCCTGCAGATGGCCGCGTCCTCCGATCGGACCTCCGGGCAGATCCCTGTCCAGTGCGTCCTCGTACCCGGCCTCGGCCTGGACGAACGCTCCTCGCGCCGGCTCCGGGCGCGCGTTCCCGCGACGGTCGTGACTCTGCCCGGCATGGGTCTGGCGGGACCGGTGCCGTCACTGGACGAGCTGGCCGACCGGCTGCTGGACAGGCTGGGGGAGGGGCCCGTCGTGCTGGTGGGGCACTCGCAGAGCTGTCAGGTGGTCGCGGTGGCCGCCGCCCGGGACGCCCGGGTGGCGGCCGTGGTGCTGCTCGGCCCCACCACCGATCCGCGGCTGCGGTCCGCGTGGGGGCTGGCCCGGCAGTGGCTGCGGACGGCGCTGGCCGAGCCGTGGTGGCAGATGCCGCTGGTGCTGGCCCAGTGGTGGCGCACCGGGCCCCGGGCGATGGCCGCGCTGTGGCGGGCCGCCGCTCCCGACGACACCGACCGGCGGCTGCGCGACATCGTCGTCCCGGTCACGGTGGTCCGCGGGACGCGGGACCGGCTCTGCCCGCACGACTGGGCGGCCCGGCTCGCCGCGGCCGCCCCTCGGGGGCGGCTGACCGAGCTGCCCGGCGCGGCGCACCTGACGCCGATGTCCCGTCCCGACGAGGTGGCCGCCCTTCTGTGGTGAGACCAAGAACCCCGTCCCTCTCACCGCTCGCAAGCTCGCGGCGAGCCTCCGGACGGGGCCGCTACTGGCCGTCGGTGCGGCCGCGCACCTCCGCGTACCGCTCGCGCACGCCGGTCGCCGGAGCGGCCTCGAACTGCCGCATTCCCGGCTGGGCCCACTCGGAGGGTTCCGCGGCGCCGGACAGCGCCCACGCCGCCTGTCGGGCCGCGCCGTCGGCGACGTACTCGCCGGGCGGCGGGACGAGGACGGGGCGGCCGAAGATGCCGGGCGCCAGCTGCTGGACGGCGGGGGAGCGCGCGGCGCCGCCGATCAGCAGCACGCGCTCGACGGCGACACCCCGCGCCACGACCGCCTCGATCCCGTCGGCGAGCCCGCACAGCAGGCCCTCCACCGCGGCCCGCGCGACGTGCGCGGGGGTGGCGGTCCGGAGGGTCAGGCCGTGGACGGCGCCCGTCGCGTGCGGGAGGTTCGGCGTCCGCTCGCCCTCGAGGTAGGGCACCAGCACCAGGCCGTCGGCGCCGGACGGGGCCGAGAGCGCGAGGTCCGAGAGCGTCGCGTGGTCGACCCCCAGCATGGCGGCGGCCGCGTCGAGCACCCGCGCGGCGTTCATCGTCGCGACCAGGGGCAGATGGTTGCCGGTGGCGTCGGCGAAGCCGGCGACGGTCCCCGTGGCGTCCGCTACGGCGGTGGTCGTGACCGCCGAGACCACGCCGGAGGTGCCGATCGAGACGATGACGTCGCCGGGGCGGGCCGCCAGGCCGAGGGCGGCGGCGGCGTTGTCGCCGGTGCCCGGCCCGAGCACCGCCGACGTACCGGCGAGGACGCCCACCTGCTCGGCCGGTCCGGCGACCCGGGGGACGGCGGGACGGCGGCCGCGCATGGCCAGTTCCAGGAGGTCGAACCGGTAGTCGCCGGTGCGGGCCGACCAGTAGGCGGTGCCGCTCGCGTCGCCGCGGTCGGTGACCAGGGTGTCCGGACCGCGGTGGGCCGAGAGCCGCCAGGTGAGCCAGTCGTGCGGGAGGCAGACGGCGGCGGTGCGGTCGGCGTTCTCCGGTTCGGCGTCGGCCAACCAGCGGAGCTTGGTCGCGGTGAACGACGCCACGGGCACCACCCCCACGGCGTCGGCCCAGGCCCGGCGGCCGGTGGCCTCGTCCCCGCCGCCGAGCTCGGTGATCAGGTCGGCCGCCGCGCCGGCCGAGCGGACGTCGTTCCACAGCAGGGCGTCGCGGACGACGGCCCCGTGCTCGTCGAGGCAGACCATGCCGTGCTGCTGGCCACCCACCGACAGGGCTGCCACGTCGTCCAGCCCGCCGGCGGCCTCCGCCGCGGCGGTGAAGGCGTCCTCCCATGCGCCCGGGGCCACCGCGGTGCCCTCCGGGTGGGCCGCGCGGCCGGAGCGCACGAGTTGGCCTGTCGCGGCGTCGCGGATCACCACCTTGCAGGCCTGGGTGGACGTGTCGACGCCGGCCACGAGTGGGCGGGCCGCGGTCATCGGGGCCCGCCGGGGACGGTGGTCACGGCCGGGACTGTAACCACGACCGCAGCATTTCGGCGGGTCAGGCAACTTAATGCTGCCGACCTGGTACCCGTCCCGATCGGACGACGGTGACCTGCGGCCTTGACCGCAGCACCTGCCCGTCACTAATTTGTTGATGCGACCGACAAATAGGTCGACGAGGTGCTCGGAGGGGTGGCGGGCTCGTGTTCGAGGAGCGTCGGCTGTACGGCAGCACGACCCGCCGGGAGGCGCCCGCCGACCAGGCGTCCGTCCGGCGCAGCAACCTGGGGCTCGTCCTGCGGCACCTCCGGGACGCCGGCCCGCGGTCACGCGCCCGCATCGCCCAGGACACCGGGCTCAACAAGGCCACCGTGTCCAGCCTGGTGGCCGAGCTCGCCGACCGCCGGCTGATCAGCGCCGGCGACGTCGACCGCGCCGGCTCGGTGGGGCGTCCGGGGCTGATCGTGCACCTGGACGGCCGGGGCGTCTGCGGCGTCGGCGTGGAGCTCAACGTCGACTACGTCGCGATCCTCGTCCTCGACCTGCAGGGAACCGTGCTCGTCGAGCACCGGGTGGCGCTCGACGTCCCCGAGCTCGGTGCCGAGCGCACGCTGGACGAGGTGGCCCGCCTCGTCCGTGAGGCGATGGCCGCGGCGGAGGCCCGCGGCGCGGTTCCCGTGGGGCTCACCGTCGCCGTTCCTGGGCTGGTCCGGAGCGTCGACGGCGTCGCCACCTATGCCCCGAACCTCGGCTGGCGCGACGTGGCCGTGCTCGATGGGCTCCGCGCCCGCGTCGACCTCGACTGCCCGGTCCGCGTGGAGAACGACGCGAACCTCTCCGCCATCGCGGAGTGGGCGATGGGCCCGGAGGCGCGCACGCCCGACCTCGTCTACCTGACCGGTGAGGTCGGCGTCGGCGGAGGACTGATCGTCGACGGGCGGTTGCTGCGCGGCGCCGGCGGACTCTCCGGCGAGGTCGGCCACACGTCACTCGGCGACCCCGAGCTGGTCTGCGGCTGCGGCCGGCGCGGCTGCTGGGAGACCGTCGTCGGCCTGACCGCGCTGCTGCGGGCCGCAGCCGACCCCGACGACCCGGTGCACGACCACGGCCGCGATCTCGAGACCCGGCTCGCCGAGCTGGCCGCGCGGGCCGATGCCGGCGACGAGCGCACGCTGGCCGCCCTGACCCAGGTCGGCACGGCGCTGGGCACCGGCGCCGCCGTCCTGATCAACGTGTTCAATCCGCAGGTCGTGCTCCTGGGCGGCTACTTCGCCGTCCTCGGCCGTTTCCTCACCGAGCCGATGGCCGCCGAGCTCCGGCAACGGGTGTTCGGTCCCGACCTCGCGGGGGCGCGCATCGTCCTCTCCACGCTGGGTTTCACCGCTGCCGTCCGCGGGGGCGCCCACGTCGCCCTGGAGTCGGTCTTCGACGACCCCACCCTCGTCCCCGCGACCGGCGACGACGGCGCGAGCCCGGCCGTCGGCTCCTGATCCCGCACTGCCCATCGACCCATCCGGACGGAGATCCACCGCATGACCGACTACACCCCGACCACGGACGACAAGTTCAGCTTCGGCCTCTGGACGGTGGGCTGGCAGGGCGTCGACGTCTTCGGCGGACCGGTGCGCCCGGCGCTGGACCCGGTCGAGGCCGTGCACCGGCTCGCCGAGCTGGGCGCTGCGGCCGTCACCTTCCACGACGACGACCTGGTGCCCGACGACGCGACCCGCGACGCGACCCTCGAGCGGTTCAGGAAGGCCCTCGCCGAGACCGGCATGGGCGTGGAGATGGCGACGACGAACCTCTTCGGCGCGCCGGTGTTCAAGGACGGCGGCTTCACCGCCAACGACCGCGCCGTCCGCCGCTACGCGATCGCCAAGGTGCTGCGCAACATCGACCTCGCCGCGGAGCTGGGTGCTGCGACCTACGTGCTGTGGGGCGGCCGGGAGGGTGCGGAGTCCGGCGGGAGCAAGGACGTCGCTGCCGCGCTGGACCGTTACAAGGAGGGCCTGGACATCCTCTGCGGCTACGTCCGCGACAAGGGCTACGGCATCCGGTTCGCCCTGGAACCCAAACCGAACGAGCCGCGCGGTGACATCCTGCTGCCCACGATCGGGCATGCGCTCGCCTTCATCAACTCCCTCGAGGAGCCTGACCGCGTCGGCCTCAACCCCGAGGTCGGGCACGAGGAGATGGCCGGGCTGAACTTCGCCCAGGGCATCGCGCAGGCGCTGTGGCACGGCAAGCTCTTCCACGTCGACCTCAACGGCCAGCACGGCCCCCGCTTCGACCAGGACCTGCGCTTCGGCGCGGGCAACCTGCGCGGCGCCTTCTGGACCGTCGACACGCTCCTGGGCTCCGGCACGGGCACGGCCTACGACGGCTACCTGCACTTCGACTACAAGCCGCCGCGGACCGAGGACATCGACGGCGTCTGGGACACCGCGCGGGCCTGTATGCGCAACTACCTGATCCTCAGGGAGAAGGCGCAGGCCTTCCGGGCCGACCCGGAGGTCGCCGAGGCGCTCGAGGCAGCCCGGGTCGCCGAGCTCGCCGTCCCGACCCTGGGTGCGGGGGAGTCGCTGGAGGACCTGCGCGCCGAGACGTTCGACCCGCAGGCGCTGGGGGAGCGGGGCCTGCAGTTCGAGCGGCTCGACCAGCTGGCGATGGAGCACCTGCTCGGCGTCCGCTGAGTGTCCTGACCGGGGTGGGCGGGCGGGGTCACGGCCCTCCTGCTCCGGTCAGGTGCGCCGTCGGCGCGCGAGCACGGCGAGGACGGCGAGGACGACGACGGCGGCGGTCTCCACCCAGAACGACTCCCACCACAGCGCGGCGGCGGTCGACTCGGTGAAGCCGAAGAGGCCGACCGTGGTGGACAGCAGCAGGCCGGCCAGCGTCCCGGCGGCGGTCAGAGCACCCAGGGCCGCCACCCAGCCCACCAGCGGGCCGGGCGTGACCAGGAGCAGAGCGGCCAGGCCGAAGCCGGCGACGGCGTTGAGCAGGAACGCCGGGCCGATGACGTCGATCGTCCGGTAGCCGTCCTGCCACAGGTCGAGATGGATCCAGCTCATCGCGGCGAGCAGCACCGCGCCGGCGATCCGCAGCAGCCACGTGAGCGCGCCGGCCCGCCGGCCGACCGAGATGGTGGTCATCAGGTGATCCCGATCTCGGTCTCCATGCCCATCGCACGGTGATCGGCGATGGAGCAGTAGAAGACGTACTCGCCCGGTTCCAGGGTCACCGTGACGGTGGTGGACTGGCCGGGATCGATGCCGTCCGCGGCGGCGACCACCTCGCCGTCGCGCTCGATCACGAGATCGTGGGTGGAGCCACCCTCGTTGACCAGCGTGACCTCGTAGCTGCCGGCGGAGAAGCTGTCCTCGTCGACCTGGAGCTCGAAGTCGACAGCGGTCACGGTGACCGACTCGGACTCGGACTCGGCCGGGGCGGGCTCCGCCGCTGTACTGGCCGAGGCCGGGACGCTGGTCGCAGCGCTCGCTGAGGCGGTGGCCGCGGCGCTCGTCGAGCCGGCGGCCGGCTCCTCGCCGACGCCGTCGGGCTCGTCCTCCCCGCAGGCGGTCAGCGCCACGAGCGCGAGACCCGCCACCAGGACGCCGCGGACCGCCCGCGCGGACCGGGGAGCGGGGTGGTTCCGTCGGGACAACGGGGCCTCCTCTGGGCGTGGTCGCTGCCGGCCGCGCTCGGTGCAGATACTGCAAGATTGCAGTACCTGGGGGAAGCCTTTCGCCCCCGGCCGTCAGCCGAGTCCGGTGACCTCCCGACACCACCTGACCACGGTGGCGAGCGCCTCAGGGTTCACCGGTTCGCGACGTTCCTTCCTGTAGGCGCTCGACGAGGCGGACCCGGGCTGGCGCCGCAGGGTGTGGGTCACGTCGGGCAGCGCGACGGTGGTCGCGTGGCCCGGGACGGTCGCCGCGACGACCGCCAGATCCGCCGGGTCGACCTGCAGGTCCTCGTCGCCGGTGACGGCCGGGACGGGGACGGCGACCCGGCGGAGGTCCTCCCGCGGGTCGTGAGCCAGTTCCACGTCGCGAAGCAATGACGGCCGAGGACCACCGGCGGGCGTTCACGACCTTCGCCGCGGCGCCGGTGGCCGACTCCGACCGCTACGCCACCCGTGCGGCGGCCGACGGGGGAGCGCCCGACCTCGCTGGCGACCGGGTCGGTTACCGGCAGGCGGCCGTCTGGGTCACCGACGAGGAGTTCGACGCGATGGTGGCCGACCTCGCCGCCGTCCGGCAGGCGCGCGTCGCGCACCGGCCGGACGGAACCCGCCGCCGCCGGCTGGTGACCACCGTGCACTTTCCGGCGGACTGACCCGCTGTCACCTCGCGCTGCGGCGCACCTCGCGGGCGGCCTGCTTCGCCTGCTTCTTCGCCAGCTTGTTGGCCTTCTTGACCGTGACCCGCGGCCTGCGCTCGATCAGCCCACGGGTCATGAGGCCGATGCCGATGCCGACCAGCCAGCTGTCCTTGGCGATGGACAGGCCCTGGTCGGTCGGGGCCAGGCTGCCCGGCTTCCGCATGCCCGGGGTCTTCAGGTAGAGCCCGAGGAGGCCGCCGGAGAAGGCGGTCAGCGCGGCCCCTGCGACGAAGGTCGGCACGAAGGGCGTCAGCAGCGCGGCGCCCAGCACGATCTCCGCCGTCGCCAGCCCCTGCACGAACTGCTGCGGCGGGATGGACTTGAGGAACGGATAGGTGCCGGCGGCGAAGCCGTGCATGCCGGCCGCGGCTTCCTCGTCCGCGCCGCGCTTGCCGAGCCCGCTGTTGAGGATGAATGCGCCGGCGGAGATCCGGGGGGCGATCTCGGACAGTGTGATGGGCAGACCCATGGCAGTACCTCGCAGTGTGTTCGGGGCGCGACCAGGTGGCCGGTCGCCCGGACAGTGCCCACCGGTCCGTCCGTCAACCGTCGGCTCCCCGCCCACCTCGTCGAGGTGACCGACCCCTGCGACGGACCGGTGTGGCGCCTGCCGCGTGCCACTATGACGCCGTGGCGTCCACCTCTGCCTCGGCCGGCGCGCTGCTGCGGCACGTGCGGACCGGCCGTGCGCGCAGCCGCGCCGAGCTCGTCGCCCTGACCGGTGCGTCCCGGAACACGGTGAGCGCGCGCGTGGACCAGCTCATCGCGGCCAAGCTCCTGGAGGAGGGGGGGCGCGGCTGGAGCACCGGCGGCCGGCCGCCCACGTTGCTGCGCTTCAACAGCGAGGCCGGCTGTGCGCTCGCCGTGGACCTGGGCGTGACGAGCGTCGACGTCGCGGTCACCGACCTCTCGGCCCGGATCCTCGCCACGGTCGGCCATCCGATCGACATCGCCGACGGGCCGGGCGTGGTCCTGGCCGAGGTGGACCGCCTGGCCCAGCTGGTGCTCGCCGAGGCCGGACTCGCCCCGGCCGACGTGTGCGCGGTCGGTGTCGGGCTGCCCGGGCCGGTGGAGTTCTCGACCGGGCGGCCGTCCCACCCGCCGATCATGCCGGGCTGGCACGACTACCCGATCCCCAGTGCGTTCGGTCGCTACGACTGCCCGGTCTACGTCGACAACGACGTGAACGTCATGGCGCTGGGCGAGATGGGTATCGCCGGTTCGGTCCAGGACGTCCTCGTGGTCAAGGTCGGGACCGGTATCGGCTGCGGGGTGATCGTCGACGGGCGGGTGTACCGCGGGGCACAGGGCAGTGCCGGCGACATCGGGCACATCTACGTCCAGCCCGCCGACGGGCGCACGGTGCTCTGCCGGTGCGGCAACGAGAACTGCCTCGAGGCGATAGCCGGCGGAGGGGCGCTGCTGCGCGACGCGATCGCCGCGGGCCTGCCCGTCAGCACGACGCGGGAGGTGGTCGAGCTGGCCGCACAGGGGGACGGGTCCGCGCTGGAGCTGGTCCGCAACGCCGGCCGGACGATCGGCACCGTGCTGGCCGCCCTGGTGAACTTCTTCAACCCGCACCGCATCGTGATGACCGGTGGCGTCGCCCAGGCCGGCGCCCCGCTGCTGGCCGGCATCCGCGAGGCGGTCTACGGCCGCTCCATGCCGCTGGCCGCCCGGGCGCTGGAGATCACCGTCAGCGACGCCCCCGACCTGTCCGGCCGGGTGGGTGCGGCCCTGATGGCCATCGAGGAGTTCCTCGACGAGGACTCCGTCGTGGAGACCCTCGCGCGATAACTCTGCGGTCCTCCGGACCGCACTGCGGCCACGTGCCGTCCCTGGCCGCGCTGAGCCGCTGCGTCCCGCCTGCGCGGACCCCTCCGGTGCCCATCGGCGCGACCGCGCACATCCGATGGCCTGTCTCAGTTCGGTAACCCTGCTGGCGGACCTTGACCGGCGTGTGACACCGGACATATGTTCTCGCCTCAGCAGACTAATGATCAGTGGTGGGCAAAAGTCTCCGAGGAGTGCGGTATGCCGAGTGCGTCGGTCACTGCAGGCGCTGCTGCGCCGTTGCTGGAGATGCACGGCATCGTCAAGAACTTTCCCGGGGTCCGGGCACTCGCCGGCGTCGACCTGGACGTGCGCGCCGGCGAGGTGCACTGCCTCCTCGGACAGAACGGCGCCGGCAAGTCGACGCTGATCAAGGTGCTGGCCGGGGCGCACCAGCCCGACGCCGGCATGATCACCTGGCGCGGCGAGCCGGTGCAGTTCAGGAACCCGCAGGTCGCGATGTCGCTGGGCATCGCCACCATCTACCAGGAGCTCGACCTGGTCGCCGGTCTCACCGTGGCCGACAACATCTTCCTGGGCCGCGAGCGCTCGCGGTTCGGCATCGCGCGACCGGCACCGGCGAACGAGGCCGCCGGCGAGCTGCTCGCCCGCCTGGGCCACCCGGAGATCCGGCCCACCGCCGAGGTCGGCTCGCTGCCCGCGGCGGCGCAGCAGATGGTCAGCATCGCCCGCGCGCTGTCCCAGGACGCGAAGTTGATCATCATGGACGAGCCCTCGGCGGTGCTCGACAACGAAGAGGTCCAGCACCTGTTCGAGGTCATCCGGGACCTGACCGGCGACGGCGTCGCGGTCGTCTACATCTCTCACCGGCTGGAGGAGATCCGCCAGGTCGGCGACCGGATCACCGTGCTCAAGGACGGGCGCACCGTGGCCACCGGGCTGCCGGCCCGTGACACCTCGACCCGGCAGGTGATCGAGCTGATGACCGGCCGCGACATCGAGTACGTCTTTCCGGATCGCCGGGCCGTCGCTGCCGCGGAACCGCTGCTCTCCGTGCGGGACCTGGGTCTGCGCGGCACGTTCCGGGGCGTCTCCTTCGACGTGGCCCCGGGCGAGGTGGTCGGTCTCGCCGGCCTCGTCGGATCGGGCCGGTCGGAGATCCTCGAGACCGTCTACGGCGCGCGCAAGGCCACCACCGGCACCGTCACCGTGGCCGGACGGCGGCTGCGCCCGGGCAGCGTCGCGGCCGCGGTGTCGGCCGGGGTGGGCCTGGCGCCCGAGGAGCGCAAGAGCCAGGCGCTGCTGCTGGGCGACGCCGTCTACCGCAACATCAGCATCGCCAGCCTGGCCCGGTTCGCCCGCGGCGGTTTCCTGACCGGCGGCTCCGAGAAGGACGCCGCGCGCGAGCAGGTGCGCGCACTCGACGTCCGCCCGGCCGACGTGACCCGCGAGGTCCGGACGCTGTCGGGTGGCAACCAGCAGAAGGTCGTCCTCGCCCGCTGGCTGCTGCGCGACTGCCGCGTGCTGCTCCTCGACGAGCCGACCCGCGGTGTGGACGTCGGGGCGCGCTCGGAGATCTACGCGCTGATCCGCGACCTGGCCGACCGGGGGGTCGCCGTCGTCGTCGTCTCCAGCGAGATCCCGGAGGTGCTGGGTCTCGCCGACCGGGTGCTGGTGATCTCGGACGGATCCGTCGTCGCCGAGGAACCGGCCGACGCGCTCGACGAGCACGCCGTGCTCGACCTGGTCATGGAGGGAACGGTCGGATCGCGCCAGCGGGACGGCCGGCAACAGGCCACCGCAGCACCGCACGAAGGGGACGTGGCATGACCGGCAGCACCGCGACGACCGGGGGAGCGGACGCACCCGCGCCGGCGAAGGACCGCGCGCCCGACGGGAACGGCCAGGGACCCGGCTTCATGGCCGGGCCGGCCGGGCGCCTGCTCGGCCTCGTGGTGGCTCTGGGCCTCCTGTGCGTCGTCGGCGCGGTCACCGCGCCGGAACGTTTCGTCGACATCGACAACGTCCTCACGATCCTGCGGCTGGCCGCCGTCGTCGGCGTCGTCAGCATCGGCATGACGTTCGTGATCATCGGTGGCGGCATCGACCTGTCGGTCGGCGCGCTCGTCGCACTGTCGTCGGTGTGGGCCACCACCCTGGCCACCCAGGCGATGGCCGAGGACTTCCACTGGATCGTCATGGTGTTCACGGCGATCGCGGTGGGCGCCGGTGCGGGGCTGGTCAACGGGATCGTGATCGCGTACGGCCGGCTGGTGGCCTTCATCGCCACCCTCGCCATGCTCGTCTCCGCCCGCGGCCTGGCCGAGATCATCGCCAACCGCCGCACTCAGATCGTGCAGGACCGGGGCTTCCTGGACTTCTTCACGGGCGACCCATTCGGCATCCCCACCCTGGTGATCATCTGGGCGCTGGTGTCGGTCGGGGGCTGGATCCTCCTCAACCGCACCACGTTCGGCCGGCACACCTTCGCCGTCGGTGGCAACGCCGAGGCCGCGCGGCTGGCCGGCATCCGCGTGCAGTGGCACACCCTCAAGCTCTACGTCCTGTCCGGCGTCACCTGCGGCATCGCGGCGGTGATGCTGATGGCGCGGACGACGACCGGCAGCTCGACCCACGGCACGCTGATGGAGCTCGAGGCGATCGCCGCGGTCGTCATCGGGGGCACCCTGCTCGTCGGTGGCCGCGGCACGATCGTCGGCACCGTCCTGGGCGTGCTGATCTTCATCACGCTCGAGAACGTCTTCGTGCTCAACAACCTGTCCAGCTCCGTCCAGGCCGTCGCGCAGGGCGTGATCATCGTGCTCGCCGTCCTGCTGCAGATGCGGCTGGCCGAGGGGCGCGGTGGCTTCGGCTGGTTGTCCCGTTCCGGATCCGGGTCCGGCGAGTCGTCGTCCGGCGGGCCGGTCGCCGCAGGAACCCCGGCCGGCTCCGTGTCCGGCGGCTCGAGCGTGCCCGGCGCGCCGGCCGGCGACCGGCCGGGCGCAGGCCCCACGCCCTGATCCCCACTCCCTGATCCCCACCCACCTAGAACCTGCCGGCGACCCGCCGGGAAGTTGGACACCGAGGAGAGATACATGTCTGCAGCGAGGCAGCGCCCCTACCGCCGCCTGATGTCCACCGCGGTCGCCCTGGCCGGCGCCGGCGCGCTCGTCGCCGGCTGCACCAGCAACGAGCCGGAGAGCTCCGGCTCCGACGGTGGCGGCGACACCGTGGCCAGCTCCAACGACGAGACCGGCGAGACCGTCCGGATCGGCTTCTCCGCCCCGGCCGCCGATCACGGCTGGATGGCGGGGATCACCGAGGCCGCCCGGGCCGAGGCCGAGAACTACGAGGACGTGGACCTGATCGTCGCCGAGGGCACCAACGACGTCAGCACGCAGATCAGCCAGGTGGAGACCTTCATCAACGAGGGTGTCGATGCGATCGTGCTGCTGCCCTTCGACGGCGCGGCGATGACGCCGGTCGCCCTGCAGGCGATGGAGGCCGGCATCCCGGTCATCAACGTCGACCGCGAGTTCAACAGCCCGTTCGCCGCCCGTGCCACCATCCTGGGCGACAACTACGGCATGGGCGTCTCCGCCGGCACCTACATCTGCCAGCAGGTGGGCGACAACCCCGACGCCGTCGTCGCCGAAATTGCCGGCATCGACTCGCTGCCGCTGACCCAGGACCGCAGCCAGGGCTTCGCCGACGCGCTCGCCGACTGCGGGCTCGACGTCGACAACCGGGTGGCGGCGGACTTCACGGTCGAGGGCGGTGAGGAGGCCGCGGCCAACCTGCTCCAGGCCGCACCGCAGCTCGACGCCCTGTGGAACCACGACGACGACCAGGGCGTCGGTGTGCTGGCCGCCATCGAGAACGCCGGCCGCGACGAGTTCATCATGGTCGGGGGCGCCGGGTCGGCGAACGCGATGCGGGCGATCCAGTCCGGCGACTCCGTGCTGCAGGCGACGGTCATCTACCCGCACACCCAGGCCGCCGACGGCATCGCGCTCGCGCGGCTGATCGCGCAGGACAAGTCGCTGTCGGACCTGGTCTCGCCCGAGGTGCCGCGGGAGATCGTGCTCAACGCCCCGGTCATCACGGCCGAGAACGTCGAGGACTACATCGACCGCGCGTTCGAGTCCTGATCCGTCGACGGAGCAGCAGGGGAACGCGCGCCGTTCCCCTGCTGCTCCACCCCGCTGGGAGAGCCGCATGACCCCCACCCTCGGCATCGGGCTGATCGGCTACGCCTTCATGGGCGCGGCGCACTCGCAGGCCTGGCGTACCGCCCCCCACTTCTTCGACCTCCCGCTGCGGCCGGACCTGGCCGTGCTGGCCGGCCGGGACCGCACGCGGCTCACCGCGGCCGCCGACAGGCTCGGCTGGCGGGAGACCGAGACCGACTGGCGCCGCCTGCTGGAGCGCGACGACGTCGACCTGGTCGACGTCTGCACACCCGGGAACACGCACGCCGAGATCGCCATCGCGGCCCTGGAGGCCGGCAAGCACGTGCTGTGCGAGAAGCCCCTGGCCAACAGCGTCGCGGAGGCCGAGGCGATGGCGGAGGCCGCGGCCAAGGCGGCCGCTCGGGGCGTCCGCTCGATGGTCGGCTTCACCTACCGGCGCGTCCCCGCCATCGGTCTGGCCCGGCAGCTGGTGGCCGAGGGGCGGCTGGGCGAGATCCGGCACGTGCGGGCCCAGTACCTGCAGGACTGGATCGCCGACCCGGCCGCGCCGATGTCGTGGCGGCTGGAGAAGGAGAAGGCCGGGTCGGGCGCGCTCGGTGACATCGGCGCGCACATCGTCGACCTCACCCAGTACATCACCGGCCAGTCCCTGACCGGGGTGAGCGCGATGCTGGAGACCTTCGTGACCGAGCGGCCGCTGCCGGCGTCAGCCGGCTCGCTGTCCGGCGTGGGTGGCGAGGGGACCGGCACGGTGTCCGTCGACGACGCGGCGGTCTTCCTCGGCCGGTTCACCGGCGGTGCGCTGGGCACCTTCGAGGCGACCCGGTTCGCCCTGGGCCGCAAGAACGCCATCCGCATCGAGGTCAACGGTTCGGCCGGCAGCTTGTCGTTCGACTTCGAGGACATGAACGTCCTGCAGTTCTTCGACGGCTCGGAGCCGGCCCGGGAGGCGGGTTTCCGCCGGATCGTCGTCACCGAGCCCGAGCACCCCTACGTCGCCGCGTGGTGGCCGGCCGGGCACGGGCTGGGCTACGAGCACGGCTTCACCCACCAGGTCGTGGACCTGGTGACCGCGATCGGCGAGGGCACGGACCCGGCGCCGTCGTTCGCCGACGGGCTGCAGGTCCAGCGGGTGCTCGACGCCGTCGAACGCAGTGCCGCCGCCAACTCCGCCTTTACCGAGATCTGAGGAGCACAGATGCCGCGTCCCGTCACGCTGTTCACCGGCCAGTGGGCCGACCTGCCGTTCGAGGAGATGTGCCGGCTGGCCTCCGGTTGGGGCTACGACGGCCTGGAGATCGCCTGCTGGGGCGACCACCTCGACGTCGAGCGCGCCGCGAACGATGACTCCTACGTGCAGGAGCGCCTCGAGATCCTGAAGCGGCACGACCTGCAGGTCTTCGCGATCTCCAACCACCTCAACGGCCAGGCAGTCTGCGACGACCCGATCGACGAGCGGCACCGGGGCATGGTGCACCCGCGAGTCTGGGGTGACGGTGACCCCGAGGGCGTGCGGCAGCGGGCGGCCGAGGAGATGAAGCTGACCGCCCGGGCGGCGCGGAAGCTGGGCGTCGACGTCGTCGTCGGCTTCACGGGGTCGAAGATCTGGAAGACCGTGGCGATGTTCCCGCCGGTGCCCGAGTCGATGATCGAGGACGGCTACGCCGACTTCGCCGCGCGGTGGAACCCGATCCTCGACGTCTTCGACGAGGTCGGCGTGCGGTTCGCCCACGAGGTGCACCCGTCGGAGATCGCCTACGACTACTGGACGACGGTCCGCACCCTGGAGGCGATCGGGCACCGCGAGGCGTTCGGGCTGAACTGGGACCCGTCGCACTTCGTCTGGCAGGACCTCGACCCGGTCGGGTTCCTCTGGGACTTCAAGGACCGCATCTACCACGTCGACTGCAAGGATGCGAAGAAGCAGGTCGGCAACGGCCGAAACGGCCGGATGGGCTCGCACCTGCCGTGGGCGGACCCCCGGCGAGGCTGGGACTTCGTCTCCACCGGCCACGGCGACGTCCCGTGGGAAGCCTGCTTCCGGATGCTCAACACCATCGGCTACGACGGCCCCATCTCGGTCGAGTGGGAGGACGCCGGCATGGACCGCCTCGTCGGGGCCCCCGAGGCGCTGGAGTTCGTACGGCGGCTGGCGTTCGACCCGCCGTCCGCGGCATTCGACGCCGCCTTCGCCAGCGGGAATTGATCCGCCGCTCCCCATCGTGATCAGGTTCCCTGATCGTCGGGGGACCTCCCTCACCGTCGACGGTGAGGGAGGACCCCATGCGGTGAGGGAGGAGGGGTGGGGCGGTCAGTGCCGCCGTCCGCGCCACGCCAGGACGGCGAGGGCGGTGAGGACGACGGTGGCCGCCACCTCGACCCAGAACGACTCCCACCACAGCTGAGCCTGCACGGACTCCACGAAGCCGAAGAGCCCGACGGTGGTGGACAGCACGAGCGCGCCCAGGGTGCCCAGGGCGAGCGCCGCGCCGGCCGCGGCGGCCCAGGGCAGCAGCCGGCGCGGCGCCAGCAGGACGGCCAGCGCGCCCAGGATCCCGAGCACCGTGTCGAGCAGGAACGCCGGCCCGATCACGTCGATGCCGCGGTAACCCGCCTGCCAGAGGTAGCCGTGGATGACCGCGATGCCGATCAGGAGCGCGGCGCCCACGATGCGCAGCACGGTGGTCGCTGTCCCGGACCGGGGGACGAGCGTGGCGGCGGCCATCAGCTGACCGTCACGGGAAGCTCCATGCCCATTCCCCGGTGGTTGGCGATCGAGCAGTAGAAGACGTACTCACCGGGCTCGAGGGTCACGGTGAGGGTCTCCGAAGCGCCGGGGGCGATCACCGCGGTGCGGGCGATGTCCTCGCCGTCCTGCTCGATCACGAGGTCGTGGGAGGCGCCGCCCTCGTTGCGGACCTCGATCTCGTACTCGCCGGCGGACAGCGTCTCCTCGTCCAGGGAGATGCTGAAGTCCTTCTCGACGGCGGTGAGGGTCTGCACGTCACCCTCGGCCGCCGGTGCGGAGGAGGCCGCCGGCGCGGCCTCGCTCGGCTGGGCCTGCGTGGTCGGGGCGGTCGCGGCCTCGGTGTCCGGGCTGTCGCTGCTCCCGCACGCGGTCAGCGAACCGAGTGCGACGGCGAGGAGGACGGCCGGCAGCCGGCGCCGGAGGCCGGGACGGATGGAACGGTTCGGAACGTTCACGGGGGCTCCCTGGAGGTCGATGGCGGGGGTTCCCGCTCATCGGTCTTCGTTCGCCGACCGTCTTCCGGCTTCATCCACGGACCGGAGTCCCCGCCGGGGGAGCCGCTGCCCGGGTGTGGCTCCGTGATCAGGTCTCCTGATCGTCGGGGGTTCTCCCTCACCGTCGACGGCGAGGGAGGACCCGCGACGGTGAGGGAGGAGGGGCCGGGCGGGTCAGCGACCCCGGCGCGAGCGGGCGCTGAAGGAGGCCGCCGACGACGACCCCGCGCGGGCGGCGAGCTCGGCCCGGGTGCGCGCCGGGCCGGAGGTACGCCCGGAGCCGCCTGACTTCGCCGCGCCACCGCGACCGCCCGAGGACGACGCGTTCGCCGACGCGCTGCCGCGGCCCGAACCACCACCACTGCGGCGACGTCCGCCGCCGTTGCCCTGCGGCTGCTCCACGATGGGCGCGGGCTCGACATAGGGGGCGGCCGGGCCGGTGAGCGCCTCGATCTCGGGCGCACCGGGGCGGACGACGCTGACCTTCGGCGTGATGCCGGCCTGACGGGCCAGCGTGCGAACCTCGCCGGCCTGGTCGGGAGTGGACACGGTGACGACCGCACCTTCGGCACCGGCGCGGGCCGTGCGGCCCGAGCGGTGCAGGTAGGCCTTGTGCTCGGCCGGCGGCTCGACGTGGACCACGAGCGCGACGTCGTCGACGTGGATCCCGCGCGCGGCGATGTCGGTCGCGCACAGCACCCGGCTGGCTCCGGTGGTGAACGCCTCGAGGTTCCGCTCGCGGGCGTTCTGGCTGAGGTTGCCGTGCAGGTCGACCGCCGGGATGCCCTGGGCCGTGAGCTGCTTGGCGAGCTTCTTGGCCTGGTGCTTGGTCCGAGTGAACAGCACGCTGCGGCCGAGGCCGGAGGCGAGCTGGCGCACGACGTCGGCCTTGTCGGCGTTCTGCACCTGCAGCACGTGGTGGGTCATCGTGCTGACCGGCGCCACGGCCGGGTCGACGGAGTGCGTGATCGGGTTGGACAGGTAGCGCTTGACGAGGACGTCGACGCCGTTGTCCAACGTGGCCGAGAAGAGCAGCCGCTGGCCGACCTTGGGCGTGCGGTCCATCAGGCGCTTGACGCCGGGCAGGAAGCCCAGGTCGGCCATGTGGTCGGCCTCGTCCAGGATCGTGATCTCGACGGCGCCGAGGTCGCAGTGCCCCTGGCCGATGAGGTCCTCGAGCCGGCCCGGGCAGGCGATGAGCACGTCGATGCCGCCGGCGAGGGCCTGCACCTGCGGGTTCTGGCCGACGCCGCCGAAGATCGTGGTCGTCTTCATGCCGAGCGCGCGGGCCATCGGGTCGACGACGGCGGCGACCTGGTTGGCCAGTTCGCGGGTCGGCACCAGGATCAGAGAGCGGGGGCGCTTGGGCTGCCGGCGGCTGTCCGACGCGGCGAGGCGGGCGACCAGCGGGAGGCTGAAGGCGAGGGTCTTGCCGGAGCCGGTGCGACCGCGGCCGAGCACGTCGCGGCCGCTCAGGCTGTCGGGCAGCGTCGCGACCTGGATCGGGAACGGTGCGGTGATGCCGCTGCCGGTGAGCACCTCGACGAGCGGTGCCGGGACCCCGAGGGCCTCGAAGGTGGTGTCGGTCGGCAGGACGGTGGCGTCCGCGCCGACGGGGACGACTGCGGGAGCCGGCGCGGGGGCAGCCGCCGGGCGGTTCTGGTTCTGGCCCTGCTGCTCGCCGGCCGGGCGGGTGCCGCGACCACGTCCGCCGCGACGGCGACGCGTGCCGCTCTCGGAGGAGGCGGGGGAGTTGCTGATGGAGGTCAATGGAGTCCTTCGACGCTCGAGTGGCCGCACGACCACCTCGGCGAGCGCGAGCGCCGGCGCGTCTGCACAGGGGCAGGGCGGGCTCGCATCGTCGGCGAGACGTCGGTCAGCCGGGCGCACCAAGGTGGCGCAGCCTCAGCCCGACGTCGATTCCTGCCGCTCCGGATGAGCGAGGGCGGCGCCGGTACGTAGTACTCAACCAGAGATGCGCCGCGTCCGGTCCCACCTCGGGGGAGTCTCCGGTCACATCGGGTGACCACCGGCTCTGGCAGAAATGGCCATAACTGCCGTCCGAGGGCGGGGATCTGGCGAGATTCCGGTCCATTCCGGCCGGATGGTTCGCACGGACCGCGGCCCGGACCGGTCATGCTGTCCGGCGTGACCGTGACCGCCCCCCGGCCGACGCACCGCACGCATCGCATCCACCCCGCATGGTGGGTCGCCGCCGTGACGTTCCTGGCGCTGGTCGGTGCCGCTGCATTCCGCGCGGTCCCGGGCGTGCTGATCGACCCGCTGCGCGCGGAGTTCGGCTGGTCGGTGTCCACGATCTCGGCCGCGGTCGCGATCAACATGGCGCTGTACGGGCTGACCGCGCCGTTCGCGGCCGCCCTCATGGAGCGCTTCGGCATCCGGCGTGTGGTGATGGCCGCGCTCGTCGTGGTCGCCCTCGGCAGCGGGCTGACCGTCTTCATGACCGCGAGCTGGCAGCTGATCCTGCTGTGGGGGGTCCTCGTCGGCCTGGGCTCCGGCTCCATGGCGCTGTCGCTGGTGGCCACGGTGACCGGCCGCTGGTTCGTCGCCCGCCGCGGGCTCGTCTCGGGAATCCTCACCGCCGGCGGCGCGGCCGGGCAGCTGGTCTTCCTCCCGCTGGTGGCCTGGATCGACTCCGAGTGGGGCTGGCGGGCGGCCTCCCTGGGGACGACGGCCGCCGCGCTCGCCGTCCTCCCGCTGGTCGCCTGGCTGCTGCGCGACCGGCCCCGCGACGTCGGCGTCACCCCGTACGGAGGAACGGCGGCCGACGACGTCGACCCGGTGCGCACGGGTGCCGCCCGCGCGGCGGTCCAGGGGCTGGTACTCGCCGCGAGGTCGCGGCCGTTCTGGCTGCTGGCGGCCGGCTTCTTCATCTGCGGGATGTCGACCAACGGGCTGGTGCAACCGCACTTCATCCCGGCTGCGCACGACCACGGCATGCCGGTGACGACGGCGGCGGGCCTGCTCGCGGTGGTCGGCCTCTTCGACATCGCCGGCACGATCTTCTCCGGCTGGCTCACCGACCGCGTCGACCCGCGGGTGCTCCTGCTGGCCTACTACGGCCTGCGCGGACTCTCGCTGTTCGCGCTACCGACCCTCTTCGGGCCGGAATTGCACGTCAGCATGATCGCGTTCATCGTCTTCTACGGCCTGGACTGGGTGGCCACGGTGCCGCCCACGCTGGCGCTGTGCCGCGAGCACTTCGGCGCCCGCGCGCCCGTCGTCTTCGGCTGGGTGTTCGCCTCGCACCAGCTCGGCTCGGCGGTGGCGGCGTTCGGCGGCGGGGTGATCCGCGACGTCACCGGCTCCTACGACCTGGCCTGGTTCCTCGCCGGCGGGCTGTGCATGGTCGCCGCAGCGGCGTCCATCTCGATCCGCCGCAACCTCCCGCCGCGACCGGAGACGCTGCTGTCGACGAACCCGCAGGAAGCCGCGGCCGCCCAGGCCCACGGCTGAGCCCCCCAGGGGCAGAAATGGCCATTTCCGCCCTTGGGCATGGGTCAGCCGGCGGCGGCCAGGGCGGGGTCGACCGAGCGGCCCAGGATCAGGTCCGCGGCCCGCTCGGCGATCATGATCGTCGGCGCGTTCGTGTTGCCCCGGACCAGCGTCGGCATGACCGAGGCGTCGACGACCCGCAGGCCCTCGATGCCGCGCACCCGGAGCTGGGAGTCGACGACCGCCTGCTCGTCGGTGCCCATCCGGCACGACGACACCGGGTGGTACAGCGACTCGAGGGTGTTCTTCACCGACACGCGGAGCGCCTCCCGTCCCTGCACCGCGCGGCCGGGTGACCACTCCTCGGCGAGCACCGAGGTGAGCGGCCCGACCGACGCGATCTCCCGCGCCTTCTCGACGCCGGACACCAGCGCGTCCAGGTCACGCTCGTCGGTGAGGTAGCCGGCGTCGATGGCCGGCGACCACGACGGGTCGGCCGAGCGCAGGCGCACCGTGCCGCGCGAGTGCACGCGCACCAGCACGACCAGGGTGCTGAAGGCCTCGACGTCCGGGTCGATCTCCGCCTGCTTCCAGAACTTCACCGGCAGGAAGTGGAACTGCAGGTCCGGCTCGGTCAGCTCGGGGGTCGACCGGGTGAACAACCCGGCCTCGGCCAGGTTGGAGGTCAGCGGGCCGCGCCCCATGGCCTTCCACCTGGCGAGGTTGACCGGCGTCTCGGCCAGCCGCAGCGACGTCCCGGACCGGACGGTCGAGACGACCGGCACCAGCGGGTGGTCCTGCAGCCCGCCACCGACACCCGGCAGATCGTGGACGACGTCGACGCCGACCTCGCGCAGGTGGTCGGCGGGGCCGATCCCCGACAGCATCAGCAGCTGCGGGCTGTTGATCGCGCCGCCGGAGAGCACCACCTCGCGGGTGCCCCGCACGGTGTGCACGCGCCCGCCGGCGCGGTACTCGACGCCGGTCGCCCGTCCATCCGAGACCAGCACGCGGGTGGTGAGGGCGCCGGTCCGGACGGTCAGGTTCGGCCGGTTCTCGGCGGGGTGCAGGTAGGCGGCGGCCGACGACCAGCGACGGCCCCGCTTCTGCGTCACCTGGTACTGGCCGACGCCCTCGAGGGTGGCGCCGTTGAAGTCGTCGTTGCGCGGGTGGCCGGCGGCCACCGCGGACCGGACGACGGCGCGGGTCCACGGGTGCGGCGAGCGGAGGTCCTCCACCCGCAGCGGCCCGCCGACACCGTGGAAGCGGTCGGCCCCGCGGGCGTTGTCCTCCATGCGGCGGAACAGCGGGAGGACGTGGTCGTAGGACCAGGACGGGTCGCCGGTGAGCTCTGCCCACTCGTCGTAGTCCGCTGCCGCACCGCGCATGTAGATCATCGCGTTGATCGACGACGACCCGCCGAGCAGCTTGCCGCGGGGCCAGAACAGCCTGCGGCCGTCGAGGCCCGGCTGCGGCTCGGTCGTGTAGTTCCAGTCCAGCCGGGTGCGCCAGGTCTTGTAGAGCCCGGCCGGGATCTGCACCTCGAGGACGTCGTCGGAGCCGCCGGCCTCGAGCAGCAGCACCCGCAGCGTCGGGTCCTCCGACAGCCGGCCGGCGACCGCGCAGCCGGCGGATCCCGCACCGACGACGACGACGTCGAACTCCTCAGGGCCGTCCTCCGAGGGGCGTTCATGGCCATGAACGCCGCTCACCGGTGGCGCCCGTGGACCATGCCCATGACGCGGGTCAGCGCGTCGGTGGCCGAGGCGGGGCGGCTGAAGCTCATCAGGTTCACCGGCAGCGCGACCCGCTGGCGGGTGATCGCCTTGGCGCGGGTGAACTCCTTGAGCCCGTCCTCGCCGTGGATCCGGCCGAAGCCGCTCTCGCCGACGCCGCCGAAGGGCAGCGCCGGAACCGAGGCGAAGGCCAGCACCGAGTTCACCGATGTCATGCCGCTGCGCATCCGGCGGGCCAGCTCGAGCCCCCGGGCCTTCGACTTCGTGAAGACCGAGCCGGCCAACCCGTAGGAGGTGGCGTTGGCGCGCTCCAGCGCCTCCTCGGCGTCCCGCACCTTGGTGATGGTCAGTGTCGGGCCGAAGGTCTCCTCGCAGATGGCGGGGGAGGAGTCGGGGACGTCGAGCAGCACGGCGGGCGCGAGGTAGTTCTCGTTCGGGAACAGGCTCGGGTCGGCCTCGCCCCGGACCACCCGACCGGTCGCGGCGGCGTCGGAGACGTGCCGGCGGACGACGTCGCCCTGCGAGGCCATGGTCATCGGGCCGTACGTCGCCTCGTCGTCCGAGCCGGGCCGCAGCGTGCGCACCTGGGCGGTGACCTCGGCGACGAACCGGTCGTAGACGGCGCTGGTCGCATACACCCGCTCGATGCCGATGCAGGTCTGCCCGGCGTTGCTCATCGCGCCCCACACAGCGGCGTCGGCGGCAGCGACCACGTCGGCGTCGTCGTCGACGATCATGGCGTCCTTGCCGCCGAGCTCCATGAGCACCGGCGTGAGGGTCTCCGCGCAGGTGGCCATCACCTTCCGGCCGGTCGGGGCCGATCCGGTGAAGGCCAGCTTGCCGACGCCCGCGCGGCACAGCGCGGCGCCGGTCTCGCCGTAGCCGGTGACGACCTGGAAGGCGTCCTCGCTGTCGGGGACGGCGGCGCGCCACGCGGCGGCCATCCAGGCGCCGACGGCCGGGGTGTGCTCCGAGGGCTTGAAGACGACGGCGTTGCCCGCGGCCAGCGCGTAGGCGATGGAGCCCATCGGCGTGAAGACCGGGTAGTTCCACGGGCCGATGACCCCGATGACGCCGAGCGGCTGGTACTCGAGGTACGCGGCGTGGTTGGCCGCGAGCATGCCGGCCTTCACCTTGCGCAGGCCGAGCGCCTTGCGCGCGTGCGCCCCGGCCCAGGCCAGGTGATCGATGGTCAGGGTGATCTCGAGGATCGCGTCGGCGTGCGGCTTGCCGTTCTCGCGGTGGACGAGGTCGGCGAGCTCGTTCATCCGCCGGGCGACGTAGCCGCGGTAGGCGGCCAGCCGCTCCTTGCGCCCGTCGAACCCCAGCTCGGCCCACTGCACGGCCGCTGCGCGGGCGCGCTCGACGGTCTCGGTGACGGCATCGGCGTCGTGCACCGGGAAGACGCCGACGACCGCGCCCGAGGCGGGGTTCGTGGACTCGAAGGTCTGCGTGGTGGCGTGGCGGTCGACGCTGCCGGCGGAGGCGCCGGTGACCGTGTCCATCTGCTCGACGAGCGACATGTGGCGCAGGTTACCCGCGAGTCACATGGCCCGTACGAGGGTGACCCGACCGGGCGACGTCCGCTGTCAGTCGTCGGCCTCGATGACGGCCCAGACGGTCTTGGTGCCGCGTTCCCGGAACCAGCCGTGCCGGGCCGAGAGGTCGGCGATCAGGTAGAGCCCGAAGCCGCCGAGGCTCGGGTCGCGGCCCTGCGCGGGCGTCGGCGGCACCTCGGTGGAGGAGTCGCTGACGGCGAGCAGCCACTGGCCGCCGGTCCGGCTGAGGGCCGTGGCCACCGGGGCACCGCCGTGCCGCAGGGCGTTCGAGGTGAGTTCGTCCGCGACCAGCACCAGCCGCTCCGACCAGTGCTCCCGCTCCGGGTGCACGACCGTCGAACTACCCGTGAGCGTGGACCGCAGGCGGGCCCGCAGCTTCGCCAGTTCGGACAGCGAGTGCAGCTCCTGGCACCACAGCTCGCGGAACCCGAACGGGGACGGCGCGGGATGCCAGAGCGCCACTGCCACCGCCTCGCTGCCGGGCCGGGTCCTCCGGGCCACCTGCCACGCCGTGGTTTCCGGTCGTGGTCGTTCACCGCAGCGGTGCCCGCTGCCGGCGGTGACGAACCGTCCTATCACCCGCAGGGTGGAGATGGCAGGCCGACCCGCCGAACTAGGGTCTCCTCCCATCGGGCTCACCGGCCCGCGCACGGGGAGGCCGGAGCATGCAGACCGCCAGCGACGGCGACCCCTTCGGCACCGCCGGGATTCGGCAGCGGGCGCTGGCGGCGTGGACCGCCGACCCGGCGCGCTTCCGCGAGGACGCCAACGCCGAGGAGGACCTCGTCCGCGGTGGCTATCGCGACCGGCTGCTCGTCGAGCTGGCCCAGAACGCGGCCGACGCGGCCGTCCGGGCGGGGGTGCCGGGGCACCTGCGGCTGGAACTCTGCGGAGCGACGCTCCGGGCGGCCAACACCGGCGCGCCCCTGGACGCCGCCGGGGTGCAGGGGCTGGCGACGCTGCGCGCCTCGGCCAAGCGCGACGAGCCGGCCAGCGTCGGGCGCTTCGGCGTCGGCTTCGCGGCGGTGCTGGCGGTCAGCGACGAGCCGGCCGTGCTGTCGGCGACGGGCGGGGTGCGGTTCGGCGCCGAGCTGACGCGCACCGTGGTGACCGCGGTGCCGGGGCTGGCCGCCGAGGTCGTCCGCCGGGACGGCGCGGTGCCGGTGCTGCGGTTGCCGTGGCCCTCCGGCGGCACGCCCCCGGAGGGTTTCGCGACCGAGGCCGTGCTGCCGCTCCGGGACGGCGCCGGCCCGGTCGTCGCGGCGGCCCTGGCGGACCTCCGCGCCGAGCTGCTGCTCGCCCTGCCGGGCCTGAGCGTCATCGACGTCGTGGTGGACGGCGCCGAGCGCACCCTGCGGATCGAGCGCGCGCCGGGCTCGGCCCGGATCACCGACGGTGCCCGGACGACGGCGTGGGCGGTGGCCGAGCGCTCGGGGGAGCTGGCCGCCGAGCTGGTGGCCGACCGCCCGGTCGAGGAGCGGTCCCGCCGCGGATGGACGGTGACCGCGGCGGTGCCCCTGGACGACGACGGCCGGCCGGTTCCGCTGCCGCCGGGCCAGGTACTCCACGCACCCACGCCGAGCGACGAGCCCCTGTCCCTGCCGCTGCGGCTGATCGCGCCGTTCCCGCTCGGCCCCGACCGCCGGCACGTGGCGCCCGGCCCGGTCACCGACGCGCTGGTCGAGGCCGCCGCCGGCACCTGCGCCGATCTCGTGACCGGCCTGCCCGCCGATCCGGCGGTGCTCGCGCTGGTGCCGCGGGTGGGGCTGGCCGGTGGCGAGCTGGACGCCGCGCTGTGCGGCGCCGTCCTCGACCGGCTGCGGGCGCTGGCCTGGCTGCCGGCGGCGGCCGACCCGGACGTCCGGCAGGCGCCGGAGCGCGCAGCAGCGCTGGACGACCCGACCGAGGAACGGGTGGCCGCGTTCCGGGACGTCGTCCCCGGCCTGTTGCCCGCCGGCTGGTCCCGGCGATCGGACGCCCGCACGCTCACCGCGCTGGGGGTGCGGCGGATCGGGATCGCCGAGGCGGTGGAGGCGGTCCGGGGCGTGGACCGGCCGCCGTCGTGGTGGGCCGCGCTGTACGCCGCCATGGACGGCGCGGACCGCGAGGAGCTCGCCGCCCTGCCGGTGCCGCTCGCCGACGGCCGGACCGCGCACGGTCCTGCCGGGGTACTCGTGCCCGACGCGGGGCTGCCCGTCCATCGGCTGGGCGCGCTCGGCCTGCGGCTGGCCGAGCCGGAGGCGGTCGCCCCACCTGCGGCCCGGCGGCTGCTCGAGCGGCTGGGGGCGCGGCCGGCGACGGCGCAGGCCGTCCTCGGCGACCCGGCGGTGCGGGCCGCGGTCGAGACCTCGATGGACGCCGTGGACGACGCCCTCGAGGGGGCACCGGAGCCGGAGGAGCTGGCCGAGGCCGTGCTCGCCCTGGTTGCGGCGGCACGCCCGGCGGCGGGGGAGCTGCCCTGGCTGGCGGAGCTCGCGCTGCCCGACGCCGAGGGCGGCTGGGCGCCGGCGGGGGAGCTGGTGCTGCCGGGATCGACGCTGGCCGCCGTCCTGGAGGCAGGGTCGCTCGGGGTGCTGGACGCGGACCTGGCCGCGACCGCCGACCCGGACGCCCTGCGGGCCGTCGGCGTGCTCGACACGTTCGCGCTGGTGCGGGTCGACGACCCCGACGAGCTCGACGTCGACGGCGTGGACCGCTGGGTGGATGGCGCGCTCGACCGGCTGGCCCCCGACGGGCCGCTCCCGGGATGGCCGCCGCTGACCGCCGTCCGTGACCTGGAACTGGTCGTCGACTGGCCCGGCGCGCTGCCGCTGCTGGTGGCGCTCCCGGCCGAGGCGTGGGCGGACGTCGTCCTCCACGGCGTGCCGGTGCCGGGCTACCTGCGCTGGTGGCTGTCGACCCATCCGGTGCTGGACGGCCGGCGTCCCGACCGCCTCCGGCATCCGGAGAGCACGGAGTTACAGGGACTGTACGAACCGGCGTCGGCCGCCCCGGAGGTCCTCGCGCGGCTCCGGCCGCCGGCGACCGTGGCCGACGTCCTGGCCGACGTCGACGGGGCGATCGACCTGCTCCACCGGCTCGGCGACCCGGCGCGGACGGTGCGTCCGGACGTGCTGCCGACGGTCTACGCCCGCCTCTCCGAGGCCCTCGACGGGATCGACGTCGACCCGCCGGAGCGGGTACGGGTGGCGCCGGACCGGGTCGCGGCCGACGCGGTGGTGCTCGATGCGCCGTACCTACAGCCACTGGTCGGATCGGCGGTGGTGCCCGCCGGCGGTGCGCCCGGCGCGGTGGCGGACCTGCTCGATCTGCCGCTGGCCGGCGAGCGGGTCCGCGGCACGGTGACCGGTGACGGGCAACGGCGTCCGTGGGCAGGGCTCCCCGGCGCAGCGCTGGCGGCGGCCCGGCTCGGCCTCGAGGTGCTGGCCGGTGACGTCGTCGTCCACGAGGGCCTCGCCGTCGACGGGTGTGCGGTTCGCTGGTGGCCCGGCGAGGACGTGGACCACGTCGACGGCAGCCCGGAGGCCCTCGGGCGCGCACTGGCCTGGCGGGCCGGGGTGTGGTCGCGCCGGCAGGCGCTGGCCGAGGCGTTCGCCCACCCCGACCACGCCCTCGAGCTGGCTGCCGAGGACGCGGTCGCGGACCAGGCATAGGAACCTTTACCCCCTCCCAGGGCGCCTGAAATGGGGGTAAAGGTTCCTATGCCTCCTTCACTGGCCCCAGCGGGGGATGGCCGCCGCACCGGGCGCGTGCCCGTGGGTGGACGGCCGGCCACCCCGCCGCCCACCGGGTGTACCGGGCCGGGGTGCGCTGGGCGTGCGTCGCGCACTCGTGGAGCGAGAGCCACCGGGCCGGGGTGAGTGACGTGGGCCGCATGGTCGGCGGCAGCCCTCCTGGCGGAGCCAGCGGACGCCGGCGGTACCGGGCAGCTACTGCCCCGGTGCGGCCTTCTTCGACTCCTGGCGGGCGCGGTGGGCCTCCCACTTGGCGCGGTCGCGCGCACGGGCCGCGGCACCGCGCTCCCACTTCTCCTTGCGCCTGCGGGCGCGCTCGAGCTCGCGCTCCTCGAACGTGGAGTGGCTGTCCCAGTCGCCGGCGAACACGGCGATGACCGCGAGGGTGACCAGCATGATCGCCACGAACGCGGCGACGACCGGATCGAGGAGCAGGAAGGCCGCGACCGACCCGAGGACCGCCACCGCGCTGCCCAGCACCCACCGAACCGACACGTGGACCAGTATCCGCGTCGTCCCCGGCTGACGGGGGCGGCTCCCCGTGTGACGAGTGGGACACGCGTGATCGACAGGGGCTTGCGGTGCGTGGATCGGATCCCTACGGTCGGGGCAGCGGTTCAACAGTCAGCCGTCGCGCCGGCGTCGAGTTCCGACCCGACTCACCGGCCCGGTTTTCTGCTTCGGGAGGCTCCAATGACCGCATCCTCGATCGATCCTCCCCTCACGGACCTGGTCTCGGTCGACGTCAGCGGCTCCGGTCCCGTCGTCTGCGTCGCCGCCTCCGGCGAGGTCGACTCGACCTCCGCCTCCGTCCTGCGCCACGAACTCGACGTCCTGCTCGACGGCGACGTCCGCGAGCTCACCGTCGACCTCGGTCAGGTCACGTTCCTCGACTCCGCCGGCCTCTGCGTCCTCGCCGCGGCCCACCGCCGCGCCGTCCGCCAGGACGTGACCATGCGGGTTCTCGCCTCCTCCCGTGCGGTCATCCGCCCGCTGCAGATCACCGGCCTCTGGGACCTGCTGAAGGCCGAGCGGGTCGACGACGACCCCACCGTGCCCGCGCGGCAGGGCGTTGCTTGATCTGCACGGCCTGACCGACAGGTCCTGACCCCTCTCCCCGGTCGTCGGCCGGGGCGCCTGCGCAGCTCGAGCCGCCTGGGTGGAGACTCGGTCCCGCCCTCCCAACTGACGGGGCGGGTTCGGTCGTGGAGGAACAGGGAGGACCATCGTGCGAGATGCGGTCATCTGCGAGCCGCTGCGGACCCCGGTCGGGGGTTTCGGCGGATCGCTGCGGGACGTGCCGGTCCAGGAGCTCGCCTCGACGGTGATCCGTGCACTGGTGGAGCGCACCGGTCTGCCGCCGGAGTCGGTGGAGGACGTCCTGCTGGGCCACTGCTACCCGACGATGGAGGCCCCGGCGATCGGCCGCGTGGCGGCGCTGGACGCCGGACTCCCCGTCACCGCCTCGGGCATCCAGCTCGACCGGCGCTGCGGCTCGGGTCTGCAGGCGGTCCTCTACGCCGCCATGCAGGTGCAGTCGGGCGCCTCCGACCTCGTGCTCGCCGGGGGCGCGGAGTCGATGAGCAACGCGCCGTTCTACTCGACGGCGATGCGCTGGGGCGTCAAGGCGGGCCCGGGGGTGCTGCTGCAGGACGGCCTGGCCCGCGGCCGGGTCACCGCGGGCGGCCAGGACCACCCGGTGCCCGGCGGCATGTTGGAGACGGCGGAGAACCTGCGCCGCGAGTACAAGATCTCCCGCGAGGAGCAGGACGAGTACGCGGTCCGCAGCCATCAGCGCGCGGCCGCGGCCACCGAGGCCGGCCGGTTCGCCGACGAGATCGTCCCGGTCACCGTGAAGGGCCGGAAGGGTGACACCGTCGTCGACCGGGACGAGCACATCCGACCCGACTCGAACATCGAGACCCTCGCCAAGCTCCGCCCGATCATGGGCAAGAACGACCCCGAGGCGACCGTCACCGCCGGCAACGCCAGCGGCCAGAACGACGGCGCCGCGGTCGCGATCGTCACGACCCCGGAGAAGGCCGCCGAGCTGGGGCTGCGGCCGCTGGCCCGGCTGGTCTCCTGGGGCGTGGCCGGCGTGCCGCCCGCGACCATGGGCATCGGCCCTGTCCCGGCCACGGCCAAGGCGCTCGCGCTGGCCGACGTCAAGCTCTCCGACGTCGACCTGATCGAGCTCAACGAGGCGTTCGCCAGCCAGGTGCTCGCGGTGACCCGCGAGTGGGGCTTCACCGACAGCGACTTCGAGCGGACCAACGTCAACGGCTCCGGCATCTCCCTCGGCCACCCGGTCGGCGCGACGGGTGGGCGGATCCTCGCCACGCTGCTGCGCGAGATGGAGCGGCGCGACGCCCGCTACGGCCTCGAGACGATGTGCATCGGCGGCGGGCAGGGGCTCGCCGCGCTCTTCGAGCGGGTCTCGTCGTGAGCGAGCTCGCGAGCTCAGGAGTGGGCACCAGCAGCGCCCGCGTCGCGATCGTCACCGGGGCGGCCCGCGGGATCGGCGCGGCCACCGCGCTACGGCTGGCGTCCGACGGCTTCGCCGTCGCGGTGATCGACCTGAAGGAGGACGACGCCCGCGGCACGGTGGAGGCGGTCGAGGCGGCCGGTGGCCGGGCGCTGGCCGTGGGTGCCGACGTCGGTGACGCCGACCAGGTGCAGGCCGCCGTCGACCGGATCGCCGCGGAGCTCGGCCCGCCGGTCGTGCTGGTGAACAACGCCGGGGTCACCCGGGACAACATGCTGTTCAAGATGAGCGACGCCGACTGGGACCTGGTCATGCACGTCCACCTGCGGGGATCGTTCCTCATGACCCGGGCCGCCCAGAAGCACATGATCGACGCGGGGTGGGGCCGGGTCGTCAACCTGTCGAGCACCTCGGCGCTGGGCAACCGCGGTCAGGCCAACTACGCCACCGCGAAGGCCGGGCTGCAGGGGTTCACCAAGACCGTCGCCATCGAGCTGGGCAAGTTCGGCGTGACGGCCAACGCCATCGCGCCGGGGTTCATCGTCACCGACATGACGAAGGCGACCGCCGAGCGGATCGGCGAGGAGTGGGAGCCCTACGTGGCCAAGCGCGCCGCGGCCATCCCCGTCGCGCGCGCCGGGCAGCCGGAGGACATCGCGCACACCGTGTCGTTCCTGGTCAGCGAGGGAGCCGGGTTCGTCTCCGGACAGGTCATCTACGTCGCCGGCGGCCCACGAAACTAAGAGGATGGGTCGCGGTCGGGGTACCGGGCGCGCGCCAGCGCGTAGACGCCGAAGGCGGCGAAGCCGATCGCGATCGCGGTGAGCAGCCACGGCCCGGCGCGCACCCCCGCGATGGCGGTCATGGCGCCGTCCAGGCCGGTCGCCGTCGTGACGTCGGACGAGGCGGCCGCCCGCCACAGCAGCACGCCGACGAGCCCGAACGCGACGCCCTTGGCGACGTAGCCGACCCGGCCCATGCCCTCGATCAGCGGCTCCCAGCGGTCGGGGGCGGCGGGCAGGTCGATGTCGCGCATGAACCCCCCGGTGAACCCGCGCACCAACGTGTAGACCCCGACGGCGATCACCCCGAAGGCGACGGCGACGACCAGCGCCGCGCCGCCCGGGATCAGCAGCGTCTCGTCGGTGAGCTCCTGCAACCGCTCGTCGGCCTCGTACTCCAGCCCGACGGCGAACAGCAGGGCGGTGACGCCGAGGACGCCGTAGACGGCCGCCTTCGCCAGGCACTTGGTGCAGACGACGGCGGTGCGGAGCCGGTGCGCCCGGTCGAGCAGTCCGCGCCACCACAGCAGCACCTCACCGGCCTGCCAGACCGCCAGCGAGAGCATGCCCAGGCCGATCGCCCAGAGCAGCACCCGGCCGCCCGGGCCGTCGGCGACCAGCTGCAGCGCGCCGGTCTGGTCGGCGTCGGCGCCGCGCAGCCGCCACGCCATCCGCACCGCCAGGTAGCCGATGAGCAGGTGCATCGCGCCGTAGGCGACCAGCCCCGCACGCGCCAGGTGGGTGAGCACGGGATGGTCGGTGACCGTCCGGGCCCGCTCGACGACGTCGTGCACCCGGTCGAGGAGAGCGCGAGCGGAGGGCACGGAGGAATCGTGCGGGACGGGCCTGCGGAGGGCGACAGGAGGGGTGGGGAAGCTTGTGCTCTGCTTACAGAGCGAAGCAGAGCACGACTGTCCGGGGAACTAGGTGCGCTCGGGGTACCGGGCCCGCACGAGGCAGAAGGCCCCGAACGCGGCGATGCCGACGGCGACCAGGGTCAGCAGGATCTGGCCGAACGGCAGCCCCAGGATCGTGTGCATCGCCCCGTCGAGGCCCTGCGCCTTCGCCGGGTCGAAGGTGATCGCGGCGTAGGTGAACAAGCCGCCGACCACCGCCAGCGCGATGCCCTTGCCCGGGAAGCCCACCTGGCCGAGCCGCGTCACGAGCCGCAGGGCGGAGCGCGAGCAGTCGGTGGTGTCGATCTCCTTGAGGAAGCGCTTCGTCACGCCCTTGTAGACGTGGTACGCGCCCACCCCGACGAGGACCAGCCCGGCGACACCGACCAGCCACCGGCCGGCCGGCCAGCCGAAGACACCGGCTGTCGTCTGCTGCTGTTGCTGCGAGCTGTTCTGCCCACCGCCGGTGGCGAAGCGGATGGCGAGGACGGCGAGCGCGGCGTAGACGACCGTCCTGGCGATCGCCTTGCCGGACTTCTCGACCGCCCTGGTGCGGGTCTTTCCCGATGCGGACCAGCCGTGCCGCCAGCGCAACACCTCGGCGGCCTGCCAGGCGGCCAGGGCGATCATCCCGACGGCGACGACCCACAGGAGCGGCTTCCCGATCGGCGACTCGGCGAGGGTCTGCATGGCCCCGGACTGGTCGGCCGATTCCCCACCACCGCCCCACGCCAGCTGCAGGGCCAACCAGGCGACGAGCAGGTGGACCACGCCGTAGGCGAGCAGGCCGACCCGGGCCAGGTGCTCGAGGGCATCGCTGTCGCCGGCCTGGCGGGCGGTTCCGAGGGCGGAACCGGCCGTTCTCTGCGCGCTCATGACCGGCTCCTTCGACGGGCGGAGTCCAACGGCTCAGCGTGGCACACGGCACGGTCGCGGTGCCTGCCGGAGCGTGGCCCGTCGTGAGGGACACTGGGTCCGTGGCGAGCGCAACCGGCATCCTGGCGAGCAGCACCGAGTCGATGGCTCCCGAGGTGGCCCGGCGAACCTGGCCCCGCTGGGTCGGGCTCGCGGTGCTCATGCTCGCCGTCGCGGTCACCGCCGTCCTCTGGGACGACGCGGGCGCCCGCCTGATCCTGGGGGCCGCGGGGCTCTTCCTCGCCGTGCGCGGCGCGCTGCTGCTGCGCGGCGCCGGGGCCGGGGCCATGAGCACCGCGGTCGCCGGGCAGGCCCGTGGACTCGGCACCGTGGCCGTCGCCGGGGGAGTCGTGGCTCTCGGGGCCGCGCTGGTGTCGGAGTCGGTCGCCGCCACCGTCCTCCTGGTCGCCGTCCCGCTGCTGCTCCTGGCCGGTGGGGCCGCGTTGCTCGGCCACGGCGGCGTGGCCCGGCGCGGCGGACAGGCGCTGCTGGTCTGGGCGATGCTCGCCACCGGGCTGCTGGTGGCGACGGGACTCGGGCAGAGCTGGGAGCGGGCCTCGGACGCGGCCACCGTGATCGCCGCCCTGGCGGTCGCCGTCCTCGCCGTCCCCGTGCTGGTGGGTGCCTCGGTTCTGCGCACGGTGGCGGCCCGGCCGGCGCCCGCCCCCGCCCGGACCGTCCCGGCCGCGTGCGCCGGGTGCGCCTGCGGCGCCGGCGGCTGCGGGACCTGACCTCGGCCGGCCGTGATCCGGCCGGCACCTGGGTAGGACCGGCCCATGAACGGTCACGTGTTCGTCGTCGGGGCGGACCTGACGCGGCTGTCGTGCGACGACGTCCTGGTGCCCACCGACCGGACGCTGCGGGTGGCTCCGGGCTGGTGCCCGCTGCTGCCGCCGCAGCTGATCTCCGGGCACGTCGACGACGACGCCTGCGTCGCCCTGGAGTGGGCCGGGGGCGAGCGTGTCCTCGAGGTCCCGGGCGAGGGCGACCGCCGGGCGTGGCTGGTCGACACCGTGGACGACGCCGACCGGGGTCTCGACTGGCTGCTCGACGGCGCCCGCGAGGCGCTGGCCGCCGTCGCCCGGCGGGAGGTGACCCGGCCCGCGCACGGCCGCGCGCGGCGGCTGGTCGGTCTGCCGGCACTCGGCACCGGGTGGGGTGGTGCCGCGGGGCAGCGTGGTGCGCTCCTCCAGCAGCTGCTGCCGGTGCTGCGGGAGGCGGCGCACGAGCACGGTTTCGACGTCGCGCTGGTGCTGCGCGGCCCCAGCGACCTGGCCGCGGCCCAGCGCGTCCGCCGGGGCGAGGGCGTCGGCTGGGACCTGCCCGACGACCTGCGGGCACTGGCCGAGCAGCTGGGCGAGAAGGCGCGTCGCGGGCAGCTGGCGATCTTCTTCGGGGCCGGGCTGAGCGCGGCGGCCGGGCTGCCGACCTGGGAGCAGCTGGTCGCCGAGCTGGCCGAGGCATCCGGGCTGGAGGACGCACTGCGGAAGGGACTGTCCGCGCTCCCCCCGCAGGACTCCGCGGCGCTGCTGGCCCGCGAGCTCGGCCGGGAACGGCTCGAGGCCTTCGTCAAGGAGCGGTTCGGCCCCGGCTCGTACGCGCTCGCGCACGCGCTGATCGCCGACCTGCCGGTGCAGGAGTTCGTCACCACCAACTATGACCCGCTGGTCGAGCAGGCCGCCACCGACATCGGCCGGGACGTGCGCGTGCTGCCGTTCGAGGAGGCGGCGCCGGGGTCGCCCTGGCTGCTGAAGCTGCACGGGGACGCGTCGCACCCCGAGAGCGTCGTCCTGACCCGCGAGGAGTACCTGCAGCTCGGCGACACCCGGGCGGCCCTCGCCGGGGTGCTGCACTCCCTGCTGCTCACGCGGCACGTGCTGTTCGTGGGCACCTCGATGCTCGACGACGACCTCATCCGGATCGCCCACCAGGTGCGCAGCGCGCTGCAGCTGCAGGGGTCGCCGTCCGGACGACGGAACGGCACGGTGCTCGCCCTGCGGGAGGACCCCGCTCGGGCGCGGCTCTGGGAGCGGGACGTCGAGACCGTCGCGATGGGCCCCGCCGACGTCCCGGCCGCCGATGCCGCCCGCCGGCTCGAGGTGCTGCTGGACCTGATCGGCTGCCTGTCGACCCCGCCCACCGGTTACCTGCTCGACCCGGCCTACCGCGGGCTGCTCGACGAGGAGGAGTGCGCGCTGGCGGCGGCGCTCGGCCGGGCCGCCGACGCCGTGCGGGAGGACTCCGGGTCGGCAGCGGCGCAGGAGGTGGTGGCCCTGCTGCGGCGGCTGGGCCACGGCGGAGGCGCCGCCGACGGTGCGGAGCAGGGGCCCGCGGACGCGTCCACGAGCGCGCAGGACGACCGCGCCCAGGAGCAGCGCCCAGGCTGAACGTGGTTGCCCGGGAATCGTGCTGGGCACCGGAGCCGCATGCCTGGACGGAAGCCGCGCCGCCCCGAGAACGCCCTGGACCTGCTCACCCGCGGATACGGGTGGCTGCCCGACCGGCGCCGCGTGTCCGGTGTGCGCACGGTCGGCGCACGGCTCGGCGGCCTGCCGGTGACCGCGATCGAGGGTCCGGACGCGGCGCGCTTCCTCTACGACGAGGACCACGTGCGCCGCGCGCACGCCATCCCCGAGCCCGTGCAGGGCACCTTGTTCGGCAAGGGCGCGGTGCACACGCTCGACGGCGAGGCGCACCGGGTGCGGAAGGCGATGTTCGTCGGCCTGCTCATGCGCGAGGACGGCATCGCCTCGCTCGTGGAGCAGGTGACGACGGCCTGGGACGAGTCCGTGGAGGAGTGGACCCGCCGTCCGCACATCGTGGTGTTCGACGAGGCTGCGCGGGTGATCGCCGGCGCTGTGTGCCGCTGGGCCGGGATCCCGGTTCCCGACGACGAGGTGCCCGCCGTCGCGCGGGACCTGCTCGCGATGGTGGACGGCTTCGCCACCGGCGGACCGCGGCACTTCCGGGCCCGCCGGGCACGTGGTCGGCGCGAGGCCTGGCTCGCGCAGCTCGTGCGCGACGTCCGCAGCGGGGTGGCGACCGTGCCGGCGGACTCCGCCGTCGCCGTGGTCGCCGAGCACCGGGACGCCGGCGGTGAGCAGCTGGACTCGCACCTCGCGGCCGTGGAGCTGATCAACATCATCCGGCCGACGACCGCGGTCGCCTGGTTCATGGCCTTCTCCGGGCACGCGCTGATCCGCTGGCCCGACAACCGGAAGCGCCTCGCCGACGGTGACCCCGCGAACGCCCTGGCCTGGGCCCACGAGGTGCGGCGCTTCTACCCGTTCGCGCCGTTCATCGGTGGACGGGCGCCGCGCGAGGTCGAGTGGGACGGCGTCCGCATCCCGAAGAACTCGATGGTGCTGCTGGACCTGTACGGGCAGAACCATGATCCCGACCTGTGGGGCGACCCCTACGCGTTCCGGCCCGAGCGTTTCCTGGATCCTGAAGGACAGGGCCGCGCCATCGGCGAGTTCGAGCTGGTACCGCAGGGCGCCGGCGATCCGCGGACCAACCATCGCTGCCCGGGGGAGCAGCTCGTCGTCGCGCTGCTGGCGGCGCTGGCCGTCCGGCTGGCACGCCTGGAGTACGACGTCCCGGAGCAGGACCTCTCCATCGCTCTGCACCGCATCCCGGCGCGGCCGAAGAGCGGCGTCGTCCTCCGGGTGCGCGGCAGCGTCAGCTAGGGGAGGGGCCGAGGCCGGCGTCGCGCGCCAGCGCCACCGCTTCGGCGCGGCTGACGGCGTGCAGCTTGGTGAGCACGTCGGAGACCCGGTTGCGCACCGTCTTCTCGCTGAGGAAGAGCCGGGCGGCGATCGCGGCGTTCGGCAGCCCGTGCGCCACCAGGTCGAGCACCTCGCGCTCGCGGTCGGTGAGCTCGGGGAACGGCACCGCGGCCGAGCGCGCCCGGGACGACGCGAAGAAGGCCAGCACCCGGTCGGCGATGCGCGGGCCGAACACCGCCTCCGACCGGGCGGCGGCGCGGACGGCGCGGGCGATGTCGGCGCCCTCGCTCTCCTTGAGCAGGTAGCCGCGGGCGCCGGCCCGCAGCGCGGCGAACACCGAGTCGTCGTCGTCGCTCATGGTGAGGACGACGACGGCGGTGCCCGGTCGCCGTGGCGGGTACCCCGCCCATGCCCGGCATCCGGAGGTCCATGAGGACGACGTCGGGGCTCAGCTCGGTGGCAGCCGTGACGCCGGTCTTGCCGTCGCCGGCGGTGCCCACGACGTCGATGTCGTCGGCGTCGCCGAGGGCGTCGGCCACCCCCTCGCGGTAGAGCGGGTGGTCGTCGACGACGACCACCCGGATCGGTCCGCTCACCGGGTCCATCCGGACGTCGCCCGACGACGACGCCGAGGGCAGCCGGGGGTCGGCGGGCACGATCGCGACCCGCGGCAGCCGGAGGGCGCGGGCGGTCTCGTCCGCCAGCGCCAGGAGCGCCTCGGCGGGGCGGCGGCGGAGTCGAGCATCGTCCCCAGCCGGGTGGCGACGGCGAGCGGATCACGGCGCTCGCCGTAGAGCAGCCGGTCGACCGCGCGCTGTGCCCGCTCCCAGCCGGCTGCCGCGGCCAGCGCGGCGAGCGCGGCGACCGCGACGGCGATCCGACGCTCGCCGGCGGTGAGCTCGCCGACCACCGGGACCAGCACGCCGTAGCCGAGCAGCAGCAGGCCGGACAGCACGGTGAAGACCACGGCGCGGCTGACCACCAGGCCGACGTCGAAGAGCCCGTGCCGCAGGACGGCGACCGCAACGGCCAGCGGCAGGGCGGCGAACCCGACGGCGAACAGCGCGCTGGACACCACCGGCAGGTCGATGACCAACGACGCGATGGCGCAGACGAACAAACACCGACTCGCCGAGCAGCAGCCACTGCAGGTGCTCGCGCTGGGCCCCGAGGCTCGCCGCATCCGCACCAGCTGGGCGGCCACCCCGACCGCGCCGCCGACCACGAAGGCCGTGAACGAGCAGATCAGCAGCACGGCGTTGAGCCACATCCCGGGCAGCGCCCACGGGTTGGCCCAGCTGCGGGGCGTAGTCCAGGGGGCCGTTCCGGAACATCGCCGCCGCCGCGCCGAGGACGACCGCGGCGGCCAGCACCCGCGCGATCGGGCGCCAGCGGGGGGAGGGCAGCGTGCCGTCGGGGAAGTACAGCGGGACCAGCGCGACGATCACGTAGTAGGGCACGAACCCCCACGCGGCCAGCCACCCGGCGGCCGAGGGCAGCAGCCCGTCGGTGCTCCCGCGCAGCAGCACGTACTCGCCGGCCAGCAGGTACGGGGCCGGTGACGACGCTGACCATGAGCAGCCAGCCCACCCGGTTGCCCGGCGCCCGGCTCAGAACGAGTGCGGCCACCAGCGGGTAGAGCAGGCCGAGGGTGGCGTCACCGGCGTCGACCGGGCGGGGGGACGGCGTATCCCAGTCGGCCCCCAGTGCCCTCCAAGTGGTGACCGAGACAGTGACCTCGAGCCGGCACGCGGCCGCCCACGAGGGGGCAATGACATGGAAGGCGCCCACAGATGACCAGCACCTCGACCCACGGCCAGTTGACGCTGCCCGGCCAGGCGGCGGCACCCGACGGACCGGTCGACCTGACCCCGATGTTCCTGATGCACCACGCGTTCCGGCGCGACCTGACCGCCTTCGCCGACGCCGTGCACCGGACGCCGGCCGCCGACCGCACGACGTGGCAGGCGCTGGACCTGCGGTGGCGGCGGTTCGCCGAGATCCTGCACCACCACCACAGCGGCGAGGACGACCACATCTGGCCGGTGCTGGTCGGGGCCGTCGACACCGGCGGCTCGCCCGAGGACTGCGCGACGCTCGAGGCGATGGCGGCCGAGCACGCCGAGATCGACCCGATGCTGGTGGCGTGCGCACGCGGGTTCGCGATGCTGGCGGAGCGGGAGGACGAGGCGGCCCGGGTGGCGCTCGAGGCGGACGTGACCAGGACCCGCGACCGGCTCGGTGCGCACCTCGGCCACGAGGAACGGGACGCGCTGGTGCTGGTGCAACGCTTCCTCAGCGCCGAGGACTGGGCGCGCATGGACAAGCAGATCGGGTCGGACTACCCGGCGCGGCTGATCCCCTTCAGCCTGGCCTGGGTGATGCACGGGCTGCCCGACCACGGCCGCGCGGCGGCCGTGGGGTTCCTGGGCCGGCCGGCGCTGATGCTGTGGTCGCTGGCCTTCCGGCGGCCCTTCGAGCGCAAGGAGCGGGCGGCGTTCCGGTACGTGGCGGGCTGAGGGAGGGACGGCCGGCGCCCGGGAGTTCGGGACGGCCGTCCCTGGGATCGGGGACGCGGGGCGCACGAGGGTTCTCCCTGACCCCGAGAACCCTCCCGGAAGGACCCGATCCCATGACCGCCACCACCGAGCCGGCTCCGCCGGCGGCCCCGGCCGCCGAGCTCAAGCCGGGAGCCCGGTTCCGCCGCGTCGGCGGCGCCCTCTCGCTGCTGGGCGCCGGCACGCTCATCTGCATCAGCCTGCTGATGATCCCGTACGAGAACGAGACCCACGCCCAGTACCTGCAGACGGGCGTGGAGCACCAGACCGACATCCTGTGGGCCGCCGTGGTGGCTGCACTTCGGCTACCTGCTGCTGGTCCCGGCGGCGTTCACGCTGGTGCGCCTCGCCCGCCGGGGTGCGCCGAAGACGTCGCTGGTCGCGATGGTGCTGGCCGGCCTCGGCTCGGGCCTGTCCGGGATCATCGTCGTCGACTTCTACGACGCAGCCCTGGCCAACTCGCTGCCGGCCGACCAGGCGCTGGAGATCTGGAACCTGGCCGGCAGCTACGGGCAGGGCGCGATCATCGCCGCGACGAGCGTCTCGGCATCGCCCTGGGCATCGACCTGGCCGTCTACGCCGCGTGGCGGGCCCGGGCGATCCCGGTCTACCCGCTGGTGCTGAACGTCGTGGGCTGGCTCCTGTTCACGATGTTCTCCGGCGACCCGTGGCTGCCCTCGCTCGGCACCGGGCTGGTCGCGGTCGGCCTCGGCTGGGCCGGCCTGATCGTGTTCCGCACCCGCGACGAGGTGTGGGACCGGCCCTCAACCGTCCGCACCACTGAGGCATAGGAACCTTTACCCCCCATCTTGAGAAACAGGATGGGGGTAAAGGTTCCTATGCCTGACGGTGTCAGCGGGGCTCGAGTCCGGCGAGCACCGGCGGCAGGTCGCCCGGGTGGACGACGCCGAGCCGCTGGGTGGCCCGGGTGAGAGCGACGTAGAGGTCGTTGTGACCCCGGACGCCGTCGGCGACGATCCCCGCCGGGTCGACGACGAGGACCGAGTCGAACTCCAGCCCCTTCACCGCCTCCGGCGCGAGGACGGCGGGGCCGGTGGTGAGCTCTCCGTCGGTGGCGGTCCCCGGCAGCCGGGCACCGACGGCGCCGGCGACCGCGGCGAGCCGGGACCGGGGGACGACGACGGCGAGCGTGCCGTCCTCCTTGTCGAACTCCGCCGCGGCCTCGGCGACGGCGTCCGCGAGATCGGCGTCGTCGACCCGCTGGGCCCAGGGCCGCACACCCGTGGAGCGCACCGCCTGGGCCGCCGTCCCACCGGAGCCGCCGGCGACCAGCACCTCGTCGGCCACCGCCATGATCTCGGCCGGGGTGCGGTAGTTGACGGTCAGCTCCTCCAACCGCCAGTGGTGCCCGAGGTGCGGGGTGAGCACCTCGGCCCAGCTGGAGGCGCCCGCGGCCGAGCCGGTCTGGGCGACGTCGCCGACCAGGGTCATCGACCGGGTCGGGCACCGGCGCAGCAGCAGCCGCCACGCCATCGCCGACAGCTCCTGCGCCTCGTCGACGATCACGTGCCCGTAGGTCCACGTGCGGTCGGCGGCGGCCCGCTCGGCGACGCTGCGGGTGTCGGCGACCTCGTGCCGCTCGGCCAGGCCCTCGGCGTCGAGCAGGTCGCCGGCGGAGAGCTCCTCGGACTCGTCCTCGGTCTCGCTGTCCTGCGAGCGCGAGCCGTGCAGCTGGTCGAGGGTGTCCTGCGCCCGCCGCAGCCGGCGCTGCTTCTCGCGGCGCGCGTGCGCGCGATGGGCGCTGTCGTCGACGCCGAGCAGCTCGTCGGCCTCCTCGAGCAGCGGGACGTCGGCCACCGTCCACGGCGCCGAGGCCGGCCGGTGCAGCAGGGCGCGCTCGCCGTCGGAGAGGTCCGGGGCGGCGGCCGCGAGCCGGGCGGGGGAGGCGAGCAGGTCGGTGACCACCCGCTCGGCGGTCAGCCGGGGCCAGAGCCGGTCGACCAGCCGGTGGACGGCGGGTTCGGCGGCGACCTCCCGGCGCAGGGCGGCGATGTCGCCCTCGCCGAGCAGGTTGGCGCCCCCGAGCACGTTCGCGCCGAGCGTGTCGGCGTACTTGCGCGCGACCAGCCCGATGACCGCGCGCGCGACGGCCGGGCGGGCCTCGTTGTGCAGCCGCGAGGCGCTGCGGGCACGGGAGCGGACCCGGGCGGCGTCGGCCTTGGTGAACCGCAGCGGCGTGCCGTCGATCTCGAGCTCGACCGGCCGGTCGAGGACGGCCTGCCGGGCGCGGACGGCGGCGGCGATCACCTCGGCCATCGCGAGCCGGCCCTTGACCTCGGCGGCCTCCGGCAACTCGACCGCGTCCGCCCGCAGCCCGGGGCGCAGCCCGCCGAGGTCGGCGAGGACCACGCCGGTCTCGCCGAGGGAGGGCAGGACGTCGGCGATGTAGCGCAGGAAGGTGGGGGTCGGCCCGACGACGAGCAGGCCGCTGCGCGCCAGCCGCTCGCGGTGCGTGTAGAGCAAATAGGCCGCGCGGTGCAGCGCGACGGCGGTCTTGCCGGTGCCGGGACCGCCCTGCACGACCACCACCCCGCCGGCGTCGGCCCGGATGATCCGGTCCTGCTCGGCCTGGATGGTGCGGACGATGTCGCTCATCCGGCCGGTGCGGGAGGCGTTCAGCTCGGCCAGCAGCACCGCCTCACCGGTCAGCCCGGAGGCACCCGAGGCGTCGTCGAGGTCGAGGGTCTCGTCGGAGACGGACACGACGGTGCGGCCGCGCGTCCGGATGTGCCGGCGGCGCCGGACGCCGAGGTCGTGCAGCGGCGTGGCGGTGTAGAAGGGCTGGGCGGCAGGAGCACGCCAGTCGACCAGCAGGGGCTCCTCGTCGCCGTCCTCGGCCGACAGCCCGATCCGGCCGATGTAGCGCGGCGCGTCGGCGTCGCGGCGGTCCAGCCGCCCGAAGCACAGCCCGCTCTCGGCGGCGTCGAGGGCGACGATGCGCTGGGTGTGCAGCTCGACCTGGGCCTCCCGCTCGCCGATGGCCTGCGGGTTGTGCGGCACCGTCGCCAGCTGCTCGTCCAGCCGGCGCACGGTGCGGGCCCGGACCTCGTCCAGCCGCGTGTACAGGCCGCTCACGTAGTGCTGTTCCGTCGCCAGGTCGGCCGCGTGGGCAGCCTCGGGCCGTACCGTCGACAAGCTGGTCTCTTCCTGCTGAGAGGGCCGCACGTGCGGACGTCGCCGTGGGCGGAACCGTCCATTGTGCCCGGCGGCCCGGTGCGCCGCCCCGGAAGAGATCGACGACGGCGTGGCCTGCAGCGACCGCAGGTGGTCCTCCAGCCGGTCGACCGGCCGGCTCAGCGAGACGGAGTGACCGCCGGCTCAGGATGCGGGCGGGGCCCCGCGGAGGCGCACGACCGCGGAGCGGTAGCGGCGGGCGCCGTACACCCGCCACGCCGTCCGCGCCGACCACGGCAGACCACCGAGCAGGCGGGCGCGGTCGCCCGCGCAGGAGTCCTCGAGCGCCAGGCCGAGCACGAACAGCTGCTCGGGGCCGGACAGCCGGCAGTGCGACGAGGCGGTGATGGCGGCCCAGTCCTCCGTGGCGAGGTGCTCGGCGAGGAGCGGGAGCAGCGTGCGCTCCTCCTCGCCGGTCTGGGCGTCGACGGCATCGGCCAGTGCCCGGCAGGCCGACGCGAAAGCCGACCGTGCGGGATCGGTGCCGGCGACCTGCCACTGCCGGGCGGCGGTCGAGAGGTCGCGCAGCATGTGGTCGATGCGCGCGCAGCGCGCGGTCCAGTCCTCGACGGCGTCGCGTGCCGGCGCGGGAGCGGCGCGCAGCAGCGCCGGCCACACCGCCTCCCGCTCGACGGCGTGGTGGTGCAGGAGGACGCGGCTGACCAGGTCCGCGTGCCGGGTGAGTGCGGCGGTGCGCTGGTCCTCGCCGGGCGGCGCCCAGGTGGCGAGGTCGGCGAGCAGCCGCAGCTCGCGCCGGACCAGTTGGTGCAGCACGCGCTGGTAGGCCACCGCGCGGCAGGCTGCGGGTTCCGGCCGGGCGACCTGCGTGGTGGCGTCGTCCGCGGCGGCGCGGGGGGCGGGGATCAGGCCGGTCGGCCGGACCGCGGTTGCGGTCATGCAGCACCTCGTTGGGCGGTCGTGCAGTGCACCGGCGGTCCTGCCGGGGCGATGCGGGGAGGTTAGGCCGACGCGGGCGGGGCCGACAGGGCTTTTCGGATACGGACGGTGGTGTCCCGGACCGGCCTCCCGGCGCGTCGTCCCGCCGCGTAGCGGAGCGGGTCCGCAGGGGGCTCGCGAACCCGCGACACCCGGGCCGGGCGTCGCCTAGGGTCGGATGGTGGCCACCGTCCTGGAACGCAACTGCGTACGCGTCACCGGTGTGGCCGACGCGCGGCCCGTCGTCTTCGTCCACGGGTTCGGCTGCGACCAGGAGATGTGGCGGTTCGTGGCGCCGGACTTCGAGGTCGACCATCGCGTCGTCCTGCTGGACCTGGTCGGGTCGGGCAACTCCGACCTGCACGCCTACGACCCGGACAAGTACTCGTCGCTGCAGGGCTACGCCACCGACGTCGTGGAGGTCTGCCGGGAGCTCGGGCTCACCGACGTCGTCCTCGTGGGGCACTCGGTCAGCGCGATGATCGGCGTCCTGGCCTGGAAGCAGGCCCCCGAGCTGTTCGGGGCGCTGGTCATGGTCGGCCCGAACCCGCGCTACATCGACGACGGCGACTACGTCGGGGGGTTCAGCCGGACCGACATCGCCGGCCTGCTCGACGCGCTGGACGCCAACCATCTCGGCTGGTCCACGCAGATGGCTCCGGTGATCATGGGCAACCCCGACCATCCGGAGCTGGCCGCGGAGCTGACCAACAGCTTCTGCCGCACCGACCCCGACATCGCCCGCCAGTTCGCCCGCGTGACCTTCCTGTCCGACAACCGGGCGGACCTCCCCGACATCACCGTCCCCGTGCTGGTGCTGCAGTGCAGCGAGGACGTCATCGCACCCGAGGTCGTGGGCCGGTACGTCCACGAATCCATCCCGGGCAGCGCGTTCACCCAGCTCGCGGCGAGGGGGCACGTGCCGCACCTCAGCGCGCCGGAGGAGACGACGGCCGCGATCCGAGCGTTCCTGACGGGGTGAGCGGCACGGACCCCATCGGCAACCCGGGGCAGGACCCTCGTGCGCAGCTGGGCAGGCTGCTCGAGGAGGATCCGGCCGACCTGTACGAGAACGCGCCGATGGGCTATCTCTCGACGCTGCCCGACGGGCGGATCGTCAAGGTCAACCGCACGTTCTGCGCGTGGACCGGCCGCCGGTCCGGTGAGCTGATCGGCAGCCGGTTCCAGGACCTGCTCAGCGTCGGCGGTCGGGTGTTCCACGAGACCCACCTCGCGCCGCTGCTGCGGATGCAGGGGGCCGTGCGCGAGATCGCCCTGGACGTCGTCCGGGTGGACGGTTCGCTGCTGCCGTGCCTGCTCAACGCCGTCGAGCTCCGGGACGACGCCGGGGCTCCGGTGCTGGTGCGGGCGACCCTGTTCGAGGCGACGGCGCGGCGGCGCTACGAGCGCGAGCTGCTGGCCGCCCAGCGCGCGGCGAAGGAGTCGGAGGCGCGGTCGCGGGTCGTGCAGCAGGTGGTGTCCGACCTGGCGGCGGCGACGAGCGTGGAGGACGTCGCGAGTGTGATCGTCGAACGCGGGCGGGCGGCGCTGCGGGCGAGCGGAGCCGCGCTGGTGCTCGTCGAGGAAGGGATCGCGGGAGATCCCGACGCGGTGCCGGAGCTGCGGGTCGTCCGCTCGGACGGCCTCTCGTCGGAGCTGCTGGAAGCGCTGCGGAAGGCGGCCGAGGGAAAACTCGCGCTCGAGCTGGCGCAGGGCGTCCGCACCGTCGACCTCGACGACCGGATGCGGGCGTCGCAGCCGGCCGTGGCCGACGCGATGGCCCGGGCCGGGCTGAGCGCGCTGATCACCGTGCCCGTGTCGGCCGACAGCCGGCGCCTCGGCGCGCTCGTGCTGGGACTGCGGGGCCCGCAGCAGGACGGACTGCTCAGCCTGGACGAGCCCGAGGCCGCGCGGGCCACCGATCCGGCCGACGTCGACCTGCTGTGGACGCTGGGCAGGCAGGCCGGTCAGGCGCTCGAGCGCGCGCGGCTGCACGAGGAGACGGCCCGGCAGGCCGAGCGCGCGGCGTTCCTGCTGGAGGCGGCGCGGCTGCTCGCCGGTGCCGCCGATCTGCCCGAGACCGTCGAGCGCCTGGCGCAGCTGGCCGTCGAGCGCCTGGCCGACCTGTGCGTGATCGATCTCGTCACCGAGCAGGGCATGACCCGCCCGGCGGCGCGGCACCGCGATCCACGGCTGCAGCACCTGGCCGACGAGGTGCGCGAGCGTCCGCTCACCGCCCGCCGGGAGTCGCATCCGAGCATCCGGGCGCTGCGCGAGGGCCGTACGCAGTGGCTGCGGCACGTTCCCCCGGAGTACCTCGACTCGATCGCCGCGGACGTACGGCACGCCGACGTGGTCCAGGGCCTGGACCTGGTCAGCATCGTCGCGGTGCCGCTGGTCGCCGACGGGCGCCGGCTGGGCGTGGTGACCATCTGCGCCGACCGCCGGCGCGGCGGGTTCACCGCGGCCGACGTCGAGGTCGCCGAACAGCTGGGGCTGCAGGTGGCGCTCGTCGTCGCGAAGGCGCAGCGCTACGAGCTCGACGTCCGGACCTCCCACACCCTGCAGGCCAACCTGCTGCCGCCCGAGCCGCCGGACCTGCCGGGACTGTCGACGGCGGTCCGCTACCTGGCCGCGACGCACGGGGTCGAGGTGGGCGGCGACTTCTACGACGTCGTCCAGCTGCCGGGAGACCAGGTTGCGCTGGCGGTCGGGGACGTGGTCGGCCACGACATCACCGCGGCGGCCACGATGGGGCAGCTGAACTCGGTGTACCGGGCGCTGCTGGTCGACCGGCCGGTGCCGAGCGCGATGATCGACCGGCTCCAGGCCAGCTGGTCGCTGCTCGGCCTGCAGCGGATGGCGACGGCCCTGTTCGCGACGCTGGACCCGGCGACCGGTCAGCTCCGGATCGCCTCCGCCGGGCACCCGCCGCCGCTGATGATCACCGCGGGGCATGCGGAGTTCCTGCCGGTCACGCCCTCGCGCATGCTCGGCGCTCCGCCCGCGCCCGCCCCGGCCCTGGAGTGGGCGGGGGTGCTGCCGGCCGGAGCGACGTTGGTGCTGTTCACCGACGGCCTGGTGGAGAGCCGGTCGGCGGACATCGACGAGGGGCTGGCGGCACTGCTGGCGGTGGCGACCGACGCAGGGACGACGGACCCGGACGAGCTCTGCGACCGGCTGCTGAGCGAGCTCACCGGGGCGCACCGTGCCGACGACATCGCGCTCCTCGCCCTGACCCGACTCGCCTGAGCCCGGGTCTTCCGCCGCGGCGCGGTCGGGGTCACCATGAGGTGGAGCCCTGCGCTGGAGGCGGTCATGGATCCTTCCCCGAACCCGGTGACGACGGCCATCGACGGAGCCACCGGTGACTGGTCGATGTCGGGCGACGCGATGCGCTGGTCACCGGAGCTGGCCGAGCGGGAGGGCTCCGTCGGCGAGCTCAGCGGGATGGACATCGCAGCCGGCCTCGGCACCGGTCTGGGACTGGACATGAACGGCGTCCGGCGGCTGGTCTCGGGGGCGCTGAACTCGCTGGGCGCCGTCGCCACCGACGTCGTCACCGAGTTCCGGCAGCTCACCCGCGGCCCCTCCGACGAGGACGACGACGAGCGCTGACGATCGCGTGCGTCCTCCCACCCCGTGCGCCGGCTTACCGGCCACCCTGTAGAACCGTCGGTGACGCACGGCCACACCTGGGGAGTCGCATGAGCAGCAACTCGTTGACGCTGGCGCCCGCGCCGCGGTCGGAAGCCGCGGAGCAGGTACGGGCGGAGGTCCGCGAGTTCCTCGCCGCCGAGCTGGCCGCCGGCACGTTCGACACGCACGTGGACACCTGGCTGTCCGGCGTCGACCCGGCCTTCTCCAGGAAACTCGGCGACCGTGGCTGGCTGGGGATGACCTGGCCGAAGCAGTACGGCGGGCACGAGCGGTCGGCGATGGAGCGCTACGCCGTCACCGAGGAGCTGCTGGCCGCCGGCGCCCCCGTGGCCGCGCACTGGATCGCCGACCGGCAGTCCGGACCGAACCTGCTCACCTACGGCACCGAGAAGCAGCGGCAGGAGATCCTGCCGCGCATCGCCGCGGGGGAGTGCTTCTTCGTCATCGGGATGAGCGAGCCCGACTCCGGCTCCGACCTCGCCTCGATCCGCACCAGGGCGGTGCGCAACGGGGACGGCGACTGGGTGGTCAACGGCGCCAAGGTGTGGACGTCGAACGCCCACCATTCGCACTACGGGATCGTGCTGGTGCGCACCACGCCGGCCGACCCCGCGCACCGGCACGCCGGCATGTCGCAGCTGCTGATCGACCTGTCGCTGCCGGGCATCACGATCAACCCGATCCGCATCCTCGACGGCGGGCACCACTTCAACGAGGTCGTGTTCGAGGACGTCGTCGTCCCGGGCGACATGCTGCTCGGCGAGGAGGGCAACGGCTGGCACCAGGTGACCGCCGAGCTGGCCTTCGAGCGGTCGGGCCCGGAACGCTTCCTGTCGACATATCCACTCGTCGCCGAGTTCGCTCGTCGAGTTGCCGACTCCGATGACCCCGCCGCGCTGGCGACGCTGGGCCGGCTGTCGGCGCGCATCCTGGCGCTGCGGCAGATGTCGATGCGGATCGCCGCGGCGCTGGACAGGGGCGAGCTGCCGAACATCCCGGCGGCGCTGGTCAAGGACGTGGGGACGACGTTCGAGGGCGACGTCATCGAGGAGATCCGCCGGGTGGTCGACGTGACGCCGTCGCTGGACTCACCCGATCCGCTGGGCCGGGCGCTGGCCGAGGCGCAGCTGCACGCGCCCGGCTACACGCTGCGCGGCGGGACCAACGAGATCCTGCGCGGGATCGTCGCTCGCGGATTGGGGCTGCGCTGATGTCGGACCAGGACCTGGTGGTCGAGACCGTCCGGGACATCCTCACCGGCTTCGAGCCGTTCGCGCTGACGGCGGAGCGGCGGTGGGACGCCGGGCTGTGGGGTGCGCTGGCCTCCGCGGGACTCACGGGCGTGGGACTGCCCGAGGAGGCCGGTGGTTCGGGCGGCGAGCTCGCCGACGCCGTCGCCATCGTGGCCACTCTGGCGCGGGGGGCCGGCGCGGTGCCGGTGGCCGAGCAGCTGCTGGTGGCGGGGCCGGCGCTGCTGGCCGCGGACCTCGATCTGCCCTCGCCGGAGGAGCCGACGACGTTCGCGTTCGCCGATGCGGTGACCGTGCACCCGGTCGACAACGGGGACGGCCCGGGCCGGTTCACGCTCAACGGCACGGTTCCCGACGTCGCGTGGGCGGGGGTCGCTTCGCACGTCGTCGTCCTCGCCCCGGCTCCGGCCGGGATCTCCGGTGCCGTGCTGGCTCTGATCGACGCGTCCTCGCTGCCGGCGACCGACGCCTTCAACCTGGCCGGCGAACCGCGTGGGTCGCTGGTGCTGGACCAGGTGGGCACGTCCGGAACGCTGCTGACAGAGGCGCAGGCGAGTGAGGTGCGGGCGCGGTACGCGCTGGCGCGGGCGGTGCAGCTGGCGGCGGCCCTGGAGCAGGTTCTGGCGTGGACGGTTCAGTACGCGGGAGAGCGGCACCAGTTCGGCCGGCCGCTGGGCAAGTTCCAGGCGATCCAGATGGAGCTGGCCGAGATGGCCGGCGAGGTCACGGCGGTGTCGGCGCTGACCGACGCGGCGGTGCAGGCGCTGGACCGGGGCGGGAACGTCGTCCTCGCGGCCGCGGCGGCGAAGGTGCGGGCCGGTGCGGCCGTCGAGGTCGTCGCCCGGCTGGCGCACCAGGTGCACGGCGCGATCGGGTTCACGCAGGAGCACAAGCTGCACCACCTGACGCGGCGGCTCTGGTCGTGGCGCGACGAGGCCGGCAGCGACCTGGCGTGGTCGCGGGTGCTGGGCGCCGGCGTGCTCGCGGGTGGCCCCGACGCGGTCTGGCCGGCGCTGACCCGGGTGGTCTGACGGTGGGCTCCTCGCCGGCGATGGTGACGGCCCGGAGCCCCGGTGATCCCACCACGACCCGATGAGTGAGCGACCGCGACGGTCGTCGGTCCGCGCCACGCTGCAGGCTCTGACCGTCTCGGTCATCGGGGTGATACCCGCCTTCCTCGTGGGTGCCCTGGCCGTTCAGATCCGCGCCGATCTCGACGTCGGGCTGGGCCTCTTCGGCTTCGCGGTCGCGACCCTGTTCGCCGTCTCCGGGGTGTTGGGCCGCCCCGGCGGGCGCCTGGTGCAGCGGCTCGGTTCCCGCAAGGGCACGGTGCTGGCGGCGGCGCTGGCCACGGTCTCCCTCGCCACGGTGGCCTCGGCGCAGTCGGCGGCGATGCTCATGGTCGCCCTGGCGATCGGCGGGTTGGCCAACGCGGTGGCACAGCCGTCGGCCAATCTCGGGCTGTCCCGATGGGTGACCGACCGGCGGCTGGGCCTGGCGTTCGGGATCAAGCAGTCGGCGATCCCGACGGCGACCCTGCTCGGCGGCCTGGCCGTCCCCGGGGTCGCGCTGGTGCTCGGCTGGCGCTGGGCCGTGGCCGCCGCCGCGGCGCTCACCGTCCTGGTGCTGCTGGGCGCCCTGGTCGGCCGGGGCGAGGCCTCGCCACCCGGGACGTCCGGGGTGTCCCGGGAGCCGGATCGGGGGCTGCCGCGCGGCGGGTTGGTCGTGCTGACGATCGGTGGCTTCTTCGCGTCTGCGGCCAGCTCACCGACAGGTGTCTTCCTCGTCGACTCCGCCGTGACCGCCGGTATCGCGTCGGGCACGGCCGGCCTGCTCTTCGCCGGGTGCTCGTTGCTCATGCTGACCAACCGGGTGGGCTTCGGCTGGCTGGCCGACCGGCACCCCGGGCAGAGCCGCTTCCTCTTCATCGCGTATCTGCTGGGCGGCGGCGCCGTCGGGTTCGCGCTGATGGCCACCGGCGGCATTCCGGTGTTCGTCGTCGGGGCGGTGCTCGCCTGCGGGCTGGGATGGTCGTGGCCCGGCCTGTTCCAGTTCGCCGTGATCCGTGAGAACCGGGCCGCCGCGGCGTCGGTCACCGGATTGATGCAGACCGGCCTGTCGCTGGGGGCCGCGTGCGGCCCGATGCTCTTCGGCGTCCTCGCTCAGGCATTCTCGTACACCGCCGCCTGGTCGGGGGTCGCGGCACTGAGCCTGGCCGGCGCGTGCACGATCGTGATCGGCCGCCGGATGGTCCGTCGTGCGCGCGGCCTCCCGGTCACGACGCTGCGCCGCGCGCCACGGGCCGCGTCGATGTGATGCCGCGGAGCTGAGTCCGGGTCAGTCGGCGGGCCCTCGTCGAGATCGGCACTGGACGTCGCCGCGGACCGGCAGGACCGCCGAACCGCGCCGTCCAGTCGAGGTGCCGCACGGAACGAACCGAGGCCGGGGCAGGCCGGCAACCGCGGGCTCTGTGACCGCGGGCACCGGCCCGGCTCCTGGCGGCGCGGGTCAGACCGTCTCGGGGACCCGCAGGTGGGCGAGCACGATGTCGTAGGCGGCGACGTCGGTGATGTCCATGGCCATCTGGCTGCTGAACTCCTTCCGCATGGCCATGCCCGGCTGCTCCGCCTGGGCCATCGACTGGCGGCTGTCGTAGCTCACCGCCGTCGCGCTGCGACCGCTCTGCCGGTCGACCATGACGCTGACGCTGACGAAACCGGGCAGCTCCTCGATCCGCGGGATCAGGGCCATCCGGAAGGTGTCGAGCATCCGGTCCATCTGCGCCGGGTCGCCCTGGGCCCGGATGACGCGTGCGCAGGCGCCGTTGTGCGTCTCGTGCATGCGGTGCATGACCGCGATCTCCCACTCCTGGACCTCGGTCTCACCGCCCAGCATCTCGGCGGCCCGCTGCCGCATCGACATGACGCTGTCGGCGGTGCGATGCATGGCGTCCGCGTCGGCCCACGACGTGGTCACGATGCAGTGGCCTCTCTCCTTGTCGCAGAGCATCGACAACCCGATGCAGCCGTCCATCTCCTGCACCGCCGGCATGACCGTGTCGCGGACGTAGGCGATGCCCTCGTCCACGGCCTGCGGGTTTCCTCGAACGGTGGTGGAACGGGCGTACATGCCACCACTCCTCTCCAGAGCGGGCGGCGCCCCTGCGGCACCGCCGCGTCTCCGACTGTCCTCGCGCGCGGTCCCTGGGGTCAACGCCCATCGGCGGGTCGCACCGAGCTTCGCTGGCGCCGGCGCCTGCGGACGTCGACTCAGCAGCGGAGTGGGTCAGGAGGCGACGTTTCCTCGAGCCAGGGCGGATCCGGTTCCGGGTCTTCGCACCATGCGGGCGGTCGGCTCTCACGGGAGACGCCGCTGGGGGTGCGGACGATCACCGATCCGTCGGCGAGCAGCTCGAAGTGCCAGCCGGGAGCGAAGGTCTTGATCCGGTGGTGGCGCCGGCAGAGACAGCAGAGGTTCCAGCAGTCGGTTGGGCCGCCGTCGGCATGGGCGACGACGTGGTCGATGTCGCATCGAGCCGGGGCCCGCCGACAGCCGGGCCAGCGGCAGGTGCGGTCGCGAGTGCGGACGAATCGACGTTGCGGGGCGGATGGCCGATAGGCAGGGTTGGCCGCAGGAGGACGGAGGCCCGGAGCGTCGGCTGTCTCCGAGGGCGTCCCTCGCGAGCGGGTGGTCTGCTTGCCCTTCTTCCGGTGGGTGCGCTTGCGGCGGTGAGTGCCCGAGGCGCGACGCAGTTCACTCCGGCTGGCGACGGCGACCAGCCGCCCGGTCGCTGGATCGGTGATCGCGACCTGGACGCACCCGCCGGGCGGCGCTCCTCGCACGCCGAGTATGTCGAGCTGCTCGAGCAGTTCTCGGCACTGTGCCGCGGTGACGATCTCGCCGTCGACCTCGGCCGCGGGTTGTGGCAGGCCCTCATTCGGGAGGGACAGCGCGCCGAGCGGTGCGTGGATAGTCAGGACCGCGGTGACCGGGGGGCGCGAGGTGTCCCAGGGCCGCAGCATCAGATCTCTGGCGATCCCGGCCCGGATCACGCCGATCGGCCGCAGGTCCCCGCCGGCCCGCTGCTGTTCCGCCAGGCGTCGGACGGTGTTCACGCAGGCGGCCGCCTCCCAGAGCGGCAGATCGATCATGACGCGGCTCATGCCGTCACCGGTGGGCTGATGGGTGACGTCCGCGTGCCGAGCGCACTCCCTCCGGCGGGCCTCCAGCGCGGCTGGATCCAGCCGCGCGAGCGCCCGGCGCACCCGGTCCCGGATCTGCGGAACGGTCAGCCGGCCGGCCACGGGCAGGACGATCGACTCGATCTCGACGATCACCTCGGGCTTGGCGGAGGCCAGCAGATCGACCAGCGCACGCATCTTCCGTACGTCGATCCGCCCCTCGTACAGGGCGCTCCAGGTGCCACGCAGTGACGTGGTGAGGATCAGCGACTCGACCAGGAGGCGCTCGGCCTCGAACTCCGAGCAGTTCCGCAGCAGCGCCAGCTCGGGGACCAGGGTCTCGGAGTAGTCGGCGAGGAAGGCGGGCTGCCGGTAGCGGCTGTCGAGTCCGGGACCGCCGCGCGGGCCGAACTCCTGGAGCCGCTCGCGTCGGCGTCGACGGGCGAACCGGGCGACTGAGCCGGCCCGCGCGGCGACGGACCGGGCCTCGTGGGCATCGGCGGCCCAGATGTCGGCGATCACTTCGATCTCCGACAGGTCGGGCGCGAGGTCCTCCGGGAGCACGTGAATGGGCGTGCCCACCTCCGGGCCGCGCTCGGGCTCGCTGTACATGGCCGAACGTTAACCATCACCTCTGACAGTTTTCGGTCCACTCGAGCCGGGCGGTCCTGTCGCCGTCCGATCGTGGGGAGGCACGATGCCGTGGTGACCACCGAGACCCACCACCACGGGCACACCCACCGTCTCGACCTCGCCGACTCGACCGTCCGGGAGTGGGATGCGACGGTGCTGGCCGCAGATCCGGAGCAGGGCATCGTGCTCGACCGCTCGGCTTTCTACCCCGGCGGCGGCGGGCAGCCGCCGGATGAGGGCGTGCTGCTCTGGGGCGGCGTCCGCACGCGCATCGCCGGCACCCGCACGGGCGACGAGCTGTACCTGATCCCCGTCGAGGGCGACCCGGTGCCACCCGTCGGGACGGCGGTCCGCGGGGCGCTGGACGACGAGCGGCGCACGCAGCTGATGCGGACGCACTCGGGGCTGCACGTGCTCACCGGCGTCGTCTTCCGCGACTTCGGCGCGCTGGTGACCGGCGGCAACATGGAGCCGCTGACCGCCCGGATGGATTTCGACCTCCCCGAGGTGCCGCCGGACTTCAAGGACCGGATCGCCGAATCGGTGAACGCCGAGATCGCTGCCGACCGGCCGATCGAGGTGAGGACGCTGCCGCGCGAGGAGGCCTTCGCGATCCCGGACATCATCCGGACCGCGACGAACCTGCTGCCGCCCGACATCGAGGAGGTACGGATCGTCGACATCGTCGGGCTCGACACGCAGGCCGACGGCGGCACGCACGTCGCGTCGACGTCCATGGTGGGCCGGGTCGAGGTCGTGAAGATGGAGAACAAGGGCCGCGGGTTCCGCCGGCTGCGGATCCGGATCGTCTGAGATTCTGATCCGACCGGTCACCGTCTCGGTCGTCGGTACGTGCACCTACTGTTGCGCGGGCCGCACCGACCGCCCCGGTCGTCCGCGGGCGACTGGAGGCACGCGCATGGGTAGTCGGCTGGGCCGGATGGTGGTCGCACTCGGGGCGGCCGTCGTGCTCACGACGTCCTGCTCGTCGGACGGCGAATCGTCGGACTCTGCGGGCGCCGCCAGCGCGCCGGCGTCGTCGTCCGCCGCCGAGGAGAGCCGCGGCGCGTATCTGGCGCTCGGTGACTCCGTGCCGTTCGGTTTCCGGGGTGGCGCGACGGCCGAGTTCTCCGATGCCGACAACTTCGTCGGGTACCCGGAGCTGGTCGGCGAGGAGCTCAGCCTGGAGGTGCTGAACGCGGCCTGCCCCGGCGAGACGACGGAGAGCTTCCTCGACGCGACGGCACAGAGCAACGGATGCCAGAACACGCTCCAGTCGGACGTCGGATATCGCAAGGCCTACCCCGTGCACGTCCAGTACGACTCGTTCGACCAGTCGCAGCTCGACTTCGCGGTGGACACGCTCACCGAGAACGACGACGTCGAGCTGGTCACGCTCCAGATCGGCGCGAACGACGTCTTCCTCTGCCAGCAGACGACGCCGAGCCGCTGCTCCGACCCGGCGAATCTCCAGGCTCTGGCGCAGTCCGTGCAGGCGAACGTCGAGACGATCCTGTCGACGTTGCGCGACGAGGCCGGCTACGACGGGCAAGTCGTCGTGGTCACCTACTACGCGCTGAACTACTCCGACGCCTTCGGTGCGGCGACCGGGGCGCTGGTAGGGGGCATCGCGCAGATCGCGGCGGCCAGCGGGGCGGACGTCGCCGACGGTTACGAGGCGTTCCGGGCGCAGGCCGGTGAGGTCGGTGGCGACTCCACCGCCGCTGGGCTGGTGCTGCCGAACGACGTGCACCCGACCGAGGAGGGCCAGCGGCTGCTGGCCGAGGCGGTGCTGGCGGTCGTCGAGGACTAGGTCCGTCAGGCCAGCGTGTCGATGACGTCGAGTCCGCTGACCCGCCAGGCGTCGAGCAACGCCCGGTCGCCCGCGACGGCCACGGTGTCCGGCCCATTGACCTCGACCCCGGATGCGCAATGCACGGCGTCGTAACCGCGGAGTCCATGCGCCCGCGCTAGCTCTGCGGCTCTCCGTACCAGGGGCTCGTCCACGGCGATGACGTCCAGCCGTGTCCATAGTTCGTCCAAGGCGCCGAGGCTGTCCACGTGCGCCGATCCACTCAGCCGTCCCATTCGCGCTGCGCGAGCCAGCGCGGCGGCGGCCTCGACGTAGAGCAGTCGGGTGCTGGTGACGACTTCGGCTTCGGCAACGCGCGATCCCGCTGTGTCGCCGGCTGCACGCGCCCCTCCGCGATGAGCCGCTCGAGGGGGGTCGGCTGGTCGACCGGGACGATGCGCGCCACGGGACGACCGTGGTCGGTGATCGTGACGGTGTGCCCGGCGCGCACCGCGGCCAGGTGACGGCTCAGCCCGTCGCGCAGTTCCTTGATGCCGACCCAGTTCACCCGGAGCCCCTTATGTGGCTACTTTTCCTGCGCTGAGCGTAGCCACCGCGACACCGTCTGGTCGAGATGCGGGGCCGCGTAGTTCGACGGCGAGTCAGTCGTAAGGGTTGGTGAGGACCGGCCGGGCCTGGAGGACGTCGAAGGTCACGGGCGGGCCGTCGGTGGTGGTGGTGCCGGGGACGTCGGCTTCGGCGCTGCCGTCGACGGTGAACGTCGCGCCCCAGGTGACGGTGAGGTAGGCGGTGTAGGTGCCCGACCGGTAGGGGTGCTCGATCGTCTGGTCGGGGTAGGGCGCGCCTGGGTCGGTGGTGACGATCTGGCCGGTGGCGTCGCCGGTGTGCCAGGTGAAGCTTTCCGCCGTGGCTTCGATGACGACGCTGAAGCCGCGGATGTCGACGGTGAAGGTCTGCGTCGTGGGGGAGCCGGTGTAGAAGATGACCGGCAGCCCGGTGAGGCCGTCGCCCGGGGGCTGGTGCTGGGTGGTGAGCTGCGGGAGCGGCAGCCGCTGGAAGTAGCTGAACACTTCGGCACCCGACGGCGGCGGGTTCAGCGGCGTGATGTCGACACAAGCGCGAGGGCCAGGAAGCCAGGGGCCAACGGGAGTGCCTATGGAGGCACCCAACGGATCGTACCCGTCGACCGTCGTACCGCCTTCTAGAACGAGACGCTGCTGTTCGATAACCATGAGCTGGACGAAGCGATCTGGCGGAGCGGGGCAGAGCGCGTCATCATCCGGCCGACACGGTCCGCCCGCCGCCGTGTCTACCTCGCACGGAGTCCTAAGGCGGTACCGGTAAGGCTGAGGCTCACCTTGTGTCTCGTTGCTCGCGATGAGGTACCCGTCTGAACCTTGCGCAACGAGCGATGCCATCAAGGCACTCGGCAAGAAGTCCGCGCCTGGACACACCGCACGACCGCAGTTCACCCTGTCTGCGCGAGCGTCCACCGGATGCAGCAACGCCAATGCAATGCTGAGGACCAGAAGCCAACCTAGGCGATTCATCCGAAGGTCAGATCTGTCACCAGCCAGGAGTGGCGATTTCCATCCCATTCGAGCGCTACACCACCGAGAACATTGGAGAAGGCAGGCGAACCGCCGTCGGTGGGCGAACCTGCGGAGTTGAGGACGACAAACTCGGCCTGATCAATACGTATAGGTAACTCGGCCGTATCGGCACCCATAAGTGGGCGCCCGACTTCGACGATGGTGATTTGACCGCCTTCAGGGTCATTGCCGAGAGTCGCCGCTTCCTCGGTGAACGACGCGATGCGATCACAGTCCTCGCAGCCAGCGCTGAATTGGCGAAGCGGATCTGCGTCCGGAATTTCAGAAGTGCGGTTGATGAGTTCGATGTAATACCGAACGAACGCCTCAGCTCCGGCGGCGTCCTTGGTGCGTGCTTCGTCGGGGACGGGAAAATCGGCGGGACCGATCTCGGGCAATGCTTCGGACGTCTCCGCGGCGCTCGGCGAGGGCAGGGTGTCGTTGGCCCCCTGCTTCTCGGAGCAGCCGGTCAGAAGCGCCGTCGCGACCAGAACGCCGGCCGTGGTGCGACGTAGTCCCCGAAGATCACGCACAGCGGGAGAGAGTACGCAGGTCCGAGCGGTACCCGTTCCGTAACTGTGGACGGAGCAGCGACCTCCGCCGTATCGGGTGAACGGGCGCCCGCCGGGCGACGTGGCTCACCGGCGCACAATCGGCCCCAGGCGGTCGGGCCGCCGGGACGGGAGACGCATGGACAGCGACGACGTCGCGCCGGGGGAGTACCCCTTCGACACCAGCGGCATCGAGGGCGGGGCCGACGGCATCCGGCGCTACACGGATCTGCCGGTGAACCTGGTCCGCATCCTCCTCGCCCAGGCGGCCACCCGCGGCGACCGGACTGCCGTGGTCGAGCTCGGCGGCTCGTCGTTGACGTACTCGGATCTCTGGCAGCGCGCGATGCGGGTCGCCGGTGGACTCCGGGACGCCGGCGTCGTGCCTGGCGACCGGGTCGCCGTCCAGCTCGGGAACGGCCTGGACTGGGCGCTCGCCTTCTGGGGCGCCCAGCTCGCCGGCGCGGTCGTCGTCCCGATGAACACCCGGCTGACCGAGGCCGAAGCCGAGTTCATCGTCGCCGACTGCGGCGCCACCTACGTCATCCGCGCACACCGACCGCTGCCCGACGGGGAGCCGGGCGAGGTGCCCGACCCGGCGCCTACGGACGTCGCCGCACTCTTCTACACCAGCGGGACGACGGGGCGCCCCAAGGGCGCGATGACCACGCACGAGAACTTCCTGACCACCATCGAGACGGTCATCCGATGCCGCGGGCTCAGCCGGGAGCCGGGGGTATCCCACGCGACGCTCATCTCGGTGCCGCTTTTCCACGTCACCGGCTGCAACTCCCAGTTCCTCACCCAGATCGCGCTGGGCGGCACCTCGGTGCTGATGCCGCGCTTCGACGCCGCCTCCTTCCTCGCCGCCATCCCCGAGCACGGCATCACGCTCGTCACCAGCGTCCCGACCATCTACGAACTGGTGCTGCGCCACCCCGACGTGGCGAAGACCGACGTCTCCACCGTCCGCACCCTCAGCTACGGCGGCGCACCGATCGCCCCCGAGCTGGTGCACCGGCTGCACGAGGCGTTCCCCGGCGCCCGGCTCGGCAACGGCTTCGGGCTCAGCGAGACGAGCGGACTGGCCACCTTCCTGCCACAGGAGTACGCCCTCGAGCACGCCGACGCGGTCGGGTTCCCAGCGCCCGTCAACGACGTCCGCATCGACCGGCCCGACCCGGTCACGGGTGTCGGTGAGCTGCTGATCCGCGGGCCGAACGTCGTCGCCGGGTACTGGCGCGACCCGGTGCGGACGGCGGAGACGTTCGTCGACGGCTGGCTGCACACCGGTGACCTGGCGCGGATCGACGACGGGATCGTGCGGATCGTCGACCGCGCCAAGGACATGATCAACCGTGGCGGCGAGAACGTGTACAGCGTCGAGGTGGAGAACGCCCTGGCCGCGCATCCGGACGTGCTCGAGGTCGCGGTCGTCGGCGTCCCCGACCCCGTGATGGGGGAGAAGGTCGGCGTCGTCGTCCTGCCCAGGCCGGGCGTCGCCGCCGACGACCTCGTCCCCTCCCTCTGCGCCTTCGCCCGCGAGCGGCTCGCCGACTTCAAGCGGCCGCAGTTCGTGCGGGTCATCGAAGGTCCGCTCCCGCGCAACGCCGGAGGCAAGGTGCTCAAGAAACAGCTGCGCGAGGCGGAGGGCTGGGTCGCCGTCCCTCGCTAACCGCGGGACCAGACCCGGGACGGCGCCTCCACGAGCGGCACGACGCTCCCGTCCGCGGCCAGGTGCAGGCTCCACGAGCCGTCGATCTGACCGTCGTCCAGCGCCGAGCGCAGGGCCTCGGCCCACTCGTCGTCGTCCTCGGTGATCTGGGGGCCGCCGGGCCGGCACAGCGCCAGGGCGAGGTGCCCGTCGCCGCCCAGCTGCTCGTCGACGATCGAGTCGTGCACCTGGCGCAGACCCATGAGCATGCCCGGCTCGGGTAGGAGCGGCAGGTCGTCGACCGGCACGACGACCGGCAGCATCCGGCCGTCGGAGCCGAACCAGGACAGCCAGAGGCTGCGGGCGCCGAACACCGGCGGGTTCAGCAACTTCGTCCATCGGATGGTCAGCTCGTCGGCGGAGCGGATGGGGACATCGGCGAGCGGAGGTGTCGTCGTCATGCCGCCCACCGTGGCAGCGAGCGACGACGGGAAGGGGAGTTGTCCACAGCCGCCCGTCAGCGGTGCGGGATGCCCCCGGGACCGTGGTCGGCCGGACCTTCTCGCCCTCGAACACCGGGCGGCTCAGCCGGTGGCGGCGTCCCGGTCCAGAGCCCGCACGGCGAGCTCGGCGTGCAGCAGCACCCCGTCGGACAGGACGTCGTCGCTGAACTGCGCCCGCGGACTGTGGTTGTTGGGCAGGTCCGCGTAGTCGTCGCCAACCGCGGCGCCCAGGAACAGGTAGCACCCAGGCACCGCGTCCAGCACCCGGGAGAAGTCCTCGGAGCCCGACTGCGGGTACACCTTCGGCGCGTAGCGCTGCTCGCCGAACACCTCGGCCGCCACCTCGGCGGCGAAGGCCGCGTGCTCGGGGGCGTTGACCGTCACCGGGTACTCCTCCAGGTACAGCACCTCGGCGGTCAGGCCGTAGCCCGCGGCGACCGACTCGCACAGCCGCACCGACGCCTCGCGCATCCGATCGCGGGCCTCGGCGGAGAAGGTGCGCACGGTGGCCTGGAAGTACGCCTCGTCCGGGATGATGTTGCGCTTGGTCCCGGCCTGGAACAGGCCCACGGTCAGGATCACCGGGTCGAAGACGTCGAAGGTGCGGGTCACCAGCGTCTGCAGGTCACCGACCAGCTGCGCGGCCACCGAGACCGGGTCCTTCGCCAGGTGAGGCGCCGAGCCGTGGCCGCCGGCCCCGCGCACGGTCACCCGGAGCTCGTCGCTGGCCGCCATCAGCGTGCCCGGCCGGGTGGTGAACTGGCCACGCGGGTTCATCGCCGACATCACGTGCATGCCGTAGGCCGACGACACCCGCGACCCGGCCGCGTCCAGTACGCCCTCGGCGAGCATGTAACTGGCGCCGTCCCAGCCCTCCTCGCCGGGCTGGAACATGAACACCACGTCCCCGGCCAGCCGTTCGCGGTGCGCGTGCAGCAGTCGTGCCGCCCCCACCAGCATCGCGGTGTGCAGGTCGTGCCCGCACGCGTGCATCACGCCGTCGATCTCGCTGCTGAAGTCCAGCCCGGTCTCCTCGTGCACCGGCAGCGCGTCCATGTCGCCGCGCAGCAGCACCGCCGGACCCGGCCGCCCACCGCGCAGTACCGCGGTCACCGACGTCGTCGACGTGCCGGTCGACACCTCCAGGCCCAGCCCGTCCAGTGCCGCGAGCACCGTCTCCTGCGTCCGGGGCAGCTGCAGCCCCACCTCGGGGCGGCGGTGCAGCAGATGGCGCAGCTCCGCCAGCTCGCCCTGCATGGCGCGGGCGTCCTCGCGCAGTGCCTCTGACCGGCTCACGTGCACTCCTCACAGCTCGGGATGACCGCGACGTTAGGAGTTCGCCACGTTTCCCGGGATTATTTGCAGTCATCCGTCATGGGAGGGTGCGGATATGTCGGGATCGGTTGCGCTGGACGAGGACGACCTGGCCCTGGTGGAGGCCCTGCAGCGTGATCCCCGGGCCCCGTGGACGTCGGTAGCCGAGGTGGTCGGCACCAACGCCGTCACCGCGTCGCGACGCTGGGAGCGGTTGCGCGCCTCCGGCGCCGCCTGGGTCACCGGCGCTCCCGGGCCGGGGTCGCATCACGCGCAGGTGCTGGCCTACGTCGACGTCACCTGCCTGCCCAGCGAGAAGACCCGTGTCGCGCAGGAGCTCGCCGGCGACGCGCACGCGCTGTCGGTCGACATCACCGCCGGCGGTCGGGACCTGCTGCTCACCGTGGCCGCCGTCGACCTGTCGACTCTGGGGCACTACCTGCTCGAGCGGCTGGACCGGGTGCCCGGCGTGACGGCGACCCGCGCCCGGATCGCCACCCGGCTCTACGCCGAGGGCAGCACGTGGCGGCTGGGCGTGCTGCCCCCGGGCGGTGTCGTGGGCAGGACGATGCCGGCGATCCGGCCGGCCGTGCTGGATGAGGTGGACCGGGAGCTGATGTCGGCGCTGGGCGTGGACGGCCGGGCCTCGTTCGCCGCGCTCGCCTCGGCGACCGGGATCAGCCAGCCGACCGCCCGGCGCCGGGTCGACCGCCTGATCGGCTCCGGTGCGGTCCTGCTGCGCACCGACGTGGCCGCGCCGCTGGCCGGGCTGCCGGTGATGGTGGTGCTGTCGGCCGACGCGCCGGCCGGCCGGCTGGACGACGTCGCCGGGCGGCTGGGGCGGCTGCGGCAGGTGCGCCTGTCGGCCACCCTCGCCGGCACGCCCAGCCTGCTCGTGACCGCCTGGCTCTCCTCGCTGGAGGAGGTGCACCGCTTCGAGCAGGACCTGGTTCACCAGGTCCCCGAGGCGAACGTGGTCGACCGGCTGGTCGTGCTGCGGACGGTGAAGCGGATGGGCCATCTGCTCGACCTGGAGGGACGGGCCACCGGCGTCGTCAGGATGGACGTCTGGCGCGAATCGGCGCCGCCCGCCGCCTGAGCGGCGAGGACCGCTCGTGCCGAGTGGCGACCGGAGGGAGCGCACGATGAGTGTGATACCCATCACTCAACGTCAGGACGCACCGACGTTATCCGGACGTCACCCAACGAGCGCCACGATGGCCTAGTTTTCAGCCACGGATCGGTCGAGGAGGCGCTGTTTGTGAGCAGTCCCGTTCTCTCCGTCCGGGGTCTGACGACGGAATTCGTCACCCCGGCCGGTGTCGTCAAGGCCGTCAACGACGTCAGCTGGGACCTGTACCCCGGCGAGACGCTCGGCGTGGTCGGCGAGTCAGGTTCGGGCAAGAGCGTCACCGCGATGTCGATCCTCGGGCTGATCCAGAGCCCGCCGGGACGGATCGTGGGCGGCGAGATCCTCCTCGACGGCCGCGACCTGCTGACCATGTCGGCGAAGGAGCTGCGGCAGCTGCGGGGTAGCGAGATCGGGATGATCTTCCAGGACCCGATGACCAGCCTGAACCCGGTGCTGACGGTCGGGCAGCAGATCACCGAGGCGCTGCGGCTGCACGACCGCACGATGGGCCGGGAAGCGGCGCGGGACCGGGCGGTCGAGCTGCTCACGATGGTCGGCGTCCCCAACCCCGAGGGCCGGTACGACCAGTACCCGCACGAACACTCCGGCGGCATGCGCCAGCGCGCGATGATCGCGATGGCCATCGCCAACGACCCCAAGGTGCTCATCGCCGACGAGCCGACGACCGCGCTGGACGTGACTATCCAGGCCCAGGTCCTCGATGTGCTGCGGACGGCGCAGGAGCGGACGAACGCGGCGACCATCCTGATCACCCACGACCTCGGCCTGATCGCCGAGCACGCCGACCGGGTGATCGTCATGTACGGCGGGAAGGTCGTCGAGGTCGCCGACGTCCACGTGCTCTTCGCCGCGCCGCGGCATCCCTACACGCTCGGCCTGATGAGCAGCCTGCCCCGACTCGACGTCGAGCTCCAGCGGCTCGACCCCATCCCCGGCTCGCCGCCCAGCCTGATCGACCTGCCGACGGGGTGCTCGTTCCATCCGCGGTGCAGGGTGTCCAGAGGCCGGGAGATCTGCCGCACCGAGGTGCCGCCGCTGTACGAGGCCGGCGTTGGCGGGCAGCGCGCCGCCTGTCACTTCTCCGAGGAGGTCCCCGCCGAGATGGCCGTCGTGTCCCGCGAGATGGGCGCCGACCTGGGGAACACCGGCGCATGAGCTCCCCCGAGAAGCCCACGCCCGCCGCGCCGCCGCGCGCTCTGGACGACCGGGTCGAGCACGGCGAGGAGATCCTGCGGGTCGAGGACCTCAAGACCCACTTCCCGATCCGCGGCGGGGTGACCCGGCGACAGGTCGGGACCGTCTACGCGGTGGACGGCGTGACCTTCACGCTGGCGGCCGGGGAGACCCTGGGTCTGGTGGGGGAGTCCGGCTGCGGGAAGACGACGACCGGCCGCACCCTGGTCAAGCTGCTGGAGCCCACCGACGGCCGGGTGCTGTTCAAGGGCAACGACATCACCGGCTTCAACCGGAAGCAGATGAAGGCGGTCCGCCGGGAGATGCAGTTCGTCTTCCAGGACCCTTACACCTCCCTGAACCCGCGGATGACCGTGCGCGCGATCGTCAGCGAGGCGCTGCAGATCCACGGCCTGGCCTCCGGCAGCGAGTTGCGCGCCCGGGTCGACGACCTGCTCGAGTCCGTCGGGCTCAGCGTCGAGCAGGCCGACCGCTATCCGCACGAGTTCTCCGGTGGGCAGCGCCAGCGGATCGGCATCGCCCGGGCGCTGGCGCTGGACCCGCAGGTGCTGGTGCTCGACGAGCCGGTGTCCGCGCTGGACGTGTCGATCCAGGCGCAGGTGGTCAACCTGCTGCAGGAACTGCAGGCGCGGCTGGGCCTGGCGTTCGTGTTCATCGCCCACGACCTGTCGGTCGTGCGGCACATCTCCGCCCGGGTCGCGGTCATGTACCTGGGCAAGATCGTGGAGATCGGCGACCGGGCGGACATCTACCAGCGCCCCACGCACCCGTACACGCAGGCGCTGCTGTCGGCCGTGCCGATCCCCGACCCCAGCAAGCGGGGCACCCGGGAACGGATCATCCTCACCGGCGACGTGCCCAGCCCGGCCAACCCGCCCTCGGGGTGCAACTTCCGCACCCGCTGCCCCAAGGCCCAGCCGATCTGCGCCGAGGAGGAGCCGGCGCTCGTCGACCGGTTCGGCCACGGTCACCCCAGCGCCTGCCACTTCGCCGAGGTCCGGCCGGTGATCGCATGACCACCCCGCCGACCGTCCCCGATTCCCGTCGTCGTCGCCGACGACGCCGTCCCGCCCGTCCGGATCCGTCCAGCGTGTCACCTCAGCAGATCGGGAGCCCATGAACACGACCACCGCACGACGCCGCACCTCTCCGGTCCGGTTGCTCGCCGCCGCCGCGGCGCTCGGCCTGCTGCTGAGCGCCTGCTCGGTGGAGGACCCCGAGGCGCCGGCGGCCGAGGGCGAGGGCGGGGGGACCTTCTCCATCGCCGTCGGCATCGACCCGGACACCTTCGACCCGGCCGGCCAGACCACGACGACCGTGCAGAACATGGTCGACTACGTCGTCGAGACGCTGGTCGTGTTCGACGAGAACAACGAGCTCGTCGGCAATCTCGCGGAGAGCTTCGAGACGTCCGAGGACGGGCTGACGGTCACCCTCGGGCTCCGGGAGGGCGTGGTCTTCCACGACGGGACGCCGTTCGACGCCGAAGCCGTCAAGTTCAACCTGGAGCGGATCATCGACCCGGCGCTCACGGTCCCGCTGGGCTCGCCCTTCGAAGTCATCGAGTCCGTGACCGCCGTCGACGAGTCCACCGTCGAGGTCACGCTCAGTCGGCCGTCACCGGGATTCGTCAGCGCGCTGTCGGTGACGACGGCGGGCATGATCGCCCCGGAGTCGGTCACCGCCGACGGCAACACCAACGACAACTACCAGCGGCCGGTCGGCACCGGGCCTTACACCTTCGGGGAGTACACCGCCGGCGAGAGCCTCACGGTGGAGAAGTTCGCCGACTACTGGGGTGAGGAGCCCTACTACGACACCGTGGTCTTCCGGATCGTGCCGGAGGCGGCCACCCGGGAGAGCCTGCTGCTCTCCGACCAGGTCGACATGATCATCCTCCCGCCGGTGTCGGACATCGAGGCGTTGCAGAACAACGACGACGTCGAGGTGCTGCTGGCCGAGAGCGACCGGACCATCTTCATCGCGATGGACACCACCGACCCGGTGCTGTCCAACCCCCAGGTCCGCCAGGCGCTCAACTACGCGGTCGACAAGCAGGCCATCGTCGAGAACGTGCTCTTCGGTGCCGCCGAGGTGCTGAACGCCCCGATGGCGCCGAGCCTCTTCGGCTACTGCGAGACCGGCTCCTACGACTACGACCCCGAGCGTGCGCAGCAGATGCTCGCCGAGGCGGGTGCGGTGGGGGCCAGCATGGAGCTGCTCACCCCCAGCGGTCGTTACGTGCAGGACCAGCAGGCCGCCGAGGCCATCGCCGGCTACCTGCGGGAGGTCGGCCTGGACGTCAGCGTCACGACGAGCGACTTCCCGTCCTTCCTGGCCCGGGTGAATGCACCGGTGTCGGCGCAGACGCCCGACCTGCACCTGCTGGGCTGGGCGCCGCCGTACCTGGACGCGGACTTCCAGATGCAGATGTTCCGGCAGGCCACCCACCCGCCGGCGGGCCTGGCCACGTCGTTCTACACCAACCCCGAGGTCGAGGAACTGCTCGCCCAGGCCGACGTGGAGACCGACCAGGACACCCGTGAGCAGCTGTACTGCGACGCCTCGCAGATCATCTGGGACGACGCCCCCTGGATCTTCCTGTGGACGCAGTCCTTCCCGATCGTCTGGTCGAGCGACGTGACGGGCATCAGCGCCACGCCGACCGAGAAGTTCTCCGCCATCTACGCACGGCCGGCGGACTGACACCGACCACAGGGCCGCCCCTGCCTGCGGGCAGGGGCGGCTCCGGGCCCGCGGGTAAGGGAGGCCGCTCGTGACGGGCACCGCCGCGCACATCGTGCGCACGCTCCTGCTGTCGCTGATCACCCTCTTCGGGGTGTCGGTGCTGATCTTCCTGATGCTGCGGGTGCTCCCCGGTGACCCGGCGCGGGTCCTCGCCGGGCTGAACGCCAGCGAGGAACAGGTCAGCCGGCTGCGCGAGCAGCTGGGTCTGGACGAGTCGTTGCTCGCCCAGTACTGGCAGTTCATCACCGGGGTGCTGACCGGCGACCTGGGGGAGTCGGCGCGGACCTCGCGGCCGGTGACCGCGGAGATCGCGGTGCGGCTCCCGGCGACGCTGATCCTGGCGGTCGTCGCCACGGTCATCGGCTCGATCGTCGGGGTGACGGCGGGGGTCATCGCCGCGGTGCGTCGCAACTCGCTCCTGGACCACGCGATCTCCAGTGTGGCGATGATGGGCGTGTCCATGCCGGTCTACTGGCTGGGCCTGCTGCTCATCCTGCTGTTCGCCGTGACGCTGGGGTGGCTGCCCGCCGCGGGCAGCGGTGAGCCGCTGAGCATCGTGCTGCCGGCGGTCACGCTGGCGGCCTTCTCCACCGCTCTGATCTCCCGGATGACCCGCGCCAGCATGCTCGAGGTGATGGGGCAGGACTACATCCGGACCGCGGAGGCCAAGGGCGCCGCACCCCGGACGGTGATCATCAAGCACGGGCTGCGCAATGCGTTCATCCCGATCCTGACCGTCATCAGCCTGCAGTTCGGCGCGCTGCTCGGCGGTGCGGTGCTCACCGAGACCGTGTTCGGCTGGCCGGGCATCGGGCGGCTGCTCGTCGACTCGATCGCCGCCCGCGACTTCGCCGTCGTCCAGGGGATCGTGCTGGTCTACGCGACGGCGTTCATCCTGCTCAACGTGATCGTCGACGTGCTGTACGTCGTGGTCGACCCGCGGATCCGGTACTGACGTGGAGGCAACCCGATGAGAGCAGGCACCCGATGAGAGCGTGGCGGCGCTTCCGCCACCACCCTCCGGCCCTGATCGGCCTGGGGATCATCGTGACGTTCGTCGTCCTGGCGATCCTGGCACCGGTCATCTCGCCCTACGACCCGAACCAGCAGAACCTGGTCGAGGCGATCGAGGGCCCGTCGGCGGAGCACTGGCTGGGTACCGACCAGCTGGGCCGGGACATCGCCACCCGGCTGATGTACGGCGGCCGGATCTCGCTGATGATCGGTGTGCTGGCGGTCCTCATCGGCCTGGTCGTCGGCGTGCCGCTGGGCATGATCGCCGGCTACTACGGCGGCTGGGCCGACCTGGCCATCTCCCGGTTCGCGGACATGATGTTCGCCTTCACCAGCATCCTGCTGGCCCTCACCCTGGTCGCCGTCCTGGGGGTCAGCCTGCAGAACGTGATCATCGCGGTCGGGATCAGCGTGATCCCGGTGATCATCCGGCTGGTGCGCTCGTCGGTGCTGAGCCTGCGCGAGGAGCCCTACGTCGAGGCGGCGCGGGCGCTGGGCGCGAGCGACCTGCGGATCATCACCCGGCACGTCTTCCGCAACTCGCTGACCCCGGTGCTCGTGCACGGCACGCTGAGCATCGGGGTGAGCATCCTGCTCGCCGCGGGGCTCGGTTTCCTGGGGCTGGGCGTCCAGTCACCCACCGCCGAGTGGGGCACGATGCTGGGGGAGGGGCGGCAGTTCATCTTCAGCGCCCCGCACCTGACGACGTTCCCCGGGATCGCGATCTTCCTGGCCATCCTGGCCTTCAACCTGCTCGGTGACGGCCTGCGGGACGCGCTTGACCCGCGGATGCGGACCGTCGACCAGCCGGCCGGATGACCGGCGGCACGGGGACCACCGCACTGGTCAGCCTCGACGACATCCGCCGGGCCGCCGAGCGGATCGACGGCCGGGTCCACCGCACCCCGGTGCTGCGGTCGAGCAGCCTGGGCGAGGCGTGGGGTGTGCGGCTGGACCTCAAGGCGGAGGTGTTCCAGCGGACCGGCAGCTTCAAGGCCCGCGGCGCGCTCAACAAGGTCCTCTCCCTGCCCGCGGACGAGCGGGCCCTCGGTGTGATCACGCTGTCGGCCGGCAACGCCGGCGCCGCGGTCGCCTACGCAGCGGCCAGCGTCGGCGTGCCCGGGACGGTGGTCATGCCGACGACGGCGGTGCCGGCCAAGATCGCCGCCTGCCGGGCGTACGGCGCCGACGTCGTCCTCACCGACGAGGACCTGGTGGACACCTACCTTGCGACCGTCGCCGAGACCGGCCGCGTCCCGGTGCACCCCTTCGACGACCCGGCGGTGGTCGCCGGCACCGGCACCGTCGGGCTGGAGATCGCCGCGGACGTGCCCGACGCCGAGGTGGTCCTCGTCCCGGTCGGCGGGGGCGGGCTGATCTCCGGTGTCGCCTCGGCACTGGCGGCCCTGTCGCCGGGCACCCGGGTGATCGGGGTCGAGCCGGAGACCGCCGACGTGATGTCGCGCAGCCTGGCGGCCGGCGCCCCGGTACGGATGCCCGAGGCGCGCAGCGTGGCCGACGGGCTGGCCGCGCCGATGAGCTCGCAGCTGACCCTGGACCACGTGCGGGCGCACGTCGAGCGAGTCGTCCGGGTCAGCGACGAGGACGTGCTGCGGGCGCTGGCCCTCGCGCTGCCGCGGACCAAGCTCCTCCTGGAGCCGTCTGCCGCCGCGCCCCTGGCCGCCCTGATGACCGGCGTCCTGGATCTGCCCCCCGGCACCCGCGTCGTCTCCGTCGCCAGCGGCGGCAACGCAGACCTGACGCTGTTCGGGCGTCTCCCCACCCACGAGCGAGAGGTCCCATGACCACCACCAGCTTCCTGCTCCGCAACGTCACGGTCGTCGACGGCACCGGTTCGGCGCCGGTCCCCGGGCAGGCGGTGGTGGTGGAGGGCCGCCGGATCGCCTGGATCGGGCCGGAGGGCTCCGCGCCGAGCACCGCGCCGGAGAACGTGCTGGACGGCGGCGGCCGCACGGTGCTCCCGGGTCTGATCAACTGCCACGTGCACCTGACCGCCGACGGTGCGCCGGACCTGTTCGCCCAGGTTGCGGGGGACACGGTGTCGATGGCCACCCTGCGCGCCGCGCAGAGCGCGCTGGCCACCCTGCAGTCGGGCGTGACCACGGTGCGCGACTGCGGAGCGGCCGACGACATCGTGGTGGAGCTGGCCAAGGCGATCGACCGGGGGATGGTGCCCGGGCCGCGGGTGCAGGCCGCCGGCCGGGTGATCACCATGACCGGAGGTCACGGGCACTTCATCGGCCGCGAGGCGGACGGCCCCGACGAGGTGCGCAAGGCCACCCGTGCGGAGATCAAGGCCGGTGCTGCGGTGATCAAGGTGATGGCCACCGGCGGGGTGCTGACCCCCGGGGTCTCGCCCACCCAGACCGCGCTCCTGCCCGAGGAGCTGGCAGTCGTCGCGCAGGAGGCGCACAACTCCGGCCGGCGGGTGACCACGCACGCCATCGGGCGGGCCGGTATCCACAACGCCCTGCTGGCCGGCATCGACTCCATCGAGCACGGCTTCTACCTCGACGACGAGCTGCTGGAGCTGGCCGTCGACCAGGGCACCTTCCTCGTGCCGACCATGCTCGCCGTCGACGGGATCATCCTGAACGGCCGGGCTGCGGGCATCCCGTCCTGGGTCGTGGACAAGGCCGAGGCGGAGGCGGCGCAGCAGCGGAGGAGCTTCGCCGCCGCGGTGTCGTCAGGCATGCGGATCGCCGCGGGCACCGACGCCGGGACCCCGTTCAACCCGCACGACGACATCGCGGCCGAGCTCGGCCTGATGGTGCAGCACGGCCTGACCCCGATGCAGGCGATCGTCGCCGCCACCGGCAGCGCCGCCGAGAACCTGGGTCTGGCGCACGAGATCGGCACGCTGGAGGTGGGAAAGCTCGCCGACCTGGTGCTGGTGGACGGCGACCCGGTGGAGGACATCACCGCCACCGGCCGGGTGCTGCTGGTGGTCAAGGACGGCGTCGTCCACCGGGACGAGCTGGCCGGCACCGGACCGGCGGTGCCAAGAGCGGCCTGACCACCGGACTCCCCAGGCATTGGAACCTTTACCTGCGGTCTACGGCCCTTGGGTTCAAGGAGTCGATGCAACACCCCGCGGTGAAGTGGGGTGGTGTCGATGGGGCGTCCGCGGATGCCGAAGGAGATCGAGCGCAGGTTCTGGCGGCTGATCGCTGCGGGATCGGCGACGGAGCAGGCGGCGGAAGCGGTCGGCGTGTCGGCCGACACTGGGCAGCGGTGGTTCCGCGACGGTGGCGGCATGGCGCCGATGGCATTGACCGAGCCCAGCGACCGATTCCTGACCGTGGCCGAGCGGGAGACGATCGACCTGTGCTGGGCCGAGGGCTGGCCGCAGGCCGACATCGCCCGCGAGATCGGCCGGCATCCCTCGACGGTCTCCCGCGAGCTGCGCCGCAATCGACTCGAGGGCTATCCGCGGCGTCCGCCGCTGCCCGTCGGCCAGCGGCACCGCCCCGGGCCGGCGCCGGGGACTCAGGGCCCGGGACGGCGCCCACGGCTGCGCTATCGGGCCGCGCCGGCGCAAGCCAAGGCCGAGGCGCGGGGCCGCCGCCCGAAGCCGAGCAAGATCGCCGAGTTCCCCGAGCTGCAGGCCTACGTGCAGCGGCAGTTGAAGGAGGGCTGGAGCCCCGAGCAGATCACCGGCCGTCTGGTCGTGGATTTCCTCGACGATGAACGGATGCGCATCTCACATGAGGCGATCTACCAGGCCCTGTTCGTCCAGGGCCGCGGTGGGCTGTCAACGGCGCCCGAAAATTGACCCCCTGGCGTCGTGTGAATCTTGACCCCCTGGGGTTGGTTGGTCAGTCCGTCGGCCCGGTAGCCGGCGGGGTGGTGCGGGTGGCCGCGGCCGGGTCGCGGGCGAGGAGCTCGCGGCGGGCGCGGGTGCGGTAGGAGTCCCCGGCGAGGGTGATGACCTCGGCGTGGTGGACGAGGCGGTCGATCATCGCGGCGGCGGCGATGTCGTCGCCGAAGACCTCGCCCCAGCGGCCGAAGGGCATGTTCGAAGTGATCATCATCGAGCCCTGTTCGTAGCGGGTGGAGACCAGTTGGAAGAACAGGTTGGCCGCGGCGGAGTCGAACGGGATGTAGCCGACCTCGTCGATGATCAGCAGCCGGTAGCGGCGCAGTCGCTTGAGTTCGGCGGCCAGCCGGCCCTCGGTGTGGGCGTCACGCAGTCGGGTGATCCAGCCGATAGCGGTGTCGAAGAGCACCGCATGTCCGGCCTGGACTGCCTTGAGGCCCAGGCCCAGGGCGAGGTGGGTCTTGCCGACTCCGGGCGGGCCGAGCAGTACGACGTTGTCCGCTCGGCCGATGTAGGCGCAGCCGGCCAGGTGCGCGAGCACGTCGCGGCGCAGAGAGGGCTGGTGGTCGACGTTGAACTCCTCGAGCGTCTTGACCTGCGGGAAGTGAGCTCCGGCCAGACGGATCTGCGTGCCGTTGGCTTCTCGGTCGGCGACCTGGCGGGCCAGCACGGCGGCCAGGTACTCCTCGTGCGACCAGTGCTCCTCGCGGGCCTGGGTCGCCAGCTCGGCCCAAATCCGGCCGATGATCGGGGTCTTGAGCACTCGCGCCAGGTAGGCGATGTGGGAGACCAACTCACTGCTGCTGCGGCCGGCAACGTGGCCGGCGTCGGCGGGCAGATCCGCGCCGCGAGTGATCACCGGGCTCACCGCGCGCCCTCCGGCATCGAAGCCTGGACTGCGCCGGCGGGGTCGAAGTCCGAGCCGAACAGCGCGTCGTAGTCGGGCAGGGCGCGCAGCATCACCGGATGCCCGTCCTCGTGGTGACGGGCCCGCGACCGACGTGCCGCCTCGGCCGCTTGCAGCCGGTATTCGGCGCGCAGCTCGGCGGCGATGCGCACGTGCTCGGGATCGGTGATCACCGCCCGCTTGGCCCAGCACCGCTGATGCACGGCGACGTCGAGGCCGTCGTGCACGACCGCCACCTGGGTGGGGGAGGCCTCCACGTCGACGATCCGGCCGATCATTCGCGGGTCGACCGAATAGTCGTTGCCGTCGAGTCGGATGTAGTAGTCCCGGCCCAGCCGCACCCGGTGGCTCAGCCCGACCGCCGGGGCGACCCGCGGCAGCGGCGTCATCGCCGCCCGGTCGGCCTCCAGGGCCGAGACCGGGCGGGCGCCGGTGGCCCGCACCAGCCGGCGGTTGGCCGTCGGGAGCCAGTCGGTGAGCTGGTCGTTGAAGTCGTGCGGGCAGGAGAACTGTCGGCCGGGTAGGAACGAGGTCTCCAAGAACCCGTTGTTCCGTTCCACCATCCCCTTCGACTCGGGGTCGCGCGGGGGCAGCAGCCGGATCTGGGTGGCCAGCGAGCCAGCAAATGCCGCCGCCGGTGCGCTCACTCGGCCGGTGCCGCCGATCGCGGATTCCCGGTCCCAGACCAGCGTCTTGCTCACCGCTCCGACCGCGCTGATCAGCTGCCACATCCCGGCCAGTAGGTCCCCAGCCTGCCGGGAGGGCAGCATCACCGCGGAGATGAACCGTGAGTACGTCGCGGTCATCACCAACACCGGCAGCACCGCCGCCTGCCCGTGCCCGACCGGGATCTTCACCTCCGGGAACCACAGGTCGCACTGGGTCGCCTGCCCGGGCTCGTGGATCAGCCGATCGGCCGGATCGATGCCGGCGTACTCGGGACGGATCGCCCGGATGCGGTCCTTGAGGATCGTGATCGAGTGGGTCCAGCCGATCCGCTCGGCAATCACCGTCGCCGGCATCCGCGGGAACTCCTTGAGCATCGCCCGGATCTGCGGCTCCACCGCGTCCACCAGCGACCCCTTCGGCCGCCGCTCGTACTTCGGCGGGCGGTCAGCAGCCAACGCCGATCGCACGGTGTTACGGGCGACTCCCAGCCGCCGTGAGATCTCCTTGATCGGCACCTTCTCCGCCCGATGCAGTCGACGAATCTCGGCCCAGTCCTCCACAGTGATCACCCTTCAGGTGTCGGCGGGGGTCAACTTTCATCCGACGCCTGGGGGTCACTTTTCACTCGTCGTCGACATGGGCTGAACCGGGAGCTGACCAAGCACCTGCGCACCGGGCGGGCGCTGCGTAAGCCCCGCCGTCGTGTCGATGGCCGCCGGGAACGGATCAAGGACAAAGTCATGATCTCCGAGCGGCCCGCCGAGGCCGACGACCGCGCCGTACCCGGCCACTTCGAAGGCGACCTGATGGTCGGCAAGGACAGCGGCTCGGCGGTCGGCACCCTGGTCGAGCGCACCACCCGGTTCACCATGCTCCTGCACCTGCCGGCCGATCACGGTGCCGAAGCCGTCCGCGACGCCATCACCACCAAAATCGCCACGCTGCCGGTACATCTGCGCCGCTCGCTGACCTGGGACCAGGGCATCGAGTTGGCCAGGCACACCGAGATCACCATCGCGGCCGACCTGCCGATCTACTTCTGCGATCCGCACAGCCCCTGGCAGCGCGGCACCAACGAGAACACCAACGGCCTGCTCCGCCAGTACCTGCCCAAGGGCACCGACCTCTCGGTGCACACCATCGCCGACCTCGAGGCCATCGAGACCCGACTCAACGGCCGACCCCGCAAGACCCTCGGCTTCAAGACCCCCGCCGAAGCCTTCGCCCAGCTACTCTCCGAAGATCAACAAGCTGGTGTTGCGACGACCAGTTGAATCCGCCGCCCCAGACCGCAGGTAAAGGTTCCAATGCCTCAGGAGGGACGGCGCGAGTTCAGTAGGCGAGCCGGTGCAGCGCGGTGGCCAGCACCGAGGCGCCGCGCACGCAGTCCTCGGGCGAGGTGTACTCGGCCGGGGTGTGCGAGCGCCCCTCGACGCTGGGCACGAACACCATCGCCGTCGGCACCCGGGAGGCCATCAGCTGGCTGTCGTGCCCGGCGCCGCTGGGCATCCGCCGCCAGCTCGCCGCGCACGCCTCCGCCGAACCGCGGAGGACGTCGAGCAGGGTCTCGTCCATCGTCGCCGGCTCCTCGTCCTTGTCCCGGACGACGTCCACCTCGACACCGTGCCGTTGCGCGACGTCGGCGCAGATCCGGTGCACCTGGTCCAGCAGCCGGTCCCGGACGGAGAGGTCGGGGTGCCGCAGGTCCAGGGAGAACCGCGCCAGGCCCGGGACGATGCTGGGCTGCCCGGGCTCCACGGTCCAGCGTCCGGTGGTGACGACCGCGGGGCGGCCCTCCCCTTCCACCGCCACGGTGATCTCCCGGGCCATCTGCGCGGCCGCCTGCAGGGCGTCGGCGCGCAGGTCCATCGGGGTGGCGCCGGCGTGGTCCTGCCGGCCGCGCACGGTGATCGTCTCCCAGGCGATGCCCGGGATCACCTCCACCAGGCCGATGTCCACGCCCTCGTCGGCCAGCACCCTGCCCTGCTCGATGTGCAACTCGAGGAACGTCCGCAGGTCGTGCCGCTCGGCGGTGGCCACGGCGGCGGGATCGAGGCCGGCCCGGCGCATGGCCTCGGCCAGGGTCACGCCGTCCCGGTCGCGCAGCCGGTCGGGCTCGTCGGGGGCGATCAGGCCGAGCATGGCCCGGGTGCCGAAGAAGTTGGCGGGGAAGCGGCTGCTCTCCTCCTCGCACAGGGAGACGACCTCCAGCGTGGTGGTGGGGGTGCCGACCTGTCGCAGGGCGGCGAGTGCGGCGAGGCCGCCGACCACCCCCAGCGCGCCGTCGTACTTCCCGCCGGAGGGCACGGTGTCGACGTGCGAGCCGGTGAGGACGACGCCGTCCCCGGAGCCGGGTAGCCGGCCGAACACGTTGCCGACCGCGTCGACCCGTGCCTCCAGGCCGGCGTCACGGATCCACCCCAACAGGGTGTCCCGGGCCCGCTGCCAGGCGTCGTCGTACATGAACCGGTACATGCCGTCCGGGGTGTCCCCGATGGCGCCGAGCTCGGCCACGTACATGGCGAGCAGCTGGTCGTCGACGTGTACGGCGTCGGTGGTCGCGCGGCTCATGGGTGCTCCTCAGGGTCGGGCTGCGGGTGTCCGTGCACGTCGATGACGCTCACCGGCAATCGGCGGAGAGCTGGCGCCGCCACGACCCCCGGTCGCGCGACGGGGGCGTGAGCATCGCGGTGTCGCCCGAGATCCGGTAGCCACGCAACAGCGGCCGCACGCCCCGGAGTGCGTCGTCGACGGCACCGTCGAGGCGTTCTCCGGTCGGGTCGGCGAGGTGCATGACGAGCATGTCCACCTCGTCGTACACGCGCACACCGATCCGGATCATCGTTGGCCCGGAGGACGAGGTAGCGCCGCAGGTCGCTCACCGAGCCCACCGTCTGCATCGTCAGGACCAGTTGGTGGAGCGGGACCACCGCGATGTCGGGGCGAACGCCATCGACGGTGCCCAGCTCCGCGGTGTGTGCGGTCACCCTGCTCAGCAGGCGGGCGCGCCGCCCCTCGAGCTCAGCCGACCTCGGGCTTCCCCGGGACGTCCAGGCCGATCGGAAGACGTCGTCGAGGTATGCGTCCAGGTCGTCGCAGAGGCCGGCAGGCAGAGCCGCGACGACCATCCTGCGGACGTCGGGCTCCAGCAGGTCGGCTGCGCTGGGGCGCGCGGGGAGGCCGGGCAGCAGCGGGAGGTGGCCGGTCCCCACCGATGCCCGCGGAGGGACGGGCTCACCCGTCGTCGTCCGTCGGGTGGTCATCGGTTCCCCGCTCCCTCGACGACCCGGCCGGCGACCACCACCGACCGGACGTCGGTGAGGGCGGTGATGTCGTCCAGCGGGTTCCCGCCGGTGACCACCAGGTGCCCGGGGGCACCCGGGGACAGGTGTCCGAGGTCGTCGCGCAGCAGGCACCGGGCCGCGGTGGCCGTGACCGCCCGCACCGCGTCGAGAGTGGGCAGCCCGATGTCCCGGACCAGCAGGACCGCCTCCTCGGCGACGCCGCCGTGCGGGTTGAACGGGGTGCCCGCGTCGCTGGCACCGGCGATCGGGATGCCGGCCCGGGCGGCACGGCGCAGCGACTCGATGGTGACGCCCTGGATCTCCTCGCCCTTGGCGAGGACGGCCGGCTCAATGGCATCGGCGTTCCGGAGCATCCGGACCAGCGCCATCCGGGTGGTCACCAGCATCGCCCCGGTCGAGGCCATCAGCCCGACAGTCTCGTCGTCGAGGTGGACGCCGTGCTCGATGGTGGTCGCGCCGGCGCGCAGCGCCCGCTTCGTGCCCTCGATCCCGATGGCGTGCGCGGCGACCCAACGGCCCGCGGCGCGGGCCACGGCGGCGGCCGCGGCCAGTTCGGCCTCCGTGTAGGGCGCGTCGCCGATCGCGACGGACGGGGTGAGCACCCCGCCGGTGGCGACCAGCTTGATCCCGTCCGCCCCGCGGGCGAGCTCCTCGCGGGCCGCGTCGGCCATCGCCGCCTCGCCACGAACCTCGGTGCCCAGGTAGGGGATGTGGCCACCGGGAGCGGTGATCGCCCGGCCGGCCGCGGCCACCGCGGCGCCGGGCAGCCGGCCCGCGGCGACGTCCCGGCCGAGCGTGATCGCGATGTCGCCCGGCGCGCCCAGGTCGCGGACGGCCACCGTTCCGGCCCGCAGGGCGCGCACGCTGTTGGCCCGGGCGACCGCGGCCAGCTGCTCCGGGTCGGACCGGACGATGGAGCCCATGAAGTCGGCCGAGCCGTCGGCGACCAGGTGCACGTGGGCGTCCACCATCCCCGGCAGGACCGTGCCGTCGCCGACGTGGACCTCGGTCACGGTGCGGTCGACCCGGGGCGCGCGGCTGGTGGGGCCGACGTAGCTGATCCGGCCGTCCTGGACCAACACCGTCCCGTCGCGCAACGGCTCGCCGGCGACGGGCACCACGTGCCCACGCATGACCACGCTGCCGCGCACCCGCTCACACCCCCGTCTCGGGCAGCACCGACCAGGACGCCGGGTCCAGGTTGGCGCCGCACACCAGCGCCCCCACCGTCGACCCGCGCGGCGCCACGTACGCGCCGCACAGCAGCGCGGCGAGCGCCGTCGCCCCGCCCGGCTCGGCGAGCACCCGAAGCTCCTCCCACAGCACCCGCTGAGCGTGCCGGATGGCGTCGTCCGGCACGAGCACCGACTCGTCCACGTACCGGCTGGTCACCTCGTGGGCGATGGTGCCCAGCCGGCGGGCACCGAGGGCGTCGGCGGCGATGCCGCCCACCTCCACGTCGACCGGTTCCCCGGCCCGTCGGGCCGCGTGCAGGGTCGGCGCCGCCTCGGGCTCCACCGCGACCACGGCGAGGCTGTCGGTGTACCAGGCGGCGCAGCCGGCGATCAGCCCGCCGCCGCCGACGGCGACCAGGACGGTGTCCAGGTCGGGGCACTGCTGGGCGAGCTCGGCGGCGACGGTGCCCTGGCCGGCGACGACCTCGGGCTGGTCGTAGGCGTGCACCCGCAGCGCACCGGTGCGGTTCCCCTGCTCGACGCTGGCAGCGAAGGCCTCGGCGTAGGTCGCGCCGACGGCGGTGACCTGGGCGCCGTACCGCCGGATCCGCTCCTGCTTGGCAGCCGGTGCGGTGGCCGGCACGAAGATCTCGGCCCGGACCCCGATCGCCGAGGCGGCGTAGGCGACGGCGGCACCGTGGTTGCCGCCGGAGGCGGCGATCACGCCGGCGGGAGGGACGGCGGCGGACAGCAGCGTGTTGAACGCGCCCCGGACCTTGAAGGACCCGGAGTGCTGCATGCCCTCGAGCTTCAGGGCGACGTCGTGCGGGAGACCCACCCGGTCGCCGTCCAGGACGACGACGGGCGTCCGCCGGGCGAGCGGGCCGATCCGCGCGGCCGCGGCCTGCACGTCGGCGCGGGTGACGCTCACCGGTGGGCGATCCCGCCGGGACCGTGGCCGGCCGGCACCTCTTCGCCCGCGACCACCGGCCCCGGGGGAGTGCCCTCGCCGAACGGCCGGTCACCGAGCTGGTCGCGGCCGTGCGGCATCAGCCAACCGGACGTGTCCGGCCCCGCCGGGATGATCTGCGTCGGGTTGATGTCGGCGTGGACGACGTAGTAGTGCTCCTTGATCTGCGGGAAGTCGATCGTGTCGCCGAAGCCGGGGGTCTGGAACAGGTCACGCGCGTAGGCCCACAGCACCGGCATCTCCGACAGCTTCTGCCGATTGCACTTGAAGTGGCCGTGGTAGACGGTGTCGAACCGCGCCAGCGTCGTGAACAGCCGGACGTCGGCCTCGGTGATCTGCCCGCCCATCAGGAACCGCCGATGCTCGAGGCGCTCCTCCAGCCAGTCCAGCGCGGTGAACAGCCGCTCGTAGGCCTTGTCGTAAGCGCGCTGCGAGCCGGAGAAGCCGCACCGGTACACCCCGTTGTTGACCTCGGTGTAGACGCGCTCCATCACCTCGTCCATCTCGTCCCGCAGGTGCTCGGGGTAGAGGTCGGGAGCGCCCTCGCGGTGGTAGGCGGTCCACTGCGTGGAGAGGTCGAGGGTGATCTGCGGGAAGTCGTTGGTGACGACGGCGCCGCTCGGGACGTCGACCATCGCCGGCACCGTGATCCCGCGGGAGTACTGCGGATCGCGGGCGAGGAAGGCCTGCTGGAGCCGCTCGTACCCGAGCACCGGGTCGCGGCCGCCGGGGTCGAGGTCGAAGGTCCAGCTGCGCTCGTCGTGGGTGGGCCCGCACATGCCCATCGAGATGACCGGCTCCAGCCCGAGCAGCCGGCGGACGATGACCGACCGGTTCGCCCACGGGCACGCGCGCGCGATGACGAGCCGGTAGCGGCCGGGCTCCACCGGCCAGCCGCTCGATCCGTCCGCGGTGATCCGGTCGGAGAGGTACTTGGAGTCGCGTCGGTACTCGGACTCGACGTAACCGGACCCGCTGGTGTCTTCGCTCACCGGTCGAGCGTTCCCGATGCCATCGGGGCTCACACCCCCGGTCACCGAAGCGCAACATCGTGGTCCGCGCGCCGCTGTGCGTGGGGCGCACCCAGGAACGGTCCGCAGCAGGCAGATCTGCGTACGGTCCGCGCAATGAAGGCAATCGTGCGCGAGACGTACGGACCACCGGAAGAGCTGCAGTGGGGCACCGCCGACGAGCCGGTGATCGGAGACGACGACGTCCTGGTACAGGTGGTCGCGGCCGGCGTCGACCAGGGCGTGTGGCACCTGGTCACCGGGCTGCCGCGGGCCATCCGGCTCGCGGGATTCGGCGTACGGAAGCCGAAGAACGCCGTGCCCGGCATGGACGTCGCCGGCGTCGTGACGGCGGTCGGAGCGCACGTGACCCGGTTCCGCGCCGGGGACGAGGTGTTCGGCATCGGGTCGAGCAGCTATGCGGAGTACGCGGCGGTGCCCGCGAAGAACCTGGTGGCCAAGCCCGCGAACGTGCCGTTCACCGATGCCGCCGCCGTCCCGAACTCGGCGCTCGCCGCGCTGCAGGGGCTGCGCAAGGGCGACGTCCAGGCGGGCCAGCGGGTACTGGTCATCGGCGCCGGCGGGGGAGTGGGCTCCTACGCGGTGCAGCTGGCCGTGGCGGCCGGTGCGGACGTCACCGGCATCTGCAGCACGGCCAAGACGGACTTCGTCCGGTCGCTGGGTGCCGACGACGTCCTCGACTACACCCGCGAGCAGATCATCGACGGCGGACGGCGCTACGACCTCATCCTCGACACCGGCGGCAACCGGAAGCTGCGCGAGCTCCGCCGCGCGCTGACTTCGGCCGGCACCCTCGTCATCGTCGGGGCGGAGGTCGGCGGCTGGCGGCAGGGCATCGAGCGGCAGCTCGTGGCGATGCTGCTGAACCCGTTCATCCGGCAGAACCTGCGCAGCTACGTGTCCGGACCGAACCCGGCCGACCTGCAGGCGCTCGCCGACCACCTCGCGGCCGGGACGCTGCGGGCGCCGGTCGACCGCACATTCCCGCTGGCCGAGGCCGGTGCGGCGATCCAGTACATGCGCGACGGCAAGGCCAAGGGCAAGGTGGTGCTCACCGTCTGAGCGGGGGGATCTCAGGCGGCCGGCGGGGCGCCGCGCAGCCGGACGACGGCGGCGCGGTAGTTCCGGCGGCCGACGATGCGCCATGCGGTGCGGGTGGCCGGCGCGAGCCCGGCCATGAGGCGGGCCCGGTCGATGGCGCAGGCGTCCTCCAGGGCCAGGCCCAGGAAGAGCAGCTGCTCGCGGCCCGACAGGTTCGTCGTCGCCGCCCGGCCCACCGCCGTCCACTCGGCGTCGGTGAGGTACTGGGCGACCAGCGGCAGCAGGTCCCTTTCCTCGGCCGAGAGGTGGGCGTCGACCGTGTCGGCCACGCGGGTGCAGGCGCGGACGAAGGCGTTGCGCGCCGGGAGGGTGCCGGCGACCGCCCACTGGCGGGCCACGGTGGAGAGGTCGCGCAGCATGTGGTCCAGCAGGGCCGCGCGGCTGGTCCAGTAGGCGACGGCATCGCGGGCGGCGTCCTCCTGGCGGGCCGGCAGGCCGCGGAACAGCGCGGGCCACAGCAGTTCCCGCTCGGTGCTGTGGTGCTGGAGCAGGACGCGCGCCATCAGGTCGGCGTGCGCGGTGAGGTCGGCGGTGCGGACGGCGTCGTCGGCCGGCGCCCAGCTCGCCAGCTCGGCCAGCAGCCGGAACTCGCGGCGCACCGCCTGGTGCAGCACCCGCTGGTAGGCGACGGCGGGGCAGTGGCGCGGCGTGGTCTCGGCCGACGTGCGGGGCGACGGGATGAGCGGGCGGGGAAGGACGGCGGTCATCGGGGCACCTCGGACTTCGGCCGGATCGGACGCGTTCGACGCTAGGAAGAGGCGCGTCCCGGCCAGTAGGTACAGATGTCCCGAACTTCCTGGGATTCCGCCCGGGATCTACAGCCGGCTGGCCGTGGCGTCGTCCTCGGTGCCGTCGAAGAAGTGGTCGAGGACCTGGCGGAAGACCGGCTCGTCGGGTGCGGCGTGGGCGAAGAGGGTCATCGACGAGCGCAGTTTCATGGCGTCGACCGGCCCGAGCACGCGCTCGGGGTCGGCGGTGTCGAGGTCAGTGAGCGCCGTCGCGCACTCGACCAGCCGGCGGCCGAGCGTCGGGTGCGCCAAATAGGCCCGCGCCTCCTCGACCCCGGAGATCGCGAACCGCTGCGCCATGCCGCTTCGCCCGAGGCCCGCGATCTGCGGGAAGACGAACCACATCCAGTGCGTCCGCTTCTCGCCGGCGCGCAGCTCGGCCAGCGCCTGGTCGTAGGTGTGCGCCTGGGCGTCGAGGAACCGCTGGAGGTCGAAGGTCACCGGGCCAGCCTCGCACCGGCGATGACTTTCCGACCGGGGTCCGGTCTGACACGACATGCAGACGACGACGCTCGACCTGGATTCCCAGACCGCCGAGGTGGCCCGCATCGTGGCCGGTGTCCGCGACGACCAGCTGTGCCACCCGACGCCGTGCGCCGGCCTGAACGTGGCCGCGCTGCTCGACCACCTGGTCGGGCTCACGTCGGCGTTCCGGCTGGCCGCGGAGAAGGCGGTGTTCGACGGCGGCCCGTCCGCGGACGCCGCGCACCTCGCACCCGACTGGCGCACCCGGCTGCCCGCCCGGCTCGACGCGCTGGCCGCCGCGTGGCGTGACCCGGGCGCCTGGAAGGGGGAGACGGAGGTCGCCGGTGTGCGGCTCCCCGCGCCCGCGATGGCCACGGTCGCTCTGAACGAGGTGCTGATCCACGGCTGGGACCTCGCCGTCGCCACCGGGCAGACCTACCTACCCGACCCCGCGAGCGTCCGGGCCTGCCGGGAGATGGTCGGTGACCGCACCGGCGCCACCGACGAGCCCGACGGGTTGTTCGGCGCCGTCGTCCCCGTGCCCGCCGACGCCCCGGAGTTCGACCGGCTGCTCGGTCAGACCGGTCGCGATCCCGCCTGGACCGCCTGACCAGGCCGCCCGCTGGTCAGACCGTCTCGGGCACGCGGAGGTGGGCGAGGGCGAGGTCGAACTCGGCCACGTCGGTGATCTCACCGCCCATCTGCCGGGCGAACTCCTCGCGCATGGGCTGCGCCATGGCGGCTGCGGCCTTCATGGCGGCGCGGCCTTCGTAGACCACTGCGGTGACGGCACGTCCCGACTCGCGGTCGGCCAGCAGGCTGACGCTGCAGAAGCCGGGCAGGTCCTCCAACCGCGGGAGCAGGCTCAGCCGGAAGGCGTCCATGGTGCGCTCGGCGTCGGCGGGGTCCCCACGGCTCCAGATCACCCGGCAGCAGGCGCCGTCGGGCGCGTAGTGCAGGCGGTGCAGCACCGCGATCTCCCACTCCTGCACCTCGGGCCGGCCGCCCAGGATCCCCGCGAAGCGCAGCCGTAGCGCGTGGAGCGGCGACTCGCTGCCGTGCATCGCCTCCTCGGTCTGCCAGGAGGTCGTGGCGATGCATCGCCCGCTGTCGCGGTCGCACAGCATCGACAGGCCCACGAAGCCGTCCAGTCCGTAGAGGGCCGGCATGACCTTGGCGCGGAGGTAGGCCACCGCGTCGTCGACGGACGCCGGGTTGCCGTTCACCGTGGCCGATCGGGCGTACATGCCACCACTCCTCTCGGGAGTCGGCGGCGACGGCGCTGCTGCGTCGCCGAGCGCTCACTGTCCTCGCAGTGGCGCCGGGAGGGCAACGGCGTGCTGCGCCATCAGACCGGTCGGGACGCGTGGCGGACCGCCTGACCCAGCGCCACCGCGTGGGTCAGGCGCAGGGTGCCGCTGAGCCACAGCAGCACGTCGTGCAGCCGGAGCCGGCCGAGCTCGACCCCGCAGGCCGCCAGCTCGCGCTCGAGCCTGCTGAACGCGGATTCGTTGGCCCTCACCTCGCGGTGGATCACCGCCTCGACACCGCTGTCGCCCTCGCGCACGTGCGGGAACAGCTGCCAGCGGGTGGTGCGGCTCAGCAGCGGGACGAGCGACGGACGACGGTGGTGCAGCGCCGCGGTGACGTGCTGCGCCGGGACACCGGGGATCTCCGAGCAGTGCTGCCAGATCCGGCGGAGCCACGCGCCGACGGTCCCCGGCTCGGCCAGCACGGAGAACTCGTCGTCCGGGAGTTCGCTGAACGGGCGGCCCGCGGCACGGTCGCGGGCGGCGTCGGCGAGCGCTGCCACGTCGTCCAGGACCGCCTTCATCGCCGACCACGACGCGGGGTCGAGGCGGCCGTGCAGCCCCTCGGCGGTGAGGATGTCCGGCTCGCCGAGCGGACCGGGGGAGCCCGCCCGCCGGTCGAACCGCTCGTAGGCGAACGCCGGGATCTCGACCCACCGGCCGGTGCGCGCGTTCGGCGCGCGGTAGTGGAAGGGCCGTCGTCCCCGGGCGTAGCCGAGGACGGCGGCCAGCGCGGTGTCGACGGGCAGCGGGTCGGGGCCGGCGCTCGGCAGGACCAGCTGCGCGTCGTCCACCGGCTTTCCTTCCGCTCTGGTGGCGTCATCGTCGCAGGTCCGCAGGAACGAACCCTGTCCGCGCGCGGCCGGCCGGTGAACACGGCGAGTTCCGATACCAACAGTTCAGTGAAAAACATGCATCAGAGTCGCGGTGCAGGTATTGACTCAGTGAACTTCTTCACTATGGTGGATGTCACCACCCAGTCGGTCCTGGAGGTCTCCCGATGGCACTGCCCGACGAGTCGCTTCCCGCGGCTCCCGCCATCGGCGCGATGCTGCAGGACCTCGGGACCAGGATCCGCGTCCTGCGCCGGGAGCGGAACCTGACCCTCGAGCGGCTCGGTGAGCTGTCCGGCCTGAGCGTCGGGATCGTGAGCCAGATCGAGCGGGGCAAGGGCAACCCGTCCTTCGCCACGCTCGCCCAGCTGGCACACGGCCTCGACATCCCGGTCGGTCGGCTGCTGCACGTGGCCGAGCAGCGCAGGTCGCCGGTCGTGCGTCGCGGGGAGCGGCGCCGGCTCGACGGCCACGGGCTCGGCAACGACGACGGCGGCCAGTACGAGCTCCTCACCCCCGACTTCACCGGCGCACTCGAGGTCGTGTGGGTGGAGACACCGCCCGGCTACGACACGAGCGCGACTCCGTACAAGCACAACGGCGAGGAGTTCGGGCTCGTGATCGAGGGCCGCGTGGTCGTCCACGTCGACGGGGTCGCCCACGACCTCGGCGTCGGGGACTCGATCCGGTACGACTCCTCCGTGCCGCACTGGTACAGCAATCCCGGTCCGGAGGTCTGCCGGGCCGTCTGGGTCATCACCCCTCCCACCTGGTGAGCCCGGGGGACGGCGTCCTGCAGACCGCCGTCCCGCAGCACCGTAGGACGTAGCACCGCAGGACGGACGGCCCTCGGCCGCCCGGCAGCACCACTTCCCCCGGACGACGTCCGGACCCCCCACCCGAGAAGCCGCGACGCCGGCCTCTGGCGACCCGTCATGTCCTGACGACGCCCGAGCTGGCGTGACCCGGCGATCCCGCGCACCCTCGAAAGCGCGCCCAAGGAGATCTGGCCATGTCCGTCCAGGCACCCGTTCCCACGCAACCAGGTTCCGTCCTCGCCGACGGACTACCTGCCGTCGCCCCACCGATCACCACCCGCCGCGCCCTCCTCGGGCTCGGCCTGGGCAACACGCTCGAGTGGTACGACTGGATGATCTTCGGCCTGCTGGCCGCCCTGATCGGCCCGCAGTTCTTCCCGTCGGACGACCGCGTCGCGGCCACGCTGTCGGCGCTGGCGGTGTTCGCCGTCGGCTTCGCCGTCCGGCCGCTCGGCGGCGTCCTGCTCGGCACCATCGCGGACAAGGTCGGCCGCCGCCGCGTGATGCTGTGGTCGATCGGCGCCATGGCCGCGACCACGCTGGTCATCGCCGTGCTGCCGACCTACGAGACGATCGGCGTCTGGGCCGGCGTGGTGCTGCTGATCTGCCGGCTCATCCAGGGCGCGTCCACCGGCATCGAGGCCCCGCTGTCGACCGCCTACGCCGTCGAGCTCTCGCCCGAGGGCAAGGAGGGCCGCGCCGCCGGCCTGATGAGCTTCTTCGTCAACCTCGGCATCCTGCTCGCCAGCCTGGTCAGCTTCCTCTCCAGCCTCGCCCTCGGGACCGACGCGATGCTCGAGTGGGGCTGGCGGATCCCGTTCCTCTTCGGCGCCGCACTGGGCGTCATCGTCGTCTGGCTCCGTCGCGCGCTGCCGGAGTCGCTGACCGAGGAGGACAAGTCCGAGGCCGCCACCCAGGGCAACACCATCTGGGGCGGCATCGGCAAGCACTGGCTCGGCCTCGTCGCGATCATCTGCGTCGTCGGCGCCGCGCAGGCCTACAACTACGCCTGGAACGTCGGCCTGCCGAGCCTGGCCCGCGGCGCCTTCGGCGAGGACCCGACCCTCGTCTTCGCGATCACGACCGGGCTCGCCGTCGTCCTGCTGATCGGCTCGCCGCTCACCGGCGCCCTGGCCGACAAGTACACCTTGTCGAAGACGTTCATGATCACCCGGCTGATGGCCATCCCGACGATCTTCCTGATGCTGCTCTACACCGAGCCCGGCATCCTCGGGTTCGCCGCGGTGATCCTCGGCGGCTCCGTCGTCCTGGTGCTGAACATGACGCTCTACAACGTCGTCGCGACGTCGCTGATGCCGAAGTACTGCCGCGCCACCGGCGTGGCCCTCGGCTACGGGATCGCCGTCGCCGTCTTCGGCGGCACCGCCTCCTACCTCCTCGTCTGGCTGCAGAGCAAGGGCCTGGACTGGGTGTTCCCGGTGTACGTCGCCGTCCTGTCCGCGATCAGCGTGGTGGCCTACCTGGCCGCCCGCCGGTCCAGCGGCACCTTCTGCGGAAAGTGAGCCCCACCATGACTGCGCAACCCATGAGGCGAATCCTCACCTCCGACGACGTCCGCGACGACGTCGTCACCCGCTCCGACGTCGTCGTGGTGGGCGGTGGGCCCGCCGGCGTCAGCGCCGCGGTCGCCGCGGCCCGCACCGGCGCCAGCGTCACCCTGCTCGAGCGCTACGCCGCCCTCGGCGGCCTGGCGTCCGGCGGCATGGTGCTGGTCCTCGACGACATGATCAACGGCTCCGAGATCACCGTCACCGGCGTCGTCGACGAGTACGTCGAGCGCATGGCCAAGATGGGCCTGGCCGTCTACCCGCCCGAGCAGGAGCGGTACGCGTCGACCGAGACCTGGAACACGTGGGGACGCTGGGGCACCTTCGACTTCCACACCCACGTCAACCCGAAGCCGATCTGCTACGCGGTCGCCTTCGACCCCGACGGCTGGAAGCGGGTCTCCAACGACCTGGTCCGCGAGTCCGGCGTCAACCTGCGCCTGCACTCCTGGTTTTCCCGGCCGGTCGTCGACGAGGGCCGGCTGCGCGGCGTCGTCTGCGAGACCAAGTCCGGCCCGCAGGCCGTCATGGGGGACGTCGTCATCGACACCACCGGCGACATCGACGTGGCCTCCCGCGCCGGCGCCCCGTTCATCCAGGACAGCTACCTGACCACGCTGGTCTTCCGGCTCGGCGGCGTCGACACCGATGCGGCGGAGCGCTTCGAGCAGGCCAACCCGAAGGAGGCCCGCGCGATCAACCGCAAGATCAAGCGGCTGCTCGGCGGGGCGTGGGAGCTGTGGTGGCTGAAGACGCCGATCCCTGGCGTCGTGTGGTGCAACGCCCCGCACATGTCCGGCTACGACGGCACCGACCCGGCCTCGCTCACCCAGGCCGAGTTCGACGCGCGGGACAAGATCTCCGACGCCGTCACCTACGTCCGCGCGCACCTGCCCGGCTTCGAGAACAGCTACCTCGTCGACGTCGCCGAGCAGATGGGCGTCCGGCAGACCCGGCTCCTCGAGGGGGAGTACGTCGTCACCAAGGACGACGTCAGCACCCGCCGGCACTTCGCCGACTCGGTGGCCCGCGGGCGGGACTACTACACGCCCTACCGCGCCCTGCTGCCGAAGAACGTCGACCAGCTGCTGGTCGCCGGCCGGCACTACTCGGCCACCCCCGAGGCGCAGCGCATCTCGCGGGAGATCCCGCCGTGCATGGCGCAGGGGCAGGCCGCCGGGATCGCGGCCGGCATCGCCGTCGACAAGGGCATTCCCGTGCGCGACGTGGACCCGACCGACATCCAGCGGGGGATGCGGAACCAGGGCGCCGACCCGGGTGACACCCCGTCGGCCAACGCTCTGCTCGACACAGCGACGATCACCTCGGAGGTGCCGGCATGACCGCCATCCAGCCGCACGCTGTCCAACCACTCAGCGGCGTCACCGTCCTCGACTTCACCCAGGTCTACATGGGCCCGAGCTGCACCCAGCTGCTCGGCGACTACGGCGCCGAGGTGATCAAGGTCGAGCGGCCCGGGGCGGGTGACCTGTCGCGCACCTCGATCACCGACCCGGCCGGCATGGACAACCCGATCTTCCTGTCGATCAATCGCAACAAGCGCTCGATCTCGGTGGACACCCGCTCCGAGGAGGGCAAGGAGGTCATCCGCCGGCTGGTGCGCGACGCCGACGTCGTCGTCAGCAACTTCCGCGGCGGGGTGATGGAGCGCATCGGCTTCGGCTACGAGGCGCTCAAGGCCATCAACCCGCGACTGGTCTGGGCGTCGGGCACCGGGTTCGGCGACACCGGCCCGTACAGCCACAAGGGCGGCCAGGATGTCATCGCGCAGGCCTACTCCGGCGTGATGTGGCGGCGCGAGTCCGAGGACATCCCGCTGTCGGTCTATCCGACGACGCTGTGCGACTACACGACCGGCATGCACCTGATGCAGGGGATCCTGCTCGCCCTCATGGCCCGCGAGCGCACCGGCGAGGGCCAGAAGGTCGACGTCACGATGTACGACTCGATGCTGCACATGCAGATGCAGGAGGCCTGCATGCAGCTCAACCGCGGCTACGAGGTCAACTGGGCGGCCAAGCCGCTGTCCGGAGTCTTCCCGACCACGGACGGCGCGGTGTGCATGGTCGGCGCGTTCAAGGAGAACCCGCTGCGCGACATCTCCAAGGCCCTCGAGCTGGAGGAGGACCTGTCGGCGCGGCCGGAGTTCTCCACCATGGACGCGCAGGCCGAGCACCGGCACGAGCTCCGCGAGATCTTCCTCGCCCGGTTCGCGCAGAACACCACCGACCACTGGGTCAAGGCGCTGGAGTCGGTCGACATCCTCTGCGCACCGGTGCGCACGCTCGCCGAGGCGCTGGAGGACGAGCAGACACTGGTCAACCGCATGGTCGTCGAGATGGAGCACCCGACCGCCGGGACGGTGCGCGCGCTCGACGCGCCCATCCACCTCTCGGCGACGCCGGCGAGCGTGCGGCAGGTGCCGCCGCGGCTCGGCGAGCACAACGCCGAGGTGCTGCGCGACCACGGCTTCACCGACGACGAGGTCGCCGCGCTGACCGGGGCGGGGGTCCTGCGATGAGTACCGACCACGGGATCCGCTACGAGCTCGACGGTCACGTCGCGCGGGTGACCATCGACCGGCCGCACGTGATGAACGCCGTCGACCGCGCCGCGCACCTGGAGCTGCGCCGGGTGTGGGCGGAGATCGAGCAGGACCCGGAGGTGCGCGTCGTCGTCCTCACCGGCGCCGGTGACCGCTCCTTCTGCGTCGGCGCGGACATGTCCGCGTCCGGCGTGGACAAGACCGGCACGGAGTACTGGGCCGACCTCGACCCCGACGGCTTCGGCGCGCTCTCGCTGCGCGAGTCGCTCGACGTGCCGGTGATCGCGCGGGTCAACGGCTTCGCGGTGGGCGGCGGCATGGAGATGGTGCTGGGCTGCGACATCGTGGTCGCCGCCGAGTCGGCGAAGTTCGGGCTCACCGAGCCGCGCGTGGGGCGGATGCCGCTGGACGGCGGCATGGTGCGGCTGCCCCGGCAGATCCCGTACCACCAGGCGATGGGCCTGCTGCTGACCGGCCGCAAGGCGCCGGCCGCGGAGATGTACCGGCTCGGGCTGGTCAACGAGGTCGTGCCGGCCGACGAGCTGGATGCCGCCGTACAGCGGTGGGTGGACGACGTGCTCGCCTGCGCGCCCCTGTCGCTGAAGGCGATCAAGCAGACCGTGCAGCGGACGGCGCACCTGACCGCCCGCGAGGCCAACACGGTGCGGCTGCCCGCGCTGGTGGCCGCGCTGCAGAGCAAGGACCAGGACGAGGGAGTGCGCGCCTTCCAGGAGAAGCGCACCCCGGAATGGAGCGGATCATGACGCGTCTGGCCGATGGGGTGTGGGGCGTCGTCGCCACTCCGTTCAGCGGCTCGACCCTCGACGTCGACGAGGGCAGCCTGGTGAAGCTGGTGTCGCACTACGAGTCGATCGGCGTCACGGGGCTGACCGTGCTCGGTGTCTTCGGCGAAGCGGCGCAGCTGTCCTCGACCGAGCGCCGGGACGTGCTCGAGGCGGTGGCCGACACCGTCGACCTTCCGCTGGTGGTCGGCGCGACGGCGCTGGGCACCGCGCCGGTGATCGAGGAGGGGCTGCTGGCCGTCGAGGCGGTCGGCTCCCGGATCGCCGGGCTGATGGTGCAGGTGAACTCGCCGCGACCCGACGTGCTCGCCGCCCACCTGCGCGCGGTGCACGAGGCCACCGGTCTGCCGATCGTCGTTCAGGACTACCCGGCGATCAGCGGCGTCTCGGTGTCCGCCGACGTGCTGGCCGAGGTGCTGGCCGACCTCCCGTTCGTCGCGGCGGTGAAGGCCGAGGCGCCGCCCACGCCGCCGGCGATCGCCACGCTCACCGCGCGGCTGGACGTGCCGGTGTTCGGCGGGCTGGGCGGCATCGGGCTGCTCGACGAGCTGGCCGCCGGATCGGCCGGCGCGATGACCGGGTTCTCCTACCCGGAGGGCCTGCTGGCCTGCGTCCGGGCGTTCGCGTCCGGGGGCTACGAGGCGGCGCGGGAGGCGTTCCTGCCGTACCTGCCGCTGGTCAACTTCGAGCAGCAGGTGCGCATCGCGCTCGCCGTCCGCAAGGAAGCCCTGCGCCGGCGCGGCCTGATCGTCGAGTCGGCCGCCCGCCCGCCGGCCGCGGCGTTCCCCGCGTCGCTGTCGGCGCAGCTGGACCGGCACCTCGCTGCCGTGCCGGCTCTGGAAGGGGTGAGCTGAGTGGATCTCGGACTGAGCGGCCGCTGCGCCGTCGTCTGCGCGTCCACCGGGGGGCTGGGCGAGGCGATCGCCCGCGCGCTGGCCGCCGAGGGCGCGTCCGTCGTCGTGTCCGGGCGCCGGGGCGACCGGGCCAAGGAGATCGCAGCCGAGCTGCCGTCGGCGGTGGGCGTCGAGGTGGACCTGACCGCTCCCGACGGGCCCGCCGCGTTGGTGGCGGCCGCCCGCGAGGCCTTCGGCGAGGTCGACGTCCTGGTGCTCAACGGGCCGGGCCCGAAGCCCGGTCCGGCGGCCGCGGTGACCGACGCGGGCATCGACTCGGCCGTCGACACCCTGCTGCGCCCGCAGGTGCGGCTGCTCGGCCTGACCCTGCCCGGCATGCGGGAGCGCGGCTGGGGCCGCGTGCTCGCGGTCGGGTCGAGCGGGGTGGCCGCGCCGCTGCCGAACCTGGCGCTGTCCAACCTCGGCCGCTCCGCGCTGGCCGGCTACCTGAAGACCCTCGCGGCGGAGGTCGCCGCCGACGGCGTGACCGTGAACCTGCTGCTGCCCGGCCGGATCGCCACCGACCGGGTCGCGTTCCTCGACGAGTCGGCGGCGTCGAAGGCCGGCACGTCGGTGGACGACGTCGTCGCGAAGTCGAAGGCCACCATCCCGGCCGGCCGCTACGGCGACCCCGCCGAGTTCGGCGCCGCCGCCGCGTTCCTGTGCGGGGTGCCCGCCTCGTACGTGACGGGCACGGCGCTGCGCGTCGACGGCGGCCTCGTCCGCTCGCTCTAGCTCGATTCATCTATTCGTCGACTTGTCGACATGGAGGCACTGGCATGACCAAGACCGTCCAGAACCTGATCGACGGCGAGTGGACCGGCTCGCCCTCCTTCCAGCGCACGAACCCGGCGCGGCCGGGCGAGGTCGTCGTCACCGCGCCGTCGTCGTCCGCGGCCGACGTGGACGCCGCCCTCTCGGCGGCCACCGCGGCCCAGCCCGGGTGGGCGGCGATGCCCCCGCCGGCGCGCGGCGCGATCCTGATGGACGCCGCCGACATCCTGCGTTCGCGGCACGAGGAGGTGGCCCGCGACCTCGTGGCCGAGGAGGGCAAGACGCTCGCCGAGGCCAAGGGCGAGGTGCGCCGGGCGATCGACGTGCTGCGCTACTTCGGCGGCCAGGGCTGGCGCGCCGAGGGCGACGTGCTGCCCAGCGCGACGCCGGGGACGACGGTGGTCACCCGGCAGGAGCCGCTCGGGGTGGCCGGCCTGATCACGCCGTGGAACTTCCCGATCGCGATCCCGGCCTGGAAGATGGCGCCCGCCCTGATCAGCGGGAACGCCGTCGTCCTGAAGCCCGCCGAGCTGACCCCGCTGACCGCGTCGAACCTGGCGTCGGCGCTGGTGGAGGCCGGGCTGCCGGCCGGCGTGCTGAACGTCGTCCACGGCCGCGGCTCGGTGGCCGGGGACGCCTTGGCTCGCGACCCGCGCGTCGCGGCCCTGTCGTTCACCGGCTCCACCGCCGTGGGCCTGGGCCTGGCCGACGTGATGAACGCCCGGCGGGCGCGGGTGCAGCTGGAGATGGGCGGCAAGAACGGCTACCTGGTGCTCGACGACGCCGACGTCGCCACGGCGGCATCGATCGTCGCCGCCGGTGGCTTCGGGCTGACCGGGCAGGCGTGCACCGCCACCTCGCGGGTGTACTGCACCCCGGGCGTGCGGGAGGCGTTCACCGAGGCGCTGGCCAAGGCCGCCGAGAGCATGGTCGTCGGCGACGGGCTGGCGTCGGGCACCACGATGGGCCCGGTCGTGAGCGACGCCCAGCTGTCGAAGGACCTGTCGGCGGTGTCGGGTGCGGTGTCCCGCGGTGGCCGCGTGGCGGCCGGCGGCACCGACGTCGAGGGCCTGGCCTTCCGGCCGACCGTGGTGACCGACGTGCGCGGCGACGACCCGCTGGTGCGGGACGAGGTGTTCGGCCCGGTCGTGGCGGTGCTGGAGGTGCCCGACCTGGACGCCGGCATCGCGGCGATCAACGACTCGCCGTACGGGCTGACGGCGGGCATCTGCACCTCGTCGCTGTCGGCCTCCTACGAGTTCGCGGCGCGGGCGCAGGTCGGCGTCGTGAAGGTGAACCGGCCGACCGCCGGCCTGGACCTGAACGTGCCCTTCGGCGGGGTCAAGGACTCCTCGACGAACACGTTCCGGGAGCAGGGGCCGCGGGCGACGGACTTCTACACCTGGTCCAAGACCGTGTACCTGGGTCATTCGTGACGGCGCGGTGGACCGTGCCGACCCGGACGCTGTCGTCGGCCGACCTGGTCGCGCTGCCGAAGGCGGAGCTGCACCTGCACCTCGAGGGGGCGATCCGGCCGGAGACGGCGCGGGAGCTGGCCGACCGGTACGACCTGCCGCTGCCGCGCACCGGCCGGTTCACCGACCTGGGCGAGTTCGTGGTGGCCTACGAGCAGGCGCGCGACCTGATCGGCTCGCTGGAGGATCTCCGGCGGGTGGCCGCCGAGATCCTGACCACCGCCCGGGAGAACGGCGTCGTGTGGACCGAGGTGCACCTCATCCCGCCGACGTACGCCGGCCGGCTGGGGCCGGACGAGGCGGTGGTCGAGGCGGTGCTGGACGGCCTGGCCTCGGCCGCCGGCCCCGACGCCGCCGCCGGGCTGATCATCGGCGTGAACCGGATGCTCCCGGTCGCCGACGCCGACCGGTCGCTGTCGCTGGCCCTGGCCTACCGCGACCGGGGCGTCGTGGGGCTGGGGCTGGCCGCGGACGAGGCCCGTTTCCCGGCCTCGCTCTTCGAGGACGTGTTCGGCCGGGCGGCGGACGCCGGGTTGCCGGCGGTGCCGCACGCCGGTGAGGGCGCCGGCGCCGGCAGCGTGCGGACCTGCGTGGAACGCCTGGGTGCGCGCCGGATCAACCACGGCATCCGGGCGGCGGAGGACCCGGCGGTGGTCGACCTGCTGCTCGAGCGCGGCGTCTCGCTGGACGTCTGCCCGACGTCGAACGTCGAGCTGCAGATCGTGCCCGATCTGGCGTCGCATCCGCTGCCCCGGTTGATCGAGTCCGGGGTGCCGGTGTCGCTCAACACCGACTGCCCGTTGTTCCTGGGGGCGACGACGGTGGGGGAGTACGCGCTGGCGTCGTCGGCGTTCGGCCTGGAGCCGGACGCCCTCGCCGCGATCGCGCGGACGTCGCTGGTCACGAGCTCGTGCCCGGCCGACCGTCGTGAGCGCGCGCTGGCCGGCGTGGCGGACTGGCGTCCGACAGGCTGAATTCGGCCTCGCCGTCCTCCGTGTCGATGTCATGTCAAAGTGCCGCCGTCCACGCGTGGCGCCGTCCTCAGCGGGCAGGAGAACTCCGACCCACCACTGAGGAGGACCCATGCGCAGGACGCGACGGATGGTGGCCGGGGCCGCCCTGGCCATCGGCCTGGGGCTGACCGGCTGCGGCTCGGCCGATCCGGGCAACAGCCCGGGCGACGACTCGGTCACCGACATCGAGGAGGAGGAGGTCGGCTCGCCCGACCAGGTCGACGGCGGCGAGGAGGACGCGGACAGCGTCGACAAGGGGACGGGCGGCATCGACGACGACGACAACACCGGCGGGGAGGAAGACACGCCCGCCGACGACGACGCCGACATCGACGACGAGACCGGCACCGACGGTTGACCTGGCGACGTCGGCCTCCGCGAGGGCCGGCGCGGCCGCCCGTCAGCTGCGGGAGAGCACCGGCCGGGTCTTGGCCCAGGTGAGGAACCTCGTCGCCTGCTGCAGGTCGGGGATGTCGTTGCCGACCAGCGAGCGGAGCAGGTCGTTGCTCCAGACGGCCAGGCGCCCGATCGTCCAGGCGACCTTCTCCGCCGGCGGCAGGTCGAGCTCGAAGACCAGCTTGATGATCTCCTTCTTGCCGTCGGTCGGCGCCGAGTAGCGGAGGATCGGCAGGAACCGGGTGGGCTCGGCGACGCAGAGCACCTTGGTGAGCAGCGGCTCCTTGTTGAACGAGGGGAAGCCGACCTTCTTGCCGTCGACCAGCTGGGTCAGCCGGTCCTCCAGGCGCAGGCTCTCGGGGCCGTGCAGCAGGAACTCGATCGAGTCGCGGACCTTCTGCGCCGCCTTGTCCGCACCCTGGGTCTTCCACGCGCGGGTGAGGCCGGACATGTTGCCGGCGCCGGCGACCGTGTCGGTGAGGGCGAACTCGAGCAGGTCGTCCGGGCTCGCGCTCTTCAGCCCGTCGCGGCTGAACAGCTCCTGGTACTTCGCGCGGTGGTCGACGACCTCGGCGCTGGGCGCGCCGTGGTGCTCCAGCTGGAAGTCCGACACGAGCATCGCCACCCGCTCACGGACGTCGGGGCGGACGTCGAGCGTCGTCGGGAAGGCGGCGTGCAGCGAGTCGATGGTCCGGACGGCGGGCCGGCCCGGGTCGCGCCGGGCCTCGCCGCGCAGCCACTCGTGGCCGCAGTCCTCGCAGTGGATGAGCAGGCGGCTGTCGGCCTGCGGCGTGCCGTTGATGTCCTCGGAGTGGCACTGGGGACAGGCGATGAGAGGCATGAGGGTTCCCCGTTCGTTCGGTGGGTCCGTGCACGAGCACCGGCCGGCCCAGCCGCGCCTCGGTGTCGTCGAGGCCGTCGGGAGGACGGCGAACCCTCGGTGGGGCGCGTCGCCGTCGGTCAGATGGTCCCAGCCTCCCACGCCGTCGCCACCGAGCCGGCGCGGTGACCGGCGGGCGCGAAGGATCAGGTCGTGTCGACGGCGTCCGGGCCGACGAGCACCGTGTGGCCCAGGCGGTCCTGCTTGGTCCGGAGATAACGAACGTTGTGCGGTGTCGGGACGGTGGGCAGGGCCACCCGGCCGATGATCTGCAGTCCGTGCCCGTCGAGCCCGCCGTACTTGGCGGGATTGTTGGTGATCAGGCGGAGCCGCTGGACCCCGAGGTCGCCGAGGATCCGGGCGCCCACGCCGTAGCTGCGCGAGTCGACCGGCAGCCCCTGCGCGATGTTGGCGTCGACGGTGTCCAGGCCCAGTTCCTGCAGCGCGTACGCACGGATCTTGTGTCCCAGTCCGATGCCCCGTCCCTCGTGGCCGCGCAGGTAGACCACGACGCCGCAGCCCTCGGCGGCGATCGCGCGCAGCGCCTGCTCCAACTGCGCCCCGCAGTCGCAGCGCAGCGATCCCAGGATGTCGCCGGTGAGGCACTCGGAGTGCACCCGCACCAGTACCCCGGCCTCCGACCGGCCGGCGGCAGCGACGTCGCCCATGACCAGCGCCAGGTGCTCCACGTCGTCCAGCGTGCTGCGGTAGGCGACGGCCCGGAAGTCGCCGAAGGCGGTCGGCATGGCCGAGCCCGCGACCGGCTCCACCAGGCGCTCGCTGGACCTCCGGTGGCGGACCAGGTCGGCGACGGCCAGCACCGGCAGCCCGTGCTCGTCGGCGAAGGCGCGCAGGTCCGGGCCGCGGCGCATCGAGCCGTCGTCGGCCACGATCTCGCTGATCACGCCGACCCCCGACAGGCCCGCCATCGTCAGCAGGTCGACGGCGGCCTCGGTGTGCCCGGCCCGCCGCAGCACTCCACCGGCGCGGGCGCGCAGCGGGAAGACGTGGCCGGGCCGTCGCAGGTCACGGGGGCGGGTGGCCGGGTCGGCCAGCGCCCGCGCGGTCGCCGTCCGGTCGTCCGCCGACACGCCCGTGCCGGTGCCGACCGCGTCCACGCTGACGGTGAACGCGGTCTCGTGCAGGTCGGTGTTGTCGGCGACCATCAACGGCAGCCGCAGGTCGTCGGCGCGGGCGGCCGGCATGGGCACGCAGACGATGCCCGTGGTGTGCCGCACGAGGAAGGCCATCTGGTCGGGGCTGACCAGCTCCGCGGCGACGACGAGATCGCCCTCGTCCTCCCGGTCGGCGTCGTCGATCACCACGACCAGCCCGCCGTCGGCGAGCGCGGCGACAGCGGACTGCACCACCGCTGCCGCATTCCGCTGAGGGCCTGCCGGGTTCACGGCCGGACCGCGTCGAGCGCGACGTGGGTGCCGAAGTCGCGGGAGTAGTAGGTCAGCGGTCGCCCCGAGCCCGGGTCGGCGACCCGCACGTCCCCGAGCAGCACCACGTGGTCGCCGCCGTCGACCGGTTGCGCGACCGTGCAGCCGAGAAAACCGCGCGCCCCGAGCAGCCGGGGTACGCCGTCGGCGGTCTCCCACGGCACCCCGGCGAACTTCAGGCTGCCGCCCTTGCGGGCGAAGGCGGTCGCCAGGGCCGCCTGGTCGCTGCCCAGGATGTTGAGCCCGAAGCGGTCGGTCCGGCCGACGACGGCGAGCAGGTCCGATCCGCGGTCCAGTGCGACGAGCACCATGGGCGGGGCCATCGACAGGGAGACGAACGCGCTCACCGTCGTCCCGTGCGGCCGGTCGCCGTCGAGGCTGGTCACCACCGAGACCGGTGTGGGCACGCCCGCCATGACCTCCCGGAACCGGTCGCGCAGGCCGTCGTCCCCGGACGGTCGGCTCATCTGTCGCTCCTCGTTCAGGACGACGTGGGGGCGGGCGGTGCCCGCCCGCCCCTACGTCGCCGGCGGACCAGGGGTCAGGCGGTGCCGGCCTTCTCCTTCTCGTAGCGTTCGGTCATCGTCGCGACGGCCTGCATCTGCGCGGCCGCGTAGCCCTCCCGCTTGCCCATCGCGTACTCCTTCGCGTCGAGGGTGCGCTGGGCGTGGCTGATGGCGCCCCCCTGGAAGTGCGGCATGACGTGCTGGGCGATCAGCTCCCACGAGCGCTTCGTCGCCTCCGGGTTGGCCCACTCGTGACCGAGGAGCAGCATGGCGCCGAACCCGCCGGACTGGTCCCACAGTCGCTGGACCTGGGCGCGGGCGTCCTCGACGGTGCCGATGGCGCCGATGCCGGCCTCGTTGATGAAGTCGATCATCTCCTTGGCGTCGCCGCCCTCGACCGCCATCTGCGGGAACGCAGCTGTCTTCTGGAAGTAGCGGAACCAGGTCTCGATGCCGAACTGGACGTCGGCGTAGGCCTGCTCGCGGGTCTCGGCGATGTGCATGAGGCCGACCAGGCGCCAGTCGCGGCGGGAGACGGTCTGGCCGTGCGCGGCGGCCCGCTCCTCGACGACGTTCCAGTGGTGGGCGAGGGCGTCGAAGCCGTCCTTGGTGAGAGTGGCGCCGATCGAGAGCAGTCCGATCCCGTGCGTGCCGGCCATGCGCGGACCGGTGGGCGAAGCGACCGCGGCGACGGTGATGTCGAAGCAGGGCTGGGTGTAGGGGCGCAGGTGCAACCGGGCGTCGACCAGGTTGTGCGTCTTCGTCTGCGCGGTCACCGTCTCGCCGCGCAGCAGCCGCATGATGATGTCGAGGTCGACCTCGAGCAGCTCCCGGGTGTCGGTGGGGGTGAGGCCCAGCATCATCGAGTCGGTGGGCAGCGAGCCCGGGCCGCAGCCGAGCATCGCGCGCCCGCGGGTGAGGTGGTCGAGCAGCACCATCCGCTCGGCCACCCAGAGCGGGTTGTGGTAGGCGATCGAGGTGACGCCGGTGCCGAGCTTGATGTGTCGGGTGCGCTCGGCGGCCGCGGCGATGAAGATCTCCGGCGAGGCGATGATCTCCGTCCCGGCCGAGTGGTGCTCGCCGATCCAGGCCTCGTCGTAGCCGCAGCGGTCGAGGTGCTCGACCAGTTCCAGGTCCCGTTGCAGGGCGAGCGTCGGGTTCTCGCCGGCGGGGTGGAAGGGAGCCAGGAAGGTGCCGAAGCGCAGACGGTCCATGTCGTTCTCCTCGTGACGGCGGTGGTCTGTGAACGTAAGGTGCGTCACACCTCGGCCGGTGTTCAGAAATCTGACGGTCCGGCGGCCGCCGCTCGGGGCACGGTCGGCGGTGGGTGCGGACGGTCCCGGGAGGGCGGTGGTCGCTGGTGGTCAGTCCGTGGGAGCAGTTCCAGCTGGGGGAGGAGACCACCGAGGGCGTGCGGGCGGAGATCCTCACGTCCTGGCGCCGGTCCCGGCTCTCCGGCGTCGACCCGCAGCGGGTCGACCTGCCCTACCTCGAGCCCGACGTCGACACGCGGTTCGCCCGCGCGGCGGTGCCGGTCGTCGCCCGGCTGGCGCCGCTGCTGGTCGGCAGCGACACCTGCCTGGCGATCACGAACAACGCCGGCCAGGTGCTGTGGCGCTGGGTGTCGGATCCGGCGCTGCGCGCCGAGCTGGACCGGATGGAGGTCGTCGAGGGCTTCTCCTTCGACGAGGAGCACGCCGGCACGAACGGGCTCGGCACGTCGCTGGAGGCGAGACGGGTGACCATGGTGCGCGGCTCCGAGCACTTCAAGGAGCCGTTCCACCGCTTCACCTGCGTGGCCGCTCCCGTGCCGCATCCGCTGAGCCGGCGGGCGGTGGGCGCGGTCAACATCACCTGCCGCGCCGCGGAGACCAACGACCGCCTGCAGCCGGCCGTGCTGGCGCTCGTCCGGGAGGTGCAGGAGGCGTTGCTGCACGCGGCCGGGGCCCGGGAGCGGCAGCTCTTCGACGAGTTCCTGACCTCGGCGCGCGGGGACGCGCCGGTCATCACCCTCGGTCCCGACGTGCTGATCGCCAACCGCGCGGCCGCGGCCCTGGAGGTCGACCGGGACGCCCTCTGGTCGCGAGTGCTGGGGGCGGTGGAGGACGGCGGCCCGATCTCGATCCCCGAGCTCGACGACCGCACGGCCTCGCTGCGGCTCATCTCCGAGGGGCCGCGGATCTCCGGCGCCGTCCTCGTCCTGGACCCGTCCGCCCCGGGCGGTCCGCCGACGGACGCCCCGAGTGCCGGCGAGGTCACCGGGTCCGCCACCGACCGGTTGACCGCGCTGGTGGGGCGGCTGCTGGCCGACGGCGCCGGCGTGGCGGTCCGCGGCGAGCCCGGCACGGGCAAGCGGCACCTGCTCGCCGCGGCGCTCGCGGCCCAGGGCGACGAGCCGCTCGTCCTCGACGCGGCGCTGGGGTCGGAGACCTGGGCGGGGCAGCTGGAGGGGACGTCGGGCGGCTCGGTCCTGCTGGCGCACCTGGAGCGCCTGACCGCGGCGGACGCCGACACGCTGGCTGCCCTGCTGCCGGGCCTCCCGCTCCGGGTGACGGCGACGATCACCGGCCGGGCCGACCACCTGACCCGGCTGCTCGACGCGCTGGACGCGACCGTCGTGGAGCTGCCGCCGCTGCGGCTGCGCGCCGCCGAGGTCGACGGGATGGTGCGGGCGTTCGCGCCGAGCGGCGCCCGCTTCATCCCGCAGGCGCTGGCCGCCCTGCGCGACCACCCGTGGCCGGGCAACGTGGCCGAGCTCCGGCTCGCCGTGCGGACGGCGGTCGCGGCGGCCGGGAGGAGGCCGGTCGGTGTCGACCACCTGCCCGCGGCGGTCCGTGCCAGCCCCGGCGGTCGGAGGTTGAGCCCGCTGGAGAAGGCCGAGGCGACGGTGATCGCGGACGTGCTGGCCGCTTGCGGTGGGAACAAGACCGCGGCCGCGCGGGCGCTGGGCCTCGCGCGGCCCACCCTCTACGCCAAGCTGCGGATCTACCGGCTCTGATCGTCGACCGGCGCCCCGGTGGGACCGGTCACGTTCGGGGCCACGGGTCGGCCTGCCGATAAGAGCAGGTGAGGCGACGGCTCTCCGCTACCCCGCCGCCTCGGGGGTGCACTGACGTGAGGTTCCGACGAGGGCGGATCGGCAACTGGCTGGCCGTGCTGGCCGGCGCACGTCCCGACGTGCTGGCCGCGGCGCCCGGTGCCCGCGCCAAGTTCGTGGCGCTGGGCGGGGTGCTGCTGAGCACGGGCGGGCTGGCGCTGGTGTCGATGGCCTTCGCGGTGCACATGGCCCTCGGCGTGTGGTGGCCGGTCGCGCTGCTGGTCGGGCTGGGCTGGGGCCTCGTGGTCGTCAACCTGGACCGGATGCTGCTGGTCGGGATGGCGCACGACGCGTCGCTGAAGCGGAACCTCGTCCTCGCCGTCCCCCGGGTGGGGCTGGCGCTGGTGCTCGGCGTCGTCATCGCGACGCCGCTGACCATGCAGGTGTTCGGCAAGGAGATCGACACCGAGATCGTCACGATGCAGGCCGAGCAGGGCGACGCGTACCGGGCTTCCCTGGCCGACGACGCCCGGTTCGCGCACCTGCCGGAGCTGGAGGCCGGCATCGCCTCCGCCGAGGCGGTGGTCGCCAGTGGCGGCCGTGCGGACGACGGACTCGCGATCGTGCGTGCGGACGTGACGGCTCGCCAGGCGGAGCTCGATGCCGCTGTGGCGGTGTCCCGCCAGCTCGAGGCCAAGGCGCAGTGCGAGCTCGACGGCTCGTGCGGCACCGGTGACGCCGGGACGGGGCAGGCCTATCTGGAGGCGCGGGCTGCTGCCGATGCGCAGGCGGCGGTGGTCGTCTCGGCGCGTTCGGCCCTGGACGCCGCGGTGGCCGCGGCGTCGGCGGCCGAGGGGCGCAGCGCTGGGCTGGCCGCGTCGTCGCTGGAGACCGACCGGGCGGAACTGGAGCGGCTGACGGCCGAGCAGGACCGGCTGCAGGCCGCGTTCGACGCGACCAACACCGGCTCGGGCGGCCTGCTGATGCGGCTGCAGGCGCTGGACCGGCTGGGCGATCGCAACGGCACGCTCGCCGCCGCGCAGTTCATGCTCTCGCTGCTGTTCATGAGCGTGGAGGTCCTGCCGGTGCTCATGAAGCTGCTGCTCAACTTCAGCCCGCCGACGGCGTACGACCGGCTGGCCGCGATGCGCGACCGCGGTGACGTCGACATCGAGGAGCTGGCGCAGGAGTCGCGGAAGACCGTGGCGATCGCGAAGGAAGAGCTGCTGGTGATGGCCGAGAAGGAGCGGGTCGACCGGCAGAAGGAGGCGATCCTGGCGCGCCGCCGGACGGCGCTGGCCGAGGTGGCGGCCCGGACCCGGACGCCGCAGCCGGCGCCCGTCGACGTCCCTCCGGAGCCGGCCCGGCAGATGTGGGACACCGGCCCGATCCGGGAGCTGGCCCGCAACGCGGCGATCCGGACGGTGCGCACCGTGCGCCGCCGTCCCGAGGACCGGGTGCCGGTCTGACCCGGTCTGAGCCGGCGATCGTGTGCGCGGATGTGCAGTTCTCGGACCTGTGCATCCGCGCACGCCGTCGGCCGGTGGCGCAGGGCGTCGGTCGGAGTCAGTCGCACAGCAGGTCGAGAGCCGCCTGACCGTTCCGGCGGGCGTCCTCGGGGAGCTGCAGCCACGCCGGCGCGGTCGGATCGGCGAGGTGCTCCCGGAGGTGCAGCAGGCGCGACCGGTCGCTGCCGGAGGGCGTGCGCTCCTCGAACGGGTCGACGCAGGCCAGCAGGACGGCGGCGTCGGTCAGGTGCCGGTCGCGGTCGCGGGTGTCCGCCTTGTGCGCTGCTGCCTTGAGGATCAGCGCACCGAAGGCGTCCGGCACGCTGACCGTCGTCGTCCCTGATCCGCTGATCGCCAGCTCGGCGAGCACCGTCCGCCGGAGCGCCTGCGTCCCGCCGTCGATCTGCACCAGGTCGAAGCCGCGGATCCGCTCGAGGGCCCTGGGTGGCGCGTGATCGGCGGCGACGACGTCGACGACGGAACTCACGAGGTCGACGACGGCGAAACCGCGGACGAACCGGTGTGCCGTGCCCGTGCGGGGGTCGATGCCGGGCGTGAGCTGGTATCCCAGCTGCTCCAGGCCACGGGTCACTTCCGCAGCGCGGCCGCGCGCGCTCTCCACGTGCAGCAGGACGTCGACGTCGTTGGTGGGGCGCACCACCGGCAGGCCGGCGGCGACGCCGTGCAGCTGCACCATGAGTCCGCCGATCAGCGTCCACGCGGACGACGGCACCGCCGCAGCCAGCTCCGCGACGTCCGGCCACGGACGGCCCCACCCGCCGGACGGTGTGGGTGGCCGGAGGACCTCAGCCACGCAGCGATCCCAGTGCGCGATCGAGGATGCGGTGGCCGGCCGAGCGCTCCCGGGCGTCGGTCGAGCCGGCCAGGTCGAGTCCGGCGAGCACGTGGCGACGTCCGTCCGCGAGCTCGGTGACCACGTCTGGCGGCATCTCGGTCGTCCGCAGGACGACGTTGCCGGCGGGGTCGGGACTCAACCGGTAGCGCTGCACCAGGCGGCGCAGGGCGGAGGCGGCGACGTATCCGTCGAGGCGATCCGTCGCGGTGAGCCCGCCGACGTCCTCCGTTGATCCGGAATCGACGACGTCCCGGGTCAGGTGGCCGAGTGCCCGCGGGTGGGCGTGGAAGCGGTGGACCTCGGCCCGGTTGCGGGTGCGCGCGGCGAGCTCGACGGCGGTGCTGCCGGCGAGAGCGGACCGCAGGCGGGAGCGCTGTGCCTGCCCGAGCCACGGGGCGGGGTGGTCCTCCAGCAGCGCGACGGCGGCCCAGGCGGTGGGTTCCTCCCACGCCCGCGGGCGGCTGCCCTGCCGCTGGGTGATCCACTGGGCGACGGAGTCGGCGTCGATCCGGTCGGGGCCGATCGCGATCAGCCCTCCGCCCGCGACCAGCCTCTGCACATGCCGGACCGAGACACCGATCCGGTCGGCAGCCTGCTGCGTCGTCAGAAGCGCCATACAGACAGTGTCGTCACAGCGACACTGTCCATCAAGCCGAATCCGGCCCTGGATCTATCGTCGAGGCCCGGAGGGTGACGCGCCCGCCGACCGGTCCGGCGCCGGAGCAGCGGCATCGGTTAGACAGTGCACATGACCGAGCTGACGACGCAGACCGGTGGCGGCATGCTCTCCCGCGAGGAGATGGACGCCGCGCGCGAGCGGCTGCCCATCGTGTACGTCGATGTGGTGCCGGTGCGGGTGGACGACCACGGCACGGTGATCGCCGTCGGTCTGCTGCTGCGGGCCGGTGAGGACGGGCAGATCAAGCGGGCGCTGGTCTCGGGGCGGGTGCTGTACCACGAGCGGATCCGGGCGGCCCTGCTCCGCCACATGGAGAAGGACCTCGGGCCGCTGGCGCTGCCGCGGGTCCCGCCGGCGCCGCAGCCGTTCACCGTCGCCGAGTACTTCCCGACGCCTGGCGTGACGCCGTTCCACGATCCGCGGCAGCACGCGGTGTCGCTGGCCTACGTCGTGCCGGTCGAAGGCGACTGCGAACCGCAGCAGGACGCACTCGAGCTGACCTGGTTCTCGCCGCTCGAGGCCCGCGACCCGGCGGTGCTGGCCGAGCTGATGCACGGGCAGAGCACGCTGCTGCTGCAGGCCCTGGCGCATCTCGGGGTCTGACGGTCACCTGGCGCCCCACCGCGGGACATCTCGTCCTTCCCGGCGCCGCTTCCGGGGGACAGCGCCCCTGGTCGGATGCCAGACTGACCCGTGCCGCCGAGGACCCGGTACGCCCGCAGCGGTGATCTGGCCATCGCCTACCAGGTCGTCGATGGAGACGGGCCTGACCTCGTGCTGGTGCCCGGCTTCGTCTCCCACCTCGACTGGGGCTGGCAGGAGCCGACCCTGCGGCGGTTCCTGGAACGACTGTCCGGCTTCAGCCGGCTGATTCTCTTCGACAAACGCGGGACCGGCCTGTCCGACCCTGTTGCCGGGTCCGCCACGCTCGAGGAGCGGGTGGATGACCTCACTGCGGTGCTGGACGCCGTGGGCTCGCAGGAGGCGGCCCTCCTGGGGGTCTCCGAGGGCGGAGCGATGGCCATGCTCTTCGCCGCGCAGCACCCCGACCGCACGAAAGCGCTGGTGCTGTACGGCGCATCGCCCCGTCTCACCGCCGCGCCCGGGTACCCGCACGGCGCCGACGAGGCGGGGATGATGCGGCTGCTGAACGGTCTGGTGGAGCGGTGGGGGGAAGGGGTGGCGCTGTCTGCCTGGGCGCCCAGCCGGGCCGACGACCCGGGTCTGCGTGCCTGGTGGGCGGGGCTGCAGCGGATGGGGGCCAGTCCGGGGATGGCTCGGCGACTGTTCGCCGTCTACCCGATCGCCGACGTCCGCGGCATCCTCGCGGCGATCCACGTGCCGACGCTGGTGCTGCAACGGCGGGGTGACCACCTCCTCCGCCCGGAGATCGGCCGCTACCTGGCCGCGCACATCCCCGACGCCGGCTTCGTGGAACTGGAGGGCGAGGACCACCTGTTCTTCGTCGGTGACACCGACCAGCTGCTGGCCGAGATCCAGGAGTTCCTCACCGGCTGCCGGCCGGCGCCGTCGGCCGCTGAGCGGGTGCTGGCGACCGTGCTGTTCGTCGACGTGGTCGGCTCCACCGCGCTGGCGGCCCGGGTCGGGGACGCCGCATGGGCGTCGATGCGGGCACGGTTGCTGGCCGCGGCCCGCCGGGAGCTGGCACGGCACTCCGGGCGCGAGATCGACGTCGCCGGTGACGGCCTGTTCGCGACGTTCACCGGCCCGGCGCGGGCGATCCGGTGTGCGGTGGGGATCCACGAGGCAGCCCGCGGCCTCGGCTTGTCCCTGCGGGCGGGCGTGCACGCCGGGGAGGTCGAGCGCGTGGACGGCGGCGTCTCCGGTCTGGCGGTGCACATCGGCGCCCGGGTGATGGCCGAGGCGGCGCCGGGTGAGGTGCTGGTGACGGGAACGGTCAAGGACCTCGTCATCGGCTCCGGGTTGGACTTCGCCGAGCGAGGCGTGCGCGCCCTGCCCGGCGTTCCGGGGACCTGGCCGGTCTACGCCGTCGCCGATTGACCGTGCCGCCGCTGTGGACGACCGGTGCCCAGCGGCGATCGGCGCCGTTAGCCTCGGGCGGTGCTCCAGGAGCTGCGGCCGATGCTCTCCGACGCCGTCATCCGTCGCTCGGTCGGCGACGACGCGTGGCGGCGCGGCGCTGCCTACGCTCGCGAGGGCCGCGTCTCGGAGATCTCCTACTCGCGCTCGACCGGCGAGGTCGGCGCCCTGGTGATCGGCAGCCAGCGGCGCGTCTACCAGACCGTGGCGGTGTACGACCGCGCCGATTCCCGGTGGTGGGGCGAGTGCAGTTGCCCGGTCGGCGAGGACTGCAAGCACGCCGCCGCGGTGCTCGTCGCCGTCCGGCAGGCCCTCACGGCGCCGCCCGCACCTCCTCGCACGCCGGACTGGGAGCTCGCGCTGGCCGATCTGGTGCCGGCCACGGCGCAGCCCGGGCTTGGCGGGACCACTCCGGTCGGACTGCAGTTCGACGTCGAGCAGGCGGGCGGGCGGGCTGCGTCCGAGGTGTCGGTACGGCTGCGCCCGGTCGTGCCGGGCGCGAAAGGGCGTTGGGTGCGTACCGGGGTGTCGTGGCGGAACCTGCCGTACGACTACTCCGGGCGGCGCGACCCCGCGCACGTCGCATCGCTGGTGGCGCTCCACCAGGCTCATCGGGCGGCCGATGAGGGCACCGGCTACTACTACCGCTCCGCTGACGTGCCCGTCCGGCTCGAGGAGTTCGGTCCCGCGCTGTGGCCGGCCCTGCAGCAGGCCATGGACGACGGGGTGCCCCTGCTGACCACGCGTGGCAACCCGGTGCGGGTCGCCGAGCTTCCGGGCGCGCTCGCGGTCGACGTCCGCCGGGACGGTGGTCCCGGATCTGAATCGGATGCCGGCCTGCGGGTGCAGGCGGTGGTGGAGCTGGCCGACGGCGTCGGCATCCCGGGGGAGTCGGTGCGGCTGCTCGGCAGCCCTCCGCACGGCGCCGCGCTGACCCCGGCGGCCGACGGGCTGCCCGCAGGCATCGTCCCGGACGACGGGCTGCTGCTCGTTCCGCTGCAGCGGGTTCCCCGGAGCGTCGAGCGGCTGGTGACCAGCGGGCCCGTGCGGGTGCCGCCGGCCGATCGCGCTCGCTTCCTCACCGGCTTCTACCCCGCTCTGCGCCGCGCGCTGCCGGTGCGCTCGTCCGACGGATCGGTGGAGCTTCCGGAGGTGCTGCCGCCGCAGCTGTGCGTGCACGTCGAGCACGCCGCCGGTCACCGGGTCCGCCTCACCTGGTCGGTGCAGTACCGCGCCGGCGACGACGTCCGCCGCGTGCCGCTGGCCCGCGGAGACGGTGTCTCCGGGCGCGATCTCGCTGCCGAGGACCGGCTGCTGCGGGCGCTGCCCTCCCCGCCGGACCGGTTGCTGCGCATGTGGCACGTCGGCCCGAAGGCCGGCCCGACGCCGGTCGCCGAGCTGTCGGGCGTGGACACCGCCGTCCTGGTGACCGAGTTCCTGCCCCGGCTCGCCGACGCCGGGGTGCTCGTCGAGATGACCGGGGAGCGGCCGGAGTTCCGGCGGACCGAGGCCGTTCCCGTGGTCGAGGTGTCCGCCACCGACGGCGGGGACGCCGACTGGTTCGACCTGGGCGTCACCGTCAGCGTGGACGGCGAGGACATCCCGTTCGTGCCGCTGTTCGCGGCGCTCGCGACGGGGGAGGAGCACCTCCTGCTGCCCAGCGGGACGTGGTTCGACGTCCGCCGGCCGGAGTTCGACCAGCTGCGCCGGCTGATCGAGGAGGCCAGGGCGCTGCAGGACACCGACCGGCCGGGCCTGCGGATCAGCCGCTACCAGGCAGGGCTGTGGGACGAGCTGGTGGAGCTGGGGGTGGTGGCCGAGCAGAGCGAGCGGTGGTCGCGCGACGTCCGGGCCCTGCTGGACGTCGACGGTGCTGCGCCGCCGGCGGCGCCCGCCGGGCTCGATGCGCAGCTGCGGCCCTATCAACTGCAGGGCTACCAGTGGCTGTCGGTGCTGTGGGACGCCGGGCTCGGCGGCGTGCTCGCCGACGACATGGGGCTGGGCAAGACGCTGCAGACCCTGGCGCTGGTCTGCCGGGCGAAGGCTGCCGGTGATCTGACCGCGCCGGTGCTCGTGGTGGCGCCGACGAGCGTGGTGTCGAACTGGGTGCGGGAGGCGGAGCGGTTCGCGCCCGGCCTCGCCGTCCGGCCGATCAACGCCACCGGCCGCAAGCTGGGCATGTCGGTGGCCGAGATGGTCGACGGCGCCGACCTGGTGGTCACCTCGTACACGCTGCTGCGCCTCGGCGAGGAGGACTACCGGGGGCTGCCGTGGACCGGGCTGGTGCTCGACGAGGCGCAGTTCGTGAAGAACCACGCGGCGAAGACCTACGCCGCCGCGCGGCGGCTGCCGGCCCGGTTCAAGCTGGCCATCACCGGCACCCCGGTGGAGAACAACCTCATGGACCTGTGGTCGATGCTCTCGATCGTGGCGCCCGGGCTCTTCCCCAACCCACAGCGGTTCACCGAGCACTACCGGACGCCGATCGAGCGGGGCGGCGACTCCGACGTGCTGGCCGCGCTGCGCCGCCGGATCCGGCCGCTGATGCGCCGCCGGACGAAGGAGCAGGTGGCCGCCGAGCTGCCGCCCAAGCAGGAGCAGGTGCTGGAGGTGGTGCTCAACCCGAAGCACCGCAAGGTCTACGACACCCACCTGCAGCGGGAGCGGCGCAAGGTGCTCGGCTTGGTCGACGACCTGCAGAAGAACCGGTTCACCATCTTCCGGTCGCTGACCCTGCTGCGGCAGCTGGCGCTCGACGCGTCGCTGGTCGACGAGTCCTACGCCGGCATCCGGTCGAGCAAGGCCGACTCATTCCTCGAGCACCTGCAGGAGGTGGTCGCCGAGGGCCATCGTGCGCTGGTGTTCAGCTCGTTCACCGGCTTCCTGGGCACGGTGCGCGCGCGGCTGGACGCCGAAGGGCTGCCCTACGCCTACCTCGACGGGCGCACGCGCGACCGGCAGGGGGCGATCGATCTCTTCCGCGGCGGGAGCGCGCCGGTCTTCCTCATCAGCCTCAAGGCGGGCGGGTTCGGGCTCAACCTCACCGAGGCCGACTACGTGTTCGTGCTCGATCCGTGGTGGAACCCGGCGGTGGAGGCGCAGGCGGTCGACCGCGCGCACCGGATCGGCCAGGACAAGACGGTGATGGTCTACCGGCTGGTGGCCGCGGACACCATCGAGCAGAAGGTCGTGGCGCTCCAGGCGCGCAAGCGCGACCTGTTCGCCCGGGTGCTGGACGACGACGCCGGCGCCCTGTCCGGCGCGCTGACGGCCGACGACATCCGCGGCCTGTTCACCTGATCCGGCTACACGCGGACGACGGCGAATCGGTGGCCGGCGTGTTCTGACAGGGCCCGAAGGTCCCCGGGGTCGCTGGTCAGGACGACGCTGCCGGGTCGGGTGCTCGCTGAGGCGGCCACCACGGCTTCGACGGCGGAGATGTCTCCCGCGCGCCCCGTGCGGGTACGCAGGACGGCGGCCTCCCGCGCCTGCACCTCGGTGACGGGACGGACCTGGCAGGCGCGCAGCAGGCGGTTCACCTGGAAGTCGCGTCGATGGTCACCGGTGAGCGCTTCGGTGAGCACCACCGCGGGAACCTGGGCCGGCCACAGACCCCGCCGCTGGAGTTCGCGAAGTCGCGCTCGCTCGCCCACCAGTGCGGTCAGACCGCCCGAATCGAGGACCAGGGTCACGCGGGACGGCCGGCGTTCGGTGTCGTCGGCAGCCCGGCCACCCAGGTCTGCGCGGCCTCGGCCTCGGCCGCCGAGATCGGACCGAGCTCCGCGTCGAGTTCCAGCAGGTAGGCATCGAGTGCGGCGACCTTGGCCTGCCGATCGAGTTCTTCGGCAAGAGCGGCAGAGGCAAGCCGCGACACGTTCAGGCCCGCCTCGCGCGCCTGCTCGACCAGCTCGTCCGGAACCGTGATGTTGACGCGAGCCATGCGCATACCATACACATTCTTGAGAGGTGTGGGGGTGGCATCAGCCGACGTGAATGGCCCGTTCGGCGAGGGACATCCGCACCCGTTCCTGCTCCAGCCGGACGGAGGGGCCGAAGGCGTCGGTGACCAGGGCGGCGTACAGCTCGCTCTCCTCCGGGGTGAGCCGGTCCAGTCGTTCGGCGGTGGGACTCGGCTCGCGCACGAACTGGGTGCGGTGGGCCAGGAGCGTGTCTCGGTCCATCAGCAGCGAGCGGGTGTGGGGGAAGGCAGCCCGAAGTCGGTCGAGGATGGCGAGGCCGTGGGTGTCGATGTCACCCCAGTACCGGAGGTCGACATCGGCCAGCCAGGCCAGCGGGGTGAGGCGACGGGCTGCGTACCCCCCACCGAGGAGCACTGCGGTGCTGGGCTGGGGTGGCAGCGCGAGGTAGGTGATCTCGTTCTCCACGACGATCACGGTGCCGGCGTCAACCGGCGCGTGTGCCAGCTCGTCGACGCGGACGGCGATCTCGCTGAACGGCCCGGCGTGCTCCGGCGGCAGCCGGACGCGGACATAGTCGGGTTTGCTCCGGAAGCCGAAGCGGCCGGCGAAGTCCGACCGAAGGCGGGCAGCGTCGATCCGTTCCGGCGGTAGCTGATGTTCCAGCAGGTCGGCGAGCAGTCCGCGGTGCGTCTCCACGAATTTGGTGTCGACCCCCGGCACGTCGATCTCCCGCAGATAGCTGCCCGGTCGCGCCTCCCGGTCGATCCAGAGCACCGTCGTGACCAGCCGGTCCCAGTCGTCGCCGGCCGCCAGCACCCGCATGGGGAACCGGGTCATCCACTCGGCCAGCGCCGGCGCTCGTTCTCGCGCGCATGCCAGCCGCGCATCGAAGGTCTCGACGTCCCTCCGGACGCCGAGGACGGAGATCAGTTCGTCCCAGCCGTCGATGGCCACGCGGGACGGCAGCCGGTTGATGCCGATCAGCCGCCCACCGATCGGTGCCTCCACCACCCGGACGCCGCGCGGTACCGCCGTCCAGCCCGCCCGCCAGGCGCGGACGTCGTCGAACCGGTCGCCGATGTCGCGGGGCCCGGGCCCCCGGATGGGCAGGTCCAACGGCTCGAACGGCAGACCGGCCGCGTGGGCGGTGAGGAAGATGCCGCGGTCCCAGCGACGCCGCATCTGGTCGCGGACGTCTGCCCAGGTCGTCCACTCGCTGCGTCGGCGCCCGGGCGCGCCCCTGCTCCCCGTGCCCGGCATGTCAGCGCGCGTCGCCGGCGACCCGGCGCAGTGCCTGCTGTTCGCGGTACTCCTCGATGGTCATGCTCTGCAGCCGGGAGAAGTTGCCGGTCGGGTTGTCGACGAACCCGACCGCGGCCACGTGCGGCTCGATGACGTGGATCTTCTGCAGCGGCGTGACGATGAGCAGCTGCAGGCCGAGCCGGGTGAACAGGGTGAGCGCGAACCGGGTGGACTCGTCGGACCCGCGGCCGAACGCCTCGTCGATGACGACGAACCGGAAGGTCTTCGACCGGGCGGCGGCGGGGTCGAGCCGGAACTGGTAGGCCAGCGACGCGGCCAGGATGGTGTAGGCCAGTTTTTCCTTCTGCCCGCCGGACTTGCCGCCGGAGTCGCTGTAGGTCTCGTACTCCGTGTCGTCCTCCCGCCAGCGCTCGGAGGCGGTGAAGACGAACCAGTTGCGGACGTCGGTGACGAACCGTGACCAGTTCCGGTCGACGTCGCCGTGTCCCGGGCGACCGCGAAGCCGTTCGACGATGGCCTGCACCTGCAGGAACCGCTGTTCGGAGTACTGGTCGTCGCCGTCGGCGAGCGCGTCGTCGGTGCAGGCGCGCAGGTCGCGCTTGAAGTCCTTGATCTCGGGATGCGGGGTGAGCTGCGTGTCCAGCCGGATGTAGCGGCCGGGGTTGTAGTCGATGCCGACCAGGGAGGCGTTGATCGTCGCCACCCGCTGGGTGATCAGCTCGGCCCGCTTGTTGAGCTCGGCGAGGAACCCGGCGATGTCGCGGATGGTGTTCTCGTTCAGGTACCGCTTGAACGTGGCCTCGAAGCGGGGCAGGTCGTCGCCGGTCAACCGGTCGTGCAGGGCCCGGAACTCGCCGGCTGCCGCCACGGAGGCGTCCATCTCGCTGGTCTCGACGGGATGGTCGCTGATGAACGTCCCCATGGCGCGGACCAGTCGCGATTCCACGCCGGACTGGCGCTTCGCACGCTGGTCGCGGTCCTCGGTCAGCTGCCGGCGCAGCGCCTCTTCCAGGGCGTCGACGCCTTCGAGCGTGGCCGGTGATCCACCGGGCTGCGCCGCGGCCCGGCCGGCCAGGGCGTCCAGGTGCTCGTCAGGCACGCTCCCGGCGGCGTCCAGCCGGGTCGCGACGCCGGTGGCGCGCTGCTCGGCGTCGGCTAGTTCGCTGCCGTGCCTGCCCCGCCGCTGCTGGCAGGCCGACAATGCGTCGTCCGCTTCGGAGATGGCGGAGCGGACTCCGTCGAGCTCCCGGTCGATGCGCTGCAGCTCGCCGGAAGCGGTCAGCAGCCGCTCGCGTTCGGCGGTCAGGTCGGCGATCCGCCGGACGACGGCCTGCCAGTCCAGCTCGGTCCAGTCGTCGAAGACGTCCAGTTTGCTCAGCGTGCGGCCCCGCTCGGCCGCGGCCTTGTAGGCGGCTTCCACTCGGGCGCGGTCGGCGGCCAGCCGGTTGAGCCGATCCTGCAGCCGCTGAGCCTCGACCAGGAGCGCGTCGATCTTGTCCGCGTTGCTCCAGCCGAGCACGTAGGAGCGGCGGTCGTCGATGCGGGTGGCGTCGTTCTTCTCGTGCCGGCCACCTGCCTTGATCTGGCCGGCGCGGGTCAGCGCCTTCGGGGTGCGCTGGAACGCCTCGATGGAATCGACGCAGGCGTGGTCGGCGCGGTGGGCCAGCTGCGTCTCCAACCACGGCCGCACCGCGGAATCCTTGATCTCCAGCTTCGCGGCGAGGGAGTCGGAGGACGGCAGTGCCGGCAGCGCCGGAACGCGTGCGGGGACGCGGTAGTAGACCAGCCGGGTGCGCAGGTCGTGGGCGTCGATCCAGCGTGAGACGGCGGGGTAGTGCTCGTCGGGGACGAGCAACGACAGGGCGAACCCCCGCAGCAGGCGCTCCGCGGCGCCCTCCCAGTCGCGGTGGGGCGCGCCGACCTGGATCAGCTCGCCGGCGAACGGCAGCGCGGCCCCCGGGATGTCGAGCTCGGTGACCAGCCGCTGCCGCAGTTCCAGGCTCTGGCGGGGCAGGCTGCTGGTGCGCTGGCGCAGGCTGGCCAGCTCGGCGCGCAGATCGTCGGACTCGTCCTGCAGGCCGCGCTCGTCGACGGCGAGCTCGCGGAGCCGGTTCTGCGCTTCGGCGGCGTCGGACTCGGCGGCTGCGGTCGCAGTCCGGACCTCGGCCCGCCGGGTGCTGAAGCCGTGCTCGTCGGCGACCGGGTCGAGGCCGGCGGCGCCGAGCAGGCCGGCGAAGGTGGCAGCCTTCTGCCGGCGGGTGCCGAGGGCTCGCTGCTCGGCGTCGACCAGCTCGTCGATGCGGGCCAGCCGGTCGCCGCCGTGCCCGGCACGCTCGACGATGAGCGCCCTCTCGCGCGCCCGGTCGCGGCCCAGATCGTCGGCGAGCCGGGCGAGCTCGCGATCGTCGTCGGCCACCGACTCGCGCAGGCGCGCGATCCGCCGGGCGAGCAGGTCCGCCCGCAGCCGCCCGGTGACCACCGGCAGGGCCTCGCGCTGGGCGTCGAGCGCGGCGATCTCGGCGCCGAGCCGGTCGTGCGCATCGGCGTCGGTGAGCACCGGGCGCAGCTGGTCGAGCTGCGTCCGGGCGCGGACCACCGACTCGTGGGCGCGGGTGAGGTCGTCGAAGTGGGCGACCAGCTGGTCGATCCAGCCGGCAGCGTCGAAGGGCTCGAGCATGTGGCTGCGGACGAAACCGTTGAGGTCGCTGACCGCCTTCATGGACACCGTCTGGTGGAACAGCTCCAGGGCCTGCTCGGAGTCGATGCCGAGCCGGCGGCGGTACTCGCGGCCGTAATCGGGAAAGACGTTCTGCACCGAGACCCCTGCCTGGGCACGCAGGCGGCGCTTGAGGGCGGTGACGTCGGTGCCGAAGTCGGCGAAGTCGGCCGCGATGGTGAGGTCGCGGTCGGCGGTCACGTAGAAGCGGTCGGGCTGGCCGCCGTCGCCGTCCTTGAGCCAGAACACCTGCGCGAGGGTGACGGTGGCGTCGTAGCCGGGGTTGGTGAAGACGGCGAGCAGCACCGAGTAGGTGCTCCCCGCGCGCAGGCCGACCTGCCGGGTGGTGCCGGTCGCCTCGTTGCGCTCGGAGCGCCAGTGGCCCTGCACGTAGGAGCGGAGGCTGCGCTCGCGGGTATCGGCGCCGGCGGCCTTGTTGTAGGAGATCCGCTGCGCCGGGAGAAGCAGGGTGGTGACGGCGTCGACGACGGTGGACTTGCCCGACCCGATGTCGCCGGTGAGCAGCGTGTTGGCGCCGCTGGCGCGCAGGGTCCACACCTTCCGGTCGAACGTGCCCCAGTTGAGCAGTTCGAGGCGGTCGAGCCGAAAGCCGGACCCGGCCTCGGGCGTCGGCGGCTCGTCGGTGGCGAGGTGGACGGGCGAGGTCACGGCTGTGCACCTTCTTCGGGCTCGGCGGCGGCATCGGGCGCGCCGCGCAGCTGGGCGGCGTAGGCGGCGAGCCGGGTGTCGAAGTCGGCCAGCCACTGGGCGTCGACGAAGGCCTTGAGGATGCGGCGCACCTCGACCGCGCCGTCCGAACCCGGCACCCGACGGAGAAAGCCGAGCTCGACGACCTTGGTGATGGACTGGTCGACCTGGTCGACGAGGCGGGCCTCGTTGCTGGTGGCGGGCAGGAAGACCCGGAGCATCGCGACGATCTGCTCGCGGGTGAGGATCAGCCGGCTGCCGGCGTCCGTGGCGTCGAACTCGGCCAGCCGGCGGCGCAGCAGTGCGAGCAGCAGGCTGACGTGGAAGGACAGCGAGCGGCGGGCGACCAGGCGCGGCACGGAGGTGGCGCCGTCATCGGCAGCGTCGTCCTCCCGCTGCCGGAGGAATGCGTAGCCCTCGGCCTCGTCGATCACCGGGACCAGGCCGATGGTGGACATGTACTCGCGCAGCCGGCTCTGCAGTGGCAGCAGGTGGCGCCAGACCTGCTCGTGCGTGTCGCGGTACACCACGCCCTTCATGAGCGAGGTGGCAACCAGCGGCAGGTCGAGTTCGGAGTGGGCGGGCGGTGCGGTCACGTGCCACCTCCGGGCTGCGGTTGAGGGCCGCTGCCGATGCTAGGAAGGGGGTACGACGAAAGAACGTGCGGCTTCGCGTGTCGGCGCGGCGACAGACGCGTGCGTGGTGGGGACTGCGCGGATCGAGTCAGTAGAGATCGAAGGCAGCGTGGATGGCCTCGGTCAGGGCTTCTTCCTGATCGGGCAGCAGGAAGCCGATCTGCCGGCCGAGCGCGGTGCTTGGCACCGTCGTCACGTTGTCGCAGCTCACGACGCTGGGCTGGTCCAGTCCGTTGGCCGCCCCGACTGGCACTTCCGTCGACAGCCCGCGGATCGTGCCCGTGATCGGTGCCACGGTCACGCGGGTCAGTCGCGGCCTGACCAGCTCGCGGGTGAGCACCAACACCGGACGACTCTTGTCCAGCCGGGCGACGTGGATAGGTCGCATCAGTCCAGGTCGTCCATGCGGACCGTTGCGGCGAAGTCGGCGAGGGCGTCGAGGTCGGGATCATGGGGATTGGCGGCGAGAATCTCTGCATCCCGCGCCGCGACTTCCCTGCGCCGCTCACGCTCCAGCGCACGAGTCACTACCGCAGCGCGACTGGTCGCCCGTCCGTGCGCGACGAGAGTGTCGACGAAGTCAACGAGGTCGTCCGGCAGGCGGACGGCGATCTGCTTGCTCATCCCCGGACGGTACCGAATTGGGATGCCTTCTGATACCACATGCGGGCAGATCCTCACCTCCGCGCCGACTGCGGTAGCTCGGCGCGGCGGGCGTAGGTGACCCGGGGAACGGTGGCCCGGCGGGTGTGGCCGTCGCCGTCGGTCCAGGCAACCTGTTCGGGGGTGTCGTCGAAGACGACGTCGAAGGCGCCGTCGGTGAGGGAGAAGTAGGTCACGAGCTCCGCGAGGCCCTGCTCGAGCGGGTGGTCGTGCAGGAGTGCGGCCAGCCCCACCTGCGACCGCTGCAGCAGGGCGCGCCGCACGTGCGCGGTGAGCGGAGCTGGGTCGACGTGCACCTGACCGAACAGGGCGGTGGCGTCGAAGTCGTCGTCGCCGCTCTGCAGACTGCTGCTGTCGACGGCGGCCCGTGTCTGGGGCGTGTACAGGGGGCGTTCCATCGGCAGGACGACAGTGGATGCCAGCGCGTCGATCTCGACGCTGAGCTCGACGCGACGTTCCCCGCGGAGTTGGAGGGCGGACGTCTCGATGCTGCGCAAGATGTCCATCACCCGCCGGTTCTCCAGCCAGACCCGGTCGTCGAGGTAGCGGCGCAGCTGTTCGGAGAGGGTGCGCACGGTGGTCTGGGTGCGCTCGCCGGCGGCCAGCCACTCGTGGTGGACGGCGCGCAGGCGATCGTCGCCGTCGGCGAGGGCGGGCAGCTCGTGCACCCGGCGCAGCAGGTCGGTGAGCTCCTCCTGGCGGGTGGGGGAGAGCAGGAAGTCGTAGAAGGCGTGGAAGCTCTTGCCCTGGTCGGAGTCGGCGATGCTGGCCCGGCCGTCGACCACCTGCTCGAGCAGGCCGCCCTTGGCGCCGTCCCAGGTGGTGATCTGCTCGCGCAGGTCGCGGTCGAGCGCCCGGAAATTGCCTTCCACCTCGCGGAAGTCGGCCAGCAACTCGCGCGCGGTGCCGGCGAACTGCTGGTACCGGTCCCGCTGGGCGGACGGGTCCATGACGTCGACCTCGCCACGGCGGACGCGCTCGATCTCGTCGTCGATCTCCTGTCGCCGCCGTTCGAGCTCGGCGAGGCGGGTGTCGGGGTCGGCCTCGGCGCCGTAGACCATCTGGCGCAGCAGGTCGACGACGGTGTTGAGCCGGGACTCGGTGCCGACGAAGGCGCGGGCGCGCAGGGACGCGCACCAAGCCACCGCTTTCTCGGCCGCGGGGGTGGCGTCGAAGTGCGGCTCGTCGGAGCCGGCCAGGTAGTACTTGCGCAGCCAGCCGGCGTCGGGGGCGGCCCAGGCGTCGAGGTAGGCGCGCGCCGGCTTGGGAAACTGCGGCGGTTCCTGCCCCTCGTTAAGGGCATGGAGGACGTCGTCGAGCCGGTCGGCCAGCTCGCCGGCCGCGATGCCCCGGACGTTGCCTTCGACGAACACCTGGTCGAGAAAGCTGATGATCAGCGGAGCGTGGTCGGCGCGGACCAGCCGCCACGCGGAGCTGTGGCGTTGCAGTGCGGCGACGTCGTCGTAGTGCACGGCACCTCCGGTCCGGGTTCGCGGTCGTCGCTGATGCTAAGGAGGACCACCGACAGGATCGGGCACCGGCGCCTGCGCTCACCGGCGCGTGCGGTCACCTGCCTCCGGGTGCCGGCGGTCGAGGGCGCCGAGCCGTTCGTCTACGGCCTCCCGGTCGAAGTGCGCCGGGTCGAACGGGTGGCCCAGCCACTCAAGTCGGTCGGCGGCGGCCGGGTCGTCCGGGTTGCAGGCGGCCGCACAGAGGTCGGCGTAGCCCCACACCCCGCCGCAGTCCTCGGGGGGGCCGGCTCGCCGCCCGGCCAGGCATCGGAGAGCCACCGGTCCCACGGCCGGCTCGACGGACTCGACGAGCACCTCGTGTTCCCAGTCGTCTCCGAAGTCGTAGGTGTAGCGCAGCCGGTCTCCCACGCGGGGCAGCACCTGATCCACCCGGACCGCGGCCTCGTCCCGCGAGTCGTCGAGCCAGCCGCCGGAGAGCTGTCCGGGATCGCCGTACCGGGCGTCGCCGACGCGGAAGTCGTGCAGGTGCGTGTCCGTCCACCCCATCGCCACCTGGATGACGTCGTGCAGTCCCGCCAGGGTGAGATCGTCGGGCACCAGCACCCGCCGCCACACCGGTGGCTTCGTGCCCAGCAGCCGGATCTTGAGTTGGTAGGCGGTGGCGCGTCGGCTCCCGGCGTCCGGGCCCCGGCGAGTGCCCTGGCCGCCGCCCCGGACGACGGTCGGCCGCGGCGGGACGGCGGCGGGCGCGTCGAACAGCGGTTGCTGGCCCTCGGGCACTCGCCCGACCGACCTCTTCGACCGCGGAGCGGGCAGCGCGTCGAGACCATCGAGGGCGGCACGGTAGGCAGCCAGGTCGAGCGGCCCCCGGTCGGTCAGTGCGTGCCACAGCAGCTCGGTCGCCACGCCGGCGAGCTCGTGCAGGACGTCGTGCCGCTCCATGCCCGCGGCGAGCAGCCGCTGGGCCGCTTGCCAGGCCTCGGGCGGGTCGTCGTCCCAGAGCTGGTTGGCCACCATCTCGTGGACGGCCAGGTGCAGCCGCGGGTTCACGCCGTCGATCTCGCCGTCGGCGAAGGGGTCGTCCAGCACGGCGTGGTACTCCGGATGCTCCCCGGCGATCAGCAGCCCCCGGTCATCGGGGTCGGCCGGGTCGAGGGACGGGTAGTCCTCCCCACCGATCGTCGTGCCGACATAGGGCATGGCGAAAGTGCGCCGCGCGATCGCGTCCTCCAGGGCGGCCGGGTCCAGTTCATCGTCGAGCAGGTCGCCGGCGTAGGACATCGCCAGCTCTGGGCCGCGCTCGGCGAACTCGGGGTAGCTCCGCGCCACCAGGTACGTGTCGGCGAGCTCCTCGGCGGCGGAGACCAGATGGTCGCGGGCCACCGACGGCAGCGTCGTGCGGCCGGCGGTGAAGCGGGTCCAGGCGAGGACCACGCCGGGCATCGCCTGGGCCTCGTCGTCGCTCAGGTCCGCGCCGAGCAGCCGGTCGAGCAGCAGGTCGGCCAGCGTGCCCGGACTGATCCGCAGCGGGTTCGCCGGCTCGGCCTCCACCCGGTGGGCCACGATCAGCGCGGCGCACCGCTCGACCGTCGCGTTCGTGGTCAGGTGCGCGGCCTCGGGAGAGGCGAGGAATTCGCCGACGAGCGCCGCTTCGTCGAGAGGTCGCGGTGCCGGCGGCGCGGGGTCGGCGGCCGGCAGCGCGCGCAGCCGCGCCAGGACGAGGGCGCGGGTCGCGACGAGGTCGTCGTCGACGTCCGCGGGGTCCGCCGTGTCGACGGCCCGGAAGGCGGCCTCGATCTGCGCCCGCGCGGTGCCGAGATCCAGCTCCTCGACGACCACCAGCGGGTCCTGGCCCTGCCGGTCCCGTTCGGTCCGCACGTCGTCCGGGTCGTCCTCGAGGAACGCGCCGGCCGCGATGCCGCCCTCCGTGTGGTCCACCAGCACGACCAGGGCGTGTGGCCGGCAGGGGCGGGCGAACTCGACCGCGATGGTCGCCGCATCGCCGTAGACGTCGTGCACCGTCCAGGCCCCGGTGGGTGCCACGTCATCCAGCTGGGTGGTCCAGTCCGGCTCGGGGACACCGGCTGCGGCCAGCCGCCGGATGCCAGGGACGGCGAGATCGCGCTCGCCCGGACCGCCGAGGACGGCGAGGCAGCGCAGGAGACCCAGCGACGTCGGGCGGCGCACCTTGCCGGCCTGCCGCACCACGTCGGCGACCAGGTCGGTCGGTCCCCGTTCACCGGCCGGATCGTCGGGACGGGCGCGGCGGGCGGCGCCGAGCAGGGTGGACACCGTGATCTCGGCGGACAGCGCGTCGGCGTCCTGCAGCTCGCGCTCCAGTTCCCGGAGAAGCTGCACGCCAGGGGACTGGTGCGAGGAGCTCCCCGACCGGTGCTCTCTGCGGCTCCGGTTCCGCGGTGTCCGGCCTCTGCTCTTCGGACTCACACCGCCAGCTTCGCAGTGATCCCGCGAGCGGAACAGGGCGAGGCGGTGGGTGACGGTAGCCGTTTCACCGTCGCCGAAACGGGCCGAGCGTGCTGCCGCAGGCGCTGGCGCACCTCGATGTCTGACGGCGCCCGGCACCCCGGCGTGGCGGCGAGGACACGCGGCGGACTGGCGCCCGGAGGGCCCAACGACCCTTCGGCGGGCGACCTGGCCTTCGCCGTCCCGCCCGGCACGTGCGCCGACGTCTTCGCCGGCGGCAGCTCTCGCAGGAGACGTCCGGTGCGGAAAGTCCCTGGTCCCGACGCCGCACAGGCGCTTCCTCGGCTAGCGTTGCACCATGCGCAACAGAATGGATGGCGACGGGCAGCCGCCGCTGGTCCAATCCGTCGATCGTGCGCTGGCGATGCTCTCCGTGCTGGCCGACCGCGGCAGCGCCGGCGTCACCGAGCTCGGGGTCGAGCTCGGCGTGCACAAGTCCACGGCGTCCCGGCTGCTGGCCACGCTGGAGGCCCACGGCCTGGTCGAGCAGTTGGGGGAGCGAGGCACCTACCGGCTGGGGTTCGGGCTGGTGCGCCTGGCCGGGGCAAGCGCGGCACAACTGGACCTGACCCGGCTGGGGCGCGAGGTGTGCGAGCGGCTGGCCGCCGAGCTCGACGAGACGGTCAACCTCGCGGTCCTCGACGGCGACAGTGCGGTCAACATCAGCCAGGTGCACGGGAGCGCCTCGGTCGGCGTGCTCAACTGGGTCGGTCGGCGCACGCCGCTGCACGCCACCTCCAGCGGCAAGGTGCTGCTCGCGTTCGGGCCGGCGGCCGCCCGCCGAGCTCTGCCGCCCGCCCCGCTCGAGCGGTACACCCCGGCGACGATCACCGACGCCGCCGTCCTCGACGAGGTCCTCACCGAGGTCTGCACGCGGGGCTGGGCGGCGACCGAGGGCGAGCTCGAGCTGGGCCTCAACGCCGTGGCCGCGCCGGTCTGCGCTCCGGACGGCCGGCTGGTCGCCGCGCTCAGCGTCTCCGCCCCGTCCTACCGCCTGCCCGTCGAGCGGTTCGCCGCGGTGGCCGAGCGGCTGTGCGTCGTCGCCACGGAGACCGGCAGGCAGCTCGGCTGAGGGTCGGGAGCGGCGCCGATGCGGCGTTCTGTGTCGGCCCTGTCGACACAGTGTCAGGACGTGCGGCGACGCGCCGTCGCCTCTTGACGGAGGCGTAGCCCATTCGGAGGCTGTTGCGCATTCCGCGAGCCGTTGCGGAAACCGCAACAACCGAAGGGCGTGGCCATGGGCATGGCTCCCCGCAGGTCGTCGCCCCGTGTCGTCGTCATCGGCGCCGGGATCGTCGGTTGCTCGCTGGCCGACGAGCTCACCGGACGCGGCTGGACCGACGTCACCGTGCTCGACCGGGGCCCGCTGTTCGCGGCCGGCGGATCGAGCTCGCACGCGCCGGGCCTGGTCTTCCAGACCAACCCGTCGAAGACGCTGGCGGAGTTCGCGCGGTACACGGTCGGCAAGCTGGGCGGCCTCGAGCTGGACGGCGCACCGGTCTTCCGGCCCGTCGGCGGCCTGGAGGTGGCGACGACACCTGAGCGCTGGGCCGACCTGGCCCGCCGGCACGGGCTGGCCACCTCCTGGGGGATCGAGGCCCGGCTGGTCGATCCCGGCGAGTGCGCCCGGCTGCACCCGCTGCTCGACCCGGGTGCCGTGCTGGGCGGGCTGCATATCCCGAGCGACGGGCTCGCGCACGCGGTACCGGCCGGCGAGGCGCAGGCGCGGCGGGCGATCGACCGGGGGGCCCGCTTCCTCGCCCGGCACCGGGTCACCGGCGTCGCCGAGGAGCACGGCCGGGTCAGCGGCGTGCACACCGATCAGGGCTTCGTGCCGGCCGACGTCGTCGTCTGCGCCGCCGGCTTCTGGGGTCCGGACGTCGGCGCGCTGGCCGGGCTGACCGTGCCGCTGCAGCCGCTGGCGCACCAGTACGCCACCACCGCGCCGGTGCCGGCGCTGGCCGGCGCCCTGCGGGAGATCAGCGCGCCGATCCTGCGGCACCAGGACGCCGACCTGTACTACCGCGAGCACGGCGACCGGATCGGCATCGGCTCCTACGGCCACCGCCCGATGCCGGTCAACGCGGCCGACACCGAGGCGCACGCGAACAGCTGCCTGCCCTTCACCCCCGACGACTTCGCCGACGCCTGGAAGCAGAGCCTCGCGCTGCTGCCCGGGCTGGCCGAGACCGAGGTCGCCGCCGGCTTCAACGGCGTCTTCTCCTTCACCCCCGACGGCATGCCGCTGATCGGCGAGCACCGCGACCTGCCCGGCTTCTGGGTCGCCGAGGCGGTGTGGGTGACCCACTCGGCCGGCGTGGCCAAGGCCCTGGCCGAGTGGCTGGTCGACGGGCAGCCGCGCACCGACGTGCACGAGTGCGACCTGCACCGGTTCGCCGACGTCCAGCTCTCACCGGAGTACGTGGCCGAGCGGGGAGCGCAGCAGTTCGTCGAGGTCTACGACGTCGTCCACCCGCTGGCCCCGGCCGCGGTGCTGCGCCCGCTGCGCACGAGCCCGTTCTTCCCCCGACAGCAGGAGCTCGGCGCCGTCTTCGGCGAGGCCGGCGGCTGGGAGCGGCCGCTGTGGTTCGAGGCCAACGCCCCGCTGGCCGAGGGTCTCGACCTGCCGGCGCGGGACCCGTGGGCGGCGCGGTGGTGGTCGCCGACCGTGGCGGCCGAGGCGCTGGCCACCCGCGGGCAGGTGGCGCTCTACGACATGACCCCCCTGACCCGCATCGAGGTGACCGGTCCGGGGGCGGAGGACTTCCTCCAGCGGCTGACCACGAACGACGTCGGGAAGCCCGCCGGCCGGGTCACCTACACGCTGCTGCTGGACGCCGCAGGCGGGATCCGCAGCGATCTGACCGTCGCCCGGCTGGGCGAGCACCGCTTCCAGGTGGGGGCCAACGGCCCGCTCGACCTCGACTGGTTCCGGCAGCACGCCCCGGACGACGGATCGGTGCAGCTGCGCGACACCACCGCGGGCACCTGCGGCATCGGGCTGTGGGGGCCGCGGGCGCGCGAGGTGCTCCAGTCGCTGACCCGCACCGACGTCACCCACGCGGCGTTCGGCTACTTCCGGGCGCGGGAGCTGTTCGTCGGCGGCGTGCCGGTGACCGCGCTGCGGGTCTCCTACGTCGGCGAGCTCGGGTGGGAGCTGTACACCGACGCGGCCACCGGGCTGCGGCTGTGGGACGTGCTCTGGGATGCGGGCCGGCGGCGCGGGATGGTCGCCGCCGGCCGCCGGGCCTTCGACAGCCTGCGGCTGGAGAAGGGCTACCGCGCCTGGGGGGTGGACATGACGACCGAGCACGACCCGGTCGAGGCGGGGCTGGAGTTCGCCGTCCGTCAGGACAAGGGCGACTTCGTCGGGCGGGAGGCGCTCGACCGCCGTCGGCACGACCGGCGGCTGTCCTGCCTCACCCTCGACGACCCGGCAACGACGGTGCTGGGCCGCGAGCCGGTGCGGGTGGGCGGGACACCGGTCGGCTACGTCACCAGCGCGGCCTTCGGCTACACGATCGGCCGCTCGATCGCCTACGCCTGGCTGCCGGCGTCGCTCGCGGAACCCGGCACCGCCGTGAGCATCGACTGGTTCGGCGAACCGCTCGCGGCGACCGTCGCCGCCGAGCCGCTGGTCGACCCCTCCGGCACGCGGGTCCGGTGCTGACGATGGCCTACGACGTCATCGTCCTGGGGCTGGGCGGCATGGGCAGCGCGGCGGCCGCGCACCTGGCCGCCCGTGGCCAGCGGGTGCTGGGGCTGGAGCGGTTCGGCCCGGCGCACGACCAGGGGTCCAGCCACGGCGGTTCGCGGATCGTGCGGCAGGCCTACTTCGAGGACCCCGCCTACGTGCCGCTGCTGCTGCGCGCCTACGAGCTGTGGGACCAGCTGTGCGCCGACTCCGGCACCGACGTGCTGGTGCGCACCGGCGGGGTGTTCCTCGGCCGGCCCGACAGCCGCACCGTCGGCGGCAGCCTGCGGGCGGCTCGCGAGTGGGGGCTGGCCCACGAGCTGCTCGACGCGACCGAAGTCCGCCGCCGGTTCCCGACGCTGACCCCGGCCGACGACGAGGTGGGGCTGGTCGAGACCGCCGCCGGGTTCGCCCGACCGGAGGCGACCGTGGCCGCGCACCTCGACCTGGCCTTCGCGCGCGGCGCGGAGCTGCGCTTCCGCGAGCCGGCGCTCTCCTGGGCGGCGACCCCGGGCGGCGGGGTGCGGGTGCGGACGGCGGCGGGGGAGTACGAGGCGGGTGCGCTGGTGGTCAGCCCCGGTTCGTGGGCGCCGGAGGTGCTGGCCGGGCTCGGGCTGCCGCTGACCGTGGAGCGGCAGGTCATGTACTGGTTCCAGCCCAGGGGTGGCACCGCCGCCTGGACGCCGGACCGGCACCCGATCTACATCCACGAGGCGGCCGACGGCACCCAGGTCTACGGCTTCCCGGCGATCGACGGCCCGGACGGCGGGGCGAAGGTCGCCTTCTTCCGGCGGGGCACCCCGTGCACCCCGGAGACCATCGACCGGCAGGTGCACCCCGAGGAGGTCGCGGCGATGGCCGGGCACCTGGCCGGGGTGCTGCCGACCCTCCCGGGGGAGCTGCTGAAGGCCGCCACCTGCATGTACACCACGACGCCCGACGAGCACTTCGTCATCGCGCCACACCCCGAGCACCCGCAGGTGACCGTGGCCTGCGGCTTCTCCGGGCACGGCTTCAAGTTCGTGCCGGTGGTCGGCGAGATCCTCGCCGACCTCGCCACCACGGGTTCGACGACGCACCCGATCGCCCTGTTCGACCCCCGCCGGCCCGCTCTGGAGGCCACCCCGTGACCGCGACCCTCTCCGCTCCCTCCTCCAGCCTGGTTCCGACCCTCGCCGGGCGGTACTACACCGACCCGGCGCTGTTCACCCGCGAGCAGGAGCGGGTGTTCGAGGCGATGTGGTGCTGCGTCGCCCGCACCGACGAGGTTGCCTCGCCTGGCAGCTTCCGGCGGGTGCAGGTCGGCCGGGAGAGCGTGCTGGTGGTGCGCGGCCGGGACGACGCGCTGCGCGCGTTCCTGAACGTGTGCCGGCACCGCGGCGCGCAGCTGTGCACCGAGGAGTCGGGCCAGGTGAACCGCACGCTGCGCTGCCCGTACCACGCGTGGTCGTACGGGCTCGACGGAGCGCTGGTCGCCGCACCGAACCTGGCGCGGATGCCCGACGTCGACCGGGTGGCCAACGGTCTGGTGCCGGTGCCTCTGCGCGAGTGGCTCGGCTACGCGTGGGTGTGCCTGGCGGACGCCCCGCCGTCCTTCGAGGACGACGTCGTCGGCGCGGTGACCGAGCGGCTCGGCGACCCGGCGGCGATCGAGGGGTACGACGTCGGGCGGCTGGCCCTGGGCCGGCGGATCCGCTACGACGTCGCGGCCAACTGGAAGCTCGTCGTCGAGAACTTCATGGAGTGCTACCACTGCGCCACGATCCACCCCGAGCTGACCGACGTCCTGCCGGAGTTCAGCCGCGGGTACGCCGCCCAGTCCTTCGTCGGGCACGGGGCTGAGTTCGCGGCTTCCGCCGAGGGCTTCACGGTCGACGGCGGCGCCGGCTTCCCGGCGCTGCCGGGGATCGACCCGGACCGCGACCGGCGCTACTACGCGGCCACGATCAAGCCGGCGGTCTTCCTCAACCTGGTGCCCGACCACGTGATCCTGCTGCGGATGACCCCGCTGGCGGTCGACCGCACGGTGGTCGAGTGCGACTGGCTGTACGCGCCGGAGGTGGTCGCCGCCGGGCTCGACGTCTCCCGGTCGGTGGAGCTGTTCCACCGGGTCAACCAGCAGGACTTCGCCGCCTGCGAGCGCACCCAGCCGGGGATGGCCTCGCGTGCCTACGCGGCCGGAGGGGTGCTGGTCCCCGTCGAGCACCACCTCGGGCTGTTCCACGACTGGCTGCGCGGTCGGCTCGGTGAGGGGTGACGGTGCGCCACGGACCGGTGCGCACGTGATCGTCTCGCGCCTGATCGCCGCCCGGGGCAGGAACGGGAGCCGGCCGCAGCATTCCTACCGTGATGCTACTTCGGTAGCATCGCCGAGGTGAAGCTGAGCATCAGCCTGAGCGACGAGGACGTCGCATTCGTCGACGAGTACGTCGCGGCGTCCGGCCTGGAAAGCAGATCAGCCGCGATCCGTCGCGCCCTGCACCTGCTGCGCCAGCCCCAGCTGGAGCAGGACTACGAGCGGGCGTGGGAGGAGTGGGCAGCGTCGGGTGAGCAGGCCGCCTGGGACACCACCGCCGGCGATGGCGTGGCCGATGCGCCGAGGTGAGGTGCGCCTGGTCGACCTCGAGCCCGTGCGGGGCAACGAGGCGAACAAGCGGCGGCCGGCCGTCGTGGTCAGCAACGACCAGGCCAACGCGACGGCGGACCGGCTGGGACGAGGGGTGGTCACCGTGGTTCCGCTGACGAGCGACGTCGGCCGGGTGTTCCCGTTCCAGGCCTTGCTCCCCGCTGCGCTCAGCGGTCTGCGGATCGACTCCAAGGCTCAGGCCGAGCAGGTCCGCTCGGTGGCGGTCGAGAGGATCGGCCCCGTGCTGGGACGAGTCCCGCCACGGCTCATGCACGACGTCGACGAGGCGCTCCGGCTGCACCTCCAGTTGTGAGCCAGGGCCGTTGCTGTCTGCGCGCGCCCAGCCGGAGGGGCAGGTGCCTTCCTCGTGCGGCCGCCAGCCGTCGTCCTCGGCCCAGGACGTGACGAACTCCCTGAGGTAGCCGGGTTCGGTGCCGCGGTCCAGCCGGGGACGCCGGTCAATCGGACCGGTCGCCAGGCACGGCGCCGGGCCCACTGATTTCTTTCTCGACCTGCCGCCGAGTGGTGCCGCGGTGGGGCCGGCGCGCGCTCCGGGCCCGCGCCGGCCGCCGTCGATCAGGCCATCTCGGGGACGCGCAGGTGGTGGATCGCCAGCTCGAACTCGGCCATGTCGGTGACCTCCAGCCCCATCTGCTGGGTGAACTGCTCGCGCATCCCCCGCACCGCCTCGGCGGAACCCTCCAGAGAGGCACGGTCGTCGTACGTGGCGGTCAGGACGCTCATGCCGGTCTGCCGGTCTCCCATCACGCTGACGCTGCAGAAGCCCGGGATCTCGTCCAGACGCGGTAGTACGCCCGTACGGAGGGTCTCGGTCATCTCGTCCATGCGGGCGGGGTCGCCGCGGGTCCACGTGACGCGGCAGCAGGCGCCCTCAGGCGCCTGGTGCGCGCGGTGCAGGAGAGCGATCTCCCACTCCTGGACGTCGAAGCGGCCACCCATCACCTCGGTGGCGCGCTCGCGCATGGCCATGACCGCTTCCCTGCTGGCGCTCATCGACTCCTCGGAGTCCCAGCTCGTCGTGACGATGCATCGGCCGGAGTCGCGGTCGCAGAGCATGGACAGGCCCATGCAGCCGGGCATGCTCTGCACCGCGGGCATGACCTCGTCGCGCACGTTGGCGATGCCCTCGTCGATGCGCTGCGGGTCGGCCTGAACGGTGGTGGAACGGGTGTACATGCCGCCCTCCTCTCGGGATGGCGGGCGGCGCCCGGGCGGCGTCGCCGCGGGGGACATGCTGCTCGCCTCGGCGGCTGACCGACAGACCGCTGCGCGTGCTGGGCGCGATGACCCGCGCGGCGCATACGCGCCGCCTCGACCGGACGACGGGACCGTGCGGGAGCAAGGGGCGGTCGGTCATCGCGAGCAGTCCGTCGACGGTCCGGTTCGTGCTGCCGGAGCGGGGCGAGCCGTTGAGGGACCTCGTCGGTCAGTGAGAGCCAGGCCGACGAGCGATGATCGTCGCCGGCCGGGCCCGGGACCGACGGCGTCGAGCTCGTCACCGTGCAGGTGGCCGCCGACGACGGCGTCGTGTGGCCCAGCGCGGGACGCCGTGGCACTGCGGCGTCCCGCGGACTTCAGCCCGGGGACGCCGGATCGAACGAGAGCGGAGCAGTCAACAGAGCCCGCACCGCGGCCGCCACCTCATCGGGGCGCTCCTCGGGCAGGAAGTGCCCTGCTCGGGCGAGCAGGGTCAGGGTCGTGCCGGCAGTCGTAGCGGTGCGGTGCCCCTGTTCCGTGGCGAAGAAGGGGTCGCGGTCGCCCCACATCACGAGGGCCGGCCCGGTCCACTGGTCCAGTCGTCGCTGGACGGGCGCGTACAACGCGTCGAGTTCGCGCAGGCTGCCCTCGAAAATCGTGCGGACGACCCGTACCTGGGCACGGTCGCCGAGGTGGGAGCCGAGGTCGAGCCGCGGCCGCGGGCGCCCCACACCAGCGATCAGCATGGCCGCCAGGGAGGCGCGAGAGAAGAGTGCGGGTGCCAGCAGCCGGCCGACGACCGGCTGCCTGACCAGCGAGAGCGGGAACGGCACGGGCGTGTCCGGGAAGGCGTTGGTCGCGAGCAGGCCGAGGCGGACCACCCGGCGCGGAACCCGGCCGGTGAGCATCAGCCCTACCGGGCCACCGAAGTCGTGTCCCACCACGGTGACCGACTCGACCGCCAAGGCGTCGAGGACGTCGGCCAGCGCCTCGGCCTGCCCGCGTGCGTGCAGGGTGGCGAGGTCGCGGGGGCGGCCGCTGGCCCCGAAGCCGAGGAGGTCGGGCACGAGCACGGTCGCGTCCGGGCACAGCAGTGGGACGACGTCCCGCCAGCTGTCACGGCTCCCGGGGATGCCGTGGAGCAGCAGCACCGGTTCGCCGGCACCCGATCGGGTCAGCGCCATCCGCCCGTGTCGCGTCGGGATCGTGAGCTGCTCCATGGCAATCTCCCTGCCACTTGAGAAAGTAAAGTAGACTCCTGTCGGTGGCGGGCCGCAAGACCTACGGGCAGTTCTGTGCGCTGGCACGTGCGATGGACCACGTGGGCGACCGGTGGACGCTGCTCGTCGTGCGGGAGCTGTTGATCGCACCGGCGAGGTACGGCGACCTGGCGGCCGCGCTTCCCGGTGCTGCGACCAATCTGATCGCCCAGCGGCTCCGGCAGCTGACCGACGACGGGATCGTCGAGCGGATCGGGCCGGCTGGTGCGCACTACGCCCTCACGAGTCACGGACGTGGGCTCGAGCCGGTGATCATGGAGCTGATCCGGTGGGGTGCGGCGTACATGGCCACAGGGCCCGGGAACGACGTCGTCGACGAGCGGTGGGCCTGGCTCGCGGTGCGTGCGCTGCTGGAGGGGCTTGCGCCGGGACTGCCGCCGGGGGCGGTGGCGGTGCGATGCGGGGAGTTCGAGTTCTCCGTGGTGGTGGAGGGCTCCGGCCGGCACGTCGTCCGCGAGGCTGCCGGTGAACGCCGGGCAGTCGTGTCGGCTCCTCTGCCGGCTCTTCTCGGCGCGGTCGCATCCGGGGAGTGGGACGACGTGCGGCTCGAAGGTGACGGCGCCTTCGCCCGAGCAGTACTGGATCCTGGCTCCAGCGGCCGGCCGCCCTGGCCATGATCGGCGGCCGGTCAGACCGTGCCCGGCCGGTCGGTGGCGGGCCCTCGGTGCGCCCGGTCACCGCGAGGGCGCAGAACGTCCGCCGGTCAGGTCCGGCGTGTCGTGACGTCTGCATGCGTTGACCGAGCCGCGTCGCCGTCGCGACGCCGGTCCGCCCCGCTGCAAGGAGGAGCCAAGAGCCGCAGCGACATCGACGCCCTGAACGCCACGTTCATCAACGGGATGGAGACCGGCGACGCCGCTCTGATCGCCTCGGTTTACGCGCCGGACGCCGAGGTCATGCCGCCGGGTTCGCCGGTGGTCACCGGCGCCGTGCTCAAGACGGTCTCGCTGGAGGAGCGCGAGGACCTCGCGGTCGAGGAGGGGCAGTACGAGATGCGCGTGGGCGCCGACGTCGTCGACGCCGGCAAGTACGTCGTCGTCCATCGCAAGCTGCCCGACGGCGGGTGGAGCATGGGCCTCGACATCTGGAACTCCGACTCGCCACCGCAGCAGTCGTAGCACTCGAGCCGCGCACCGCTCAGGACTTGCCGGGCTTCGGGCGGTGCGTCGAGCCGCGGCCGCGGGCGCCCGCTCGGGCTGGCGGGCGGCGCGCCTGCGGCGTCGCCGCGAAGGCCGTGCATCTCGGCGCCGGGGTGCTGTCAATGGATGCCGACGCGTCCGGTGTCGGTGATTCTCACCGGCTCACGCGGGGACGAGTTCCCTTTCCTCGACACGCGATGCCGGCGCGGTGTGCGCGACGCCGGCGGCGACCACCAGGGCCGCCGCGAGAGCCGGTGCGGCCAGCGCGGCGGTCGCGCCCAGGGAGTCGACGACGACACCGGTTCCCGCGGAGGCGAGCGCCTGGCCTACGATCACCGCGGAGCCGAGCATCGTCATGGTGGTCGCCGAGCGGCCCGCCGGGCTCAGCCGCGCGGCCAGGCTGTAGAGGGTGACGAGCGTCGGGCCGATGCCGAGGCCGAGGACGGCGAGGGCGACGACGAGGCCCCCGACCGACCGCGCGCAGGCATAGCCGATCGCCGCGGCGAGCAGCAGGGAGCCGAAGGTCCGCCAGCGCGCCCGCAGCGTGAACCGTGCCGGGAGCGCGGCCGCGCCCAGGGCGAGGACGGCCGACCCGATGCCCATGACGCCGTAGAGCAGTCCGGCGCGGTCGCCGCTGCCGTCCTGGGCGAGGAAGCCGGTGAGGGAGGTCAGCGTCGCGCCGAAGAAGATGCCGACGCCGAGCGTGCCCACCACGACCGTGAGCAGGGGGAACCGGACGAGCTCCCGGGCGGGCGCCGGGACCTCCGGGACCTTGTCGGGGTCGGGGTCGACCCGGCCGGTGTGGTGCAGGGCGAAGGCGGTGACGAACACGAATGTCAGCACCGAGGCGCCGGCGATGGCCACCCACGGGGCGATGGCGCTGGCGAGCAGCCCGACGAGGAACGGGCCGACGATGAAGACGGTCTCGTCGGCTGCGGACTCGTAGGCCATGGTGCCGCTGAGGACCTTCTCTCGGCGGCCGGGAGCGATGGTGCGCCCGATGATGGCGACCAGCCGGGTTCGTGACAGCGGGCCGACCTGCGGCGCGCTCGCACCGATGAGCACTGACAGCGCGAGGACGGCGACGTCCGGAGCGGTGCCCGCGACCACGAACGGGAAGGCGCCCAGCAGGGTGGCGTTGACCAGTCCCACCGGGACGAGGACCCGCCGCTGCCCGAACCGGTCGACGGCGGCGCCGAGGAGCGGGCCGGCGAGCGCGGTGCCCAGGCCGGCGGCGGCGGAGTTGAGTCCGCCCAGGGTGACCGATCCGCGTTCGGCGACGACGAGGGTCAGCACGCCGACCACCATCATCGCGAAGGGCAGCCGCGCGACGAAGGCGAGCGGGAAGTACGTGGGACCGGCGTGCCGGAGGAGCGGGGACTCGAACAGTCGGGCGTGCGTCATCACCTCTGTGCATCTGCGGATCGGGCGTGCCGCCTTGATCCGTCAGCGAGGCCGACAGCAGGTAGTTACACGTTCTGAACGCCGTCGACCATAACGCGCGGCTGTGGCCGGTGGCGGACCGACGTGGGTCCGCCACTGCCCGGCCGGGTGACGCCTCGTAAGACGCGCCAGGTCAGGCCGTCGCCGGCACCAGCCGGTGGAGGAATGCCTGGGTCTCGGGGTCGGTGGAGAAGAGCAGCGTGCCGCGCATCCCGCGGCTCAACAAGACCTTGTAGACGTTGCGGATCAGGGCATCGAACTCCTGGTCGCTCACTTTGGCCCGGTTCCGGAAGTCCGGGTCCTTGTTGTGGGAGCGATCGGTCACCCAGCGGTCGGTTCGCCAGATGAGATCCGGTCCCATGAGCACGCCGTTCCAGTCGTACTCGAAACCCTGGGCGGTGTAGACGCAGCCGACCTGAGCGAAGCCGGCCGGATCGCTGGCCCACAGGGCTGATGGCGGCGCCCCTCCGACGGACCGCTCGCCCTTGAGGTTCCAGGGGCGCTCCCAGTTTCCGATCCGCACGTCCGCGACAAGGGACCCGTCCTTGCGCGGGTCACTCCACGGCCAGCAGTAGCCCGCGGCCATGCGGGCGCCGTACTTGTCGCCGAGATACCGCTGGAGCTCGGACTCCATGGCCGACGGCGAATCGGCTACCCGGACCTCGAAGTTCTCATCGCCGGTCTAGGGGATCGGCCCGCCCGGCTTGAGGCCGAGGAGCCGTTCCACCCAGTCGATGTAGGCCTCGGAGCCACCGCAGCGGTACTGGGCGCTGAGGTCCACGTGATGCACGTCGAGTCCGCGCTCACGGGCCGCCTTCTCGATGTCCTGAACGGTGCCGAGTTCGCCGGGTCGCACGACCTGGTTCTGGTCGAGGAGGAAGACGGGCACGCGTGCTGCATCGATGAGCTCGTCGACCTGGCGCTTGTCCGTGCGGAGTTCCGCCTTCGTCCACCGGTTGGCGGAGGTCTCGCGGAGACGGTGGGCCTCGTCAGCGATGAGAACGTCGAAACCGTTCTTGTCGGCGTCCGTGAAGCTGTTGAAGTACTTGAACAGCGACTGGACCTGACGAGAGCCCTTACCGGCCACCTTGCGGAGGGTCTGGGTGAACGACCGCGATCCCGTCGCATGGATCGCCGTCCGGCCACGGCGGTTCAGTTCACCCAGCAGCGAGAGCGCGATGACGCTCTTCCCGCTGCCCGGCCCGCCGGACACGACGACGACGCTCTTGTGGTCGCCCGACCGCGCCTTCTCGACCTCGTGGAGGACGAGGTCGAAGGCCACTCGTTGTTCGTCGAGCAGCACGAACTGCTCGCGGCGCTGGATCTCGTCGGCGGCGACCTGCATGAGCTGTTTGCTCGGCGCGATCGTCGAGTGGAGCAGGCGGTCGGCGTAGTGGCTGCCGTCGCTCGGTGCCAGCCGGCTCCGGAGGAAGTCGAGGAATTCTCCCCGGCTCTCCTTGGTGAACAGCCGGCCGAGCTCGTCCTGCGGGTAGTTGTAGAGCTGCCCGACCTGATTCCGGGCGGCGTTGTGCAGGTAGGCGGCACCGGCGACGACGTCGGTCGTTGCGTGCAGAAAGGCGACGAAGTCCAGCAGGTACTCGCCGTAGGCCCGCACCTGGGCGACCGGGTGGAGGATCGGGCGTCGCCCATAGGTCGGCTGGACGACCAACTCGGCGTCGTCCTCGAACAGCTCGGCGTCCGTCCACTGCTTCAGCTCGAGGACGACGTACGACGGGCTGTCCCGCCGAGGATGGCGCCCGGCCAGGACGGCGTCGATGCGCTTGCTGCTGAGCGGGAGCTGGTACTCCAGCAGCACCTCGACGTCCTCCAGGCCGGCCTGGAGCAGGTCGGTGGCCAGTACCCGCAGGCTGGCGTCCCAGGACCGCAGCTCGGAGGCGGAGGCGCGACGCTTCATCTGGAACGACATCTGCTCGGCGAGGACGGTGCTCAGGCGGCCGGCCGACGACAGGCCGGCCAGACCTCGCGCGGAGGTGCGCAGCAGTGGCAAGGACAGTCCCCAGGCAGCACGAATCGATTCGTGCGGGTGGAGGCATGTCCTGGGTGCGGAAGCCTGTCGAGCCGCTCCCGAGACAGTAACGGGCCGGAACCGGGACGGCGGGCATCGATACTGGCGCCGTGTCGGACATCCGCGACCTCACCCAGGCGATGCGCCAGTGCCCGAGGCGGCGACGGCGCGGGCGCTCAGTTTTGGGGTCGGGCCGGAACGGGACGGGTGGGCGGCGAGACCCGGGTGTCCCACCGGGTGCTGGCCAGCTGCCGCTCGGCGTGTGTGACGAGGGAGAACACGTCCGTCGCGGTGTATCCGGTCGTGCCCCGCTCGACGGATCGACGGGCGAGGATCCCGGCGTCCGCGAGCTCTTCCAGCGCGGCTCGCGCCGCCGGGAACGAGACGGCCAGGCGCCGCTGCGCCGTCCGGGACGTCAGGATCGGCACCTCGGGCAGGGTGCGCAGGATCCGCGAGGTCGCGGAGTCGGCACGCGGAACCTCGCGCCGCCCCTGGGCGGCCCGGTGCTCGGCGAGCTTCGTCTCCCACTCGTTCTGCAGTCCGGCGATCTGGCGGGCGAAGAGCTGCGCCTGCTCCGCGGCGACCGTGGTGGCGGAGAGGAAGAGGTCCAGCCATGTGGCGACCGCGGCTGCCGCTTCGCCGCCCGCGGGGGGCCCTGCGTATCGGTACGAGGTCAGGCCCTCGACGTAGCGGTCGCGAAGGGTGGAGAGCACCAGGCTCACCGGGAGGACCGCCGACGGCGTGAGGCGGCGCCGGGTGAGCACGGTGTGGATGAGGGCGCGCCCCACGCGACCGTTGCCGTCGGTGAAGGGATGGATCGTCTCGAACTGGGCGTGCACGATGCCTGCCTGCACGAGCGGCGCATGGACGGAGCCGTTCATGTAGTCGACGAGGTCCGACATGAGGGCAGGAACCAGCTCCGGCGGGGGCGGGACGAACTCGGCCGACAGTGGGTGCCAGGCGGAGCCGCCGAGCCAGTTCTGCACCCGGCGCAACCCGTGGTGGGCCTCGTCGGGCAACAGCGCCCGATGGAGGGCCTCGATGTCCTCGACCGTGATGGCATCTGCCGTGGCCAGCTCGTTCCCCGCCCGGCGGAGGACGGTGATGTTGTTGGCGACGAGGCGCGCCTGGTCGCTGAACCCTCGGACGTCCTCGTCCTGGGCGAGTTCCGCGAGAGCGACCTGTTGGGGCGAGGGCGCGATGCCCTCGATGAGCGAGCTGGCGATCGCCTCCGAGCGCAGCAGGAAGCGGGCGAGGCCCTCCAGTGCCTGCGCTCCCGGGCCGTTCGTCAGCTCACGGACCGCGCGTTCCGCCACCGTGGCGGCCTGATTGGCGTCCCGGGACAGGCTCAGGGGCCGCGAGGTCACCAGGTCGGGCTCGTAGCGGCGGTACGGGCCGAAGAGTCGATCGGCGCGCGGGACCATGGTCAGATCGGAGTGCTCCCAGACCGCATCCAGCCACCGCGCCATGGTCGTAACCTTTCACGGACAGTCATTCCGTTAAAGTGTGATATGCGATCCTTTAATGGATCCGCCGTTCACGCAAGCTTGTGGTCCTGGTCTGCGTCCGGCGATCGCTCGGACGGGTGAGTCCGCCGCCTCCCCTGACCTACAGCCCCGCGGTCGTGTCGGTGGCGTCCGCTACCCACTGAGCGAGGCAGGGTGGTCGGGACCCGTCCGGCAGGCTGCCGGCGACGGCGATCGGGGAGGTACGGGCGATGCAGCGACTCGACGGGCGGCTGGTGCTGAGCCCGACCGACCTGACCGCCCACCAGGAGTGCCGGCACCTGACCCGGCTCGACCTGGGCGTGGCCGCGGGGGAGTGGGCGGCGCCGGACGTCGAGACGACGGAGGAGCTGCAGTTCGTCTTCGACCGAGGCATGGCGCACGAGGAGAGGTACCTGGCGTCGCTCGAGGCGGCTGGAAAGACGATCGCGCGGATCGAGACGGTGTTCGACGCAGACGGACGGCGCCGGGCCGAGGTGCAGACGGTCGAGGCGATGCGCCGCGGGTTCGACGTCGTCTACCAGGGGACCTTCTTCGACGGCGCCTGGGGCGGGCAGGCCGACTTCCTGCTTCGCGTGGATCGGCCGTCTCCGGTTCTCGGCGACTGGTCCTACGAGATCGCCGACACCAAGCTGGCGCGGAAGCTGAAGATCGCCGCCCTCCTGCAGATGGCCACTTACGCCGAGCGGCTCACCGTGCTGCAGGGGGTGGCGCCGGAGTGGATCCACGTCGTCACCGGGGACGGCGAGTCGCGGCCGTGGCGGCTCATCGACGTCGCCGCCTACGCCCGCCGCGCGCGGGCCCGGCTGGAGACGTTCGTCGAGGCGCCGCCGGCGACCGGTCCCTCGCCGATCGGCTACTGCGAGCAGTGCCGCTGGGCGGTGCGGTGCAATGCCGAGCTGCGGGACGCCGACGACCTCGGCCTGGTCGCCGGCATGCGCGGCGACCACCGCGACCTGCTGAGGGCGGCGGGCATCCCGACGCTGGAGGCGCTGGCGACGGCGTCGCCGGAACGGCTGAAGGCCTCGGGCATCGGCGCGGACGCGCGCACCCGGCTGCAGCAGCAGGCGGCCGAGCAGCTCAAGGAGCGGACGACGGGGGAGTCGTCGCGGACGCTGCTGCCGCCGGTGTCCGGCCTGGGTCTGCTCCGGCTGCCGCCGCCAAGCCCGGGCGACCTCTACCTCGACTTCGAGGGCGATCCCTGGTTCGAGGACGGCGCGGGCATCGAGTACCTCGCCGGGCTGGGCGACCGGTCGCGCGGGTTCACGCCGCTGTGGGCGCACGACCGGCCGGCGGAGAAGCAGATGGTCGCTGATCTGATCGACCGGATCGTCTCTGCCACAGAGGCCGACCCCGCGATGCACGTCTACCACTACGCGGCCTACGAGGTGACCGCGCTCAAAAAGCTGACCGGCGGCTACGGCGTCCGCGAGGCGGAGCTCGACCAGCTGCTGCGCGAGGAGCGGTTCGTCGACCTCTATCCCGTCGTCCGGCAGTCGATGCGGATCAGCAAGGAGTCGTACTCGATCAAGAAGGTCGAGGCGTTCTACGGCCGGTCGCACGAGGGCGAGGTGGCCAGCGGGCTCGGCAGCGTGCTCGTCTACGAGCAGTGGCTGGCCGACGGCGACGCCGCGAAGCTGGCCGCGATCGAGTCGTACAACACCGACGACGTCGACTCGACCCGCGAGCTGCACGACTGGCTGGAGCAGCAGCGCGCCGAGCTGGAGGCGCTGCACGGATCGCTGCCACGGCCGACGCTGACCGCGTCGGCGCCCGACCCGAGGGTCACCGACGCGCAGGCCGCCGAGCAGGAGCTGACTGACCGGCTGCACGCGGCGGGGCACGAGCTGCTCGGCGACCTCGTCGGCTGGCACCGTCGCGAGGACCGCCCGGCCTGGTGGGAGGTCTACCGCCTCCAGGATCTGGACGCCGAGGAGCTCGAGCGGGACGGCACAGCGCTGGGCGGGCTGACCTTCGTCCGGTGCCTGGGGCCGAAGAAGAAGAGCGACCTGTACGAGTACTCGTTCCCGGTGCAGGACACGAAGGTCTCCACCGGTGAGGCACTCGACGTGGACACCGCGAAGAAGGTCGGCGAGGTCTTCGAGTTCGAGGCCACGGCCGGGCGGCTCGTGCTGAAGACGACGGCGACCGAGCCGCCTCGCCCGCGCGGACTCGGGCCGGGCGGGCCGCTGAACACCAAGAGCCTGCGCGAGGCGATCCAGGCGAGCGGGGAGGACGTGCTGGCCGGGCACGACTGTCTCGGCCAGGCGCTGGTCGAGCGGCGCGTTCCCGCGGGAACGCAGCTGCGCGAGGGTGAGTCGACCACCCAGGCGATCGTGCGGCTGGGCCTGGCTCTGGACGGCGAGGTGCTGGCCATCCAGGGCCCGCCGGGGAGCGGCAAGACGACGGCCGCGGCTGAGCTGATCCGGGAGCTGCTGGACGCGGGGAAGAAGGTCGGCGTCACGGCGACCTCGCACGCGGTGATCGGCAACCTGCTGAAGGCGGTGGGGCGGCCGGCGCTGCAGAAGTGCGACGAGAGCCAGCACTGCGGCTCGGACGACGTGGCGTGGTCGTCGGACAACGGCTTCGTGGCGCAGGCGCTGCTGAGCGGCGACGTGAACCTGGTCGGCGGGACGGCGTGGTTCTGGACGCGTGCGGACGTGGCCCAGGCCGTCGACGTGCTGGTGGTCGACGAGGCCGGGCAGTTCTCGCTGGCCAACGCGGTCGCGGTGGCGCGGGGTGCGCGGTCGATGGTGCTGCTGGGCGATCCGCAGCAGCTGGCCCAGCCCAGCCAGGCGGTGCACCCGGGGGAGTCCGGAGCCTCGGCGCTGGAGCACCTGCTCGACGGCCACGCGACCATCCCCGAGGACCGCGGCGTCTTCCTCGACCGCTCGTACCGGATGCACCCGGACCTGACTGCATTCGTGTCCGACCTGGCGTACGAGGGCCGGCTGGAGGCCGCGGACGGCCGCGAACGGGTTGCGGTGCTGGGGGAGGGGCGGCTGTCGGGGAGTGGCCTGCGGGTGGTGCCGGTGCGGCACGAGCTGACTGGGGCGGACAAGAGCCAGCAGGAGGCCGACGTCGTCGCGCGGCTGTGGCAGTCGGTGCAGGGCTCGACGTGGCGCAGCCATCTCGGTAAGGAGGCGCGGATCGGGCCGGAGCAGGTGCTGGTCGTCGCGCCGTACAACGCCCAGGTCGCACTGATCAAGGCGGCGCTGCCGGACGGTGCACGGGTGGGGACCGTGGACAAGTTCCAGGGCCAGGAGGCGCCGGTGGTCATCTACTCGATGACCAGCACCAGCGCAGTCGACGCACCGCGGGGCGTCGGGTTCCTGTTCGACCTCAACCGGCTGAACGTGGCGGTGTCGCGGGCGCAGGCGCTGGCCGTCGTGGTGCTGAGCCAGCTGCTGTTGGACGCGCCCGTGCGGACGCCCGAGCAGCTACGGCGGGTGAACGCGCTCTGCCGGCTGGTGGAGTCGGCGACCGTCGTCGTGTAGCCCCGCCCGCGTGCGCGGGCCGGATAGGACGCGTGGTCTGATGCCAGTCAGAGGTTGGTGGCCGGCGTCGGGGCCGGTCCGCTCGGCAGGAAGGTGGGCTTGTGGCCGGATCCGGTGAAGTGCAGCTCGAGGTGGACGGCGGCGTCGCGATCGTGACGCTGAACGCCCCGGACCGGCGCAATGCGCTGACGCCGGCGATGGCCGACGAGCTGATCGCGACGTTCGACGAGGTGGACGTCAAGCCGGAGGTCGGCGCGCTGGTGATCCGGGCGGTGGGCAAATCCTTCTGCGCGGGCGGCGACATCGCCACGCTGACCTCCGCCGGCAAGGACCCGGCGGGACCCGAGGCTTACGAGGGCATGGGCAAGATCTACGACTCCTTCTACCGACTGGGCCAGGTGAAGGTCCCGACCGTGGCCGCGGTGCGGGGCTCCGCGGTGGGCGCCGGCATGAACATGCTGCTGGCGGCGGACCTGCGGATCGTGGCGAAGGACGCTCGGCTGTTGTGCGGGTTCCTGAAGCGCGGCATGCACCCCGGCGGCGGGCATTTCGTCATCCTGTCGCGCTTGATCGGACGCGAGGCCGCGGCCGCGATGGCGCTATTCGGCGAGGAAATCAACGGCGACAAGGCCGTTGAGCTCGGCCTGGCCTGGGAGTCCCTTGACGACGCCGCGGTCGAGGAGCGCGCGATCGAGCTGGCCGCCCGCGTGGCAGCCGACCCCGAGCTGGCACGCGTGGCGGTGGGCAACTTCCGCAAGGAGGTTGTCAACGGCGCCGTCGGCTGGGACGTCGCGATGCACTCTGAGCGCCCGGCGCAGATGTGGTCCATGCGCCGCTCGGCCGGCTGAGAGCGCGAGTTCGTGAGCGAATGGTGGAGCGCGGGCGCGGGCGCGGTCGACGGGCCCCCGCTCCGCGGCGCGCGGCCCGTCTTCGTTGCCCAAGGTCGCCGTCGGCGCCGGGGTCCACGTTCCCCGGCATGACGCCATAGCGTCGCCTTCGTGTCAGTGCGCCGATCTAACTGCCGCGACGAGTCAAGCCACTTTGGCGGCATGGAAGACGTCCGCCGGTAGCGCGTGTTCGAGGTTCCACAAGATGCGCATGGGCCGCTCGCCGGTGTGTGACAAGTAGGTCATTGGGCCGGCGTACAGGTAAGGCGGAGCGCCGAGGTTGCCGTCTGATGTCTTGGTCTCACGCAAGAACAGGTGTACCGAGGTTCCGAGCTCACGATGGTGGATGTAGCGGTTGCCGACGCCCGTGCCGGGGCGAGTCGTGTTCTGTGATTCCCACTGGAAGATGCTCGGTGAGATGGCGTGGTCGGCATACATCGTCGTTGGGGAGTAGTGCAGCTCGGTCTTCTGCAGGGTTACGAAAAAGAGGTCTGCGCTCTCATCGGGGATCCACCAGACGCCTGCCCCGAACGCGTTGGCAAGGGACTCCCTGCCGAATGCCGCCAGCGCCTCCACCTGCGTGTACCGCGCGTGTAGATGCAGTGGTCGGGCGCTGGCCGCCGTTAGTTTGGGGGTGACCCGATGCAGCCGGTCGACTAGCACGTCGGTGAGCTGGGTCAGTTCCTCGGCCCGACTCGGATGGCGGAGGAGCCGGTCAAGGCTTGCCTCGATCGAGCTGAACTGCTCCTGCTGTCCGAACAGGGAGAAGTGCAGCATTGCTGCAAGGCGACGACTTCGCGCATCTCTCGTTACGTCTGTTGTGCCGGCCGCGGTAATGATTTCCCGGATGAACTGGAGGCGTTCGAGGTCGTCGATGTGCAACATGCGCGCAAAGGCATTGGCCAGGCGGCGGTCATCCGGGCCGGGGGTGTCCTGGACGCGCTCAGCGGCCCTCTGCAGGTCAAGCCAGCTCCGGCGATTGCCGCGGTAGAGGTCCTCGAGCTCGATGCCGGCTTCGTCGAGGAACTCGGCCATCGTCGGCCGCTCCAAGCTACGCGCCTCGGCGACGAGTCCCTTCCAAGACACGTTCAGGGATTGCTTGATGTTCTCCAGCACGATTCGCTGAGCGACTCTGTCGAGCTCGATGTGACAGCCGGCCGGCAGCGTGGGGAACCCCTGCTCGACGTCCCTCTGTAGACCACGACGCGAGCTGCCCGTGAGAGCTCGGAACCGTAAGTCGAAGCGAAATTCCTGATGCTGCGCCCCGATGAAGTCGAGGACCGTCAGGCATGCCTTGTCCTCGCTCAGCCGCAAGCCTCGACCGAGCTGCTGCAGGAACACCGTGGCGCTCTCCGTGGGCCGGAGGAACAGCACCGTGTCGACTGTCGGGATGTCGAGCCCCTCGTTGAACAGGTCGACCGTGAACAGCACGTTGGCCTGGCGCTCGCGTAAAGCGACGAGGGCAGCGGCTCGCTCCTCGCGCGACGTCTGGGAGGTGATGGCACGGCTGGGGATGCCTGCGGCGCTGAAGCGCTCCGCCATAAACTCGGCGTGCTGGATGCTCACGCAGAACCCCAGGGCGCGCATCCTCCCGGGGTTCTCCACCTTGTCGTGCACCGCCTGCAGGATGAGACGCACGCGGTGGTCATCACCGGTGTAAACGTTGGTGAGCTCGGTGAGGTCGTAGCCGCGACCGCGCTTCCAGCGCACCTGCTCCAGCGCCACGTCATCGTGTAGGCCGAAGTATTGAAACGGCGCCAGCAGTCCCTGCTCCAGTGCTTCCCACAGCCGCAGCTCCACGGCGGTTCGACCGTCAAACCACTCCCGGACATCGGCGCCGTCGGTGCGTTCTGGTGTCGCAGTGAGGCCGACAAGGACCTTCGGCGCGACGTGCTCAAGTAGGCGGCGATATGTGGACGCCATTGCGTGGTGGAACTCGTCCACGACGATCATGTCGAAGTGCGCGGGATCAAGGTCGGCCCGGTCGAGCTGAGTCAGGGACTGTACGGACCCGAAGACGTGACGCCACTCTCGCGGTCGCTGGCCGGCGACATAGAGCTCGCCAAAGTCGCCCTGCCTGAGCACGTGTCGGAATGTCGACAGGCTCTGAACCAGCAGCTCTTCGCGGTGAGCGATGAACAGAATGCGGTCGACCGTTCCTGCGTCGCGCAGCCGCTTGTAGTCCAGCGCAGAGACCACCGTCTTGCCGGTTCCCGTGGCCATCACCACGAGGTTGCGCCACCGGTTGTGGATGGTGCGCTGCGCCTCGAGCTCGTCGAGGATCTCCCGCTGGTAGCCGAATGGGCGGACGTCGAGTGAGGTGATCTGGATGGGCAGGTCCGAAGGACCGCCGCGCTCCGCGTTGAGCGCCTCCCGCAACCGGTCGCCGTCCCGTGCCGGGTCGTACGTCTCGAACGATGGGTCAGCCCAGTAGCTGTCGAATGTCTCGGCGAAGGTCTCGAGAAGATGGGCCTGCTCGACGTTCGAGAGGCGGACGTTCCATTCCAGCCCGTCCGTCAGCGCCGTACGGGACATGTTTGAGGAGCCCACGTATGCCGTCGATAGCCCGGTCGCGCGGCGGAATAGCCACGCTTTGGCGTGTAGTCGCGTCGTTCGGGTCTCGTACGAGATCTTGACGTCTGCGCCCAACTCCACGAGGCGATCGAGCGCCCGCTGATCGGTCGCGCCCATGTACGTCGTGGTGATGACACGAAGCCGACCGCCCCGCTCCCTCAAGTCGATCAGCGCTTTCGCTAGCACGCGAAGCCCCTGCCACTTGATGAAGGCGCAGAGCAAGTCCACACCGTCGGCGGACGCGAGCTCCCGAGTGACCTCGTAACCGATGCGGGGTTGTCCGCGGCCGTTCACCAACAGCGCACTCGTGGACAGCGGGACGGCGGGTCGTTCCGGGAACGACACGGGGCCTGGGACGCTGTTCGGCGCAGCGACCGCCAGGAGCTGGCGTACGGGATCAGTGACAGCGTCGTTCGAGTCGGCTGCTTCCGGCGCGAGATCGCCGATCGCGGCAACAATCCGGTTGGCCAATTCGACTTGCCGACTGACGGCCGCGGAATCGCCTCCGCCGGCTGCTCGCAGCGCGCGGCTAGTGAGGCCGGCGATGTGGCGGGCTAGGGCCTCGTGGGCGTCCGCCGGATCGAGCGCGCCGATCTGAATCAAGTCGTGAGCCGTCGACGTCAAGTCTCTGCTGAAGCGGTCGGTGATCAGGTGCTCGTACAGCCCGGCAGGCACGTCCCCCATGCGCTGAACGTAACCGGAGGCTGACGCAGCCCGCCTTTACGACGCGACCCCATGGGGTGGGCGCATCGGCCGCTAGCAGCTGCCGTCAGGGGCCTCCGACGCGAACGCCGCGCAAAGTCAGACGCGTCTTTGCCCACTCCCTTAGCTAGATCGCGTACTCACTCAGACGATCCAGCGCGGCGGTGAAGCTGTCGTTCCAGAGCCCGAGGTGCGGCCACCGTTCGGCGACGTGCGCCGTCGCCTCCTCGACCGACATCCCCTTCTCGCGCACCAGCCAGCCGCGCAGCACTAGCCCGGTGCGCGAAGCGCCGCCGTGGCAGTGCACCAGGAGCCGGTGTCCCTCCTCCTGCAGCGCCGCCATGTCGTCGAGGACGTCGGCGAGCATTACGCCGAGGTCGGCGTTGTGCTCGTTGTCGGCGATGTAGGCCATCCGGTGCACGGGGTGCCGGAACGGCTCGCCGAGCCGGCACAGCGAGATGACGGCGAAGTCTTCCTCGCTGTAGCGCGCGCCATCGAGGTTGCCGGCCCAGATGCCCGGCAGCACCTCCGTCGGCCCGATCCGCGGGATCACACCCGGGTCGTAGTTCTGCTGCACCGCGCCGTCCAGCGCAGCGGCGAGCTGCTGCAGGTCGGGCAGCCGCCACACGCGATCACCGAAGCCGGGAACCCGCCCGTGCACCACCGACGCCCACCGGCTGGGGATCGCCCCCATGCCGAAGACCGCGCCGGCCAGCCCACCGGCGACGGCGGCCACCGTGTCGGTGTCCCCGCCGAGGTCTATCACCAGCCGCAGCACCTCGGCGAAATCGCGGCCGTTGCGCAGCGCCCACACCGCCTGGCCGAGCGTCGGCCACACCGCACCGTTCGCCTCGGTCGCGTCGGCCGGCGTCCACTCCGGCGCCAGCACGGTCGCCCACCGGCCCCGGTGCACGGTCGCCACTGCGTCGAGCACGGACGGGATCGCGGCCAGCGGGTTCCCGCCGTCCAGCGCCACGCGCACCAGCTCGTGGAAGATCGCGCAGCCCTCGCCGGCCGAGGGGTCGCCGTGGGTCAGTGCCGAGAGGCGCCGGGCGGCGTCCATGGTGGCTTCGCGACCGTCGCGCGAGAAACGGATGGCGGCCGGCGTGGTCCTCATCAGCGAGCCGTTGCCCGCCGCGTGCCCGGAGCGGGCGAAGTGCTCGGCCGCGGCGACGTCCCATGGTCGGCCCGAGCCCATGACGGCGCGCGTCTGGTTGCCGATATCCGGCGGTCCGGCCGCCGCCCAGGTGCGGAACCGGTCGAAGACGTCGGCCCCGTCCAGACCACCGTGCTCCACCAGCGACGTCGCCACCAGCAGCGCCATCTGCGTGTCGTCCGTGAACTCGCCGGGCTCCCAGTCCAGCGATCCGCCGCCGCACATCTCCGTCTTCGAGCCGCGGGCCGGCACCGGGAAGCGGGCCGAGAACCGCCCCGGCGGCCCGAACTCGAACGGGGCACCGAGCGCGTCGCCGACGGCGGAGCCGACGAGCGCGCCGGCGACGCGGTGGGAGCGGTGCATGCGCTGGGTCACTCAGGACTCCTGGAAGCGGCGGACAGGTAGACGGGGCGGTCGTCGAAGCGGCGGCGTCGACGCAGACCCGGTGACTACCGGGGAACCGGCAGCCGAGCCCGGCCGGGCTACACGACGTGAGCCGGACGGCCCTCGACATCGAGCGTGCCAGACCGGCGGGCTGCGGACGGGAGCGCCAGGGATGCCGAGCGTGGCGCGTGCAACTCCTCGACGCAGTGTGCGGCCAGGCGGTACGACGCAGGCCGGACCGCTCAGGAACGACCGCTCAGGAACGGACCGGTCCGTCGGCTGCCCTCGAACAGCGGACGGCAGCTCGCGCGGGCACCTGAACGCCGTGTCGAGGAGCTGTCGTCGGGTCGCCCGATCGGGTGGTTGTCACGGGTCCGTGGCTGCGCGCCCCGGATCGTTGTCAGTAGCTCGTGCCACGGTGCGCCTCCCGCCGTCGCCGGATGGTCTGGAACAGGGAGTGGCATGAGGGAAACCGTCGGAGCGCAGGTGAGACGCGTGTGTCCCCGGTGCGGGCGCGAGGACTCGATCCCGCTGGTCTACGGGCTGCCAGGCTCCGACCTCTTCCAACAGGCAGAGCGCGGGCGGGTCGGTCTGGGCGGTTGTCTGGTGATGGACGAGCAGGCGGCGTTCGTCTGCCGCTCCTGCGAGCTGGAGTGGGGGAGCGAGTCGGACCCGACCGCAGACGAGGCGGAGCTGACCGAGCTGCTGGGCGTGGCCTACCCCGACGTCGTCCGCGCGCTGGGCACCGGCTGGCGGCGAGAGGCGCCAGCCATCGGAGACGACGTGCAGTGGTTCGTCAGCGGCGAGCCGGCGCAGGTGGCCGTCGGGGTGCAGGGCCCCTACTTCGTCCTGGCCCGGCCCCTTACCTCTGGGGGCGAGGGTCGCCCCGGACCGCTCTCGACGGACGGTCCGCGGTTCACCCGGGACGACGTCCTCCTTGACCCGCACCCGGTGGCCGATGCCGCCGAGGCCATCGCTTCCAGCCGGCGTCGGTCGTTCCGCTGGTGCCGCACCTGCCGCCGGGCCACTGCGCCGGAGTCGTTCGACGCCTCCGAGGGCTCGTGCGAGCACTGTCTGTCGATCCTTCCCGATTCGCACGAGTGACCGCCGGTTCGGGCGTTTGGCCGAGGCGCGCACGGGTGCGATGGGGCTGGTGGGGCAGGAGCGGACCGGATCGGCCCGAAACCCCCGGTTCCGTCGCCCCGCCGTGTCATGGTCCGCCGGGCACGTACCCCTCGGTCGACGTACGGCCGCGAGCGCAGAGGAGCCGTCGTGACCGTTGCCGTCGTCGACGTGGAGACCACCGGGTTGTCCCCGAAGATGGACCGCGTCGTGGAGGTGGGCGTCGTCCTGCTCGACTCCCGCGGTGAGGTCGAGGGCGAGTTCGAGACCCTGGTCAATCCCGGACGGGACGTCGGGCCGACCGGGCTGCACGGCATCAGCGCGTCCGACGTCGTGGACGCGCCCGCCTTCTCCGACGTCGCGCCGCACCTGCGGTCGCTGCTCTCCGGCCGCGTCGTCGTCGCCCACAACGCGTTGTTCGATCTGCGCTTCCTGGCCCGGGAGTTCGGCCGTGCCGGCTGGCCGATCCCGCTGTCGCCGTCCCTGTGCACCATGCGCTTGGCGCCGCTGTTCTTCGGCTCGGGCACCCGATCCCTCCAGGCGCTCTGCGGCTTCCTCGACATCCCGCTCGTGCACGGCCACGCCGCGCTGCACGACGCCCGCGCCACCGCGGAACTGATGCTGTCCATGCTGGCTTCCGACCTGGGCACCGGATCGCTCGCCGGGGCCGGTGTCCGCGTCGACTTCGCGGACGATGGCAGCTACCGCGGCTTCGAGGCCCTCGACGGTGGCTGGGCCGACCTCGTCGCCGCGGCGTCCGCGCACGCCGCCGACGGCCCGTGTCCTCCGTGCCGCACCCTGCCCCGCGACGCGGCGACCGCCGCCGTCCGCGAGCGGGACGGCTACCTCGGCGGGCTGGTCGCCGCCCTACCGGCACTGGACGACGCGCCGCCGAGCATGGCGCCGTACCTGACCGTGCTCGACCAGGTTCTCGAGGACCGGCTCGTCAGCGTCACCGAGGCAGCCCAGCTCGTCGCCCTGGCCGGTGAGCTGGGCTGCGGCTCCGACCACGTCTCCGCCGCCCACCGGATCTACCTGGAGGCCTTGGCCACTGCCGCCTACGCCGACGGCGTGGTCACCGACGCGGAGCGCTCCGACCTCGACCGCGTCGCGTCGCTGCTCGGAATGGGGAGCCGGGACGTCGAGCTGGCACTCGCCGTGGTGCGCAGCGGCGCGCAGGTGTCGCTGCCCCGGCGGGCGGAGGTCTTCGCGCCCGGCGACCGGATCGTCTTCACCGGAGCCATGAGCCGGACCCGCGACGAGCTCGAGCAGGCTGCGCGCAACGCCGGCCTGACCCCGATGTCCTCGGTCTCCAAGCAGACCGCCGTCCTCGTCTGCGCCGATCCGCACTCCCAGTCGGGCAAGGCGGCCAAGGCGCGAGCGCTCGGCGTGCGGGTGATCGGCGAGGCGGTGTTCTGGGAGGCCCTCTCGGTCGCGGGGATGCGCACGTGACGGCGCGGCTCTTCCCCGAGGAGCCGGAGTTCGCGTCTGCCTCCGAGCAGCTGCTGGTGCAGACGCTGCGAGACCAGCTGCCCGACGACGCCGCCCTGTTCTGCAACATCCGCTTCAGCGACCGGTCGCAGGACCGGGAAGCCGACGTCATCGTCGCCTGGCCGGGCGTGGGCGTCGCCGTCGTGGAGGTCAAGGGCGGCAGTGTCTCGCTGGAGCGCGGGGAATGGCGCCAGATCGGTGACGGCGTGGACCGCATGGTCCGCCCGGTCGACCAGGCGGTCGCCTGCAAGTACCTGCTCTGCGAGTACCTGGCCGACCACCCGCGCTGGACGGCGAGCCGCCCGCGGACCGCCCACCTGGTCGCGCTGCCGGCGACCACGCTCCCGGCCGACTTCAGGGCGCCGGGGCTGGCGCGCTGGATGACCGTCGACAAGACCGATGTGCCGCACGTCGCGGCCCGGATCCGGGCGGCGCTGGAGAAGGTGCGGGACGAGCCCGACCCGCCGACGGCGGGCGACGTCGACGCGCTCGTCGACTGCCTCGCCGGGACCGCGATCCCGCAGCAGGACCTGCTGGCCCAGGTCGCCGAGCGGGAGGCAGCCTGCGACCTGCTCACCCGGCGGCAGGCGAAGGTGCTCACGATGCTCGAGTCGTTCCACCGGGTCGAGATCCGTGGCGGTGCCGGCTCCGGCAAGACCTGGCTGGCCGTCGAGAAGGCCCGCCGGCTCGCCGCGCAGGGCCAGCGAGTCGCGCTCATGTGCTACTCGCGCGGGCTGGCCGAGTTCCTTAAGCGGCGGGTCGACACCCTGCGGAAGAAGGAGCGCCCCGGGTACGTCGGTACCTTTCACTACCTCGGCATCGGGTGGGGCGTGGAGCCCGGGTCCGACGACGACAGCCAGTACTGGGAGGAGTTCCTGCCCGCCGAGATGGTCTCGCTGGCGGCGCGGCTGCCGGAGTCCGAGCGGTTCGATGCGATCGTCATCGACGAGGGGCAGGACTTCGCCGAGAGCTGGTGGGACGTGGTCCGTGCCGCGCTGCGCGACCCGGACGAGGGATCGATCTACGTCTTCTCCGACGAGGGGCAGCGGATCTTCGCCCGGCAGGGGCGGCCCACGGTCGACCTGACGCCGATCCCGCTGAACGAGAACCTGCGCAACACCAAGCAGATCGCCGGCACCTTCTCCAGCCTCGCCCCCGAGCAGATGGAGATCCGCGGCCTGGCGGGGGTGCCCGTGCGCTTCGTCCAGTGCTCGTCCGAGGATGCGGTCGACGCTGCCGACGACGTCGCCGAGGCACTGCTCGACGGTGGGTGGCCGCCGGAGCACGTTGCGCTGCTGACCACACACCGCCGGCATCCCGTCCAGGTGGAGCGGCAGGCCGAGGGGCAGGACGCCTACTGGGACACGTACTGGCAGAACGACGACCTCTTCTACGGCCACGTGCTCGGTTTCAAAGGCCTCGAGCGCCCCGCCGTCGTCCTGGCCGTCAACGGCTTCCGGAACGAGGCCCGCGCCCGGGAGATGCTCTACGTCGGGCTGTCCCGCGCTCGCGACCTGCTGGTCGTCTGCGGCGACCTAGAACTCATCCGCCGGGTGGGCGGCAAGGCAGTCGCCCGCCGGCTCACCGCCTGACCGCGATCTACGGAGACAACAGCATGAGCGAGCCCAGTCAGCTGCAGCTGCCCGAATGGTTGTCCACGAATCTCCGTGCCACGCCTGCCGCGGAGGTGGCCGGTCAGCCGGTCACGGTGAACCGGAGCTGGTGGGAAGAACGCCTCGACGGCACTCCTTTCGCCGACGAGCTCTTCGACTCCCCGGAGGAGCGGCTAACTCGCACACTGCTCTTCGAACTCGGGGAGCGAGCCGGCAAGTCACCGGAGGACGCCCGCCGGTTGCTCTGGGCCACGCTGGCCTGGGGAACGGGTCGGCGGCACCGCAACAACCGAGCTCGCGTCACCGCTGTCGTGAAGGGCGGCGACGAGCTCAGCGAGGTGCTGAGACGGGCGGCCGAGGTCGGCCGCGCCGACCCCTCGGCTGCCTACCGGCTGCTCCGGCCCTACCGGAACGCCGTCTCCCACCTGGGCCCGCCCTTCTTCACGAAGTTCCTCTACTTCGCCGGCGGCGGCAGCGCCGCCCACCCCTGTCTCATCCTCGACTCCCTGGTCGCGAAAACCCTTCGGCGGCAGTGCGGCTGGACGGAACTCACCGGTTGGTACAGCTGGCCGGCCAACCAGTACGTCGACTACTGCGAGCTCCTCGCCCGTTGGGCCAAGGAGCTGAGCGACGACGTAACCGGCGACGCGGTGCGCCCCGACCAGCTGGAGTACGCCCTCTTTAACCGAGGGAGGCACTCATGACGACTGCTGACATCACCGTCGTCGCCTCGGACAACGCTGTCACCCGGCGCGAACGGCGACGCCAGTCGGCCTACCGCGACGAGGTTCTCGGGTTGCCTGCCGGACCGGCCCGGGACGGCCGCATTCTGGGCAACTACCTGCCCGCTGACGACCGGCGCAGCAACTTCCTCAGTTCCGAGGCCGCCGACTATGCCGCCTCGCGTGTGGACGTCGTCCGGAGCGAGGGCGGGCAGCTCGAGCAGACCCGGCTGTTCACCAACATGCTCAGCTCGATGCCGATGTGCTTCAGCGTCTTCGGCCACCTCCGCGCGCGGCCGGAGGCCGCGGCCGCGCTCCTGTCGTCGCTGACCGGTCGAAGCATCGCGGGTTTCGACCGGGTGACCGTCGGCCGCCGGACCATCGACGGGATCGAGTGCGAGTGGGCGCCCGAGCGGCGCGAGCACCTGGACGACGGCACCGCCTTCGACGCCGTGGTCGCCGCCCGGCTGGCGGACGGACGACGACTCCTGATCGCCGTCGAGACCAAGTACGTCGACACCTTCAGCCGGGACAAGGACGACCCCGAGAGGGACCGCGAGTACCGCCGCTTCTGCGAGCAGTTCGGCATGGCGCCCACCGCCTTCGACGCGCTGAAGGGCCCAGCCACCCGGCAGCTGCTGCGCAACGTCCTGCTCACCGAGAGCGTGCGCCGGGGCGGTGCGAGCGGGCCCGAGGCACTGTTCGACGACGCACTCACGCTCGTGCTCGCGCGGGAGGACGACGCCGCTGCACGGTCGACGGTGGCCGCCATCGACCGAGAGCGCGGCGGCCTGCCGACGGCGGTGGCGTTCGTCGGCCACGGTCCGCTGGCCAACGTTGCGTCCGGGATCGATGGGCTGGGGGAGTGGGCCACCCGCTTCCGTCGCCGCTACGTCGCCTCCGAAGAACTCTCGTGACCTCCTCTTCGTCCCTCACGGAAGCCGCGGCTGGAGCACGCCGACCAGCGGACCTTCCCGCGGGAACGCCGAGGGGTCGGCAGGGCATCCGGGAGGTCGCCGAGCCCGAGCCGCGTCGCGGCCGCCGGCAATCGGCTCTCACCGAATCATCGAAAGGAACCACATGACCCCGCCGCACCTCCCAGCCCAGGCGACACCGAGCACGGCTACGTCCGGCCAGCGGTTTCGGGCGGGTGCCTGGTACTTCGTGCTCACCATCGCCTCGGCCGGCTTCCTCGCCGCCGTGCCGTTCTGGCACGCCGCAGACCGGCTTGGCCGGCGGAAGGTGCGCCCGCTCGCGATGGCCTACACGGCGGCCGGCATCTACCTCGTCATCCTCATGGCGCTCACGCCGCCGCAGCAGCCCGACGGAACGTCGGGCAACGAGACGCTCAGCACCATCGGCGGGTTGAGCGCCGTGTTCGTCGTGGTCGTCGCGTGCATCCAGCTGCGCTCGCTCCGCCGCGAGGTGTACGGCGCACCTGGCGTCGTCCCCGGGCACGACGACCCGGCGGTCGCCCGTGCACTCGGCGCCCGGGCTCGCCGCGAGGAGACCCGGCAGCTCGTCACGCGGGAACCCGGTCTGCGGCGGGAACTCGGCATCGGTCGTCCCGACCTGGGCCGCGGCTACGACGACGGCGGGCTGATCGACGTGAACACCGCGCCGACCGAGGTGATCGCCCGCGTCGCCGACATCGACCGCGGTGACGCCGAGGCCATCGTGGCGGGGCGCACCGCCCGCGGCGGCTCGTGGTTCGACATGGCGGAGTTGGTCGACAGCGTGCCGCTTTCGCCCTCTGCGCGAGAGCACCTCCGGGAACGGGCGGTCTTTTGATATGGCAGCTGACCGGGGGGCGGGGTCTGGACCTGACGACCGCGCTTCGCGCCGTGGTGGCTCTCCGTCGGCGGTCGGACCGTCATCGGGCTCGGTGGTGCCTGAGTCCTGCCCCTGAATGGTCTCGGCCGGCTTCGGCCCTCACCAGTGCGGGTGGCACGGGCTGCCGGGAGCCGATTCGGACGCATCCGTCTCGTATCCTCGCGCGGCTTGATGACTGCATGGGACTTGGGGTCGACGTGAATGAACTGCTCGCTCTCGCGGGTGCGCACAAGGCTCTGACGGCCGTGGCCGTCGCTGCGGTGGTCGTGGGCGGCGGAATCGTTGCGGCGACCGCGGTCGGATCCACCATCGCGACGGTCACCAAGGTGGTCGACGGCGACACCATCGACGTCCGCTACGGCGGCCGAGAACACAGGGTTCGCCTTCTCAACATCGACACCCCTGAGGCCGTGGACCCGAATTCTCCGGTCGAGTGCTTGGGCCCTGAGGCGTCCGACTGGCTGAAGCAGCGGTTGCCGGTCGGCACCGAAGTGCGCCTCGAGCGGGACGAGGAGACGCGCGACCGCTACGACCGAGAACTGGCTGCCGTCTTTCTCGGGGACGAGTTCGTCAATGCCGAGATCGCCAGAGCCGGCATGGGCGTCGCGATGTCCGTCGGCCCCAACGTCAAGTTCTTGCCGCAGGTAGAGGCCGCCCAGGCGGAGGCCGTGAGCGGTGGTCGCGGTCTGTATGCCACCTCGATCGAGTGCACGGTGCCCGCACGCGTTGAGGAACTCAGCTCCGCCGCTACCGAGACCGTCGGGCAGGAACCCGCAGGCGCGGCAGCGCTCGCCGACTTCGACTCGCACCGTGCTGAGCTCGTCGCCCTTCTGGTGACCGCCAAGGACCTGCTGGCTCTTCTTGACGGCGACGCGGATGTCCTACCGATGGCGGCCTACCGCAACCAGACGAGCACTCTTCGCTGGCAGGTGGCGAGAGTCCAGGACCGGTTGGAGTCCGCCGAGACCAGGAACGGGATCGCCCGGGACGCGCGAAAGAGCCAGCTCGCGGAGGAGGCGCGCCGCGCGGCTGAGGAAGCCGCCCGCCAGGCGGCCGCGGAAGCCGCGCGCCAGGCTGCGGCCGAGCGCGCCGCTGCTGCGGCACGGGCAGCGCAGCAGTCGGCGCCGTCGTATCGCCCCCCGTCCCCATCAACCGCCACGCGCACCGCGGCTCCGCCGCCGTCCAACAGCGGATCCGGGTCGAGCACCTACACCGGCTGCCGGAGTTACGCGCCTGGCGGGAAGACGTGGACGCCGATTCCGTGCTGAGGCCCGCGGATCGACGAGGAGATGGACATGACCGAGCAGCACACGGGCTGGGATGACCTGGCCATCCGTTGCCCGGGCAGTGCTGCCAGCGCCCAGGCAGCGCAGGCCCGTGCGGCCGCACCCGTCCGGTCAGTGCTCGCCCGACTGATGGGCGTGCACAGCGACGAACGCGCATGGCGACTCGGCGCTGCCGGCGAGAAGCGTGTTGGTCGTCAGCTCGAGCGTTTGATGAAGGACGACCCCCGGTGGCGCTGTCTGCACGCCATCCCGGTCGGTAGGCGAGGTGCGGACATCCACCATTTCGTGATCGGCCCGGGCGGCGTGTTCACGCTCAACGCCAAGCACCACCCAGGCGCTCGGCTCTGGGTCGGTGGCGACACCTTCATGGTCAACGGCGTCCGGCAGCCTTACGTGCGGAACAGCAGGCACGAAGCCGACCGCGTGAGCAGCCTGCTGTCTTCTGCGGTCGGTCATCCGATTGCGGTCACCGGCCTCGTCGTCCCCGTCGGTGCTCAGGACGTCCGGATCAAGAAGCCGCCGAAGGACGATGCGGTCGTGCCACGGCGGCAGCTGTGGCGCTGGTTATCGCATCAGCCACAGGCACTGCCCGTCGCGATCATCGACACGCTCTTTGAGCAAGCCCGCCGGTCTGCAACGTGGACCGGTACGTGAAGCCGTGGTGACCTGGGGTCCAGCGGCTTCGAGGCCGCACGATCGGCGGTCCAGGCGGTCGACCGGCAACGCGGGGGACTGGCACGACCGTGCGGTTCGTCGGACACGGCGAGCTCGCCGATGCTGCCGCGCGAGGGCGCGACCTGGTCAATTGGGCTGGGTAGCTCCGGCGCCGCTGCGTAGGCGGGCCGGCGGAAGCCTGACCTCCCGTGCGAGCTGACGATCTGGCCTCTGGTCATCGGCTCACCCGCGACGCCGACGGGGGTGGCTCCTGTCCGGCGTCCGGGCGGACGACTGGCTGCTGATCTCACCCCTCGGAGGGGAAAACCGCCACGATCCGTGCACGGAGCCGATCACAGACGGTGAATCGCTCTAGCCTTTCGTTGCTCACCGTGATCGGCGACTGCCCGTGGCAGAGGTCGATCAGTCGCACGGGGGTGACGATCCACGGGGCATCTGCGACGCGGCACGATCCGCTGGCCAGGACCCCACGGAAGACCGGCGGGGCGCGCCCGCCTCGGGGGAGACTGTGGCCACAACCAGATCGAAGGCGGAGCGCTTCGACGCGTCGTACCGCTCGTTGCCCGTCTACTGGCCGGTCCGCTGGCGCCTGCTCTGGATTGCGCGGAGCGACCGGCGTGCCGGGTTGCCCATCGGGCTCAGTGCCGAAACGACTCCGGCTCTTCGGGACCTCGTGGCCCGCCGCGACGACGCCTGCGAGCACGAGCGCACCCGCTACTACGCCCATGTGCGCCCCATCGACGTCCGCTTGGCCGAGATCGACACCGAACTTGTGGCCCTGAAGCGGACCCTCGCGGAGAAGGCGGAGGCTGCGGTGCGCGCGGCGGTCCCGCCGTCGGAGGAGGAGCTGGTCCGGCGCAAGGCGGGGGAGCGCGACCTCCCCCCGGAGCTGGTCCGGCAGCGGCGGGTGCTCGAGCACCAACGGATCGCCGACGCGGCCCGCGAGGCCGAACTCGACGCGCAGCGCCGGCTGGACGCGACTCTTGCCGAGGAGGCCGAGCTTGCGGCACGCAGGCAGAACCGGGCCGATGTCACCCGGTCTCGTGCCCTCCGCCTCGTCGAGTACGCCGATCGGCTGGCGGCCCTGTACCGGCGCGCCCTGATCCGCCGTCACCCGCAGCGGGACGCCCTGGTCAGCAGCTGGCGAAGCGACCTCGCCGGCCCGCCGGCATGGGTGCTGGCCGACGACATCATCCCGTCCCACCGAGCTCCGGGAGCCGCCGCGTGAGCAGGAAGCCTCAGCAGGAGAACTCGTCGGCGAGCGCTGTCGACGGCGGGAACGGGTGGTCTTTCCGGCACCCCGCCGACCCGCCGCTCTCGCCGCGCATGCCGGCACACGAGGCACGCGACGCGGTGCACAAGGTTGTCACCGAGATGCACGCCACCGGCTCGCTCGACGCGGGCAACGGTGATGCGCTCGACGCCTGGCTCGAGTCGCTGCGACCGCAGTGGGTCGCCCACCACGAGTTGGCCGGCGCCGAGGCTCAGTCCGTGGCCCAGCTGGCGGCCGGCCATTACGAGGCGGCCGCCCTGGCGGCCCGCCGGACGGCCGAGGTGACGAAGGCCGAAAGGGACCACACCGAGCGGCTGGTCTCGATCTTCGAGCAGCGGCTCCTGGCGCCGAACGAGGGGTCGGCTCGCGAGACGCCGGACCGGCGACGACGCCCTCGCCCCTCGATCGACGCGCTGGAGGGGCTCACCCCCCAGCGTGGCTGGCAGTGCGTCAGCATTCTGCTCCTCCTCCTGGCGACCGCCGGTGACCTCGCCGCCTTCTACGTCACGCTCGCCGGGATGACCGGGCAGCAGGCCTACATGGTCTGGACGCTGACGATCGCTTTGGCCGCGGCAGCAGTCGGCGTCATGCACGTCGTGGGCCGGACGGCGCGGAACCTGCGCGAGGGACAGGGCGGCCTCGGCCGGGTGTCCCTGGCGTTCATGACCACGGGGTGGCTGGCACTCGGCGCGGCGACCTTCTACGTGCGGACCCAGGTCGAGGCGCCGACGGCCTCGACCGGCCAGGTGGCCTTCGGCGGCGTCGCCGCGGAGACGTCGGGGGAGGACCCGCTGCTCGCGGCCCTGCTGCTGGCCGCGCTCTACATCGGCTCCGGGATCCTGGCCTTCTGGATCGGGTTCTCCGACCACCACCCGCGGATGAAGTCCTACCTGAAGCTCCGCCGGGACCTCGCGGCGCAGCGGCGCGCGGCGGCTGACGCCGAGAGTGCGGCGATCGAGGCCGAGCGGCTGGCCGACAACGCTCGCGCCGAGATCGAGCGGACGGCGGCCCGCACGGCCGCCGCCGCGGCCAGCGTCGACGCCGAGATCACCGAGCTCAAGGAGCTGGCGCGCATCCACGTCGCCGGCGTGCTCGGTGACCCGGCCGCCACCAACAACCTCGTCTCCGGACGGGCGCCGGGCGAGGCCCGGCCGAGTCACCTCAGGCCGCTCGTCCCGTGGCCGGCCGCTCCGGCCGACCCGCTCCCGCCCACGAACGGCAAGGGCAACGGCAACGGCCATCACGCCGGCGCCCGCTGATCCAAGGACACTCGTGAACGCACCGTCGGCACTGCGCCGCATCGCAGCAGGCGTGGTCTCCATCGCACTCCTGGTCGGCACCGCCGCGTGCTCGGACGGCGCTGAGCCCACCGGTGGGCTGTCGATCGTCGTCGGCGCTCGGAACAACATGCCGGCACCGGCGCTCTCCGGGGCAGCCTCCGAAGCCATCGAGTCAGCCCTGGTCTCCCAGAGCCACCTGTCGGTCGTGGTCGCCGACGGTGCGCCGTTCCAGCTCGACGGCGCGGGTGCGCTGGTGGCGCGGGACGAGAACTCGATCGTCCAGAAGCAGGACCGTGACCAGAACCGCGAGCTGATCGAGCGGGCGCTCGGTGAGGCGCAGGCGAAGACGGAAGAGACCGACCTCCTCGCGGCACTGCTGCTTGCTGCCCGATCGCTGAGCAGCGTCGACGGGGAGGTCACGATCGTCATCGTCGACTCCGGCCTCTCCACCACGGGAGCCCTGAACTTCGCGGCGCAGCCCGAGCTGCTCGACGCCGATCCGGAGACGCTCGCTGCCGCACTGGCGGAGGCCGGGGAGCTGCCGGATCTCAGCGGCGTCGACGTGGTCTTCTCCGGGCTCGGTGATGTCGTGGCTCCGCAGGAGCCGCTGCCTGCTGCGCAGCGCGCCAACCTGATCGCCATCTGGACCGCGATCGTCAAGACGGCCGCCGCACCAAACGTCCGCGTCGAGGAGGCGCCGCTCAGCGAGACGCCCGCCCGCGGCCTACCCCGGGTGACTCCGGTCGTCCCGGGCGAGGGGTCGCGATGCGTGGTGGAGACCGTCGTCCTGGACGAGGGGGACATCGCCTTCGTGGCCGACACCGCCGAGTTCCAGGACGGCGACGCCGCCCTGGCGACGCTGCAGCCCATCGCGCAGCGCATGACGTCGCAGGTTCTCTCGGCCACGCTGACCGGAACGACCGCCGACAAGGGCGACGACGAGGGGCAGAGGGCGCTCAGCAGGCAGCGCGCGCAGGGCGTGGCCGACGTCCTGGTCGAGCTGGGAGTCCCCGTCGGCCGGATGACGGTGACCGGTGTCGGTAGCGACTTCCCCGATTACGACCCCACCGATCTCCCGGCGAACCGGGCCGTGCGGATCCAGCTGGCCGGCGTAGCCGAGATGGAGTGCTGAGCTCAAGTCGTGGAGGTCGGGTGTCGATACCCGTTTCGCCAGCAATTGTCCGAGGCCTCTTTCCAGGACGACAGCTGCGGGGTAGCTCAGGAGGGATCATTCGAGGTGTCGTCCGTCGACCGTCTCTGGGAATCTGCCCGGACGCTGCCCTGGAACCACCGGCCCGACAGGCAGGACATAGCCACGATCATCTCGGCCATACGCCCGTCGGATCGGATCATCGGCGTGCACCGCGTGGCGTGGTCGCTGACCTCGGCGGGCGTCCTAGTCGTGACGAATCGGGCGCTGCTCGTCGGTGACGACCATTCGGGTCACCAGTGGAATTGGGCGCTGGCTGCAGCACCGCCCGCTTTCCGGGTCGGTTCCAAGGCACTCGCTATCCCGCGCACGAGCATCCGCCGGATCGAGCTGACCGCGTCCGGCATCGCCATCTTCACGGATTCGGGGCCGGTTGACCTGCCGGCGCGGGCAGGGCCGAATCGGCACGAGAAGCTCGAGTGGATGCTGCGCTTGATCGACCCTGGGAACGCGGCACCACTCGGGGGATTGCCGCCCGAGGCGGAGACGGTCGTGGAAGAGGACACGCCGTACCCAGGACTGTGGAGCGGGCGCGAGCGCATCGACGGCCTGATCGTCGTCACCCGCGCGCGCCCCGACGACGACGCCGGGTCCGACTTGGTCTCGTCCGCGGGCAGGGCTTGGCGGCGCCTGCCCCGCTGGACGCAGTGGGTCGTGTCGATCGCGATCTTCCTCGGGCTGCAGACCTTCGCTGCGCCGGGCGGTGTGGCGTATGTGGTCCTCATGGTGCTGTTCCTCGGCTGGACCGACCCGGAGAAGAGTGCCGAGCGCCGCGCCGCCGCCAGGCGGCGCCCCCGGGCGGGATCGCCGGAGGCGGTGCTGGCCGCTTCGGGGTCGATCGAGGCGCGGGTGGCTGGGGCGGCGTACCGCGCCTGGGAGGAGACGGTGCGCGAGCCCTCCTGGTCCTCGCCAGCGATGGCCGGGACGCGCGAGTCCTTCGACGGGCAGCGGGAGGTAGACACCATCGTCGACCTGGCGATCCGGATCCACGCCGCCCGAGACGAGCTCGGCATCCAGCCGGACGGGTCGCTGGCCGACTACTGGCGGCAGCAGATGGACGCGCTGGACCGGGCTGCCCTGCGGCTCGGGGATCGGGCCGACGCCTTGATCCGCCACCGGGATCAGGCTGCCGAGCTCTCCGCCGAACTGGGGCAGCTAGCCGAGCTCGAGCGGCTGGAGCGATCTGCGCTCGTGGTCGACGACCTGACCCTCGCGACCGCGGCGGCGCCTGGGCGCGACGGTCAGACGCCGGTGTCGGAGCAGATCACGGCCGCTCGCCAGACGGTGGGCGAGCTCATCGACCTGATGACCCGCACGCGGGCGCCACTGGCCGAACCGGCTCAGCCACCGACCCCCTAGCCAGTTCCGCCGCACCGCCCGACGCACCTGCGAAACTCTTGGAGACCGGTACATGTACCCCGACCCGCCCGATCGGTCGTCCGCGCGCACCGACGCCGTCCGCGGGATCGTCGTGCTGCTCGTCGTCGTCGTCGGACTCGCCGTCTTCTTCTGGGACGGCGCGGCGGGCGATGCCACCGAGGCCGACCCGGCGACCGCTCTGCCATCGGCGACCGCCTCATCGGGGCCCACACGGTCGGTCGCCCCGACCACCACGGCGCCGCCCACCCGCAACCAGGCCCGCATGCCCGACCTGGCCGGCGTCCGGCTTGACGCCGCCACGGAACAGCTCTCGGACTTGGGACGCGCCACCGGCGTCGACATCGGCCATCCCAGCTCGCACGACCTCTCCCCGCGTGACCGGTCGCAGTGGGCGGACGGGAACTGGACTGTCGTCACCACCCGGCCCGCGGCAGGGCGACCGGTGATGGACGGGACCGACCTAGTCGGCGTGCGAGCATCGCCGGGTGGCTGACTCTCACCGCCTGCTGATCGCCAATCGCGGGGAGATCGCCGTCCGCATCGCTCGCGCCGCGGCGGCCGAGGGGATGACCAGCGTCGCCGTCACCGCTGCTGACGAGCCTGACGCAGCTCACCTCGCCGCCGCTCACGAGGCCTACGTCCTCCCCGGCAGCGGCCCGGCCGCCTACCTCGACGCCGACGCGATCGTGCAGGCCGCTATCGCTACCGGCTGCGACCTCCTCCATCCCGGCTACGGGTTCCTCTCTGAGAGCCCCGACCTGCCCGACGCCTGCGAGGACGCCAGCAGCCGGCGCGGCTCCCCGCTCGTCTTCGTCGGCCCCAGTCCCAAGGCGCTCGTGGTCCTCGGCGACAAGGTGCTCGCCCGCGGGCTCGCGGAGAAGGCCGGCATCCCCGTGCTCCCAGGCCTCGGCGTCCAGGTGGACGTCGCCGTCGTCACGAGCCTCATGGAGGAACGGGGCGCCGTCATGCTGAAGCCCCGCTTCGGCGGGGGCGGCCGAGGCACCCGCGTCGTCCGCCGGGGCGACGACGTGCAGGCGGCGATCCGCAGCGCCACGGCCGACGCGCGTGCAGCCTTCGGGAACGCCGCGCTCCTCGCCGAGACGTTCCTCCACCCCGCCCGGCACATCGAGGTCCAGGTCCTCGGCGACAGCAAGGGAGCCGTCGTCGTCCTCGGCGACCGGGACTGCTCGCTGCAGCGCTCGCGGCAGAAGATCTTCGAGATCGCCCCTGCGCCTAACCTGCCCGACTCCGTCCGCACCCAGCTGCACGACGCCGCCAGGAAGCTGGCGACGGAGGTATCGCTACGCGGCCTCGCCACCGTCGAGTTCCTCGTCTCCGCCGGCGACCCCGAGCGCTTCGTCTTCCTCGAGTGCAACCCGCGTTTGCAGGTAGAGCACACCGTCACCGAGGAGACGACCGGCCTCGACCTCGTGCGCCTGCAGCTACGGGTCGCCACGGGCGCCACCCTCGCCGACCTCGGCCTCGCCGACGGCGCACCCCTCCCGCTCGGGTGGGCCGTCCAGGCCCGCGTCAACGCCGAGACCATCACCGCCGACGGCGTCGTCGTCCCCTCCGCCGGCACCATCACCTCGCTCGCCCTCCCCGGCGGGCCCGGCGTCCGCGTCGACACCGCCGCCCGACCCGGCGTCGAGCAGAGCCCGCGCTACGACTCGCTGCTGGCGAAGGTCGTCGTCCACGAGAGGCAGGGCGAGCTTGGCGACGCACTCCGCCACCTGGACCGGGCGCTGGCCGAGGTCGACGTCCGCGGCATCGCCACCAACACCGCCTTCCTCCGCGCCGTCCTCACCGACCCCGACGTCCTCGCCGGGCGGGCCACCACCACGCTCGTCGACGACAAGGTCGCCGAGCTGGTCGCGAAGGCACCGCAGCACGCCGAGCCGGAGGAGCGCTCCGAGCAGCTCACCCCCGACGAGGACGCCTTGCGGGCCTCCGTCCCCGGCACCGTCGTCGCCGTCGAGGCCACCGCGGGCACGACAGTGAAGCCCGGGGGAGCGGTCGTCGTCCTGGAGGCGATGAAGATGGAGCACGTCGTTGCGCTCCCGGCCGGCGGCACCGTCCTCCGCATCGCCGTCCAGCTGGGCGACACCGTCCAGCAGGGCCAGCTGCTCGCCACCGTCGAGCACTACGACGGCGACGCCGAGCAGGACCAGGACCAGCACGACCTCGACGCAGACCGCGCCGACCTCGCCGAGGTCAGACGCCGCCACGAGCAGGGCCTCGACGAGCACCGCACCGAGGCGGTGGCCAGACGGCACGCCCAGGGCCGCCGCACCGCCCGCGAGAACCTCGCCGACCTCGTCGACGAGGGCAGCTTCCTCGAGTACGGGCCGCTGGTCTTCGCCGCCCAGGAGCGCCGCCGCAGCCGGGAGGAGCTGCAGGAGCGCACCCCGGCGGACGGCGTCGTCGGCGGGCTGGCCGACATCAACGGCGACCCGGCCGTCGTCGTCTCCTACGACTACACCGTCCTCGCCGGCACCCAGGGCATGCGCGGCCACCTCAAGAAGGACCGATTGTTCGAGCTGGCCGAGAAACGCCGGCTGCCCGTCATCCTCTTCGCCGAGGGCGGCGGCGGCCGGCCCGGCGACGTCGACCACCCGGTCGTCTCCGCGCTCGACACCGCGGCGTTCACCCTGTTCGGCCGGCTCTCCGGGCTCGTCCCGACCGTCGGCATCGCCAGCGGCCGCTGCTTCGCCGGCAACGCCGCGCTGCTCGGCACCTGCGACGTCGTCATCGCCACCGAGGACGCGAACATCGGCATGGGCGGCCCCGCGATGATCGAGGGCGGCGGACTGGGCGTGGTGGCGCCCGAGGAGATCGGCCCGATCGACGTCCAGCACGCCAACGGCGTCGTCGACATCCGGGTCGCCGACGACGCGGCCGCCGTCGCGGCGGCCAGAAAATACCTCTCCTACTTCCAGGGCCCGGTAGCCGACTGGACGGCGCCCGACCAGCGTGCGCTCCGCCATTTGGTCCCGGAGAACCGCAAGCGGGTCTACGACATGCGCGCCGTCCTGCACGCGTTCGCGGACGAGGACAGCGTGCTCGAGCTCCGCGACGGCTGGGGCGCCGGCATGGTCACCGCGCTGGCCCGGGTCGAGGGCGCGCCGATCGGCGTCATCGCCAACGTGCCCACCCACCTCGGCGGCGCCATCGACGCCGACGCCGCCGACAAGGCCGCCCGCTTCCTGCAGCTCTGCGACGCGCACGGGCTGCCGGTCGTCTCGCTCTGCGACACCCCGGGCTTCATGGTCGGCCCCGAGTCGGAGAAGACGGCGACCGTCCGCCACTTCTCCCGGCTGTTCGTCATCGGCGCCAACCTGTCGGTCCCGATCGGCACCGTCGTCGTCCGCAAGGCCTACGGCCTCGGCGCGCAGGCCATGGCCGGCGGCAGCACGAAGGTCCCGCGGTTCACCGTCGGCTGGCCGTCGAGCGAGTTCGGCCCGATGGGCCTGGAGGGCGCGGTGCGCCTCGGCATGCGCCGGGAGCTGGCGGCCATCGAGGACGACGCCGAGCGCGCCGCCGCCTACGACGCGGCGGTGGCCGCGGCGTACGAGAAGGGCAAGGGCCTCAACGTGGCCGCCCACTGGGAGATCGACGACGTCATCGACCCCGCCGACACCCGCCGGTGGATCACCACCCTGACCCGCGAGGTCGCTGACACACCCAGCCGGGAAGGTCGGGTGCGGCCCAACGTGGACACCTGGTGACGGCCTGCCGGGGCCGTCGCCAGCGCGGGGTGGCCCGCGGGTGCCTTGTGGATCCGGCGGACGGGTCCACAGATCTGACCGAGGCGCCTCGCAGCGCTAGCGACCGCGGCAGGGTCAGGGCATGTCCTCCTCCCGGCGTCGCTTCCATCCCTCGTTGCTCGACATGCCGATGTCCGACGAGCGCATCCCGGTACCGCTGCTCTCGGACGTCGACCTTCCCTCGTCAGTGCGCGTCGACCTCCCCGCTGCCGGCCGGCTCCGGCTGGGCGACGTCGACCTCGGTGTCGGCCGCCCCGCCGTGGCGCGCGGCCTCATCCCCGAGGCGGCGACCCCGCCGGCGTCGGCGCTGTGGCTGGCCGACCGCGGAAGCCACGACGCTGCGGCCGGCTGGCGGCGGCTGGTCGACCTCTTCCCCGGGACGGGTCTGTGGCCGCTGGTGCTGACACCGCTCTCCGCAGACCACCTGCACCGCCCCTGGGACTCCGGAGAACTGGAGCCGATTCCCCTCGCGGACGTCGACGCACTCCGCCCGGAAACCGTGCTGGCCGAGGGGTGGGCGGACAGCCTCGTCCCGATCGGGACCGATCCCTACGTCGAGCACCTTCGGCCGTTCGGCGCGGAGTTCCCCGGGTTGTCGGCGCCGCTGCAGCGTGCGGCTCCTCCCGCCTCGGTGCCCGCGGACGCCGTCGCGCTGGGGGGATGGACGCGGATCGGCCTGGTGCCGTGCCGGCGCCCCGCCGATGCGGTCGCCTCGATCGGGTGGCACGGTGCGATCAACAGCAGGAGCGCCGCCCAGGTCTCCGCCGTCCTCCGGAGCTGGGAGGAGCGGTTCGGCGTCGTTCTCGCGGGGCTCGGGTTCGCCACGCTCACCCTCCTGGTGCCTCGCCCGCCGAGGAACGAGTCGGAGGCGCTCCCCATCGCGGCCGAACTGGCGGCACTGTGCCCCGACGTGCTGGCGGAGGACGGCCCGGTGGACGGCTTCGGCTACGCGGCGGGCGGCACGGTCGCCGGTCTGGCGGAGCTCCTCGTCGACCGGCCGGTCTGGAAGCTGTGGTGGGACTGAATGGGGCGTCAGCGGCCGCGGGTCGCCATCCCGCGGGACTCCCATCACCGGTCCTCGATGGCAGCGATCGGCTGGAGGCGAAGGGGCCAGAAGGTCCGGACGGTGGACACTTCAGCAACGGAACGGTATCTACGATCCGTTATATTGCGCGGGTGCCGGTGATCGAGTCCGCGGGCAGCTTGCTGCAGGAGGCGCGTCGACGTGCGGGCATGACGCAGGCCCAGCTCGCGCAGCGCGCCGGCACCACTCAGAGCGCGATCAGCGCCTACGAGTCGGGCCGGCGCCAGCCTTCCCTACCGGTTCTTCTCGGCATGCTCGCCGCCACCGGCCACGTCCTCGAGGGTTCTCTGGTGGCGGCCGAGCCCGCGCGTCCGGCGCCGCTCGCAGGCGTGCTCGGCCGGCGCGTACACCGACACCGGCGGGAAATCACGAGCATCGCTGCGCGATACGGAGCTCGAGACGTCCGCGTCTTCGGCAGCGTTGCGCGCGGCACCGAGAGGACCGACAGCGACATCGATCTCCTGATCGACCTGCCCGCCGGCACGGGTCTGTTCGCGCTCGGGAGTCTGCGTCACGACCTCGAGGAACTCTTGGCCACCCGAGTCGACGTCGTCCCCGCCGACAGGCTCAAGCCCGAAGTCCGGGCCCGCATCGACGCCGACCTCGTCTCATTGTGAGTCGCTACCGGCGCCAGCGGTTGCTGGGCGTCCAGGCTGCCCTCGATGCGATCGACTCCCATGTCAGTCGCGGACGCCCCCGCCAGCGGCCCCCCCGACTGTCACCGCAGCCTGTCGCGGGCCGCGATGATCTCGGCCCGCCTGCCGCTGGTCAGATAGTCGGGCGCACCGAGCGGCGATTCGTTGTAGACCCACTCGTCGGCGTCGATGCCGAGCGCGCGCAGGAGCGGCTTGGCGCGCTGGGAGGGGCTGCTCGACCGGACGCCCAGGCAGCCCATCAGGTCCTTGACGGACGGCGATCCGCGGTCGAGCAGACGGTTGGCCCGGGCCACCATCCAGCAGACCGTCGCGGCGGTCAGGTCGGCCCGCGACCGTCCGGCGACGAGTTGCGGAGCGGCAGTGGCCAGGCGCGCGAGGAGCCGGCGGGCCGCCGTCCTCAGCTCGACGTCGAAGAGCTCGTCGCAGCAGCGGTCGACCAGGACGAGCACCTCGGCGACGTGCTCATGGACGTCGTCGGGCACCTGCCGCCAGTCGAACTGCTCATCGGGCAGCGGCTCGGCATCCAGCCGCTCCAGCGCCTCGGGTCCACCGACGGCCCCCTGCCAGGTCGTCAGCGCACGGGCGCGGTACTCCGCAGCCAGCTCCTCAGGTGTGCGCAGGGCCTCGTCGAGGCCGAGCGCCCCCATCCTGGCCAGCAGTGCCTCCGGGCCCTGGGGGCGAGCGGAGCGGATGGTCTGCTGGTACTCCGGCTCCCAGTCGTCGACGGCGGCCAGGGTGTCTGTCGTCAGCTCGGCGCGAAGGCCCCGCTCGGCGTGGGCGAAGCGGATGAACGCGCGCAGCAGGTCCGGCGCCTTCGCCAGGTAGCCGACGTCGGCGACGATCTTGCGAGGGATCCAGTCGGTCAGCAGGATCTCGACGCTGGTCGGGCTCCAGCGCAGGGGGTCGCCGGGGCCGTAGTCGGCGCCGAACCACAGCAGGTCGTCGAGCAGGCCGCGGGAGTCGCCGTCGTCGAGCCCGGTCCCGAAGGGCGAGGCGAGGAAACGCTCGACCAGCGCAGTCCGGGCGTCGTCCGGCCAGTCGGGCCGCACCCAGCCGCTGCCCCCGGTCGGGAACAGACCGAGCGCCCACCGGACGAAGGGACGACTGGCCGGCCAGCTGTCGGTCTCGATCGGCGGGAACATGATCGCACCGAAGTCGATCGCCTCGGTCAGCATCGCGCGGGCGTCGGCGGGGTCGAGGTCGGTCAGCGTGACGTCGGGATCGTCGATGGCGTCCTCGAGCGTGGGCACGAGGTCGTCGAGCCGGTCCGGAACGGGGAACGAGTCCTTGACCACCGTGCCCATGTTGTGGTCGACGAGGGTGACGACGGACAGCTCGAACCCACCGGCCAGCCGGACGGCGAGGACGATGTTCTCCGAGTCGCCCAGGACGTGCCGCATGCGCACCACCCGCTCGACCGGCTGCGCCGCATCCAGGCTCAGCAGCCAGCGCGGCAGGACGTGGCCGCGCGCGGAAACTTCCCGGTGCGCTCGCCTGCGCAGCACGTCGTCACCCGACAACCCGGCGAGGGCGGTCAGCAGCGCGGACGTCTCACGCAGGTCGACGGTGAAGAAGCTGTCGATGAACTCGTCGCGGTCGGGCGGGGACGGCTCGGCCGGCCGGCCGAACGAGGGGCGCTGCTCGAACGTGGCCAGGATCGAGCTGGCCAGACCGAGCAGGGGCAGCGGCGATCCGGAGTCGAGCGCGGCGGCGACGTCGTCCATCAGGTCGGTCTCGCGAGGGTCACCCGTCGGTCCGCGCCGCACCGGTCGTCGCCCGGAGCGGGCGGGCCGCTCCCGGTGAGCCTGGGCCCGGCGAGCCTTCTCGCGGCGCGAGCGCTTCGACATGGTCGCCACGCTAGCGAGGGCCCTCCGAGCGCGCCGCCGCCTACGACGCGGCCGTGGCCGCGGCTACGCCTCGTCGGCAGGGTGAGCGGTGGCACCAGCTCGTCGACGTCGTCGGGCGGAAACCCCAGGGACTCCCGCATCCGTCGGCGAGCCCGCAGCAGGACGAGCTCCGCATAGTCGTTGCTGGGATGTACGTCCACCCGGTCGGGCAGTTCCAGCTGCCGGACGCCCATGTTCAGCCACCGGTACGCCTGCTGCAGATCGCCGGCCAGCTCGTGGTTCTCGCTCATGAAGACGTAGACGTCGAGATCCGCGGGCGCCGTCCGTCGGACCTCGTCGCTGAGCCGTCGCGCCTCGTCCACCAGCCCTACCCGCAGGAGTGCGGCGTGGTAGCAGCGCGCGTCCGGCAGGACCGTCCCGCGAGCGGCGACCGCGCGGCGGTAGAGGGCGAGCGCGGCGTCGTGCTCCTCCACCTGGTCCAGATGCCACGCGGCCGCGTTCAGCAGGCGGGCCGGCCCGGTCTCGTCGTCCGGGTGCGCCTCGTCCGCCCAGGCGACCATTGTCGCGGCGGCGCGTCGGTGGTCCGCTGCCGTCCGGGCGGAGAACTCCAGACGCCTGGTGAGCGGGGACCGACTCGGCACCTCGTCGATGGCGAACCGGCTGCCTCAGGAACCGCGGCGCTCCGTCGTGCCGGCCGCCTGCTCGGAACGGACGGCGCTGGCCAGGTCGATCAGCACGGCGCAGGCGCCGAGCAGGTCCAGCCCTCGGCCTTCGGCGGAGGCGGCGTCGTACTCGGCCGAAGGCAGCGCCGCACGTGTGGCGGCGGCGTACGCCTGGCCGTCGACCGGGTCCATCAGCAGCGGGTCGTAGCCGACCCGGCGGCTGAGTGTCTCGATCGCGCCGAGGATCACCGCACCCTGGCGGGGCGACCCCGATGCCGTGGCGGCACCTGCGCCGGTGAGCAGGACGGCGAGGATGCCCGTCGCGTCGTCGTCGGCCAGCGCGCTGCTCACGGCCGCGGCCGCCGCCTGCACCGCCTCCGGAGCGCGGCCGAGGGCGAGCAGCACCTTGGCGCGCACGTACAGCGCCGAGCCCGCGCCCCAGGTGTGCCCCTGCTCGACGGCGATCGCCTCGGACTCGTCGAGGTGGCGCAGCGCGGCCTCGGCGTCCCCGGCCACCCGGGCGAACTGGCCTCGGGTCATGGCGATCTCGGCCCGCACCCAGCCGACCCCGCTGCGCTCGGCCGCCGCCACGGCGCGCGCGGCGTCGACCTCGAAGTCGGCCACGGCGTCGGTCTCACCGAGCAGCGCGCGCAGGTAGGCGCGCAGCACCAGGGCGAGCGCGAGGGCCTCGCCGGCCTCGTCGGGCGCCTGGGCCACCACCTCCTCGACCCGTGCGCGCACCGCGGCGACGTCGCCGGCGAGGTAGGCGAGCAGCGCGTCGCCGAGCAGCGCCCGCACCCGGACGGCGGCCGGAGCCTCGGGGGCGGCGGCGAGCGCGTCGGCCACCCAGCGGCGGCCCTCGCCGACCTGTCCGCGGCGGTACCACCACCAGCTGACCGCCGCGGCGATCCGCAGCGCCCCCTCGCCCTGGCCGGTGGCGAGGGCGTGCGCGAAGGCGGCGCGCACGTTGAGCCGCTCGGCGTCCAGCCGCCGCCATCCGGGCGCGGCGTGCCGGGTGCGCAGGGTCGGCTCGATCCGCTCGGTGAGGCCGACCAGGAAGGCCACCTGCCGGTCGCGCAACCGGCGTCGCCCGGCGTCGTCGAGCAGGGTGTCGGCGTACTGGCGCAGCGTCTCGAGCATGCGGTAGCGGCCGGCGCCGTGGTCGACCTGCAGCAGCGACTTGTCGGCCAGCGCCCGCAGCGGCGTCAGCGTGTCACCGCCGCTGCCCAGCTCGGGGCCGGCGACGGCGTCCACGGCGTCGACGCTGAAGCCGCCGGCGAACACCGACACCGCCGTGAAGACGGCCAGCTCGGCCGGCGGCAACCGGTCCACGCTCCACCGGATGGTGGCGGCCAGCGTCCGCTGCCGCTCCGGCACGCCGCGCAGCCCCTGTCCGAGCACGGCGAAGCGGTCGCCGAGCCGGGTGACCAGCTCCGCCAGCGGCAGCGTCTGCAGCGTCGCCGCGGCCAGCTCCAGCGCGAGCGGCAGACCGTCGAGCTCGGCGCAGAGCCGCCGCACGAGCTCGAGGTCCTCCGGCGACGGTTCGGCCAGGCCGGGCACCGCGAGGCGCGCCCGGTCGAGGAACAGCCGCGCCGCGTCGCTGTCGGCGCCCTCCACCTCGAGCGGCTCGCACGGCATCACCGACTCGCCGAGCACGCCGAGCGGCTGCCGGGACGTGGCGAGCACCTGCAGGTGCGGGCACTGCGCCAGCAGCGTGGCCGCCAGCAGCGCGGCGGCGTCCAGCAGGTGCTCGCAGTTGTCGAGGAGCAGGAGCAGCTGCCGGTCCCGCAGCGCGTCGCCGAGCGCGGCCAGCGGGTCGCCGACCGACAGGGCGACGCCCAGCGCCGTCGCCACCTGCGCCGGCAGCAGCGCCGGGTCGCTCGTACCGGCCAGCTCCACGAGGACGGCGGGAATGCCGCGCGACTCCTGCCGCCGGGCCGCCTCCAGCGCCAGCCGCGTCTTCCCGCTGCCGCCCGGGCCGACGACGGTGACCAGCCGCTGGCCGGCGATCCGCGCGCTCAGCACGTCCAGCTCCCGCGCCCGCCCGACGAACGAGGTGAGCGGGGTGGGCAGGACGGGGGCGATGTCGCCCAGCCCCCGGGGCGGCGGGAAGTCGGCCCGCAGGTCCGGGTGGTGCAGCTGGGCGAGCCGGACGGCGGCGGGGAAGCCGCGCAGCCGGAACGAGCCGAGGACGGCGAGCTCGGCGCCGCGCGGCAGGTGGCCTGCGGCGGCGTCGGTCGCGGCCTCGGACAGCAGCACCTGGCCGCCGTGCGCCCCCGCGCAGATGCGGGCCACCTGGTGCACCGCGAGGGCCACGTAGCCGGTGCCGACAGGAGTCGCAACGCCGGTGTGCACGCCCATCCGGGCCCGCACCCGCACGGGTCCCCGCCACCGGGGGCCGGTCAGCTCGCGCTGGGCGCCCAGGCAGGCCGCGACCGCGTCGCCGGCGTCGGCGAAGGCGGCCAGCAGCGCGTCGCCGTCGGTCTCGAAAGCGAGCCCGCGGTGGCGCCGGCAGACGCGGCGCAGCAGCGCGCGGTACCGCTCCAGCAGGGCCGGGTAGTCGTCGCCGAGCTGGTGGAACAGCCGGGTGGATCCCTCGATGTCGGCCATCACGAACGTGACGAGGCCGGCCGGCAACGCCCCGGCGTGGCGGGGTGACCGGGTGCGCGGCCGGCGTGGCTCGGGGACTGGCGAGGCGCCGTCCTCCCCGGACTTCACGGCCGACATGGGCGGCACCGTAGCCCCGCAGGGCTGCCGGCGGGGAGTCCCGAGCCCCGCCCGCAGCTCGTCCACTCTCCGTCCGGGTCCGAGAGCACCGCCGTCCGACCGGGAGTGGGAGCAGGCCGGCCGCGTGCAGCCTCGGGCGACCAGTGCGCCGACAGCCGTCAGGCGGTGCCCTCCGCCGCGATCAGCTCGATGACCTCCTCCGGAGGGGTCGAGCAGTCGTCGTCCGAGGGTTCCTGGTCGGAGGCGAGTCCTTCGACGCCGGAGTCCTCCACGGGCTGGAAGCCGAGCCGGTCGAGATGCGCGGGCACCCGGTTCTGCGCGTTGATCACGTGCGAGCGGGACAGCCAGCCCATGCCGTCGTCCACCTCGAAGTCCATGCCTCCGCCGGGCGCCCGCTGGACGTGCCCGGGGGAGGGGAGCAGGCCGACCAACTGCACCGCCTGCGCCTCGGACAGCTCCGCCGGCGGGGAGTCGAAGTAGTACCAGCCGGCCGCGCAGACGCCGTAGATCGTGGGGCCGAACTGCGCGTAGTTGGCGTAGAGCTCGAGCATCCGGCGGTCGTCGACGAACGCGGCCATCTCGACGGCCAACCCCGCCTCCACCACCTTGCGCCACGCGCTCAGCTCCTGGTTGAGGAACACGTTCTTGGCCACCTGCTGCGGAATGGTGGAGCCCGCGGGGTCCTCGTCGCCGAAGATGTGGGCCTGCGCGCGGCCCCACATCACGTTCCAGTCGAAGGCGCCGGAGCGGTAGGGGAGCGCGGCGTCCTCGTGCGCGATGACCGCGGCCAGGAAGTTGCGGGAGACGTGTTCGACCGGTACCGACTCCTGGATGGCGCCGTCGGGGTTGGCCGCCATGAACGCCGTCGTCGGCGGATCCACCCAGCGCAGCGAGAGCACGAGCAGCACCTGGACGACGGCGAGCGCGGCCAGCACGCTGACGATGCGGCGGAGCAGTCGACGGCGGGGACGCCGCCCGACCCGCTCACGTCGGCTCCGGCGACCCCGGGCCGGCGGGACCGGACGCTGAGGTGGGGCGGGCGGAAACGGACCCCGCGGCTCCGCCGGGGGCCACGGGTACCTGGGCCTGTCCTCCACCGGCGGCGGTCCGGCGTACCCCGGCGGGGCGCCGTACCAGTCGTTCCCGGCGGGCGGCGGCCGGTCGAACCGGGGACGACGGGACGGCTCCACGTACGGCTGCGGCTGCGTCGACTGCCGCGGCTGCGGTTGAGTCGGCGGGTCGTTGGGCCGGCGGCGGAGCCAACGGGTCGTTCGCGAGTCCGGCGGGACGGAGGCCATGAGGCGGTGCTCCCCTGGTCGGCGTCGAAACGCGAGGGTACGGCGGCTTCCTGTGAGCGCCGCCCGCCTCGGCCGGGTCAGCCCGGGTCCGCGAGCCAGGCCTCCACCCGGTCCAGCTCGGCGTGGGTCAGTCCGGTGGCGAAGTCCGGGGCCACGACGAGCACGTGACCGTTGGCGGCCAGCCATTCGCTGGTGTCGGCGGCCTGCTCGGCGAGATCGTCGTCGATCCACACGATGCGCCGGTCGGGCTCGGCCTCGGCGAACGCCCGGGCGGCAGCCAGCTTCCACCACCCGGAGAGGCCGCGCAGCTCGCCGCCGAAGCCGGTGGGAAGCACGCCGTCCCGGCTGTGGGTCCGCAGGCCTCGGGGGAGCCCCATGGGTTCGGCCAGCAGTTCGTCGGCCCGCTCGGTCCAGGTGGTGAGCCACTGCAGCTCCACCCGGCCGGACTCGTGCAGCTCGCGCAGCCGGGCGATCACGGTCGGGTCCCAGGAGAGGACGTAGCCGTTGTAGGTGCCGCGCCGCCAACCCTCCGGCAGGTCGGTGCGGACGGCGTTCAGCACGCCGTCGACGTCCAGCAGCAGGACCGGTGGGGGAGCAGACACGACGTCGTCCCTACCCGCCCGGTCCGGTCGACAACGATCGGAGCGGCGCCGGCCGGCGACGCGCACCGGCCCCTGGCACAGCAGGCGGGCCGTTCCTAGGATCGGCGCGCACGGGGTCGTCTGCGTCCGATGCACCGGAGCTGCCATGACCGTCCCCCTGATCCTCGCGGTCGACGACGATCCCGCCCTGCTGGCGTCCGTGGAGCGGGAGCTGCGCGCCAGGTACTCGCCCGACTACCAGGTCTGCTGCCTCGGCAGCACCACCGAGGCGCTGAGCACCATGGAGGAGCTGACTGCCGGCGGCGAGGAGGTCGCCCTCGTGCTCGCGGCCGAGCAGCTCGCCGGTGCACCCGGCAGCGAGTTCCTCGGCGAGGTGGCGCGCTTCTTCCCGCACGCCCAGCGTGCGCTGCTCATCGGGTGGGGCCACGTCGGCCACGCGGACACCGGCGACGCGATCTTCGAGGCCATCGCCCGCGGCCGCATCGACCACTACGTGGTGCGTCCCGCGCCGGCGCCGGACGAGCAGTTCCACCAGGCGCTGTCGACCTTCCTCCTGGCGTGGGCCGAGACGCGCCGCCGCGCCCCGCACACCATCGACGTCGTGGGCGAGACCTGGTCCGGCCGGGCGTACCAGCTGCGCGAGGTGCTCGGCCGCTGCGCCATGCCGCACCGCTTCGCCCTGGCCCAGTCGGAGGAGGGCCGTGCCATCCTCGCTGACGTCGGCACCCGGCGGTTCCCGCTGCTGGTGATGCCCACCGGCCACGTCATGGAGGACCCCAGCGACGAGGACATCGCCCGGTCCGCCGGGACGACGATCGACCCGTCCGGGGAGCGCTACGACCTCGTCATCGTCGGCTGCGGGCCCGCCGGCCTGTCCGCGGGCGTCTACGGCGCCTCCGAGGGGCTGCGCACGGTGGTCATCGACTCGGGCAGCATCGGCGGGCAGGCCACGTCGAGCTCGTCGATCCGCAACTACCTCGGCTTCCCGCGCGGCGTCACCGGCGCGGACCTGGCCCGCCGGGCCTACCAGCAGGCCTGGGTCTTCGGCGCCCGCTTCGCCTTCATGCAGCAGGTCACGAACCTGTCCCGGGAGGACGACGGCATCGTCGTCAGCCTGCACACCGGTGGACTGGTGGTGGCCCGGGCCGTCGTCCTGGCCATGGGCGCCAGCTACCGCCGTCTCGGCGTGGAGTCTCTCGAGGCGCTGCACGGCGCCGGCGTCTTCTACGGCGCCGCCGCCTCGGAGGCGCCGCTGGTGTCCGGCGAGGAGGTCTACATCGTCGGCGGCGCGAACTCCGCCGGACAGGCCGCCATCCACCTGGCCGGGTACGCCAAGCGCGTCACCCTGGTGGTGCGGGCCGCGACGCTCGAGGCAGGGATGTCGCACTACCTCGTCCACCAGGTGGAGGAGACGCCGAACATCGAGGTCCGCACGGGCACCGAGGTGGTCGGCGGTGGGGGCGACGGCTGGCTGGACCACCTGGTGCTGCGGAACCGGGCGGACGGCGACGAGGAGATGGTCGGCGCCTACGCGCTCTTCCTCATGATCGGCGCGCAGCCGCACACCGAGTGGCTGCCCGCGACGGTCGAGCGCGACCCCGCCGGCTTCGTCGTCACCGGGTCGGAGCTCGGCGACGACGCGCTCCGGGCCTTCGGCCGGCGCCCGATGACGCTGGAGACCAGCGTCCCAGGGGTGCTCGCGGCCGGGGACGTCCGGCACGGGTCGGTCAAGCGCGTGGCGTCCGCCGTCGGCGAGGGCTCGATCGCGATCCAGTTCGTCCACCGCCTGCTCGCCGTCTGACCAGCCGGTCTGTCGCCTTGCGCGCCGAACTTGCGCTGCGGTCGCCGACCTCGCGTTGCACCACGAGGTCGGCGACCTGAACGTGATGACGGCGAGCCTCAGCCGCGCTGCGGTCGGGAGGATCGGTCAGTCGTAGGGGTTGGTGAGGACCGGCCGGGCCTGGAGGACGTCGAAGGTCACGGGCGGGCCGTCGGTGGTGGTGGTGCCGGGGACATCGGCTTCGGCGCTGCTGTCGACGGTGAACGTCGCGCCCCAGGTGACGGTGAGGTAGGCGGCGTAGGTGCCCGACCGGTAGGAGTGCTCGATCGTCTGGTCGGGGTAGGGCGCGCCCGGGTCGGTGGTGATGATCTGGCCGGTGGCGTCGCCGGTGTGCCAGGTGAAGCTCTCAGCGGTGGCTTCGATGACGACGCTGAAGCCGCGGATGTCGACGGTGAAGGTCTGCGTCGTGGGGGAGTCGGTGTAGAAGATGACCGGCAGTCCCGTGAGGCCGTCGCCCGGGGGCTGGTGCTGGGTGGTGAGCTGCGGGAGCGGCAGCCGCTGGAAGTAGCTGAACACCTCCGCGCCCGACGGCGGCGGATTGAGGTCCGTGATGTCGATGCAGGCGCCGCCGTCGTTGATCCAGCCGCCGAAGGGTGTTCCTGAGGGAGTGCCGGGGGTGGGGGCTTGGCCCTCGACCGCGATGCCGTCCCCCTGAGCCAGTCGCATGCGCTCCACGATCCAGAACTGGATGACCCGTCCCGCTGCCTGTGGGCAGGTCCGCATGTTGCGGGCATCGCAAGAGACCGTGGCTGCATCTTCAGGGGTGCACGCCAGCTGCAGCCTCCACGTAAAGAGGGGTGGCTCCGGTGGGACTGCGTTCGTCGCTCGCCGGACGCCCGCGTCATCGGGCTCCGAGACGTGCGCAGCAGAAAGGTCGACGCCACCGTTCGCAGCCTCCGTGTGGACGCACCCAAATCCGCTGCAGTGGTCCGCCGCAACCGGTGAGGACATTCCGAGAATGACGGTGAGGAGCACCAACGCCAGAACCAGCAGCCGAAATCGCGAGCTCACGGAGTGTTCCATTGGGTGATGACCCACGTACTCCGGTCGTCACTCCAACGCAGGAGGCCTCCACCGCCCGTCGAGGAGTACTCAGGCATCGTCTGCCCCTCTACGGGCACGCCGTCCAGCGTGACGGAGAGGGGGGACTGGGCGACGTCGAACACTAATTGCGCTTCGTCACCCGTGAGATAGGGAGGCGTGCTATCTACGATGCGGGCCTCCCCGCCTTCATACTTCTGCCCGGCGGTCGCCACGCGATCCACTTGGTCGGCCAACTGTTCGCATGTTTCGCAGCCGTTGCTGAGCTTGTCGTTTAACCCCTGATGCCGGTGAGTTACACGGATGTGGTTCAGGGTCTGGTCGTGAGGGCGGCCACCGCGTGATCCTTTGAAGTTGCGACGCTTCGAAGGAAACGGCGGTGGCCGCGATGGACAGTCTGGACCCAGCCGGTGCGGTTGACCAGAGCTCAGCCGCGGCAGGGTTGACGCGGCTGCGGGAGTTCCGCGGCGAGGTGTACCAGTGCCTGGGCCGGCGTGGCGATGAGCTGTTCGAGCTCACCGACGCACTGCTGTGCGCCGAGGGACCGGTGAAATCCCTGGTGGGGCTGTGCCTTGCTCCGGAGCATCGCCGTGGTCACGGCGCGCTGTACGACGCGCTCAACAGCGGACGAGTCGACGCCGACCGGCTGCGCGTCGCGCTGGCCGCGTTGCCGCTGCCGCGGATGTTCGGTGGGCGGATCGTGCTGGCCGTCGACGTCTCCCCGTGGCTGCGCCCGGACGCCGCGACCTGTCCCGACCGGCTGTTCTGCCATGTCTACGGGCGCGGGCGGAACGCCGATCAGCGGATTCCGGGCTGGCCCTATCAGGTCGTGGCCGCCCTGGAGAGCGGGCCCACCAGCTGGACGGCGATCTTGGATGCGGTGCGGCTGGGCCCGGCAGATGACGCGACCGCGGTCACCGCCGCCCAGCTGCGCGCGGTCGTGGGTCGGCTGACCGGCGCCGGGCACTGGCGCCCCGGTGACCCGGCGATCATGGTGGTGATGGACTCCGGGTACGACGTGGCCCGGCTGGCGTTCGTGCTCGCCGACCTGCCCGTGCACCTGGTCGGGCGGATCCGCGCCGACCGGGTGATGCTGGCCGCCACGCCGCCGCGGGGCCATGACTCCCGCGGCGGACGCCCCCGCAAGCACGGCGCCGTGATGGCCCTGGCCGATGAGGCCACCTGGCCGGTACCGACCACGCAGGCCAGCTCACCCACCGCGCGCTACGGAACGGCGCAGGTGTGCTCCTGGGATCGCATGCATCCGCGGCTGGCTCACCGCGGCCCCTGGGCCGACCACGACGGCCCGCTGCCGATCGTGGAAGGCACCGTGATTCGGCTGCAGGTCGAGCACCTGCCCGGACAGCGCGAGGCCAAGCCGGTCTGGCTGTGGTCATCGGTGACCGGCCCCGACGATGTCGACATCGACGACCTGGTCGAGGAGGTGGCCCGCTGCTGGCAGGCCTACCTGCGCCGCTTCGACCTGGAGCACACCTTCCGCCTGTTCAAGCAGACCCTGGGCTGGACCGCCCCGAAGATCCGCTCACCGGAGGCCGGCGACCGCTGGACCTGGCTGGTCATCGCCGCCCACACCCAGCTGCGCCTGGCCCGCCACCTCGCCGTCGATCTCCGGCGGCCCTGGGAGAAGCCGCTACCTCCCGAGCGGCTGACCCCGGCGCGGGTGCGCCGGGGGTTTCGCCACCTGCGCGCGAAGACCGGCCACCCGGCCAGCGCGCCGAAACCCTCCCGCCCGGGACCGGGACGCCCTCCCGGAGTGAAAAACCGGCGCCAAGCCACCCGTCATGACGTCGGCAAGACCGTCAGACGGGACACCACCAGCCCGGGCGACCACCAGATCAGGGGTTAAACGACAAGCTGAGGTCGCGCATCCATGTGGTGTCGAGCGTCCGGAGCGCGTGGTTGTAGATCTCGACGTAGTAGCGGGTGAATGCCTCTGCGCCATCGGCGGTCTTCTCTCGCGCCTCAGCAGGCATCGGGAGTTCTGGGGGACCGATCTCGGGCAGCGCCTCGGATGTCTCAGCTGCGCTCGACGAGGGCAGGGTGTGGTTGGCTTCCTGCTTCTCGGAGCAGCCGGTCAGGAGCGCCGTCCCGACCAGGACGCCGGCCATGGTGCGACGCAGTCCCCGAAGATCACGCACAGCGGGAGACTACGCAGGGTTCAGCGCGCACAGATCCGCATCTGTGGAGAGCGCACACCATGCCGCCGTATCGGGTGAACGGCGTCCCCAGGGACGCGGTCTCGCACGCAGCGACGGGGCGGCAAGGTCATCAGGTCACGTCCGGCGCAAGCCGAGCGCCGCGGAGCCGGACCCCCGCGCCCCAGCGGCAGGCGGTCGGCGCCGTCGCGTCCGGGCTCCGCTCGCCGGTGTCGATCGCGACGACCTGATCCCACGCGGGGCCGACGCCGAAGCGGACGACGTCATCGAGGTCACCGGTGAGCACGAACTCGCCCGTCCCGGTGAGTCGTCCAGCACCGGGACGCAGTCCGCCGATCCGCAGGCGCAGCCACCGTCGCTCTCGTAGCGCGCCGCCACCGTGACGGTGACCCGGTCCCCAGGAGCCGTGCCGTGCAGGCGGTGCTCCTTGCCGAACTTGCCGGCCCACGACTCGTCGACGGACGAGTCGTCCGCAGCGAGAACGTCCACCCGGCAGACCACACCGTCGGTGGCGCCCGTGCCCCGGCGGGGGCCATGCAGCACCCGCAGCGTGCCGCCGAGGCCGCTGTCGGCGAACCGGCGGTCGTCTCCGTCGGTGTAGTCGTACGGGTACTTCCTCGGCGTGCGCCGCCGACCCATGCCCGCCTCCATGCCGTTGACTCCGACGTCCTGGAGTCTGCCCCCGACCTGGCAGGCTCGGGCGGCATGGGCCCCGACCTCGTCGAACTGCTCGACGCGCTGCGCCGCTCACGCCGCCCCGAGCTCCTCCGCATCGTCGAGTCCGCCGACCTCGACGCCGAACCACCCGCACCGGAGCCCGACGTGGTCGAGCCCTACCGCTGGTTCCTCGCCCGGCTCGGCGACGGCGTGAAGCTCACCGGCGCCGGCTACCTGCCCCCGGCGCTCGTCGTCGAGACGATGCGTGCACTCGGCTGGGATGCCGACTGGATCGGCACGGGCAACCGGGAGGACATCACCCGGCCCGTCGCCGAGCTGCGCGACACCGCCCGCCGGCTCGGACTGGTCCGCGTCCACCGCAAGGAGCTGCGCCCCACCACGGCCGGCCGGCGGCTCGCCGACGATCCCGTCGGCCTGTGGCGGCACCTCGGCGCACGGCTGCCCCTCGGTCGCGGCGAGGCCGATCGCATCGCCGGGTTGCTCTGGCTGCTCGGGGTCGCCGCCGGCCGCCCGCACCCCGAGGAGGTCGTCGCGGTGGGCATGAACGCGCTCGGGTGGGAGTCCGGCGAGACGGGGAAGCCGCTCGACCGTCGCACGGCCTTCCTCGCCGTCCGGGACACCACGTGGACGGTCTTCGACCGGCTCGGCGTCCTCGGTACGTGGCGGGACCGCGACCGGCCGCCGACGCCGTCCGCGATCGCCCTCGCGCGCGCGGCCCTGCTGCACGAGGAGCCGCCGGCTCCGGCCAGGTCGGTGCCGGCCGTCGAGCTCACCGTCACCCTCGCGGACGTCGACCCGCCGGTGTGGCGCCGTCTCGTCGTCCCCGAGCGGACGACGCTGCGCGACCTGCACGGACTGCTCCAGGCCGCCATGGGCTGGCAGGACGCCCATCTGTGGCTGTTCGAGGTGGACGGCGTGCGCTACGGCGACGTCGAGGACATGGACGATCTCGGCGATCCCCGCGCGGTCATCGTCGGCTCGATGCCGGACGGCACGGTGTTCCGCTACGACTACGACTTCGGCGACGGCTGGGAGCACGACGTGCGCGTCGAGGGCCGCCGTACCGCGGAGGCCCCGGCCTGTGTCGACGGCGCCCGTGCCTGTCCGCCCGAGGATTGCGGGGGCCCGCCCGGCTACGCCGAGATGCTGACGGTCCTCGCCGATCCCCGGCATCCCGACCACGCCGACGTCACCGGTTGGCTCGGGGGTCCGTTCTACCCCGACGACTTCGACCCGGGGGCGGCCACCCGTCGCATGCGTAATCGGGTACGGCGGCGGGCCGCCGCGTGATGAGTCGGCCGTCGGCTGCCGGTCAGGCGCGGCGCATGTTCGGCACCGGCGCGCCGACGGCGTTCGTCCGCACGCGGTACAGCGACGTGGAGGCGGTCAGGAACAGCGTCGACCAGCCGGGCCCGCCCCAGTTGAGGTTCCCGACCACCTCCGGCACCCCCAGCGTGCCGAGATGCGCGCCGGACGGGTCGAGCGCCCATACCCCGCCCGGGCCGGTCACGTAGATGTTGCCGGCGGAGTCGGTCTTCATCCCGTCGGCGACGCCGTCGTCCCCGCCTCCCAGCCCCTCGGCCAGCACCGGGCCGCGCGACTCCGGTCCGACGGGTCCCATGCGGAACGCGCGGATGTGCGCCCGGGCGGTGTCGTTCACGTAGAGGACCGACTCGTCCGGCGACATGCACAGGCCGTTGGGCTGCTCGAAGTCGGCGGCCACGAGTTCCAGCCGGTCGGTCCCCGCGGGGATCTGGTAGACGCCCTGGAAGTCCAGTTCCTGCTTCCGCTCGACGCCGAACCCCGCGGTGCGGCCGTACGTGGGGTCGGTGAAGTAGACGTCGCCGGACAGCGTGACGATGACGTCGTTCGGGCTGTTGAGCTCCCTGCCCTCCCAGTGCGAGGCGAGGACGGTGGTCGACCCGTCCGGCTCCTCGCGCACCACCCGGCTCGTCGAGTGCTCGCACACGAGCAGCGCGCCGCGGGCGTCGTAGGCCATCCCGTTGCCCTTGTTGCTGGGGCGCCGGACCTCGCTCACCCCGTCGTCCTCGGTCCACCGGCGCCGGACGTCGCCCGGCATGTCGCTGAAGTAGAGGGCGCCCTCCGCCGGGTTCCAGACCGGGCCCTCGGTGAAGCGGAAGCCCGAGCCGATCCGCTCCACGACCGGCTCCGCGCCGAAGATCGCGGCGAGTTCGGCTCCCGGGCGCGTCACGGCCGGCCGGCGTGCGGGACGGCGACCTCGGTCGACACCAGCACCGCCTCGCGCACCGGCGCGCGCGTGTGCTCGTAGAAGTCGGGCGCGCAGCACAGGAGAAGCTCCCGGCCGTCGTCCCCTCCGAGGGCGCAGGCGAAGACGCCCATCCCGTCCGGCGCGGCGATCTCGTCGAGGATCGCGCCGCCCTCCGCGACCCGCACGACCCGGGAGTTCAGCCCATCGGCGACCCAGACGTGGCCCTCGGCGTCGAGCGTGCAGCCGTCGGGGGCGACCACGACCTGCCCGATGAGTTCCTGGACCGAGTTCCCCTGCGGCACGGGGCCCAGTTCCGCCCACACGCGCCGGTTGGTCAGCGCCCCGTCCGCGGCGATGTCGAACGCGGTGAAGCGGTTGCCCCACGTCTCGCCGACGATCAGCGTTCCGCCGTCCGGCGTGATCACCGAGCCGTTCGGGAACTTCAAGTCCTCGGCCACCACGGTCACGGTCCCGTCGGGGTCCACCCGCTTCAGCGAAGCCGGGTTCGGCGCTCCACCGCCCATGAGGTCGAAGCCGAAGTCGCCGACGAAGGCGCGGCCGGACGCGTCGACCACCATGTCGTTCATCAGCCCGGTGCAGACGGCGGACAGGTCGGCGTGGGTCGACACCTCACCGTCGGAGACCCGCAGCAGGCGGTGGTCCTTCATCGACACGACGAGCAGTGAGCCGTCGGGCAGCCAACCCAGCCCCGAGGGCTGGTTCCCCACCTCCAGGACGACGGTCTCGCCGCCCTCGGGCGCCACCCGGCTGACCGTGTGCCGGTAGAAGTCCGACGCCCACCAGGCGCCGTCGTGCCACCGGGGGCCCTCGAAGTACGAACCACCTTCCAGCACCGTCCGGAACGCTCGCTCTGCCATGGGGCGGGACGTTACGGGCATCCCTCGGCGTCGACCTGTGCAGCGACAGATAGCTACACTGTAGCCATGACTAGTCCGCGTTCCGTCCGGCTGTCCGACGAGGTCCTGCGCCGGCTCAACCAGTTCGCCACCGGGCGAGGTGCGTCGGTGGCCTCGGTGATGGAACGGCTGCTGGACGAGGCTCTCCGTCGGGAGGCGCACCCCGGCATCACGTTCCGCGACGGCCCCAGTGGCCGTCGGGCAGGGCTGATCGGTGGGCCGGATGTCGACGAGGTCATCCGCACGCTGCGCACCGTTCAGGAGGACGAGTCGGACGAGCGGGAAGTGGTGGACCGGGTGGTGCACGCGAGCTCGATCACGCCTGGCCAGGTGCGGGCCGCGATCGCCTACTACGCCGATCACCCCGAGGAGATCGATTCCCGCATCGCGACGAACCAGCGCACGGCCGACGAGCGGGAGGCGTCCTGGCGGCGCCAGCAGGAGATCCTCTCCGGCCGTTCCCGGTGAGGCTGCTGCTCGACGAGATGTACCCGGGCCGGCTGGCCGAGCAGCTGCGAGACGGTGGCCATGACGTGGTCGCGGTCGTCGAGCTGCCCGAGCTGGTCGGTCAGCCGGATGCCGAGGTGGCAGGGCGGGCGCGCGCGGAGGATCGCGTCGTCGTCACCGAGAACGTCGTCGACTACGCCCCGCTGGATGCGACCGCACACGCCGGTCTGTTGCTCGTCAACGCCCGTCGCTGGCCGCGTACGCGGGCAGGTCTTCCCCGGCTTCGGGCCGCGCTCGCCACCTGGCTCGAGACGCAGAACGACCAGGGCGCCGTCGATTGGCTCTGAGCGGTGACGGATCGGCCGAGCACGTCACATCGTTTCGATGCGCGTCACCCGGGCAGTGGCCCCAAATGGATCACCAGGAGACGAGCCGGTGAGCGTCCGGAGCGGGCTCGGACGGGCCGTCCGGACCGTCGAGCGATGGCAGCTGCTCGACGCCCCCAGCTACCAGATCGAGCACGGCATCTCGCTGACCTTCCTGCTCACCGGCCGCCACGCCCGCCGCCTCCAGGACCTGCTGCACGGCGTCTGGTTCGGCCACCCGATCCACCCCGCACTGGTCACCGTGCCGATCGGGGCGTGGGGCGCGGCCCTCGTGCTCGACGGCCTCGACGCCACCGGCCGCGGCGGCCCCGGTGCCGGCCAGGCCGCCCGCACGGTCGTCAAGCTCGGGGTCGGGGGAGCGGTCGCGTCGGCCGCCACCGGCCTCACCGACTGGCAGCACGCGCACGAATAGGGCCGCCGGGTCGGCCTCGTGCACGGCGCCATGAACGGCACCGCCCTCGCGCTCTACACCTGGTCGCTCAGCGACCGGAAGCTCGGACGCGCCGCCCGCGCCCGCGCCAGCGCCGCCGCCGGCTACGCCATCACCCTGGCCAGCGCCTACCTCGGCGGCGTGCTCTCCTACCGCTACCGGCTCGACACCGACCACTCCGACCGCAGCAACGAACCCCGCCGCTTCGTCCCCGTCGCCGACGAGTCCGAGCTCGTCGACGGGCAGCCGGTCGGCGTCGACGTCGACGGCGTGCCCCTGGTGCTCGTCGCCACCGACGGCGCGGTGCGCGCTGTCGGTGGCCGCTGTCCGCACATGGGCGGCCCGCTGGGGGAGGGGTGGCTGCACCGCGGGGAGCTGGTCTGCCCGTGGCACGGCTCGCGCTTCCACCTCGACACCGGCGAGCCCGCACAGGGACCGTCCACCGCCCCGCTGCCCTGCTACGAGACGCGGACCCGCGACGGCCGGGTCGAGGTGCGCCGCCGGGCGCGCTGGCGCACACCCACCGCGATCACGTCCGTCGAGGAGGCATCGCGATGAAGGCCGACGAGGTGCTGATCGCCCACCACGACATGCTGCGGGGACTGCTCCGCGACCTCACCCGGACCACCGACGCGGAGACCGGCCGGAGGGAGGAGCTCCGCGACCGGCTCCTGCGCGAACTGGAGATCCACACCCAGATCGAGGACGAGCTGTTCTACCCGGCCGTCCGCGACGTCTCCCCGTTGCTGTCGCTCGCCCATGCCGAGCACCGGCAGATCGACGACCAGCTGGCCACCGTCATGCGGACCGCCCCCGACGACCCCGAGTTCGTTCCCGAGGTCCGCATGCTCGAGTCGACCCTCCGCCACCACACCATGGAGGAAGAGGAGCGGATGTTCCCGCAGGCGCAGGCCCTCGGCGCTGACCGCCTCGAGGAGCTCGGAAGCCAGCTGCAGGAACGGCAGCGGGAGCTGGCCCGCTCCGGTGCCATGCGGCTGATCATCCGGCTCAAGCGCGCGACGCTCCGCCTCGTGTAGGACGTCGGTGCCCCGGCCGCACGCGGACGACCGGGGCACCGCGCAGAGACCAGGTCAGACGACGCGGCGAGCGGTGTTGTAGCCCCACATCGAGTCGACCGGCACGACCGAGACCGGGTTCCCGTAGGTCGAGGAGTGCACCATCTGCCCGTTGCCGATGTACATGCCGACGTGGCCGACCGGGTCGTAGAAGAAGATCAGGTCACCGGGCTGCAGGTTCGCCCGGTCCACGTAGACCCCCGCCGTCGACTGCGCCCGCGAGGTCCGCGGGATGGACACGCCGGCCGCCTGGTACGCCGAGTAGGTGAGCCCCGAGCAGTCGTAGGCGTCCGGGCCGGTGCCGCCCCACGCGTACGGCTTGCCCTGCTGGGCCAGCGCCGTGTCGACGGCGACCTGTGCGGCGTGGGTCGGCGCCGCCACCGGGGCGGCAGCCACCGGCGCCGATGCGGCGACGGTGGGGGTGCCCGCGTCCGCCGAGGCGGTGAGGGGAGTGAGCGCGAGCCCCGCGCCCGTGAAGAGGGCGAGCGCCGCCCCGCGGAAGGAGCGGCGGGTGATCGTGGACGTGCGGATGGTCGTCATGGACGACGGGTTCTCCTGTTCTCCATCAACCGCCTACCGAGTTAGCTGACGGGTTCGGGCGGGGAGATCGCCCGGCGCGACCGGCGGGGCCGGTCGCGCTTCACCCCAAGGACTGCGGTGGGTCCCCGGTCCGGGCGCCGGATGGATCCGGTGCCCGGTTCGGCGGTGCCCGGACGGGTGTCACCAGTGCGGTGACGACGGGGCCTCGGCCGGACGGCGACGACGCTAGGTCCGTCATCGAGACGTCACAAAGCGACGGAATCGCGACGACGCGGCCGGGAGCGGTCGTCGCCCGGGGAGACCTCGATGCGCAACTCGCGAACCGACCTCCGTCGACGCGACGGGCCTTGACGGCCGGCGGCGGCATTCGACACGGAACGCGATCGACCGCTTACTTCCGCCGCGGCGGCGTGGCGGCACACACCGTCGTCGATCACGTGCCCGATGGCCGCCGTGCGTCGATCGGATGACGGGCGCGTCGACCGTCGTCCTCCGGGCGTGCTCCGGTGGCCGACGATGACCATGGTCGTGCGCTACGACGACGGGCGGGTGGATAGCTTCGGGGCCACCGCCCGATCGAGTGCGAAGGGCACGTCCACGGTTGGTCGGCCGTTCCTCGGGGCACCGGGGACAGCAGTCAACAACGAGGAGGCGAACATGGCAGGCATGATCAGGAAGCTCATCGCGTCCGGTGTCGCGGCGAAGGTCATCCAGGAGGCCAAGAAGCCGCACAACCAGGCGAAGATCAAGAAGTTCATCTCGGATTTCCAGAACAAGAACAACAAGGGTGGCAACCGCCGCACCCGCGGCTACTGACCCCGCACGCACGACAGCGCCCCCTCACCGGATCCCGGGTGAGGGGGCGCTGCCGTGCCGGCGGTGGTCAGGGGCGGGGGTTGGTTCGGGTCCAGCCGCGCTCGTCCCGGCGGGCACCCAGCCCCGCCCGGCATCGGCGGCACACGTCCGCGACCTCTTCCGCGTGCCGACCCGACTCCGGTTGGACATCCGCCCAGCTGACGTGCGGGAAGCGGGCCAGCCGCGACCTGCTCAGCGAGAGCCCGCAGACCGTCTCGTTGCGCCCGCGCTCCCAGGCGTGCACCTCACCGGCGGGGTAACGGATGCTGTCGTCCGGGTCCCGCCACTGATTCCCGGCCGCGACCGCCGCATTGCGCACTGCCATGCTGGCCCCCTACCCCGATGGTGGGAGCCCGAGTCCGTCGGCAGCCATCGGGCAGGGCTGACCCGGCAAGGCCCCGGCAGTGTCGGCACGGGGCCGGCATTAGCGTGCCGGGAGTGAAGACGCAGGAGGAGCGCTGGCAGGAGCGGCTCGCCCTGCCCGTCCTCGTCGCCGCGCTCGCGTCGATCCCGGCCATGTTCCTCACCGTCGCGGAGGGCACGCTCCGGACCGCGGGACACGTCGTCGACATCGTCAGCGGCGCGGTCCTCGTCGCCGAGACCGTCATCCTGCTGGTCGTCGCCGGGAACAAGCGCGCCTGGATCCGCGGCCACCTCGGGCTGATCGCGCTCACCCTCGCGGTGATCGTCGCCGTCGTGTTCGCTCTCGGCCCGGCGCAGATCCTGCGGCTGGTCCGCACGGTGGGTGCGCTGCGCATCCTTCGCGCGGGACGCATCGTCAAGGCAGCCCGCAGCGTGAGCGACCGCATGGGTTTCACCGGCCGGCTCGCCCACATCGCCGCCGCCGGTGCCGGACTGCTCGTCGCGGTGTTCGTCGGTGTCGTCCTGGCCGACCCCACGTCCCGCTCCCGCGACCTGCTGACCGCCGTCCTCGGCGACATCGGCACCCCGGTCATCGTCGCGCTGTCCGCGGTGGCCGGACTCGTGCTCGGCGTCGCCACCTACCTGCTGGCCCGCGACCCGGGCAGCGGCCCGGACTCGGAGAACGACGTCCCCCGACGGGCCTGATCCGTGCATGACGCTCGCGTGACGACCCGGGCCGCCGAGGCTTGGGCATGCGCCCGAACGGGCACCGGGCACTGCATGGGAATGCTCAGCAAGATCGCCAAGACAGGCATGGCCAAGAAGGTCGTGGACGAGGCCCGCAAGCCGCAGAACCAGCGCAAGATCAAGGACGCCCTGTCCAGCTTCACCGACAAGCGCAAGGGCGGCACCGAGCGGCACTGACCAGCCGGCCGCAGGACACCGATCGACCCGCGGGAGAAGTGCTCCGATGAGCGAAGGCTCGATGACCGGCCGCCCTTACGGCGGCGCGAACGATCCGACGAAGGACGACGGGCTTCCCGGCGAAGTGCCGGAGGACGACGAGGTCAGGGCTGCGCCGGAGCAGTCGCCACGCGCGGCGAAGGGCGGGATGTCCGACGAGGGCGGCGGCGTGCCCGGCAGCGGTACGTCGCCCAACTCGTCCGGCCCGCCGAACACCGGCAATCTCTAGACGTGGCACACGACGGCCCGCACGCATCTGGCGTGCGGGCCGTCGGTACCTCATGACCGGTATCTGTAGTAGACCGTGGGCGTGCACCGCATCGCCGTCCTCGACGACTACCAGTCCGTCGCCGCCGACTTCTCCGACTGGTCGCGGCTCCCGGAGCCGGCCGAGGTCGTGGAGTTCCACGACTGGGTCGGCGACCCCGATGCGCTGGTCGCGCGTCTGCAGCCCTTCGACGTCGTCGTCGCGATGCGGGAGCGCACGCGATTCCCGCGGGAGGTCCTCGAGCGGCTGCCGAACCTGAAGCTGCTGGTTACCACCGGCATGCGGAACAAGGCCATCGACGTCGCAGCGGCGCAGGAACGGGGCATCACCGTCTGCGGAACCGGCTCGAAGGAGACGTCCACCGCCGAGATGACGTGGGCACTGATCCTCGCCACCCTGCGCAACATCCCGCGGGAGGACGCCGTCATGCGCGCCGGCGGCTGGCAGCAGACCATCGGCGGCGACCTCGCCGACGGCACGCTCGGCGTCGTCGGGCTCGGCCGGATGGGTTCGCAGGTAGCCCGCATCGGCGCCGCCTTCGGCATGGACGTCGTCGCCTGGAGCCAGAACCTCACCGACGAGCGCGCCGCCGAGGTGGGTGCCCGGCGGGTCGAGAAGGACGAGCTGTTCGCCACCGCCGACGTCGTCACCATCCACCTGCTGTGGTCCAAGCGGACCCGCGGCATCATCACCGCCGACGATCTCGGCCTGATGAAGCACACCGCCGTCTTCGTCAACACCAGCCGCGGGCCGATCGTCGACGAGGCGGCCCTGATCGACGTCCTCCGCGACGGCCGGATCGCCGGTGCCGGCATCGACGTCTACGACCAGGAGCCGCTGCCACGTGACCATCCGCTGCGGGAGCTGCGCCGCGCCGTCCTCACCCCGCACCTGGGCTACGTCACCCGCGGTGGCTACGAGATCTACTACCGCGACGCGGTCGAGGACGTCGCCGCCTGGATGACCGGCGATCCGATCCGGGTCCTGGAGTAGCGGATCATCCCGCGTCGCGGCGCAGCAGCGACCAGCCGCCCGCCGCCAGCGCAGCCCCGGACCAGCCGACCAGCAGCGCCGTCGCCCGGGCGGCCGACATGTCGGGCTCCCCGAGCAGCGTCCAGATCGCGCCGGAGCCCGGCAGCAGCTCACCGAGATCGGCCATCCACGCCACACCGAACGCCGGCAGCAGGAACGGCAGCACGAGCTGCAGCAGGAAGACCGTCGCCAGCGCGCCGGCCGTGCTGCGCAGCAGCAGGCCGACGCCGACGGCCAGCACGCCTCCGGCGACCAGTACCGCGGCGATCCGGCCGAGGCTGTCGGCCAGGTCGGGGAAGGACAGCGTCAGGTCCGGCGCGATGACCCAGGCGGCGACATCGGCGACCAGCGCCAGCAGCACCCCGGCTCCCGTAGCGACGGCGACCGGCACGGTGACCCGCGCGGCCAGCAGCACCCCGCGGCGCGGGGTCCACTGCAGCGTCGGGCCGATCGAGCCGCTGGCGTACTCCTGCGTGACCGCCAGCAGAGCCAGCACCAGCAGCGCGAACTGGCCCAGCAGCACGCCGAACTCCCCGGCGATCGTCACCGGCTCGCCGGACGCCAACCCGTCCGATCCCTGCGACATGTCGAACGCGGCCGTCGCGGCGATGCCGACGATGGTCACGGCGGCGGCCAGCAGGCACCACCACGTCGTCCGCACGGTGCGCAGCCGCAGCCACTCGGCGGCCGCGGCACGCCCGAACACGGTGAGCGTGCCGGGCTCCGCGACGGGCACAGCCACGGCGGTCATCGCCGCACCAGTTCGGCCGGCTCGGGCGTGCCCGCCATGCGGTACTGCACGCTGTCGCCGGTGAGGTCGAGGTAGACCTGCTCCAGCGAAGACTGCTCCTCGGCCAGCCGGTGTACCGCGACGCCCACCTCGAGTGCCACGTCGCCGACGGTCTCGGCCGACACGCCCTCGACCAGCAGGTCGCCGTCGTCGGTCGGGTGCACCGCCAGCCGCCGGCGCAGCAGCGCGCCGGCCAGGTCGTCGGGGGACGGCGTCCGCACCCGCACCTGCCGGCGCGCGCCGTCCCCGCGCATCACCTCCTGCACAGAGGCGTCGGCGATCAGCCGGCCACGACCGATGATCACCAGGTGGTCGGCGGTCTGCTCCATCTCGCTCATGAGGTGGCTCGACAGCAGCACCGTGCGCCCCTCGTCGGCCAGCCCGCGTACCAGGCGCCGGACCCACCGGACGCCGTCGAGGTCCAGGCCGTTCATCGGCTCGTCGAACAGGAGGACAGCGGGGTTGCCGAGCAGCGCGGTCGCGATGCCCAGCCGCTGGCGCATGCCGAGGGAGTAGCCGCGCACCCGCCGCCGGGCCGCGGGACCGAGCCCCACCTGGTCGACGACGTCATCCACCCGGCGCATCGGGATGCCGTGCGTGCGGGCGGCGACCCGCAGGTGGTCGCGTCCGCTGCGCCCGGGGTGCACGGCTCCGGCGTCGAGCAGCGCACCGGCGGCCCGCAGCGGCTCCGCCAGCTCGGCGAACGGTCGGCCCGCCACCAGCGCGGAGCCGGCGGTGGGCCGGTCGAGACCGAGGATCATGCGCATCGTGGTCGACTTGCCCGCGCCGTTGGGACCGAGGAAGCCGGTCACCTTGCCCGGCGCGACGTCGAAGGTCAGGTCGTCGACGGCGCGAACGGCGCCGTACTGCTTGGCCAGACCGCGCACCTGGATCATGCGCCCGGCCCGTCGAGAGGGAATGCAGTCATGACACGAAGCGTGTCGGGCCGGGAGACCCCGACGGATCACCCCGCAGCGCCGACCTGGGTCCCCCGCGCGGGGGAGGGGGAACGTGCGCTCGCGGGGGAATCGCCCGGCCGCCCGTTCGGCCAGGATCGAGCCATGCCATCGACGACGTCGCCGCGCCGCCCGGCCGAGCTCGCGGCGCGGGTGCGGGCGCTGCTCGCCGCGGCCCGCCCGGGCTGGCCCGGCCGCGCCCTGTACGCGCTGGCGAGCCTGCCGCTCGGCGCGCTGTACCTCGCGCTCTACGCCGGGCTGGTCGGTTCGGTGGTCGCCCTCGTCTACGGCGTGGGCGTGCTGCTCATCCTGCTCGTGCTGGCGGTGACCCGCGGGCTCGCCGGGGTCGAGCGCCGGCTGGCCCGCGCCCTGCTCGGCGTCGACATCCCGGACGGCGAGCGGGTGCGCGACCAGCGCGGCGTCGTCCGCAGGCTGCGGCGGCTGGTCTTCGCGGCCGACACCTGGCGGGCCTTCGGCTGGCTGGGTGTGCGAGTGCTGATGGGCGTGGCCACGTTCGCCACCCTCACCTTCGGCACCGCCGCCTTCGTCGGACTCGGCTGGAGCACCGAGTGGAGCCACGAGTGGAACCCGCTCACCGCGCTGCCGCTGCTGGCGCTCATGACCGCCGTCGTCGTCCTGACCCTCGCCGTGCTCGACCTGCTGGTGCGGCTGGCCGGATCGGTGGCGCCGCGGCTGCTGGGCACCGCCCCCGAGCAGCGGATCGCCGCGCTGCAGCAGAGCACCCGCCGGCTGACCGACCGCACCAGACTCGCCCGCGACCTGCACGACACCATCGGACACGCGCTCACCGCCAGCCTGCTGCAGGCCACCGCCGCGCGCCGCACGCTGACCCCGACGGACGACCGGCCGCTGCAGCCGGACTTCGCCCGCCAGGCCCTCGGGCACATCGAGACCAACACCCGCACCGCGCTCGCCGAGCTCGACCGGGTGCTCATCGTGCTGCGCGCCGAGGACGGTGGCCGTGACCCCGCCCCGTTCGCGGCGCCCTCGCTCGCCGACCTCGACGACCTGCTCGCCGGCCTCCGCGACGGCGGTCTCCCGGTCGCCCTCGTGGTGGACGGCGACGTCGACGACGTGCCCGTCGGAGTGCAGGAGCTCGCGTACCGCGTGGTCCAGGAGGGGACGACGAACGTGCTGCGGCACGCCGGAACACCGCTCACCGTCGCCCAGGTCGTCCGCAGCGGGGACACCCTCGTCGCCCGCGTGTGCAACGAGCGCGCGTCCCAGCTCGACAGCCGCCCCGGTCCCGGTGGCGGGCGCGGGCTGGCCGGCCTCCGCGAGCGGACGGCAGCCGCCGGCGGCACGCTCAGCGCCGAGCCCTCGCCCTCCGGCGGCTTCGAGCTGTGCGTCACCCTGCCCCTGTCCGGTGCCGCGTGAGCCTGCGGCTCCTGCTCGTGGACGACGACGTGCTCGTCCGATCGGGGCTGCGGGTGATCCTGGAGAGCGAGCCCGACCTGACCGTCGTCGGCGACGCGGGCACCGGCCGGGAGGCGCTCGACGCCGCCGCCCGGACCGACCCGGACGTCGTCCTCATGGACGTCCGGATGCCCGACATGGACGGCATCGCGGCGACCGCCGAGCTGGTGGCGCGCGACCCGCAGCGCCCGCGCGTGCTGGTGCTGACCACCTTCGAGGACGACGACTACCTGTTCCGCTCGCTGCAGGCCGGGGCGAGCGGTTTCGCGCTGAAGCGGTCCGATCCGGACGAGCTCGTCGACGCGATCCGGGTCGTCGCACGGGGGACCTCGCTGGTGCTGCCGGACCTCACCCGCCGGCTCATCGCCTCGCACGCGCCCTCCCGCGCGCGGGGGCCGGCCGCGCTGCCGGAGCTGACCGGCCGCGAGGCCGACGTGCTGCGGCTGGTGGCCGGTGGGCTGTCGAACGCCGAGATCGCCGCGCAGCTGTACCTCAGCCGGGAGACGGTGAAGACCCACGTCAGCAGCGTGCTGCTCAAGCTAGGTGCCCGGGACCGCACCCAGGCCGTCATCGCCGCCTACGAGAGCGGCTTCATGACTGCCTGAGCGCCGCGGAATCGCTGCCGTCAGCCGTGGCGGCTCATGAATTCGGCCATGGCACGGGCCACCGGTTCCGCTCGCTGGATGTGCAGCAGGTGGCCGACGCCGTCGATGGTGACCTCGTCGATGTGTGGCACCGACGAGCGAAGGAAGGCGGCGACCTCCACCCACAGCGGCTGGGTCTCCGCACCGAGCACCGACAGCACCGGGCAGCTGATGGCGGCGGCCTGCTCGGCACCGAACGTCCATGCGCCCAGCCCCGGCAGCTCGACGCCGAAGAAGGTGTCGGCGTCCTTGACCGCCTGCGCCACCGAGCCCGGCAGCCGCTCGTCGAGCAGCGCCCGGCAGGTCGCCCAGTCGGCGCCGCCCACAACGCTCATGAAGCGGGCGATCGCACCCTCGTGGTCACCATTGCCGTAGGCCTCGAACGCCGGCCCGGCCTGCTCGAAGAAGGCCGCGCCGCTGGGCACGGAAAGGAGCGACAGCTCCAGCAGGGTCAGCGTCCGGACGGTGTCGGGGTGGTCGAGCGCCAGCTGGGCGGCGACGGCCGCGCCGCTGGAGTGGCCGGCCACATGCGCCCGCTGCACGCCCAGGTATTCGAGCAGCGCCGCGGCGTCGGCCGCGTGGTCCTCGACGGTCACCTGCGCGCCCGTGTGCGTGCTGCCGGCCCAACCCCGCTTGTGGTAGCGGATCAGCCGATAGCGGTCGGCCAGCTCGGGTGCGGCCAGGAGCGGGACGAACCCGTCGGCCAGCACCGGGCTGATGAGCAGCACGGGCTCGCCCGAACCGACCATCTCGTACTCCAGGTCCACGCCGTCGACCGTGGCGATGTCCATAACTTCTCCTCGGGGTCTCGATGCGTCAGGGGTCGTCTGGGCCCCCACCAGGAATGCGGAAGCGAGACGGGTACGGCGGTAACCGGCGCGGTTACGGTCGAGGCGACGCGTGCCATCGGCCACGGACAGAGGCGATGCGATGAGCGAGAGCGCCGGTCCCGTCGAGCTCGCACGGTCCGCAGCGGCCCGCGGCGGCTGGCAGGAGGCTTTCGACCTCCTCGCGGGTGCCGACGCCGACGGTCTGCTGGCACCCGGAGAGATGCCGATGCTCGCCGAGACCGCCTACGCGGCCGGCCAGCTCGACGTGACCATCGAGACGTGGGAACGGGTGCACGCCGGGTGCATGCATGCCGGCGACCGGCTCGGGGCCGGGGGAGCAGCGGTGCGCGTCGCGCTGCACCTGCTCTTCGACACCGCCCTCATGGCACCCGTGCGCGGCTGGCTGGCCCGGGCGGAGCGGCTCCTCGGCGCCGGCGAGACCCCGGCGCACGCGTGGTTCGCCGTCGTCCGCGCCTACGAGCGGATCCTGGCCGGCGACCTCGCCGCCGCCCGCCCGTGGGCGGAAGCGGCCGTCGAAGTGGGGTCGACGTGCGACCCCGCCGCCGCGGCCATCGGACGGGTCGCCGAGGCCCGGCTGCTGATTCTCGACGGCGACGTCCGGACCGGTCTCGACCTGCTCGACCAGGCGGGCGTGGCGACCGTCTCCGGCGACCTCGACCCGCTCTCCACCGGGGTCGTCTTCTGCGAGCTGGTCTGCGCGCTGCAGGGGCTCGCCCAGTACGACGTCGCCGAGCAGTGGACCGAGGCGATGGAGCGTTGGTGCGAGACCAACGCGATCGGCAGCCTGCACGGGCGCTGCCGGGTGCACCGCGCCGAGATCCTCCGGCTGCGCGGCTCGTGCACCGAGGCGGAGAGCCAGGCACTGCTGGCGTGCGAGGAGCTGCGTCCCTATCTGCGCCGCGAGCTCGGGTGGCCGCTGACCGAGCTGGGGCGGATCCGCCTGCACAAGGGGGACGTCGCGGGGGCGGAGGATGCCGCGCTGGCCGCCCACCGCGCCGGATGGGACCCGCAGCCGGTGCTCGCACTGGTCCGGCTCGCGCAGGGGGATCCGGATACGGCGGCCGCCTCGGTGCGGGACGCGCTCGAGCGTCCGCTGGGCGTGCCGTCGAAGGAACGACCGCCGAATTCAGACCTGCAACGCGCCCCACTGCTCGCGGCCCAGGTCGAGATCGAGATCGCGGCCGGGCACCTCGCCCGAGCCCGATCGGCGGCGGACGAGCTGGTGCGCATCGCCGCCCGCTTCTCGACCACGGCGCTGGTCGCCACCGCCGCGCTCGCCCGTGGACGGGTGCGGCTCGCCAACGGCGACCCGGCCGGCGCGGAGGAGTCCCTCGCCCAGGCGGTGCGGTTGTGGAACGAGGTGGGCGCCCCGTACGAGGCGGCGCGGTCCCGCATGGCCCTCGCCGACGCCCATGCCGCCTGCGGCAGCGCCCACCGGGCCGACCTGGAGCGCCGCGCGGCCGGCGAGATCCTCGACGGTCTCGCGGCCGGACCAGCGGCTCCGTCGTCCGCGGGCGAGGCGGCCGGGCCGCCGGTCGCCGGGATCTTCCGTCGCGAGGGCGACTACTGGACGGTCGTCTTCGCCGGCCGCACCGTCCGCGTGCGCGACCTCCAGGGCATGCGGTACCTCGCGCGACTGCTCGCCGAGCCGGGCCGGGAGCACCACGTGCTCGACCTCGTGGCCGCCGAGAGGGGTCGCGGGAGGTCCGCCGCCGGCGCGGACGACCTGCCCGGCTCGGGCCTCGGCGACGCCGGCGAGCTCCTCGACGCCCGCGCCAAGGAGGCCTACCGCCGGCGGCTCGCCGAGATCGACGAGGACATCGAGGAGGCGCGCACCACCGGGGACGACGAGCGGGCCGCGCGCGCGGACGCCGAACGCGACTTCCTCGTCCGAGAGCTCGCCCGCGCGTTCGGCATGGGAGGTCGGGCGCGACGGGCCGGGTCCGCGTCCGAACGCGCCCGCGCCGGCGTCACCCGCGCGCTCCGCCAGGCGATCGCCCGGATCGGCGCGCACCATCCGCAGCTCGGTGAGCATCTCGACCGAACCGTCCGCACCGGCACCTACTGCGCCTACCTTCCGGACCCACACGCACCGGCCGGTTGGACGTCCTGACGGCGCCGAAGCCGGTCCGCCCGGCTCCCACCGGCGGAGGAAGCCGGTCGGCTACTCGCAGCCGATCCCGTCGCCGTCGCGGTCGAGGTGGCCGCCGTAGCCGGGCTGTCCGGCCCGGATGGGCGCTGCACCGGCATTACGCGCAGCGGTGCAGTTCTCGTAGTAGGGCCCGGGTGCCGGAGCCGGAACAGGGGCCGGCGCAGGTGCCGGGGCCGGTGCAGGTGCCGGGGCCGGGGCGGGGACCGGTCGGGGGGCCGGCGCCGGAGCGGTCCGGGGGGCTGGAGCGGGCACGGGAGAGGGGGCGGGAGCCGGAGTTGGAGTCGACTGGACGCGCTCGGGGACGTTCGCGACCACGCCGCCGGGCAGCGGCTCGTCGGGGCACGTGCTGAGCACCGTGGCGATGGCGTTCTTCTCCGCCTGGGTCATCCAGAGCTGGTAGGTCACCTTGACCGCGACCTGCCGGGCCACGTACGCGCATCGGTAGCTGTGGTTCGGGGGCAGCCAGGTCGCCGCGTCGCCGTCACCCTTCTGCATGTTGAGCGGGCCGTCGACGGCGAGGAGGTTGAGCGGGTCGTTCGCGAACGCCGTGCGCCGGCTCGTGGTGAGCGCCTGGGCGCCCTTCTGCCAGGCGTCGGAGAGTGCGACGACGTGGTCGATCTGGACGTCGTCACTGGTGCCCTGACCACGCTGGAAGCCGATGGACCGGCCGGAGTACGGATCGGCCAGAGTGCCGGTCAGGACGACGCAATCGCGCGTCCCGGCCTTGAAGGTCTCGTTCGCCAGGTCGCGGGCCAGCATGTCGTTCCGGGTGTCGCAGCCGTTGCGGTCGACGTCGACCCAGCCGGAGCCGAAGTTGTCCCGGTCGTAGCCGGTGCGCGGCGCCCGGCCCTTGACCTCCACCGCGGCGAGCGCGGCCAGGGCGGTCGTGCGCTCGGCACCGTCCACCGCCACCTGGACGTCCTCGTCGCTCAGCAGACCAGTTGACGAGCCGGTCGGCACGGCCTGTTCGGCCGTCTCCGCCTCGGCGAGTGCGGCCTCGGCCTTCTCCGCTGCTTCCTCCGCCAGCTCCTCCTCGGACGGCCCCGCCGACGGCGTGCTCCGGCTCGCCTGGGCTTCTGACGCGGCCGACGTCTCGCGCGTGGGGGTGGACGTCGCGCCGCCCACCATCACGGCGACGAGACCCGCAGCCGCGACGACCCCGCCGATCCGTCGGCTGGAGATGAAGGCCCAGCGCGCCCGGCCCGCGATCGAGGCGCCGATGCCGAGGAACACCGCCGCCAGTCCGGCCATGGCCAGCCCGCCGGAGACGCCGCCGGTGGCAAGACCGGCGACGACCAGCAGCAGGACCACGGCGCAGGCGGCGCCGAGCGCCACCTGTCGCGACGTCGGAGTGGAGCGATCGGCCATGTGGTTCCCCCCGGAAACGAGACGCCAAGAACCCGGAAGCTAGGCGCGGTCCGCGTGCCTGACCGGCTCCGACACGGGGGCGAGCCCCCTGCGTCCCATCCGGAGCAGCCGACCCTCCTGATCGCGAGTGCTGTGCCGGATCCCGCTGCCTCCGGATCGTGGTCGGGCGCCTAGATTCGGCGTCCGTGACCGACGAGCAGGTGCCCATGGCCGCGACCCCGACCCCCGACACGGAGAGGCGCTGGTGGGCCGACGGCGAGCTGGCCGTCGCCGGGATCGTCGACCGGATGACCGACGAGGAGCTGGCGGGGGACTCGGCGCTGCCCGGCTGGTCCCGCGCGCACGTCGTCGCGCACCTGGCCCGCAACGCCGACGCGCTGGGCAACCTGCTGGCCTGGGCCCGCACCGGCGTCGAGACGCCGATGTACCCCTCGCGCGCGGTCCGCGACGCCGACATCGAGACGACCGCCGCCCGGCCGGCGGCGGAGCTGCGTGCGGACTACGTCGCCGCCTGCGGCCGGCTCGCCCAGGCGATCGAGACCATGCCCGTCGAGGCCTGGACGGCGGAGGTGCGCAACGGCCAGGGGGCGACCGTGCCGGCGTCCGCCGTGCCGTGGATGCGGGCCAAGGAGATGTGGGTGCACGGCACCGACCTCCGCGCCGGACTCTCCTTCGCCGACCTCGATGCCGGCTTCTGCGCCGCGCTCGTCGACGAGGTGCTGAGCTTGTTCGCCGCCCGCGACCAGGCACCCGACGTCACCGTCGTCGCCACCGACGTCGACCGGACGTGGGGGAGCGGCGGCACGCGGGTCGACGGACCGGTGACGGCGGTCGCCGCCTGGCTGACCCGCTCCGACGCCTCGGGCCTCGCCGGCGACGTCCCGCCGCCGCCGGCCTGGCTGTAGAACCCACGGTCGACGAACTCAGACGCCCCGTTCACGTCGGCGGTCTTGCCCGGCACCAACCTTGCCGATGTACATTGTGTACATGTCCACGCCGGTCGACCGGAGCGTTTCCGAAGCTCGTCGCGATCTGGCCGCCGTCATCGATACGGCACGTTCGTCGCATGAGCCGGTGTACCTGAGCCGCCGTGGCCGGCGTGTCGCCGCGGTCATCTCGGCAGGCGAACTGGAGCGTCTGCAGGGTCTGGCCGAAGACATGATGGACATTCTCGATGCCGAGGCCGCCAGGCAAGAGATCCGGGAGACCGGGAACGAGCCGATCCCGTGGGAGCAGGCGAAGGCCGACCTGGGCCTGGCGTGACACCCTTCGAGGTCCGCCTGGCGCCCGCCGCGATGCGTCAGCTGCGGAAGCTCGATCCAGCCGGCCGGCGTCGCGTGCAGGCGGTCATCGATCTGCTCGCGGACGATCCCCGCCCTCCTGCTGCGCGCCAGCTGGTCGGCGGTGCCGGGGAATGGCGCGTCCGCACCGGGGATTTCCGGATCATCTACGAGATCCACGACGGGCAGTTGCTGATCCTGGTCATCAAGGTCGGTCACCGCCGGGATGTCTACGAGCGAGGCTGACCCGCAGTTCCTCGGGCAGTGGGCGGGTCAGACCAGGAAGCGGTAGGCCGTCGTCCCCGGGGCGACGTGCTGGATCCGCAGCGGGCTCGCCTCGATCCGCTCCAGCAGGCCGGGCAACCCGTCGGCGCTGCCCAGCTCGATGCCGGTGAGCGCGGCGCCGGTCTCGCGGTTGTCCCGCTTCATGTACTCGAACAGCACGATGTCGTCGTCCGGGCCGAGCACCTCGTCGAGGAAGCGGCGCAGCGCGCCCGGCTCCTGCGGGAACTCGACGAGGAAGTAGTGCTTGAGCCCGCGGTGCACCAGCGACCGCTCGACCACCTCGGCGTACCGGCTGACGTCGTTGTTGCCGCCCGACAGCAGGCAGACGACGGTCTGCCCGGGCTCCACGGTGACCACGCCGCCGCTCAGCGCCGCCGGCGACAGCGCCCCCGCCGGCTCGGCGATGATCCCGTCGGCCTGGTAGAGGTCGAGCATCTCGGTGCAGATGTGGCCCTCCGGCACGGCGAGCAACTCGGCGCCGCAGTCGCGGACCAGCGGATACGTCACCGCCCCGGCCCGGCGGACGGCGGCACCGTCGACGAACGTGTCGATCTCCTGCAGCTCGACCGGCGCTCCTGCGGCCAGGGCGGCGGCCATGTTCGCCGCGCCGGCCGGCTCCACGCCGACCAGGCGGGTGCCGGGGGAGGAGGCGCGCAGCCAGGTCCCGCAGCCGGCGAGCAGCCCACCGCCACCGACCGGGAGGACGACGACGTCCGGCGCCGAGCCCAGCTGCTCGAGGATCTCCACGGCCACCGTCGCCTGGCCGGTGACGGTGGACAGCGCGTCGAACGCCGGCACCAGCGTCGCCCCCGTCATGCGCGCCGACGCGTCCGCCGCGGCCGACGCCTCGTCGTAGGAGTCGCCGGTGACGACCAGCTCCACCATGTCGCCGCCCAGCGAGGCGATGCGCTCGCGCTTCTGCCGCGGCGTCGTCCCCGGCACGAACACCCGCCCGCGCACCTGCAGGGCCCGGCAGGCGTAGGCGACGCCCTGCCCGTGGTTGCCGGCGCTGGCGCAGACGACGCCCGCGGACCGGGCCTCGGCCGACAGCCGGCTGATCGTGTTGTAGGCGCCGCGGATCTTGTAGGAGCGCCCGACCTGCAGGTCCTCGCGCTTGAGCCAGACGTCGGCGCCGGTGAGGCCCGACAGGCGGGCGTTGCGCTGCAGCGGGGTCCGCTCGGCCACCCCCGCCAGCCGTCGCCCGGCCTCTCGGACGGCGGCGGGAAAGGAATCGTCGAGGCAGGCGCTCACACCGCCATCTTCGACGACAGGCGCCGGGAGCCTTCGTACCGCTCCACGATCCGGCACCTCCGGACGTGCGGCGGGCCTAGAAGCCGTGCAGGCCCGGGCGGCCCCAGGCAGCGCCGCGTGCGGCCAGTCCGGCGAAGGCGACGACCAGGAGTTCCTCGGTCAGCGCTCGACCGACGTGCTCCAGGTCCATGTACCGCAGTTCCCTGCCCCAGACCTGGAGGTACGGGCCGTTGCTCGGCGCGCGGCGGAACCTGCCCTGCGTGGGGGCGCCTCCGACGGCCACGGTGCCGGACACCACCTGGCCTGCCGTGGTCGCGATCAGCCCGTTCGTCCACGTGCTCCCGGAGTCCGAGTCGGAGTCGTAGCTCCCTCGCGGCTCGCAGAGGAGCCAGCCGCGGACGCCCGATCGCCGGTAGTAGGTCCGCACCGGAGCACCGGTGAACTGCTGGTGCTTCTGCGTCACGGTGATGATCTCCGTGGGCGCGATGCCTCGTTCTCGGACGCCGTCCACCATGAGGTCGACCAGCCTGCGGGCTTCGGCCACGGAACGAGCGGCCTCCGCGCGTGCCTCGAGGTGACGCTGCTGGACGGCGTCAGCTGCGCGCGCCGTCGCGAACTCCTGATCGCGCCTCAACTGGTCGGCCCGCTGCCACAGCTCTTCCGGTCCACCCGCCGACATGCCGGGAGCGTAGCCGGGACCGGCGGTCGGCCCGGGCGCCCCGCAGCTCGGAGGAGACATCGTCGACGACGGGTCCGGTCGCGACGCGAGAGGCCCCACGACGGCGCCTCCGGCTCTACCGTCGGCAGCCCAGTTCGCGGAGGGGAGCGATCCATGGCCCGAGCCCTGGTCGTCTACGAGTCGGTGTTCGGCGACGCGAAGCAGATCGCGCTGGCGATCGCCGAAGGCCTGGCCACGCGCCTGCCGGTCGACGTCGTCTCGGCGCGGGACGCGCCCGCTCAAGTCTCGGCCGAGGTGCGGATGCTGGTCGTCGGCGGCCCGACCCATGCCTTCGGCATGCCGCGGGAGTCCACGCGCGAGGGCGCGATCGAGCAGTACGGCGCGCAGATCCCCGACACCAGCTTCGGTCTGCACGAGTGGCTCGACACGGTGCGGCTGCCGCAGCACACCAACGCGGCCGCGTTCGACACCCGCATGGATCACCCGAAGCTGATCACCAAGCTGGACCACGCGGCGAGGACCGAGGAGAAGCTGCTTCGAGGGCTGGGCGCGACGCTCGCCGCGCCGGCCGAGCACTTCGTCGTGACCGGCGCCGAGGGACCGCTCGCCGACGGTGAGGAGGACCGCGCCCGCCAGTGGGGCAAGGCACTCGGCGAGCTGGTCGCCGGCCGGCGCGCGAACGCCAGCAGCTGACGTCAGGTCGGCAGCAGCCGCATGCGCGGTGAGGTGACCAGCCGCTTCTCCAGGAGTACCCCGTGCCGGCCGTCCGCGGTCTCCCGGAAGTCCAGCCGGTCGACCAGCGCCGTCATGAGGACCAGCCCGCGGCCGCCGTCCAGTGGTGACCCCGGGCGAGCCGCGTCGGCCGCCGCGACGTCGAAACCGTCGCCGTCGTCGAGCACGGAGATCCGGCAGACGTGGTCGTCGATCGTGACGTCGACCTGGTACTCCTCGTGCTCGCCCGCGTGCTGGACGACGTTCGCGCACGCCTCGGACAGCGCGAGCAGGATCTCCTCGATCCCGGAGGCCACCACCCCGAGGTACTGCAGCGCCTGCCGGACGAGCCCCCGCACCAGCGGAACGCTGTGCGCGTCCACCGGCAGGCGGACGCTGAAAGCGACGTTCACCGGCAGCTCACCTCCTCGAGATCGTTGCCATTACCCTCGCGGGAGCAGGATGCCGCCGACGAGGGAGTCGTTTCGTGCTGTTCGACGTGGAGCGGACGACCGTCGCCGGGCGTCCGGCCCTCACGGTACGGGGAGAGCTCGACCTGGCGACGGCCCCGCAGCTGGCCGACGCCGTCGACGCCCAGCTCGCCGCCGCACCACGCGGATTCGTCGTCGACCTGACGCAGACGGCGTTCATGGATTCCTCCGGCGCCCGTGAGCTCGCCCGCGCCGCGCGCAAGGCCTCGGCCGCGGGGGTGGAGCTGCACGTGCTGGCCCCGCAGCGCAACGGGGCCGTGCGGCTGACCATCGACCTGCTGGAGCTCGGTTCGGTGATGCCGATCGTCGACTCCGTGGCGGCGATCGGTGTCGCCGTGCCCGACGTCCGTCCGTGACGCCCCGGCGGTGAGCGCCCCCGACGCCCGGGTCGGCGGGGTGCCCGAGGAGGCGCTGCTCCGCTGCGCCGACGAGCCGATCGCCGTACCCGGCGCCGTCCAGCCGCACGGCGTGCTGCTCGCCGTCACCGAACCCGACTTCGCCGTCGTCGTCGCGTCCGCCAACGCCCCGGAGCTGTTCGGCCGGCCGGTCGAAGCCCTCGACCGGGTGCTCGGCGAGGCCGACCTCGCCGCGCTGCGCGCCGGACTGGACGGCGACCTGGCCGAGGTCAACCCGTTGCGCGTGCAGGTGTCCGGCGCCGAGGTGGACCTCGTCATGCACCGGGCCGACGGGCTGCTGCTCACCGAGTGGGAGCCCCTCGGGGGAGCCGAGCAGGCGGGTGCCGCCTGGCACCGCCGGCTGCCGACCGTGCTGCAACGGCTCTCGGCGACGGCGACGCTCGACGAGCTGACCGACGTCCTGGCCCGCGACGTCCGCACCGTCACGGGCTTCGACCGGGTGATGGTCTATCGCTTCGACGCCGACTGGAACGGCGAGGTGATCGCCGAGGCCGCCCGCGACGACCTCGAGCCCTTCCTCGGCCTGCGCTATCCGGCCAGCGACATCCCGGCCCAGGCCCGCGCCCTCTACGCCACCAACTGGATGCGGCTGATCCCCGACGCCGGCTACCGGCCCGTGCCGCTCGACCCGCCGGTTCCGCCGTCCACCGGCCGCCCGCTGGACCTCTCCGGCGCGATGCTGCGCAGCGTCTCGCCGGTGCACCTGGAGTACCTGGCCAACATGGGCGTCGCCGCCTCGATGTCCATCTCGCTGATCGACGGCGGGCAGCTCTGGGGCCTCGTCGCCTGCCATCACTACGCCGGCGCACATCGCCCGTCCTACGCCGACCGGGTCGCCGCCGAGTTCCTCGGCCGCACAGCCTCGCTGCTGCTGCCGACCAAGGTCGCGGCCGGGGAGCAGGCCGGTGTCGTCGAGGTGGCCACCCGCCAGGCGCAGCTGGCGGCCGTCGTCGGCCGCACGCCGCGGGAGCTGTCCGCCGCCCTCGCCGACGGCGAGGTGACCGCCCTGGACCTGCTGCCCGCGGCGGGTGCCGCGGTCCGGCTCAACGGGCAGCTGCGGCTCCTGGGGACGACGCCGCCCGCCGACCGGGTCGAGCCGCTGGTGCGCGCCCTGCTCGCGACCGGGACCCCGGTGACCGACGCGGTGAGCCAGGTGGTGCCCGGGGCCGCCGACCTGGCCGACACCGCCAGCGGCGTGCTCGCCGTCGAGGTGCACGGCGGCCGGGACGACTTCCTGGCCTGGTTCCGCCCCGAGACGATCCGCGAGGTCACCTGGGGCGGCAACCCGTACACGTCGAAGACGGCGCAGACCGATGCCGGTCCGCGGCTGAGCCCGCGCCGCTCGTTCGACGCCTGGAGCGAGACGGTCCGTAAGACGGCGCAGCCCTGGCGGGAGCACGAGGTCGCCGCCGCCCGCACGCTGGCCGCCGATCTCGCCGACGCCGCACTGAGCCGGGCCGCCGAGGACAACCGGCTGGCCACCGCGCTGCAGCGCACCCTGCTGCTGGCGGAGCTGCCCAAGGTCCCCGGCTTCGCGATGGCCGCCCGCTACCGGCCCAGCGCCGAGGACGTGGTCGGTGGGGACTGGTACGACCTGGTGCCGCTGCCCGGAGGCACCGTGTCGGTCGTCCTCGGCGACGTCGCCGGCCACGGCCTGGCCGCCGCCGCGATCACCGCGCAGCTCCGGCACGCGTTGCGCGCCCACCTGCTGCGGGCGTCCGGCCCGGGTGCGGCGCTCGACGGGCTCAACGAGGTCATCGCCGCGCTGCTGCCCGGCGAGATGGCCACCGCGGTCGTCGTCGAGCTCGACCCGTCGAGCGGCGAGGTCGTCGTCGCCAACGCAGGCCACCTGCCGGTGCTGCACGCGACGGCGTCCGGTGCGGAGTTCCTGTCCGACGGGCGCGGGCCGGCCCTCGGCCTCCTCGATGCCGCGGGGTACCGGGAGACGCGAATCCGCCTCTCGGGGGAGGACCGCCTGCTGCTGTTCAGCGACGGTCTCGTGGAGCGGGGCCGGGGTGGGCTGGAGTCGGGGCTCGAGTGTCTCCGGGAGGCAGTCGGTACCGCGCCGGCCGAGCCGCAGACCCTCCTGGACGCCGTCCTGGCGGCGCTGGACCCGCCGACGACGGACGACGTCACCCTGCTGGGCATCGCCCGGACCTGAGACCCGGGCGCCTGGTATCGGGTTACGCCGGGCCGCTCCGTGGCTACACCTCTCGGGTCAGACGGGACTCCGACGAGGGAGTGCAGTGATGACCGAAACCGGCCGCCCGTACGGCGGTACGAACCAGCGCCCGGACGGCGAGGGGCTGCCCGGCGAACACCCCGACAACGACCAGGTGGGGGCGGCTCCGGAGCAGTCCCCGCGGGCGGCGCAGGGCGGCATGTCCGACGACGTCACCCACGTTCCCGGGGGCGACAGGTCGGCGGAGGGCTCCGACGCCAAGGAGCCGGGGATCGCCGACGCGACCGGCCCGCAGGGCTGAGGCACCGGTTCGGCGTCCCGAGGGACGCCGAACCGGCGGTCAGTCGCCCTTGACGTTGACGATCTGGCGCAGCGTGTGCCGCACCTCGACCAGGTCGGCGGCGTCGGCCATCACCTGGTCGATCGGCTTGTACGCGTCGGGGTGCTCGTCGAGGAACGCGTCCGAGTGGCCCCACGCGATGCCGCTCATCCGCGAATCGAGGTCGGCCCGGCTGAACAGCTTGCGGGCCTTCGACCGCGAGTGGTTCCGGCCCGCGCCGTGCGGCGAGGACATCAGCGACGGCAGGTTCCCCTTGCCGACGACGACGTAGGACGCCGCGCCCATCGAGCCGGGGATCAGACCGGCCTCGCCCTCCCGCGCCGAGATCGCGCCCTTCCGCGACAGCCACACCTCGCGTCCGAAGTGGGTCTCGCGCTCGGTGTAGTTGTGGTGGGCGTTCACCGTCTCGGCCCGCTCCACGTCGGTGCCGAGGAACCGCGCCAGCTGGTCGACGACGCGGTCCATCATCTCCTCGCGGTTGAGGTAGGCGAACCGCTGTGCCCAGCGCAGGGCCTCGATGTAGGCGTCGAACTCCGGCTCCCCCTCGACCAGGTAGGCCAGGTCTCGGTCGGGCAGCTCGACGAAGCGCCTGCGGCACTGCTCCTGTGCCACCCGGATGTGCTTCTGCGCGAGCTTGTTGCCGACCCCACGGGAACCGGAGTGCAGGAACAGCCAGACCTGGTCGGTCGCGTCGAGCGACACCTCGATGAAGTGGTTGCCCGAGCCCAGCGACCCCAGCTGCTGCGGCCAGTGCGCCACCGCGGCGTCCGCCTGGTCCGCGCCGGCCATCGCGCGCAGCTCGGCGATGCGCGGCTCCGCGGTGGCCCGGATCTTGGCGTTCCGGCCACCGGCCGACAGCGGGATGGACCGCGAGATCTGCGCGTGCAGCACGTCCAGGTCGCGCCCGGCCATGTCGTCGGCGGTGAACTGGGTGCGGACCGCGATCATCCCGCAGCCGATGTCGACGCCCACGGCAGCAGGGATGATCGCGCCGTCGGTCGGGATCACCGAGCCGACGGTGGCGCCCTTGCCCAGGTGGGCGTCGGGCATCAGGGCCAGGTGCGGGTAGATGAACGGCATCGCGGCGGTCCGCTCGGCCTGCTCCCGGGTGGTGTCCTCCAGGATCGACGCCCAGTTCAGCAGGCGTCCGTTGATCTTCTCCATCGTCCTTTCGATTCGCTCGGATGCGGTCAGGGGTGCTGCACAGCCGGTGCAGTCAACACGTGCAACCGGAACCGCGCAGCTCCTTTCCGGCGCGAGCGGGCCTCGCCCGAGCGACGCGGAGAATGCTCGTGGCACCGTTCTGGCCAGAACTCGGGCTAGAATGCGGACATGACGACGATCCCGCTCAGCGAGGCCAAGGACAGGCTGTCGGCCCTGGTCGAGGCCGCGGAGACGACGCACGAGATCGTCACGATCACCCGGCACGGCCGCGAGGCTGCCGTTCTCATGGCGAAAGAGGATCTCGATGCCCTGCACGAGACGCTCTTCTGGCTCTCGCAACCGGACGTCCGACGGGACATCGACGCCGCACGGAAAGAGGCCGAGCAGGGCAGCACCGTCTCGGCCGCCGACGTGAGGGCTGAGTTCGGTCTGTCGGAGTGACCCCGCCGTTCGACGTCCAGGTCTCGTCATCCGCGCGCCCGCAGCTTCGGCGGCTCCCTGACAAAGCGGCCTCGGCCGTCGTCGAGTTCATCACGGCTGTCCTCCCCGAGAATCCGCTGCGGCTCAGCAAGCCGCTCACCGGCGAACTGACCGGTCTCCGCAGCGCTCGGCGGGGCGACTACCGGGTCCTGATCCACGTGGACGAAGGGGCGAAGAGAATCCTCGTGGTTCGAGTGGCGCATCGCGCCGATGTCTACCGATCTCCCGCGCCGTCCGACGGCTGAGGTCGCGCACGCAAGGCGGCGAGCGAGCAGCCTGGCCTCGGCCGCGACCGGTCGAGTGACCAGTCGTGGTCGCCGACACGGGGAGACACGCCGCGAAGGACGACCACGACTACGCAGTCGACCGAGGGCGAGCGGTCAGACGGTCAGCAATCCCGACGGCTGCTCGACCAGCCGGCCGCGGTGCAGGGTCAGCTTCAGCGCGGCCTCGAGCGCCGGCGTGACAGCCGGAGTCCGACGCTTGTAGCCGAAGATCGCCGCCGTCTGCGTCAGCAGCTCGTCGGCCATCATCCCGGCGCTCGCCCGGCACAGGGCCCCCATCGCGTTGCCGATCTCCTCGGGCGCCACGTGGTCGATCGGCCGGTCGGTGCTCGCCGTCTGCCGGCGGAACCCGGTGAACGTGTCGGGGGAGAGGCCCTCGGGCCACAGGTAGTCGTCGACCACCGCGGACGGCGGCAGCAGGGACAGCAGCGTGGTCCTGCGCCCCTCCGACGCCCGGTTCAGCCCGAACGCGTTGACCGTCAGCTTGGCCAGCCGGTCGACGTGGATGGGCCCCTCGGCCTTCACGCCCGCCGTCAGCACCCGCCGCACCGTGCGCGCGGCCTTCGACGCCGGCAGCTCGTCGAGCACCGCCTTGTCGCCGGCAGGCTTGGGCAGCCACGGCACGAACGGCGTCTCGCCGTCCATCGCCACCGGACGGGCAGGCTTCTTCGCGGGAGCCGCCTTGGCCTTCGCGGCGGGCGCGGCCGGCACCGCCACCGACGCCGTCACCGACGACCGCAGCGCGGCCACGCCCCTGAACGACTCCTGCGCCGCCGTCGGCAGCTGGATCGGCTCCGCCACGGGCTCGGACGGGATCGCGTCGACCGCCTCGACCAGCCGGTCCACCACGGAGGCACGGTCGGCCAGCCACGACGGCAGCCACACCCGCTCGACCACCGGCCAGCGCAGCATGTCGCCGAGCACCTCGACCGGCAGGCCGTCCCGGTCGCCGACCGTGCCGCGCCTCGCCCACGCGGGGCCGTCGAGCAGCACCGCCATCAGCGGCGTCTCCGGGTCGGCCGAGCGGGCCACGGCGAGGTCGACCTTGAAGTCCGACAGACCGACGTCGGTGCGCACCACGAGCCCGCGCTCGCGCAGGGCGTCGGCGATCTCCTCGCGGTGCCGGTCCACCACCGAGGCGGAGCGGGCGTCGCGGGGGAGGACGTCGGTGCCCTGCGCCGCCATGTCCAGGTAGGCCCGGAGGTGCTTGATGCCGACCGACGACGTCTCCTCGGCCCGCAGCTGCTCGGGGTCGAACGACGAGAAGACGACGACCTGCCGCCGGGCCCGGGTCACCGCGACGTTGAGCCGCCGCTCACCACCCACCCGGTTCAGCGGACCGAAGTTCAGCGGCAGCTCACCGGAGGCGTCGGGGGAGAAGCCGGTGGAGAAGAAGACGACGTCGCGCTCGTCGCCCTGCACGTTCTCCAGGTTCTTGACGAACAGGCCCTCGCCGTCGGTGCGGTCCAGGGCCGCGGCCAGGCGCTCGTCGTCGGCGTCGCGCAGCAGCGCCTCGATGTAGGCCCGCTGCTGCGCGTTGAAGGTGACCACGCCGATCGACGGGACGGCGTCCACGCCGTCCCACTTCGGCACCGCGTCGAACCGCCGGCGGATCTCGGCGACGATCGCCTTCGCCTCGATCGGGTTGGTGCGCAGCAGCCGCCCGGCGCCCGACCGGTGGAACGTGCCCGGCACCCGCACCAGCGAGACGCCGCGGCCGTCGGGCTCGGACGAGGGGCGCCCGTGCGTCGGCGCCGGGAAGGACGACAGCCGGTTGCCGTAGTACTGGGAGTTGGAGAACGCGATCAGCGACTCGTCCTGGCTGCGGTAGTGCCACGACAGCCACTGCCGCGGAACCCGCGCCTGCACGCACTCCGACAGGATCGACTCCTCGTCCTCCACCGCGGTCTCGGCCAGATCGCCGGCGTCGTCCGAGACCGACGACGGCTCGGCGAACGACGTCGGGGGCATCTGCTTGGAGTCGCCGACGACCACAGCCGCACGAGCGCGGCCCAGCGCGCCGACGGCGTCGGCCACCCGGATCTGCGACGCCTCGTCGAACACGACCAGGTCGAACAGCCCCGACACCGCGGGGAAGAACCGGGCCACCGAGTCCGGGGACACCAGCACGCACGGCATCACCTGCGTGATCAGCTCGCCGTAGGTCGCCAGCAACTGGCGGACCCCGAGCCCGCGGCGCTGCTTGGCCAGCTCCCGCTGCAGCGCGCCGACCTGGCCCGATCCCGAGGCCGCGTCGAAGGGGCGGTTGCTGAGCACCTTCGACGGCAGCGCCGTCGTCAGGTGCTCGCGCACCGACCGCGAGGCGCGGGTGAACCGGCGGATCGCCTTCTCGTGCGCGCCCGCGTCGAACAGATCGAGGCCGGCGGCGTCCAGCCGCTCGGCCACCGACGCGATCGCCAGACCGCGGTCGAACGCGCGCACCGCGTCGTCGGCCTTCACCGCGCCGGTGACGAGCAGCGTGCGGGCGTCGAACAGCCCGGCGAACCGCAGCGGCTCCAGGGTGTCGAGGAAGGAGACCCAGCGGCGCAGTGACATCAGGTTGTCCACCCCGCGTTCGGGGCGGGTCATCGACCAGCGCAGCACGAGGCCGTCGTTCCCGGCCCAGGCCGCCAGCTGCTCGGAGGTGGTCCGGCAGGCGCTGATCAGCGCCTGGACGGCGTCCCGCAGGCGGGCCACCCCGTCGGCAGCCGCAGTGCCGGCGGGCAGCCCGGCGACGATCAGCTTGCGCAGCTGCACGTGGAAGAGCGTGGAGCCGTCCACGACGGCGCCGGCCCGCCGCAGCCAGTCCACCTGCTGGGCCAGCAGGTCGCCGTCGAGGAAGGGGTTCCATCCCTCGGGCACCGAGAGGCCGGAGATCGAGTCGGCGCGGGTCGCGATCGCCTGCACGGCGGTCTGCACCCGCCACAGGTTCTCGACGACCGCCGGCACGTCCTTCGGCTTCACCTTCGCCTCGGGGCGCAGATAGGGCGCCAGGGAGTCGCGGACACCGATCAGCTTCCGCCGGCGGCCCCACCACGACGACGCCGCCGCGGTCTGCGCGGCCACGTAGATCTCGGCCAGCGGCAGGCGCAGCACCTCGGGCGTGCAGACGTCGAGGCCGGGGTGACGGAACGCGGTGAAGGCCGCGATCTCGCCGAGCACCGCCGACGTCGCCGCCGTCCAGAAGGCGCCGAACGTCTCGTCGAGGACGTCGAGACCGACACCCGGTCCGCTGAGGACGTGCACCAGCGCGTCGAGCTCGTCGGCCGTGCTGGTCCGGCGCAGCACCCCGGCGAGCTCCGGGACCGCCTGCACCTCGCGCACCGCGGCGTCCACGGCGGCGGCCGCGGCCTGGGTCGCGGGCAGGTCGATCTCGGGGGAGTCGACGAAGGCCCACGGGTGGCGCGGCGACGGGCGGGTCAGGTCGGCGATGTCGGGCAGCAGGGCGAGCTCCACCCGCACCGAGCGGAGCACGTCGGCCGGGGCGTTGGCGGCGAAGGGCAGCGGCACCGGCAGCGGCGACAGCTCCGGGTCCGACGCGAGCTCCGAGGTCCGCGCGGAGTACAGCGACAGCCCGACGGCGTTCTGCTCGTGCAGCCGGTCGGCGTAGCGGGCCAGCGTCCGGCGCGCGGACCGCAGCGACTCGCCGTCCGCCGCCAGGCCCTGCTCGTCGACGACGACCGCGTGCTCGAGCGCCAGTCGGATCTGCGCCCGCACCATCGAGGCGCGGGAGCCCTTGTCGTGCAGGTCGAGGGCGAACATGCCCATGCCCACGGCGTCCAGCCGGCGCGCCACCACGTCCAGCGCGGCCCGCTTCTCGGCGACGAACAGCACCCGCTTGCCCTCGGCGACCGCCCGGGTGAGCAGGTTGGTGATGGTCTGCGACTTGCCGGTGCCGGGCGGGCCCTCGAGCACGAAGGTGCGGCCGGCGGCGGCCTCGGCGATCGCCCGCAGCTGCGAGGCGTCGGCGGGCGCGGGGAGCTCGGTGGCCAGCGCGTCGAGGTCGACGTAGCCGCCGAGGTCGCGGGCCGGGTCCTCGAACGCCTCGGTCGGCTCGTGCACCAGGTGGGAGACCAGCGGGTTGTCGGTGAAGTCGGCCCAGTGCTCGTCCAGGTCCTTCCAGAGCCGGAACTTGGCGAACTGCAGGATCGCGAGGTCCGCCGTCGGCTCGACCCGGAAGGGCAGCCCGTGCCCGACCAGCGCGGTGCGCATCGCCTCGAAGGCGGCGTCGAGGTCGAGGGTGCCGTCGACGGCCTCGGTCAGCGTCGGGACGGTCAGCCCGTGCAGCTGGCGCAGCTTCTCGAGCAGGCAGTAGTTGGGCGTGCTCGACCCGGACTCGTCGAGGCTCAGCCGGTAGGAGCCGGTGCGGCCCATCGGCGCGAGGACGACGGGGATGAGCACCAGCGGGGAGCGCAGCGGGCGGCCGTCCAGCTCCCAGACCAGGCTGCCCAGCGCCAGGTAGAGGTTGTTGGCGCCGGTCTCCTCGAGCACCGTCTTCGCCTTGTAGGCGACGTTGCGCAGCTTCGGCAGGTAGCCGCCGCTGGTGACGTCGGCGTGCACCTCACGCCGCTCGACCAGCAGCTCGGTCAGCTGCTCGGCGGGAAGGTCCCTCGCCGAGGTGACTCCGCGCTCGACCTGCACGGCGGCCAGCTGGTCGGCCGGCAGCAGGGTGATCGGCGTCCCGTCGTGGACGAAGTTCTCCAGGACGCCCAGCGCCGCGCCGGGGATGGTCAGCGCCAGGCCGGAGCGCTCGGTGTAGTTGATCAGCCGGTTGCGCAGGCTGAGGTCGAGCAGCGCGTTCTTCCACTGCTGCACCCGCGGCGGCGCCTCCGGCTTGCTGCTCGGGGGCGGGGTGGGCGGCACGGGCCTGGCGGGCGCGCTGTGCAGCGCCGGCCGGTACTCGACGACCTGCAGGACGCCGTCGGAGTCCCGCGCCCGGGCCGGCAGCGGGAAGATGCCGTCCTTGCGCGCCCGGTGGACGTCGGTGACGCCGACGATCCGGTCGAGCTCGCCGGCCAGCCAGCCGCTGTAGGCGGGGGTGTGCAGGTCGGCGCCCGGCTCGCCCGTGCTCGTGAGCAGCGTGGTCTCGACCAGGCCGATCAGTCCGAGGTCGACCAGGTTGACCAGAGGCGCGGCGTCCGTGGTCGCGGCGCTCTCGGCGCTGCGCTCCTCGCGCCAGTACCCGAGGAACGAGTGACCGTCGGCGAGCCACAGCAGCGGGCGCACACCGGCCTGCTCCAGGGCCGCGGCCATGAGGACGACGAGGTCGAGCGGGGTGCCCACCCGCCAGGTGAGGACGTCGCCCGGCGAGCGGACCTGCTGGCCGAGGTCGGACCAGCTGACCGGCGGCTCGCTGTACCGGATGCCGCGCCGCCGCAGGACAGTGGCGACGGCGCCGACGATCTCGTCGACCCGTTCCGGCCCGTCGGCGTAGCCCTGGATCGAGCCCCGCCCGGTCTCCTCCTCCAGGACGCCGGCCGCCTCGCCGACCACCGCGGTGACCGCCGGATGGTTCGGCAGCACGTGCGCGGCGAGCATCTCCAGCGCCAGCGGCAGGGGAGTGGCCAGCCACTGGTGGGCGGCGAGCACCTGGACGACGCGGCTGCTCTCGCCGAGCACCGTGGTGCCGTCCGGGCCGTCGGCCAGCACCTCGACGTCGATGACGCCCGGCCGCTGCTCCTCGACGTGCAGCATCGCGGCGGGGTCCATGACCAGGCCGAGGTCGGTGAGCACCGTCGTCCGGCCCTCGTCGAGGTCGGCCAGCAGCTCGACCGTCTGCGCGATCGGGCCCTCGGCGTCGCGGACGCCGAGCCGCACCGTCGCCGCCCGCACCGGGCCGCCGAGGTTGGTGATGGCGAGCCGGGACACCACCGGGATCCGGTTGTGGGCCAGCGCGTAGCTGAGGACGGGCGTGGACGTGATCTCGATGGAGACCGCCGCCCTCGGGGCGACGACGTCGCCCACCTGGATGTCGGCAGTGCTCTCCATGCCACCTGTCTACCGGAGCGGACCGATCGGTCACTCCATGCTCCCCGACGGGAGGGGCTCGTGTGACGGATGGGCCGGTTCGTTGCCCCGGATCACAGATGTGGCGGCCCGGGACGGTCCGGCCCCGGGTGATGCCTGCCGAACTGGCACATGCATTGTGCATGCGCTACTGCTAATGTGGCAGCATGCCCGTCTCCATGACGATCCGCGATGTCCCGGACGAGACGCGGGACGAGCTCGCCGCGCGGGCTGCTCGCGCCGGTCAGTCGCTGCAGGAGTACGTCAGGACGCAACTGGTCGAGCTGGCAGCGAAGCCGAGCGCGGATGAGCTGTGGTCGCGGGTGCAGGCCAGGGTTCGCACCACGGGCACCCGCCTGTCCGCGGCGCAGATCCTCGAGGCCCGCGATCACGACCGGACGACATGACGGTCGTCGTCGATTCGTCGGTCCTCGTCGCGGCGCTGATCGACGACGGCGCGGACGGGGAATGGTCCCGAGCGCGGCTGCGGCCGGCGTCACTCGCGGCTCCCGCTCACCTGTTCGTCGAGGTGTCCAGCGTGCTGCGGCGGGCGGTGCTCGCGGGCGTCATCGGGCGCGAGGTGGCCGCGATCGCGCACGGTGACCTCGTCCAGACGTCGATCACGAGCTTTCCTTTCCAGGTCCTGGCACCGCGGATCTGGGAGCTTCATCCGACGGTGACCGCCTACGACGCGGCGTACGTCGCACTGGCTGAGGAGCTCGGCGTTCCCCTCCTGACTCTCGACCGGCGGCTTTCCCGAGCCAGCGGGCCGACCTGCGACTTCCTGCTCCCGGGCTGACCCCGACCCGTCGGCGAACCCTGCACGTCCGGTCCGGGGGTACGTCGATTGCGTGGTCTTCGGACGGATCCTGGCCGGCACCCGGTCACTGGTCCTAGGGTGCGGCTGATGAGCACCCCAGGGTTGCCCACGATCTGGGAGCTGATCGCCGAGGGAGCGGCCACACTGCCGGAGCCGTTCAGCCGCGCCGCGCTGATCAACTGGGTCAGCGCCCGCCGTCCCGACGTCGGCGTCTCCTCGATCGCCACCCACATCCAGCTCGCCACCGACAACGCCGGCTCCCCGCCGTCGGGCCGCACGCCGCTGCTGCACCGCGTCGACCGTGGCCGCTACGTCCGGCACCGCGGGACCGACGTCGGGGACGTCGCCGTCGACGTCCCCTGCGGGCGCCTGGTGCTGATCGGGTCATCCGGTGCCACGACGGCCGAACCGATGCCGGTCGCCCGGCTCTTCTCCAGCCCCGGCTTCGTCCGCGCCCGCGACGCCGCCGTCCGTGCCCGGCTCCCGTGGTTCGTGCTCAGCGCCAAGCACGGGCTGCTCGACGCCGGCGACGTCGTCGGCCCGTACGACGTCCAGATCGGCGACCAGTCCGCCGGCTACCGGACGGCGTGGGGGGAGTGGGTCGTCGCGCAGCTGGCCGAGCGGGTCCGCCTGGACGGCGTCACGGTCGAGGTGCACGGCGGCGTCGACTTCGCCCAGCCGCTGCGCCAGCCGCTGGCACGCCGCGGTGCGGCTCTCGAGCTGCCGTTGCCCGGCGCCTGGCAGGAGAGCGGCGACCACGACGACGGGGGGCCGGGGGACGGTGCTGCAGGGAGAGCGCCCGTCCGGGTCGCCCTCGGCCGGCTCCGTGACCTCGTCACCGGCCACCGGGCTTCGTAGCCGTCACGGTTGCGGCGCAGGACCGTCCTCGATCGCGGTCAGGGTGGCCTCGACCTACCCGTGTGGCCACCGCGCACACCCACCCGTCCCGCCGCCCGCCGTCGTCACGAGAGACGCGTGTGACTGCTGCGGCGCGTCGCATCGCGACCGTCACCCCGGGGTGCCGACCAGGCCGGATGCTGCCGATGGCGAGTCCGCGAGGTCGCCGGCCGGGTCGTCCGGTCCGGGAGTGTCCGCGCGACGTGGACGGGGAGTGGAGATGTTCGGGGTCCCGATCGAGGTCCTGGTCGGTGCATCGGTGATCGCCGGGCTGACGCTGCTGGCAGCGCTGTTCCTGGCCGAGCGGGCCTCCAGTCGGCGGGCGGCCAGGCGCCCGCAGACCGCGACCCAGGCGCGCGGCACCCGGGCCACCGCGGTCCCGACGCCGCGCCGGCCCGCCGACGTCGCCGAGCCGGAGGGGCCGATCGCCTTCGCCGAGCCCGGCGTGCGCGGCCCGCTGTTCCAGTACGGCGGGGACGGTGCCGGCTTCCCGGTCGACGCGCCCTTCGCCGTCGTGTCCATCGAGACGACGGGCTTCTCCCCGGTCAGGGGTGACCGCATCGTCGAGATCGCGGTCGTCCGCGTCGACGCCTCCGGCCGCATCGAGGACGAGTACTGCACCCTGCTCGACCCCGGCCGCGACGTCGGTCCGGTCCTGGTGCACGGCATCTCCACCAGCGAGGTGCTGGGCGCCCCTCCGTTCGGCGACGTCGTCGGCGAGCTGCTGCTCCGCCTGGACGGCGCCGTCGTCGTCGCGCACAACGCCGCGTTCGTGGAGCGCTTCCTCGCCGCCGAGCTCGCGCTGCTCGACGTGACGCTCCCGCTCAACCCCGCGCTCTGCTCGTTGTGGCTGGCCCGGCGCACCCTGCGCGCCCCGGACCAGCGGCCGGCCACGCTCGCCCGGGTCGTCGGGCTGCCGGTGGCCGACGCGCACACCGCCCTCGCCGATGCCCGCACCGTGGCGGCGCTGCTGCCGCAGATGCTGGCGATGCTCGGGGAACGGCCGCGCTACCTGACCGGTCTCCGCCCGATGCCCGAGCTCGACACCGAGGCCGAGCCGAAGACCCGGTTCGGCGAGCTGCGCCCGGGCACCGACGGCTGGATCGCGTCGATGGTCGGCCGCCTGCCGCGCGCGGTCGTCGACGCCCCGGACGCCGACGCCCAGCGCTACGTCGACGCCCTCACCTCCGCCCTCGCCGACGGCCGGATCCTCGGCGGCGAAGGCCAGCTGCTCGCGCGGCTCGCCGGCTCCGCCGGCATCGGCGCCGACCAGGTGCTCGCGCTGCACCGCCGCATCCTCGGGCACCTGCGCGCCACCGCACTCGAGAACGCCATCCTCACGACCGCTGAGCTCCGGCAGCTGAAGACCGCCGCGAGCGGGCTCGGCCTGCCCGACGTCTTCGACGACCTGCGCCCGACCTCGCCGCAGGACCTCATGGCGGCGCGGCTGCGCTGATCGTGCGGCTGCGGATCGGAGGCGTTCCGCAGACGCCGCTCACCGTGCGACGATCCCTCCAGCCCCGCTGGGGCTGAGTCGACCGCCGCACGCGTGGAGGCCCGAATGACGGACGCACGCCAGATGCGGATCTCCGACGCTGAGCGGCAGGCGGCCGCGCAGCGGATCGGAGCCGCCTGGGCGGAGGGACGGCTCGACGACACCGAGTACGACCGGCGGATGGCGCAGGCGTTCGCCGCGGTGACCTACGGCGATCTCGACCAGCTCTTCACCGATCTGCCCGGTCCGCGGCCCTTCCTGCCCCCACCGCAGTACGGGCCGCCGTCTCCCGCGTACCGCCCCGTGCCGTGCGTCCGGGCGCCGGTGCGGGACCGGTTGCCGACGGGCGGGGTCGGCCAGGTGCGCACCACCGGGCTGCAGATGCTGCTGTTCGTCGTCACCTTCGGCGTCTGGGGCTACGTGTACTTCTTCCAGACCCACGACGAGATGAAGCGGCACACCGGCGACGGGATCGGCGGCGTGCCGGCGCTGTTGCTGTCGCTGTTCTTCGGCATGGCCTCGCCATTCCTGCTCAGCCACGAGGTGGGCCGCCTCCACGAGCGCAGCGGCCGGCGGAAGCCGGTCAGCGCGCTCACCGCGCTCTGGTTCTTCCCCGGGATCTTCCTGCTGGTCGGGCCGGTCGTCTGGTTCGTGCTGACCAACCGGGCGCTCAACGACCACTGGCGCAGCCTCGGCGCGCGCTGACCGCATCGACCCTGCTCAAGGGGTGAGGAACCAGAGCAGCTGGGTGTCCTCGCGCGGGGTGTCGCACTCGCCGATCATCAGCGCGCCGCCGGGCGCCGGGTACAGGGCACGCACGTCCAGCCGCGGCTCGCACCCGACCGCCACCGGTCCGCGCATCTCGCCGGTGGTGAGGTCGAGCGCCCGCGCCCCGCTCGCCGAGGGCAGCACCGCCCACACCTGAGCCGGCTCCACGACGAGCGAGTACCCGTAGATGCGGTCCTCGAGCTGGGCCAGCAGCGGTCCCGCGCCGCCCCCGTCGGGCACGCCGAGGATCCACGACCCCTCGAGCACCGCGACCAGCAGGAAGGCGGTGCCGTCCGCCCCGCCGGCGACCGACTGCGTCTCCGCGCCCTCGGCCAGGTCGGTGGCCCGCACCGGCCGACCGATCTGCGCCAGTCCCGCGTCGTAGGTCAGCAGGGTGGGGATGCGCTCCTCGGCGACCGCCGTGGGCGAGGCGTCGAAGACCAGCCGCACCCCGCCGCCGGGCCGGGCGACCAGACCCGCGAACTGCCGCGCCACCGGGAAGTGCGACGCGGCCGCGACGTCGTCGGCGAGGTCGCGCTGCGCGGTGACCTGCCCGCTCGCGAGGTCGACAGCGGACAGCAGTTCCCTCGACGACTCGTCGTCGGACAGGGAGACGAACAGGTACAGCGTCGTCGAACCGGCGAGCAACGCCGACCCGCCGACGGCCTCGCCGCCCCCGTCCGGGACGACGACGGTCGACCGCACGATGCCCGACGACGGGTCGACCACGCGGACGCCGTAACCCTCGGCACCCAGCCGTCCGGCGACCGCGACGGAGCCGTCGGGCAGCAGGTGCATCCCCCAGACGTCCTCGACGCGGGGGAGGGGCACGGTCCCCGCGATCGCGTCGGCGCGCACGATCGCCAGCGACTGGTCGACCTCCCGGTCGGACGGGGTGAGAAGCGCGTACGCGCCCCCGTCGGGCGTCGCGACGGCGGAGACCAGCCGGGCGAAGCGGCCCGGCGTCGCCGCTGTCAGGTCCACCGTGGCGCGCACGCGGGTGAGCGGCCCAGCGCTCGGGAGGGCGCCGGCGGGCGGGCCGCCGTAGGCCGGCAGGTCGGTGGTGGCGTCGGTCGGCAGGTCCGGACGGGGCTCCGCCGTCGCCGACGGCCGGGGGAGCTCGGCGCCGTCGACCGGGCAGCCGCTGAGCGTCAGGACGAGGAAGCCCGCGAGCGCGACGGCCGCCGCACGCCGAGCCGTCATGCAGAGAGGTGTACACCGCGCGCACGGAGGGAGCCCGTCAGCGCCCGGCCGAGAGGACGATGACTCGCTGCCGCCGCGGGGACGCCGAGAGGAGCAGTCCATGAGCACGCCGCAGAGTCCGCCGCCCCCACCGCCGCCCCCACCGGAGGCCGGTCAGCCGGTCGAGGGCGCACCGTACGGATACCCCGCGCCACCGCCGGGCTACGGGCCCCAGGGATACGGGCAGCAGCTGTACTGGCAGCAGGGCTACGGGCAGCAGGGCTACGGACAGTCCGGCTACACCCAGCCGATGCCCGGCGTCCCCGCCTACGCCCAGCATTCCCAGCCGCAGGGCCCGATCGGCCTGATCCGCCCGACCGGGATGATCATCCTGCTGTTCGTCGTGACGCTGGGGATCTGGGGCTTCGTCTACTACTTCCAGACTCACGAGGAGATGAAAGCGGCACAGTGGTGAGGGCCTCGGCGGCGTCCTGGCGCTGGTGATCGCGATCATCTTCGGCCTCGTCTCGCCGTTCCTGCAGAGCTTCGAGGTCGGCCAGCTCTACGAGCGGCGCGGGCAGGAGAGGCCGGTCAGCGCGCTGACCGGCCTGTGGTTCTTCCCCGGGATCTTCATCCTGATCGGCCCGTTCATCTGGTTCGTCCAGACCAACAACGCGCTCAACGCCTACTGGCAGACCCGCACGACGCTGGTCTGACCCGACGCTGTGCGCGGATGCGCAGGTCTGGATCCCAGATCTGCGCATCCGCGCACACGGCCGGTCAGGAACCCGAGAAGCGCTGCTCCAGCTCCTGCACCTCGGGCAGCCCGATCAGGTCGGTGAACTCGCCGAACGTCGGCACCGCATCCAGCGCCGCCGTGGGCACCCCGTCCCGCTTGAGCGTGGCCAGCAGCGTGCGGATCCCCGCGGTGGCCGCCAGCAGGGTGCCGATCGGGTAGATGACCAGCGAGAAGCCGAGCTCGGTGATCCGCTCCAGCGACAGCGGTGGCGTCTTGCCGCCCTCGGCCCAGTTGAAGACCAGCGGGGCGACACCCCGCAGTTCGGTGGCCACCCGCTCGATGTCGGCCTCCGAGGCCGGGGCCTCGACGAACAGGACGTCGGCGCCGGCATCGGCGAACGCGCGGGCCCGGGCGATGGCGTCGTCGATCCCCGTCACGGCCACGGCGTCGGTGCGGGCGATGACCAGCAGGTCCGGGTCCCGCCGCGCCTGCACCGCGGCTCGGATCTTCCCGACCATCTCGTCGACGCCGATCACCAGCTTGCCGCTCATGTGCCCGCACTTCTTCGGCATCACCTGGTCCTCGAGCTGGATCCCGGCGACGCCGGCCTGCTCGTAGAGCTGCACGGTGCGGACGACGTTGATCGCGTTGCCGTAGCCGGTGTCGGCGTCGGCGATCACCGGCACGTCGACGGCGGCCACGATCCGGCGGGCGTTCTCGACCATCTCCGACCCGCTGAGCAACCCGACGTCCGGGCGGCCGATCAGCGACGCCGTCGTCCCGAAGCCGGTCATGTAGACGACGTCGAAGCCGGCCTGCTCGACCAGCCGGGCGCTCAGCGCGTCGTAGGCGCCGGGGGCGAGGAGCGGCTCCGGAGCCTCCACGAGCTCGCGCAGGCGAGCCCTCGATGTGCGTCCGTTGCTCAGCAGATCCGCCACGTCGGCCCCCTCTTTGTATGCACTCACACGGAATCTACGAAGAAACCGTTGCCGTCGGAACCCCGCCGCCCTAGGTTTGCACACAATCTTCGAGGAGGTGTGACCGCTGACACGATCCGTGACGTCCGCCGAGCGGGCGCTGCACGAGCTGCGCGAGCTCATCCTCGGCGGCGCGCTCACCTCCGGCTCGCGGCTGGGTGAGGTCGAGCTCGCCGCGCGCCTGGGCGTCAGCCGGACGCCGGTCCGCGAGGCGCTGAGCCGGCTGGCGGCAGAGGGCCTGGTCGAGGTCACCCCCAACCGCGGCGCCCGGGTGGCCACCTGGACGGTCGCCGAGCTCGAGGGGGTCTTCGACCTCCGCATCTCCCTCGAGCCCCAGCTGACCGCCTTCGCCGTCCCGAACGCCGGCCCGGCGGACATCGAGGAGCTCGACGACCTGGCGCACCGGATGCGGGACGTCGGCAGCCCCGGTCCCCGGCAGGACCTCGACGCGCTCGTGCCGCTCAACCGCGCGTTCCACGACCGGCTGGTCGCCCTGGCCGGTCACCCCACCCTGGCCGCCGCGCTGGCCGCGGCGATCCACCCGCCGATCGTGCGCCGGAACTTCCACGCCTACGACGCGGAGTCGCTGCGCCGCAGCCTCGCCCACCACCTGGAGATCGTCGCCGCGCTGCGGGCCGGCGATCCCGGCTGGGCACGCGCGGTCATGACCGCCCACATCTGCAACGCGCGGGCCGTGATGGTCCGCGCCGCCACGACCCAGACAGCACGTACCGCGCACCCCAGCGATGAGGAGGCCTCATGAGTTACCGGCTCGGAGTCGACGTCGGAGGCACGTTCACCGACGTCCTGCTGGTGGAGGAGGCGAGCGGCAGCACCTGGCGGGCCAAGACCGCCTCGACCCCCGCCGACCAGGCCGTCGGCGTCCTCAACGGGATCGGCCAGGTCTGCGCCGCGGCCGGGATCGAGCTGTCCGAGGTCGCCCAGGTGCTGCACGGCACCACGGTCGCGACCAACGCCATCCTCGAGGGCAAGGGCGCCACCGTCGGCCTGGTCACCACCAAGGGCTTCCGGCAGGTCCTCCAGATCGCCCGGTCCTTCGTCCCCGGCGGGCTGGCCGGCTGGATCATCTGGCCCAAGCCGGAGCCGCTGGCCGACCTGGAGAACACCGTCGAGGTCGACGAGCGGATCGCCACCGACGGCACCGTCGTGCGGCAGCTCGACGAGGACGACGTCCGGGCGCAGCTGACCCGCCTCGCGGGCCGGGAGATCCAGGCGCTCGCCGTCTCCCTGATCAACTCCTTCGCCGACCCGGCGCACGAGAGGCGGATCGCCGAGATCGCCGCCGAGGTCCTGCCCGGCGTCCCGGTCAGCCTCTCCTCCGACGTGCTCCCGGAGATGCGCGAGTACGAGCGCACGCTGACCACCGTCGCCAACGGCTACGTCCAGCCGCAGGTCAAGAAGTACGTGCAGACCCTGTCGGACAAGCTGGCCGACGGCGGCGTGCAGGGCGAGCTGGCGATCCTGCGCAGCGACGGGGGTCTGCAGTCGGCCCAGGGCGCGATCGGCGCCCCCGTCACCATGCTGCTGTCCGGGCCCGCCGGCGGGGTGACCGGCGCGGTGTGGGTCGCCGAGCAGTGCGGCTACCGCGACCTCATCACCTTCGACATGGGCGGCACGTCCACCGACGTCGCCCTCGTCCAGGACCTCTCGCCGCGGATCGGCCGCGAGACCAAGGTCGGCGACCTCACCGTCCGGGCGTCCAGCGTCGACGTCCGGACAGTCGGTGCCGGCGGCGGCTCGATCGCCCACGTCCCCGAGCTGACCAGGGCGCTCCGCGTCGGGCCGCAGTCCGCCGGGGCCGACCCGGGGCCGGCCGCCTACGGCAAGGGCGGCGTCGAGCCCACCGTCACCGACGCCAACGTCGTCCTCGGGTACCTGCCCTCGTCGCTGGCCGGCGGCGAGATCACCCTCGACGTCGAGGCGTCCCGCGCCGCGGTGAGCAAGGTGGCCGAGGCCATCGGCCTGGAGTTCCCGGAGGCGGCGGCCGCCGGCATCGTCGACATCGTCAACGAGAACATGCTCGGCGGGCTGCGGCTGGTCTCGGTGCAGCAGGGCTTCGACCCGCGCGACTTCGCGCTGGTCGCCTTCGGCGGCGCCGGCCCGCTGCACGCCAACGCGCTCGGCAAGCTGACCGGGGCCTGGCCGGTGATCGTGCCCCCGTCGCCGGGCGTGCTGTGCGCCCTCGGCGACGCCACGACCGGCCGCCGCGACGAGTCCGCGCGCACCGTCCTGCGCCGATTCGCCGAGCTCAGCGGCGCCGACCTGGTCGGCATCCTCCGCGAGCTGGCCGACGACGCCGGGCGGCGCCTGGCCGACCAGGGCCTGCCCCGGGACGAGCAGACCGTCACCTACCAGGTCGACGTCCGCTACCACGGCCAGGGTTTCGAGATCCCGGTGACGGTCGATCCGTCGTGGCTGGACGACGCGGACAACGCGTTCGGCCGACTGGGCGAGACCTTCGACGCCGAGCACAACCGGCTGTTCTCGTTCCTCCTCGACGTCGACCACGAGCTGGTCAACGCCCGGGCGACGGTCACCGGCCCGAAGCCCGACGTCGCGCCCGTGCAGCTCGACGCCGGTGACGGCGACCCCGCCCGCGCCCTGGTCACGGAGACACCGATCCACGTCGGCGGCGAGCAGGTGACCGCGAACGTCTACGACCGGTCGAAGCTGCTGGCCGACGACGTCGTCCGCGGCCCCGCGATCGTCACCGAGATGGACTCCACCACCCTCGTCCTGCCCGGGCACGCCGCCACCGTGCACCCCTCGGGCTCCCTGCTGATCACCCCGGAGGCGTGACCCCATGGCTTCGATCATCGAGACGGCGACCGGCACGATCGAGAAGGGTGCCGTCGACCCGGTCACCCTCGACCTCATCGAGAACGGGCTGCGCAACGCCCGGTACGAGATGGACGAGGTGCTGTTCCGGACCGCCCTGTCGCCGGGCATCCGCGAGCAGCACGACGAGTTCCCGCTGATCGCCGACCGCGACGGGAAGATGGTCGTCGGCCAGTTCGGCCTGTCCATCCCCGACTTCCTCGAGGGCTTCGACGGCACCATCGAGGAGGGAGACGTCCTGCTGACGTCGGACCCCTACTCCTGCGGTGCCGCGATCAGCCACGCCAACGACTGGCTGGTCGTCGTCCCGATCTTCCACGAGGGCCGGATCGTGGGCTGGGCGTCGATGTTCGGGCACATGTCCGACGTGGGCGGCAAGACGCCGTCGTCCATGCCGACCGACGCGACCACCATCTACGAGGAGGGCGTGGTCATCCCGCCCTTCAAGCTCTACCAGCGGGGCGTGCCCAACGAGGACGCGCTGCGGATCATCCTCAACCAGGTCCGCAAGCCCGACTGGAACCGCGCCGACCTCAACGGCCTGGTCGCCGCCTGCCGCACCGCCGCCCGGCGGGTCGTCGAGATGTGCGACAGGTTCGGCACCGGCACCTACCTGTCGGCCCTCGACGCGCTGCTGCAGCGCAACTACGACGCCATGAAGGTGCTGCTGTCGATGGTGTTCGAGGAGGGCCGCACGCTCTCCTTCACCGACTACATCTGCGACGACGGCGTCGGCAACGGCCCGTACGAGCTGAAGATGTCGCTGACCCGCACCGGCGACAAGGTGCACATCGACTTCACCGGCTCCTCGCCGCAGGCGGTCGGGCCGATCAACTACTACATCAACGAGAACCTGACCCGGATGTTCTTCGGGATCTACATGATCACCGTCGCCGACCCGCAGATCCTCTGGAACGACGGCTTCTACCCGCTGGTCGACGTCACGATCCCGGACGGCTCCTACTGGAAGCCGAAGTTCCCCGCCGCGCTCAGCGGCCGCAACCACGGCATCGGCCGGGTCTTCGACCTGTTCGGCGGGCTGCTCGGCCAGACCAACCCGGCACTGCTCAACGCGGCCGGGTTCTCCTCCTCGCCGCACTTCATGTACTCCGGCTTCTACTCGACAGGCGAGCGGAAGGGGGAGTGGTTCCAGCTGTACTCGATCGGCTTCGGTGGGATCCCCGGGAGGCCGCTCGGCGACGGGCCCGACGGGCACTCGCTGTGGCCGTCGTTCGTGAACATCCCCTGCGAGTACCTGGAGTCCTACTACCCGCTGCGGATCGAGCAGTGGGAAACCGTCGCCGACACCGGCGGGGCCGGCCTGCACCGCGGCGGCAACGGGGTCGACGTCGCCTACGTCTTCGAGGAGCCGGGCACGATCGCCATCCACGACGACCGCTGGCTGACCTATCCGTGGGGCGTCAACGGCGGGCACCCCGGCGCGCGCGGCACCAAGTGGATCGAGCGGGCCGACGGCACCCGCTCCGTGCTGCCCAGCAAGTGCCACGACGTCCCGGTCGCGCCCGGCGACGTCCTGCACTTCGTGACCTGGGGCGGCGGCGGGTGGGGCGACCCGCTCGAGCGCGACCCCGAGCTGGTGGCGACGGAGGTGCGTCGGGGGCTGGTGACGGCGAAGGGCGCCGAGCGGTACGGCGTCTGCGTGGACGAGGACGGCACGGTGAACGCCGCGGCGACCGAGAGACTGCGCGACGAGATGCGCGCCGACCGGCCCGCGGAGCTGCCCGTCTTCGACATGGGCCCGCCGATCGAGGAGCTGCTGGCCCGCTGCGAGGAGGAGACCGGGCTGCCCGCGCCGAAGCGGCCCGTGTGGGTGTGATCGAGCCGGAGCCGGTCCCCGGCCCGCACGGCCCGTCGTTCTCGGGCCGGGTGGGCTGGGGGGCGCGCCCCGCCGTCGTCGTCATCGATCTGGTGCGGGCCTACACCGAGCCGGACGGCCCGTTCGGGCTGCCGTCGCCCGGGCCGGCGGTGGCGGCGACGGAGGCGCTGATCGGCGCCGCCCGCTCGTCCGGGCACCCGGTGGTCTGGACCGTCGTCCGCTACGCCCCGGACCTCGCCGACGGCGGCCTGTTCGTCCGCAAGGTGCCCGCCCTGGCCGCGTTCGCCGGGGGCGCGCCGGGCGGCTGGGGCGAGCTGACCCTTCCCCCGGCGCCGGGGGAGCCGGTGGTGGTGAAGCAGTACGCCTCGGCGTTCTTCGGGACGTCGCTGGCGCCGACCTTGCACGCGGCCGGGGTGGATACGGTGGTGTTCGCCGGCGTCTCCACGTCCGGGTGCGTGCGGGCCACCGCCATGGACGCGTTGAACTCCGGCTTCCGGCCCCAGGTGGTGCGCGACGCCTGCGCCGACCGGACGCCCGAGGTGCACGACAGCAACCTGGCCGACCTCGACGCCAAGTACGCCGACGTCGTCGACCTGGCCGAGGCGCTGGCCCACCTGCGGTAGGCAGGACCCGTGGCGCGGACGAGTGCGGGCATCCTGCTGTACCGGCTGCGGCCGGCCGGGCCCGAGGTGCTGCTCGGGCACATGGGCGGCCCGTTCTGGGCGCGGAAGGACGACGGCGCATGGTCCATCCCCAAGGGCGAGCACGGCCCGGACGAGGACCCGCTCGCCGTCGCCCGGCGCGAGTTCGAGGAGGAGCTCGGCTCGCCCGTCCCTCCCGGGGACCTCGTGCCGCTCGGGCAGCTCCGGGTGACCAGCGCCAAGGTGCTCGCGGTGTGGGCCGCCGAGGGCGACCTGGACGCCACGGCGACCCTGAGCAACACCTTCGAGCTGGAGTGGCCACCGCGCTCGGGCCGCCTGCAGGAGTTCCCCGAGATCGACCGGGCCGCCTGGTTCGCCCTCGACGAGGCGCGGACGAAGCTGCTGAAGGGTCAGGTGCCGTTCCTCGACCGGCTGCGCGACGACGTCCTCGGCGAAGGCCCGTATCCGTAGCTGTGTCGCAGGTCTCCATGCAGGTGACGGCTTGATTACAGGTCGTCCCACAGCACCGAACCCGTCCAGTTCCGGGTCGTCCGGCTGGGAAGGTCCCTTCCGACGAGCCCGCGGGGGACGTCCGAGTTCGAGGAGGCACCATGACCTGCACCCACTGCAGCGCAGTCGAACAGCGGGGCCGCTACTGCGTCGGCTGCGGCAAGCTGCTGCCGCCGTCCTCACTGCCCGCCCGCCGGGTGCGCCTGGCGCCCCGCCACCTCCTGGACGACGACACCCAGCCGGTCCTCCGGTTCCGGGTGAACCCCCGGCTGTCCGTCGAGAACGAGACGCCCGCCGCCGTCTGACCGTCGATCACGGCGGCCGGCTCAGGCAAAGGAACCTTTACCTGCGTCCTGGAACCTTGGGTTCAAGGAGTCGATGCAACACCCCGCGGTGAAGTGGGGTGGTGTCGATGGGGCGTCCGCGGATGCCGAAGGAGATCGAGCGCAGGTTCTGGCGGCTGATCGCTGCGGGATCGGCGACGGAGCAGGCGGCGGAAGCGGTCGGCGTGTCGGCCGACACTGGGCAGCGGTGGTTCCGCGACGGTGGCGGCATGGCGCCGATGGCATTGACCGAGCCCAGCGACCGATTCCTGACCGTGGCCGAGCGGGAGACGATCGACCTGTGCTGGGCCGAGGGCTGGCCGCAGGCCGACATCGCCCGCGAGATCGGCCGGCATCCCTCGACGGTCTCCCGCGAGCTGCGCCGCAATCGACTCGAGGGCTATCCGCGGCGTCCGCCGCTGCCCGTCGGCCAGCGGCACCGCCCCGGGCCGGCGCCGGGGACTCAGGGCCCGGGACGGCGCCCACGGCTGCGCTATCGGGCCGCGCCGGCGCAAGCCAAGGCCGAGGCGCGGGGCCGCCGCCCGAAGCCGAGCAAGATCGCCGAGTTCCCCGAGCTGCAGGCCTACGTGCAGCGGCAGTTGAAGGAGGGCTGGAGCCCCGAGCAGATCACCGGCCGTCTGGTCGTGGATTTCCTCGACGATGAACGGATGCGCATCTCACATGAGGCGATCTACCAGGCCCTGTTCGTCCAGGGCCGCGGTGGGCTGAACCGGGAGCTGACCAAGCACCTGCGCACCGGGCGGGCGCTGCGTAAGCCCCGCCGTCGTGTCGATGGCCGCCGGGTGTCAACGGCGCCCGAAAATTGACCCCCTGGCGTCGTGTGAATCTTGACCCCCTGGGGTTGGTTGGTCAGTCCGTCGGCCCGGTAGCCGGCGGGGTGGTGCGGGTGGCCGCGGCCGGGTCGCGGGCGAGGAGCTCGCGGCGGGCGCGGGTGCGGTAGGAGTCCCCGGCGAGGGTGATGACCTCGGCGTGGTGGACGAGGCGGTCGATCATCGCGGCGGCGGCGATGTCGTCGCCGAAGACCTCGCCCCAGCGGCCGAAGGGCATGTTCGAAGTGATCATCATCGAGCCCTGTTCGTAGCGGGTGGAGACCAGTTGGAAGAACAGGTTGGCCGCGGCGGAGTCGAACGGGATGTAGCCGACCTCGTCGATGATCAGCAGCCGGTAGCGGCGCAGTCGCTTGAGTTCGGCGGCCAGCCGGCCCTCGGTGTGGGCGTCACGCAGTCGGGTGATCCAGCCGATAGCGGTGTCGAAGAGCACCGCATGTCCGGCCTGGACTGCCTTGAGGCCCAGGCCCAGGGCGAGGTGGGTCTTGCCGACTCCGGGCGGGCCGAGCAGTACGACGTTGTCCGCTCGGCCGATGTAGGCGCAGCCGGCCAGGTGCGCGAGCACGTCGCGGCGCAGAGAGGGCTGGTGGTCGACGTTGAACTCCTCGAGCGTCTTGACCTGCGGGAAGTGAGCTCCGGCCAGACGGATCTGCGTGCCGTTGGCTTCTCGGTCGGCGACCTGGCGGGCCAGCACGGCGGCCAGGTACTCCTCGTGCGACCAGTGCTCCTCGCGGGCCTGGGTCGCCAGCTCGGCCCAAATCCGGCCGATGATCGGGGTCTTGAGCACTCGCGCCAGGTAGGCGATGTGGGAGACCAACTCACTGCTGCTGCGGCCGGCAACGTGGCCGGCGTCGGCGGGCAGATCCGCGCCGCGAGTGATCACCGGGCTCACCGCGCGCCCTCCGGCATCGAAGCCTGGACTGCGCCGGCGGGGTCGAAGTCCGAGCCGAACAGCGCGTCGTAGTCGGGCAGGGCGCGCAGCATCACCGGATGCCCGTCCTCGTGGTGACGGGCCCGCGACCGACGTGCCGCCTCGGCCGCTTGCAGCCGGTATTCGGCGCGCAGCTCGGCGGCGATGCGCACGTGCTCGGGATCGGTGATCACCGCCCGCTTGGCCCAGCACCGCTGATGCACGGCGACGTCGAGGCCGTCGTGCACGACCGCCACCTGGGTGGGGGAGGCCTCCACGTCGACGATCCGGCCGATCATTCGCGGGTCGACCGAATAGTCGTTGCCGTCGAGTCGGATGTAGTAGTCCCGGCCCAGCCGCACCCGGTGGCTCAGCCCGACCGCCGGGGCGACCCGCGGCAGCGGCGTCATCGCCGCCCGGTCGGCCTCCAGGGCCGAGACCGGGCGGGCGCCGGTGGCCCGCACCAGCCGGCGGTTGGCCGTCGGGAGCCAGTCGGTGAGCTGGTCGTTGAAGTCGTGCGGGCAGGAGAACTGTCGGCCGGGTAGGAACGAGGTCTCCAAGAACCCGTTGTTCCGTTCCACCATCCCCTTCGACTCGGGGTCGCGCGGGGGCAGCAGCCGGATCTGGGTGGCCAGCGAGCCAGCAAATGCCGCCGCCGGTGCGCTCACTCGGCCGGTGCCGCCGATCGCGGATTCCCGGTCCCAGACCAGCGTCTTGCTCACCGCTCCGACCGCGCTGATCAGCTGCCACATCCCGGCCAGTAGGTCCCCAGCCTGCCGGGAGGGCAGCATCACCGCGGAGATGAACCGTGAGTACGTCGCGGTCATCACCAACACCGGCAGCACCGCCGCCTGCCCGTGCCCGACCGGGATCTTCACCTCCGGGAACCACAGGTCGCACTGGGTCGCCTGCCCGGGCTCGTGGATCAGCCGATCGGCCGGATCGATGCCGGCGTACTCGGGACGGATCGCCCGGATGCGGTCCTTGAGGATCGTGATCGAGTGGGTCCAGCCGATCCGCTCGGCAATCACCGTCGCCGGCATCCGCGGGAACTCCTTGAGCATCGCCCGGATCTGCGGCTCCACCGCGTCCACCAGCGACCCCTTCGGCCGCCGCTCGTACTTCGGCGGGCGGTCAGCAGCCAACGCCGATCGCACGGTGTTACGGGCGACTCCCAGCCGCCGTGAGATCTCCTTGATCGGCACCTTCTCCGCCCGATGCAGTCGACGGATCTCGGCCCAGTCCTCCACAGTGATCACCCTTCAGGTGTCGGCGGGGGTCAACTTTCATCCGACGCCTGGGGGTCACTTTTCACTCGTCGTCGACACCGGGAACGGATCAAGGACAAAGTCATGATCTCCGAGCGGCCCGCCGAGGCCGACGACCGCGCCGTACCCGGCCACTTCGAAGGCGACCTGATGGTCGGCAAGGACAGCGGCTCGGCGGTCGGCACCCTGGTCGAGCGCACCACCCGGTTCACCATGCTCCTGCACCTGCCGGCCGATCACGGTGCCGAAGCCGTCCGCGACGCCATCACCACCAAAATCGCCACGCTGCCGGTACATCTGCGCCGCTCGCTGACCTGGGACCAGGGCATCGAGTTGGCCAGGCACACCGAGATCACCATCGCGGCCGACCTGCCGATCTACTTCTGCGATCCGCACAGCCCCTGGCAGCGCGGCACCAACGAGAACACCAACGGCCTGCTCCGCCAGTACCTGCCCAAGGGCACCGACCTCTCGGTGCACACCATCGCCGACCTCGAGGCCATCGAGACCCGACTCAACGGCCGACCCCGCAAGACCCTCGGCTTCAAGACCCCCGCCGAAGCCTTCGCCCAGCTACTCTCCGAAGATCAACAAGCTGGTGTTGCGACGACCAGTTGAATCCGCCAACCGAGAACGCAGGTAAAGGTTCCTTTGCCTGAGGGCAGGAGGGTGCTTAGCGGGCGCCGGCGAGTTCGGGTTCGCGCCGGGGCGTCGGCACGTCGTCGGACTCGCGGATGCCGTAGCGGGCGTACAACCGGCGCAGGGGCCCCGGTGCCCACCAGTTGGCCCGCCCGAGCAGCCGCATCGTCGCCGGCACCAGCAGGATCCGGACGACGGTCGCGTCGATGACGATCGCGATCAGCATCGCGACGCCGATCATCTTGATGAAGGTGATCCCCGAGAGCGAGAACGCGCCGATCACCACGAGAAGCAGCAGCGCGGCGCTGGTGATGATCCCGCCGGTGCGCTGCAGGCCGGTCGCCACCGCCGTCGTGTTGTCGCCGGTCCTGTCGTACTCCTCCCGGATCCGGGACATGAGGAACACCTCGTAGTCCATCGACAGCCCGAACACGATGGCCAGCACCAGGATCGGCTGGGTCGCCTCCACGAACCCGGTGGGCGTGAAGTCCAGGAACCCGCTCAGGTTGCCGTCCTGGAAGATCCAGACCAGCGCGCCGAACGAGGCCCCCAGCGACAGCACGTTCATCACCACCGCCTTGACCGGCAGCACGAGCGAGCCGAAGGCCAGGAACAGCAGCACGAACGTCGTCGCCACCACGAAGACCGCCATCCACGGCAGCAGCGCGGCGAGGCTGTCGAGCAGGTCCGCCAGCACCGCGGTCTGCCCGCCGATCAGCGCCTCGCCGCCCTCGGGCGCCGGGACGGCACGGACCGCGCCGACCAGTTCCCGCGCCTCGGTGGACAGCGGGTCGCCGGCGTAGGCGAGGTCGACCCGCGCGGTGTCGCCTGCCGCGCCGGCGACCGTCGCGCCGTCCACCCCGGGTACCGCTGCCACGTCGTCGACGTAGGCCTCCAACGCGGCGTCACCGGTAGGGGAGTCGACCGCGTCGGGCAGCGTCACGATCGCGGTGATCGGCCCGCGCTCGCTCGGTGGGAAGTCCGCCCGGATCGTCTCCGCGACCACCCGGCTCTCGGTCCCCTCCGGCAGGGCCCGCTCGTCGATGCCGCCGAACTGCACCCGCAGGAACGGCAGCGCCAGGACGACCAGCACTGTGGTGACGACGACGGTGTAGATCACCGGCCGGCGCATCACACTGTGCGCGATCCGGTACCACGCCCCGTGCTCCCGAGGTGCGTTTATGGCCATAACTGCCGTCGGGGGGCGGTGGAACACGCGTCGCAACCAGGGGCGGACCGACAGCGCGTCGACCTTGGGGCCGAGCATCGCCAGCAGCGCCGGCAGCAGGGTGAGGGCGGCGAGCATCGCGATGAGGACGGCGCTCATCCCGCCGAACCCCATGGAGCGGAGGAAGACCTGCGGGAAGATCAGCAGCCCGGCCAGCGAGATCGCGACCGTGATCCCGGAGACCGCGACGGTCCGGCCCGCCGTCGCCATCGTCCGTGCCAGCGCCGTCTCGGTGTCGGGCTGCCTGGCGATCTCCTCCCGGAACCGGCTGACCATGAACAGGCCGTAGTCGATGGCCAGGCCCAGGCCGGTGATCGTGACGACGTTGACGGCGAAGATCGAGACGTCGGTGACCATCGAGAAGCCGCGCAACGCCGCGAACGAACCGAGGATCGCCACCACGCCGATCGCCAGCGGCAGCCCGGCCGCGGCGAAGCTGCCGAAGATGACGACGAGCAGGACGGCGAGGATCGGCAGCGAGATCATCTCCGCCCGCGCGATGTCGGCGCTGACCCGCTCGTTGATGTCGCGGTTGATCGTCGTCCCGCCGCCGACCTGCGTCTCCAGCCCGGGCGCGTCGAGCTCGGCCTCGATCCGCTCGAGGCCCGCGGTCCGCTGGTCCTCGTCGCCGGCCAGCGTGAGCACGGCGTAGGTGGCGGTCCGGTCCTCGCTGACCAGCTGGGGCGCGCCGGTGCCGAAGAAGGTCACCGACTCCTCGACGACGTCGTCCGGGAGCGCGGCCAGGCTCTGCTCCACGGCGTCGGCGTAGGCACCGTCGTCGACGGTCAGCTGGTCGCTGGAGTACAGGACGACGACGTCGCCACCACCGCGGCCGAGTTCTCGCTCGGCAACCGCGGCGGCCAGCGAGCTCTCGCTGTCGGGGTCCTCGAACCCGCCGCCGGTCATGGCGCCGAAGACGCCGGTGCCCCAGATCCCGGCGAAGGCGACGAAGGCGAGCGCGAGGGCCACCACCCAGCGACGACGGCGGTACATCACCCGGCCGAGGGCCTCGAACATGGCGTCTCCAGTGCTAGCGTCGGGCGAGAGGTGAACAGTGTTAGCGAACGGCGATCACTTTGCTAACGCTGTTCACTGATGTCAAGAGCCATCGCGGGGAGAACATGAGCGAGCTGCCGGGAGAACCGCTGAGTCGCCGCGATCGCGTGCGTGCCGACACCCTGCGTGAGATCAGGCAGACGGCCCGCCGGGTGCTGGTCGACCAGGGCGTCGACGGCCTGGCGCTGCGCGCGGTCGCCCGGGAGATGGGCATGACGGCACCTGCGCTCTACCGGTACTTCGACAGCCGTGAGGACCTCGTCGAACACGTCGTCGCCGATCTCTACGACGAGCTCATCGACGACCTGGCGGCGGTCCGCGACGCGACCGATCCCGCGACGCCTGGGGCCCGGCTGATCTCCGTCTCCCGGGCGTTCCGGGGGTGGGCGACCGCCCACCACGCCGAGTTCGGCCTGCTGTTCGGCAGTGCGGGGGAGCGGGTGCTCGCACCTGATGACCAGCGTGGGCCGGGCGAGCGCCCGCCGCAGGTGGCCGGCCGCCGGTTCGGCGGCGTCTTCGGCGAACTCGTGGCGCAGATCTACCTGGAGCGCGGCTTCCCGGTGCCCGACGAGGCCGACCTCGACCCGGCACTCCAGGAGCAGCTGCGCGCGTGGTGCGCGAAGCTGCCGGTGTCGCTGCCGCTGGGCGTCATGCACGTCTTCCTGTCCTGCTGGATCCGGCTGTACGGGATGGTCTGCATGGAGGTGTTCGGTCACCTGCGGTTCGCCCTCGACGACGCCGGGCCCATGTTCGAGTCGGAACTGCAGGCACTGAGCGCCGTCCTGGGCGTGGCTGACGAGTACCGCCCGCCGGCGGAGCAGCGGCCGTGACGAGGCTCACTGCTAGCAATCTGCTTGCAGGAGTTAGCACTCAAGGTCGGCGGGGCATGGAGAAGACCGTCAGGTCATCCCCGAATCTTTGGAGTTCCCCCGTCATGACCGACAACAACAGCAAGCTCATCAACCAGCTGCGCGCCCTCGTCCTGCTCACGCAGACCGAGGAGCAGGTCGCACGCACCCGCATCTCCCAGGCCCGCACCGACGCGGTCCGTCGTGAGCTGACCGAGAACGCCGACAACGCCGCGGCCCGCACGCTCGAGATCACCGAGCAGCTGCGCGCCATCGGTGGCGTGCCGGACGTCGTCACCCCGGCGGTCGGTCGCCTGTCGGCCTTCTTCAAGGCCACCTTCGAGCAGGCCGCTCCCTTCGAGGAGGCGCTGTTCACCGACCTGCAGCTCGAGCACCAGCTGCTCGACCGCGCCACCTACGTCAAGGTCCTCGCCGACCAGGCCGGCCAGACCAAGGTGCGTCAGCTCGCCGAGAAGCTCATCGACGCCCACAAGGCGACCGTGGAGTGGCTGACCGTCGTCCTCGCCGAGGAGGCCATGGGTGGCCCCGTCGCCCTCGTGCCCACGCCGGTGCAGAAGGTCGCCGGTGGCGTGGCCCGGGCCGTCAACGCCCCGGTCCGCTTCTGGGCCAACACGGTGAACAACGCCGTCGACACGGTGAAGCACGCCGGTGAGGAGACCTCCGACCGGTTCTCCGCCGTCACCGACCGCGCCGCGCAGCTGACCGACGCCGTCCGCGAGACCCTCACCGCCGGCCGCAGCGCCACGCTGCGCCGCGCCGAGCAGGTCGCCAACCGCGAGGGCGACAAGGACGCCGCCAAGGCTGCCCGGTCCGCCCGCGAGGAGCTCGGTGACGTCTCCGCCGACGAGCTGCCGATCAAGAACTACGACAACCTGTCGGTCGGCGACGCCATCAAGGCGATCAAGGGCCTCGACGAGCCGCGCGACCTCCGCGTGATCATCTCCTACGAGGAGGCTCACAAGAGCCGGGCGAACGTGGCCAGCGCCGCGCAGACCCAGCTCGCCTCGCTGGCCAAGGAGGCCGTGGGCGTCGACAGCTGACACCCGCGCACCCGCACCGAAGGGCCCGCCCCCGGATCACTTCGGGGGGCGGGCCCTTCCGCGTGTGCGACCGGGTCCGCTCCGTAGCGCCCCGCCCGGGTACCGCGGGGTATCGAGGGTCACTCGGGGCGGGAGTTTGGCGTGCCGCGGCGGGCGGGGAAGTCTCGGGGCATGAGCATCACCCCCGAGGTCCTCGAAGCGGAGTTCTCGCTGACCACCGCTGCGACCCGCCTGGACTTCCTCAGCCGCCGCGACAGCGGCAACACCGCCCTGAACACCGTGCGGGACCGGGGCGAGGACGACTGGGCGACGTCCCTCAAGGACGTCGACACGTCCCTCGACACCTACGAGGCCCTGGAGCTGCTGGCCCTCGGGGAGGTGGTCGCGCGCAAGGCGCACGACAGCCAGTTGATCGGCATCCGGGCCGCACTGCGGGGCGGCGCCGGGTGGGAGGAGATCGGTGCCGCGCTGGGCACCACACCCGACGCCGCCTACGACGCCTTCCAGGAGAAGATCGCCCGACAGCTGGACGCCGACGCCGCCGAGGCCGCGCGCGAGCTGGCCGGCAGTCGCCCCGGTCGCTGAGTCAGCGAATCTCCACACCTCTCCAGAAAGCGACGCGGCCGGCGATCTCCTGCGCGGCGTCCTTCGGCGTCGGGTAGTACCAGGCGGCGGCCGCATTCACGCGGCCGTCGACCTCGAGGTCGAAGTAGGAGGCGGTGCCCTTCCAGGGGCAGAGGGTCTGCTCGGCGGAGGGGCGCAGGACGTCCTCGCGCACAGCGTCGCGCGGGAAGTAGGCGTTGCCCTCGACGGTCACGATGTCGTCGGACTCCGCGACGACGGTTCCGTTCCAGCTGGCTGTGGTCATGCCCCGATCGTCCTCCGGGGGCGCAACCGGCCGTGGCTCACCAGCGGAGCGGGTACATCTCCCGCGACTGCGCCGTGCGGCAGGCCCGGCAGTGACCCCAGCTCACGATGCTCAGCGGTGACGTCGACGCCCCGCATTCGGGGCACTCGACGGAATCCTGCGCGGCGGCGCGCGCCTCGCTGATCTCCTTGGACCGTTCCTCGTGGATGTTCTGGTCGCCCCGGCAGGGGCAACCCAGATGGGCTTCGGCGCAGCGTCCGGGCCACGTAGCCAGGGGGTGCCTCCCGGGCAGCAGGGATGTTGTCCCTGACGTTACTCAGGTGCGCCAGCCCCGCGCGTCACTCGCACGGGCCCGACGGGGACAGAGGTGTCGACGAATCGGCAGGTCGACACGACGACAGGTCGGTTCAGGAGTGCAGCAGGGCGAACGTGGCGACGGCGTGCACGAGGCTCCTGCCGTCCTGGTCGACGTCGGCCTCGCAGACCGTCAGGTGCTCACCGCGGGTCCTGACCCGTGCGGTGACGCTCAGGTCGCCGGACTTCCCGGGCCGCAGGTAGGTGACGGTCAACTGGCTGGTCGCCGGTACGTCACCGTCGTCGACGGCGGACCGGACGGCCGCGCCCATGGCGGTGTCGACGAGCGTGGCGAGGACGCCGCCGTGCAGCGCGCCCGCCTGGTTGAGGTGCTCCTCCCGGGCGGTGAACGCCAGCCGGGCCGAGCCGTCGTCGGCGACCTCCGCCCGCGCACCGAGCCGCTCCGCGAACCCGCCACTGGTGCCGTCAGCCCCGTCGTCGCTCATGGCGCCGTCCCTACCCGCCGGGCCGGCTCCCACGCTGGAGGCGTGCAACGCGCCGGCGCCTTCCGATCGGCCGTGCGCGCAGTCTTTTGGCAGGCTGGTCACGGTGGCGCACTGGACGGACTGGCTGATCACCGGCACCGGGGCCGCCATCGTTCTGGTGGCGTTGCGGGACATCTTCCACACCATCTGGCACCCGAGCGGCCGCGGTGACCTCAGCCATCTCGTCATGCGGGGACTCTGGCGGGTGGGCCAGCGCCGGCGGGACCGCGGGACCGCAGGTGTGCTGACCGGCCCGATCGCGCTCGCCCTGGTGATCGGGATGTGGCTGGTGCTGCTCATCGGGGGCGGTGCCCTGGTGTACGCGCCGCACATGCCCGAGGCATTCGTGCTCCAGAGCGGCCTGGACGTGAGCGAGCGCAGCACGGTGCTCGATGCGGTCTACCTGTCCATGGTCACGCTCGCCACCCTCGGCTACGGCGACATCGTCCCGGCGGCGGGGTGGCTGCGGGTCGCCGTCCCGATCCAGGGGCTGATCGGCTTCGCGCTGCTCACGGGGTCGGTCACCTGGGTGCTGCAGGTCTACCCGGCCCTGATCCGGCGCCGCGCTCTCGCGGTCCGGCTGGCCCAGCTGCGCACGGTGGCTCCGGCCGACCTGGTGCACGATCCCGACTCGACCCTGGCCGCACCGCTGCTCGAGGGCCTCGCGGGCGCGCTCGTCCAGGCCCGCGTCGACGTCACCCAGTACAGCGAGACCTACTACTTCCGTGACAATGCGCAGGAGGCGGCGCTGCCGGCCATGCTGGCGGTGGCGTCGGACCTGTGCGCGGCCGGTCGAGAGGCGCCGAGGAAGGACGTCCGGCTGGCCGCCGGGCTGCTCGGTACGGCGATCGACGACTTCGCCCATGTGCTCGATCAGCAGTTCCTGCAGGTGGGGGGATCGACCGCCGACATCCTGACGGCCTACGCGAGGGCACACCACTACGGCGGTGAGGGCTGAGTCGCCGCAAGGTCCGGCCGGTTGCGCTCCAGGAAGAAGGCGCCGAGGGCTCCGGCCACCGTGGCGAAGACGGCGACCGAGTAGACGGCGAGGGCGACGTCGAGCAACCGCGCGAACCCGCCGGCGGCCGAGAGCGGCTCCCCGCTGACCGTCGCGAGAGCGGTGTCGTACAGGGCCGGGCCGTAGCTGTCGTAGGCGCCGACGACGTACAGCAGCTGGCTCGCGGCCAGGACCACGACACCGGTGACGGCGACCAGCCAGCCGATGCGGCCGGTGAGCAGGCGGCCGGCGGACCGCGAACCACGGACGGCCGCGGAGAGCACCCCGCCCACGCGCGCTGCCCGCAGTAGCGTGAAAGCCCGGGCGAACCGCAGGAACGGCACCGCGAGGAAGATCAGCTGCCACCAGTTGCGGGCCCAGAACCGTCGCCGGTCCCGGGCCGTGAGCGCCCGGTAGGCGAACTCGGCCACGAAGACCGCCCAGAACAGCCAGCCGAGCACGGTGAGCGTCGTGACCAGCCAGGGCTCGCGGGCCAGCGACTGGCCGAGGACGACGAGCACGAAGACCAGTCCGAGCACGCCCATCGGCTTGTCCAGCCGGTGGGCCAGTCCTTCGGTCTCGGGGGCGTGCTCAGCGGCCTGCTGCGGGCGGTCCATGCCCTGCGCCTACCCAGGCGATCCGCGCGCGAGCACCCCGTGGGACGTCGCTTCCGGAGGGCCGAGAAGAATCTTGGGACGACGTGTCGATCGAGGCCTTGGTCGTTCGACGTGTCGGTAGAACGGGGCCCGCGCCGGTCGCGACGACCGGCCTCCGTTCACCGGACAGGACACGAAGGAGAACCAGCGATGCGCTTCATGGTGATCGTCAAGGCGACCGCGGAGAGCGAGCGGGGCGAGCTCCCGCCGCAGGGCATGCTCGAGGCGATGGGGGCCTACAACGAGGAGCTGGTGAAGGCCGGCATCATGCTCGACGGCGACGGCCTGCGGCCCAGCTCCTTCGGCGCCCGGGTGCAGTTCGACGAGGACGGCAGCACCACCGTCGTCGACGGGCCGTTCACCGAGACCAAGGAGCTGGTCTCCGGGTACTGGGTGTTCGAGGTGTCCTCCCGCGAGGAGGCGATCGAGTGGGCCAGGAAGGCGCCGTTCCGCGGCGGTGTGCTGGAGATCCGCCCCTTCTCCACGGCCGAGGACTTCGGCGAGGCGTTCACCCCCGAGCTGCAGGAGAAGGAGAACGCGCTGCGCCAGGCCGTCGCCCAGCAGCGCGGCGAGTGACTCCGCCGCCGGCCCCGATGACTCCGCCTCCTGCCCGGACGGCGTCGACGACCGCGGACCTGCACCGCGTCGTCGACGCCGTCTGGCGCATGGAGTCCGCCCGCATCGTCGGCGCGCTCTCCCGCGTCACCGGCGACGTCGGACTGGCCGAGGAACTGGCCCAGGACGCGCTCGTCGCCGCCCTCGAGCAGTGGCAGGACACCGGCGTGCCGGCCAAGCCGGGCGCGTGGCTGATGGCCACCGCCAAGCACCGGGCGATCGACACCTTCCGCAGGGCCCGGAACCTGCAGCGCAAGACCGAGGAGCTCGGCCGCGACCTGGTGGACCAGGAGGGCGTCGAGGAGGACTGGGCCGCCGCCCTCGACGAGGTCGTCGAGGACGACGTCCTGCGGCTGGTGTTCATCGCCTGCCACCCGATCCTCTCCCGCGAGGCACGCGTGGCGCTCACGCTGCGGCTGGTCGGCGGCCTCACCACCGACGAGATCGCCCGGGCCTTCCTGGTGCCGGAGAAGACGCTGGCGCAGCGGATCGTCCGTGCCAAGCGCACTCTCACCGCCGCGCACGTGCCGTTCGAGATGCCGGCCGGTGCGGAGTTCACCGCCCGCATCGGTTCGGTGCTCGAGGTGATCTACCTGGTCTTCAACGAGGGGTACTCGGCGACGGCGGGGGAGGACCTGGTCCGCCCGGCGTTGTGCCAGGAGGCGATGCGGCTGGGGCGGATCCTGGCCGGTCTCGTCCCCGGCGAGGGCGAGGTGCACGGGCTGGTGGCGCTGATGGAGATCCAGGCATCGCGGCTGGCCGCGCGCACCGGGCCCGACGGGCAGGCGCTCACTCTCGCCGAGCAGAACCGCGCGGCCTGGGACCGCGTGCTCGTCACCCGCGGCCTGGCCGCGCTGCGACGGGCCGAGGATTCGGGTGCGGCGCTCGGCCCCTACGGGGTGCAGGCCGCGATCGCCGCCTGTCACGCCCGCGCGCGCACCGTCGAGGAGACCGACTGGACGCGGATCGCGGCCCTCTACGAGGCGCTCGCCGAGCTGGCGCCGTCACCGGTCGTGGAACTCAACCGCGCCGTCGCGGTGTCCCGGGCCTACGGCGCCGCCGCCGGCCTCGAGCTCGTCGAGCAGTTGGCCGAGGTCCCGGCCCTGCGCGGCTACCACCTCCTCCCCACGGTCCGCGGCGACCTGCTCGAGCAGCTCGGACGCCGGGACGAGGCGCGCACGGAGTTCGAGCGGGCGGCGTCCATGACCCGCAACGAGCCGGAACGCGCGCTGCTGCTGGCGCGAGCCGCTGCCTGCGGCCGGGAGCTGGGCGCCTGACGTCACGACCGTGCCCGGCTCGCGCGTGCCGTCACCGCCCGCCGGGGGCGGGGTCGACCGAGCCGGAGCGCGCCGCCTCGGCGGTCGTGCGCAGCCGGTCGAGGGTGGTCTGCATCCCCGCGCGGAGGGCTGCACGCCGGTCACGGTCGCCGAAGATCCGCTCGATCACGAACCAGCCGATCCGGCTGATCGGCCGCTCCACCTCGTAGCTCTCGACCACGCGCGTGCCGCCGTCGACCGGTTCGAAGCGGTAGCGCCAGGTGACCGTCCCGGAAAACGGTTCGCTGCGGGTGACGGCGAACGCCCGACCGGGCTCGGCGACCGTCACCACCGGCCGGTTCTTCCAGCTCTTGCCTCGCGCGTTGGTGTTGACCGCCTCGAAGCGCGCGCCCACGGCCGGGCCCGTGGCGCCGTCCAGCCATCGGCAGCGGACGACCTCAGGGCTGAACTCGGGGGTGCGGGTCACGTCCGCGACGAGGTCGTAGACGACCTCGGGCGGTGCGGCGACGACGGTGCTCGCCTCGTCGTGGTCCAGCGTCTGCACAGTTGCTCCTCAGGGTGCGGTGGCGGGGCGGTAGGCGGAGAGGAACTGGTCGATCGCGGCGTCGGTGAGCCGGCTGAAGACGCCGTCCTCGAAGGATGCGCCGGGCTGGTTGGCCAGCTGCTGGGAGATCAGCCCGCTGAGCACGACGGTGTAGAGGCGGACCGCGTCGTCGGAGTCGGCCGCCGGTGCCAGCTGGCCGATTCGCACCGCCTCGGCGAACTCCGTGCGCACGTCCACCATCTCGTCGACCGCCGGGGCGAAGACGGCGGGGGAGGGCTCGAAGCCGGGGACCGGGCGCCAGTGCAGGAGCTGGGCGGACGCGGGGTGCTCGACCGCCCACCGCACCACGGCCCGGGCGCCGGCGCGCAGCCGCGGGAGCCCGCGGTCCACGCCGTCGACCGCCGCGCGCACGGCCGCCTGCTGGGCGCCCAGTCCCCGGGCGAACAGCGCGTCGTACATGGCGTGCCGGCTGGGGAAGTACTTGTACAGCGACGGCCCGCGGATGCCCATGCGCCGGGCCACCTCCGAGACCGTCAGCGCACCGACGCCCTCCTCGGTCATGAGGGCGAGCGCGTGGTCCAGCGCCTCGTCCCGCACGGCCGCGCGGCGGCGCTCGATCCTCGTCGGCGCCAGGCTTGCATCCCTAGCCACGGCTAGAGGGTGTAGCTGAACCGATCGGCCGTCAAGAGGTTCAGTCGGGCCGGGCGTTCTCCTCGAGCTGGTCGAGCAGGCGGCGCAGGTGCGCCACGTCGCTGTCGTCCAGGCCGGCGCGCAGCCGGCCGTCGAACGAGGCCGCGGCCCGACGTAGCCGGAGGAACAGGTGCTCACCCGATTCCGTCACGGTGACGACCTGCACCCGCCGGTTGCCGTCTGCGCGCTCGCGGGTCACCAGGCCGGCGCGCTCCATCGCATCGAGGTGGTGGGTGAGCGTCGGCTGCCGCACGCCGACGGCCGCGGCCAGGTCGGCCTGGGTGCGGTGACTGCCGGCCGCCAGTGCCCGCAGCACCTGCCAGGTGGGGGTGGAGCCGCCGGCGCCGACGAGCACGTCGTCGAACGCTCGGCTCAACTCCTTGGCCACGCGGGCGATGAGCAGGCCGAGAGAGTCCTCCGAAGAAGCCATCGGATCAGCTTAGGCGTCTAACCGTTAGGCGTCTCATCGTCGGTGAGTGGCTCGACGCGGCGGAGGAACGACCGGATCGCCAGGTGGTGCGAGAGGGGTTCCCGGTGCACGTCGCAGGCGGCCCAGGCCTTCTCGCGGTCGGGCGTGTGCACCCGCGGGTTGTTCCAGACCAGCCGCCACCGTGCAGCGGCACGACAGCCCTTCGCCGAGCAGAGCGCATCTCCTTCGTCCTGGCCGTCCACGCCGACAGTGTGGGCGTGGGCTCAGGGCAGGCGCTGCACGAGCGTTCGGGCAACCTCGACGGCGTGCGGATCGGGCGCACCGGCCGCGGCGCGGAGCCAGGCGGTCAGCGGGGCGGCGAGCGCGGGGGAGAGGGCGGCGATCCACGCACCGGTCCACGCCCGCGCCTCCGCTACGTGCTCGGTGCCGCCGTCCGGGGCGTGCGCGACCACCTCCGGCCGGGTGGCCAGCAGTCCGCCCAGCCGCCAGTCACCGGGCGTGGTGCGCGCGGCCAGGTGCTCGAGCCGGTCGGCCGCCGTGCGGAGCAGCGTCGCGTCGTCCACGGTCATGACGCCTCACGCCGCATCGGCACGTGCGGGATGCCGTCCTCGACGTAACCGGGACCGCTGAGCCGGAAGCCGAACTGCTCGTACCAGCCCTGCAGGTGCGCCTGGGCGCCGAGCGTGATCGGTCCCTGGCAGAGGGCGATGCCCTCGTGCATCAGCCGGGCCGCGAGGCCTCTCCCGCGGAACCGGGCCGCGGTCGCGACCCGGCCGATCGCCCGGGTCGCGCCGTCGTCGAGGACCCGGATGGTGGCGGCGACCTCGCCGTCGGACTCCAGCCACAGGTGCACGGTCGCGGGCTCGGTGTCCCGGCCGTCCAGCTCGGGATAGGGGCACTCCTGCTCGACGACGAAGACGTCCACCCGCAGCCGGCAGAGGGCGTAGACCTCGAAGGGGGTCAGCTCGGCGAACCGGGCCCGGCGCAGGGAGGGGGACGTCATGCCCTAGTTGTAGCCGACGTCCCGGAGCGGGGCGCCGGGCGCGTGTCCGGCGACGGGCGCGCCGTGGTTAGGTGTGCCTTGCCTACAGCACGCGGTGGACCCAGGAGGAACAGCACGTGACCATGTCCCGCCGGACGATCGGCAGTCTCCTGACCTCGGCCGGGGTGCTCGGCGCGCTGACGGCGTGCGGCAACTCCGCGGCGTCCGACGAGGGCGAGACGCTCACCGTCTACAGCGCCCAGCACGAGAGCCTGGTCCGCACGATGGTCGAGGGCTTCACCGAGGAGACCGGCATCGAGCTGGAGTTCCGGGATGCCAACGACTCCGAGCTGGCCAACCAGATCGTGCAGGAGGGCGAGGCCTCGCCGGCCGACGTCTTCCTCACCGAGAACAGCCCGGCGATCGACGTCGTCGACAGGGCGGGCCTGCTCGCGCCCGTCGACCCGTCGACGCTGGACCAGGTCGAGGCGCCCTACCGGCCGGAGTCGGGCAACTGGGTGGGCTTCGCCGCCCGGTCGACCGCGCTGATCCACAACCCGGCGGAGATCGCCGAGGAGGAGCTGCCGGCCTCGATGCTCGACCTCGCCGGGCCGGAGTGGGAGGGCCGGGTCGCCATCGCGCCCGGCGGCGCCGACTTCCAGGCGATCGTCAGCGCCGTCCTCGCGCTCGAGGGCGAGGACGCCACCCGCGAGTGGCTGGCCGGCCTGGAGCGCAACGGCGAGATCTACGCCAGCAACACCGCGATCATGAAGGCCGTCGACGAGGGCGAGGTCCCGGTCGGCATCACCTACCACTACTACTGGTTCCGCGACCAGGCCCAGGACGGCCTCATCGGCGACGACGCCGAGCTGCACTACTTCCGCAACCAGGACCCGGGCGCGTTCGTCAGCGTCTCCGGTGCCGGCGTGCTCGCCTCCTCCGACCAGAAGGACGACGCGCAGCGCCTGGTCGAGTGGCTGACCAGCCCCGAGGGGCAGGAGCGGCTGGCCGACAGCAGCGCGCTGGAGTACGCCGTCGGCGTCGGCGTCCCCTCCGCCGAGGCGCTCCCGCCGCTGGCCGAGCTGCAGGCGCCCGCGGTCGACCCCGGCTCGCTCGACGCCCCGCTGGTCACCGAGCTGATGCAGGAGGTCGGGCTGCTCTGACCACACCCACGCTGCCGGTCCCGGGGCCCGGGGCGCCGGTCGTCCCGGCGGCCCGGGGCTCCCGGCCGTCCGCGTTCCCGGCCCGCCGGCTGCGCCGGTCGCCGGTGACGCTGGCACTGGCCGTGGGCGTGGCCGCTCTCGCGCTGCTGCCGCTGGGCTACATCACCTGGTACACCGCCGACCTCGGCTGGGACGGGGTCCGCGAGCTCGTGCTGCGGCCGCGGGTCGCGGAGCTGCTCTGGAACACCACCAGGCTGGTCCTGGGCACGGTGGTCTGCTGCGCGGTGCTCGGGGTCGGGGCGGCCTGGCTCGTCGAGCGCTCGTCGGTGCCGGCCCGCCGGATCTGGCACGTGCTGCTGGTCGCCCCGCTGGCGGTGCCGGCGTTCGTGAACAGCTACGCGTGGATCTCGCTGCTGCCCGGCCTGGACACCTACGCCGGCGCGCTGCTGGTCGTGACGCTCTCCTACTTCCCGTTCGTGTACCTGCCGGTCGCCGCGGCGTTCCGTGGGCTGGACCCGGCGCTCGAGGACACCGCCCGCGGGCTGGGCCTGTCCACCTGGGCGGTGTTCCGCCGGGTTCAGCTGCCCCAGCTGCGCGTGGCGCTGCTGGGCGGAAGCCTGCTGGTAGCCCTCCACCTGCTCGCCGAGTTCGGCGCGCTGCAGATGCTGCGCTACCCCACCTTCACCACCGCCATCTACGACCAGTACCGCGCCACGTTCAACGGGCCGGGCGCCACGATGCTGGCCGGGATCCTCGTCCTGCTCTGCCTGGGCCTGCTGCTGGCCGAGATCCGGCTGCGCGGACGGCGCGGCTACGCGCGCACCGCCCGCGGCGCCGCCCGCCCCGTCCGGCCGGTGGACCTCCGGGGCCTCACCGCGCCGGCCCTGCTCGCGCTGGGCGCGCTCGTCGGGCTCGCCCTCGTCGTGCCCCTGGTCAGCCTCGGCTACTGGATGACCAGCGGCCGCGCGGCGACGTTCGAATGGGCGGCGCTGACCACCACCACGGGGACGACGCTGGCGCTGGCCACCGCGGCGGCCGCCGTCACCACCGCGATGGCGCTGCCCACCGGCTGGCTCGCCGTCCGGGCTCGCGGCCGCATCTCGACCCTGCTCGAGCGGAGCACCTACCTCGGCAGCTCCGTCCCCGGCATCGTCGTCGCCCTGGCGCTGGTGACCCTCAGCATCCGGGCCACGCCGTGGCTCTACCAGACCGTCCCGGTGCTGCTGGCCGCCTACGCGATCCTGTTCCTGCCGCGGGCGATCGTCACCGTCCGATCCGCGGTCGAGCAGGCGCCGCCGCTGTACGACGACGTCGCGTCGTCCCTCGGGTCGTCGGCGCCCGACCGGCTGCGCCGGATCACGCTGCCGCTGCTGGCGCCGGGCATCGGCGCCGGCGCCGCGCTGGTCTTCCTCGCCGTCGTCACCGAACTCACCGCGACCCTGCTGCTGGCCCCGACCGGAACGACCACCCTGGCGACGGCGTTCTGGTCGGCGAGCAGCGCCCTGGAGTACGGCGCGGCGGCGCCCTACGCCGTGATCATGGTGCTGCTCTCCGCGCCCGCTACCGTGCTGCTGTCCCGAGATGCCCGACGAGGTCTGACCCCATGAGCTCCCTGACCGTCACAGCGCTGACCAAGGCCTTCGGCACCACTCCGGTCCTCACCGGAGTCGACCTGCACGTCCCCGGGGGGAGCTTCACCGCGCTGCTGGGCCCGTCCGGCTGCGGCAAGACGACGCTGCTGCGCCTGATCGCCGGCTTCGACGACCCCGACTCCGGCACCGTGGCCCTGGGCGACCGCGTCGTGGCGGGGGAGGGCCGCAGCGTGGCCGCCCGCCGGCGCGGCATCGGCTTCGTGCCCCAGGAGGGCGGGCTGTTCCCGCACCTGACCGTGGCCGGCAACATCAGCTTCGGGCTGCCCCGCCGGCAGCGGCGCGACGGCGGCCGGGTCCGGGAGCTGCTCCAGCTGGTGGGGCTGGACACCGTGCTCGCCGACCGCTCGCCGCACCAGCTCTCGGGCGGTCAGCAGCAGCGCGTCGCCCTCGCCCGGGCCCTGGCGCCCGCGCCCTCGCTGGTGCTGCTCGACGAGCCGTTCTCCTCCCTGGACGCGGGGCTGCGCGAGGAGACCCGGCTGGCGGTCTCCTCGGCGCTGGAAGCCACCGGCGCGACCGCCGTGCTGGTCACCCACGACCAGGCCGAGGCGTTGTCCATGGCCGACCAGGTGGCGGTGCTCCGCGACGGGCGGCTCGTGCAGCTCACCGATCCGCGCACGCTGTACCGCAGCCCGCGCGACCTCGACGTCGCCACCTTCGTCGGCGAGGCGGTCGTGCTCGACGCCGACGTGCACGGCGGGACGGCGCACTGCGCGCTGGGCGCCGTGCCCTGCCAGGGTGCCGTGGCCGACGGCCCGGCCCGCGTGCTCCTGCGCCCCGAGCAGCTCCGGCTCTCGACGCCCGGCCGGGCCGGTGCCGTGGTGGCCCGCGTCCGCAGCGTCGACTTCTACGGGCACGACTCGCGCGTCTGGCTGGCCCTTCCCGACGGCGGCACGGTGAGCGCGCGGCTCGACGGCGCGGACCTGCCGTCGGTCGGCGACGACGTCGCGGTGACCGTGCGCGGCACGGCGCTCGCCTTCCCCGTGAGCGGTCCGGCCGAGGTGACCGCGCCCCTGCAGCCCTCCGCCTGACCGCGCCTGCCCGACCGCCGGCCGGATCCGGACGCCGCCGATCCACCACGCCGGGACCACTGCGCAGCGATCACGTTAGGGAAGCCTAAGCTTCGCGCCGTGGACCTCTTCCTCTTCACGGTGGACCCTTCCTGGGGGCGCGACGTGGTCGCCGCCGGAGCGGCCGGGATCGTCGTCGACTGGGAGCGCCGGGGCAAGGCGCGTCGGCAGCAGGGCGAGAACACCCAGATCAACGACGACACCCCCGAGGACCTGACCCGCATGCGGGCGGCCACCGACGGGCGGCTGGTCTGCCGGATCAACGGGTACGGGCCCTGGACCCCGGCGGAGGTGGACGAGGCCGTCGCCCGCGGCGCCGACGAGATCCTGCTGCCCATGGTCCGCACGGTCGACGAGGTGGACCGCACCCTCGACCTGGCCGCCGGCCGGTGCGGCGTCGGCATCCTCGTGGAGACGCAGGACGCGGTCGACCGGTCGGCCGCCCTCGCCCGGCGTCCGCTGTCGCGGATCTACGTCGGCCTCAACGACCTGCGCATCGACCGGGGCTCCGACGAGCTGTTCCGGCCGCTGGTCGACGGCACGGTCGACGCCGTGCGTGCGACGGTCTCCCAGCCGTTCGGGGTGGGCGGCCTGACGCTGCCCGGCAGCGGATTCCCCGTGAGCGCCGGCCTGCTCGCGGCCGAGCTGGTCCGCCTGCGCACCGACTTCACCTTCCTCCGGCGGTCGTTCACCGCCGACATGGCCGGCCGCGACCCGTTCGTCGAGGTCCCGCGGCTGCTGGACTCCCTCGCCGCGCTCCGGCGCAACGATGCCGCCGAGGCGGCCGTGCACCGGTCCCTGTTCGTCGACGCCGTGACCGGGCGGCCGGTCGCAGCGGCGGTGACGGCGCCGGCGTGAGGGCGCTCGTCACCGGCGCCGGCGGCTTCGTCGGCCGGCACCTCGTGGACCGGCTGACCGCCGACGGCTGGGACGTCGTCGGCCTCACCCGGGACCGGGTCGACCTGGCCGATCCCGTCGCCGGCGCGGCCGCGGTGCGCGCCGCCGACCCCGACGTGGCGTTCTCGCTGGCCGCCGGCCGGGCCAAGGCCACCGCGGCGGAACGGGCGGCGACGACGGCGGTGAACACCAGCCCGTGGCTGGTCGACGCGCTGCCCGACCGGTGCCGCGCCGTGGTCCGGCTGGGATCCTCCACCGAGTACGCCGCGTCGCCGCGTCCGCTCACGGAGGAGGCGGCGCTGGAGCCGCGCGGCTTCTTCGGCGCCACCAAGGCCGCCGGGTCCCTGCTGCTGCTGGGCGCCGCGGCCGAGCGGGGGGTCCGGGCGGCCGTGCTGCGTGCGTTCCAGGTCTACGGCCCCGGTGACCATCCCACCCGGCTGGTCCCGGTCGTCCTCTCCGCCGCCCGCACCGGCGGGACCGTGCCGCTGCCGGCCCGGCTGAGCCGGCGCGACTGGGTCTGGGTCGGCGACGTCGTCGACGCGTGCGTGCGGGCCGCCACCGACGACAGCCTGCCGGCAGGGACGGTCCTCAACATCGGCACCGGCGTGCAGACCAGCACCGAGGAGCTGGTCGAGACGGCCGCGCGGGTGACCGGCCGGCCGATCGCCACCGCCGCCGGCGCGCACCCGGGCCGCGCCTGGGACAGCGCCGACTGGGTCAGCGACCCGTCGGCTGCCCGCCGCCTGCTGGGCTGGACGCCGACGGTGGACCTCGCCGAGGGCCTGGCCCGCACCTGGGCGGTGGAGGGCGGAGCGGCATGACCGGGGAACGGGGTCCCGAGCTGGGGGTCGCGGTCGTCGTCCCCGTGCACGGCAACGAGGCCACCCTCCGGCCACTGGCCGAGCGGCTCGCCGCCGCCCTGTCCGGCCGGGACTGGCGGCTGCGGTTCGTCATCGACGCCTCGCCCGACGACAGCGCCGCCGTCGCCGGGACGCTGGCCGCCGAGGAACCGCGGATCGCGGTCACCGGGCTCTCCGTCAACGTCGGCCAGCACGCCGCCCTCGCCCACGGCCTGGCCGCCGAGCCGGACGCCGACGCGTGGGTCTGCCTCGACGCCGACCTGCAGGACCCGCCCGAGGCGGTGCCGCTGCTGCTCGACCGCCTGGCCCGAGGCGACGTCGCCGCCGTCTTCGCCGGACGGCGGGGCCGCTACGAGTCGCCCGTGCGGCGGCTGACCGGCACCGTCCACCGGCTGGTCGTCGCCCGGCTGACCGGACTGCCGCCGGACGCAGGCGCCTTCTTCGCCATGGACGCGCGGGTGCGGGACGCCGTCGTTCCCGCCGTCCGCGACGAGGGGGCGCCGAGCGTCGTCCTCGCCGTGGCCCGGGCCGGACGGCCGGTGACCAGCGTCCCGGTTCCGCGCGACCGGCGGACGGAGGGCCGGTCGTCGTGGAGCGGGCGCTCCCGCGTGCGGCAGTCGGTGCGGTCGCTGGTGTGGGCGGTCCGCTCCGGGCGCTGAGTCAGCGCTCCCAGAGCTGCAGGACCAGATCGGTCTTGCTCGCCGAGAAGTTGTGCACGTCGGTCATGCGCAGACCCGCCTCGCGCATGATCTCGTCGTCGTCGGTGGGCTCGGGGACGCCGTCGATCAGCCGGCGGACCAGCCAGACCCGGTCGGCGCCGGCGGGGGCGTCGTCCGGCGGCAGCACCACGTCGGGGCGGAGCTGCGGGGCGATCGTGCGCACGTAGTGGTCCAGCCCCATCGCCGAGCGCTGGTCGGCGGCGACGATCGGCTCGCCGGCCCGGTGGACCTCGGCGAGCGTCGCGACGAGCTCGTCGGAGCGTTCCCGTGGTCCGCGGTCGGCCATCGGCGCGCTGGTGAGCAGCGTGCAGGCCAGCAGCAGCCCCGCCATCGGCACCCGGGCAGGGCGCGGCAGGGCCAACGCGCCGGCCGCCGCCAGGACACCCACACCCAGCAGCCCGGCGAGCAGATAGCGGGGCAGGTAGACCGGGCGCACGAGCTCGACGAGGACGAGCAGCAGCAGCGGCACGACCGCCCACGCCGTCGCGACGACCCGGACGCCGCGCGCGCGGCCCGCGCCGACGACGGCGAGGCCGACGGTGAGAGCCAGGAGGGGGCCCCAGCCACCGGCCCAGGCCCGGACGGCCAGGGCCGGGAATTCGCCGCCGGTGCCGGTCAGGTGCTCGGCGTTGCGCCCGCCGGTCCCGTTGAGCAGGTTCAGCAGGACCATCCCGGCCGCGGGCAGGACGGCGAGGGCGCCGACCAGCAGCAGCGGCCACGCCCGCCGGCCGCGCAGCACCACCGCGGCGACCACGAAGGCGGCCAGGACGGTGACCGCGTACCAGTGCATGAGCCCCATGCCGGCACCGGCCAGACCGAACAGCACCAGGCCCCGCGGCGGCTCCTGCAGCCATCGGACGAGCCCCAGCAGCGCGCCACCGGTGGCCAGCATCGCGAGCCCGTAGCTGCGCGCCTCCACGGACTGCTCGAGCACCAGCGGGCTGGCCGCCAGGACCAGCCCGGCGAGGACGCCGGTCGCCCGGCCCGCCGGCCGGCTGATGGCCCGCGTGATCAGCGCCATCCCGCCGGCCGTCGCGAGCAGGGAGAGCACCCGCAGCGACGTGTCGCTCCCGATCCCGGGCAGCGACATCCAGGCGTGCGCGACCACGTAGTACGGCGCGTTGTACGACGGCGGGACGGTCGCCAGGTAGTCGGTGGTGCCGCGTCCGGAGACGACCGCCGAGAGGATGTCGCCCAGCGGCAACCGGCCCACCTCGGCGGTGAACAGCTCGTCGAACCACAGGCCGTGCCCGGGGCGGAGCAGCACCATCCCGAGGACCAGCACCAGGACCGGCGGCAGCAGCTCGACCGGCGACCAGCGGGACGCGACCGGGCGGGCCTCCTCGGGGGCAGGGCTGCGGGCGTCGTCCCGGATCGCCGTGGTGGTCACCTGCGAAAGGTTAGGCGACCCTTGCTCACTCCTCCGCGCGGTCGTCCAGCGGGTCCTGCGGGTTGTGCGCCCGCTGCCAGTAAGGGACGGCGAGCCACCACCAGACCAGCAGCGCTGCGAGCACGCCGGCCGTCGCCCAGGCCAGCGCCCGCGAGTAGAGGACGTCGACGACCAGGAGGACCGCCGCGGTGATCGCCACGGCCAGGACGAGCAGCCCGACGAACGCCGAGCGGTTGCTGCGGTGGAGCAGTTTCTCCTTGTCGCGCTGCCGGAACAGCACGCGGTGCTGGGCCGCCGGGGCGATGAGCATCGCCGTGGCGACCGCTGCCGCCCCCAGCGCGACGAAGTAGACGGCCCGCTGGAAATCCGTGATCGACTCGACGGTGGGCTGGAACGGGACGATCAGCAGGAACGCCAGCAGGAACTGGACGCCGGGCAGGGCGACCCGGAGCTCGTTGAGCAGCTCGATCAGCTCGCGGTTGACCCGCTCCTGCCTCGTCTCGCCGTTCCCCGCGCTGCCGGCGGGACGGCCGTCCGCCTGGGACATGGGCACCCCCGGTCGCGGGCCGGGGCCCGGCGCCCCGGCGACCACCGGGGTATGCCCGCCGGCACCGGTTCTCGACACGGACGCGCCGCGAACGGGTGACGTCCCGACATGTCGACCAGTCGATCCGGCGACATGTCGACCCCGGATCAGAGGCCCAGGGCGGTCTTCGTCCCGTCCACGAGCTCGAAGTGGCCGACGGCCCAGAACGCCACGCCGGCGGCGGCGAGCCCGCCCACCGTCACGGCCGCGGACGAGACCGGGTGCTGCTTCGCGTGCTGCCAGGCGTCCTGCGCCTTGCGCTTGAAGACGGCGAAGAACCGCGCGGCCCACTCGAACTCGCTCGACCAGACCCAGAGGCCGAGGAGCACCGGCGGGATCGTGAGCGGTCCGGGGAGTGCGGTGAGCGCGACGCCGAGCAGCACCAGCAGCAGGCCGGCTGCGAAGACGGCGATGCGGAAGGGCAGCACGAGCCCGGGCTTGCCGTGGATGCGCTCCCGCAGCGACCCCGGCTTCGCCGGCCGCGGCTTGCCGAGCCCGTCGGTGCAGTGGGGGCAGCGGGTGGCGCCCATCGACGGGGGTGCGGCGGGGTCGGCCGCGGGATGATCAGTGGGCGCTGTGCGGGTCTGCGTCATGAGGTTTCTCTCTGCGGATGTCGGTCGAGGTGAGCCGTCGGCGGCTGCCTGCGGCTGCTCACGCGGCGGTGATGCCCGCGGCCACCTCGGACGGGCGCTGCTGCTCGCCGGCGTAGGAGCTGATCGCGACGAGGGCGCCGGTGAGGGCCGGGATGACCCACTGCAGGGTGTCCAGCTGCTGCTGGGCGACGGCGACGTCGGCCTGGAGCGCCTTGGTGCGCTTGCTGGGCTTGGTGCCCCGCTTGGACGGCGGGTTCCCGGCCGCGGACACCCGCTGTCCGAGCACCCGGCTGTAGGCGGTGGCACCGAGGGCCGCGGCGGTCAGCAGCGTCTTGAGCATCGACATGCCGGCGACGCCCTGCTGGGCCGCGACGCGCTCCTTGTCGGCGCGCAGCTGCCCGACGCTGCCGACGAGGTGGGCCCCGATGGCGGCGGCGTTGACCGGAGTCCAGCGGTCCCAGCCGGCGTTGGCCACGCGGCCGGTGGCCGAGTCGCTCCCGGCCTCGCCGGCGGCGGCGTTGAGGGCGACGGCGTTGGCGAGCGTGCCGCCGAACCAGGCGGACAGGCCGAGGTCGTGCAGCGTGCGCGAGAGGGTGTGGCGGGCCATGACGGGGCTCCTCAGCAAGTGGACGGGCCCGGGTCCTACCCCCTGCCGGTCGGCGTCATGCCGGTTGTGCGCAATGCAGCGGGCTCAGGTGCCGTAGCGCAGGGCCGCACGCTCGCGGGCCTTGGCCGCCTCGATCTCGCGGTCCTTCGGCGGGGCGCTGGTCAGGAGCGAGTCCAGCAGCCGCGTCGATGCGGCGGCGACCTCGGCCACGGCGCGGTCGAACGCCTCGGCGTTGACCCGGGAGGGCTTCGTCGTCCCGCTGATCTTGCGCACGTACTGGAGGGCCGCGGCCTGGATCTCGTCGTCGGTGGCCGGCGGCTCGAAGTTGGAGAGCGGGCGGATGTTGCGGCACATGCCGGCAGCGTAGGAGGGGCGGCCGGTCGTGGACAGCGCTCGGCGTGGATCAGGCGTCGACGCCGGCCCGGTCGATCGTGCGGTGGTAGCGCTCGCCGAGCGTGCCGCCGAGCAGCGCACCGAGCAGCGTGACCAGGAGGATGGCCACCAGCGTGACCATCGCGGCGGTGGTGGCGGTGCCCTCGTCGATCGGGATGCGCGGCAGGTTCAGCTGCTGCAGCACGTTGTACTGGGCGCCCAGGATCGCGCCCGCGGCGGCCAGCACGAGGACGACGACGAGGCCGATCAGCCACACGGCGACGCCCTGCCGGGCACCGTCGAACCGGGACATCCGGCCGGCCACGTAGCCGCCGGCCAGATAGGCGAGGAAGAGGACGACGAGGATGGCGATGCCGCTCCCGATGCCCAGGGTCTCGACCTGCGCGGCGGCCTCGTCCGCGGTGTCGACGCCCTGGGCGAGGCCGAGGGCGACGCCGGCCGCCGACAGCAGCGCGACCAGCAGCACCGCCAGGCCGTTGGCCGACAGCCAGCCGAAGAACGCCGCGCCCCACTTGATCCCGCCGAAGACGGCGCGCTGGGCGGCCACGGCATCCCGGGGCGTGCCGCGCGACACGGTGGTGCCCTCGGTCCGGATCGGTGCGGTGGACTCGCGACGAGCCGCCTGCCCGGTGTCGATCTGCCGGGTGGCGTCGTCGTGCTGAGATCCGTCGTGCCTCGTGTGCTCGGCCATGATGGGTGTCCCTACTGCCGGTGGTCTGCGCGGATCCCCCTGCGATCCGGAACCCGGTGTCCGCCGCGGCACCCGGCAAACGGACCCCGCCCGCCGGTCGCCCGTCCGGGTGACGTGCGTCACCCGGACGGAGGACGACGGTGACCGTGCTGCTGGTCGACGCGGCCAACGTCGTCGGCTCCCGCCCGGACGGCTGGTGGCGGGACCGTGCCGGGGCCACCACCCGGCTGCTCGTCCGCCTGGCGCAGCTGCCGGAGCGCCGCCTGTCCGGGCCCGACGGTGGCGTCGTGGTGTGCGACGGGGTGGTCGCCGTGGTCGAGGGGAAGGCCCGGGACGTGCCGGCCCCGGACGGCGTGCGGGTCGAGCGCGCCGGGGGCAGCGGGGACGACGCCCTGGCCGCGTGCGCCGCCCGCCTGGCCCAGGAGGGGACGCCGCTGCTCGTCGTCACCGCCGATCGCGGGCTGCGCGCACGGTTGCCGGCCGGGGCCGCGGTCGCCGGGCCGGGCTGGCTGCTGGCCGCCCTCGACGAGACGGGTTGTGTGCCACCCGCATGACCCGATCGGCGGCCGGGTAGCGGGGACGCCAGGTCGGCCGACCCTCGCCGTCCCGCCCCGAGGAGCTGAGCCCGTGCCCACACCCACCGATCCCGACGGCCCGCAGCGGGTCCTGATCACCGGTGCCTCCAGCGGTATCGGCCGGGCGACCGCCGTCGAGCTCGCCGGGCGCGGAGCCCGGCTGGTCCTGGTCGCCCGGGGACGGGAGCCGCTGGAGGAGACCGCCGCCGAGGTCCTGGCCGCCGGCGCCCGGGCCGCGCTGGTGCGCCCGGCGGACGTCACCGACGAGGACGCGGTGCAGGCCGCCGTCGCCGATGCCGTCGCCGAGCTCGGCGGCCTCGACGTCGTCGTGCACGCCGCCCAGGTGATGGCCTACGGCCGCATCGAGGACGTGCCGACGGAGGTCTACGAGCACGTCGTCGACGTGTCGCTGCACGGGACGGCGAACGTGGCGCGCGCCGTCCTCGCGGTGTTCCGGAAGCAGGGCGCCGGGCACCTCGTGGTCGTGAACTCCCTGCTGGGGAACATCGCCACCCCCTTGCTCGGCAGCTACGTGACCGCCAAGTGGGGTCAGCTCGGACTCATCCGGGTCCTGCAGCAGGAGACCCGCGACGAGCCGGGGATCTCGGTCTCGGCCGTCCAGCCGGGCGGGGTGGACACCCCGATCTACTACCAGGCCGGGTCGTGGACCGGCAGCACCGGCCGGCCGCCGCCGCCGGTGTACTCGCCGCAGCGGGTCGCGCGGGCGGTGCTGTCCACCATGGACCGACCGCGCCGGATCGTGCAGGCGGGGCTGCTCAACCCGCTGATCACCACGGCCTTCCGGCTGGTGCCCGGGGTGTTCGACGCCCTGGTCGAGCCGCTGCTGCGACGCATGGCCATCGCGGACGACGACGTCGCGCCCACCGAGGGCAACGTCTTCGAGTCCCAGCCGGCCGGCAACGCCACCGAGGGGCGCTGGCGCAGCATCTAGTCAGTGGCGGCTACAGCGGCGTGACGTACGCGCCGCTGATCCCGCCGTCAACCAGGAACTCCGACGCGGTGAGGAACGACGAGTCGTCCGATGCCAGGAAGGCGACGGCCGCGGCGATCTCCTCGGGCTCGGCGAACCGGCCCATCGGGACGTGCACCAGCCGGCGCGCGGCCCGCTCCGGGTCCTTCGCGAAGAGGTCCCGGAGCAGGGGCGTGTTCACCGGTCCCGGCGACAGCGCGTTGACCCGGATGCCTTCGCGCGCGAACTGCACCCCGAGCTCACGCGACATCGCGAGCACGCCGCCCTTCGACGCCGTGTAGGAGATCTGCGACGTCGCCGCGCCCATCCGGGCCACGAAGGACGCGGTGTTGATGATCGAGCCGCGACCACGCGCCTGCATGTGCGGGATCGCGGCCTTGCAGCAGAGGTAGACCGACGTCAGGTTCACCTCCTGGACCCGGCGCCATGCGTCGAGCCCGGTGACCAGGATCGAGTCGTCGTCCGGCGGTGAGATCCCCGCGTTGTTGAACGCGATGTCCAGCCCGCCGTAGGTCTCGACGGCGGCGGCGAACAGCCCGTCGACCTGCTCGGGCGAGGTGACGTCCACCTGGACGAACAGCCCGCCGACCTCCTCGGCCGCGGCCTTGCCGCTGGCCGGGTCGACGTCCCCGACGACGACGTGCGCGCCCTCCGCGGCGAACCGGCGGGCGGTCGCCAGCCCGATCCCGCTCGCCCCGCCGGTCACCACCGCGACCCGGTCGACCAGCCGCCGCACCACTGCCTGCTCGCTCACTCAGTCCTCCGTCGCGATGAAGACGTTCTTCTCGTCGGTGAACGAGTGCAGCGCGTCCGGCCCGAGTTCGCGGCCGAGCCCGGACTGCTTGAAGCCGCCGAAGGGCGTCGAGTAGCGCACCGACGAATTGCTGTTCACCGACAGGTTGCCGGCCTCGATGCCGCGGGAGACGCGGAGCGCCGTGCCGAGGTCCCGGGTCCAGATGGACCCCGACAGGCCGTACTCACCGTGGTTGGCGATCCGCACCGCGTCGTCCTCGTCGTCGAAGGGGACGACGGCGACGACCGGACCGAAGATCTCCTCGGTGACCGCGGGCGCCTTCGGGTCGACCGGGGCGAGCACCGTCGGCGGGAACCAGAAACCCGGGCCGTCCGGCACGCTGCCGCGGAAGGCCACCGGGGCGTCGTCCGGCACGTAGGCACGGACCCGCTCCCACTGCGTGCGGCTGATCAGCGGCCCCATCTCCGCGGTGTCCAGGGCCGGGTTCTCGACCCGCAGGCTCCGCACCGCGGGCTCGAGCAGTTCCAGGAACCGGTCGTAGGCCGAGCGCTGCACCAGGATCCGGGACCGCGCGCAGCAGTCCTGCCCGGCGTTGTCGAAGACGGCGTAGGGCGCGGACGCGGCGGCCCGCTCCAGGTCGGCGTCGGCGAAGACGACGTTGGCGCTCTTGCCGCCGAGTTCGAGCGTCACCCGCTTGACCCGGTCGGCGCAGCCGGCCATCACGCCCTTGCCCACCGCGGTGGAGCCGGTGAAGACGATCTTGCGGACGTCCGGGTGCTCGACGAGCCGCTGCCCGACCACCGACCCCTTGCCGGGGAGGACGGTGAGGACGTCCTCGGGGAGCCCGGCCTCGAGGGCGAGCTCCGCCAGCCGGAGGGCGGTCAGCGGCGTGAGCTCGGCGGGCTTGAGCACCACGGTGTTCCCGGCGGCCAGCGCGGGGGCGAACCCCCAGCCGGCGATGGGCATCGGGAAGTTCCACGGCACGATGACGCCGACGACCCCGAGCGGTTCGTGGAAGGTGATGTCGACGCCGCCGGCCACGGGGATCTGCCGGCCGAACAGCCGCTCGGGCGCTGCGCTGTAGTAGGTCAGGACGTCGCGGACGTTGCCGGCCTCCCAGCGCGCGTTGCCGATCGTGTGGCCGGCGTTGCGCACCTCCAGCTGGGCGAGCTCCTCGACGTGCGCGTCGACGACCTCGGCGAAGCGGCGCAGCAGCCGCCCCCGGTCGGCCGGAGCCACGTGCCGCCAGGTGTCGAAGGCCCGGCGGGCCCGGGCCACGGCGGCGTCGGTCTCCGCGGCGTCGGCCAGGGCGACGGTGGCGACGACCTCTTCCGTGGCCGGGTCGATCACGTCGTGGGACATGCTGCTCACAGCCGTTCGAACCCCCGGAACCGCTCCCAGTCGGTGACCGCCCGCCCGAAGGCCGCCAGCTCGACGGCGGCCATGTTGGCGTAGTGGTCGACCACGTCGTCGCCGAATGTACGGCGGGCGAAATCGCTGCTCCGCCACAGGTCCAGGGCCCCGGCCAGGCTCGTCGGTACGCGGTCGGCGTCCGGGTCCTCGTAGGCGTTCCCCTCGTACGCCGGCTCGAGCTCCAGTTCCTCCTCGATGCCGGCCAGACCTGCCGCGACGACCGCCGCGGTGGCGAGGTAGGGATTCACGTCCCCACCCGGGATGCGGTTCTCCAGCCGCAGCGACGCGCCGTGCCCGACCAGCCGGAAGGCGCAGGTGCGGTTGTCGCGCCCCCAGCGCATCGCCGTCGGTGCGAACGAGCCCTCCACGAACCGCTTGTAGGAGTTGATGTTGGGCGCGAGGAACAGCGTCAGCTCGCGCATGTACCGGAGCTGCCCGGCGACGAACGACCTGCCGACGTCGGAGAGGCCGTTCCCGTCGGCCAGCACCAGTTCGCCGTCGGTGCCCCGGAAGCTGCAGTGGATGTGGCACGAGTTGCCCTCGCGCGCGTCGAACTTCGCCATGAAGGTCAGCGCCATGCCCTCCTGGGCGGCGATCTCCTTGGCCCCGTTCTTGTAGACGACATGGCCGTCGCAGGCGCGGCACGCCTCGTCGTACAGGAAGGCGATCTCGTGCTGCCCCAGGTTGCACTCGCCCTTGGCGGACTCGACGACGAGTCCGGCGCCGGTCATGTCGTTGCGGATGCGCCTCAGGAGGGGCTCGATCCGAGCCGTGCCCAGCACGGAGTAGTCGACGTTGTACTGGTTGGCCGGCGTCAGGTCGCGGTAGCCGGCGGTCCAGGCCTGCTCGTAGGTGTCGCGGAAGACGAGGAACTCGAGCTCGGTACCGACGTAGGCGGTCATCCCGGCGTCGGCCAGGCGGGCCGTCTGCCGGGCGAGCACCTGGCGCGGCGAGGCGACGACCGGGCTGCCGTCCTCCCAGCGGAGGTCGGCCAGCACCATCGCCGTGCCGGGATTCCAGGGCACGGGCCGCAGCGTCGCCAGATCCGGTTGCATCACGAAGTCGCCGTATCCGCTGGACCACGACGACATCGCGTAGCCCTCGACGGTGTTCATGTCGACGTCGACGGCGAGCAGGTAGTTGCACCCCTCGGTGGCGTGCTCCAGGACGACGTCCAGGAAGTACCGGGCGTGCAGGCGCTTGCCCTGCAGGCGGCCCTGCATGTCGGTGAACGCGACGAGCACGGTGTCGATCTCGCCGGACTCGACGTGCCGGCTGAGGTCCTCGACGGTCAGGACGGGGTCGTGTCGGTCGGGCACGGTGTTCCCTTCCTCCGGAACCTGCCCCCGAGGAGGGGCCGGCGACCGGACCCTAGGGTCCCGCCGCTGCACGCCACAAGCCGCGGCCACGCATGTCACCTGCTCGTTTGCTGCGCTGCACCGATCCGGGAACGGTCGCGCCACGGAGGCGCATCCCTCTTGACCTGCAGCTGATCACCCACGACCCTGACCGCCCACCGAGTCCACCGACGTTCCGACCCGCATCACGACAGCCAGCTGGGCGCAGACCCTCGCACCGTGCGTCCCGCGGGCCCGTCGTCCGGTCCTCAGGAGACGCGCATGTCCGCACCCCACCCCCGCGGCGCCTCGGGCGTCACCTACACCCACGCGGCGGAGGGCTACTTCGACAAGCGCGGGCTGACCCGCACCGCGGGGTTCTGGGGACTGTGGGGGCTGGGGGTCGCCGCGGTCATCTCCGGTGACTTCTCCGGCTGGAACTTCGGCATCGGCGGCGCCGGCTGGGGCGGGTTCCTCATCGCCACGGTGGTCGTCACGCTGATGTACGTCGCGATGATCGCCAGCATCGGTGAGATGGCGTCGGCCATGCCGCACACCGGCGGCGCCTACTCGTTCGCGCGGTCGGCGATGGGTCCGTGGGGCGGGTTCGTGACGGGGCTCGCCGAGACGATCGAGTACGTCGCGACGACGGCGGTCATCGTCTACTTCTCGGCGTCGTACGCCGACAGCATCACCGCTGAGCTGTTCGGCCTGTCGATGCCGGGCTGGGTGTGGTGGATCATCCTCTACGCGATCTTCCTGCTGCTCAACATCGCCGGCGCGGAGGTGTCCTTCCGATTCGCCGTCGTCGTCGCCGTCCTCTCCCTGGCGGTGATCGCGCTGTTCGCCGTCATGGCGCTGTTCTCCGGCGCCCTCGACTTCGGCAAGCTCTTCGACATCGAGCCCGAGAACGGCAACAGCACCTTCGTGCCGTTCGGCTGGTGGCAGGTGGTCCTGGCCATGCCGTTCGCGATGTGGCTCTACCTGGGCATCGAGGAACTGCCGCTGGCCGCGGAGGAGTCCCACATGCCGGCCCGCGACATCCCCCGAGCGGGGCTGTGGGGACTGGGGACGCTGATCATCAGCGGCGCCCTGGTGCTGGTCCTCAACCCGGCCGTCGTGGGTGCCTCGGCGATCGGGGAGTCCGGTGAGCCGCTGCTCGACGGTTTCCGGGCGATCCTGCCGAACAGCGACGTGGCGGCGATCCTCTCCGCGTTCGCGCTGATCGGTCTGTTCGCCTCGCTGCAGGGCATCATGTACGCCTACGGCCGCAACATCTACTCGCTGTCCCGCGCCGGCTACTACCCGAAGGCGCTGTCCCTGACCGGTGCCCGCAAGACCCCGTGGATCGCTCTGCTGATCGGCGCGGTCATCGGCATCGTCGCGCTCGTCCTCGTCGACACCGGCGGCGAGACGGCCGGGGCCATCGTGCTGAACATCGCCGTGTGGGGGGCCGTCCTGGCCTACCTGCTGCAGATGGTGTCGTTCGTGCTGCTCCGCCGGAAGTTCCCGAACGCGGGCCGCCCCTATCGCAGCCCGTTCGGCGTGGGCGGGGCCGTGTTCGCCGGCGCGATCGCCGCGCTGATCTTCGTCGGCGTGATGCTCAACGAGGACTACCGGCCGGCGATCGTCGCCATCGTCGTCATCTACGTCGTCGCGCTCGCCGGCTTCGCCGCCTTCGGCCGGCACCGGCTGGTGCTGTCGCCGGAGGAGGAGTACGCGATGTCCGGCGGGCTGCACGGGGATCCGCAGGAAGAGGGCTACGGCGCCATCGACGTCGAGGACATCGACCCGGAGGCGCGCTCCCGTACCACCTGACCGGTCACCCTGCGGCGGCCACGTGGGCCGCGAAGAGGCGGTGGTCCAGTCCTTCCTCGGGGTGCCACTGGACCGCGAGGCAGAACCGCCGTCCGACCGCCTCGACCGCCTCGACGACGCCATCCTCCGCCCATGCCGACGGCGTCAGCTCCGGAGCGATCCGGCCCAGCGCCTGGTGGTGGTGGCAGGCCACGGCCGCGGTCGGGCCGAGGAGGCGGTGCAGTTCGCTGCCCGGCTCCGTGCGCACCTCCCGCCCCTGGTACCGGCCCGGCCCGGGGTCGTGGATCCCGGTGTCCTCGACGTCCGGGAGGTGCTGCACGAGATCGCCGCCGAGGGCGACGTTGAGCAGTTGCATGCCCCGGCAGATGGCCAGCAGGGGGAGGTCGCGGTCCAGGGCTGCCCGGAGGGCGAGAAGTTCGGACTCGTCCCGTTCCGGGCGCAGGACGGTCGTCCGGGGGCCGGCCGGTTGCCCGTACCGGGCGGGATCGACGTCGGCCCCGCCCGACACGACGAGCCCGTCGAGCCGCGCGACCACCTCGGAGCCGATCGCACCGGTCGGCAACAGCACCGGCTCGCCGCCGGCTCCGGCGACGGCGTCCGCGTACGCCGCGGGCAGCAGGATCGCCGGCACGTCCCAGGTTCCCCACCGTGCCTGCTCGCGATAGGTGGTGATGCCGATCAACGGGCGCACGCGACCTCCAGCTCCCCACCGCGATCCATGCCGGTCAGTCTGCCCCCGACGGGGACGGCGTGGTCCTGTCGACCGCGGTCGACGGGGACTCAGGTCAGGAAGCGGTCCATCGTGTCCTCGTCGGTGGAGGTGTCCCAGAACTCGGCGACGAGTCCGTCCTGGAACCGGACGAGGTGCACGTTCAGCACCTCGAGGTGCCGGTCGCCCCGGTGGGCGCTGACGGTGACCGGTGTCGCGCCGTAGTCGTCGTCCGCCAGGTAGGCCCGGGGCTCGACCTTCAGGCTGCCCTCGGTGAGCTCGAAGAGCCGCCCGAAGAGACCGAAGATCGCGTCGGGCCCTTCGTAGGTCCCCGCCAGGTCGGAGTGCCCGCTCTCGTGCCACCGGACGTCGCCGGTCCACAGCTGTCGCAGCGCGTCGAGGTCGCCCTTGGCGAAGGCCTCGTAGCCCTGGCGCATGCGGGCGACGTTGGGGTGCTCGGACATGGCTGCCTCCTCGGAGCCGGTCCCCCGTGGCGCGAGGAGTGTCGGCCGAGGAGTTCGTGCACCGGTAGGCCTCCGGAGACGACGGCGGTCCGGGCCGTCCGGTCCCCGTGTGGCGGTCGCCCTCCGTTCCGGAACGGTCAGCCGGCGTCAGCGGCCGCGGCGGCGGCGAGCCGTGCCCGCCGGTGCGCGGCCATCCGCACGGGTGCGTCCACCGCGCCGTAGGCGTCGTAGTCCCCGATCCGCTGGACCACCTCGACGTAGACGCGGTCGCCGAGCACCGGCGTGCACAGGTGGAGGTAGGCACCCTGCTCGTCCTCGTCGTAGAGCAGACCGTGCTCGCGCATGTCAGCGAGCAGTCGCGGGTCGAGGTCGAACCGCGCGTCGAGGTCGTCGTGGTAGTTCGCCGGGATGGGCAGGAGGGGGGCGCCGGCGGCACGCAGCGCGCGGGCGGTGGCGACGACGTCCGCGGTGGCGAACGCGACGTACTGCGGCGCCGGCACGCCCGGGGACCACCCGCCGCGACGCAGCAACGACACCGACAGCGCCAGCCGCACCGTGCGCTCGGGATTGGTGACCGCCCGGTTGCGGACCAGCCCGTACGGCGCGGGGATCTCGGTCACGGCCCCGGTCCGGAGGCCGAGCACCTCGCGGTAGAACAGTCCGGCCTCGTCGAAGGAGTCGAACGGCTGGGTCAGCCCGACGTGGTCCACGCCGGTGATGCCCGCCCCCGCCCCCGGTCCGGTGGCGGTGCCGGTCGGCAGGAAGTCGGCCGGCCAGCCCTCGGGGCCGGTCCTCGTGAAGAACACCTGCGTGCCGTCGGGCGCGGCGACGGCGGAGAGCTCGGCCTCGGCAGAGCCCCGGGTGCGGGGGAGCACCGGGGCGAGGAGCGCCGTCGCGCGGTGCGCCGACCGGGTCGGGTCCTCGCTCTCCAGCCCCAGGGCGGTCACCTCGGCCGTGCCCGCGGCCGCCGGCCGGACGACGGAGGCGTTGACCAGGACACGGGCCTCGCCCTGCTCCCACAGCTGCACCGGCTTGGAGCGGTGCTGGCCGGTGTGGCTGAACCCGAGCCCCGCCAGCAGGGCTCCGACCTGCGGGCCCGAGACCCCGTCCACGGCCAGCTCGGCGAAGGAGTACCCGGTCAGACGCGGTGCGGGTGGGGGAGCGGCCAGCCCCAGGTCGGGACGGCGACCGGCCAGCTGCTCCTCCAGCCAGAGCAGCGAGCGCATTGCGTCGACCGCCGTCCGGCCGGGATCGGCCTGCCGGAAGACGTCGTTGAACACCTCCAGCGACAGGGGCCCCGAGTAGCCGGCGTCGAGCACCGCGGCCAGGAAGCCGGGCAGGTCGAAGGCGCCCTGGCCGGGGAAGAGCCGGTGGTGGCGGCTCCACTGGAGGACGTCCATCTGAAGCTGCGGTGCGTCGGCAAGCTGGAGGAAGAACAGCTTCTCGGCGGGCACCGCCGCGAAACCGGCCGGATCGCTCTGCCTGGACAGCACGTGGAAGCTGTCCAGGCAGAGGCCCAGAGCGGGGTGGTCGGCCCGTCGGACGGCGTCCCACGAGCGGTCCCAGGTGGACACGTGCCGTCCCCAGGCCAGGGCCTCGTAGGCGAGCTGCAGCCCGCGGGCGGCCGCGCGGTCGGCCGCCGCGGCCAACTGCTCGGCGAGGTGGTCGGGGTCGGCGACGGCGTCCGGGGCGACCGAGGAGCAGACGAGGATCGTCGAGGTGCCCAGTGCCGCCATGACGTCGAACTTCCGCTCGGCCCGGCGGAGGTTGCGGGCGAACCGGTCGGGGTCGGTCGAGTCGAGGTCGCGGAAGGGCTGGTAGAGGTCGATCGACAGGCCGAGGTCGGCGCACCGCAGCGCGACCTCGGCGGGCGACCACGGCGAGGCGAGCAGATCCGGCTCGAACACCTCGATCCCGTCGAACCCGGCGCCGGCCGCCGCGGCGAGCTTGTCCTCGAGGGTGCCGGACAGGCAGACCGTGGCGATCGAACGGCGGACGGGCGTCGACGTCATGAGTGGTCCTCTCGGGGGGTGGAGCCGGGGCTGCCGGTGGAGTCGCGGAGGACCAGTTCCGAGGGCAGGGCGACCTCGGGCACCGGGCGCAGGTCCCGGGGGGCGCCGATGCTCTCGAGCAGGATCTCGACGGCAGCACGACCGACGTTGGCGTGGGCCCCGCCGAGCGTGGTCAGCCTCGGCGAGCACAGGTCGGCGGCGAAGATGTCGTCGAAGCCGACCACGCTCACGTCGCCGGGGACGCGGACCGAGCGGTCGGCCAGCCGGCGGAGCACTCCGATGGCGAGCAGGTCGTTGTGCGCGATGATCCCGGTGGCGCCGGTCCGGATCGCCGCGTCGGCCGCGGCGCCGCCGTGCCCGACGGTGGGGGTGAAGGGGCCCGCGCGGACGGCCGTCAGGCCGTACTCCGCCGCTGCGTCGCGGATGGCGGCCCAGCGGCTGGCCGCCATCCAGGAGTTGGGCGGACCGGCCAGGTAGACCACGGAGGTGTGCCCGAGCGAGGCCAGGTGCGCCACCATCTGCCGGCAGCCCTCGGTGTGCTCGACCACCACGCTGGCCAGGCCCGGCACCTGGCGGTTGACCATGACCACGGGATGCTCGGCGGCCACCTTCACCAGGTTCTCCGCCGGCTGCCGGCTGGCGGCGAGGAGGAAGCCGTCGACCGACCGCGACAGTCGCTGCACCTGCTCCAGCTCGATCCGCGGTGACTCCTCCGCGTTGACCAGCACGAGGGTGTACCGGGCCGCCTTGGCCCGCATCTCCGCCCCGCGGATGAGCTCGAAGAAGTGCGGGTTCGTGATGTCGGAGACCACCATCGCCAGCGTCTGCGTCCGGCGCGAGGTCAGCGCCCTGGCATGCGGATTGGGCTCGTACCCCAGCTCGCGGGCGGCGTCCAGCACGCGGGCCCGCGTGGCCTCGCCGATCCGGCCGGGGGTGCTGAAGGCGCGCGAGACCGTGGAGGTCGCCACGCCGGCCCGGCGAGCGACGTCGTAGATGGTCGGACTGCTCACGACGTCATCGAACCGTGACATTGGCAACTTTGGCAACCGCTTGCCCACATCGTCTGCCGGCTCCTACGGTCGCCGGCATGGCTGTGACCGTCGGCACAAGGGCCGGAACCGGGAGGAGGGCGCGGTGAGCGAGCGAGCCGGGTTCCAGGCGCCACCGCGCTGGTGGACGCCGTGGGTGCGGTGGATCACCAGGTTCGAGCTGGCCCTCGGCGCGGTGGCCCTGGTGATCATGTTCGTCCTGGTGCTCGTCCAGGCGGCCCAGCGCTACCTGCCCGTCGGCGGGTGGTCGTGGACCGGGGAGCTGTCGCGCTTCAGCCTGGTCTGGCTGACCTTCACCGTGGCCGGCGTCCTGGTCACGACCGACTCCCACATCGCGCTGCAGCTGGTCGACTCGCTGAAGAAGCCGCTCGTCGTCCGGGCGGTCCGGGTCTTCGCCTGCGCGACCGTGGCGGTCATCGGCGTCGGGTTCGCCGTCGAGGCGTGGGAACTGGTGTCGACCCAGGGAGACCTGCGTTCGCCGTCGCTGCGCATGCCGCTGGCGGTGCTCTACTTCTTCCCGTTCCTGGGCTTCGTCAGCACCGCCGTCCGCGGCGCCGTGGCCGCGGTCGTGTTCGCGGTCCGGGGCGTTCCCGCGGCGGCCGAGCCCACCGAGGTGCACGCCTGATGGAACTCCTGCTGCTGACGATCGCCATCGTCGTCCTCCTCGTGCTGCGGGTGCCCGTCGCCTTCGCCTTCCTCGGCCCGTCGCTGGGCTACATGTGGCTCACCGGCCAGTCGGTGGGGCTGGCGCTGCGGCTGATCATCAACGCGACGGCGAGCTTCCCGCTGCTGGCCGTGCCGTTGTTCGTCCTGCTCGGCGTCATCGCCAACCGGGGCGGCATCGCCGACCGGCTCTTCGACTTCGCCCTGGCGCTGCTGGGCCGGATGCGGGGCGGGCTGGGCTACGTCAGCGTCGGGGTCAGCCTGGGCTTCTCCTGGATGAGCGGGTCGGCGGTCGCCGACGCCGCGGCCCTGGGCAAGGTGCAGATCCCGGCCATGCTCCGCAACAGTTACCCGCTCACGTTCGGGGTCGGCGTCACCGGTGCCGCGTCGCTGATCGCGCCGGTCATGCCACCGAGCATCCCCGCGGTCATCTTCGCCGGGCTCGCCGCCGTCTCCACCGGTGCCCTCTTTGCCGCGTCCGTCATCCCCGCCGTCCTCATGGCGGTCGGGCTGTGCATCGTGGTGTTCTTCCTGGTCCGCCGGATGCCCGACATCCGCCGCACCCCGTTCTCGATGCAGCGGGTGGTGCAGACCGGCCGGCGGGTGATCGGTCCGCTCCTGGCGCCGGTGATCATCCTCGGCGGCATCCTGGGCGGCTTCTTCACGCCGACCGAGGCGGCGGCGGTGGGCGCCGCCTACATGCTGCTGCTCTGCCTCGTGTACCGGAGCCTGCACGTCCGCGAGCTGCCCAAGGTGCTCGGTGAGACCGTCACGACGACGGCGGCGATCATGCTGATCGTCTCCTCGGCCTCGCTGCTGGGCTACATCCTGGCCCGCGAGCGGGTGCCCCAGCTGCTGGCCGAGAACGTCTTCGGGTTCACCGAGAACGGCACGGTCTTCCTGGCCATGACCGCCGTCCTGATGCTGATCCTCGGCACGGTCATCGACCCCACCGCGGTCCTCGTGCTGGTCGTGCCGATCCTGCTGCCGATCAGCGCCGGCTTCGGGGTGGACCCCATCGTCCTCGGCGTCCTGATGATCGTCGCGCTGATGATCGGGCTCCTCACGCCGCCGGTCGGGACCGTGCTCTACGTCCTGAGCCACGTGGCCGAGACCAAGGTGAGCGTCGTCTTCCGCGGCTCGCTGCCGTTCATCGTGCCGCTGCTGGTGATCTGCGTGCTGATCGTCCTCTTCCCGGAGGCGGTCCTGTGGCTGCCGGAGGTGCTCGGGCTGTGAGGGATCGCTCCTACCTCGCCGGCCTGTTCGGCCAGGGCATCGGGCCCTCGCTCTCCCCGGAGCTGCACGAGCGCGAGGGACGCCGTCAGGGCCTGCGCTACGTGTACAGGACGGTCGAGCTCGACGACGCCCAGCTGGCTCCCGACCGGTTGCGCGAGCTGCTCGCGCACGCGGTGGAGCTGGGCTTCGACGGCCTCAACGTCACCCATCCGGTCAAGCAGGTGATGACGCCGCTGGTCGATGACCTGTCCCCGGGCGCCGCGGCCATCGGGGCGATCAACACGGTGGTGATCCGCGACGGCACGACCACCGGCCACAACACCGACGTCACCGGTTTCGCGGCGGCGATGCGCGACGGTCTCCCGGGTGCCGACCTGGGCGAGGTCGTGCTCGTCGGCGCCGGCGGTGCCGGGACCGCCGTCGCCCACGCCCTGGCCGACCTGGGCGCCGGCGCCCTGCACGTCGTCGACACCGACGCGGCGCGCGCCGAGCGGCTCGTCCGCTCGCTCGGGCCCGGCCTGGCCGGCCGCAGCACGACCGCCACCCCGGACCGGCTCGGCACGGTGCTCGCCCGGGCCACCGGCGTGGTCAACGCCACCCCGGTCGGGATGGCCGCGCACCCGGGGACGCCGGTCGCCGCCGAGCTGCTCTCCGACCGCGTCTGGGTGGCCGACATCGTCTACCGCCCGCTGGTGACCCAGCTCGTGCGCCTCGCCACCGAGCGGGGCTGCCGGGTGCTGACGGGTGCCGGGATGGCGGTCAACCAGGCCGCGGACTCCTTCGAGCTCTTCACCGACCGGCCCGCCCACCGGGCGGCGATGGTCACCGACTTCGACGAACTCGTCGCCGACGAGATCGGACGAACCGGCGGGTCCCCGTGACCGCCCGGGCAGCAGCACGACCGACCCAGTCCTCGACGAAGGGAAATCCCATGTCCGCTCGTGCACGGCGCCGTCACCCGCTCCTCGCGGTGGCGGTCCTGACCCCGCTGGTCCTCACCGCCTGCGGTGGCGGCGACGGCGACGGAGGCGGTGGTGACGCCGGAGGCGGTGGCGACGTCGAGCTCACCCTCGCGCACAGCTACACCGAGCAGCAGCCGCAGCACCGCTGCGGCGCCCAGGTGATCGCCGACGAGGTCGAGGCCGCCGACGTCGGGATGACCGTCGAGATCTTCCCGAGCAGCCAGCTCGGTGGCGACGCGGACCGCATCCAGTCGGTGATCTCCGGGGACATCGACATCGACATCCAGGGCGCCTCGGCCCTCGGCGCGGTCCACGAGCCCATGAGCGTGGTGGACGCCGCCTACGCCTTCGACGACGGCGAGCACCTCGCCCGCTTCTTCGGCAGCGAGGCCTCCGACGAGCTGAAGGAGGGGTTCGCGGCGGAGACCGGCGTGAACGTGCTCGGCGCCTGGTCGGCCGGGGCCCGCCACTTCACGGCGAACCAGCCCATCCGCACGCCGGAGGACCTGGAGGGCCTGCGGATGCGGTTCCCGAACTCGCCGCAGTTCCTCATGAACGCCGAGGCGCTGGGCGCCGACGCCACCGAGGTGGCCTACGAGGAGCTGTACCTGGCGCTCCAGCAGGGCATCGTCGACGGTCAGGAGAACCCGATCGTCAACATCTCGGCCTCCAACCTCGGTGAGGTGCAGGACTACCTCAGCCTCTCCGGGCACCAGGAGAACTCCAACCTGGTCATCGTCGGACCGGTGTGGGAGGAGCTGTCCGGCGAGCAGCAGGAGGCCCTGAGCGCCGCCATCGACACCGCGGTCGAGCAGGTGCCCGAGTGCGTCGCGGAGGACGAGCAGCAGATCCTGGACGACTGGGAGGCCGCCGGCGACTTCGAGATCGTCGACGACGTGGACACCGACGCCTTCCGCACCCAGGCGGAGGAGTACCTCCGGGCCAACTTCAGCGACGAGCAGCTGGCCGTCTACGAGGCGATCCGCGGCTCCGCCGAGTGACCGACCGCACCACCGCACCCGACCGGGGCGGCCGCGACGGCGGCCGCCCCGGCGGCGTGGTGCAGACCTTCCGCGGCCCGGTGAGCCCCGCGGCGCTGGGCCGCACGCTCATCCACGAGCACGTCTTCGTCGGCAGCACCGAGCTGGACGTCAACCACCCCCACCCGGAGTGGGACGAGTCCGCCGCGATCGCCCGCGCCGCCCGGCAGCTCACCGAGCTCTACCGGCTCGGGGTGCGCACCGTCGTGGACCTGACCGTGCTCGGGCTGGGCCGCGACGTCGCCCGCGTGGCCCGCGTCGCGCAGCAGGTTCCCGTCCACCTCGTCGCCTCGACCGGCTACTACACGAGCAACGTCCTGCCGCCGTTCTTCGGCACCCACGGACCGGGCCGCCTGGTGGGCGGCCCCGATCCGCTGGTGGAGTTCTTCGTCGGCGACATCGAGGTGGGCATCGCCGGCAGCGGCGTCCGTGCCGGGATGCTCAAGGTGGTCACCGACGCCGAGGGGATCACCGAGGACGTCGCGCGGGTGATGACCGCGGCGGCCGTGGCCCATCAGCAGACCGGCGTCCCGATCACCACCCACAGCCGCCCCGACCTGCGCAACGGCCTCGACCAGCAGGCCTTCCTGCGTGCTGCGGGCGTGGACCTCTCCCGGGTCGTCATCGGGCACTGCGGCGACTCCGAGGACATCCCGTACCTGCGCGGGCTCATGGACGCCGGCTCGACGATCGGCATGGACCGGTTCGGGATGGAGCACGTGCTGCCCGACGAGCGCCGGGTGGCGGTCGTGCTCGAGCTGCTGCGGCTGGGCTATGCCGACCGGATGGTGCTCTCGCACGACGCGGCGTCGTTCAGCCGCGTCACGCCGCCCTCGTGGCGTGCGGTGCACGCGCCGAACTGGAACTTCGGGAACATCCCGCGGCGCATCGTGCCGATGCTGCTCGAGGGCGGCGCCTCCCCGGAGGACGTCGACCGGATGATGATCGACAACCCGGCCCGGCTGCTCGGGAGCGCGCGGTGAACGGTGCGCGGGTCCGGATCGTCGTCGTCGGCGCGGGACTGATCGGCCGCCGGCACATCGACCTGGTGCGGGCCGGAACGCGGTGCGAGCTGGCGGCGATCGTCGACCCGGCACCTGCGGCCGGAGAGCTCGCGGCCCGCCTCGACGTGCCATGGAGCCCGTCCCTGACCGACCTGCTCGCCGAGCCGCTCGCCGAGCGGACCGGGGTGATCGTCGCGACGCCGAACCGGCTGCACGTGGGGCACGGCCTGGCGTGCATCGCTGCGGGCGTCCCGGTGCTGGTCGAGAAGCCCCTCGCCGACTCCGTGGCCGACGGCGTCCGCCTCGTCGAGGCCGCCGAGGCGGCCGCCGTGCCCCTGCTCGTGGGTCACCACCGGCGGCACAGCCCGCTCGTGGAGTCGGCCCGTCGCCTGGTCCACGACGGAACCCTCGGTCGCCTCGTCGCGGTGCAGGGCAGCGCCCTGTTCCACAAGCCCGACGAGTACTACGACGCCGCGCCCTGGCGGCGGGAGCCCGGCGGCGGCCCCCTCCTGATCAACCTGGTGCACGAGGTGGACGTCATGCGGGCGATCTGCGGGGACGTCGTGGCGGTCCAGGCCATGGCCGCGAGCACCATCCGCGGCTTCCCGGTCGAGGACACCGCGGCCGTGAGCCTGCTCTTCGCGAACGGGGCGATGGGCAGCTTCCTCCTCTCCGACGCCGCCGCGTCTCCGCGGAGCTGGGAGCAGACGTCGCGCGAGGACCCCCGGTACCCGACCCACCCGGACGAGGACTGCTACCTCGTCGCGGGCACCACCGGGTCGGTCGAGGTGCCGACGATGCGGCTGCGGACCTACGCCGGCACCCGCTCGTGGGAGGAGCCGTTCGAGTCCACGATCGTCGACGTGCCGAGGGACGATCCGCTGGTCCGCCAGCTCGACCACTTCTGCGACGTCGTCCTGGGCGCCGCCGCGCCCCTGGTGAGCGGGCGCGACGCGCTGGAGACGCTGCGCGTCACGCAAGCGATCGCGGAGGCCGCTCGCACGGGCCGGCTGGTCGAGCTGGGCTGACGGCGAACCGGTCAGCCGCGGCGGAACAGGCGGGCGAGCCGGTGGGTGCGGCCGGCCGTCAGCTCGGCCGGCGTCGCCGGGGCAGGCGTCGCCGGGATCTCGATCGCGGCCACCCGCTCGTGCAGCCGGGCGCGGACGTCGTCGGGGGCGTAGGCGCGGCGCTGCCGCTCGTTGCGGGCCAGCACGACGCTGCCGGCCGCGACTCCCGCGAGCCCGGCCACTCCCAGCAGCTTCCAGAGGCGCACGGTCCGTAACCTATCGCCCGTGCCCGACCTCTCGCTCGACGCCGCGGTGGACCTCACCCGCACCGGCGACGTCTGGGTGTTCCGCGGCCCGTCGCTGGCCGACCGTGCGATCCGCGCGCTGACCAACGCGCCGGTCAACCACGTCGGCATGGCCGTCGTGCTGGAGGACCTGCCCCCGCTGCTCTGGCACGCCGAGCTCGGGAAGTCGCTGCCCGACGCCTGGACCGGCGAGCACCAGCGCGGCGTGCAGCTGCACGACCTGCGCGACGCCGTCCTGACCTGGCGCCGTCGGTACGGGCAGCAGGCCTGGTTGCGGCAGCTGATCGGGCCCGCCGAGGACGGCGGGGTGACCGCCGCGATGGAGGACGCCGTCCTGCGCACGATCGCCCGCCTGGACGGGCGGCCGTTCCCGACCACCCGCGGCCTGGTCCGGGGCTGGGTGAACGGCCGCCTGCGCCGGCAGACCGCGGCCGAGACGGTGTTCTGCGCCGAGCTGGTCGCGGCCACGTACACCGCGATGGAGCTGCTTCCCGGCGACCGGCCGCTCAACGCCTACGACCCGGGCAGCTTCTGGTCCGGCGACGACCTCGAGCTCCTGCAGGGCGCCAGGTTGGGCCCCGAGATCCCCGTCGAACTGTCACTATCCGATGGCACTCTGCCTGCTGAGGAATAGGGCATCAACAGCGTGTTCCGGGTGTTGGAACCAGGGCACGGGAGGTCCGCACAGGAGGGCCGTCATGGACGAGGCCACCGTCAGCCGGGAACCGTCGTCGGACCGGAACGCACAGCACAGGCACTGGGGCCGGCCGGATCCCGTGGGAGACATCCTCGCTATCGCCTGGAGTCCCACCGCGGCAGAGCCGCGGGAGATCCGGGTGCGCCCCGAGGTCTACCACTCCATCCTCGCGGAGCTCGACGCCGCCGAGCGGGCGCTCGTCGAGGAGCGCGGCATGCTCGGATCGCCGATCGCCATTCCGCTCCTGGTCGACGCCGAGCTGCCCCTGCTCCCCGGATTCGAGATCGTGCGCGCCCGGCCGCACGCGGCTGCGGCCTGACGACGGGCGGCCTGACCGACGACGGGACAGCGTCAGACGTTCCGGCGCACCCGGTACGTCGTCTGGACCATCCCGCCGGGGAAGGTCTGCGTGCGCACGTGCTCCAGCGGGATGTCGGCCGCCAGCTCGCCGAACGGCGTGTGCCCCGTCCCGATGAGGATCGGCACCCGTGACAGCGTGAGCTCGGCGACCAGCCCGGCGCGCAGGAAGGCGTGCACCGTCCGGCCGCCGTCCACGTAGACCCGCCGGTACCCGGCCGCGGTCCCCGCCGCGACCGCCTCGTCCAGTGACCGGTGCACGGTGATGCGCGGGTCGGCGCCGGGCTCCAGGGTCGTGCTCAGCACGTGCACCGGCCTGCCCTCGTAGGGCCAGTCGTCGAACGGGGCGATGAAGTCGTAGGTGCTGCGGCCCATGACGATCGCGTCGATGCCGGCCACGAACTCGGCGAAGCCGAAGTCACCGCCCGCGCCGTCGTCCGGCGCGCCCCCGGCGTCGTTCCCGTCGGTCAGCCAGGAGAGGTCGCCGTCGAGGCGGGCGATGAACCCGTCGACGCTCATGCCGAGGAAGACCGATCCGGTGAAGGAAGCGTCCATGCCGGCCACCTTGGCGCAGGGGTACGACGATTCACACTCCCGCCGGCACGGCGCTGAGCCGGACGATCGTGTCGCCGGGGCGCTCCAGCTCGTCGTGGGTCACGCACACCACCACGCGTCCGGCGAGGGCCTCCCGCAGGTCGTCGACGAGCGCGTCGGCCGTCGGTGCGTCGAGGTGGGCGGTCGGCTCGTCGAGCAGGACGACGTCCCGGTCGGCGAGCAGGGCCCGGGCCGCGGCCAAGCGCCGGCGCTCGCCGCCGGACAACGCGGTGCCACCGGCGCCGACCGGGGTGTCCAGTCCGTCGGGGAGCCCGGCCAGCAGGGTGCCGAGGCCGGTGGCGGTCAGCGCCGCCCGCATGCGGGCCTCGCCCTCCGGGCCGGTCAGCTCGCCGCGAGGCGCGGCCATCGCCAGGTTCGCGCGGATGCTGGAGGCGAAGACGTGGGCCTCCTGCGGCAGCCAGGCGATGCGCGACCGCACGTCCTCGCCGGGCAGCCGGGCGGTGTCGGTCCCGTCCATCGCGCAGCTGCCCGAGCGGGGCCGCAGGGCGGCCATGAGGACGGCGAGGAACGTCGACTTCCCCGACCCCGACGGGCCGCGGACGACGAGCCAGCCGTCGCCGGCGCGGGCGGTGGCGGCGAGCCCCCGGAGGACGTCGGGGCCGCCCGGCCAGCCGGCGGTGAGGTCCCCGACGGCGAGTTCCCGCACCGCGGCCGGGGCGGGCAGCGGGTCGGCCGGGTCGGCCGGCACCGGGGCGGTGAGGACGACGTCGATGCGAGCTTGCGCGTCGGCGAGCGCGCCGCGCCGCTGGAGGGCGCCGACCATCCCGGCGAGCGGCTCGGCCAGCGCCAGCGGGGCCAGCGCGAGGACGGCGAGCGCCGGTCCGGCGAGGCCGCTGCCGGCGCCGACCGCCGTCGCCAGGACCGCCGCCAGTCCCGTGCCGAGCACGACCAGGCCGGTGCAGATCGCGGCGGCCCGGGTGCCGGTCCGGGCGGCCGAGGTCTGCCGGTCGGCCAGCCGGTCGAGGTCGCCGGCCACCCGGCTCGCGAGCCCGTGCGCCCGGAGGTCCGGCACCCCGTGCAGCACGGCCGTCGTCTCCTGCAGCGCGGTGACCCGGAGCGCGCTGTCGGTGCGTGCGGCCCCGGCGTCCACCCGGCGGTGCACCAGCAGCACCAGCCCGACCGTGACGCCGAGGACGAGCGCCACCGCTCCGGCGGCGGCCGGGTCGACCAGCGCGAGCGCGGACACCGTGAGAGCCGTGACGACCCCGGCCACCAGGATCGGCGGCCGAACCCGGACGGTGAGGTCCTGGACGACGCCGACGTCGCCGACCACCCGGGCCAGCGCCGAACCGGGGGTGCGGTCGGCGGCGATGCCCTGCGCGGCGAGCGCGGCCCACACCCGCACCCGGGTGGCCGCCGCCAGGCGGAGCGCGGCGTCGTGCGCGGTCAGCCGCTCCACCCAGCGCAGCACCGCGCGGCCCATCCCGAAGAAGCGGACACCCACGATCGCCACCAGCAGCGTCAGCACCGGCGGCATCTCTGCGGCCCGGACGATCAACCAGCCGGAGACCGCGGTCAGCGCGACCCCGGCGCCCGAGGAGAGGGATCCCGCGAGCACCGCGCGGCGCAGCGCCCGGCCGGCCGCCCGCGGTTGGGCCGTCGAGGGCGCCACATCGGCGATGTGGTCGCCATGGGTGGCTGGTGGCGACGAGATCGGCGATGTGGTCGCGACGGGGGCGTCGGGGGCGGGTGGGGGTGCCAGCTCGACGGTGCGGTCGGCCAGGGCGGCCAGCAGGGGGTCGTGGGTCACCAGAACGGTCGTGACGGTGCCCCGCAGCCCGAGCAGCGCCTCCGCGATGAGGGCCCGGGCGTCGTCGTCCAGGTGTGCCGTGGGCTCGTCCAGGAGCAGCAGCCGCGCGCCCCGCCGGATCCGCACCAGCGCCCGGGCGAGGGCGACCTTCTGCAGCTCGCCGGGGGAGAGGGATTCCGGCGTCCGCCCGGCCAGCCCGGAGGCGCCGACGCGCGCGAGCGCCTCGACGACGTGGGCCTCGCCGGCGATCTCGTCGGCCCCCGGCTCGGAGTCCGCGTGCCGGCGGAGCTCGTCGGCGACGGTGGCGCCGGTGGTCCGCGGGAACTGCGGCACGGAGGCCACGGCGCCGGGCACGCCGTCGACGTCTCCGCCGACGACCGCGTCCGGCCCGACCAGGCCGGCGAGGGCGGACAGCAGGGTCGACTTGCCCGAGCCGCTGGGACCACGCAGTGCGACCAGTTCACCGGGGCGGACGGCGAGGTCCACCGGGGGGAGCGCCGGTACCGACCGCCCGGGGTAGCCGACGGTCAGCCCGCGAACGGCGACGTCGGCGCCGCGCGGGTCGTCGGCCGTGGTCGGTGCCGGGGGAGCGGACACCGGCGCCGCGAGGACCGCCCGCGCCTCGGCCGCGGCCAGCGCGGCGTCCTCCGAGGCGTGGTGGGCCGAGCCGAGTGCCCGCAGTGGCGCGAAGGCCTCCGGCGCCAGGACCAGCGCCGTCAACCCGACCGCGAGCGCCATGTCCCCGTGCACCAGGCGGAGGCCGACGGTGACGGCCACCAGGGCGACCGAGAGCATCGCGATCAGCTCGAGCACCAGGGCGGAGAGGAAGGCGATCCGCAGCGTGGCGAGCGTGCGCGTGCGGTGGGCCTCGCCGAGGGCGGCGAGCGCGGCGGCCTGGTCGGCGGCGCGGCCCAGCCCGACCAGCACCGGCAGGCCGCGGACCAGCTCGGCGACGTGCGCGGCGATCCGGTCCAGCGCGCGGGCCGAGTCGACGGTGGCGCTCTGCGTGTACTTCCCGACCAGCACCATGAACACCGGCACGAGCGGCAGCGTCATCGCGACCAGCACCGCCGACAGGAGGTCGGTCCAGGCGAGCACCAGCAGCAGCGCGGGCGGGACGACGAGCGTCTGTGCCAGCGCCGGGAGGTAGGTGCCGAGTGCCGGGCCGAGATCGTGCAGCCGGGTGGTGGCGAGCACGGCGGCGGGGCCGGGACCACCGGCGGCGGTCACCGCTGCCGGGGAGGAGGCGAGGCGCTCCAGCAGCGCGCGGCGCAGCCGGTCCTCGGCCCGGCGGGCGTCGCGGGCGGCGAGCACCTCGCCGGCGGTCCCGGCGACCGCCCGCAGCACGACCCCGGCGGCGGCGAGGAGGAGCGGGGTGCCGATCCCGCCGTCGGCGTGGCCGGTCACCCGCGCGACGGCGTGCGCCAGCCCCGCGGCGAGCAGCACCAGCCCGGTGGTCTGGGCGAGCGCGGCCGTCGCCGCCCGCACCAGCGCGCCGGTCAGCCCGGGGACGCCGGCCAGCGCCCCCAGCGGCCCCCGCCCCCGAGCGGCAGTCATGGCCATATCTGTCGTCATGATGCGGGGACCTCGGCCGGCTCCTCGTGCACCGGCTCGGCGGTCAGCCGCTTCCGGAACACCCAGTAGGTCCACGCCTGGTAGCTGAGGACGACCGGCAGCCCGAATCCGGCGGCCCAGGTCATGACGGTGAGCGTGTAGTCGCTGACCGAGGCGTCGGCGACCGTCACGTCGAAGGCCGCGTCGATCGTCGAGGGGACGACGACGGGATACGCCGCGCCGAAGACCGTGGCGGCGGCCGCGACGAGCATCGCGCCCCAGGCGGCGAATGCCTGGCCCTCCCGGCCGACCACGATCTGCGCCCACGCGACCACCAGGGCCAGCGCCGCGACCAGCCACAGCACCGCGGTCACCGTCGTCCCGTACCGCAGGTGCACCACACCCGCCCAGGCGAGCAGCGGCAGGGCCGCCACCGGCGCCCACCGCCGGGCGAAGGTGCCCGCGGCGGCGCGCAGCGGGCCGTCGGTCTTGAGCGCCAGGAACATCGCGCCGTGGACCAGCGAGAACGCCAGGACCGCCACCGCACCGAGCAGCGCCGGCCAGCCCAGTCCGGCGAACGCGCCCCCGACCCGGTTGCCGTCCGCGTCGATCGGCAGCCCGAGCGTGGTGGCGCCCAGTGCGGCGCCGATGCCGAGGGCGGCGATCAGCGAGCCGGTGGTGATCACCCAGGTCCAGCTCGAGTCCCACGCCGGGGTGTGGTGCGAGTGCCGCCACTCGAAGGCGACCGCCCGGATGATCAGCCCGAACAGCACCAGCACGAACGGCAGGTAGAGCGCCGGCAGCCAGGTGGCGTACCAGCCGGGGAAGGCGGCGAACACCGCGCCGACGGCGGTGATGAGCCAGACCTCGTTGCCGTCCCAGAGCGGACCGATGCTGCGCAGCATCAGGTGCCGGTCGGAGGGACGCCGGCCGAGCACCGGGAGCAGCGCGGCCACGCCGAAGTCGAACCCCTCGAGCAGGAGGAAGCCGGTCCAGAGCACCGCGACGGCGGCGAACCAGAGGGTCTGGAGATCCATGGTGAGCGTCCGTTCTCAGTAGGCGAACGAGAGGACGTCGTCAGTGCGGTCCCGCCCGTCGGGCAGGTCGTCGTCCGGCGTCCCCTCGGGCGGCGAGCCGGGGACCGGTGCGCCGTCCCCGGTGGTGATCCCCGCACGGACGAACCGGGTGAGCAGCCACAGCTCGACCACCGCGAGCGCGCCGTAGACGAGGGTGAGGGAGATCAGCGACGTCCAGACCTCGCCGGCCGAGACGCCGGGGGAGACGGCCTGGGCGGTGAAGAACCAGACCTGGTCCTCGACGGGGACGTCGGGGTTCGGGTACACGACGAACGGCTGGCGGCCCATCTCGGTGAAGATCCAGCCGGTCGCGTTGGCGACGAAGGGCGCCGCCACGGCCAGCAGCGAGCCGTGGACGCCGACCCGCGACGTCGGCACCCGGCCCTTGCGCGTGGCCCGGAGCGCGTAGGCCGCCACGCCCGCCGAGACCGCCCCCATACCGATCATGAGCCGGAAGCTCCAGTACGTGACCGCGAGGACCGGCGTGTAGTCGATCGGCTCGCCCGCCTTGTCGCCGAACGACGGGTCGTCGGGGTAGGTCTCGCCGTAGACCGCGGCGTACTCCTCCTGGAGCTGGTTCACGCCGGGGACGGCGGTCGAGAAGTCGCCGTGCGCGAGGTAGGACAGCAGGTACGGGACGGTGATCGAGTGGACGTCGTCGCACTCGTTGGAGCCGAGCTTGCCCCAGGCGAGGATCGAGAACGACGCCGGCGCCTCGGTCTCGCAGAGCGCCTCGGCCGAGCTCATCTTCAGCGGCTGCTGCTCGTACATCAGCTTGCCCTGCCAGTCGCCGGTGAGCGCGACCAGCACGAACGCGACCAGCGAGACCCAGCCGCCCAGCCGGACCGAACGGAACCACACGGCGTGTTCCGCGTCGGTCGTCGGCGCGCCGGCCAGCTTCCGCTTCCGCAGGTGCCACAGGCCGATGCCCACCAGCAGCGCGCCCGCGACCATGAGCGCGGCCACGATCGCGTGGCTGAAGGCGGCCAGCGCGGTGTTGTTGGTCAGGACGGCGAGGAAGTCCACCTGCACCGGACGGCCCGTCTCGTCGTCGGTGACGACGCCGACCGGGTGCTGCATCCAGGAGTTCGCCGCGATGATGAAGTAGGCGCTGACGATCGAGCCGATGACCGCGGCCCAGAGCGTGGCCAGGTGCACCTTCTTCGGGATGCGGCCCCAGCCGAAGATCCAGAGGCCCAGGAAGGTCGACTCGAGGAAGAACGCGAGCAGCGCCTCGAGGGCCAGCAGCGAGCCGAAGACGTCGCCGACGAAGCGTGAGTACTCGCTCCAGGCCAGGCCGAACTGGAACTCCTGCACGAGGCCGGTCGCCACGCCGAGCACGAAGTTGATCAGGTAGACCCGGCCCCAGAAGCGGGTCATGCGCAGCCACTCGGGCTTGTCGGTCCGCACCCACATGGTGTGCATGACCGCGACCAGGACCCCCAGCCCGATGGTCAGCGGGACCATCAGGAAGTGGTAGACGGTCGTGATCCCGAACTGCCAGCGCGCGATGTCCAGGACGTCCACGGCACCTGTCCCCTCGTCGTCGAGGCCGACGTACTATCGACACATCCTTTCTACGCCGAGTAGAAGACTTCTTCTACGACACGTAGAAGAGTGGGGTGTGAGACGGACGACAGGAGGGCCGATGGCCTCGCTCGGGGACCTGGAGCGCGCGGTCATGGAGCGGCTGTGGGCCGCGGACGGGCCGGTCGCCGCGACCACGCTGCGCGATCAGCTCGCCGACCGCGGAGTGGCACTGACGACCGTGCACACCGTGCTGACCCGGCTGGAGCAGAAGGGCTTCGTCGTCCACGACGACGCCCGCCCGCGGGGGTTCTCCGCCCGGTCCAGCCGGGCCGACCACGCCGCCGAGCTCATGCGCGAGGTCCTGGGCCAGGCGGGGGACCGGCAGGCCGTGCTGGCCCGGTTCGTCGGGAGCGTGGACGCCGAGGAGGCACGGATGCTGCGCGATCTGCTCCGCGGCGCGGACGACGCTCCGTCGGCCACGCTACCGGCCCGCTGAACCCGTAGCCGACCCGACTCCCGCCGACCCCGTGCTGCCCGCGACCGCGGCCGCCCTCGCCGTCCTGGCGGCGCTGCTGGCCTGGCCGGCGCCGGCGCTGCTGGCCCGGGCACGCTGGCCGCGACGGGATCCACTGGTCGCGCTCGTCTGCTGGCAGGCGATCGGGCTGGCGGGCGGCCTGTCGATGATCGGCGCGCTGCTGGTGCACGGTCTGGCGCCGTGGGGGCACTCGCTGCCCGAGGCGGCGTGGTCGGTCGCCACCGGCTCCCCCGCGACGGAGCCGATCCGCGGTGACCACTGGGTCGCGCTCACGCTGGCCGGGGTGCTGGCCGTCGAGCTGCTCGGGGTCCTGGCGCTGTCCTGGGTGCGGACGGCGCGGGCGCGACGCCGGCACCGGGAGCTGCTGGAGCTGGTCGTCCAGCCGTCGGCGGAGCTGCCCGACACCCGGCTGCTGGAGCATCCCGCGCCGGTCGCCTTCTGCATCCCCGGAGCCCGGCCGTTGCTGGTGCTCTCGTCGGGGATGGTCGCCGAGCTCGACGAGGACCAGCTGGCCGCGGTCGTCGCGCACGAGCGGGCGCACCTGGCCGAGCGCCACCACCTGCTGCTGCTGCCGTTCGTGGCGTGGGAGGCCGCGCTGCCCGTGCTGCCGGCGGCCGGACGGGCGCACGCCGCGGTGCGGGAGCTCGTGGAGATGCGGGCCGACGACGTCGCTCTCGCCTCGCTGTCCGGGTCGGCGCCGCGGCGCACGCTGGCGCAGGCGATCGTGGCGGCGGCCGGCGGAGCCGGGGGAGCGGGCGTGCCCAACGGCGCGCTCGCCGTCAGCGGAGGCGCGACCGCGGCGCGGGTGGTGCGGCTGCTCGAGCCGCCGTCCCCGCTGCCCGCCGCCGCGCGGTGGACGGTGCTCGCGGCGGCCGGCCTGCTGCTGCTCCTGCCGACCGCGCTGCTGCTGTTGCCGGCGCTCTGAGGCTCAGCGCCGCGGTGCGACTCCCAGCGCGACCGCCGCGTACGCCGCCGCCACGCCACCGCTGATCCGGGCCGCACGGCCGTACCGGGGCGAGGCGACGAACGGCACCATGCTGGCGGCGTGCACCAGGTCGACGGCCGAGCTCAGCCGGACCAGCCGCGGGCTCGCCGACACGAGCACCGCCCCGTGCTGCACGACCAGCCGGGCGCCGAGCGCGCGCACGAGCCACAATCGGTCGCTCGGGAACGCGGGCGCCACCGCGTCGACCACTCGCTGCGGACGGGCCAGCAGCACGGCTCCGGAGGCTGCGCCGGCTCCGACCATCGCCCGGGTCACGGCTCGCTGCCGACGCACACTTCGCGGGCGCATGGTCACTCCTCGAGCGGATCCGAGGTCGCCTGCTTGCGACCTCGTGCTCTGCTTACAGGAGGAAGCAGAGCACGAGGACGCCGATGGCCTCCTGGCGGGAGACCGTCAGCGGCGGGTGGGCTGCGTCGCGCGCTCGGCGGGCCGGCCGGCGGGAAGGGCCGTCGTCGCGTCGCGGTTCTCCGCCAGCGGGGCGAAGCCGCGCAGCCGCAGGCTGTTGGTCACCACGAACACCGAGCTGAACGCCATCGCCGCCCCGGCGATCATCGGGTTGAGCAGCCCGGCCGCGGCCAGGGGGATCGCCGCGACGTTGTAGGCGAAGGCCCAGAACAGGTTGCCCTTGATCGTCGACAGCGTGCGCCGGGACAGCCGGATCGCGTCGGCGGCCACCCGGAGGTCGCCGCGCACGAGGGTCAGGTCGCTCGCCTGGATCGCGACGTCCGTGCCGGTGCCCATCGCCAGCCCGAGGTCGGCCTGCGCCAGAGCGGGGGCGTCGTTGACGCCGTCGCCCACCATGGCCACCGTGCGGCCCTCGCCCTGCAGCCGGCGCACCACGTCGACCTTGTCCTGCGGCAGCACCTCGGCGATCACGGTGTCGATGCCCACCTCGGCCGCCACCGTGCGAGCCACCGACTCGTTGTCACCGGTGAGCAGGATCGGGGTGAGCCCGAGGTCGCGCAGCTGTCGGACGGCGGCGGCCGAACCCGGCTTCACCGCGTCCGCGACGACCAGGACCCCGCGCGCGGCGCCGTCCCAGCCGACGGCGACCGCGGTCCGGCCGGCGGCCTCGGCGGCGGCCGCCGCCCGCTCGAGGGCGGGGGAGAGCGCCAACGACCAGTCGGCGAGCAGGCGCCGGCGGCCGACCACGACGGCAGAACCGTCGACGACGCCGGTCACCCCGAGGCCTTCGGCGTTGGCGAAGCCCTCGACCGGCGGCAGCGCACCCACGCGCTCGGCCGCGCCGCGGGCCACCGCCTGCGCGATGGGGTGCTCCGAGGCCGACTCCAGGGCGCCCGCGAGCCGCAGCAGTCGCTCGGCGTCCTCCCCGTCGGCGGCGACGACGTCGACCAGCGACATCCGGCCGGTGGTGACGGTGCCGGTCTTGTCGAGGACGACCGTGTCCACCCGGCGGGTGTCCTCCAGCACCTCCGGCCCCTTGATCAGGATCCCGAGCTGGGCGCCGCGCCCGGTGCCGACCATGAGCGCGGTCGGCGTGGCCAGGCCCAGGGCGCAGGGGCAGGCGATGATCAGGACGGCGACCGCGGCGGTGAACGCGGCCGGCAGTCCCGCGCCGGCGCCGATCCAGAAGCCCAGGGTCGCGACGGTGAGCGCGAGGACGACCGGCACGAAGATCCCGGAGATCCGGTCGGCCAGCCGCTGCACCTCCGCCTTGCCGTTCTGGGCGTCCTCGACCAGCCGCGCCATCTGCGCCAGCTGGGTCTCCGAGCCGATGCGGGTGGCGCGCACCACCAGCCGGCCACCGGCGTTCACGGTCGCGCCGGCCACCGTGTCGCCCGGCCCGACCTCGACGGGCACCGACTCCCCGGTGAGCATCGAGGCGTCCACGGCCGAGGACCCCTCGGTGACCTCGCCGTCCGCCGCGATCTTCTCGCCCGGCCGGACGACGAACTCCTCGCCCACGGCCAGCTCGTCCACCGGGACGCGCCGTTCGGCGCCGTCCCGCAGGACCGAGACCTCCTTGGCGCCCAGCTCCAGCAGTGCGCGCAGGGCCGCGCCGGCCTGGCGCTTGGACCGGGCCTCGAAGAAGCGGCCGGCGAGGATGAACGTGGTCACCCCGGCGGCGGCCTCGAGGTAGATGTTCGCGCTGCCGTCGCTCCGCGCGATCGTGAACTCGAACGGGTGCGTCATGCCCGGAACCCCGGCGGTGCCGAGGAACAGCGCGTACAGCGACCAGCCGAACGCCGCCAGGGTGCCCAGCGACACGAGCGTGTCCATGGTTGCGGCGCCGTGCCGGAGGTTGGTCCAGGCGGCCCGGTGGAACGGAGCGCCGCCCCACACCACGACCGGCGCGGCGAGGGTGAGCGACAGCCACTGCCAGTACTCGAACTGCAGCGCGGGGACCATCGCCATCGCGACGACCGGGACGGTCAGCGCCGTCGACACCAGCAGCCGCTGCCGGAGCGGGCGCACGGCGTCGGCAGGTTCCTCGGCCGGCTGCTCCGCCCGCGGCGGCCGGGGGAGCTCGGCCGTGTACCCGGTCTTCTCGACGGTGGCGATCAGGTCCTCGGGCGTCACGCCCTCGCCGAAGGTGACCTTCGCCTTCTCCGTCGCGTAGTTCACCGTCGCGGTCACGCCGTCGAGCTTGTTGAGCTTCTTCTCGATCCGGTTCGCGCAGGACGCGCACGTCATGCCGCCGATCAGCAGCTCCATGTCGGTCGTGGAGTTGTCGGTGGGGGTGCTCATCCGTGGCCCTCCTCGTGCGCGCCGGTGTCGACCGTGAAGGCCGCCGTCCGCACGACGCCGTCGTGCTGGAAGTCGAGGAACAACCGGTAGCTGCCGGCCGACGGTGCGGTGGTGGCGAACCGGACGTGCGGACCCGGCACGGGCGGGGCGCCGCCCGGCTCGTCGACCGGGTGGGCGTGCAGGTAGCCGAGGTCGCCGTCGCGCAGCACGACCAGGTGGCCGAAGGCGCCCAGATAGGGCTCCAGGTCGGTGACCGGCACGCCGTCGCGGCTCACGCTCAGGGTCAGCTCCGACTCCCGGCCGGGTTCCAGCGAACCGGTCAGGACGACGGTGAAGCCGTCGACCTCGGCGGTCACCGACTCGGCCGGGAGAGGGGCCGGCACGAACTCGCCCGGGACGGCGAGGTCGGCGCCCAGCGTCAGGTTCTCGCCGAGCGCGGTGGGCGTGAAGTCGGCGAAGAGCCGCCAGGCGCCCGGGTCCAGGGCCAGCGGCACCCGCCAGGTCCCGTCCTGCCCCAGCTCCGGGTGGACGTGCTGGAAGCCGGTGAGGTCGCGACGGACGGCGATGAAGTGCAGCTCGACGTCGTGGTCGACGTCGTAGTCGGTGACGGCCTCGCCGTCGGGGCCGAGGACCCGGAAGGCGACCGGCGTCGCACCGCCCGCCGGGAGCGAGCGCTCGGCCAGTTCGAGGGTGTAGCCGCTCCGGGAGACCACCAGCCCGCCGGGCAGGTCGGTGGATGCCGTCTCGTGACCGGCGTCGTCGTGACCCGCGGCCGGCCCGGGGCCCATGTCGTGCTCGTCGGCGGCGGCCTCGGCGGTGGGCCCGACCGGGCCGACCACGCTGCCGATGCCCACGGCGGCCCCGAACGCGGCGACCAGCGCGACGCCGAATCCGGCGAGCTTGAGCGGGGTGTTCATGACGTGCCCTTCGGCTGGAGTGCGGGACGGGGCGCCGGTGTCAGGCGCCGGCCACCTCGTAGCCGGCTTCCTCGACGGCGGCACGGACGGCGCTCTCGTCGACCGGGGCGTCGCTGGTGACGGTCAGGCCGCCGCTGCTGAGGTCGACGTCGACGCCGGTGACGCCGGGTACCTGGGAGACCTCCTCGGTCACCGCGTTGACGCAGTGGCCGCAGGTCATGCCGACGACGGTGTAGGTGCTGGTGCTCATGATCGGTGCCTCTCGGACGGTTCGGGTGGGTTCAGGCGTGCACGGTCACGATCGGACGAGGCGGGCGATGGCGTCGGAGGCCTCGCGCACCTTGTCCTCGGCCTCGCGACCGCCGGCTGCCGCCGCCTCCACGAGGCAGTGGCTCATGTGCTCCTCGAGCAGGCCCAGCGCGACCGACTGCAGTGCCTTCGTCATCGCCGAGACCTGGGTGAGGATGTCGATGCAGTACTTCTCGTCCTCGACCATGCGCTGCAGCCCGCGGGCCTGACCCTCGATGCGGCGCAGCCGCTTGAGGTAGTCGTCCTTGCGGTGGATGTAACCGTGCTGGTGGTCGGGGGCAGCGTGATCCTGGGTAGTGGCGGGACTGTCGTGCTCGACGGTGTCCATGCCGATCCTCCTGTCCGCCACGCGGCTCGCGGCGCGACAGGAACTATACCCCCCTAGGGTTTATTTGCCCAGTGGGGCCGGTGGTGCTCCCGGCGGGTCCGTGCGCAGCCGGGCGACGTCGGAACGGAGCCGGTCGGCGGTCGTGCGGAGTCGTTCGGCATCCGCACGGGCAGAGGCGAGCTCGTCCTGCAGGCCGACGATGGTCTCGGCCGAGGCGAGGGAGTGGCCGTCGTCGAGGAGGCCGCGCATGCGCGCGGCGAGGTTCAGCTGGTGTCGCGAGTACCGGCGGTGGCCGCCGGGGGAGCGGTGCGGCTCGAGGACGCCGGAGGTGTCCAGGCTGCGGAGGAAGGCCGCCTGCACGCCGAGGAGTTCGGCGGCCTGGCTCATGGTCAGCGCCGGGAAGTCGGGGTCGTCGAGCCGGCTCACCGGGTCGGGCCCCGGGGTGCCGGGCCGGCGTGCGTCGGTGGTCATCGACGTCCCTCCTGTCGGCCGGCGAAGACGCCCGAGGGCCGGGCCCGCGGTCGGGACCCGGCCCCCGGGTGAGGAGTCGATCAGCTCTCGACCGCCTTGCGCTCCTGCGGTGAGGACTCACCGTCGATGGTGCGGCTCTCCACGGCGGCCGGCACGTCCGCCCGGGTCACCGAGATCTTGCGCGCCTTCGCCTTCTCGGCGACCGGGATGCTCAGGGTCAGGACGCCGTCGTGGTAGCTGGCCTCGAGCCGGTCGGTGTCGAGGCTGCGTCCGAGCACCAGCTGGCGGGTGTAGCTGCCGAACGGGCGCTCGGCGATCGCCCACTCGGCGTTCTCGAGCTGCGGCACCGAGCGCTCGGCGCTCACCGTCAGCGTGGTGCCCTCGACCGACAGGTCGATCGAGCCGGGGTCGACGCCGGGCAGGTCGAAGTGGGCGACGAAGTTGTCGCCGACCCGGTAGGCGTCCATCGGCATGCCCGAGAGCGGGCGGGCGGTGCTCGAGCCCGTGCGGCCGGTCAGCTGGTCCAGCGCGCGGAAGGCGGCGGACGTGGCGGCGAACGGGTCGTAGGCGGTCAGCATCATGGCCTCCAACCTCCTGGATGGTTCTGTCGAGTTCACTGCCCCGAGGTATAACCTCTATCGGCGACTGGAGATTACCTCGTCCAATTGCTCCGGTAAACATCCGGCGCGACGGAATTTTTGGCAACGCGGCGCAACGGCTCGGGCGCGTGAAGTCGGTCTGCTCGGGGCAGTGACCGTCCGTGGAGGAGACGACCGGCCCCGCTGCCGCAGAACCCGAGGTGACCCACCACGTCGAGGACGGCGTCGCCCGCCTCTCGCTGGCCGGTGAGCTGACCGATGCCGCTCGGCGCCCCCTGGTCCGGGTGGTCACCGAGCTGCTGCTGGCCCAGCCTGCGCCGAGCCGCGTCGAGCTCGACCTCTCGGCGACGACGTTCATGAACTCGGCCGGCATGGCCGTGCTCGTCCAGCTCCAGCGCCTCGCCGCGCCGCGCGGGATCGAGGTCGTGCTGATCCACCCGACCCCCGCGGTCGTCCGTCCCCTGCAGTTGAGCGGGCTGTGGCACCGCTTCCCGATCGAGGGGGCCGCGACCGGCGGGTCGTAGTCCGCGGTGTCGGCGGTACGGCCGACGCGACACCTCCTAGCCTGACCCGGTGCCGCCCACCCACGACCACAGCCACGGACCGGACCCCGACGCCCCGCCGCCCAGCCCTGAGGCGGTGGCCAGACGCCGGCGCGCGGTCTGGCTCATGCTGCTGCTCCTGGTACCGGTGGGCCTGGCGACGGTCATCGGACTGTTCGCCCTCTGGCCCGACGGCGAGCCCACCCGGGCCGAGCAGGCGGCCGCGGTCGCCCTGCCACCGGGCATCACGTATCCCGACGGACGGGTCGTCTCGGTGGAGAGGTTCGACTGCGGCATCGATCCCTCCGCCGCGCCGCAGACGTGCGCCACTGCGGTGATGGAGGTCCTCGACGGCGAGGGCGCCGGGGACTTCCAGCAGCTGGAGCTCCCGCCGGAGGTGGTCGCGGCCGGCGTCTCCGAGGGGGACACGTTCGTGCTCACCCGCGACGTCGGCGCCGAGGGCGGGCTCGTCTACGGCTTCTACGACTACGAGCGGGACACGCCGATCATCGTCCTGGCCGTCGCCTTCGCCGTCGTCGTCGGACTGGTCGCCCGGCTACGCGGACTGGCGTCCCTGGTCGGGCTGGCGTTCGCCTTCTTCGTCCTGCTGCAGTTCGTGCTGCCGGGATTGCTGGCCGAGAACTCGCCGACGCTGGTCAGCCTGGTCGGATCGGCGGCGATCATGTTCGTCGTCCTCTACCTGGCGCACGGGTTATCCGCCCGGACGACGACGGCCCTGGTCGGCACGCTGTTCGGGCTCACCCTGGTGGCCGTCATGGGCTCGATCGCGGTCTCCGCCGCCCGGCTCACCGGACTGACCAGCGAGGAGACGGTCCAGCTCCAGGGATTCGACCCCACGCTGAACTTCTCCGGGCTGGTGCTCGCCGGCATCGTCGTCGCAGGGCTCGGCGTGCTGAACGACGTGACGATCACGCAGGCGTCGGCGATCTGGCAGCTGCACGAGGTATCGCCGGAGATGACCTGGCGCGAGCTGTACAGCCGTGGGATGGCCGTCGGCCGCGACCACATCGCCTCGACCGTCTACACGATCGTCTTCGCCTACGCGGGCGCCGCCCTGCCGCTGCTGCTGCTGTTCGAGGTCTACACGACGCCGGCCTGGACGCTCATCACCAGCTCCGCGCTGGCCGAGGAGGTCATCCGCACCCTGGTCGGCGCCATCGCGCTGGTGCTCGCCGTCCCGGTCACGACGGCGGCCGGAGCGTTCTTCGCGAAGGCCGCGGACACCGGGGCGGGTACGGCGACCGAGCGCCGGGTGACCGCCCTACGGGCCCGGTTCGCCCGATGAGCGAGGCTGTGCGGGTGAGCAGCCACCTTCTCGACGCCGCGCAGGCCGCCCCCGGGTTCATGCCCGACGACGAGGGCCGTGCCCTGTACGAGGCCGCGCGGACCGTCGCCGTCCCGGGGCCGCTGCTCGAGGTGGGCAGCTGGATGGGCAGGTCCGCGCTGTACCTGGCGGCCGCGGCGCGGGAGTCCGGACGCCAGGTGGTGACCGTCGACCACCACCGCGGGTCCGAGGAGCACCAGCCGGGCTGGGAGTACCACGACCCGTCGCTGGTCGACCCCGCGGTGGGCCGGATCGACACCCTGCCGCACTTCCGCCGGACCATCGCCGACGCCGGCGCCGAGGACGTCGTCGTCGCCGTCGTCACCCGGTCGGAGACCCTGGCGCCGCTGTGGAGCACGCCGCTGGCACTGCTCTTCCTGGACGGCAGCCACACCGAGGAGTCCGCCCGCCGTGACCAGGACGCCTGGGTGGCCAAGCTGGCCGTCGGCGGCACCCTGGCCATCCACGACGTCTTCCCGGATCCGGCCGACGGCGGGCAGGCGCCCTACGGCGTCTACCGGCGGGTGGTGGGGTCCGGCGACTTCGAGGAGCTGCCCGGCACCGGCTCGCTGCGGCTGCTGCGCCGGCTCCGGTGACGCGACGGGTGGGTGAGGAGGACGCATTGGCCGGGGAGCGGGCGGCGGCGCTGGCCCGGATCGAGGCGCTGACCCGCGAGTTCGACGGCGTGGTCGCTGCCTCGAGGGCGTCCAACGCCGACGACGAGCACGACCCGGAGGGTGCGACCATCGCCTTCGAGCGACAGCAGGTCGTGGCGCTGCTGGACCAGGCCCGGAGACGGCTGGCCGACGTCGAGGCGGCGCTGGCCCGCCGGAAGGCCGGGGGCTACGGAATGTGCGAGGGCTGCGCCCGGCCGATCGCGGCCGAGCGGCTGGCCGCCCGCCCTGCCGCGCGGACCTGCATCGACTGCGCCCGCTGACTCACCGCCCCTCGCCGCACCCGTCAGCTGACGTAGCGGCGGGCGGTGGAGCGGCGTTGCGCCTCCTCGAGCGCGGCGAACCGCGCCTCCGCGTGTGGCGGCAGCACCCGTCGCTCGCGCAGCACCCATGGGAGGCCGCGGACGGCCTCGAGCAGACCGCGGGCGGTCACCCGGTCCCGGGGCACGGTGCGCAGGAGGTGGGCCGTCCGGCGCAGTGCGGCGCGCATCGGGCGCCGCAGCCACGTCGTCCACAGGGTGTTGCGGATGCCGTCGCGACGGCGCCGGTGCGGATCGCGGGCGCGACTGGCCTGGTGGTGCACGGTGAGCTGCGGCAGGTAGCACAGCTCCCAGCCGGCCGCGGCGAGGTCGCCGGCCATCAGCTCCTCCTCCCCGCCCAGCCACAGGCGCTCGGAGAAGCCGCCGACCTCCAGGAACGCCTCCCGGCGCAGCACCGATGCGCCGGCGAGGAACGACCCGAGCGCCGGTCCGGGGAGCCAGTCGGGGCCGCGCACGGGAGAGTCCCGCAGTTCGGTCACGATCGGGTCCTCGGTGCCGCCGGGCTCGACGAGGATGCCCGCGGTGACGACGGCGAGCCGCGGGTGGGCGTCGAGCACGTCGGCGGCGACCGTCAGCGACCCGGGTTCCCACCACGTGTCGTCGTCGCAGAAGGCGACGTAGGGGGTGTCCAGCAGGGCGACTCCGACATTGCGGCCCACGGCGCCCAGGTTCTCCGGGCTGGCGACGAGCTCCACCTGCGGGAACCGGGTCCGGACGGCGTCGGCCGTGCCGTCGGTCGAACCGTTGTCCACCACGACGACGCGGGGCTGCTCGGGCAGGACCAGCAGCCGGTCCAGGGCCTGGACCAGCTCGTCCCTCCGCTGGTGGGTGATGACGACGACGGCGACCCGCGGGTCGCCCCCCACCGTGCGGTCGCCGGTCGCACGATCGTCGTGTCCTGCCGTCGTCACTGCTTCCCCCCGGCCAGGGTCCGCAGGTCGGCGCGTACCTGCTCGGGGATCGGGCGGCGCCGGCGGAGGGCGGCCGGCAGGTCCGGAAGGGCGCGCAGGAGCCCTTCGACGCCGGGCCGGCCGGACCGGACCGCGGTTCCGACGACACCCGCGACGTCCGGGACCTGGTGCCGCATGACGGCCGTGAGCACGCGGCTGCGCCAGATCCCCGCCCGCCGCCGTCCCGGGTCGTCCCGTCGGGTCGACGGGTGGTGGTGCACGGTGACGGAGTCGACGTAGGCGAGCCCCCAGCCGGCCGCCGCCAGGTCGAGCGCCAGGCGCTCCTCCTCGCCGGGGAACCGGACCACGGGATCGAAGCCGCCGACGGACTCGAACGCCTCGCTCCGCACGAGGGCCCCGCAGGCGATGAAGCCCAGCAGCGACGGGCCGGGCAGGTCGGCCGCCGTGCCCAGCGGGCTGTCGGCCATCTCCGCGCACACCGGGTCGAGACGCTCCTCCGGGCCGACCAGGATGCGGGCGTTCAGCACCGCGAGCCGGGGGTGGGCGCGCATGACCTCGACCGCGCGCGCCAGGTCGCCCGGCGCCCACCACGAGTCGTCGTCGGCGAACGCCACGAACCGGGTAGCCGCCCGGGCCACACCCAGCGTCCGGCCGTGGGCCCCCTCGTTGGTGGGCAGCGCCAGTACGTCGACGTCGGGGTGCGCGGCCCGCACGGCATCGACGGTGCCATCGGTGGAGGCGTTGTCCACGAGGAGGACCGGGGCCTCGTGACGCGGGAGGGTGGCGAGCAGGTCGGTGCGCCGGTTCCGGCTGGCGACGACCACGGTCAGGTCGGGGGCGAGAGTCACGGAAGTGCCGTGCCCGCTCCTTCCGTCAGCGAACCGGCCGACGGCACACCGCCGTCCGGCATGCCGGGGGCGGGCAGGGCCGCCGGGTCGATGAACAGGCCGGAGGCGGGCGTCGTACCGGACAGGGCGTCGGCGGCCAGGACGACGGCGGCGGCCGTCCAGGTGGTCCGCTCCACCGGCCAGCGCGCGTCGTCGGCGAAGACGTAGCCGGTCCAGTAGGAGCCGTCGTCGTGCCGCAGGTGCTGCATGGCGGCGACCTGCTCGGTCGCGGCGTCCGGCTGGTCGGCCGCGGCGAGGGCGAGGGCGAGCTCGCACGTCTCGGCACCGGTGACCCACGGGCGGTCCGACACGCACCGGGCGCCCAGTCCGGGGACGACGAAGCGGTCCCAGTCCGCGGCCAGCCGGTCCCGGGCCGCCGCCCCGGCGACCGCGCCGCCCAGGACCGGGTAGTACCAGTCCATCGAGTAGCGCGACCGGTCGGCGAAGGCGTCGGGACGGGTCCGCAGCGCCGTCCCCAGATCGGCCACGGCGACCTCCCAGTCCGGCTGGACCTCGCCGAGCAGGCCGGCGAGCGCGATGCCGCAGCGCAGCGCCTGGAAGAGGCTGGCGTTCCCGGTCAGCAGCGCCGTGTCGTCGACCGTCCCGTCCGGTCGCAGCGCCCAGCCGATGGCCCCACCGGGCAGCTGCATGCGCGTCACCAGGTCCAGCCCGCGGCGCACCGCCGGCCACAGCGCGGTGACCAGTTGCTCGTCGCCGGTCAGGAGCCAGCTGTGCCAGGCGCCGACGGCCAGGTAGCCGGCGTGGTTGCTCTCCGCAGCCGGCGCCGTCTCGCCGCCGTCGCGGTACTCGGCGGCCCAGGAGCCGTCCGGCCGCTGGCGTGCGGCCAGCCACCGGTAGGCGGCCACGGCCCGGTCGTGGGCGCCACCGATGTCGAGCGCCATGGCCGCCTCGACGGAGTCCCAGGGGTCGAGCTGCTCGCCCCGGGACCACGGCAGCGCGCCGTCCGGGTCCTGTTGGCCGGCGATCCACGAGACCGTGGCGCGCACCTGCTCCGCGGTCAGGACACCGGGCAGCTCCGGCAGCGTCCCCCGGTCAGCGCGCGGCAGCGGTCTGCTCCCGCGTCGCGTGGACCGCGCCGCCGGCACCGGCCCCGCGCAGGCCGACCGCCGTCCCGGGCTTGTCGGCGTACACGATCAGGCTCTTGCCGAGGAGCGGGTCCAGGATCCGCTCGGCGGTCCTCGTCAGCCGCGGCCGCTTCGTGAGGTCCCAGACCAGCAGCCGGTGGTAGGCCCGGACGACCGCGGAGTCCCGCTCTACCCCCACCGCGCACTTGAGCCACCAGTAGGGCGCGTGCAGGGAGTGCGCGTGGTGCGTGGCGCCGGGCACCAGACCCACCGACGCGAGCCGCGTGCGGACCACCGGCTGCGTGTAGATCCGGATGTGCCCGCCCTCGTTGGCGTGGTACTCGTCCGACAGGGCCCAGCAGATCCGCTCGGGCCCGTAGCGCGGCACGGTGACCGCCACCCGCCCACCGGGCTTGAGCACGCGGAAGATCTCGGCCATCGCGGCGACGTCGTCGTGGATGTGCTCGAGCACCTCCGACGCCATGACGCGGTCGACGCTGGCGTCGGGGAAGGGCAGGTGCAGGAGGTCACCGCGCACGACCTCGTAGCGGGCGGCCGTACCGTCGCCCGCCCGCCCGGCCTCGCCGGCCTCGGCGATGGCGCCCAGCCAGCGCTTCGTCGTCTCGACCTCGGACACGCCCCAGTCGACGGCGATCACGTCCGCGCCCCGGCGGTAGGCCTCGAAGGCGTGCCGGCCCTCGCCGCAGCCCAGGTCGAGGACGGTCATCCCCGGCCGCAGGTCCAGGCGGTCGTAGTCGACGGTCAGCAAGTGATCCCCTTGCGGTCGAGGGTCTCGGCGTACCAGTCGGCGGTGCGCTGCGCCGTCGACCGCCAGGTGAACATGTCCAGGACCCGCCGGCGGCCGGCCCGGCCCAGCTGCTCGGCCAGCGACGGCGAGTCCAGCACCAGCGCGAGCGCGGCGGTCAGCTCGCCGACGTCGCCGGCCCGCACGCGCAGACCCGCCCTGGTGCCGACGACCTCGGGGAGCGCCCCGGCGTCGGTCGTGACCAGCGGCGTGGCGCAGGCCATCGCCTCGATGGCCGGCAGCGAGAAGCCCTCGTAGAGGGAGGGGATGGCCACGACCGTCGTCCGCTGCAACAGCTCCACGAGCTCGGTCTCCGGCACGGGACCGGTGAACCGCACGGCGTCCCGGAGCCCGAGGCGGTCCAGCGCGGCCTCGGCCGGGCCGCCCGCCCGCGCGGTGCCGACGACGGTCAGCCGCACCGGCCGCTCCGTGCGCAGCTTGGCCAGCGACTCCAGGAGGTGCACCAGGCCCTTGAGGGCGACGTCGGCGCTGGTGATGACGAGGATGGAGTCGGGGTCGCGCGGCTGCCCCGCGGGCGGCGGCCGGAACTCCTCGGGGTCGATCCCGACCGGGATGACCGCGATCCCCGAGGCCGGCAGCCCCATGTGGGTGGCGATGTCGCGCCGGGAGTTCTCCGACACGGTGGTGACGGCGTCCAGCCGGCGGGCCACCTGGGCCTGCATGCCGGTGAACCCGTACCAGCGCCGCAGCGTGAGCTTGCGGCGCAGCGACGGCGCGGCGGCGAGCTCGAGCTGCCGGTCGATGGCGATCGGGTGGTGGACGGTCGCGACCGTCGGGATCCCGGCCCTGGTGAGCCGCAGCAGGCCCCACCCGAGCGACTGGTTGTCGTGGACGATGTCGAACTCCCCGGCTCGGGGCAGCAGGTGCCGGGCCGCCCGCAGGCTGAAGGTCATCGGCTCGGGAAAGCCCGCCGTGCACATCGCCGACCACTCGGCGACGTCGATCCAGTCGCGGAACTCCGAGGGCCGGGGCGTGCGGAACGGGTCGGGCTCGCGGTAGAGATCCAGGCTGGGCAACGGGGTCAGCGGGACACCCGTGTCCAGCTCCGGGTAGGGCTGGCCGCTGAAGACTTCGACCCGGTGGCCCAGCTCGGTGAGCTCCCGGGAGAGCGCCCGGACGTAGATGCCCTGGCCGCCGCTGTGCGGCTTGCTCCGGTAGGACAGCAGTGCGATGCGCAACGACCGTCCCATGCGACGGACTCTAACGAGCCGCGCCGGGGCTCCGGCTACCAGCCGGTAACCCGCCCCTGCCGGGCCACTCGGCCTGCCGGCGGCCGACGGGTCGTGGGCCACCCGGACAGCGGTTAGCTTCGGTGGATGCGCAGCTCAACCCCCCGCAGCAGGAGCGCCCTCGCGCTGGTGGCCTCCGTCGCGCTCGTCGCCGCCTGCGGCGGCGGGGACACCGAGCAGGAGGACGCCGCCTCGACGCAGGCCGTCTCCTCCAGCGCCGAGCAGACCCCGGCGCCCGATCTCGCCTCCGGTCTGCTGCCGGCCGACGCGTTCGGGCCGGATGCCTCGGTCGTGGCGGTCGCGCCGGAGCAGCTGGAGCAGGGCGCGGGCCTGGCGGCGGCGAGCGCGGAGGACGTTCAGATCCAGCCGGAGGCGTGCGCGGCCGCGGTGGAAGGCACCCAGCCGCAGTTCGACCACTTCGACGACATCGCGGCGCAGAGCGCCACCACAGGATCGGCCACCACCGTCGAGGTGCTGGTGCGGGGCGGCCCCACGAAGGGCACGGTCAGCCAACTGGAGGCCGCCGCCGACCGCTGCCCGCAGGCCATGATCACCGCGCCGCAGTTCGGGCAGGCGGCGATCACCTTCGAGGCGCTTCCCGTCGACGAGCTCGGGGACGCCGCGGCGCTGCTCCGCTACACGACGACCGTGACCCTGCCCGACGGCACGCAGGCGACGATCCCCGCGCTCGTCGGCGCCGTGCAGGACGGCGACCGGCTGCTCGTCCTGATGCACCTGGACGCCTCGGCCCTGGTCGCCGGGGCGCCGCCCGGCGCACCTGCCGATCCGGCGGCGTTCGCCGACCTGCTGGAGCAGGCGTACGAGACACAGGCCGACGCGCTCGACTGATCGGCGTTCGTGCTGCGCCGCCGTCCACAACCGGCGGGCGCGTCCACAGATCATCCGGACGGGTCCTGACCGACCGTGTCCGCGGTCAGGGTTCCGGCATGGACGCACGCACCGGCCGGCCCGCCCACCCCGATCCCGGACGCATCGACGTCCGGCTCTCCGACCTCGGCGAGCTCGCGGCCTCGATCCCGCACCTGCTCGGGTTCGTGCCGCACGAGTCGGTGGTGCTGGTCAGCCTCACCGGTCCGAGCGGGAGCCGCGTCGGACTGACGATGCGCGCCGACATCCCGCCCCCCGAGTACGGCCGTGCACTGGCGGCCGACCTGGCGCAGAAGGTGCTGACCGACCGGCCGCGCGGGGTGATCGTCGCCGTCTGCTCCGAGGCCCCGGACCCGGGCGACGGCACGCTCCCGCACCAGCAGGTGGTGGGGGACGTGCTGGTCGCCCTGGCCGCGCACGCCGTCCCGGTGCCCGACGTCCTCCTGGTCCGTGCGGGGCGGTGGTGGTCCTACGACTGCCCCGATCCCTGCTGCGCGCCCGGCGGGGGCACCCCGCTACCCGCCGGCGTGACGGAGCTGGAGGTCGCCGCCGTCGCCACCGGTGTGGTCGTGGAGCCCGACCGCAGCGCGCTCGCGGCCCGGATCGGGCCGCCCGGCGCGCTCGACCGCAGCGCGATGGCGGCGGCATGCGCACAGGCCGCCGGGGAGTGCGCCGACGCGATCATCGAGCGCGGCTGGGACGCGGTGGCCGAGGAGTCCTGGACGGCGGTCCTCGACGCGCTGGCCCGGTCCCGTCCCGGAGCGCCCACCGCCGCGGCGCGGCTGACCGACCGTGAGGTCGCCCGGCTGCTGTGGGGTCTGCGCGACGGCGATGTCCGCGACCGGGCCCTCGGCCTGGCGCTCGGGGCGGACGCCCCCGCCGCGGAGCAGCTGTGGACCGAGTGCACACGGCGGGCGCCGGCTCCGCTGGACGCCGCGCCCGCGACGCTGCTCGCGGTCAGCAGCTGGCTGCGCGGTGACGGCGCGATGGCCGACATCGCCCTCACCCGCGCCCTCGCCGGTGCACCGGACTACGCGCTCGCGCGCCTGCTGGCCCAGGCGCTCGCGGCCTGCATGCGCCCGGCGGAGCTCCGGGACCTCATCCGGCGGACCGCATCCGACCGGGTGGGATGACGCCGTGCCGAGGTCAGAGCAGCTCGGGTCGCTCCCACTCCTCGCCCAGCACGTGCTCGGCGAGGAAGGCCAGCACCGTCGAATACCAGATCTGGCTGTTCCCCGGGGTGAGCACCCAGTGGTTCTCGTCGGGGAAGTACAGGAACCTCGACGGGACGCCGCGCTTCTGCAGGTCGTACCAGAGGCGCAGCGCCTCGCTGATGGGCACGCGGTAGTCCTTGTCGCCGTGGACGACGAGCATGGGCGTCCGGATGGCGTCGGCGTACCGGTGCGGAGAGTTCTGCTCGTAGCGCTTCGGGTCGCGCAGCGGGTCGCCCCACTCCTTCTCCCAGTAGTACGCCGCATCCGTCGTGCCGGTGAAGGAGTCGAGGTCCCAGAGGCTGGCATGGGTCACGATCGCGCGGAACCGGTCGGTCTGCGTCGCGATCCAGTTGGCCATGTAACCGCCGAAGGAGCCGCCCATCGCGGCGGTGCGGGAGGCGTCGATGTCCGGCCGCTGGACCGCTGCGTCGACGACGGTCATCAGGTCGGTGTACGGCGCGCCGCCCCACTCGCCCCAGCCGCGGCGCACGAAGTCCTGGCCGAAGCCCTGCGAGAGGGCGGGGTTGGGCAGCAGGACCGCGTAGCCCCGCGCCGCCAGCACCCACGGACACCACCGCCACGACCAGGAGTTCCAGCTCATCAGCGGGCCGCCGTGGATCCACAGGACCAACGGCGCGGGCTGCTCCGCCGAGGCGCCCTCGGGAAGGACCAGCCACGACTGGATCCGGGCTCCGTCCGCCGCGGTGGCCACCACCTCGTGCAGGGTTCCGGGCAGGCCGTCCAGCGTGCCGGGGCCGGGCAGCGCCGGCGGCTCCTGTCGCGGCGTCTCCGGCTCGAGCCGGACCGGCACCGGCGGGGAGTCGTAGGCCGATCGCAGCGCGTAGAGGGCGCTGCCGTCCCGGGCCACCTGCAGGTCGCTGTAGGCGCCGTCGCCGGTGAGGCGGACCGGTGTCCCGCCGTCCACCGGGACGCGGAAGAGCGCGTGCCGGCCGTCGTCGTCGGCGAGGAAGAACACCGCCGAGCCATCGGCGCTGAACTGCGGGGCGCTGGGCCACCGGTCGAAGCCAGGGGTCAGCTCGCGGGTGGTCCCGTCGGAGACGTCGACGAGCAGCACCGTGTAGTCCGGAGGCTCGGCGTAGGTCGACAGCGCCTCCCGCACGCAGACCAGGGCGGTGCCGTCGGGGGAGAAGCGGGGCGCGTAGACGTCGGCCAGCGGGTCGTCGACGAGCGGCCTCGTGTGCCCGTCGGCCGTCGTGGTGACCACCACCCGGGTGCGGCGGCCCGCCGGGCCATGGGGCACGTCCTCCGCGCGGGCGAGCAGCCGGCCGTCGGGGGAGAGGGTGAACTGGTCGCCGGCGCCGTTCGGCGGCGCGGCGTCCGGGGTCAGGTCGCGCAGGTCGGCGGGGCCGGCACCTGGCTCGTCGGCAGGCAGCGGGCCGACCCAGAACAGGTGCGCCGACGCCGGTCCGAGGTCGTGGTCCCAGTAGCGCACCGGATAGGCCTCGTGCAGCACCGCCGTCACCCCGGCGTCCGCGCGCTTCTTCCGGCGCTCGGTGTCCGCATCGGTCGCCGAGCCGCTGGGCATCGTCGCCGCCGAGACGACGACGTCGCCGGTCCCGGCCGCGACCCTCACCCCGGAGATGCCGCCCGGCCGGGAGAGGACGAGGCGCGCCTCGCCGCCCTCGCCGGGAAGGGACCACAAGGCGGGGACGGGATCGCCGTCGTCGGCCGTGTCCGGGTCGGGGCGCGCGGACGTGAACAGCAGCGACCCGTCGGGCGCCCACGTCGGCGACGACTCACCCGGGGCGCTGCGGGTCAGCCGGCGGGCCGGCCGGCGGCCCGCCGGGTCGACCTCCCAGAGCGCCGACTGCCACTTCTTCTCCTGCGGGTCCAGCGTCTGCACGGAGACGGCGAGCCGCGTGCCGTCCGCCGACAGCGCCAGCCCGCCGATCCGGGGCAGGGCCACGAACCGGGCGAGGTCCTCGAACGGGCCGGCCGGCCTCTCGCCGGTGGAGTGGCCGGAGGCAGGGGCGGTCGGGCTCACCGAGGCCTTCTCTCGAGGTCGCGGGCGGATCGGGCGCGGTGCGGCCCCACAGTAGTGAGCCCCGGCGACGTCCCCGATCGGCGTGGCCCGCTCAGGCCGACGGCGGGAGCGCCGACCAGCCCCTCAGGAAGGTCTCGGCGTCCAGGCGCTCCACCTCGTCGTTCCGGCCGTCGTCGCCGGTGCTCCCGCTGCCGCTCAGAGCAGCGGCGCGGCTTCCAGCGGGGAGAGCCTGTCGTCCACGGCGCTGACGAAGAGGTGCTGCGCGACGCCGACGGGGAGGACCTGGTCGTCCAGGGCGACCGATCCCTCCACCAGGCGCGCGGTCATGGTGACGCCCGGGCGGACTCCCACCTCGGCCAGCTGGCGCAGCAGGTCGGTGTTCTCCTGCAACTGCTCGCTGATCCGGCGGACCACCACCGGCCGGCCCTCCGCCGTGGCCGTCGTGCTCAGCAGCGTGAGCGAGTCGAGGACCGCTGCGGTCTCGCCGCCGAGCGGCTCCTCGCCGCGGAGCGCGTCGAGGCCGGGGATCGGGTTGCCGAAGGGCGAGACCGACGGGTTGCCGAGCAGGGTCAGCAGCTTGCGCTCCACCGCCTCGCTCATGACGTGCTCCCAGCGGCAGGCCTCCTCGTGGACGTCGGCGTAGTCCAGCCCGATGACGTCCACGAGCAGGCACTCGGCCAGCCGGTGCTTGCGCATGACCGCCGTCGCGAGCTGGCGCCCCTCGTCGGAGAGCTGCAGGTGCCGGTCGCCCTCGACGCTCAGCAGGCCGTCGCGCTCCATCCGGGCCACCGTCTGGCTCACCGTCGGGCCGCTCTGGTGGAGCCGCTCCGCGATGCGCGCGCGCAGCGGGACGATTCCCTCTTCCTCCAGCTCGAAGATCGTCCGGAGGTACATCTCGGTCGTGTCGATGAGGTCGTTCACAGGTACTCCTCCGTGTCGGGAGCGAGTCTACGGGGGCGGACGTCCCGAGCCGGTCAGCCGGACGGATGACGCCGTGAGGAGCCCGCGGCAGACCCAACCGGTAGCGTCCCGGGCCAGGGTGGGCGCTCCGACTCACGTCCGGCGGCGGTGCTGAGGAGGTTCCGTGAGTGACTCCATCACCGTGGTCTGGGACGACTCGCTCCTCGGCTACACGATGGGCGGCGACCACCCGCTGCACCCGGTGCGCCTCGACCTCACCATGCGCCTGGCCGACAGCCTCGGCGTGCTGGCCAGCGACCGGCTCGAGGTGCTCGAACCCACGCCGGCCGACGTCGATCTGCTCACCCTCGTGCACGACCCCGCCTACCTGGAGGCCGTCCGCCGCGCCCCGTCCGACCCCGAGGTCGGCCACGGCCTCGGCACGGCGGACAACCCCATCTTCGAGGGCATGTACGACGCAGCCGCGCTGATCACCGGTGGCAGCGTGCTCGCCGCCCGGCGGGTGCACGAGGGCAGCGCGCAGCACGCGGTCAACATCTCCGGCGGTCTCCACCATGCGATGCGCGACGCCGCGTCGGGTTTCTGCGTGTTCAACGACGCCGCGATCGCCATCGCGTGGCTGCTGGGCCAGGGCTACGAGCGGATCGCCTACGTCGATCTCGACGTCCATCACGGCGACGGCGTCCAGACGGCGTTCTACGAGGACCCGCGCGTGCTCACGGTGAGCATCCACCAGACCCCGCTCACGCTGTTCCCGGGGACCGGCTACCCGGAGGAGACCGGCGACGCCGACAAGGCCCTGGGCAGCGCCGTCAACCTCGCCCTGCCCAACGGCACCGACGACTCCGCCTGGCTGCGGGCGTTCACCGCCGTCGTCCCCAGCGTGCTGCGGACGTTCCAGCCGCAGATCATCGTCACCCAGTGCGGCTGCGACGCCCACCACGAGGACCCGCTCGCCGATCTCGCCCTCACCGTCGACGGCCAGCGGGCCAGCTACAAGGCGATGCACGAGCTGGCCCACGAGCTCTGCGACGGCAGGTGGGTGGTCCTCGGCGGCGGGGGCTACGGGCTCGTGCGCTGCGTCCCGCGCGCCTGGACGCACCTGCTGGCCGAGGTCGCCGGCAGCCCGCTGGACCCCGCGACCGAGATCCCCGAGTCCTGGCGCGAGGACGTCGGCCGCCGAGGACTGCGCGCCCGCCCGCCGACGCACATGACCGAGGGCGGGTACACCGGCTTCTCGCGGTGGGACAGCTTCACCGAGTCCCGGGTCGACCGGGCGATCATGCGTACCCGGCGCGCGGCGTTCCCCTACTTCGGCCTGGACCCGGACGATCCCCGTGACTGAGCCGACGACGACCGACCCGGGCACCACCGAGGAGGACCGGCCGCTGCCGCCCCCGCACTGGGAGGCCGACATCGTGGCCGCCGACGGGGGGACGGTCCACCTGCGCCCGATCTGCCCCGAGGACGGCGAGGCGCTGACCGGCCTGATGGACCGCAGCAGCGACCAGACCCGCTACTACCGGTTCTTCGGCCCCATGAAGCGGCTGTCCGACAAGGACCTGCACCGGTTCACCCACGTCGACCACGTCGACCGGGTGGCCTTCGTCATCCTGCTGGGCGACCAGATCGTCGCGGTCGGCCGCTTCGACCGGTACCCCGGCACCGACGACGCCGAGATCGCCTTCCTGGTCGAGGACGCCCACCAGGGCCGCGGCCTCGGGTCGGTCCTGCTCGAGCACCTCGCCGCGGCCGGCCGGGAGCGGGGGATCAAGAACTTCGTGGCAGAGGTGCTGGCCCAGAACAGCAAGATGGTGCGGGTCTTCCAGGACGCCGGCTACGAGTCCGAGCGTTCCTTCGAGGACGGCGTCGTCCACCTGACGTTCCCGATCGAGCAGACGGAGGACGCCCTCGCCGTCGCCTACGAGCGGGAGCAGCGCAGCGAGTCCCGGTCCATCGCCCGGCTGCTCCGGCCGTCCTCGGTCGCCGTCGTGGGCGCCAGCAACGACGACGGGAAGATCGGCAACGCGCTCCTGCGGCACCTGCTCGACTACGGGTTCGCCGGCCCGGTGTACCCGGTCAACCCCGGCGCCCGGCACGTGCGAGGTGTCCCCGCCTACGCCGACATCGAGTCCATCCCCGACGACGTCGATCTCGCCGTGCTCGCCGTGCCCGCCGACGAGGTCGCCGGCGTGGTCGAGGCCTGCCGGCGCAAGCGGGTGCGTGGCCTGGTGGTCGTCTCCGGCGGGTTCGGCGAGACCGGTCCGGAGGGGCGGGACGCCGAACGCCGGCTGGTGGCCGCGGCCCGCGCCTCGGGGATGCGGGTCGTCGGCCCCAACTGCCTCGGCATGGTGAACACCGACCCCGAGGTCCGGCTGAACGCCAGCCTCGCCCCGATGGTCCCCGGCCGCGGGCGGGTGGGCTTCTTCGCCCAGTCCGGGGCGCTGGGGGTGGCGCTGCTGGAGAACGCGCGCAGCCGCAACCTGGGCCTGTCCACCTTCGTCTCCGCGGGCAACCGCGCCGACGTCAGCGGGAACGACCTGCTGCAGTACTGGGCGACCGACCCCGGCACCGAGGTCGTCCTCCTGCACCTGGAGAGCTTCGGCAACCCCCGCAAGTTCGCCCGGCTGGCCCGCAGCGTCGGGCGCACGAAGCCGGTCGTCGCGGTGAAGAGCGGCCGGCACGTCAACGTCACACCCGGCCTGGCCGGGACGTCGGTCGCCGTGCCCGAGCAGTCGGTGGCCGCGCTGTTCTCCTCCGCGGGGGTCATCCGCGTCGAGACCGTGGCCCAGATGTTCGACGTCGGCACCCTGCTGGCCCACCAGCCGCTGCCGGAGGGCTCGCGGGTCGCGGTGGTGGGCAACTCCACGGCGATCGGGGTGCTCGTGGCCGACGCCGTCCTGGAGGAGGGCCTGGAGCTGGCGCAGGACGCGCCGGTCGACATCGGGGTGGCGGGCTCGGTGGAGGAGTTCCGCGCCGCCCTGCAGGCAGCGGTCGACGACGACACGGTGGACGCCGTCGTCGCGGTGTTCCTCCCGCCGCTGCGGGCCGGCTCCCAGGAGTACGGCCCCGCGCTCCGCGACGTCGCCCGGAGCTCCGCCAAGCCGATCGTGGCGAGCTTCCTCTCCACCGAGGGCATCCCGCCCGAGCTCGCCGTCCTCGACGAGGACGGCATGCCGGCGCGCGGCTCGGTGCCCTCCTACTCCACCCCGGAGCGGGCGGTCATCGCGCTGGCCAAGGTCGCGGAGTACGCCCGGTGGCGGCGACGCCCGGTGGGCGAGCTGCCCGAGCTGTCCGACGTCGACGACACCGGCGTCGAGGCGCTCGTCCGCACGGTGCTCTCCGACGCCCCCGCCGGCCGCGAGCTGACCGACGACGAACTGATCGCCCTGTTGGCGGCCTACGGCATTCCGCTGCTCGGCACCCGGACGGTGACCGACGCCGAGGAGGCCGTCGCCGCCGCGGACGCGGTCGGCTACCCGGTCGTGCTCAAGTCGACCGCCTCGTGGCTGCGGCACCGCTCCGACCTGGGCGGCGTGCGCCTGGACCTCGTCGACGCCGACGCCGTGCGGACCGCCTTCGCTGCCATCCCGTCCGGTGACCCGGTGATCGTCCAGGAGATGGCCGCACCGGGGGTGGCGACGGTGGTGGAGATCGTCGACGACCCGTCGTTCGGTGCGCTGGTCAGCTTCGGCCTCGGGGGAGTGGCGACCGACCTGCTCGGCGATCGCGCCTACCGGACGCTGCCGCTGACCGACCTGGACGCCGCCGAGCTGGTCCGGGCCCCGCGGGCGTTCCCGCTGCTGAACGGCTATCGCGGTTCCGAGCCGGTCGACCTCGAGGCGCTGGAGGACCTGCTGCTGCGGGTCGCCCGGCTGGCCGACGACCTGCCGGAGGTGCTGCGACTGACCCTGGAGCCGGTCATCGTCGGCCCGGCCAACCCCTGGCACGGCGGGCGGTCGCTCGTCGTCGCCGGGGGGAGCGCGCACGTCGGCCCCCCGACCGCCCGCGTCGACCCCGGCCCGCGGAGGATGCGCTCGCCGGTCTGACCGGCGTCCTGCCGCACGAAAACGGGTCCTCCCTCACCGTCGACGGTGAGGGAGGACCCGTTTCGATCAGCGACGCTGATCACGCTGGAGCCGTGGATCAGGCCAGGTAGTCGCGCAGCGCGTCGGCGCGCTCCGGGTCGCGGAGCTTGGCCATCGTCTCGCGCTCGATCTGCCGGACCCGCTCGCGGGACAGGCCGAACTGCTTGCCGATCTGCTCCAGCGTCCGCGGCTGGTGCCCGTCCAGGCCGAAGCGCAGGACGACGACATCGCGCTCGCGGTCCTCCAGCGTGGAGAGCACGCTGCGGACGTCGCCCTTCATCATCTGGAAGGCGACGGCGTCCTCGGCGACGGCGGCGTCGGCGTCCTCGATGAAGTCACCGAGGCGGGACTCCTCGTCGGCGCCGACGGTCTGGTCGAGGCTGACCAGGTCGCGGCTGTACTCCAGCAGCTCGGAGATGCGGGCCTCGGGCAGGTCCAGCTCGAGACCGAGCTCCTCGGCGGTGGGCTCGCGCTCCAGCTCCTGGTGCATGCGCCGGCGGGTGCGGACCACCTTGTTGACCTGCTCGGCCAGGTGGACGGGCAGCCGGATGGTGCGACCGGAGTCGGCCATCGCCCGGGTGATGGCCTGGCGGATCCACCACGTGGCGTAGGTCGAGAACTTGAAGCCCTTGGTGTAGTCGAACTTCTCGACCGCGCGGATCAGGCCGACGTTCCCTTCCTGGATGAGGTCCAGGAACGTCATGCCGTGGCCGGTGTAGCGCTTGGCCACGGAGACGACGAGCCGGAGGTTGGCCTCCAGCAGGTGCGCCTTGGCGGCCTTGCCGTCGATGGCGAGGGTCTTGTAGTCCCGCTTCTTGGCGGGGGTGAGGTCCGGCTTCTCGGCGAGGAGGCGCCCGGCGTAGAGGCCGGCCTCGATCCGCTTGGCGAGCTCGACCTCCTGCTCGGCGGTCAGCAGCGCGGTCTTGCCGATGGTGTTGAGGTACACGCGCACCAGGTCGGTGGACACCAGGCCAGTGGTGTCGGGCTCACGCCGCGGTGAGCGCACCTCGAGGGTGTCGTTGGGGGAAGACTGCAGCAGCGTCACGATGGGTCTTCGTCCTTGCCTTCGGTTCGGATGCATCCGCCGCGTCTTCGCGGGCCGTAGCGGTGCATCCAGGCGTCAAGTGCGGGCGGTGTCCGGGTTCTCCGGACCGGTCCCTGCCTCTTCTGTCCGATGTGGTACGCCCTGCACAACGGCTCGGACGGGGTCCCGTGTTCCACGATTCGGTCGTTCACAGCAAACCGACAGGGAGTGTCTTCGGTCACCCACGCATACCCGCCCGGGCGTCCCGTCTCACCTCATGAGGGACGCGAGTGTGGTTCTCCGACCTCCAGCAGCAGCGTCATCGGGCCCTCGTTGACCGACGACACCCGCATCCGGGCGCCGAAGACCCCGGTCGCGACGGTGCACCCGCGACGTCGCAGTTCGGCGCAGACCTCGTCGACCAGCGGCTCGGCCACTTCCCCCGGAGCGGCGTCCTGCCACGAGGGACGGCGCCCCTTGCGGGTGTCGGCGTAGAGGGTGAACTGGCTGACCACGAGCACAGGAAGCCCCAGGTCCGCGGCCGAGACCTCTCCGTCGGGGCCGGGGAAGATGCGCAGCTCGTGGATCTTGCGGGCCAGCGCCCGGGCGGTTCCCGTGTCGTCGCCGTGGGTCGCTCCGACCAGTGACAGCAGTCCCGGTCCGATCTCGCCGACGACGACCTCATCAACGGTTACAGCCGCTGTACTGACCCTGCTGACCACCGCGCGCACCAAGCCATTCAACCGGACAGTGGCCGACGGCGAGCTGGTCGAGGGTGCGCTCGAGTCACGCCCGGAGGAAGGCCTCGGCGAGTCCGGCCGGCTGGGTGAAGCAGGCCTCGTGGCTGCCGGGTGCGGGCTGGACGGGCACGCCGAGCCGCTCGGCGAACCGCGCCCAGCCGTACTCGCCGGGCGGCAGCGCGACGTCGTGTTCGCTGAGCACGTAGGCCAGTGGCACCCCGAGCTGGTCCGGCTCGATCGGGTCCACGATCTCGGTGAAGTACTGGTACGGCTGGGGCACCATCAGCGAGTGGACGATGCGCTGTGCCTCCTCGGCGGCGTCGTTCATGAACGCCGCCTGCCAGACCTCGAAGGGCAGGGCCACCGAGTTGTCGCCGGACGCCTCGGCCAGCGAGGCGAACAGCTGCTGGTACTGGGGCGGGACCTCGTCGTGCAGTGACCGGCCGGCGGCCGGGACGAAGGCGCTCCAGTAGACGACCTTGCGGAGCCGGGATGCGAGCGCTGGGGCCGCGCCGGTGATGGGGTAGCCGCCCCAGCTGTGCCCCACCAGCGTCACGTCCTGCAGGTCCTCGCGCTCGACGAGCTCGACGATCGCGCGGACCACGTCGGACAGGGAGTGCCGGGTCCGGTCGTCACCGTCGGCCAGTCCGGGCAGCGTGGGCGTGTGGACGGTGTGGCCGGCGGCGCGCAGGTGCTCGGCGACGGGGTGCCAGGCCCAACCGCCGTGCCAGGCGCCGGTGACGAGGACGAAGGGTGCGGACATGGTGTGCTCCTCTGCGTGGACGGCTGACGCCGGGGTTGGCGACCGTGGTTGTCACAGCCAGGTGGGGAGCGGGGAGTCGCGGTCTGCCGTCGACCGGGCGAGGCTGCGCCGTCCGGTGACCCAGGCCGCGACGTCGGCGAGGTCGCCGGTCGCCGTCGCCGGGCCGGCGCCCCAGTCGCGGGTGCCGGTGGTGAACCGGACGCCCGGGGTCTGGTCGCGCCGCTGCCAGGTTCGCGTCACGTCGTCGATCAGTTCGGTGAGGACGTCGTCCGGGACGTGCCCGAAGCCCAGGCCTGCGTCGAGGTCGACCGCGTGCACCCACACCTCGCGGCAGCGCATCCAGGGCACCTCCGAGGCCGTCACGGTGCGGCCCTGCGCCGTGCGGACCTCGGCGGTCCAGGCCTCCTCCGGCATCCCGCGCACGGCAGTCGCCAGCCGCCGCCCGGCCGCCCGGCAGTCGGCGACGAGGTCGGCGGCCGGCAGCGAGGCGGTCTCGGCGATGGCCGCGTCCCGCGCTGCCGCAGACGCATACATGGGGGTCGCCTCGCCGGTGCGTGCCCAGGTCAGGAGGTTGACCAGGGCGTCGGCGTTGCGGGCGACGTGTGCGACGACGGTCCGCCGCGGCCAACCCGGGAGGAGGGACGGCCCGTCGAGGTCGGGCTCGGGAAGGCGGTCGAGCGCGGTGGCGAAGAAGGCCTCGCCGTGCTCCCACCAGCCGAGCGTTCCCGGCGCGCTCACTACCCGGCCACGCAGGTGTTGCGGCACTCGCCGAGCCCGGCGATGGACGTGGTGAGCACCTGGCCCGGCTGCAGGTAGCGCGGCGGCGTGCGGGCGTGGCCGACCCCGCCTGGCGTGCCGGTGGAGATGATGTCGCCGGGCCGCAGGGTGACCATCGTGGAGACGTACTCGATCAGGGCGACGGGATCGAAGAGCAGGTCGGCGGTGGTGTCCTGCTGCACCGTCTCCCCGTCGATCTTCGTGCTGATCTCCAGCGACGGTCGGACCCCGCCGGCCAGTTCGTCGGGGGTGACGAGGTAGGGGCCGAGTGGGGTGGTCGCCTCCCAGTTCTTGCCCTGCAGCCATTCCTTGGTCCGGAACTGCCAGTCGCGGCAGGTGACGTCGTTGAGCACCGCGAAGCCGGCGATGGCGCGCTCGGCGTCGGCGCCGCGGGCGCGACGGACCGGCGTGCCGATGACGACGGCGAGCTCGCACTCCCAGTCGAAGGCGTCGGTCTCCGGTGGCCTGACGATGTCGTCGTTGGCCCCGACGAGGGTGTCGGCGACCTTGGAGAACAGCGTCGGGTACTCGGGTAGGTCGCGGCCCATCTCGAGGATGTGGGTGCGGTAGTTCAGCCCGACGCACACGATCTTGCCGGGGTGGGGGACGACCGGGGCGAACGCCGCGCCCCTGACCTCGCGCACCGGCTCGGTGGCGGCGGCGGCCCGCTCGGTCCAGGCCGGATCGGCGAGGAAGGCGCCGAGGTCGGGCGCACCGAGGTCGACGAGGACGTCGTCCTCGACCCGGACGGCGCGGGTGGTGCCCTCCAGGGTCCGGATCGTCGCCAGCCTCACCGGTCCACCGCCGCGCGGTCCAGGTGCAGGGCCTCGAAGATCGGCGTGTCGCTGAACCGGAACAGATCGAGAGCGCCGGAGTCGGAGTCCGAGCTGCCGGCCTCCGATCGCACCGACAGCGGCTGCCAGGAGGGGACGACGAACAGGTCGCCGCGGCTCACGCTCCACGAGCTGTCGCCGACGGTCACCGTGCCGCTGCCGTCGAACACCTGGTAGACCGACGAGCCGGCCTCGCGGCGTGGGGCGGTCTCGGTGCCGCGGCGGACGCGGTGCAGCTCGGCGCGGATGGTGGGCAGGACGTCGCCGCCGGTGGTCGGGTTGGTGTAGCGGACCGCGGCGTGGCCGGGCTCGACGGTGCCGGGGTGCCCCTCGGCCTCCAGCTCCAACTGGTCGGTCAGCGCGGCGTCGGTGTCGGCCCACCGGTAGTTCAGCAGCGGAGTGCCGACGGTGGCGCCGGGGGCCGACACCGGGCGCAGGCCGGGGTGGCCCCACAGCCGCTGGGAGCGGGAGCGCTCCGGCGTGGTCCGCTCCTCGTCGCTGATCGCCTCCCGGCCGAACTCGAAGAACTGGGACTCGGCGTTGTACTGGAACGGGATGTCCAGCCCGTCGATCCAGGCCATGGGCCGGTCGGCGGCGTTGTGGTGCGCGTGCCAGTTCCAGCCGGCCTGCGGCAGGAAGTCACCGCGCCTCATCGGCACGGGGTCGCGGCCGACGACGGTCCACACGCCCTCGCCCTCGACGACGAACCGGAACGCGTGCTGGGTGTGCCGGTGCTCGGGGGCGTTCTCGCCGGGCATCAGGTACTGGATCGCGGCCCACAGCGTGGGCGTGGCGTAGGGCTTGCCGCCCAGGGCAGGGTTGGCCAGCGCGATGGCGCGGCGCTCGCCGCCGCGGCCCACCGGGACCAGGTGGCCGGCCTGGTCGGCCAGCTGCAGGAGGTTCTGCCACCGCCACACGTGCGGGACGGCGCGGGACCGCGGGTGCACCGGCATGAGATCGCCGATCTCGGTCCACAGCGGGATCAGCAGCTCCTGCTCGAAGCCGCGGTACAGCTGCTCGAGCTCGGGCGTCGGCGTCGGCTGGTCCGGCGCGTCGACGGCGGTCAGCGAGACGGGCGAGGCGAGGTCCTGGGTCATGACAGAGCGTCCTCTCGTGCGGTGAGGCGGTGGGCGATGTCCTCGCGCAGCGCCTTCTTGTCGATCTTTCCGACCTTGGTGGTGGGCAGTTCGGCGACGATCTCGAGGTGTTCGGGCCACTTGTACGTGGCGACGCCGGCGGCGGCCATGGACTGCCGGAGGTCATCGAGGGCCAGCGTGGCGTCGGGCTTCAGGACGGCGAACAGGCAGACCCGCTCGCCCAGCACGGCGTCGGGCATGGCGACGGCTGCGACGGAGGCGACCTGGGGGAGCTGGTAGGCGAGGTTCTCGACCTCCTCGGCGCTGATCTTCTCGCCGCCACGGTTGATCATGTCCTTGTCCCGGCCCTCCACGACGAGGTTGCCGTCGGGACGGCGCCGGACGATGTCGCCGCTGCGGTACCAGCCGTCGGCGGTGAAGGCGCGGGCGTTCTGCTCGGGCGCGCGGTAGTAGCCGCGGGGCGTGTACGGGCCGCGGGTGAGCAGCGCGCCGGGCTCGCCGTCGGCGACGTCCTGGTCGAGCTCGTCGACGACGCGGACCTCGTCGCCCTCGCTCATCGGCCGGCCCTGCGTGCTGCAGATGACGTCCTCGGGGTCGTCGAGGCGGGTGTAGTTGAGCAGGCCCTCGGCCATGCCGAACACCTGCTGCAGCGTGCAGCCGAGTACCGGGCGGACGGTGCGGGCCACCTCGTCGGCCAGCCGGGCGCCGCCGACCTGGAGCAGTTGCAGGGTTCCGAGGTCCTGCGCGCCCACCTCGGCGGCGTGGGCGAGCCAGCGCTGGGCGACCGCCGGTACCGCCGCGGTGACGGTGACCCCTTCGCCGGCGATCGTGGCGAAGGCCCGCTCGGGCTCGGGAGAGGGCAGCATGACCACCCGGCCGCCGGTGAGCAGGGTGCCGAGGATCCCGGGGCAGGCCAGCGGGAAATTGTGCGAGGCGGGCAGCGACACCAGGTAGACCGAGTCGGGACCCATGCCGCACAGCTCGGCGCTGGCGCGGGCGTTGTAGGCGTAGTCGTCGTGGGTGCGGGCGATCAGCTTCGGCAGGCCGGTGGTGCCGCCGGAGAGCAGGAAGACGGCAACCGACCGGCTCGACGGCTGGTCGGCGTCCCACCGCTCGCGGGACGCCCGGGCGTCCGCGGACTCGGCGCAGAGCGTGGTCAGATCGACCTGGCCGGGGCGGACCTGGTCACCGACCACCAGGATCCGGTCGAGGGTCCCCGACCCCTCGCGCAGCGCCTCGGCCATCGCCGCGTGGTCGAAGCCGCGCAGCGTGGCCGGCACGGCGAGCGCCGCCGCCTCGCTGTGCGCGGCCAGGTAGCCGATCTCGTGCTGCCGGTGCGCCGGCAGCGCCATCACCGGCACGATCCCGGCGCGCAGGCAGGCCAGGGTGAGGACGACGAACTGCCAGCAGTTGGGCAGCTGGACGACGATGCGGTCGTCCCTCTCCAGGCCGAGGTCGTCGACCAGGCGGGCCGCCAGCCCGTCGGCGCGTGCGGCCAGGGAGCGGTAGCTGAGCCGGACGTCCCCGTCGACGAGCGCGATGGCGTCGGGGTGCGCGTCGGCGGCCGCCATCAGCTCGGCGCCCAGGGCCACCCCCCGCCACCACCCCCGCTCGGCGTAGCTGCGAGCGTCCTGCTCGGGCCAGGGGACGACCCCCTCGGCGATCGGGGGAACGGTGCGGCTGCCGGTCATGGACGGACCTCCCTGCCCAGGGTCAGGACGGCGTCGAGCGCGAGCAGCCCGTCGGCGGTCACGCGCAGCGGGTTGATCTCCACGTCGTCGACGTGGGGATGGGTGACGAGCAGGTCACCGAGGGCGGCCAGCACTCTGCCCAGGGCCGCTCGGTCGGCGACCGGGCCGCCGCGGAAGCCGTCGAGGAGGGCCCGGCCGCTCAGCTCGTCGGCGAGCGCGCCGGCGTCCTCGGCGGTCACCGGGGCCGGGGTGATGGCGACGTCTGCCAACGCCTCGGCGACCACGCCGCCCAGGCCGACCAGTACGACCGGCCCGAAGACGGGGTCCCGGGACGCCCCCACGATGAGGTCGACGCCGGCCGGAGCCATCGCCTCGACCAGGAAGCGAGTGGCCCCGATGGCCTCGAGTGCCTCGAGGGCGTCGTCCAGACCGGCGGCGTCCCGGATGCCCAGGTGCACGCCTCCGACGTCGGACTTGTGGGTGACCGCGGCGTCGAGCACCTTGACCGCGAGCGGGCCCGGCAGCTCGGCCAGCGCCCGGTGCGCCGCGGCCCGGTCCGAGCAGGGCCGCCGGGGCGGCGTCGCGATGCCGAGCTGTTCGAGGACGGTCTTGGCCTCGTCCTCGTCGAGGTCGCGCTGCGGCACGGTCGCCCGCATCGGCGGGCGCGGTCCGTCGATGCGCCGTCGGCTCCGGGCGCGCGCGTCGTCGACCAGGGCGGTGACGGCGACGGTGAGCGCGGTGGGGCCGTCCACGGCGGGGACGCCGTGCTTCCGCAGCGCCTGCCGCTGCGGCAGCACCTGGTCCGCCGGGCCGCCCAGCCCGACGACGACCGGTCCGGCGCTCGCGGACTCCACGGTGGCCGGAAGGTCCAGCGCGTCCGGCTCGGAGAGGGCGTAGACGCTGACGAGGTCGATCCCCGCATCGGCGGCGACCGTGGAGAGCACCCGACCGAAGGAGGGATCCGGGCGGCCGGTGTCGACCGGGTTGGCCTGGTACGTCAGCGGTGGCAGCAGGTCGGCGAGCGCCGTCCGGGTCGCCTGGGCCAATGGTGGGACGGCGACGCCACGTCCGCGCAGCCCGTCGACGTGCAGCAACCCGGGCCCGGCCTGCGCAGTGACCACCCCGACGCCGGGGTCGGGGCAGGGATCCAACCGCACCGCGGACAGGGCGATGAGCGCGTCCACCAGCTGGCGCTCGTCGTCGACGAGCACCGCACCGGCGGCCCGGAGCGCGGCACGGGTGGTGCGCCAGGAGGTGGCCAGCGCGCCGGTGTGCGAGCGGGCGAATTCCGCGACATCGTTGCGGCCGACGACCAGGGCGACGACCGGCTTGTGCACCGTGAGCGCCCGGAGCGCGTCCACGAGCGCGGGTCCGTCGGTCACCGACTCCACGTGCAGTCCCACCGCCCGGGTGGCGTCGTCCTCGGCCAGGTGGGTGAGCACCTCCGCGGCGGTGACGTCGACGGCGTTGCCCAGGCCGACCGCGAGGGAGGCGCCGAGGTCGGCGTCGGCGAGCAGGAAGGCCAGCGCGTGGTTCATCCCGCCGCTGGCCGCGACGACGGCCACCGGGCCGGCGGGCACCGCGGCCGCGCCGGGGACGAAGGAGGCGGTCAGGTCGCGGGACGGGACGAGGAAGCCGGAGGTGTTCGGGCCGAGCAGCGCGACGCCGGCGTCCCGGGCCGCCGCGAGCAGGTCCTGCTGGTACCCGGTCCCGCGACCGCCGGCCTCGGCGTACCCGCCCGAGCAGACCAGCGCTGCCCGCACCCCGGCCCGACCCGCGTCGGCCAGTGCCTGTGCGGAGACCGCCGCCGGCACGCAGAGCACCGCCAGGTCGAGGGGGTCGGGGGAGGCGGCGGCGGCGTCGGCGACGCCGGCGTACCGGCCGGCCGCCGGGTCGGCGTCGCGCGCGTTGACGCCGACGACGGTGCCCGGGAACCGCGTCAGCGACCGTGCCATGACCGCGCCGAGCTTGCCGGGATCGCGCGAGGCGCCGACGACCACGATGCCGCGGGGTGCGAACAGCGGATCTAGCCGGCTCACGACGGGTTCTCCACCGGTGCGCCGATCAGGTCCGTGCGACCGGAGAGGACGGCGGTCACGGCGACGTCCTCGGCCGCGGCGGCGTCGACCTCATCGACCAACAGGCTCACCGCACCGTGCTCGAGCCGCGCCGCCTCGCACAGCAGCCGGCGGGTCAGCGCGGTGCCGCCGCTCACCGCGACGAGCGCGGTGCCGGCCGCCGCGCCTTTCGCGACGGCGTCCAGGGCCGCCGGTAGCCGGGCTTCGTCGTCCGGGGCGGTCACCGAGAGCCCCCACGGGGTGCCGTCGTCGGTGGGCTCCGGCCGCAGGGGGAGGGGGCCACCGGGCAGGTGGACGGCGCCGTCGCCGACCACGACCACTCGACCGTCCAGGCGCTGGCCGGCGATCTCGATCGGGCTGTCCAGCGGCTCGGCGCCGTGGGCCTGCCGCCAGCGGTCGTGGACGTCGGTGACGAACCCGACGTCGCGGCGGCGCAGCTTGGACTCGGTCAGGCTGCGGGTGAAGAAGTGGTAGGCGAACTGCCACGCCGGCAGGGCGTCGTGCGAGCGGCCGAAGTGCTCCCACCACGACAGGCTGGGGCGCGCGGAGTCCTGGATCTTCGCCACCTGGGGCCGCCGCACGGTCTCGCAGGCAGCCAGCGCGGCGTCGACGTCGTCCCCGCGCTCGTCGAGGGCGGCCGCCAGCGCGACAGCGTCCTCCATCGCCATCTTCGTGCCGGAGCCGACCGAGAAGTGGGCGGTGTGCGCGGCGTCGCCCAGCAGCGCGATCGCGGTCCGGTCGACCCGGTGCCGCCAGCGCCGGGCGCGGCGGGTGCGGAAGTTCCCCCACCGGGAGTTGTTGACCAGCAGCGGGTGCCCGTCGATCTGCTCGGCGAACAGCTCCTGCAGGTAGGCCTTGGTTTTCTCGTCGTTGGGGCCGGGCGGCTGGGTGACGTCGAACTCGTCCAGCCCGGCGGCCCGCCACGAGTCCTCGTCCGTCTCGACGATGAAGGTGGAGACGCCGTTGCCGATCGGGTAGCCGTGGACGGCGAAGACGCCGTGCGGCCCGCGCTCGTGCACGAACGTCAGCCCGGTGAACGGGTAGGTGGTGCCCAGCCAGATGAACTTGGCCGTGGCGGTCTCGACGCTGGGCTCGAAGACGTCAGCGAACCGGTGGCGCAGCCGGGAATTGGCGCCGTCGGCGGCGACGACCAGGTCATAGCCGGCTGCCACCAACTCGGCGGGGTCGACCTCGGTGGAGAAGCGCAGGTCGACGCCCGCCTCGACGGCGCGCTGCTGCATCAGCCGCAGCAGCGTCCGGCGCTCCACGGCCGCCATCCCGTTGCCGCGACACAGGAACCGCTCACCGTGCAGCCGGACCTCGATCGGGTCCCAGTGCACCCCGTGCTCGGTCAGCGCCGTTCGCAGCACCGGGTCGGCGGCGTGGATGCCCTCCAACGTGGCGTCGGAGAAGACGACTCCGAAGCCGAAAGTGTCCTCGGCACGGTTGCGCTCGAAGAGCGTCACCTCCCGGCCGGGGTCACCCGCCTTGGCCAGGGTGGCCGCGAGCAGCCCGCCGGGGCCACCACCGAGTACTGCCAGCCGCATCGCGGATCCCCCAGTACCTGTGTCACTTCCACGCGGAGCGGCGTTAGACTGACACAGGTCCTGTCGATGGCACAACCGTCCAGCGACAGCTCCGTCGGCCCGTCGCGGGACGGCTCGCTCGTCGCGGAGCTGAATCTGGGCTGGGCCGGACGATGGCCGCAGGGCCCGGACTGGCGAGGAGACAGATGAAGCCGCGATCCGTCGTCTTCGACCTGTTCGGCGACCATCTGCGCTACCACGGCGGCGCGGCCCGCACCCAGGTGTTGGTGGACCTGCTCGAGGTGTTCGGCGTGGGCGAGCCGACCGCGCGCATCGTCCTGGCCCGCATGCGCAAGGAAGGGTGGTTCGACACGCATCGCGAGGGCCGCCAGGTCGTGCACACGCTGTCCGACAAGGCGTGGCGGCTGCTTGACGAGGGCCGGACGAGGATCTTCGAACGGGGGCATCAGCCGTGGGACGGGCAATGGCGCATGGTGATCTACGCGGTCTCGGAGCAGGACCGGGCTGAACGAGAACGCCTGCGCCGGACGCTGTCGTGGCTGGGGTTCGGGCCGCTGGCCACGGCCACCTGGATCAGCCCCCACGAGGCGCTTGACGACGTCGAGCGCGCACTTTCGGGCACGTCGGCGCGGCTGGACCTGCTGACGTGCCGGTCCCGCGACCGGGCCACCGACCTGGACATGGTGGACCGCGCCTGGGACCTCAAGACCCTCGGCCGCGACTACCAGGATCTGGTCGCCCGGCTCGAGGCCTTGCCTCCCGTGGCCGAGCTCGTGGCGATGTCCGGTCCCGACGCCCTGCGGCGGCGGATCGAGCTGGTCGCCGACTACCGGCACTTCCCGTTCCGTGACCCCGACCTGCCCGCCGACCTGCTCCCGGCCGACTGGCCCGGGGGTCGGGCGCACGAGCTGTTCATCGTTGCCCACGAGGCGCTGAGTGCGCCGGCCGATGCTCACGTCGCGGCGGTCCTGGACCGTCACGCGGGCTGAGTCGCCAACCCCGTCGGTCCGACGAGACGCTCCGGTGGGCCTTCCGGGGCAGCGAGGGGCCAGCTCGGCTCGTTGGCTTCTCGCTGAACGCTGAACGCTGAACGCTGAACGCTGAACGCCGACCGCCGACCGCCGACCGCCGACCGCCGACCGCTTTCTCGCCGACCGTCACGCGCCACGATCGGCAGCGTGTCGACCTACAGATTGCTGAGGATCCCGCGGCCGGTGACCTGCTCGGTCGCGATCTGCTCGCGCTGCTGACCGGGACGTTGCTCGACCAGCACATGCGTCGACGAAGGCAGCGACGTGCGAGCCGCAGCATGCCCGTGGACACGTGCTGACTCGTCGACTACTCGGCGGGCCGGAATGCCCTGTTCCTCCGGGCGGAGCTAGAAGGGTGGCGGATCGCCGCCCGGTTCGGCCGGTGGTGGCTCGGGTGGGGGCCTCCGCAGGCCTGGTGGCCTGGTCGTGCGGGTGACGCCGGAGGGGGTGGTGACCTGCAGGGTGCCGTCGGGGTCCATGACGAAGCGCCAGCCGCGGGCGAAGGTCTTCAGCCGGTGATGGGAGCGGCACAAGCAGCAGAGGTTCGTGCACGTCGTCGCACCGTCGCAGGCGTGCGGGATGACGTGGTCCAGATCGGCCCAGCCCACCCGCTGCCCGCAGTTGGGCATCCGGCAGGTGTGATCCCTCGTCTGGACGAACGTCTCCTGCCGGTCGGTGGGCTCGTAGCCCTCGCTGTCCGGGGGCGTGCCGAGCACCGGGCAGCCGCAGTTCCCGCCCGGATGCTCGGCGCAGCCCTTCTTCGCCACCCGCAGCAGCTCGGCGACCGTGGTGGTGGCCAGCAGCCGGCCGTCGGCGTCGGTGATCGCGAACGTCAGAGTGCCGCCGTGCGGTGTCTGCAGGCCCAGGGCGCCGATCCGGGCGAGCAGGTCGCGGGCGTGCGCCGCGGTGATCGCCAGCCCGTTGACCGACCCCGCCTGCGTGGATCCGCCCTGCAGGGAGTCGAGGGTGGCGGTGATCGTCAGATGGGCGGTGGCGTCGGGCTGGTCGTGCCCGCCGGGGCGGCGCAGCAGCAGGGAGAACAGCTCGGTGCGGATCTGGGCGATCGGGCGTGGGTCGCCGTCGGCCTTGGCCATCGTGGCCAGCTGGTCGATCACCGTGTAGGCCTCGGCCGCCTCATCGGCGGCCAGTTCCGCGCCGAGGGTGGCCATGCCGTCGGAGCCGGGCTGCAGGAAGACGTCGGCGCAGCGCTTGGCCTGCTCGCGGCGCTCATCGGCAGCCGTGGCGTCCAGCGCGAGCAGCAGCTCCAGCGCCCGGGTCTTCAGCCTGGCCACGGACAGGTCGACCGCCTCGGGCAGCAGCATGGTCTCGATCGCCCGCGCCAGGTCGGGGCGGGTGCTCCCGAGCACGTCCGCGAGCGCCGCCGCGCGGGCCAGATCCAGCTCCCCCCGGGAGAGCGCGCGGTAGGTGGCGGGCAGGTTCTCCTGCCACCCCCGCGCCCGGTGGTGCAGGTGGTTGGCGGTGCCGCGGCCGCGGTTGAGCACCATCGCCAGCTCCCCGGCGAAGAACTCACTGACCCCGACCGGATCGTTCCCGGCCGCCCAGCCGGGCGTGCGCGCCCCCGGGGTACCGGCCGGGGGGTCGTGCTCGTCGGAGGTCAGCTCGGCCAGCCGCACGATCAACTCCGCCTCATAGGCGGCAGCCATCGCCTGCCGGCGCTGCTGCTGGTGCAGCTCCGCGGCCGCCTGCTCCTTCGACAGCAACGCCACCGGCAGCCGCGACGGGCTGACCGGCTGGTCGAGCAACCAGTCGATCAGCACGCCCTCGACGGTCGAGGAGCCGGAGATCTTGGGCACACCGACAAGCTAAGGCAGGGGTACGACACTATTCGGCGGATGAACAGTGACGTCGCGGAGTGCGGCTGAACGTCGGATGTCCATCACTCACCTCGACCACGCACGTGGGCGCGCCGATGGAACGCCCGGCGAGCCGACCGGGATCGACGGTCGGGCGCTTCCTGCTGCGCCGCGGAACCATCCCCGGGGTTCGGTGAAGCTGGCGATTCGTCGGCTCCCCTGCAGCACCGCCCGTGCGGAACAAGCCGACGCCCGGGCCGTGTCACCAGGAGGACGCGACGCGATCGGGACGGGGGCGCGCGGACGCCCCGGCCCGCACGACGCGAGCCGGGGCGTCCACGAGGGAGTGCTTACCGCAGGTCGAAGCGGTCGAGTTCCATCACCTTGACCCAGGCTGCGACGAAGTCCCGCACGAACCGCTCCTGAGCGTCGTCGGCCGAGTAGACCTCGACGATGCCGCGCAGGATCGAGTTCGAGTTGAACACGAGGTCGGCGGGGGTGGCCGTCCGCACGACGGTGCCATCGGCGTCCAGACCCTCGTACACACCTTCCGTGTCGGCCGAGGTGCGCCACGAGACACCGAGGTCGAGCAGGTTGCGGAAGAAGTCCTGCGACAGCACGCCCGGCCGGTCGGTGAACACGCCGTGCTGCACGCCGCCGGTGGTGGCGCCGAGCACGCGCAGCCCGCCGACCAGCAGGGTCATCTCCTTCGGCGTCAGCTCCAGCATGTAGGCCCGGTCGACGAGCAGCGTCTCCGGAGCCAGCTTGCTGCCCGGCTGGATCCAGTTGCGGAAGCCGTCGGCCCGCGGCTCGAGCCAGCGGAAGTTGTCGACGTCCGTCTGCTCCTGGGAGGCGTCGGTGCGGCCGGGCGTGAACGGCACGGTCACCTGGACGCCGGCGTCGGCCGCGGCCTTCTCCACCGCCGCGCTCCCGCCGAGCACGATGAGGTCGGCGAGCGAGACCCTCCTGCCGCTCTCGGACTCGAACTCGCCCTGCACCCGCTCGAGCACCGGCAGCACGTCGCGGACGCCCTCGTTGACCGCCCAGCCGATCTGCGGCTCGAGGCGCAGCCTGGCCCCGTTGGCGCCGCCGCGCTTGTCCGTGCCGCGGTACGACGCTGCCGCGGACCAGGCCGTGTGCACCAGCTGCGACACGGTCAGGCCGGAGGAGAGCAGACGCTGCTTGAGGTCCGCGATCTCCGGCTCACCGACCAGATCGTGCTCGACCTCGGGAACCGGGTCCTGCCAGATGAGCTCCTCGGCCGGCACGTCGGGGCCGAGGTAGCGGCTCTTCGGGCCCATGTCGCGGTGCAGGAGCTTGAACCACGCCCGTGCGTACTGGTCGGCGAAGTACTCGGGGTCGTTCGAGAAGCGCTCCGAGATCGCGCGGAACCCGGGGTCCATGATGAGAGCGAGGTCGGTGGTCGCCATCATCGGCGGGTTCTTCTTGCCCTCGATGTGCGCGTCGGGGACGAGCTCCTGCGCCTCGGGGTTCTTGGGCTGCCACTGCTTGGCGCCGGCGGGGCTCTCGGTGAGCTCCCACTCGAAGCCGAACAGGGTCTCCCAGTAGGAGTTGTCCCACTGCGTCGGCGTCGGGGTCCAGGCGCCCTCGAGACCGCTGGTGATCGCGTCGGCGCCCTTGCCGGCGCCGTGCTGGCTGATCCAGCCGAGGCCGTTGCCGTGCACCGGGCACCCCTCGGGCTCCGGGCCGATGAGCTCGGGGTTGCCGGCGCCGTGCGTCTTGCCGAAGGTGTGGCCGCCGGCGATCAGGGCGACGGTCTCCTCGTCGGTCATGCCCATCCGGTTGAAGGTCACGCGGATGTCGTGGGCCGAGGCGACCGGGTCGGGCCGGCCCTGCGGTCCCTCCGGGTTGACGTAGATCAGGCCCATGGTGACCGCCGCCAGGTGGCCCTCGTCGAGGTCGAGCGGGACGTCCCCGCTGTAGCGCTCGTCGCCGAGCCAGGTGTCCTCCGGCCCCCAGAAGACCTCCTCGGGCTGCCAGGTGTCCTCGCGGCCGAAGGCGAACCCGAAGGTCTTCAGGCCCATGTCGTCGTGCGCGACGTTGCCGGCGAGCACGAGCAGGTCGGCCCAGGAGAGCGTGCGGCCGTACTTCTGCTTGATCGGCAGCAGCAGGCGGCGTGCCTTGTCCAGGTTGGCGTTGTCCGGCCAGCTGTTGAGCGGGGCGAAGCGCTGCGCGCCCTGGCCGCCGCCGCCCCGGCCGTCGGCGATGCGATAGGTGCCGGCCGCGTGCCACGACATGCGGATGAACAGGGGGCCGTAGTGACCCCAGTCGGCCGGCCACCAGTCCTGTGAGGTGCGCATCATCTGGGCGACGTCGCGCTTGAGTTCCTCGACGTCCAGCTTCGCGAACTCGGTCTTGTAGTCGAAGTCCGCACCGAGCGGGTCGGAGTCCGTCGAGGGCTTGTTCAGCACCGACAGGTCGACCTGGTTGGGCCACCAGTCCCTGTTTCCGCGGGGCCGCTGGTCGGTGGAGGCGGTCGGCGACGGGATCGCCGGGTTCTCGCTCTCGCTGGTGCTCTCGGTGTGGACCTTGTCGGTCTCGTCAGTCACGGCGGACCTTTCTGGGCGTCGGGCGGGAGGGGGAGCGGTCGGTGGATCAGGCGGCCGCACAGCTCGGGCAGCGACCCCAGAAGACGACCTCGGCCTCGTCGACGGCGAAGCCGCCGTCGTCGGAAGGGGTGAGGCATGGGGCCGCGCCGACGGCGCAGTCGACGTCGACGATGGCGCCGCAGTCGCGGCAGACCAGGTGGTGGTGGTTGTCGCCCACGCGCGCCTCGTAGCGGGCCACCGACCCTCGCGGCTGGATGCGCCGGACGAGGCCGGTGTCGGTGAGCACCCGCAGGACGTCGTAGACGGCCTGGTGGGAGATGGCGTCCACACGCGTGCGCGCGGCGCCGATGAGAGCCTCGGTGTCGAGGTGTGGGTGCGCATGCACGGCGTCCAGGACCGCCAGGCGCGGACGTGTGACGCGCAGGCCCACGGCGCGCAGGTCGCGTTCGAGCTCTGCCGGGTCGGGCACGAGTAGATCCTGGCGCGCTTCCTTGGAAGGAGTCAAGAAACGCGTGGCCCCGACCGGCAGCCCCTGCAGGCTCGTCGGCGCCGACGACAGTCTGCGCCGACGCTCGGCCGGTGGACGTCCTCCGCCCGTGCACTCGGTGCGGCTCTGGTCCGAGTCCCTGTCGCGGCCGTGCGGTCAGACGTCGACGCCCGACAGTCGGGTCGTGCGGTCCCCGAGCCGCGCTGGTCCGAGGCCCATCGGGGCGTCGTCATCGGGCTGCGTTGAGGCACACTTCCTCGTGCCGGAACTCCGCATCGCCCAGGACGACGCCGCCGACGACCGCCTCGGGCGCGACCCGCTCGCGCTGCTGATCGGGATGCTGCTGGACCAGCACGTGCGTCGACGAAGCAGCAGGCTCGTCTTCCCAGGAGCGATGCAGGCCGGGGTGTGGGTGTAGGTCAAAGACCGAGATACCGGGTGACGGCGACCTCGACGTCCTCGAGTTCGTCGCGATGGAGGAAGAACGCGGGCTCTTCTTCGATGAACTGCACGTCGACGGTTCGCAGATGATCGACAAGGAACCGGGTGGGGATTCCGCCGAGCGCGATCTCGGGCCGGAAGACGGCCGGCTGCGCCTGCGTCGACGTCGGGACGATCGTGGCGACGCTCCAGGCCATGTCGGTCGGGCTGAGGACCAGGCCGTAGCGCCGGCCGCGCTGCTCGTGTCCACGACGGGCCTCGCCGAGGTCGACCCGGTAGACGGCGCCGCGGATCACCAGGCGTCGGCTTCGTCGGACAAGTCCTCGTCGGCCAACCGCTCTGCGTCGGCACGCGCTCGCGCAAGCCACGCTTCGCGGTCCAGAAGGCGTAGTGCGCGACGAATGACGTCGGTCGTTCGCTCGTCGTCCCGAATGGCCTCACGGATGATCCGCTCGTCGTCGTCGGTCGGACGGAATCCGATCGTCTTGCTCATGCCTTGATGTTATACACCTGCTTTACATCTGTTCAACCGTCCTGTGGAGTCGAGGCTCCGTTGGCAGTGGGCGCCTTCGCTCCGACTGGCCGCGGCGGCACATCGTGGACGCTCGCCGCGGGGTGCGGCAGGGGAAGGGCGACAGCCGACGCGCAGCTCGCCGGCCACAGGGGGGATTGCGGCGGGGTCGCTCTGCGGCACCATCTCCGGTGTGCCGACCCTCCGCATCGCCCAGGACACCGCCGCCGACGAGCTGCTCGGATGCGACCCGCTCGCGCTGGTGATCGGGATGCTGCTGGACCAGCACATGCGTCAACGAAGCAGCTGACCGTTCCCAGCGCCGAGATCAGCGGACGCCCCGCTGCTGGTCCCCATGCCCTGCGACCGCCCGCGCCGCGTGGACGGGAGTCGCTGGGGGCGCGGCCAACCCCTGCCGCTCGGCGCAGCGTCCGGCCCCTCCACGCCCCACCCGGTGGGCTGTTCACGCCCGTCAAGGCAGCAGGCTGTCTTCCAGTGTGGTGCGCAGCCAGCGCTCGTACCGGTCCGGTGGCCAGTCGCAGTGCACCCGGAACATGTGGTGCAGCTCGGGGCTGGTGAGGGCCCACAGGACGGCGGCTGCCTCGTCCACCGGCATCGCGTCCCGCAGGGGGCCGTTCGACGCGATCCATCCCGCGACGGTCGTCATGGCCTGCCGCCGCTGGCGCAGGTGCAGATCGTCGCGCAGGGCCCCGACGTCGGCATCGACCGCGGCAGCGCTGCGCAGCATGTCATCGACCGGAGCGATGCGCTCCAGCTGGCCGAGGATGCCGTGGGCGAACGCCGCGACCTGCTGACGCTGGTCGGTCTCGGCCCGCATGGCCTGTGGATCCGGTCTGTCCAGTAGCGGGACGTCGGCGTCGTCACCACCCACGACGGTGTCCAGCGCCGCCTGCAGCAGCCGGCGCTTCGAACCGAAGAGGTGGAACACCGTGTCGACCGACACCTCGGCCTCGCTGGCGACCGCGGCCAGGGTCGTGCCGGCGTAGCCCCGGGCGAGGAACAGGTCGATGGCCGCCGCGACGACCCGGCGCCGGGTCCTCCTCGCCCGCTCGGCGCGCAGCGGGGAGCGGTAGGGCCGTCGGTTGACAGGGTCCGCCACGGGGAGCACGCTACCGCTATTCGTCCTAGTGCAACTAGGACCGAAATGATGAGAGGTGCCGCATGAGCACCGGATACGCCATCGCTTACCGGCTGGGCATCACTCCGTGGGAGCGCGCCGGACGGGAGGCGGCGGGCCAATTCACCGGTCTGTTGTCCCGGGAGGAGGCCGAGCGGACCCCGCCGTACGGACGCGCCCTCGACTTGGGCTGCGGAACCGGTGTGCACTCCCTGGAACTGGCCCGAAGGGGCTGGGTGGTGACCGGGATCGATGCCGTGGGCGCCGCCGTGCGTCAGGCCCGGGCGCGCGCGGTCGAGCAAGGGGCCGACGTCAGGTTCCTGGAGGGTGACGTCACCGCCCTGCGGCGGGCTGACGTGGGCGAGGTCGGCTTCTTCCTCGACGTCGGGTGCTTCCACGGGTTGACGGATAGCCAGCGGGCGGCGATGGGGGACGGGGTCACCGCCGTCGCCGCCCCCGGCGCGACGCTGCTCCTGCTCGCCTTCCGGCCCGGACGGCGCCAGCTCCTGCCGCGCGGTGCTGGCCGCGGCGACATCGAAACCGCCTTTCCCGGCTGGACCCTCGCCGATGAGGTGCTCGCCGACGTGACCGGGATGCCCGGCCCGCTCAGGCGGACCGCGCCGCGCTGGTACCGCCTGCGAAGAGCGTGACGGCGGAGCAGACGGTCGCCGTGGCGGTGGGTGCTTGCCACGAGCCCTTCCTACGGCACGATCTCGGTGTGCCGACTCTGCGCATCGCCCAGGACGACATGTGAGAACGAAGCACCGCGGCCGCTGCGCCCGATACCGTCGACAGGGCGATGAATGTGCAGTCACGTCCACGAGGGCCGGCGCCCCGGTTCGGGATCCTCGGTGAGCTGCGCGTCGACGTCGGTGGCGACGAGGTGCGGCTCGGCAGCCCGAACCAGCGCGTGCTGCTGGCGGCCCTTCTGGCCGAGGTCGGAGCGGTCCTCTCCGTCGACCGGCTGGCCGACATCCTGTGGGGCGACGGCCAACCCCACGATCCGGCAGGCGCGATCCAGACCCAGGTCTCCCGGTTGCGAGGTGCGCTCGAGCGGAGGGGCGGCGCTCCTGCCCGAGACGTGCTCGTCACGCGCCCTGGGGGCTACGCCGTGGCCGTCGAGCCCGACCAGGTCGACGCCGGCCGTTTCGAGCGGCTGATCGGCGAGGCACGCGCCGCCTCGAAACCGCATGCCAGGGTCGAGCTGACGGCGGAGGCGTTGAGGCTGTGGCGGGGACCGCCACTGCCTGAACTCGGCCACGAGCGGGCGATCGTGGAGGCGGCGCGCCTGGAGGAGCTGCGCTGGACTGCGCTGGAGCTCCGAGCTGAGGCGATGCTGAGCCTGGGGCGCCACCCGGATGTCGTGGCCGAACTCGAGGTGCCGATCGCCGGCAACCCGCTCCGTGAACAGCTCCGTGGTCAGCTGATGGTGGCGCTGTACCGCTCTGGACGGCAGGCGGATGCGCTCGCCGCCTACCGGGATCTGCGGGACACGCTGGTCGGCGAGCTGGGGATCGAGCCGTCGGCGCCGCTGCGGGAGCTCGAGCGGGCGATTCTCCAGCAGGCCGAGACCCTCCCGTGGCCGGCGTCCCCGGTCGAGGGCGGTGCGGACGTGGGTGCCCCACGCCGGACTCACCGGGCGGCGAGGGGGACGAATCCCGCGTTGCCCGAGGAGCTGACCAGTTTCGTCGGTCGGCAGGCGGACATCCGGGGCGTCAGGGCAGCGCTGGAGCAGAACCGGATCGTGGTCCTGACCGGCGTCGGTGGCGTGGGCAAGAGCCGGCTCGCCGTACGCGTCGCTCGCGAGCTGACCGAGGACTACGCCGACGGCGCGGTGTGGTGCGACCTCGTCAGCGCCGAGGACCCGAGCGCCGTGCCCGATGTGGTCGCGACCGCGCTCGGTGTGCTGCCTTCCGAGCGCGGGAGCATCGCCGGCCTGACGGAGATCCTGCGCGCCCAGCACGTGCTGCTGGTGGTCGACAACTGCGAGCACGTGCTGGCCGGCGCCTCCGAGCTGGTGAACCTGCTCCGGCGCCGATGCCCGAACGTGGGTGTGCTGGCCACCAGCCGGCAGCCGCTCGACGTCGTCGGCCAACAGGTCTGGCCGGTTCCACCCCTGGACGTCGGGGACCTGGGGCGAGGCACTGCGGTGGAGTTGTTCCGAGAGCGGGCCGCATCGGCGGATCCCACCGTCGACTGCACCGGCGCCGACCGGGAGGCCGTGCTGGAGCTCTGCCGCCGGCTCGACGGACTGCCCCTGGCCGTCGAGCTGGCCGCGGCCCGGACGCGATCCATGACCCCGGCCGACATCGCCGAACGGCTCGATTCCCGGCTCGAGATGCTCGCCGAGGGATCCGACGCCACCTCGCCGCGGCACCGGAGCCTGCAGGCCGCCCTCGACTGGTCCTACGACCTGCTCCCGGATGCGACGCAGCGGCTCTTCGATCGGCTCGCTGTCTTCGCCGGCGGGTTCGATCTCGACGCCGCCGGCCGTGTCTGCGCCGGCGATGGGGTACCGGCAGCCGCGGTTGCCGGCCGGTTGGCCGAACTGGTCGACCACTCGCTGGTGGCCGTCGACCGCGCCGGCCGGCACGCGCGGTACCGCCTCCTGGAGAGCCTCCAGGCCTACGCCGAGGCGCACCTCGACGAGCGTGGCGAGCTGCCGTCCTGGCGTCGCCGTCATGCCGAGCACTACCTGTCCCTGGCGGAACGGGCCGCGGTCGGCCTGCGCGGCCCCGACGAAGGCCATTGGGTGCACCTGCTCGACACCGAGTTCGCCAACGTCCGTGCCGCACAGAACCGGGCATGCGCGTCCGGGCACGCGGACGTGACCCTGCGGCTTCCGGGACTCCTGTGCGACTACGCGTACTTCCGGCTCCGCGACGAGGTGTACGGGTGGGCGCAGCATGCGCTCGAGCTGTCGGAAGCTTCGGCCCACCCCGCCCGGTCGGCGGCCCTGCTCACGGCTGCGGTCGGCCGCATGCAACGGGGTGAGCTGGACGGGGCACTCGAGGCCGGCGCCCAGGTGCTCGCCGCGACCTCCGACGATCAGCTGGTACTGCGTGCCACGCAGCTGCTCGCGGAGATCGCGCTCTACCAGGGGCGCCTGGACGATGTCGACCGGCGAGGGGACGAGGTCCTCGAACGGGCGCGTGCGGCGGCGGATCCCTACGCCGAGGCGCTGGGCCACCTCTACCGCGTGCATGCGGCCGCCTACCGCGGACAGCCCGAGCAGGCGCGATCCCGTCTCGACGCCGGTTGGCGGGCCGTGGAGAGAGCCGGCACCCCGAGCCTGCGGGCGGGATTCAGCTACCTCGAGGGCGAGATCCGGCTGGATGCCGCTCCCGAGGTGGCGCTCGCCGCGTTCGCCCAGGCCATCGAGGCCACCCGCCCGGTGGGCAACCGGTTCGTGGCAGGGGTGGCCCGCGTCGCCATCGCCTCCCTGGCGGCGCGGCACGGGAGACCGGAGGAGGCGTTGCTGGCCTTCCGCGACATCGTCGACCACTGGCGGACGTGCGGTGACTGGGTCCACCTGTGGACCACCCTGCACAACCTCGTGGTCATGCTCGAGCGCGTCGGAGCCGACGAGGCCGCGGCGGTCCTGCACGGCGCGGTGCACACCGCCACCACCGGCGCCCAGCCCTTCGGCGCGGACGCCGACCGCCTGCGGGCCGCTGCCGCCGCTCTGCGGCGGTCGTTGGGGGAGGAGACGTTCGCGGCCGCCGTGACGCGCGGTCGGTGCATGAGCGACGTGGACGTGGTCACCTTCGTGCTCGACGAGATGGAGCGTCTGCTGACAGCGCAGTCGGCCGAAGGGTGCGGGTAGTCCCCGTATCCGGAGAGTGCCTCTCCAAGAAAGCCGGCACCACCTCGTCGTACGTTCCGATGTCATCTGCCGGCAGATCGTGCGAGCTGTCCGGCACGTCGGGCGGACGTCTCCATCTGCGGCTGCCAACTGCGCAGGTCGCCGAGCGAGCCGTGCACCAGGACGGCCGGGTCTCCTGCTCCTCGCTCGACGTACTCGAGCTGCGTCTGGTCCACCTGCATGGTGGGCACGTGCGCCGCTCGATCTCTCTCCTACGGGCGGGCCTCGAGCACCTGGTGGATCGGGGCGTCGGCGACCTTCCGGAACCGGGTGAAGCCCGCCTTCTCGAAGATCTCCCCGATCGCGGTGGGTCCGGCCTGCCCGCCGAGCGCGTAGCGGCCGGGCTGGGCCAGCGCGTTGGGGACGCAGACGAACGTGGACATGCCGTACCCGAGCCTGCCCAGCGGGTTCAGGTTGTCCTCGGTGCGGTCGCCGGACCGGATCTCGACGAGCATCACCGCGCCGTCCTCCGCGAGCGTCTCGCGCGCGTGGACCGCCGCCGACACCGGGTCGCCGAAGTCGTGCAGGGCGTCGAAGAAGCAGATCAGGTCGTAGCCGCCGTCGGGGGCCGGGTACCCGCCGGCGTCCGCCACCTCGAATCTGAGCCGGTCGCCGCCCTCGAGCCCGGCGTCGGCGGCACGCCGCCGGGCGATCTCGACGGAGGCGGCGTGATAGTCGAACCCGGAGACGGTGACGTTCGGGAAGGCCCCGGCGAGCAGGATCGTCGAGGCCCCGTGACCGCAGCCGACGTCGGCGACGTGTCCGCCATCCTGCAGCCGCTGCTGCACGCCGTCGAGCGCGGGGATCCAGCTCTCGACGAGGTGCGTCCGGTAGGCCGGCGCGAAGATCCCCTCCGTCGAACCGAAGAGCCCGGGGCTCTGCTCGTGCCAGCCCACGCCGTCTCCTGACCGGAAGGACGACTCGAGCCTCTCCGCGACCGCCCACACCGCGGCCATCTGCTCGAAGCCCGGCGCCAGGTGGACGGGGCTGTTCTCGTTCGCCAGCACCAGGGCGTGCTCCGGCGGAAGCTCGTAGGTGCCCTGTGCCGGCTCATACTTGATGTAGCCCCCGGCCGCCTGGTTGGCCAGCCACTCGCGCAGGTAGCGCTCGTGGACCTCCGTCCGTAGCGCCAGGTCCGCGGGTGTCAGCGGTCCCGCACCGGCCATCGCCCGGTACAGGCCGAGCCGATCGCCGATGTGAGCCAGGGCGGTCGAGACCGTGGCGCCGAGGTCGCCGACGACCTGTCCCGCGAACTGCTCGAGCTTCTGTTCGTCGATGGTCATGGTCGCGTCACTCCCTGGGTCGAGGTCCGGTGCCCCGGATCCTCACGCGCCGTCCTCTCATCCGGCTGTCACTTACCTGTCGCTGCCGCCGTCACCGGACGAGACCTCCTGCGGGCTGAGCCGACCCGGTGACTTCCCGTCGAGAGATCAGCTGTCGCCGGTGGCACGTAGTGACAGGACGGCGAGGTCGTCCGCCAGGTGACCGGACTGGAAGTCCAGCACCGACGTCTCCACCCTCCCGGCGATGTCCGCGGCGCCGGCCCCCGGCACCGCGGCGAGCAGCGCCCGCAGCCGGTCCTCGCCGAACAGCTCGAGACCGCCCGCAGCAGTTCGGTACCGGGCCTCGGTCACCCCGTCGGTGTAGAGCACGAGCACGTCGCCGGGCACCAGGATCGTCCCCTCCACCGGGAGGTCGATCTCGGGCAGGCTGCCCAACAGCGTCCCGGGGCTGCCCAGCTCCTCCACGGCGCCGGTGCCGCCGCGGAGGACCAGGGGCAGCGGGTGGCCGGCAGACGCCGCGCGCAGGTCGATCCGGTGCCCGGCGCGTCGGGCCAGGACGCAGGCGACGGTGCACGTCCCGTTGGGGGCTCCCTGACGCAGCAGGACGGTGTTGGCCGTGTGCAGCACGTCCGCCGGATCGGCTGTGTGGACGGCGGCGGTCCGGATCGCGTAGCGGACGGCGGCGGTGAGCGACGCGGCGACCGGCCCGGTGCCCTCGACGTCGCCGATGACCAGCAGCCACGAGGAGTCGTCGATCTCGATGAGGTCGTAGAAGTCTCCGCCGACGGTGGCCACCGTCCCGCCGGGCCGGTAGACGGCTGCCAGCTCCGCCCCGGCGGGCTGCGGGAGGTCGGGGGGCAGGAGGCTGCTCTGCAGGTCCTCGGCGAGCCGGCGGTGACGTTCCTTGGAGGCGGCCAGCGCCTCGGCGAGTCGTCGCTCGGTGGTCACGTCGGCCACCACGACGCACAACCCGATGACCTCCCTGTCGTGCCGGACGGGGAAGAAGCTGGCGTTCCAGTGGCGGACGTCCTCCGGCCGGCTGCCCACCGCGCCGGTCATGAGGATGTCCCGTCTCGGCCGGCCGGAGCGCAGCACCTCGCGGTACTGCTCCTCGGCTTCGGCACCGATCCCTGGGTGCAGCTCCGCGGGCGTCCGGCCCAGCAGCTCGACGGCCGGCACCCCGTTCATCTCCTCTAGGACCGGGTTGACCCGTACGTGCCGGATGTCCTCGTCGAACAACCCGACGCCGAACGGCGCGCTGTCGATGACCGCGTCCAACTGGGCGGCGATCACCTGGAGGCGGCTGCGTCCTGCTCCGGGAGATCGAGGCACAGAAAGGACAGTAGGCAGCCGGACCGACTCCCATGCACGCCTGTACTGCGGATACGTGACCGCGGAGCATTCTCACCGGGCACGCCCAGGCCCTGTACTCACGCGCAACTCCACCTGGAGACCGGCCGGGCGCCGGCCGAGCGCCCGGGGTACCCCTCGGCGGAGCTCGACCGCATCCCGGCGCCGGCCGTCGAGTCCTTCGCCGGCGTCGGCTGGTTCTTCGACCTGGCCGATCCGAGCGGGGGAGACCGTCGTGGACCTCGGGTCGGGGTCGGGAATGGACGCGTTCTCCGCCGCGCTGCGGGTCGGCCCGACGGGATGCGTCGTCGGGGTCGACATGACAGACGCGCAAAGCCGACCGGCGCGCCGAGCACGGCCTCGACCACGCCATGTCTCGGGGCCGGGCGGATCGAGCAGCTGCCGGTCGACGACGTCAGCGTCGACGTGGTCCTCTCCAACCGGGCCATCAACCGACCCCGACAAGGACCAGGTCTTCCGTGAGGTGGCACGGGTGCTGCGGTCGGGCGGCCGGCCTACGGCGTCCGCAGCGTCTGCGTGCTGGCGAAGAAGCAGGTGCGCTGGCCCACCGCCGTGGCTGCACCGGGCTCCCGACGGGACGTCGCGAGTCCGGTGCGGCGACTCTGCCCAGGGAGCCGCGCTCGCCGAGTCGTCCACGCCGGCTGTTCGCCCGGATGCTGATCAGGGAGGATCGGCGCGTGCCGACCCTCCGCATCGCCCAGGACCCCGCGGCCGACGAGCTGCTCGGGCGCGACCCGCTCGCGCTGCTGATCGGGATGCTGCTGGACCAGCAGTTCCCGATGGAGCGCGCGTTCGGTGCGCCCCGACTGTTGGCCGATCGACTCGGCGTCGATCGCCTGGACGCCGCTGTCCTGGCTGCCCTCGACCCGGACGAGCTGACCCGCGTGTTCCAGGGCCCGCCGGCGCTGCACCGGTACCCCGGGTCCATGGCCGGCCGGACGCAGGAGCTGTGCCGGCTGCTCGTGGACCGGTACGGCGGGCTGCCGGAGAACCTCTGGACCGACGCTCCCGACGGGGCGAGCCTGCTGAAGCGGCTCAACGAGCTGCCCGGCTTCGGCGCCCAGAAGTCGAAGATCTTCCTCGCCCTCCTCGGCAAGCAGTACGGCGTCACGCCGCCGGGCTGGCGGGAGGCGGCCGGCGACTACGGGGTCGACGGCTCGCGACGCTCGGTCGCCGACATCACCGGACCGGAGTCGCTGGCCGAGGTGCGTGCCGTCAAGCAGGAGCAGAAGCAGGCGGCCAAGGCCGCCAAGCAGTCCGCCACGAACTAGCCGAAGGCAGCAGCGTCCACCGCGCGACGGTGGCACGATGGGTTGCGCACCGCGCACTGCCCGGGGAACCCCCAGGGCGCACGGTCGTGGAGGGATGGAGCCCGTGGCCTCGAGCCAGCAGTTCCCGCGTCAGCGCCGGCCCGAGCCCGTGCTCATCACCGAGGCCGAGCCGAGCATGGCCGAGCAGCACGCGTTCCGGAAGAAGCGGTACGCGATCACCATGGGCATCCGAGCGGTGTTCATCGTCCTCGCGGCGTCGTTCTACCAGGTCGTCTGGCTCATGCTGATCTTCGCCTTCCTGGGCACGGTCCTGCCCTGGATCGCCGTCATCATGGCCAACGACCGCCCGCCCAAGAAGCGGCTGCACGTCAACACGTACGACGCCCGCCCCGACCGCGTGCTGGAGAGCCGCCCCACTCGCGTCATCGACGGCTGATCAGCGGGCGCCGGGTCAGTGCATCCGGTGGCCGGCCGCGAGGGGCTCGGCCGGCACGGTCGTGTGGTGCCGGCCGAGCGGAAGCATCAGCGGCTTCCCCGACGTCGGGTCGACGATCACCTGGCATTCCAGGCCGAACACCGCACGCACGTTGTCCACGGTGAGCACGTCCGCGGGGGTGCCGGCAGCGTGGACGCGACCGGACGTCAGCGCGACCAGGTGGTCGGCGTAGCGGGCGGCCATGTTGAGGTCGTGCAGGACCATGACGACGGTCGTGCCGCGTGCGTGGTTGAGGTCGGTGAGCAGGTCGAGGACCTCCACCTGGTGGCTCACGTCGAGGAACGTGGTCGGTTCGTCCAGCAGCAGGAGGTCGGTCTGCTGAGCCAGGGCCATCGCGATCCACACCCGCTGGCGCTGTCCCCCGGAGAGCTCGTCGACGGCGCGGTCGGCCAGCGCGGTGGTCTGCGTCGCCTCCAGGGCCGACGCCACCGCCGCGTCGTCCGCCCTGCTCCAGCGGGAGAAGACGCCCTGGTGCGGATGGCGACCGCGCCCCACGAGATCGGCGACCGTGATGCCCTCGGGAGCGATCGGGGACTGCGGCAGCAGACCGAGCGTCCGGGCCAGCTCCTTGGCGGGGAGGCGGTGCACCGCCCTGCCGTCCAGGAGGACCTGGCCGCTCCGTGGCGGTAGCAGGCGGGACATCGACCGCAGCAGGGTCGACTTGCCGCAGGCGTTCGCGCCGACGATCGCGGTGATCCGCCCGGCAGGGACGGCGAGGTCGAGGTGCTCGATGACGGTGCGCTCGCCGTATGCGAGCGTCAGGTGCTCGGCCGTGAGCGAATGGGTGGCGGTCACAGCGAGCCTCCGGCCCGGTTGGTGCGGGCGATCAGGTAGATGAGATACGGAGCGCCGAGCACACCAGTGACGACGCCGACCGGGAAGCGGGTCCCGAGGGCGAACTGACCGACGAGGTCGGCGACCAGCACCAGCACCGCCCCGACCAGCGCGGCCGGGACGAGCAGCGAGCCGTGCGGTCCCACGATCCTCGCCGCGATGGGGCCCGCGAGAAACGACACGAAGGCGATCGGGCCGCACGCGGCCGTGGCGAAGGCGATCAGGCCGACCGCCGCCACGATCGCCACGATGCGCGTCCGCTCGACGCGGATGCCCAGCGCCGAGGCGGTGTCGTCGCCCAGCTGCAGCGCGGAGAGTTCCCGCGTCTGCGCGAGCAGCACGGGCCCGAGCACGACCAGGGCGAGCAGGGCGGGGACGGTCCCGTCCCAGGTGCTGCCGTTGAGGCTGCCGGTCAGCCAGCGCAGCGCCTCGGCGAAGTCCCACGCCCCGGCCTCCGACAGGACGTAGGAGGTGATGCTCTTCGACATCGCCGCGACGCCGATGCCGATGAGGATGAGACGGGTCCCCGCGACCCCGTCCTTGAACGCGAGCGTGTACACCAGCAGCGCGACACCCAGCGCGGCGACGATCGCGGTGGCCGAGACCGCGGTTCCGCTCCAGCCGAGGAACACGATGGCGAAGGCGGCCGCGGCGCTGGCTCCTGAGGTGATGCCGATGACGTCCGGGCTGGCCAGGGGGTTGCGCAGCATGGTCTGGAAGGTGACGCCGGCCAGGCCGAAGCTCAGTCCTGCCACGACCGCGAGGACGGCGCGCGGCAGCCGCAGCCGGCCGACGGTGAACGAGGCGCCGGGCACGTCCTCGCCGAGGACGACGCGGAGCACGTCCCCGGGTGGGTAGAACGTCCGCCCGACCATCAGCGTGACGGCGAACGCGACGACGACGATCACGCCGAGGACCGTGACGACCAGGCGCCGGCGCGACGCGCGGCGGACCCGGCTCCGGGCGACGGCGTCCACGGTCGAAGGCGGCGGTGCGACGGTGACGGTCACAGCTCCCGCACCTTCTGCCGGCGGACGATGGCGATGAAGAAGGGCGCGCCGATCAGGGCGGTGATGATGCCGACGTCGATCTCGGCAGGGCGGGCCACGATGCGGCCGAGCACGTCGGCAGCGGTCAGCAGGCACGGGCCGGTGAGCGCGGAGAAGGGCAGCAGCCAGCGGTGGTCCACCCCGATCAGCAGCCGGCACAGGTGCGGGACGACGAGGCCGACGAAGCCGATGGGTCCGGCCACGGCGGTGGCGGCGCCGGCCAGCAGGACCGAGCCCAGGGCCGCGACGCCCCGGGCGAGGGCGACCCGTTCCCCGAGTCCGGCCGCGAGCTCGTCGCCCAGAGCGAGCGAGTTGAGGCTGCGGGCCGACAGCAGGCTGACCGCGAGCCCCACGACGAGGAAAGGCACCACGGTGCTGATGCCGGTGAAGCTGGCGCCGCCGACGCCGCCGATCTCCCACGACTGGATGCTCTCGGCGATGTCACCGCGGGGAAGGGCCACGGCGGTGATGAACGAGGCGAGCGCGGCGGACGTGGCCGCCCCGGCCAGGGCGAGCTTGAGCGGTGTCGCCCCGCCGCGGCCCAGCGAGCCGACGGCGTACACGAACACCGCAGTGACGGCGGCGCCGACGATCGCCGTCCAGACGATGCTGGTCGCCGAGAACAGCCCGAACCAGGCGATCCCGGCGACCACGGCGAGCGACGCCCCCATGTTGATGCCGAGGACACCCGGATCGGCCAGCGGGTTGCGGGTGACGCCCTGCATGACCGCCCCGGAGAGCCCGAGCGCCGCGCCGACGACGACCGCGAGGACGGTGCGGGGGATCCGCTTGGTCACGGCCGCCTGGCCGATGGTGTCCGACGACCCGCCGAGGGCGGCGACGATGTCGGACCAGCCCACTCCGCGCGAGCCCACCGCGACCGAAGCAGCCATGAGCGCGACCAGGACCCCGACGACCACCAGGAGCCACAGCACCCGGACCGGCCCCGGGCGCCGCACGACGGCGGCGCCCGGGGCCGGGGCGGAGGCGACCTGGGTCACTGGGCCTTGTCAGCTGCCTCGGCGAGCATCGAGACGTAGTCCTCGAGCACCCAGGAGATGGCCAGCGGCGTGGGGTTCGCGGCCGTGCCCAGGGGCGTGTCGGGCAGCAGGACGATCGACCCGTTGGCGACGGCGGGGATCTGCGACAGCAGCGGGTCGGCGTTGAGCGCGTCGACCAGCTCGTGGTCCCCGTAGGTCACGATGACGTCCACGTCGTCGAACACGTCGACCTGCTCGGCGCTCACCGTCCCGGAGAACTGCTCCGGATCGGTCGAGGCCTCCTCGACGCTCGCGGGAGTCGACAGCCCGAGGTCCTCGAAGAAGGCGCTGCGGGTGTCGAACGGCGTGTAGAAGCTGACCTCGCTCAGGTCCGTCGTGTCGACGTGCGTGAGGAACATCGTCGACCTGCCCTCGAGCTGCGGGTGCTCGGCGACGGCGTCGGCGATGTCCTGCTCGATGCTCGCGACGAGCTCCTCGCCGTCGGCGGCCATGCCCATGCCCGCGGCGTTGATCTCGATCATCTCGCGCCACGGGGTCGCCCACGGCGCCTGCGGGTACGCCACGACCGGTGCGATCTCGCTGAGCGTGTCGTAGTCCTCCTGGGTCAGCCCGGAGTAGCCGGCGAGGATGACGTCGGGATCGGTGTCCGCGACCGCCTCGAAGTCGATGCCGTCGGTCTCGTCGAACAGGACCGGGACGTCGGCGTCGAGCTCCTCGAGCCGCTCGCTGACCCAGGGCAGGAGGCCGTCGCCGTCGTCGTCGCCGAAGTTCGCGGCGGCCATGCCGACCGGGACGACGCCGAGGGCCAACGGAACCTCGTGGTTGGCCCAGTTGACCGTCGCGACCCGCTCGGGCTCCGAGTCGATCGTGGTCGTGCCGAGCGCGTGCTCGATCGTGACCGGTGACCAGTCCCCGGCCTCGGAGCTCGCCTCCTCCACGTCGGCCGACGAGGAGGAGCAGGCGGCGAGCCCGGCCGTCAGGAACGAGGCGGCGGAGAGCGCGAGCAGTCGTGATGCGCGGTGCATGGTGTCCTTCGAGTCGTGCCGCGTCGTCCGTGACTGCGCGGCTGTGGTCCGGCGGCCGGCGATCTACCGTCTGTGCGCGCCACGGGCGGCGGCACCGCACTGACGGTCGACGGGCGCGCGCCCTGGCCGGTTCGCATGAGGTGAGGCTCGCCTAACTTAGGCTTGCCTCAGCGCATGACAATGACGACGGGGTCACGATCGCCGTCAGCGCTCGGGCAGCCGGGGCGCAGGCAGGGTCCGGGCCTACCGGGCGCCGGGCCGCCGGACCACGTCGGCCGCCAGCGCCAGGCCCGCGTCCAGGAACTCGACGGGGTCGCCGTCCGGGAACCGCAGCCAGGCAGCCAGCAGACCGGCGGCGAACGCGTCACCCGCTCCGGTGGTGTCGACGACGTCCGTGGCATGCGCCGGCCGGTGCACGAGCACGTCCCCCGACGCCCACAGCGCCCCGTCGGCGCCCAGGCTCAGCGCGACGATGCGGTGCCGGCCGGCCAGGGACCGTGCCGCGTCGGAGGGGTCCGCGCACCCGGTGAGCAGCCGTGCCTCGTCCGCGTTCGGCAGCAGCAGGGTCGCCCGAGCGGTGTCGGCCAGCCAGCGGTCGACCCCGTACCGGGCCAGCGGGCCGGTCGAGGCTGGGTCGAGCGAGACGGTGCACCCGGCGTGGACCGCTGCCTCCAGAGCCGCCAGGCCGGCGGCCCGCGGCCCCGGGTCCAGCAGCGTGTAGCCGGAGAGGTGCAGGTGCTGACCGCGCAAAAGCTGCGGGACGTCGTCGGGCCTCAGCTGCAGGTTCGCGCCGCGGTCGGCCAGCATGCTCCGCTGCCCGCCGGGCTCGACCAGGCTCACGATGGTGCCGGTCGCCGCGCCGGACACGGTCCGCAGCAGCAGGTGCACGCCCGACCCGGCCAGCTCGGCCGCCAGCCCGGTGCCGGCAGCGTCGTCGCCGATGCAGCCCGCGAGGGCGGCAGCAGTGCCCAGGTGCGCGAGGTGCGCGGCCACGTTGGCGCCGGCGCCACCACCGCGGGTGCGGATGGCGGCCGGCCGGTCGGAGCCGGGGGCCGGCTCTCCGGACAGCACGACGACGACGTCCGTCGCGACGTCCCCGACGACGACGACGCGAGGGCGATCGCTCAGCGGGCCACCTCCGCCAATGCCGCCGCGATCTGCCCGGCGAGCTCGGCGTTGCGCAGCACCAGCCGCACGTTCACCGCGAGCGTGGCCCCCTCGCTGGCGCGGTGGAGGTGGTCGAGGACGAACGGGGTCACGTCCTTGCCCCGCACGCCGGCGTCGTCGGCAGCGGCGAGCGCTCCGGCGATCACGCGGTCGTGCAGGGCGGGGTCGAGCTGCTCGTCCAGGGGGAGCGGGTTGGCGACCACGACGGCGCCCGGCGCGAGTTCCCGGCGGGCGGCGAACACCCGGGCGGCCTCGGTGGCATCGGCGACCGACCAGTCCAGCGTCGAGCCCGAGTCGGCGACGTAGAACCCGGGGAAGGTCGTCGTCCGGTAGCCGACGACGGTCACCGACAGCGACTCGAGCCGCTCCAGGGTGGCCGGTACGTCCAGGATCGACTTCACCCCGGCGCAGACGACGACCAGGGAGGTGCGCGACAGCGCCGTGAGGTCGGCGGACTCGTCGAAGGTGTCGACGGACTCGCGGTGCACCCCGCCGAGGCCTCCGGTGGCGAAGACGCCGACACCCGCCGCCGCCGCCAGCAGCGCCGTGCTCGAGACGGTGGTGGCGCCGCTGAGTCCCAGGGCGGCGGCCACGGGCAGGTCCCGGACGCCGAGCTTGGCCAGATCGGGATCGGCGCAGACGCGGTCGACCTCGTCGGCGGTCAGCCCCACGTGCGGGACGCCGTCCAGCACGGCGATCGTCGCGGGCACCGCGCCGCCGGCGCGGACGGCCGCCTCCACGTCGTCGGCGGCCGCGCGGTTCTCCGGGCGGGGCAGCCCGTGGGCGAGCAGCGTGCTCTCCAGGGCGACGACGGGCCGGCCGGTGCTCAGCGCGTCGGCGACCTCGGGGGAGAGGACGGTGCCGGCAGGAAGATCGGGAGTGGAGGACCGGGTGGGATGCACCCTGTCATCATGGAGGGCCGGTGCGGTCGCATCGCCACCCCGGGTGGCCGTTCCCAGACCCGCAGACCAGCAGGGAGCCTCCATGAGCAGCAGCGACATCCTCGAGCGCCCGGACGTCCGGGACGCCGACACCGGCAACGCCAACGAGGTCTTCCACTACGTGAAGAAGAACAAGATCGCCGAGAGCGCCGTCATGGGCACCATGGTCGAGGCCCTGTGCGGCGAGGTCTTCCCGGTCACCAAGAGCCCGAAGCCGGGCAGCCCGGTATGCCCGGCCTGCAAGGAGATCTACGAGCAGCTCAAGAAGTAGCGAGGGGTCCCAGAGGAGTCCCGACCGCCAGGTCGTGCCGAGTGGGGCCCGGAGGGTCCCGCGCAGGCGCGACGCAACGGCTCAGCGCGGCGGGGGAGGGCAATTGGCCGCGGTGCGGTCCGGAGGACCGCAGTGTCATGGCCGCGGTGCGGTCCGGAGGACCGCAGTGTCATAGCGGTCCGGAGGACCGCGATGTCACAGCAGGCCGAGCCGTCTGGCCTCCTGCTCCAGCTTCGCTGCGCGCCGTTCCCGCCGGCGCCGGTCGTGCCGACGCAGCGGCGCCGGCCAGCGGGCCTGGATCGTGGCGTTCAGCTCGGCGCCCAGCAGCACGGCCATCCCGAAGAAGAAGCAGAACAGCAGGGCACCGATGGGAGCGGCCAGGGCGCCGTAGGGCAGCGCGGTGATCAGGACGTCGGCCACGTAGCTCCGCAGGAGCAGCGCCGCGACCAGGAAGAAGCCGACGGCGAGCAGCGTGCCCGGCAGGTGCCGGCGCCACGGCAGCCGGTTGGGCAGCACCACGTGGTAGAAGCTCGTGAGCGCCAGGAGCAGCCCGACGAGCACGACCGGCCAGTACACGGCGTTGACCAGCACCATGCCGGTCGACTGCCAGTCGGCCGGCATCAGCCCGACGAGGACCTCGCGGCCGAGCACCAGCAGCGGCAGGGTCAGCACGGCCATGAACATGCCGACGACGAACAGCCAGAGGGCCTTCAGGCGGGTGCGGATCGGGCCGCGCACGTCGCGCTGGTCGTAGGCGATGACGATGGTGTTCATGAACGTCGCCGTCGCCGACGAGCCCGCCCAGAGGGACAGCAGGAAGCCCAGGCTCACCACCTCGAGCCGGCCCGAGCCGAGGATGTCCGACAGCGTGGGGGCCACGAGGTCGTCGACGACGTCGGATGTCAACACCTGCGCCGATGCGGTCAGCAGCTGGTCCTCGATGCGGCGGACGGCGTCGCCTCCGATCAGCGAGCTCAGGTAGCCCAGCGACCCCAGCAGCCCGATCAGCAGCGGCGGCACGGACAGGATCTGCCAGAACGCCGCCTCCGCGGAGAGCCCGAGGATGCGGTCCTGCCACGCCTTGGCCAGCGTGCGGCCGAGCACCTGCAGGGGCACGCGCAGCGGCGCCGGCCACCGGTCCAGCCGGCCGGGCGAGGTGACCTCGTCGTCCGGCGGCACGAACCGGGTCGAGCCCGCCGGGGACCGGTCCTCCGTGTCGGCCGGGGCCGGGGAGGGATGAACGGTCTCCGTCGCTGCGCCGTCGACCGCCCCGGGCTCCCCGGTGCGCGGAGGAGACCCACTGGGCAGGACGGTGCTCACCCGCCCAGTGTGCACGCCCGGTACCGCGGTGGCCGCCCTCCCGGGCCGCTGGGCCAGGGCATTCGCCCCCTCGGGCGACCGGTCAGCCGGCCGGGGTCGGCTCCGCGGGCGGCGCGGCCGGAGGGATGCACACGATCACCGGCTCGGCGGCGTAGCGCGTCTGGAAGTCCTCCCGCTTCAGCTCGGCGCCCGAGGCCAGGTCGCGGAAGACCCGCGTGACGGTGATGTCGAAGCCGGTCGACCCGTTCTGCGGGGTGCAGTTGCCGTCGTCCGGCTTCTCCTGCACCACCGGGGCCCGCTGGTTGTAGCGGTTGCTGCTGATCGACTGGATCTCGTACCGCTTGGTCCCGTAGAAGGTCACCGTGATCGTGCCGGGGGTCCAGGCGGTGTCGATGTAGACGCCGGTGTCGCTGTCGTTGCGCCACTCGAGGTCGATCGAGTCGTAGTAGACCGTCGCCTCGCGGCCGGCGGGGTAGCGGCTGATGTAGTAGCTGTGCGGCTTGTGGAAGACGTCTTCGAGCCCGGCGAAGAACACCGCGTTGAACATCGTGGTGGCGAACTGGCTGATGCCGCCGCCGACCGCGGTGGTGAACTCCCCGTTGTTGATGACGCCGGCCTCGACGTAACCCTGTGCGACCCCGCGCGGGCCGGTGAAGCCGTTGAGGCTGAACGTCTCGCCCGGCAGGACGAGGGCGCCGTCCACCTCCTGGGCGACCACGCGGATGTTGGTGCCGCTGGCCGGGTTGCCGATGTTGGTGGTGAAGCTGCCGATCTCCTCCCGGATGCCGAGCCCCTGCGCCTCCTCCGTGGTGAAGTCGGCCGGCACCGGGCCCAGCTGGGCGGTGACCGTGCGCGGCGCCGACTCGCCCAGCACCGGGAGGAGCTGCTCGGCCAGCGTCGCCGGGGCGACGCCGGTGCCGTCCACGGAGGGCACGACGGTGACCGCGCCGCCGGACACCTCGAAGCGGGCGTCCTCGGCACCGCTGCCGAACACGGCCAGCTCGTCGCCCAGCGCCGTCTGCAGGGCTGCCGGGTCGATGCCGACCGCGAGGACGCCGTCCTCCTGGGGCGTGAACGTGAGCGAGGCCGCGATGGCCTCCACCGGCACCTCGGCGGTGTCCTGGCTGTTCTCCACGACGACCAACACGGGTGCCGAGAGGGCGGGCTCGACGGTCTCCTCCAGCACCCGCTGAGCCTCCGCCGCATCGACGTCGACGGGCGTCACGTCGACGGGCAGGTCGATCGGCGTGCTGGGGTCCGCGCCGGACTGCAGTGCGTCGATGACCGCCTCCGCGGCCCCCTCCCGGTCGAGGGTGCGGCCGTCGGCCGGCTCGGTGACCGAGGGGGTGGTGCCCTCGATGACGATCGAGGCGTCGACCGGTGCGCGGTCCACCTGCTCGGCCAGCGCGTCGATCTGCGCGGCGAGGGCGGTCTCCTCGCCGGTGAAGGTCGGTTCGATCTCGCGATCGCTGAAGAGTGATGTCAGGCGGGTCCAGGGGTTGAGCGGCTGGTCGTCGGCGGAGTCGATGGTCGCCTCGACGTCCAGCGTGATCCCGGCCGTCAGTGGCGAGAAGGGGGCCGTCACGTCGTCGGCGCGCACCACGTGCTCGGCATCGACCCGGGGGGCCAGGTCCTCCTCGAGGGCAGCGCCGGCGGCGGCGGGGGATAGACCGCCGATGTCGACGCCGGCCACGACGGTCGAGCGCGGGATGTCGCCCGAGGACAGCAGCAGGTCACCGCCGTAGAGCGCGGCCAGGACGGCGACCGCGCCGGCCGGCACCAGGACGGCACGGCGGCGCCACCGCGGGCCGCCGCCGCTGCCGGCGGTGGGCTCGGCGCCCGGAGGGGGCAGGTCCGGGGTGTCCGCCACGGGTGCCGTGTCCTGCACAGGCGACGACGCGGCAGCGGGCTCGGGTGCGCCGGTGACCGGCACCGTGTCCATGCCTCCGCCGGGCTGCTGGGGGCCGGACATGTCGAGCGCCTGGGTACTGCGGTCCTCGTCCTGGTCCGCATCGGGCTGGGCGGCCTCGACGGCCGGTGCGGCACCGGTGATGGGGCCGGCCTGGTCGGGCGCGCCGAGCAGCCAGTCGCGGGTGACCGGGCGGGTGTCGTCGTGGCCGTCGGCCGGTGCCGGCCGGGTGCCGTCGGGCGAGGGGCGCCCGTCGGCGTCCTCCGGGCGCATCCGCACCGTCTCGTCGTGCGCGGGCGGGTGCTGGGGCATGGGGTGTTCCTCCGGTGTCGGTCGACCGGTGGTCCCCGAGAACGACGGAGCCGCCGGCCCTCCGTCCGCACGAGGCGGTGTGGAGGACGCGGCGGCGTCGTCGGGTGAGGCGGTCATCGCGGGCGCGACGATATCGCCTTCCTCACGCAGTTACGTGCTGCTCGCCGTCTGTGTCGATGATGTCGACAGCGATGTCACGCAGCTTGCTCTCGTACTCGCGAGCGTGGTGCCCGCAGAAGACGAGATCGCTGCCGCTCGCGAGAACGACGCGCACCTTGGCCAGGGCTCCACAGCGGTCGCAGTGGAACGGGACGACGAGGTCATCGGTGGGCGGGGTCGACGTCAGCGTCTGGGTCATCTGGCTCATCACTCGCTCTCTACCGCACGGACCCGCGGCTGCGGATCGGCCTCCTGCACAGCGCCAGGATGGCCCCTCGTGTTCCCGTTCCGATGGCCGGTGACCACGGACTCGCCGAAAGAGATGAGTCCGTAACACGCCGGGCCTTGATGGAGCGGGTTCAGCAGGGGACGTCACTGGATGGACGGTCGTGCACGTTGCCTGGGTCGATCTGCCGGACCGGCTGGGTGCCGGGCCGACCGTGGGTCCGCTGCTGTTCTGACGCTTCCCACGCTACGCCGTCTACCCGACAAGTGTCGGCGTACACCGTCGGTCACCCGTTCGACGCCCACACTTCGCTCCTCCGGGGCAGCCGGGCCCATCGGGACCCGGCCCGCGAAGCGTCCGAAAGGGCCATTCCGGCTCTGCCCAGCGGATTCATGCCGACGGCACCGGCGATGATCACGATTTCGTTGCAGCCGCCCGAGCCGGGACGACGTATGGCAGGTTCTGCTCCTGCATGCCCACCGAGGATGAGGTAGATGGACCGAAAGATGTGGCACCGCGCGCTCGTGGCGGCTCTGGTGATCGTGACCGTCACCGGCGGTGCGACCGCCGCGGCCGCGGACGAGGCGCACCGGCTGACCGGTGCGGATCCGGCGCACGAATCCGTGGGAGGGGGAGTGGCGCCGGCCTCCACGGTCGTAGCTCTGCCCGATCTCGCGATCGCGCACCGGCTGCCGTCGGGTGGGATGAACCTGTGGCGGATGCCGCTCTCCGAGCTGGAGGACGGCTTCGGGCAGCCCCAGTTGGTGAAGACTCTGGACTTCGGCGGGTTCTCCTACGACAACTCCCGCACGATCGCGGGTGACTTCGGGGACATCACCGCCTCCGACGACGGCACCGCCGACCACCTGATCTGGCACCGCCAGCCCAACGGTGGGGTGCTGCTCTGGGCGGTCGGAGGCGGGGCCGACACCACGCCGCGCCTCTGGCACGACCTGCGGACCGGGGGGTGGTCCTATGCGGCCTCGACTCCCATGGTGGGCGACGTCAACGGCGACGGCTGGGACGACCTCGTGGTCACGCACAGCACGGGCAACCGCGGAGACACCAACATCTGGGTCTTCCCGAGCGATGGGACCAGGTTGACGGCGCCCCAGCACTGGGCGACCAAGCGCAGCGGTGACTCCGTGCTGCCCCCGCGGTTCCTCCTCGGCGACCTCAGCCGCGACGGGGAGGGCCGGGACGACGTCATCGAGGTGCAGGGCGACGTCTACCGCTTCGTCGGAGGGACGCTCCAGAGTGTCCTGCAGTACGGGGCCTGGACGAGCGGCTCCCTGCAGTCCTACTACACCGACGCGGTCTTCTACGGCCCGAAGTCGGCCGGGTGGTCGTTCGGGTCGTCACGGCAGCTGACCGGCGACGTGACGGGCGACGGCCTGATCGACGTGGTCACCGTCCACGCGCAGCCGAAGGGCGGGATCCTCGTGTGGATGCACCGGGGATGCTCCTACGACACCGGCACCCAGTACTGCATGGAAGCGCCTGTCGTCTGGCAGGACCTGCGTACCGGCGGGTGGTCGTTCGCCGGGTCGCGTCAGCACCTGGCCGACACCGACGGTGACGGGCGGCAGGACCTCGTCAGCCTCCACAGCCAGGGCGGGCATCCTGGGATCCTCGTCTGGCGGCACCGCAGCACTGGAACGGGCCTCGAGACACCCGAGGTGATGGCGGACCTGAAGACGGGTGGCTGGAGCTACGCGAGCAGCCGGGAGGCCGTCGCCGACCTCTACGGCACCTTCGTCGGATAGCCATCGATCAGCGCACGCGCCCGCCCGGCGGGGTCCCGCTCGTTCCTGTCTCTTCGGCACGAATCGCGACCGTCCCGGCACTCCGGTCCCACCGTTCCCACCGCTGTCGGCCCTGGGCGGGTCGTGGGCCCTACCCTCCAGCGACCCAGGACGAGAAGGAAGGGCTCACGGATGTGGCCAAGAGGACTGGTGGCCGCCGTGGCGGTGGCGACGGTCGCCAGCTGGTCGCCGGCGGCGGCCTCGGACAGCGCTGACCGGCTGACGGGTGAGGACCCCGCGCATGCCGCCGCGCAGGCCGGGGACACGTCGGCGTCGGCGATCGTGCCGTTGCCGGATCTGGGCATCGCCCACCGGCTGCCGTCGGGTGGGATGAACCTGTGGCGGATCCCGCTGTCGGAGTTGGAGACCGGCTACGGCCGGCCCCAGCTGGTCAAGACGCTGAACTTCGGGGGTTTCTCCTACGACCGGTCGGTCACTCTCGCCGGCGACTTCGGCGACATCACGCCGTCCGACGACGGCACCACCGACTTCGTGGTCTGGCACGCGCAGCCCAACGGCGGCGTCCTGCTCTGGGCGGTCGGCGGTGGCTCGGACACCACACCGCGGCTCTTGATGGACCTGCGGACCGGGGGCTGGTCCTGGGCAGACTCCCGGCCCATGGTCGGCGACGTCAACGGGGACGGCTGGGATGACCTGGTCGTGCGCCACAGGTACGGAACGACGCACTCGAACGTCTGGGTCATCCACAGCGATGGATCCACGTTCGGGCCGCCGGAACTCTGGTACCGGGAACTGCTCACCCACGGTTTCGACGGCACCCGCCACCTGATGGCGGACATCGGCATGAGCCCACTTGGTACCAGCTGGTCGATCAGTGCCGACGGCTGGGCTGACTGGTGGGCCATCCGGCCGTATCCGGACGGGATCATGGTCGACGGCATGCGTAGCGGTGCTCACGGCTGGTTCGGCATCTCGAATCCGACTGCAGAGGGCAGGACGACGGCCTCAGAGGCCCAGCTCCGTTCGGCCACCGGGGACGGGTGGTCCTACACCGCCTCGCGGCAACTGGTCGGTGACGTGACGGGAGACGGGCTGAACGACCTGGTCAGCGTGCATCGGCAGGGGAACGGTGGCCTCCTCCTCTGGGTCCACCTGGGCGAGACATCCGCGAGCCCGTGGCAGGACCTCCGCACGGGGGGCTGGTCCTACGCCGGATCACGCCAGCACCTGGCGGACACCAACGGCGACGGGATGGCGGACCTGATCAGCGTCCACAGCCAGACCGGCAATCCCGGCATGCTGATCTGGCGTTCGTTGGGCTCGGCTACCGGATTCGAGGCGCCCGAGGTGATCGCGGACCTGAAGACCGGGGGCTGGAGCTACTCGGCCAGCCGGGAGAGCGTCGCGGATCTCTACGGCGAGATGTGACCCGGTTACGTACACGCAGAGGCCCCCGACCGGCGAACCGGTCGGGGGCCTCCTTCGTAGGTGGAGCTCAGTCCAGGTAGTCGCGCAGGACCTGGGAACGGCTCGGGTGGCGCAGCTTGGACATCGTCTTGGACTCGATCTGGCGGATCCGCTCGCGGGTGACCCCGTAGACCTGCCCGATCTCGTCCAGCGTCCGCGGCTGACCGTCCGTGAGCCCGAAGCGCAGGCGGACGACGCCGGCCTCCCGCTCCGACAGCGTCTGCAGCACGCTGGTCAGCTGGTCCTGCATGAGGGTGAAGCTGACCGCGTCGACGGCCACGACTGCCTCGGAGTCCTCGATAAAGTCACCGAGCTGGCTGTCGCCCTCGTCGCCGATGGTCTGGTCGAGGCTGATCGGCTCCCGGGCGTACTGCTGGATCTCCAGCACCTTGTCCGGGGTGATGTCCATCTCCTTGGCCAGCTCCTCCGGCGTGGGCTCGCGACCCAGGTCCTGGAGCAGCTCGCGCTGGATGCGGCCGAGCTTGTTGATGACCTCGACCATGTGCACCGGGATGCGGATGGTGCGGGCCTGGTCGGCCATGGCGCGGGTGATCGCCTGCCGGATCCACCAGGTGGCGTAGGTCGAGAACTTGTAGCCCTTGGTGTAGTCGAACTTCTCGACGGCGCGGATCAGACCGAGGTTGCCCTCCTGGATCAGATCCAGGAACGCCATGCCGCGGCCGGTGTAGCGCTTGGCGAGGGAGACGACGAGGCGCAGGTTGGCCTCGAGCAGGTGGTTCTTGGCGCGCTCGCCGTCGCGGACGATCCAGTTGAGGTCCCGGCGCATCTGCGGCGAGATCTTCTGGCCCTCCTCCTCGACCTGGCGCAGTCGCTCGGAGCCGTAGAGGCCGGCCTCGATCCGCTTGGCGAGGTCGACCTCCTCCTCGGCGTTGAGCAGCGCGACCTTGCCGATCTGCTTGAGGTAGGCCCGGACGGAGTCGGCCGAGGCGGTGAGCTCGGCGTCCTTGCGGGCCTGGCGGAGAGCCTCGGACTCCTCCTCGTCGTCCCACTCGAAGTCGGTGCCGCCCTCGGCGGCCTCCTCCTCGACGGCGGCGACCTCGACGCCGTCCTTGCCGGTGACGACCGTCTCGTCGAGCTTGAGACCCTCGGTGCCGGTGTCGACCACGGCGACGGCGGACGCGTCGGTGGCCACAGCGGTCAGCACGGCGCCCTCGCCGCCTCCGGGGGAGGGGACCACCGTGGGCTTGGTCTTCGCGGCGGTCTTCGCGGCCGTCTTGGCCGGAGCCTTCTTCCGCGCGGCCGACTTCGCAGCCGGCTCGGCGGCGGCCGTCACCGTCTTCACCGTCTTGGCTGCCGCGGCGCTGGTGCGGGGAGCCCGGGTACCGGCGGTGGCCGACCTGGAGCCCTCGGGGGTGCTCGCGGCGGCTTCCGGTGCTGGCTGATCGGCGGGCACTCAGGTTCCTTCCCGTGCTGGGTGCGTTCCCCGGGGAACCTTCTGGTCCCCGGGCAGCGGCTCCGGTCCTCGCACCTGCTCAGCGGCAGAGGTCCCGGCAGACCGGCGCGGCGTTTGGCCGCTGGACGGGCAGGGGATCCCTCCCGGCTGGAGGGCGACGGGGTGGGGCTCTCTCATTGTAACGACGTGTCCGGCGATCTCCACCGTCTCGGACGCCGCGGCCTCGCCCCGACGAGGCGTTTCGCGTGTCACGGGGCGGTTCTCACTCTTCGTGGTGCCATCGGTCGTGGAGCCCGATACCTGGAGCACCCGGTCCCTCGGACCCCACCCGCACCACCCGTTCGGGCGGCTCAGCGGTCGGTGCGCTCGTGCGCGGCCAGGGCCGCCCCCACGATGCCGGCGTCGTTCTGCAGCTCGGCCGGGACGACCGGCGTCCGGGTGGAGAGCAGCGGCACCCACTTGTGGGCCTTCTTGCTCACGCCGCCGCCGACGATGATGAGGTCGGGCCAGAGCCCCGCCTCGAGGACGTCGAGGTAGCGGTCGACCCGCCGCGCCCACTCGGGATAGCTCAGTTCCTCGCGTTCCCGTGCCGCGGCGGAGGCCCGGCGTTCGCCGTCCTCCCCGTCCACCTGGATGTGGCCGAACTCCGTGTTGGGCACGAGGCGGCCGTCGACGAACAGCGCGCTGCCGATGCCGGTGCCGAAGGTGAGCATCAGGACGACGCCCCTGCGGTCCCGGCCGGCGCCGTAGCGCATCTCGGCGATGCCGGCGGCGTCGGCGTCGTTGAGCGTCTCCACGGTGCCGGGGATCCGGGCGTCGAGCCCGGCGTCGAGGTCGGTGCCGATCCAGCTCTTGTCGACGTTGGCCGCGGTGTGGGCCACCCCGCGCTTCATGACGCCGGGGAAGGTGACGCCGATCCGCCCGGCCCAGCCGAAGTGGTCCACGATCCGGCCCACCACGTCGTACACGGGGTCGGGCAGGGACGGCTGGGGCGTCTCGATCCGCAGCCGCTCACCGATCAGCTGGCCCTTCTCGAGGTCGACCAGGCATCCCTTGATGCCGCTGCCGCCGATGTCCACTCCGAAGCCCTGCACGCCGACAGGGTAGTGAGCGGCGTCTCGCCCGTCCCTAGTCTGCGGCAGGATCACCCGCGTGAGCGCACCCGCCCCGGACCCCGGTCAGCTGCTGGCCCTCGCCGTCGACGTCGCCCGCGAGGCCGCTCTGCTGGTCGCCCGCGGCCGGGCATCGGCGGCCGACCACGTCGACGTCAAATCCAGCCCGGTCGACGTCGTGACCGCGGTGGACCGCGCCAGCGAGGAGTTGATCACCGCCCGGCTGCTCGGCGCGCGGCCGGACGACGGCCTGCTTGGGGAGGAGGGCGCCGAGCGCGCCGGATCGAGCGGGGTCCGCTGGGTGGTCGACCCGATCGACGGCACGGTCAACTTCCTCTACGGCCTGCCGGCCTACGCGGTGTCCATCGCGGCAGAGGTGGACGAGGAGGTCCGGGCCGGTGTGGTGCTCAACGTGGCGACCGGTGAAATCTTCACGGCGACGGCCGGCGGCGGCGCCCATCTGTCGTCCCCGGGCCTGCCGGAGCCCGTGCGGCTCACCGGCAGCCGCCCGGTCTCGTTGGAGCAGACCCTGGTGGCCACCGGCTTCGGCTACCGGGTGGAGCAGCGACGGGCGCAGGGCGCGGTGGTCGCCCGGCTCCTGCCCCAGGTGCGCGACATCCGCCGGAACGGCAGCTCGGCGCTGGACCTGTGCACCGTGGCCGCCGGTCGCCTCGACGCCTACTACGAGCTGGACCTGAAGCCCTGGGACCATGCGGCCGGCGCCCTGGTCGCAGCCGAGGCCGGCGTGGTCGTCAGCGGGCTCGCCGGCCGCCCCTTCGCCGAGCCGATGGCCGTGGCCGCGGCGCCGTCGATCGCCGGCCCGTTCCTGGACCTGCTGGAGGAGTTGCACGCCGGCTGAGCGGCGCGCAGTGGGTCAGCACTCGGCCGCTGCTCCGGTGACGGGGGCGAGTGCCGCGGCGACCTCCTCGGCGGAGGCGAGCGTCGCGAACTCCGGCCCGACGACGACGTCGACGCGGGCGTCCGCCCGGACGTCCTGGTGGTCACCGGCCTCCGGGAGGAACAGCCGCACGTACCTGGCGGCATCGGAGCCGCGGGCCCCGTAGCGGAGCTCCCCGACGCCGGTGACCTCGCGCTCGGTGGGGTCGTTGGCGACCTCGGCGATGATGAAACCGCGCTCGCCCAGGGCGGTGGCCACCGTCTGCGCCAGGCCGGCGGTGTCGGTGGCGTTGAAGACCCGCAGGGTGATGTCGGCGGGCTCCAGCTCCGTCGGCGGGGCCGCCTCGGCCACCGACTCGCAGGCGGCGGCCTCTTCGGCTGCCTCCTGCTTCTCCGTGCGCAGCACGTTCCACCACACGCCGAGGGCGGCGACAGCGAGCACCAGCAGGAAGATCAACGGCGGCAGCGGACGGCGGCCGCTGCGGGGCCGCACCGGCGGGCGTTCGGTCCGCAGCGTCACGGTCACTCCTCGGCAGGACCCGGTGGCCGGCTCCGGTCGCTGGTCCCCGCGGCGGGGCCCGGGCCGGGCGGCGCCCCGGGAGGGGGTCGTCGAAGGGAGCTTAGGGCCGGACCCCGACCCTAGATCGCACCGTCCTCGAGTGCGGCGCGTCCCAGCTCCACGCAGGGGTCGATGCGCTCGGCGTACCCGCTGGTGTCCTTGCCCGCCATCGCCCCGGCTGCCGACCGGGCGACGATGCCGGCGATGATCGCGGCGAACTTGAAGAAGGCGAACCCGACGTACCAGTTGAGGTCGGATAGATCGGCGCCCGTGCGCCGGGCGTAGCGCTCGGCGACCTCGGCGCGGGTGGGGAAGCCGGGCAGCGTGGTGACGGGGCTCATCGTCGAGGCGCGTTCCTCACCGGCCTGCGGCCAGTAGACGAACATCATGCCGATGTCGGTCAGCGGGTCGCCCAGCGTCGACATCTCCCAGTCGAGGACCGCCTTGATCCGGCCCGGCTCGTCCGGGTCGAGCAGGCAGTTGTCCAGCCGGTAGTCGCCGTGCACGATGCTCGACCGCTGCGTCGCGGGCACCGTCTCGGCGAGGCGGGCAGCCAGGGCGTCCAGGTTCGGGCGGTCCCGGTCACGGGTGGCGTCCCACTGCTTGGTCCACCGGCGGACCTGGCGCGCCGCGAAGCCCTCCGGCCGGCCGAACTCGGCCAGCCCCACTGCCTCGTGGTCGACCGAGTGCAGGTCGGCCAGCACGTCGATGAGCCGCTCGCCCACCGCGCGGCGCTGGGCCGGCTCGTCGGCGTAGCCGGCCGGGAACTCCCGGACGACGTGGATCCCGACGACCCGCTCCATCACGTAGAACGGCGCGCCGAGCACCGACTCGTCCGTGCACAGGTGGAGGGTGCGGGGAACCGGGACGTCGGTCGGGCCCAGCGCGGAGATCACCCGGTGCTCGCGGGCCATGTCGTGCGCGGTGGCCAGGACGGCGCCGGTCGGCGGCCGGCGCAGGATCACCGCAGCGTCCTCGTCACGGTCGTCGCTGCCGCCCTTCGGCGTGACGACGTAGGTGAGGTTGGACATGCCGGCGGCGATGAGGTCGATGTCGACCGAGCGCCAGCGCTCGTCGTTCAGGACGGAGGCCAGGTACGGCCCGACGACGACTGGATCAGCACCCACGGGAGTCGACACGGCGGCAGGGTAACCTCTGGCGCTCCGCGACCCGGGGGCCCGCTCGGAACTCGTTTCCGGAGGCGGGCACAAACCGGGGCCGCGCCGCGTTGGGGGGCTGGCCGGACCTTGCCGCTCGCCGTCCCCGGACGGCGGGCAGGGCCCGGCCGGGACGGACAGCCGCTCGCCCCCCGCAGCGCGGGAGCCGGCACCGGACCCGTCCGGGGCACCACCGGCACCGGCAGCTCAGCAACGGCTGCCGGTCCACGATCCTCCGGTCGCCACCGCGGCCGGCCAGGACGACGGCGCACACCCCGCGTCGTCGTCAGTACGAGCGGGCCCGACGCCCGCGAGAACCCCAGGGAGGGGCACCCCATGGCCACCGACTACGACGCCCCGCGCCGCAACGAGGCCGACGAGCTGGGTGAGGACTCGCTCGAGGAGCTCAAGGCACGACGGGCCGAGGCGCAGTCCGCCTCGGTCGACGTCGACGAGACCGACTTCAACGAGAACCTCGAGCTCCCCGGCGCCGACCTCTCCGGCGAGGAGCTCACCGTGCGCGTCCTGCCCAAGCAGGAGGACGAGTTCACCTGCTCCCGGTGCTTCCTCGTGCAGCACCGCACCCGGCTCGCCTCCACCCGGGGCGACCAGCTGCTCTGCCGCGACTGCGCCTGAGAGGAACCCCGTGCTCCCCACCCTGTGCAGACTCGGGGTGGGACCGGGGACGGGCGCAGGTAGCTGCTGACCACGGCAGGTTCCTGACCGAGGAGGTCGACCGGTGACTGACCATTCGGCGCGGACCGGCGCGGCGCGGGACGTCCCGCCGCCGCGCCCGGTGGCGTCCCCGGCCCCGGTCCCGGAGGAGACCGGCCTGGGTCGCGCGGCGCGCGCGGTGGCCGAGGCGGTCGCCGGCCTGGTCGTCGGCGGTGCCGGCGGCCGGTCGGACGCGCCGGACGGCGCGCCGCGGAAGTCCGCTGCCGGTGGTCTGCGCGACGTCGTCGCGGCGGTCGCCGGCGCCGTGGGCGCGGCGTTCGCCCCCGAGCGGGAGGACGGCACCGCCGCGCCACCAGCGCCGGGTGTCGACGCCGCCGGACCTGACCGGTCACCGGGTGCGCTCCTCGGGGACCTGTTGGCGGCGGCCGCACCCCGGCTGCCCATCCGCGACGCCTCCCGGCTGCGCCGGGCGCATCCCGGTGCCTCCGACCGCGAGATCGCCGATGCGCTCGTCGCCCGAGCCGCCCGGGTGACCTCCACCATCGGCGCGGCCACCGGCGGACTGTCGGCCGCGCACTGGTTCGCGCCGCCGTCCCTCCTTGCGCTCCCGCTGGAGCTGGGCGCCGAGACCGTGCTCGTCGCCGGTGTCGAGGTGGTCCTCATCGGTGAGCTGCACGAGCTGTACGGCCGCCGTGCGCCGGGCGACGCCCGGGCACGCGCCGCCGCCTACCTGGCCGGGTGGTCGGCGCAGCGGTCGGTCGACGGCGTCGGGACCGCGGGCCTCGGCTCGCTGCTGAGCGGGGCGGGGATGCGCGCGCTCCAGCGGCGGGTCACCCGCAGGCTGGCCGGGGCCGTGCCGGCCGCGGCGCCGTTCCTGATCGGCGCCGCGATCGCCGGGCGCGGCAACCGCCGCGCTACGGAGAAGCTGGCCGAGCGGGTGCTGGCCGACCTTCGCGCCACCCGGCCGCTGGACCCCGGCTCCTGAGAAGCGGGCCCCCACGCGGACCGGCCGCGGGCGCCGTGCGCCCTCCTGCGCCGGCCGCGGTTAGGGTCGCCGACGTGCCCGATTCGCCCCCTCCGTCGATCGACGTCCCGGTCCGCCTGACGTCACCGCAGGACCGTGGGCCGCGCTACGCCCTCCCCGGCGACGCGGGCGCGGACCTGTCGCTGGCCGAGGACGTCGATCTGGCCCCGTTCGAGCGCGCGCTGGTCGGCACGGGAGTCGCCGTCGCCATCCCCGAGGGCTATGCCGGCTTCGTGCACCCGCGTTCGGGCCTGGCCCACCGGCTCGGTCTCAGCCTGGTCAACGCGCCGGGCACGATCGACGCCGGCTACCGGGGGGAGATCAAGGTCAACCTGGTGAACCTGGACCCGACGACGCCGATCAGGCTGCGGCGGGGTGACCGGATCGCCCAGCTCGTCGTCCAGCCGGTGGTGCAGGCTCGGTTCGTGTCGGTCGACGAGCTTCCCGCGAGCGAGCGGGGCAGCGGCGGACACGGGTCCACCGGGGGTCACGCGGCCTCCGGGCAGACGACACCGGCAGTGGTCGGCGACGGAGCCGTCGCGGCTCAGGAAGGACAGGGCTGACATGCCGTTCGGACGCCGGCGCAACCGGATCGAGCGCAGCCTGCGCGAGCGCGGGGTGCCGCCGGAGCCGCAGCACCGCGAGCGCGAGGTGGAGGAGACGACGGGCCCCTGGGACTCGGCGGACGCACCCGACGACGGCGTGCCCCGCGTGGACCTGGGCGCCATCCGGCTGCCCGGCCTCCCCGGCACCGACCTGCGGGTGGAGCTGAACCAGCAGCAGAAGGTCATCGGCGCGACGCTGCGCTCGGGGGACTCCCTGCTCATGGTGTCGGCGTTCGCCGCCCCGCGGGCCGGCGGCATCTGGGACGCCGTGCGCGAGGACCTGGCGAAGAGCGCCTCGGGGCAGGGCGGGTCGCTTCGCGAGGTGGAGGGCCCGTTCGGCCCGGAGCTCGCGGGCACCATCGTCACGCTGCCGCCGGCACAGCCGGGTCAGCCGGCGCCGACCCAGCCGGTGCGCCGGGCGGCGAGGTTCATCGGGGTGGACGGTCCCCGCTGGTTCCTGCGAGGGCTCATCACGGGCCCGGCCGCGGAGAGCGCGGAGGCGGCGGCGGTCCTCGAGTCGGCGTTCAGCGACATCGTCGTCGTCCGCGGGGCGGAGCCGATGCCCGTCCGCGAGCAGCTGCCGCTGACCCTGCCGCCGCAGGCGGCCGCCCAGCTGGCCCGCCGGCAGGAGGCCGGCCGCGCCGCCGCCACCCGGCCACCGTCGGCCCAGCCGCCGGCCGGCTGATCCCGTCCACGAGACCCGCCGGGTCGTCCCCGCGCCCGCGACGACGCACGCCGTACGCTCTTTACGTGACCGAGCTTGGGAGGTCACGCGGGAAACAGAGCACCGTCGGCACGTGGTCGACGAGCACCAGCGAGGAGAGCACGTGACCGAGCTTGCGAGGTCACGCGGTAGGCAGAGCACCGTCGGCACGTGGTCGACGAGCGCCAGCGAGGAGAGCACGTGACCGAAACCCGATCGCCGAGCTGGTTGTCCCGGACGCTGCAGCGGCTCACGGCGGACGACCAGGCCATCGATGCGCAGGAGCTGCGCGCCGAGTCGGCCAACGCCGGCTGCGAGCCGTTGGGCTCCTGCCGCAAGGGTGCCGTGGTCACGGTGACGGGCCGGCTGAAGTCCGTCGTCTACACCCCGCGGGAGACCGTCCCGACCCTCGAGGCGGAGCTGTTCGACGGTTCCGGTTCGGTCACCCTGGTCTGGCTGGGGCGCCGGCGGATCCCGGGCATCGAGCCCGGGCGCACGCTGACCGCACGGGGCCGGTTCGCCGCCTTCGACGGCAAGCGGGTCATCTACAACCCCTGGTACGAGCTGGGCGCCGGCTGACCGAACCGACGTCGTGGACAGAGCCCGGGCGGAGACCCCGGCGACAGATGCACCGGGGGAGACGGCGATGAGCGCACCTGAGGACCGGGCCGACCCGCCCGCACCCACCGCCGGGCCGGCCGGCGACCAGGCGGTTCCGCCGCTGGTGTTCGACCGCCACCTGGTGCTGGAGCAGCTCGGTGGCTGGCGAGGCATGGTGGACGCCACCCTGCCGACGATCGCCTTCATCGTCGCCAACTCCCTCGGTGGCCTGCGCACCGGCATCTGGGCGGCGCTGGGCGCGGCGCTGCTGGTGTTCCTCCTCCGCCTGCTGCGCCGCGAGAGCGTGCAGCAGGCGATCAGCGGGCTCTTCGCCGTCGGCATCGCGGTCGCCATCGCCGCCGCCACCGGGCAGGCTCGCGACTTCTACGTCCCGGGCATCATCCGCAACGCCGGTCTCGCCGTGATCCTGCTGGGCTCGGTCGTCCTCCGCCGGCCGCTGGTCGGTGTCATCGCGGAGTTCCTGGCCCCCAGCCACCTCGGGGCCATGGCCTCCCACCGGCACTCGGTGCCGGGGTTCCGCGGCCGGATGGGCCGCGCCCGTGCGGTCCTCGACCCCAGCGAGCGCGACCCGGAGACGGGCCGGGCCCGGCCGGATCCGACCCCCGAGCAGCACTGGCGCGACGACCCCCGGCTGCTCCGTGCCTACGGCTGGCTGACGGTGCTCTGGGCCGGCGTGTTCCTGGTCCGGGCCGCCGTGCAGGGCTATCTGTACCTGGGCAGCGAGAACACCGACGCCACGGACCTCGGCGTCGTGTCCCTGATCCTGGGCCTGCCCGTGACCGCGGCCGAGATCGTCATCACCCTGTGGGTGGTGTCGCGGCTGCACCGCCACCGCAGCACGGAGTCGGGCACACCCGCCGCTTAGACCGGGCCGGCCCCGGTGTCGGGGGCCAGCACGTCCTTGAGCTGGTCCTCCACCTCGGCGTGGGTCACGAACAGCAGTTCGTCCCCGGCCTCCAGCGGCTCGTCGGGGGACGGCGTGATCACCCGTTCGCCGCGCAGGATCGCCGTCAGCACGGTCTCCCGCGGGAGCGGGACCTCGCGCAGCGGCTTGCCCACCCACGGGGTGTCCTCGGCCAGGGTGATCTCGACCAGGTTGGCCGCGCCCTTGCGGAAGCTCATCAGCCGGACGACGTCGCCGACGGTGACGGCCTCCTCGACCAGCGCCGCGAGCACGCGCGGGGTGGAGACAGCGACGTCCACCCCCCAGGCCTCGGTGTAGAGCCACTCGTTGCGGGGGTCCTTCACCCGGGCGACGACGCGGTTGACCGCGAACTCGGTCTTGGCCAGCAGCGAGACGACCAGGTTGGCCTTGTCGTCTCCCGTGGCGGCGACGACGACGTCGCAGGTGGCCAGCTGGGCCTCCTCGAGGGAGGACACCTCGCACGCGTCGGCCTGCACCCACTCCGCACCGGGCACCGAGCGGGTGCGCACCTTGCGGCCGTCCTTCTCGATGAGCATGACGGTGTGCCCGTTGCCGAGCAGTTCCCCGGCGATCGACCGGCCGACGGCGCCGGCCCCCACGATGGCGACTCTCATGCTCGGTCTCCTCGTGCCCCGTCTTTAGATGTTCGGCGCATCAGTGCTGCCCTCCGTCGGTGCCCCGCTCGACGACCTCGTGCACCCGGGCGGTGATGTCGTCGGTCACGGCGACCACGAGCTGGTCGCCGTCCTGGAGGACGGTGGTGGCGGTGGGCAGCACGGCCTCCCCGAAGCGGACCAGCCACGCGGCGCGGGCGCCCGAGGCGGTCTCGAGGTCGGCGAGCTTCCGGCCGACCCAGCTCTCGGTCACGGTGATGCGCATGAGCAGGACCTTGCCGGTGGGCTCGCGCCAGAGCTCGCTGACCTTGACCGAGAGCAGCTCGCGGAGCAGGCGGTTCACCGTCCACGGGACCGTGGCGACGCTCGGGATCCCCATGCGCTCGTAGACCTCGGCCCGCTTGGAGTCGTAGATGCGGGCGACGACGTGCTGGACGCCGAAGGTCTCGCGGGCCACTCGCGCGCTGATGATGTTGGAGTTGTCACCGCTGCTGACCGCGGCGAAGGCACCCGCCGAATCCACCCCGGCGTCCAGCAGCGTCTGCCGGTCGAAGCCGAGGCCGGTGACCTGCCGGCCGGCGAAGTCCGGCCCGAGGCGCCGGAAGGCGGCGGGATCCTGGTCGATCACGGCAACGCTGTGCCCGACCTCCTCGAGGCGCCGGGCGATGGCGGAGCCGACGCGTCCGCAGCCCATCACGACCACGTGCACGAAGAACTCCCGGTGTCCGTCGCGCGAGCGCCGCCCGCCGCGCGTACCGGGCGCGAAGCTACACCCGGTAGCGCCCCGGGCGTGGCCGCGACGGGTGACCTCCCCCTCTCGGGCGGGGCGCGCGCCGTGGTGGCGGCACCGGGTGCCGCGCGTCCGTACCATCGCCGCCGTGCCGACCCTGTCCGACCTCGGACAACTGCCGAAACGTCTCGTCCTCGGACGAGCGGTCCGCAGCGACCGGCTCGGGGAGTCCCTGCTCCCCAAGCGACTGGCCCTGCCGATCTTCTCCAGCGACCCGTTGTCCTCGGTGGCCTACGCCACCCAGGAGATCCTCATCGTCCTGACCCTCGCCGGGACCGCCTACCTGTACCTGACGCCGTGGCTGGCGGCCGCCGTCGTCCTCCTGCTGGCAACCCTGGTGCTGTCCTACCGCCAGGTGGTGCGGGCCTATCCCTCCGGCGGAGGCGACTACGAGGTCGCCCGGCACAATCACGGACCGCTCGCCTCGCTGGTGGTGGCCAGCGCGCTGCTCGTCGACTACGTGCTGACGGTCGCCGTGTCCGTCTCGGCCGGCACCGACAACATCATCTCCGCGTTCCCGTCGCTGGACGAGCACCGGGTCGCGATCGCCCTGGGGTTGGTCGCGCTCCTGGCGGCGCTCAACCTGCGCGGGGTGCGGGAGTCCGGCCGGGCGTTCGCGGCGCCGACCTATCTGTTCGTCACCGCCATCCTGGTGATGGTCGGCACGGGTCTCGTCCGCTACTTCGTCAGCGACACCGGGCTCGTCGCCGAGAGTTCGGGATACGGCGTCACCGCCGAGCCCGGTTACGGGGAGATGGGCGCACTCGCGCTGGTGCTGCTCACCCTGCGGGCGTTCGCCTCCGGCTGCACCGCGCTCACCGGCGTCGAGGCGATCGCCAACGGCGTGCCCGCATTCAAGCCGCCGAAGAGCCGCAACGCCGCCACGACCCTGGCCTGGATGGGCGGCCTCGCGGCGGTCATGTTCATCGGGGTCAGCTCGCTGGCCCTGCTGGCCGACGTGAAGTACGTCGAGAACCCCTGCGACCTCACCGGCTTCGCGGACTGCGAGACCGAGCCCCAGCGGACGGTCATCGCACAGCTGGCGGCCGCCGCGTTCGGCGGGCAGACGTCGATCGGCTTCTTCGTCGTCCAGGCCGCCACCGCCCTCGTGCTCGTCCTCGCCGCCAACACCGCGTTCAACGGCTTCCCGCTGCTGGGCTCGGTGCTCGCCCAGGACCGGTACATGCCCCGCCAGCTGCACACCCGCGGCGACAAGCTCGCCTACAGCAACGGCATCCTGCTGCTGGCGGGCTTCGCGATGCTGCTGATCCTGGTCTTCGACGCGTCGGTGAGCCGGCTGATCCAGCTCTACATCGTCGGGGTCTTCACCGCGTTCACCATCGGCCAGTGGGGGATGGTCCGGCACTGGAACCGCGAGCGGGCGCTGGAGAGCGACCCGGCCGCGCGGGCGCGGATGCGTCGATCGCAGGCGATCAACCTGGTGGGCGGCACGCTCACGAGCGTCGTCCTGGTGATCATCGTCGTCACGAAGTTCACCCACGGCGCCTGGCTGGTGCTCGTGTCCATGCCGGTGCTGATCGTCCTCATGAAGGCGATCAGCCAGCACTACTCGCACGTCGCCGACCAGCTCGTGCCCGACACCGACTCCCGCACCCTGCCCAGCAAGGTGCACGCCGTCGTCCTCGTCTCGAAGGTGCACAAGCCGACACTGCGGGCCCTGGCCTTCGCCCGGGCCACCCGGCCCGACCAGCTCACCGCACTCACCGTCAACGTGGACGACGAGGACACCCGCGCCCTGCAGGCCGACTGGGAGCGCTACGACATCCCATGTGCGCTGACCGTCGTCGAGTCGCCGTACCGCGAGATCACCCGGCCGGTCCTCGACTACGTGAAGGCCATCCGGCGAGAGAGCCCGCGCGAACTGGTCGTGGTGTTCGTCCCGCAGTACGTCGTCGGCCACTGGTGGGAGAACGTCCTGCACAACCAGAGCGCGCTGCGGCTGCGCGCGCGGCTGCAGTTCCAGCCCGGCGTCATGATCACCACCGTGCCCTGGCAGCTGGAGAGCTCCGTGGGGCGGGAGGGCGGCGAGGGCCGCGGCGCCGGCCCCGCGCCCGGCGACCTCCGCCGCGGGCTGACCGAGGACGAGGTCGAGAGCTCGCCCTATGGCTGAAGGGCGGCCGAAGCGCGGGGGCCTCGGCTGGGCCGGCACCGAGTTCGAGGTGACCGTGGGCCCGGTCGCCCACGGCGGGCACTGCGTGGCCCGGCACGAGGGCCGGGTGGTCTTCGTGCGGCACAGCCTTCCCGGTGAGCGGGTGGTTGTCCGGGTGACCGAGGACCGCCACCCCGGTTTCTGCCGGGCCGACGCCGTCGAGGTGCTCGAGGCCTCGCCCGCACGCGTCGAGCGGCCGTGCCCCTACAGCGGTCCCGGGCGGTGCGGTGGCTGCGACTGGCAGCACGTCGACCCGGCCGAGCAGCGCCGGCTCAAGGCCGCGGTCGTCCGGGAGCAGCTGGCCCGCCTGGCCGGTCTCGACGTCGAGGTGGCGGTGGAGGAGCTGCCGGGCGGGCCGTTGCGCTGGCGCTCGCGCGCCCGGTTCGCCGTCGACCGGTCGGGGGCGCCGGGGCTGCGCCGGCACCGGTCGCACGACGTCGTCGTCCTGGACGACTGCCCGATCACCGTGGAGCCGGCGGCGGCCGCGGTGCTGCAGCGTCGATGGCCCGGCGCCGGTGCCGTCGACGTCTCGATCGACTCCACCGGTGCCGTGACCACCGCCCGACTCGACCGGCAGGGCCGGCCCACGTCGAGCCGGGTCGTGCGTCCCGGCGGAGAGCTGCCGGAGGAGCCCTCGGGACGGGCCGAACGGCGGGCCGGTGGCCGGGACTGGGAGGTCGAGGGCACCGGGTTCTGGCAGGTGCACCCGGCCGCCGCCGATGCGCTCGTCGCCGCCGTGGCCGGGTTCGCCGACGTGCGGACGGGGGAGACGGTGCTCGACCTGTACGCGGGCGCGGGTCTCTTCGGCGGTGCCCTCGCGCCCGCGGTGGGCCTCGAGGGCCGGGTGGTCTGCGTGGAGTCCGACCCAGGAGCCTGCGCCGCCGCCGACACCAACCTCGGCGGCTTCTCGCAGGCAGAGGTCTGGCAGGGCGACGTGGACGCCGAAGGGCTGACCGGGCTGCTGGCCGAGCTGGGTGCGGCCCCCGACGTCGTCGTCCTCGACCCGCCTCGGGCCGGTGCCGGACCGGCGGTCAGCCGGCTGCTGGCAGGAACGGGGGCACGCGCCGTCGTCTACGTCGCCTGCGACCCGGCGGCCCTGGCCCGGGACGTCGCCGCCTTCGTCGAGGCCGGCTACCGGTTGGCCGCCGTCCGCGGCTTCGATGCCTTCCCGATGACAGCGCACGTGGAGTGCGTGGCGCTGCTCGCCCGCTGACGTCGGTGCGACGCCGGGCATGCACGGATGCCTGCGCCGGCCCGCGCCCCAGGTCTGGGCGGGCTGGGATGGGCAACCGGCTACCGTCTCGGTGTGCCCACGTGGGAATACGCCTCCGTCATCACCGCCAACGACGCCGAGTCGCAGCGCGCCGGCGTCAGCGTCAAGCTCCCCGGCGGCCAGTCCGAACGTCAGCAGGGCGACACCAGTTCCGTCCTCAACCGCCTCGGCTCCGAGGGCTGGGAGCTGGTGAGCTACCACTCCAGCGGCGCCGGGACCTGGGGGTTCGAGCAGTTCTGGCTCAAGCGCCAGTCCGGCTCCTGACGCCGGCGCCGCTGACGCCGTCGCGGAACCGTCCCTGCCGCGGTGCACAGTGAGCGGTGTGGACGACAGCGTGCCCCCGGGCTGGCCCGAGGAGGTGCGTCCTCCCGGCGCCCCCGACTGGGAGCGGACGGCGGTGGCGTGGCTGTACGACCTGGTCCCACCGGACTACCGGGCGCACGAGGTGCTGCGCCGCTATCCGGTGCTGCTCGCCCGGTTCGCCGCCGACCACGTGGCCGCCGGTCTCGAGGCGGCGCGCAGAGGCTGGCGCACCGTGCGGGTGGAACTGGCCGACCAGCTGCCCGCCGAGGCCATCGAGGCGGCCATGACCGCCTACGAGCGCGAGGGGGCCCGCCTGGCGGCGGCGGCCCGTGGCGTCGAGGTGGTGGCGGGGGCGTTGCGGGGGGAGCGGTGGGTGCCGCGCATCTGAGGCGTGGGCGGTGTGCTGCATCCGCGCCACACGCTCGATCGGAAGAGCAGGGAAACCGCGGCTACAGTTGATCCGCGGCTCCCTCCAACGCTACCGAGGCAGCTGCCGCCGACCGAGAGGACACCGTCGAGCCGTGCCGCTCCTGCGATCGCTCCAGGGCCCCGGAGATGTCAGGGCCCTGCCCGCCGACCAGCTGCCGACCCTGGCGGCCGAGATCCGCGACGCGCTGGTCACCAGCGTCGCCAAGACCGGCGGGCACCTCGGGCCGAACCTGGGATGCGTCGAGCTGACGATCGCGCTGCACCGGGTGTTCGAATCACCGCGCGAGCCGATCGTCTTCGACACCGGCCACCAGGCCTACGTGCACAAGATGCTGACCGGCCGGGTCGACGGCTTCGAGCGGCTCCGTCAGCGCGGTGGCCTCTCCGGGTACCCGAGCCGGTCGGAGAGCGAGCACGACTGGGTGGAGAACAGCCACGCGTCGACGTCGCTGTCCTACGCCGACGGGCTCGCCAAGGCCTACGCCGTCCGCGGTGACAAGCGCCCCGTGGTGGCGGTGATCGGTGACGGCGCCCTGACCGGTGGCATGGCCTGGGAGGCGCTGAACAACATCGCCGCCGCACAGGACCGCCCCGTCGTCATCGTCGTCAACGACAACGGCCGCTCCTACTCGCCGACCATCGGCGGCGTGGCCGACGCGCTCGCCACCCTGCGGCTGCGCCCCGGCTACGAGCAGGCGCTGCTGCAGGTGCGCCAGGCGCTGCACCGCGCCCCTGTCGTGGGGTCGGCTCTCTACGACGCGCTGCACGCGATCAAGAAGGGCCTCAAGGACGTCCTCTCCCCGCAGGGGATGTTCGAGGACCTCGGCATGAAGTACGTCGGGCCGGTCGACGGGCACGACATCGAGGTCATGGAGTCCGCCCTGCGCCGGGCGCGCTCGTTCGGCGGACCGGTCATCGTGCACGCCGTCACCACCAAGGGCTTCGGCTACGCGCCGGCCGAGACCGACCAGATCGACGCCTGGCACGCCACCGGCGTCTTCGACCCCGACAGCGGGGCGAGCACCGTCGCCGCCCGCGACTGGACGACGGCCTTCTCCGACGAGCTGGTGCGCATCGGGGCCGAGCGGTCCGACGTCGTCGCGATCACCGCGGCCATGCTGCACCCGACCGGCCTCGCGGCCTTCGCCGAGCGTTTCCCCGAGCGGGTGTTCGACGTGGGCATCGCCGAGCAGCACGCGCTGACGTCCGCCGCGGGGCTGGCGATGGGCGGGATGCACCCCGTGGTCGCCGTCTACTCCACGTTCCTGAACCGGGCCTTCGACCAGCTGCTGATGGACGTGGCGCTGCACCGTCAGCCGGTCACCGTGGTCCTCGACCGGGCCGGCGTCACCGGCACCGACGGCGCCTCGCACAACGGCATGTGGGACATGTCGATCCTGTCGGTCGTCCCGGGTGTGCGGCTCGCGGCGCCCCGCGACGAGTCGACCCTGCGGGAGGCGCTGCGCGAGGCGGTCGCGGTCACCGACGGGCCGACCGTCGTGCGGTTCCCGAAGGGGCCGCCGCCGGTGGACATCCCCGCGCTGGAGCGGCGCGGGCCCGTGGACGTCCTGCGCCGCGGAGACCGCGCGGACGTGCTGCTGGTGGCCGTCGGGTCGATGGTGCCGATGTGCCTGGCCGTGGCCGAGCGGGCCGCCGACCAGGGCATCGAGGTGACGGTGGTCGACCCCCGCTGGGTCCTGCCGGTGGCCGATGAGCTCGTGGCGCTGGCGTCAGGTTTCCGGCTGGTCGTCACCGTGGAGGACGGCGGCCGTGCCGGGGGAGTGGGCACGACCTTGACCCAGGCGCTGCAGGACCGGGAGTGCGACGTGCCGGTGCGCGCTGTCGGCCTGGCGCAGGAGTTCTTCGAGCACGGCAGCCGCGGGCAGGTGCTGGCCGACGCCGGCCTCACCGAGCAGGACGTCGCTCGCCGGATCGCCGAGTGGACGGCGAAGCTGGGGGAGCGCGCGGAGAACTCCGTGGTCGAGCCGGTGGACGGGGCGCAGCGGTGACGGTGATCGCCGAGATCCAGGTGGCGCCGGCACCGCCCGGGACGGCGGAGAACCCGCACGCGCACGTGGAGGCCGCCATCGCGGTGATCCAGGCGTCCGGGCTTCGCTACGAGGTCGGCGCGCTCGGGACCACGCTCGAGGGCGGGGCCGACGAGGTCTGGGCGACGCTGCGCGCCGCGCACGAGGCGATGCTGGCTGCCGGCGCGGATGCCGGTCTCTCGCACATCAAGGTGGCCTCCGTGAACCGCACGATGGACAGCCTGACGTCGAAGTTCCGCTGACGGAACCGGGGACTCAGCCCTTGACCGCTCCGGAGATGAGTCCTTGGGTCACCTGCCGCTGCAGGACGACGAAGAGCAGGATCACGGGCAGGATCGTGATGAGGGTGCCGGCCGCGAGGGGGCCGATGTCGACCGAGCGGCCGCCGACGAACAGGTACAGCCCGGTGGTCAGCGGCCGGTAGCCGCCTCCCGGCATGTACAGCAGTGGGACCAGGAAGTTGTTCCAGTTCTGCAGGAACGTGAAGACCGTGAGCGCGCCCATCCCCGAGGTGACCAGCGGCAGCATGATCCGGCTGAAGATCTGCCACTCCGAGGCTCCGTCGATCCGGGCGGCCTGCTCGATCTCGGTGGGCAGGTCGGTGAAGAAGGCACGCATGAACCACGCGCCGAAGGCCAGCTGGGTGCTGGCAAGGACGAGGTTGACTCCGACGAGGCTGTCCAGGAGCCGCATGGACCGCAGCTGGAAGTACAGCGGGACCATGTACGTGAAGAAGGGCACCAGCAGTCCGAGCACCACCAGGTAGAACGCCGGCGTGCGCCCCGGGAAGGGAAGCCGCGCGAAGGCGTACCCGGCCATGGTCGACAGCACGACGACGAGGACGGTGCTCGGCACCGACAGCAGGATGCTGTTGAGCAGGTAGCCGTCGAAACCGCCGACCGTCCAGGCGGTGCGGAGGTTCTCCAGGGAGAACGAGGAGAACAGCCCGAACGGGTTCACCCGCACGTCCTGGGACGTCTTCAGCGTCGTGGACAGGACGAGGATCACCGGGAACAGGGTGAGGAGAGCGAGCCCGCCGAGCGCGAGGTGGCGGCCGATCCCTGCCCGGCCGGGCGCGTAAGCCTTCTTCGTGCGCGTCATGCCCCGATGCGCTCCCGCGCCAGCCGGCTCTGCAGCCGGTCGAGCCAGATGGCGAACGGGACCGCCAGCACGGTGATCGCCAGCGCCAGCGTCGTCCCGTAGCTGATCCGGCTGAGCTGGAAGGCGTTGCTGTAGGCCAGCGTGCCGAGCACGTCGCTGGCGCCGGCCGGGCCGCCCCCGGTCATCACGAAGATCAGGTCGAAGACGGCGAACCCGCCGATCAACGTGATCGCGGCGACCATGAGGAAGACGGGCATGATCTGCGGCAGCACGACGTAGCGCAGCCGCTGCCACCAGTTCGCCCCGTCGAGCAGTGCGGCGTCGACCTGGTCGACGTCCACGTTGCGCAGCGCGGACAGGATGATCACGAAGACGAAACCGACCGCCGTCCAGACCGCGGTGGCGAGGACGGCGTACAGCGCCGTGCTCGGGTCACCCAGCCAGCCGCGGGTCAGCCCGTCGAGACCGACGGCCTCGAGCACCCCGTTGAGCCAGCCCCGCGTCGGCGCGTAGATCCAGCCCCACACGACGCCGACCGCCACCGGAGGCAGCACGTAGGGGAGGAAGAAGGCGACCCGGTAGACGGCCGAGCCCCGTCGGACCCCCCACAACAGCAGGGCCAGCCCCAGGCCGAGCACCAGCGGGGCCACCGTGCCGCCGACGATCCACACGAGGTTGTTGCCGAACGCGGCCCACACGTCGGGATCCCCGAACATCTCGGCGAAGTTGGCCAGCCCGACCCACGGCGGGTTCGGGTCCAGGCCGTCGAAGTCGACGAAGACGTAGTAGATCGCGTTCAGCATCGGGAAGACGAGGAACACCGCCATCACCACCACGGCAGGGGCGACGAGGAGCGCACCGAGCCGGGCCTGCTCACGGCGGGTCGCGGCGGAGATCCCGGCGCGCGCCGTGGTCCGGCGTCGTCCCGGGGCGGCCGGGCCGGGATCCGACGGCGTCGGTGCCGCCGGCTCCCGGACGTCCGGCCGGCTCACGCCTGCGCCGCTGCTTCGAGGTTGGCGGCGACCTCCTCCGGAGTGGCCTGACCGGTCAGAACCGCCTGGACGCCGTCGAACATGGCCTCGTTGAAGGCCTCGGGCATGAGGACGTCGATGTTGTAGCCGAGTTCGCCGCCGCCCTCGGACAACGCCGAGACCTGGTCGAGCACCTGAGCGAGCAGCGGGTCGACGTCCAGTCCGGAGGTGTCCACGGGCCTCGGCGGGATGGTCTGCAGGTTCTCCACCGTCCACTGGCCGTGCTCTTCGGAGGCCAGGAAGTCCAGCAACTGGATCGCAGCCTCGGGGTTGTCGGTGTTGGCCGCGACGAACGGGCCCGAGCCGAGGCCGCCGGCGAACACGCCCTCGCCGTCCGGTGACGGGAAGGGGATGTAGGCGGACTCGAAGTCGGCGCCGACGGCCAGGTCGTTGATGAACCAGCTGCCGGTGGGAATCATCGCCGCCTGGCCGGAGAGGTAGAGCGAGGTCATGGTGTCGTAGTCGACCGCCGTCGGTGACTCCGGCAACCAGCCGTTCTGGTTGGCCTCCACCCAGAAGGCCAGCGCGTCGACGACCTCCGGCGACTCCCAGGACCGCTCGCCGGACAGCAGCGCCTCCATGCCGTCGGCACCGACTGCGCTGGACAGGGCCATGCTCAGCAGGTGGCTGCCGGGCCAACCCTCCTGGTCACCGAACGCCATGGGGATCAGCCCGGCCTCGCGGATGGTCGCCGAGACCTCGCGGAGCTCGTCGAGGGACTGTGGCGGCTCGATGCCCAGGTCCTCGAAGATCCCCGTGTTGTAGTACAGGCCGACGGTCTCCATCTCGCCCGGGATGCCGTACACCTTCCCGTCGTAGGTCACCCGCTCCTTGGCGAAGTCGTAGACCTCCCAGTCGTTCTCCTCGTAGGCCTCGGTGAGGTCGTAGAGCAGCCCTGCCTCGGCGAGGGCGCCCCCGATCCCCGGACCGGAGCCCCAGTTGAAGACGTCCGGGCCTTCCTCGGAGCGCAGCTGGGTCTGCAGCACGGTCCGCATCGTGTCGATGTCGAGCTGCTGCACCTGCACGTCGATTCCGGAGGATTCCTCGAACTCGGCCAGGTGGTCCTCGAGCCGCTGGAGTGAGTCGGCGTCCTCGAGCTGCTCGATGAGGTAGCGCAGCGTGGTGCCTTCGCCGTCGCCGGCGTCCCCGGATGGCGAGGGGGTCCCTCCGGTGCACGCCGTGGCGACCAGGCAGGTGGCGGTGGCCGCGAGGATCTTTCCGGAGGGAATGCGCATGCCCGGCCCCTTGCTCCATGGCGGTCCGGTGCCGGTCCGCGGTTCGCGGATGGTCCATCGCGCGACAGCGAGGGGTCAAGGACATGGATCCGCCCGTGTCGAAACCGCTACCCGCCGGCCGGACGCGGGATGACGGCGGCCCGGGCCCCTCCACGCTGAGGGGCCCGGGCCGTCGGGCTCGGTGCGGGTCAGGCGGGCAGGGACGCGACGCCCTGCGGCAGGAACCGCTCGCCGGTGACCTTCTCGGCGACACCGGTCCGGTCCAGGTGGGCGGAGATGCCGCCCAGCCAGAACGGCCACCCGGCGCCCAGCAGCATGCACAGGTCGATGTCCTGCACGGCCTGGACGACGCCCTCGTCCAGCATCAGCCCGATCTCCTGTGCCAGCGCCTCGACGGCGCGCTCGCGGACCTCGTCCTCGGTCAGCGGGGAGGGGGTGGGCGGGGTGAAGGCACTGCTCCCCTCGAGCTCGGGGTCGACGACGCCCGGCTCGCTGTACACCGACGACTTGCCGAGCTCGACCATCTTCCGCAAGGCCTCGCCGACGGAGAACCGGTCGGGGAAGGCCTCGTGCATGCGCTCGGCCACGTGCAGCGCCACCGGCGGGCCGACGAGGGTGAGCAGCTCGAACGGCGTCATCGGCAGGCCCAGCGGGTCCAGGGCCCGGTCGGCGACGGCGACCGGGGTGCCCTGCTCCACCGACGCCGTGACCTCGCCGAGGAAGCGGGTGAGCAGCCGGTTGACCACGAACGCCGGGGCGTCCGCGACCAGCACGCAGCTCTTCTTCAGCGACCTGCCGACGGCGAAAGCGGTGGCCAGCGTGGCGTCGTCGGTCTGCTCGGCGCGCACGACCTCCAGCAGCGGCAGCACCGCCACCGGGTTGAAGAAGTGCAGGCCCACGACCCGCGCGGGGTGCTCGAGCTTCGACGCCATCTCGGTCACCGACAGCGCCGAGGTGTTGGTGGCGAGCACGCACTCGGGCGAGACGATGGCCTCGACCTCGGCGAACACCTGCTGCTTGACCGACATCTCCTCGAACACGGCCTCGATGACGAGGTCGGCGTCGGCGAAGACGTCCTTGGACAGCGAGCCGGTCACCAGGCCCTTGAGCTGGTTGAGCTTGTCCTGGTTCAGCCGGCCGCGCCGGGCCAGCTTGTCCAGCTCGCCGTGCACGTACGCCACGCCCTTGTCCACGCGCGCCTGGTCGATGTCGGTCAGCACGACCGGCACCTTCAGCTGCCGCACGAGCAGCATCGCCAGCTGCGAGGCCATCAGGCCCGCACCGACGACGCCGACCTTGGTGACCGTGCGCGCCAGCGCCTTGTCCGGGGCGCCGGCCGGCCGCTTGGCCCGCTTGTTCACCAGGTCGAAGCTGTACAGCGAGGCCCGCAGCGGGTCGCTCATCAGCAGCTCGGTCAGGGCGTCGTCCTCGGCGGCCGTGCCGGCGGTGAAGGCCTCGCCCTCGACGCCGTCGCGGGCCAGCTCCATCAGCTCCACGGCCCGGACGGCGCCGGGGGAGGCGTTGCGGGTGCGGGCGGCGACGATCGCCGTCGCGCGGGCGATCCCGTCGTCCCAGGTCGACCGATCGATCTCGGGACGGGAGACGGTCACGGCTCCGCCGAGGACGCCGACGGCCCACTCGAGCGACCGCTCGAGGAAGTCGGCCGGCTCGAACACGACGTCGGCGATCCCGAGCTTCGCCGCCTTCGGTGCCGGCGTCATCGTGTTCTGTGCGAGCGCGTTCTCGACGATCACCGTGACGGCGGGGTCGATGCCGATCAGGTTCGGCAGCAGCTGCGTGCCGCCCCAGCCGGGCACCAGGCCGAGGAAGACCTCGGGGAAGGCCACCATCGCCGTCGAGGCGAGCGTCCGGTACCGGCAGTGCAGCGCCAGCTCCAGCCCGCCGCCGAGCGCGACGCCGTTGACGAAGGCGAACGTCGGGACCGACGAGTCCTTGAGCCGACGGAAGACCCGGTGGCCGGTCTCCGCGATCTCCCGCGCCGTGGCCGCGTCGGTGACCGACGGCACGCCGGAGAGGTCGGCGCCGACCGCGAAGATGAACGGCTTGCCGGTCACGCCGATCGCCACCGGGGCGGGGGACCGGGCGGCGATCTCGTCCAGCGCGGCGTCCAGCGAGGCCAGGCCGCCGGGGCCGAAGGTCGACGGGCGGGTGTGGTCGTGCCCGTTGTCCAGCGTGATCAGCGCGAACTCACCGGAGAGCCCCGGGAGGGTCAGGAACCGGACCTTGGCCCGGGTCACGACCTCGTTCTCGAAAACAGCGGTGCTCACTTGGTGACGCCCTCCCAATTCGGGTTCTCCCAGATCACGGTGGCGCCCATGCCGAGGCCCACGCACATGGCCGTGAGCCCGTAGCGGACGTCCGGCCGCTCGGCGAACTGCCGCGACAACTGCGTCATGAGCCGGACGCCGGAGGAGGCCAGGGGATGGCCCACGGCGATGGCGCCGCCCCATGGATTGACGCGCTCGTCGTCGTCGGCGATGCCGAAGTGGTCGAGGAACGCCAGCACCTGGACGGCGAACGCCTCGTTGAGCTCGAACAGCCCGATGTCATCGATCGTCAGGCCGGTGCGGGCCAGCGCGCGCTCCGTCGACGGCACCGGGCCCACGCCCATGACCTCGGGCTCGACTCCGACGAAGCCGTAGCCGACCAGCCGCATGCCGATGTCCAGACCCAGCTCGAGCGCGACGTCCTCGGCGGCCAGCAGGCAGCCGGTGGCGCCGTCGTTCAGGCCCGCGGCGTTGCCGGCGGTGACGTGGCCGTGCGGGCGGAACGGCGTCTTCAGCGAGGCCAGCCCGTCGAGGGTGGTCTGCGGCCGCGGCGGCTCGTCGACGGTGGCGACGCCCCAGCCGTGCTCGGCCGAGCGGGTGGCCATCGGAACCAGCTCCGGGCCGATCTGGCCGTTGGCCACGGCCTTGGCGTACTTCTGCTGGCTGGCCAGCGCGAACGCGTCGGCGCGCTCCTTGGTCAGGTGCGGGAAGCGGTCGTGCAGGTTCTCCGCCGTCGACCCCATGACCAGCGCGGAGGGGTCGACCAGCTTCTCGCTGATGATCCGCGGGTTGGGGTCGACGCCCTCGCCCATGGGGTGGTTGCCCATGTGCTCGACGCCGCCGGCGATGGCGACGTCGTAGGCCCCGAAGGCGATGCCGCTGGCGGTGGTGGTCACGGCGGTCATCGCGCCGGCGCACATGCGGTCGATCGAGTAACCCGGAACGGACTTCGGCAGCCCGGCCAGCAGTGCGGCGGTCCGCCCGAGGGTCAGGCCCTGGTCGCCGATCTGGGTCGTGGCGGCGATCGCCACCTCGTCCACGCGATCGGCCGGCAGCGCCGGGTTGCGGCGCAGGAGCTCGCGGATGACCCGGACGACCAGGTCGTCGGCCCGGGTCTCGGCGTAGATGCCCTTCGGCCCGGCCTTGCCGAAGGGGGTGCGCACGCCGTCGACGAAGACGACCTCACGCAGCGAGCGTGGCCGCCGCTCTTCCAATGACACGCAGACCTCCGCAGCAGTTCGGCTCCGGCCCGGACAGGCTCGGCGAGCTCAAGTTACCCGTCGGTAACTCCGTGGCCAAGCCCGCCCCGCCCCTCGCGGGTCGGATCAGCCGGCGGGCGACAGGACGACCGTCTCCTCGTCGCCGTTCCCGTACCGCAGGTGCACCGTCACCGGCTGGTCGGAGGAGATACCGGGAGGGACGTCCACGTCGTCGGAGAACGGAGCCATGTCGGCCGTGCACGGATCCCGGTCGGGGAACACCTGGTCGATCCTCAGCCGCAGCTCCTGGTCACCGACGACCTCGAAGTCCGTGGGACCGGTAGGGCAGCTGGAACTCCCGTAGGTCACGACCGAGAGCCGCCGACCGTCGCCGGCCCACGACACCGGGGGCGGCGGCGGAGGCACCGCGAAGGTCGGCCCGGGGCTGCTCGGCACGGCCGGTGGGACGGAGACCGTGATCTCCGGCGCCGGCTCGTCCGGCTCCGGAGCCGTGCTGCAGCCGGACGGCGCGAGGACGACGAGGACGACGAGGACGACGAGGACGCCGAGCATCGCCGCGCGCGCCCGGTCAGTCACCGAAGTCCACCGCGTGGCCGAGGACGTCGACCCGGCCGAGCGTGACCCCGCCGGCGGTGACCGCCTCCACCGTCTCCGTACCCAGGGGCATGGGCGCCACGAGGACGCCGTCCACGGCGCTGTGGTCGGCGAGGAACCTCCGGTCGCCGTCGTAGGTGCGGATCAGCGCCACCTCCGGTGGGGCGACCACCACGAGGCTGGTGCGCATCGGCGCGCCGGACGTCGTGTCGACCACCTCGCAGGCCACGGCATGCACCCGGCGCTCGGCCGGCGGGCCCGCCGGCTGGACCGCCTGGCCGCAGAAGGCGCCCATGCTGGAGCCGTCGGGTCGCTCGGGCATCAGCCACTGCGCGGTCACGACGACGGCGCCGCTGGGCAGCGTGACCGTCACCAGAGCGGCCTGGTCGGACCCGCCGGCCGGGACGCTCCCCGTCCACTGGGCGGCGATCCGCACCTGGCTGCCCGAGAGGCCGAGCTCCCGCAGCACGTTCTCGGCGGCGTACCGGGCGGCCTGCTCACCCAGCTCGGCGGGCTGTCCGCGGAGGTACTCGATGGCCGGCTCCCCACCGAGGTCCTCGGCGTAGAGGGACCACGGCGCGTCCCGCGCCTCGATCCGGCCGTCGCGCAGCACCCGGAAGGACGTCGACGCGTCGTAGGAGCGGGGGACCGGGGAGATCCGCGTGACCGCGACGCCGTCCCCGGTGTCCACCTGCCGCCACTGCCGGCTCGTCGTGCCCTCCTCGTCGATCAGTGGCCGGTGCGACACCTGGACCTCGTCCCCCGGAGCGGCGACGACGACGAGGGTGCCCGTGCGGGGGTCGGTGAGGGCCGCCGGCCAGTCGTTCGCGACGCTGTTCGGGCCGCTCCCCAGCGTCATCTGGTCCACGCTCGCGCCCGGGGGCCCGGTGAACCATGCGGCCGCCAGGGCGTCGGTCGGCACGACCCCGGGCGGGAGGCCCGCCGCCTCGGCCGGGGCGTCCGTCGTCCAGCCGACGACCAGGGCCCAGCGGCCGCCCGGCACGTCGCCGGCGAACACGACCCGGCGGGACTCGACGGGCGGCTCGGGCAGGTAGTGCAGGACCGTCCCGTCGGCTGCGCGCAGCGGCGGTTCCTCCGTCCAGGGCAGTGCCCGGACGCCGTCCAGGAAGGCCCGGTCGTCTGCCAGGGAACCTCGCGTCGGCTCGCTGAAGACGTCGACCACCGCAGCGGCGGCCCCCGCCCCGCCGGTGACCTCGGACACGGCGCCGGAGGCCGGGCCCGCCTCCTGGGGTCCGCCGTCGACCAGCCGGGGAACGGCGATCCCGAGCAGGACGACGCACCCGGCGGCGGCCAGCAGGTTCCGCTGTCTGCGCCGCCGGTCCTCGGTCCGGCCGGCCACCGAGCGGGCGAGATCCCGGCCGTCGGTCGACGGATGCCCCGCCCGGTCGGCCACGCTGTGCAGCCGGTCGCGCAGCTCCGTCTCGGGGTTCATCGGGGGTCCTCCGGTGGGCGCCGGGGGAGGCCGGTGTCGGCGGCGGGCACCGGGCTCCCGGAGAGGGCGCCCCGCAGGCGGGCCAGCCCGCGGGCGGCCTGCGTGTTGACGGTGCTCTCGGAGCAGCCCATCAGCTGCGCCGTCTGCAGCTCGGAGAGGTCCTCGTAGTAGCGGAGCACCACGGTGGCGCGCATGCGTGGCGGCAGGGCGGCCAGGGCACGGCCGAGCTCCTCGTCGCGGTCGAGCCGGTCGCCGGGATCAGCGGTGCCGGCGTCGGGGAGCCGGCCGGTGGGCTGCTCCCGGTGCCAGGCCCGGCGCCGCCAGCTGGTGTGCGTCGTGACCAGGGCGCGGCGGACGTAGGCCGCCGGGTCCCCACGCCGGGCGACCCGGCCCCAGTGCCGGTAGGTCTTCATCAGCGCCGTCTGCACGAGGTCCTCCGCATGGCCGCGGTCGCCGGCGAGGAGGTACGCCAGCCGCAGCAACGCGTGCTGCTGGCGGACGACGAAGTCGGGGAAGGACTCCGGGGCCGTGCCCGGAACCTCCTCCGCGCCGCTCGCCGTCTCGTGCACGCAGCCGTCTCCTCGTCGCCCGGTGCTCCTCTACACGCAGCAGCGTGCCGGGCAGACCCACCGGGGACCGTCACGATCCCGTAACGACGGCGAGGGGAGTGCGGATCAGGCCCTGGTGGCGGCCTCGGTGAGGACGGCGAGGGTGAGCTCCACCTGCCACTCGCGGGCACCGCCGGCCCGCAGCGCAGCTGCGACGGTCGCGGCGTCCCGGAGTTCGGGTGGGCTCCACATGATCCGGCGGACGAGGTCGGGGGAGAGGACGTTCTCCACCGGCACCGAGTGCTTCTCGGAGATCTCGGCCAGCCCGGCGCGGGCGGCCTGCATCCGGGTCGCGGCCGCGGGGTCGCGATCGGCCCAGCGGTTCACCGGCGGCGGGCCGTCGCCCGACCTGCTGTGCAGCGGCAGCTCCGTCTCGGGAAGGGCCTTGCCGCGGGCGATCGCGCCGAACCAGGTGGCCACGAGCCTGCGGTTGGCCCGTCCCCGGAACACCGGGAGCTCCAGCAGGGCGCCCTCGTTGACCGGGTCGGCCTGGACGGCGGAGACCATGGCGGAGTCGGGCAGCACCCGGCCGGGCGCGATGTCGCGGCGCCGGGCCATGTCGTCGCGCGCCTCCCACAGGCTGCGGAGCATGCCCAGCTGGCGGCGGCTGCGCAGACCGTGCACGCCCGAGGTGCGCCGCCACGGGTCGGCTCGGGGCGCCGGCGGTCCGGCGGCGAGGATCGCCTCGAACTCCTGTCGCGCCCACTCGGTCTTGCCCTGCTCGTCGAGGATCGCGGCGAGGGCGTCGCGGAGGTCGACGAGCACCTCCACGTCGAGGGCGGCGTAGACCAGCCACTCCTCGGGCAGGGGCCGGGTGCTCCAGTCGGCGGCGGAGTGGCCCTTCTGCAGCGAGTAGCCCAGCAGGGACTCCACGACCGCGCCCAGCCCGACCCGGGGGAGGCCGGCCAGGCGGGCGGCGAGCTCGGTGTCGAAGATCCGCCGCGGCACCAGGCCGATCTCGGCGAGGCACGGCAGGTCCTGGTTCGCCGCGTGCAGCACCCATTCCGCGTCGGCGACGGCGCCCTGGATCACCGACAGGTCCGGCAGGGGCACGGGGTCGATCAGCCCGGTGCCCGAGCCGTTGCGGCGCATCTGCACCAGGTAGGCCTTCTGGCCGTAGCGGTAGCCGGAGGCCCGCTCGGCGTCGACGGCGACCGGCCCGGTGCCGTCGCGCAGGGCCTCGGCGTACTCGACCAGCTGGGTCGAGGTCTCGATGACGGGGGGCAGCCCGTCGCGGGGGGCGAGGAGCGGGACCGCGGGCGGGGACGACTCCTCCGGAGCGGCGTCCTCCGCCGGGGAGGGAGTGGGCTCGGTGCTCAGTTGCCGTCCACCTTCTTGCCGGTCCTCGTCGGTCGGGCCGCCGGCCCCGGACTGCGTCCGCGCGCGAAATCCTGTGCGGGGCGGGGAGTGGGGGCGCCGGCACAGCGGGTGAACGCCCCGCTGGCGGTACCGATGTTAGAGAGTCTCGCTCCCGGTGCGGTCAGAGGGACCCAGGAGCCGCACTCCGGGCGGCGGGAGGCCCGCCGCGTTGCCGAGGACGTCCAGCCAGGCCTGCAGGTGCCGGTCCAGCGCGCCGTCCTCCGCCGTCCACGAGGCGCGCATCTCGACGTCGACGCTGTGCTCGGGACCGGCGAGGTCGCCGAAGCGGGTGGACGCGGTGCGGGTGACCGTGCCGCCGACGGCGTGGTGCTCGGCGCCGGCCTCGGTGAGCGCGTCGGTGAGCCAGCTCCAGGCCACCTCGGAGAACATGGTGTCGTCGACCAGTTCCTCGTCGGTCGCGGCGGACAGGTAGCCCACGCAGCGCGTGGTCCCCTTCCACGCGTCGTGGCCCTCGGGGTCGAACAGCACGATGAACCGGGCACTGGCGATCTCGAAGTCGTCGCCGCCGTCGGGATCGGGTTCGGCCACGCGCGCGGCGACGGCGTGGGCGAAGGGCGCCAGCCGCTGGGGTGCCGGAATCTGCTCGAGCACGATCTCGGGTCGGGCACGGACGGTCGCGAGCGCATCCAGGGCGGCACGGAACTCGGCCGGGGGTTCGTCCCCACCCGCGTCCCTGCCTCGGTTCCCGGCGCTGGCCAGGCTGGTCGGCTCCACGCTCGCAGGGTAGGCCGCGTGGTAGCACACCGCGCCCGACGCGCCGCAACCGTCCCGTCGGCCTGCTCGATCGTGGACGGCGTCCGGCGGCCGTCCGCCGTCTGGGAGGATCGGCAGTCGTGAGTGCTGCCCCCGACGCCGCCCGGGCCCTGCCGTCCGACTCCGATCTCGTCCGCGCCGCCCGAGGGCTGCCGGTGCGCCGGACGCCGGTCTGGTTCATGCGTCAGGCCGGGCGCTCCCTGCCCGAGTACCGGGCGCTGCGGGCGGGCACGGGGATGCTCGCCGCCTGCCAGGATCCCGACCTGGTCACCGAGATCACCCTGCAGCCGGTCCGCCGTCACCAGGTGGACGCGGCGATCCTGTTCTCCGACATCGTGCTGCCGCTGGTGGTGGCCGGGGTGGACATCGACATCAAGCCCGGCGTCGGTCCCGTCGTCGCGCAGCCGGTGCGCTCGGTGGCCGATGTCGACGCGCTCCCGCCGCTGGAGCCCGAGCGCCTGGCGTTCCTGGAGACGGCGGTGCGCCGCCTGGTCGCCGAGCTGGGCCCGACGCCGCTCATCGGCTTCGCCGGTGCGCCGTTCACCCTCGCCACCTACCTGATCGAGGGCGGCCCGTCGAAGGAGCACGCCCGCACCAAGGCGTTCATGTACGCCGAGCCGGAGGCGTGGGGCCGGCTGCTGGACCGGCTGGCGATCTCGGCCGCCACCTTCCTGCGCGCGCAGGTCGACGCCGGCGCCTCCGCGGTCCAGCTGTTCGACTCCTGGGTCGGGGTCCTGTCGGCCGCCGACTACGCCGAGCGGGTGCTGCCGCACTCGCGGGCGGTGTTCGACGGCCTCGGTGATCGGGACGTGCCGCGCATCCACTTCGGCGTCGGCACGGGTGAGCTGCTGCCGCTGATCGGCGACGCCGGGGCCGACGTCGTCGGGGTCGACTGGCGGATCCCGCTCGACGAGGCGGCCCGCCGCGTCGGCCCGGGCCGCTCGCTGCAGGGCAACCTCGACCCCGCCGTCCTGCTCGCCGACCGCGCGACGGTGGACCGCGAGGTGCGGCGGGTGGTCGAGCAGGGGCGCGCCGCCCGCGGGCACGTCTTCAACCTCGGCCACGGCGTGCTGCCCGACACCGACCCCGGCGTGCTGACCCACGTCGTCGAGCTGGTGCACGAGCTCTCGACGCAGTGACTCCGTCCCGCCCCACCACCCCGGCAAACCCACGCCGGCTGGTCGTCGTCGGTGCCGGGATCACCGGCCTGGCCGCCGCCTTCGAGTGGCGGCGGCGCCGTCCCGACGACGAGATCATCGTGCTGGAGGCCGGCGACCGGATCGGCGGCAAGCTGCACCGGATCGAGCTGGCCGGGCACTGGTACGACACCGGGCCGGAGGCCGTGCTGGCCCGCGTGCCCGAGGCCGTGCGGCTGATCGCGGACCTCGGGCTCGCCGACCGGCTGGTCGCCCCGGCGACGACGCAGGCGTCGGTCGTCCTGCCCGACGGCCGGCACCCACTGCCGCCCGGAACCGTGCTGGGGGTTCCCGCGTCGGCGGACGGTCTCGACGGGATCCTCTCGCCCGACGGTGTCGCCCGGGTGCGCGCCGAGGCCGAGCTGCCCGAGCTCGCCCTGGACGGCGATGTCGCTGTCGGGGCGCTGCTCCGCGCGCGGCTCGGCGACGAGGTCGTCGACCGGCTGGTGGAGCCGCTGCTGGGCGGGGTCTACGCGGGCCGGGCCGACGAGCTGTCGCTGGCCGCGACGATGCCGGCGCTGGCGGCGCATCTACCCGCAACCGGATCGGTCCTGGCCGCTGCTGCCGCATCCCGCGATGCCGGGGCGCGCAGCCGCGGTGACGCCGACGGGCCGGTGTTCGCCACCGTGTCCGACGGGATCGGTTCCCTGCCCGACGCCCTCGTCGCGGCGTCCCGTGCCGTCGTCCGGCTGCGGACCCCGGCGCACGGGCTGCGGCGGGCGGCCGCCGGTCTCGAGCTCTCCGTCGGTCCGGCCGCGGCTCCGGAACTGCTGACCGCGGACGCCGTCCTGGTGACCGCTCCGGCGCAGAAGGCTGCACGGCTGCTCGGTGAGCTGGCCCCGGATGCGGTCGAGCCGCTGCAGGGCATCCCGTACGCGTCGATGGCCGTGGTGGCGATGGCGTTCCCGGCGCAGGACCTGGATGCCGGTTCCGGCCTGCTGGTGCCGCCGGTGACCGGACGCCTGGTCAAGGGGGTGACGGTGTCGTCGTCCAAGTGGCCGCACCTGGCGGGTGGACCGGCGCTGCTCGTCCGGTCGTCGGTCGGCCGCTTCCGCGACGAAGCCGAGCTGCAGCGGTCGGACGAGGACCTGACGGCCGCCGTCGTCTCCGACGTCGCCGACCTGCTCGGCCTCGACCGGCCCGAGCCGCTGGAGACCCGGATCGTGCGCTGGGGCGGCGGCCTGCCGCAGTACCTCGTCGGGCACCCCGCCCGGGTGGACGCCGTCCGCGCCGCGGTGAGCGCGGTGCCCGGCCTGGCGATCGCCGGGGCCGCGTTCCGGGGCGTCGGCGTCCCGGCGTGCATCCGCGACGCGCAGCACGCCGTGGACGCCCTGCTCTGACGCCTCGGTCCCTGGAACCGCGGTGCACGTCCCGGGTTGCCGACGAGGACAGCGCTGGCGAGGGTCGGTGCATGACCGGGTTCTTCGTGCGTGGGCTGGCCGCAGGTGCGGCCGGGACCACCGCTCTCGACGTCGTCAACCACCTCGACATGGCCGTCCGGGGCCGACCGGCCAGCACCGTTCCCGAGCGCGTCGTCGACGCCTTCGCCCGGGAGACGGGGCGCCGGGTGCCCGGTTCCGGTGCGGCCAGGGACGCCCGCCGGACGGCGCTCGGTGCGCTGGCCGGCATCGCGAACGGCCTCGGTGTGGGCGTGCTGGCCAGCGCCGTCCGGTCCTACGGGGTGCGCTTCCCGGCGCCGGTGGGGGCGGTGCTCGCCGGCGCGGCGTCCACCGCGGCGACGGACGTCATGGTGGCTCAGCTCGGCGTCAGCGATCCGCGGACCTGGTCGGCCGCCGACTGGGCTGCCGACGCGGCACCGCACCTGGCGTACGGCGCGGCGGTGCAGGCGGTGCTCGAGGCGGTGCCGACCCCGCGCGAGCGCGCGACGCCCCGCGGCCCGGCGCGGGCGGGGCTCGTCCTCCGCTCCGCGCTGCTCGGTGTGGCCGCCGGCAGCCGCAGTTCGCTCGGCTTCGTGGCGCCGGTCCTGACCGCGCCGACCGGGAGGGGCCGCCCGGGCGGGAAGTCGCTGCCGGTCAAGACCCTGGCCGCGGTGGCCGTCGTCGGCGAGCTGGTCGCCGACAAGCAGCCGACGACGCCGCCGCGGACGAGCGCAGGCGGGCTGACCCCGCGGGTGTTCGGGGGTGCCGAGGGCGGTGCGCGGCTGGCCGCCCGGGAGCAGGTGAACGGCGCGTTGCCGGCGACCGCGGGCGCGGCCGGGGCGCTGGCCGGCGCATGGGCCGGCCTCGGCTGGCGCCGGTGGTCGGCCGGCCGGATGCCTGCTCTCCAGGCGGCGCTCATCGAGGACGGCGTCGCTCTCGGCCTCGCCGGACTGGCGTGCCTACCTGGTCGGGGCCGACCCCACCTGGTGGCGGTCCCGAGGACGAGCTGAGGGTGGCCGGCCCGCTAGCGCGCGGTCTGCCCATCCCCGTGGACGGCGGTGGCGACCTCCGTGCGGTTGGCACAGCCGAGCTTGGCGAGGATGTTCCGGACGTGGCTCTCCACGGTCCGTTCGGAGAGCACCAGCCGGTCGGCGATCTGCCGGTTGGTGAGGGCCGCGGCGACGAGCCCGGCGATCTCCCGCTCTCGGCCGGTGAGCGGATCCGCCGCGCGCGCCGCGCGGCCGGCCCGCTCCGCCAGCGCCGCCGCCCCGCGCTCCGGGGCCGGCATGCCGAGCCGGCGTGCCTCGGCCTGCGCCGCGTGCGCCAGCTCCCGGACCCGGGGCAGGTCGGCCGCCCGGCCGCGCTCGAGCAGCGCCCCGGCCAGTCCGATGCGGTCGTTGACGGCGGCAGGGCGGGCGCCGGTCCGCGTGTCGCCCCGCATCGCCTCCTCGAAGTGCGCGACCGCCTCGTCCCACTCGCCCCGCACCGCGGCGAGCCGGCCGAGCAGGACCTCCGTCGAGCCGCAGCAGTAGACGCCCGCGCCGCCCGCGTCCATGGGGGTCGTGGCGACGATCCTGCCCAGCGCCGCCGCCGCCTCCACGTCGCCGAACGCCTCGACCAGCGGCACGAGCGTCTCCGCGACCCCCGCCGACTGCACGAAGTCGGGCTCGGTCACCCGGGGCCGCAGCTGCGCGTACCGGGCGGCTGCCTCGTCCCGCCGGCCAACGACCAGCGCGACGACCGCCCGGCTCGCCTGCACGATGGGCACGTCGTCGGCCAGGTCCATCAGCCGGACCGCTTGGCCGTCCAGGTCGCGGGCGTTCCCGGTGACAAGTGCGTACTGGTACAGGAACGCGCCGGACATGCCCGCCGCCGAGAGGTCTTGGGCCAGCTCGGTCGTACCGACGATCCGGGCCTGCTCGTTCAGCGTGAGCGCCTCCTCGAACCGGCCGTGGAGGGCCGCGACCGAGGCGCGCAGCCGCAGGTCGTGCCACCGGACCAGCGGTAACCGGGTGCGCTGCGCCAGTGCGGTGACGCGGGCCAGCTCGTCCTCGACAGTGGCCAGGTCACCGGCCTCGAGGGCGGCGTCGATGCGCCACTTGGCCCCCCACAGCTCGGCCAGCGGGTCCCCGGTCGCCGATGCGTGCTCGATCGCCAGCCGGCCCAGGCGGAGCCGCTCCTGCCACGGCAACGCCGTGGGGTGGCCCTTCATCCGGGCCCGGACGGCGTCGATGACCGCCTGCGGGTCGCCGCTCTCCTCGGCCAGCGCCAGTGCCTCCACCGAGTGCGCCGCCGAGGCGGCCACCCGTCCCGCGTCGGCCAGCACCGAGGCCGACTGGGCGAGCAGCCGAGCACGCAGCGCCGGCTGCCCGGCCGACCACGGGTCGGCGAGCGCCCGCTCGCACATCCGGAGCACCGCCGGCGGGAAGCCTGGCGCCGCGATGTCCTGCACGGTCAGCGCGGCCGCCGCCAGCAGGTCGACGCGGCCGCACCCGGCGGCGGCGTCGGAGGCCGCGACGGCGTGCGCCAGGCTCTCGCCGAACCGCCCGGCCCGGAACTCCGCCGTGGCGAGGTCCAGCAGCAGCGCCGTCCGCTCGCCGGGGTCGGTGCCGGCGCGGTCGGCGGCGGTCAGCGCCATCGCCAGGAACCGGGCCGCCTCGTCGAAGGCCAGCGACCGGGTGGCCGCCTCGGCCGCGCGGCGAGCCCAGGACGCCGCCCGGAGCAGCGCGGCCGGCTCTGAGTCAGCGCGCAACCAGTGCCCGGCGACGACGCCGGCCACGGTGTCGTCGGCGGCGGCGACCTGCTCCAGGCCCTCGGCCGACCGGCGGTGCAGCTCCTCGCGCGTGCTGGGGGAGAGGTCGCCGTAGATCGCGTCCCGCACCACGGCGTGTCCGAACCGCCGTCTCCCCGGGGCGTCCGGCACGGCGGTCAGGATCCCGGCCTGCACCGCCACGTCCAACCCGGCGCGGACCTCGTGGGGCGGCCGGCCGGTCACCAGGGCCAGCCGGCCGGCGTCGACCTCCTCGCCGAGGACCGCCGCGGTGTCCAGCAGGTCGAGCACGGTCGGTGGCAACGCGGTCAGCGTCGTCCGGACGAGGTGGCGGAGCTCCGTCTCGCCGTCGACGGCGCGCGCCGAGGAAGCCCGGACGACCGCCCGCAGGTACAGCGGGTTCCCGCCGCTGCGCCGGTGTGCCAGGCGGATCGCTTCGGCCGGTGCCGCGGGCAGGTACACCCGGACGTCGTCCTCGGTGAGCGGGGCCAGGGGCAGCGAGCGGGTGGTCGGCCAGCGCAGCAGGTGCGGCAGCGTCCGGTCGAGCGGGCGCCCGCCGGATCCGCCGACCGGGTCGCGATAGGTGCCGACGACGAGGAGCCGGCTGTGCTGCAGTTCGCCGGCCAGGTGCCGCAGCAGTCGCAGCGACGTCTCGTCGGCCCAGTGCAGGTCCTCCAGGACGACCACCAGGCCGTCGGACTCGGCCGCGTCGAGCAGCGCGTCGGCGGCGGTCGCGATCAGTGCGAAGCGGGCGGCCTCGGGGTCGGGGGACCCCTCGCGGAGCAGGTCGGCGCGGGGCAGGGGCGCGGTCACCGCCGACCGGACCCCGGGGAGCGTGCGCGCCGCCCGGCGCCACGGCCACAGCGATGGGGCACCGGGGTCGTCCACGCAGCGCCCCCAGGCGACGACGGGCGCGGAGGCCGTCGACTCCTCCACGGTGCGGGTCTTGCCGATGCCGGCGGGTCCTGAGAGCAGCAGCAGACCACCTCGTCCGGCGTCGGCCGCGGCGATGCACGCCGTCAGCTCGGCGAGCTCGGCGGTGCGGCCGACGAAGGGGGCGCCGTCGGTGCGTGAGGTGGCCGTCGCCACGGCGCGCAGTATCCACGCAGAGGGTCTCCTGCGTCCCGCGTCTCAGTACCGCGTTTCCGTAGCGGGGCCCCGTACTTCCACGGATGTGCGCGCCGTGCCGCCGCCGGATCGTTCTCCACGCCGGGACCGGAACGGCCGGTCCCCGACCGAGGGAGCACCTCGTGTACGCCACCATCCACTCCTTCCGGCGTGCGGCGGGCGCCGAGACCGATCCGCAGGACGCCGTCCGGACCGCGCTCGACGGCGAGGCCCAGCCCATGGGCGCGATCGTCGTCGAGCACCGGGACGGTGACGAGGGCACCGTCGTCGCGCTGTGGCCGGACGGAGCGCACGCCCCGGCCGGTGCCCGGACCTTCGGCCTGGTCGACAGGCTGGACGGCGTCGCGGCCGGCCGGACCCCGCTGTTCGCCCACCTGACGTGGCTCAACGGCACCGGCGACCCCGCCGTCGCGCACGCGGCCGAGCGGGGCGGACGGGAACGGATCCACCCTGCGGTCCGGGACGTCGATGGTCTCGTCGCCGTGCTCGTGCTGCGGTCGGCGGACGACCGCATCGTCGTCGTCGGCCTGGCGACGGGCCTCGAGACGCTGCTGGAGGTGCAGGACCGGATCCAGCACACGCGTCTGCTGCCCGATGAGGACCCGGACCTGCTGCCGGGTGCGGACCGGACGGAGCTCGGCCGCGTCCTGCGCGCCGACGTCCCGGCGGAGGTGCGATCGTGACCGCCGGGGTGCAGACACCGGTCGTGGCCGCGGGTACGTGGACGGTCTCCGACAGCCGGACCCGGGTCACGTTCGCCGTCCCGAACTTCGGCCGGCCGGCGCACGGCTCCGTGGCCTGCAGCTGGGGTGAGCTGGTGGTCGGCGACGCCGGCGTGCCCGTCCGGGTCCGGGCTGAGCTGGACCTGGACAGCCTGGACACGGGGATCGCCAAGCGGGACGCCGACCTGCGCAAGCCGCGCTTGCTCGACATCGACCGCAACCCGACGATGACCTGGTCGGCCGACCGGTTCAGCGCGCGCGAGGACGGCCGGTGGATCGCGGAGGGCGTGCTGCACGTGCGGGGGACCTCGGCGCCGCTCGCCGTCATCGGCGTCGTGGAGATCACGGCGGAGGGGTGGCTCCGCGTCCGGGCGACAGCCGCCCTCGATCGGACGGCGGTCGGCCTCCGGGCACCGCGGTTCCTCATCGGCCGCACGGTCGAGATCGACGTCGACGCCTGGCTCAGCCACGCCTCCCCGGGGTGAGGCCGAGCGACGCCGGGCCACGCCCGGGTCCGTGGTGGTCGAGCCCACCACGGGCCTGGGGCATCACGGGCGCCCTCCGGCTGTTGGACGACGACGTGAGCACCGTGCACCACCCGAACCAGGTCCATTCCCAGCACTCCCGACCCCTCCGCTGCCTGCGCCACCACGTGTCCATGGCCGCCTGCGAGGACTGCCGCTACGTCCGCACCGCCCAGATCCAGCGCGAACGGACGCGGGCCGACTCAGCGGGCTGACGCTGTTCCGACGCCCGCCTGGGGCCTCCACCCCGCCCAACCGGACCGTCCGGCAGCCGAGGGACAATGACCACATGAGCGACCAGGGGACCGGGGAACGCAGCATCGGCAAGCGGGCGAACGAGCTCAACGCCGCCATCCGCTACACGATGTGGTCGGTGTTCAGGCTGGCCCGCCCGCTCGGCGACGACCAGCGGCCCGCGGCGGCCGACGAGGTCAGCGCCCTGATCGACGAACTGGCGGGCAAGGACGTCGTCACCCGGGGCACCTACGACGTCGCCGGGTTCCGCGCCGACGCCGACCTCATGGTCTGGTGGCACGCCGCCACCCCGGAGGCGCTGCAGGAGGCCTACACGCGACTGCGTCGTACCGTGCTGGGCCGGCACCTCGACCCGGTGTGGTCGCAGATGGCGCTGCACCGGCCTGCGGAGTTCAACCGCAGCCACATCCCGGCGTTCCTCGCCGACGAGGAGCCGCGCCGCTACATCAGCGTCTACCCGTTCGTGCGGTCCTACGAGTGGTACCTGCTGCCCGACGAGGAGCGGAGGGACATGCTCAAGGAGCACGGGATGCAGGCCCGGCCCTATCCCGACGTCCGCGCCAACACGGTCGCCGCGTTCGCCCTCGGTGACTACGAATGGATGCTCGCCTTCGAGGCCGACGAGATGCACCGCATCGTCGACCTCATGCGGGACCTGCGGGCCAGCCGCGCCCGGCGGCACGTGCGCGAGGAGGTGCCGTTCTACAGCGGCGTCCGCAAGCCGGTCGCGGAGATCGTCGCCGACCTCGCCTGACGGCGCTTCGGGGGTCTTGTCCCGGCTCTGGGGTTTCTGCAGGACCCCCAGAGCCGGGACAAGACCCCCAGAGCTCAGCTCTCGCCGGGGGCCAACCGGATGCTGATGCTGTTGATGCAGTAGCGGTCGCCGGTGGGCGTCTGCGGGGCGTCGTCGAAGAGGTGCCCGAGGTGGCTGTGGCAGGTTCCGCACAGGACCTCGGTGCGGATCATGCCGAGGCTGCGGTCCTCGCGGAGGATGACGTTGTCCTGGGCGGAGGCCTCGTAGAACGACGGCCAGCCGCAGTGCGAGTCGAACTTGGTCTCGGAGCGGAACAGCTCGGCGCCGCAGGCGCGGCACTCGTAGACGCCGACGGCCTTGGTGTCGACGTACTCACCGGTCCAGGGACGCTCGGTGCCGGCCTGGCGGAGCACCGCGTACTCCTCCGGCGAGAGCTGCGCCCGCCATTCCTCGTCGGTCTTCTGCACCTTGGGGGTCTCGGAGGAGGTCGTCATGCCAGCAGGAACGGCCCCGGCCGCACCGCCATTCCCGCCGATCAGCGGCCCAGACCTGCTTCGCGAGCCCGGACGATGGCCTGCGCCCGGTCGGTGACCTGCAGCTTGGTCAGGACGTTGGACACGTTGTTGCGGACAGTCTTCGGTGACAGGTACAGCGCGGCCGCGATCTGCGCGTTGGCGCGCCCGGCGGCGACCAGGTCGAGTACCTCGCGCTCCCGGGCGGTCAGCTGCGGGAAGGCGGTCTCGGGGCCGGTCGGTCCGGCCGCGAAGAACTCGGCGATCCGCCGCGCCAGCGCGGCGCCGAACACCGCGCCCCCGTTGGCCACCGTGGTGATGGCGCGGACCACCTCCTCCTGGTCGGCGCCCTTCAGCAGGTAGCCGCGCGCGCCGGCCCGGACGGCGGCGAACACGGTTCCGTCGTCCTCGCTCATGGTCAGGACGACGACGCCCACCGACGGCGATGCCGAGGTGACCCGTCGCGTCGCCTCGATGCCGTCGATGCCCGGCATCTGGACGTCCATGACGACGACGTCGGGCTGTTCCGCGAGCGCGAGGGCGACCGCGGCCCCGCCGTCGGCGGCGGTACCGACCACGGTCAGGCCGGGGACGGAGTCCAGCAGCATCGCCAGACCGTCGCGGTAGACCGGATGGTCGTCGGCGACCACGATGCGCAGCGGCTCGTCGCCGTCCAGGGCGTCAGGCACGCGTTCCTCCTCCGTCAGCGGGCAGGACGGCCCGCACCACCGTCCCGCCGTCGGGCGGGCAGACCACCATGCACCGGCCGCCGAGCTCGGCGGCCCGTTCCCGCAGGGACACCAGGCCCACACCGGCGGGAGCGCCCTCCGCGATGCCGACGCCGTCGTCGGTCACCGTCACGACCAGGGAACGGTCGACGCCGCGGACCAGCTCCACCCGGCAGGTCGACGCGCGGGCGTGCCGGGCGACGTTGGCCAGCGCCTCCGACGCGATCCGGTAGGCGGCGACCTCGACCGCGGCGGGCAGGTCGTCGGCGGTCGCATCGGCCTCGACCGTGACCTCCGTGCCCGGACCGAGGAGCCGGTCGGCCTGCTGACGCACCGCGCCGGTCAGGCCGAGGTCGTCCAGCGCGGGCGGCCGCAGGTCGTGCACCAGGCGCCGGACGTCGGCCAGTGCGGCGGCGACGTCGTCCCTGGCCTGGCGGAGCACCCGGTCGGCGTCCTCGGCGCGGCCTGCCGCGGTGAGGTTGCGTGCGGTGTCGATGCGCAGGACGACGGCGCCCAGGCTCGGGCCCAGCCCGTCGTGCAGGTCGCGGCGCAACCGGCGGCGCTCCTCCTCGCGGGCGGCCACCAGCTCCTCGCGGCTCTGCTGCAGCTGCGCGGCCAGGGAGCCGGCGCGTGCTGCCGCGGCGGCCTGCCGGACGACGTCGGCGAGCAACCCCTCGTCGCGCGTGACCAGGTGCGCCCGGACGCCGTCCCCCGGCAGGAGGAGCCGGCCGACCTCCTCGCCGCGGTAGGCGATCGGCAGGGACTGGACCGCCGCCGGCCGCCGGCCGTGCTCGGCCACGAGCCGCTCACCACCGACGTGCTCCACCTCGACGCCGACGTAGGGGGATCGGAACGCCTCGGCCACCGCGCCCGCGATCGCCATGAGCTGCTCGTCCACGCCGTCGGACCGCTCCAGCCGGGCGGCCAGGCCCGAGACGACGCGGTAGGGGTCGTCCCGCTCACCGAGCACCCAGCGCCGGACCAGCCGCCACAGCGGAGCGCGCAGCGGCACGTAGGCGCCCGCGACGAGCAGCAGCGTCAGCAGCGTCGCGTCCCGCTCCCCGAACCGGTCGCCGAGCAGCGCCCCCGCCGCGGCCAGCACGGCCAGGTCGAGCACCACCACGCCGACGCCGAGTACGCCGTAGACGACCGTGCCGCCCAGCAGCCGGTCGATGTCGACCGCGCGGGGGCGCAGGATGCCGAGGGTCACCGCCGTCCCGGTCAGCGCCACGGCCACCGACAGCGCCGCGGTGCTGGGTTCGCCGGGCAGGAGCAGCGTGGACAGCATCACGAGCAGGTCGACGACGGCCGCCCAGAGCAGCCAGCGCATCCGGCGGCGGTCCTCGTCGCGGACCCGGCGGTACCGGGCCACGACCGCGGCCGCCGGCACGGCGACGCCCAGCAGCGCGAGTGGGAAGGCGACCCGCAGCAGCGGCTGGGCGACGTCCGCCGGTATCGGCAGGGTGGTGAGGTCGAGGTCGAGCCCGGCGTAGACGTCCGGCGCGCCTGCGGCCTCTCGGGAGTAGGCGACCTCGGAGGGGACGACGAGCAGCAGCGCGGGCAGCAGCGCGCTCGAGACCAGGCTCGCCACGGCCAGGCGGCGCAGGGGACCGGCGGGCAGCCGCCCGTCGGGATAGAGCAGCAGCAGCAGGGGCAGACCGAGCAGGAGGAGGGCGCCGAGCCGCTCCACGGTCCAGGACGCCAGGCTGGCCCCGGGCAGCGGGGGATCGCTGCGCAGCGCGTAGGTCAACCACGACTCGGCGAGACCGTCCGTCGCCCAGAGCACGGCCGTGCCGGCGAGGACCCAGGAGACGGCGTTGCGCGGCGCCCGCGTGAGGAGCAGCCAGGCGGGCGCCGCGAGGGCCACCCCCGGCAGCGCGACGACCCAGCCCAGTTCGGCACCCCCGCGGGCCGCCCGCGCCGCGTCCGGGGTGACTGCGTCGAGGACCGCCGCAGCGATCGTCGAGCCCAGTACGACGAGGACGACGAGCCAGGCGACGGTCCACGGGCCGCGGGGCGCGGGGGAAGAGGCAGCGCCGTCCTCCATCGGCTCATCGCCGGTCGACTCGGCCACCGGGATCCTCGCGTGCACGCGCAGATCCTCACCTGCCGGTGTCCCGCACGTCACGAGGCCGGTGTCCCGTGTTCCCCGGGACATTCCCGGGACCGGATCGAGGGCGCGCAGCCCTGGGTGCCCGGGACGGCGCCCGGAGACGGTTCTCCCAGGCGGTGCACAGGGCACCGCACGAGACCGACCGGAGACGAGATGTCCCTCAGCACCACCCCCGCCCCCGCCCGTACCGACGTCGCCCCGCGCTCCGGCGCCGCACCCGGCGCCTCCACCCGGCTGGTCCGCCGGGCCGGACTCGCGGTCGCCGCCGGAGCCGGCTCCTGGTCGATCGCCTGCGCCGCTCTCGGGACGACGCCACCCGCCGGCACGTGGCAGGCCACCGTGGTGAACCTGGCCGCGGTGGCCTTCCAGATCGGTCTGATCTTCCTGGTGACCGTGCAGATGCGGACCGGGGCCATCGGCACCGGTCGTCTGGCCCGGCGCCTGTTGCACGTCGAGCACGCCCTGCTCGCCGTCGCCACGGTGTCCTCGCTCATGTGGGCACTCACGCCCGGGCTCTACGACACCGGCTTCTTCTTCGTGATCGACCTCTTCTGGCCACTGTCCATGCTGGGCATGGCCGCCATCGGGGTCCGCATCGCCATCGCCGGCCGCTGGACGGGCGTCGCTCGCTTCTGGCCGATGGTCGCCGAGAGCTGGGCGCCGGTCACCGTCCCGACCGCGTTCCTCCTGCCGGCGATCACGCAGTACGTCGGTGCCGCGCACCTGCTGATCGGCTACGTCGCCCTGGGCGTCATCCTCGCCACCCGGCCGCAGCTCACCGGTGCCCGCGACTGAAACCCCGCCCGCCGGCGCCCCGCCTCCCCGGAGGCGGGGCGCCGTCGCGTCCGGGGCCGGGGGGAGACTGGGGGAGTGACCTCCCCTGATCCCACGGCGCCGGGCGACCTGCTCCCCGACGTCTGGTTCACCCGCGACCTGCCGGTCCTCCGGGCCATCGCCCGTCTCGTGGACTCCTCCGAGCACGGCAACTCGCCCTACCTGCTGGGCGCGGTCGTGCCCGCCAGCGGCCTGCCGAAGGCGGAGGTGATCGCGGCGGCCAAGGCGCTGGCGGCCACGGGGTACATCGAGCCGCTGACCAACCACGCCGGCGACATCGTCCGGGTCACCGGCATCTCCGCCGAGGCCCGGCGGCTCACCGGGCTGTGGCCGACCCCGCAGAGCGAGTGGGAGCGCCTGACCGAGCAGCTGGCCGCGCGCGCCGGCAATGCGCCGACCGACGTCGAACGGCAGCGCTGGCAGGCCTTCGCCGACGCGGCGGCCGCCGTGGGCCCGCACGACGGCGCCCTGCTGATGTCGGCGCTGATCGGCGGCTACGTGCCCCGCGCCCGCTGATCCGAGTCGAGCGCTGGACCCCAGGGGCCCAGAACCGGCGTGGTTCTGGGCCTCTGCGGTTCAACGGAGGAGAAACGACAGCGCCCCCGCCCGGGAACCGGGCGGGGGCGCTGTGCTGATCAGGCGATCAGAGCGGCGTGACGTTCGCAGCCTGCGGGCCCTTCTGACCCTGCTCGATGTCGAACGCGATCCGCTGGCCTTCATCGAGCGAGCGGTACCCGCTGGACTGGATGGCCGAGTAGTGGACGAAGACGTCCGGTCCGCCACCGTCGGGGGTGGCGAAGCCGAACCCCTTCTCAGCGTTGAACCACTTCACTGTTCCTTCGGGCATTGCTCGCTCCTAGCTGTGGTGGTGCATCGGGGTCCTGCCATAGCGCAGGGCCTTCCCGATGCGACAACCCTAGCCGTAGATCACCCGATCGGAACAGCCGACGCCGCTTTGTGACCTGCGGTTCCCCGCGTCCACCCACCGGTGACCGCAGGGAGGCCTCAGAGCGCGTTGCGCCCGATGTCGAGCCGGTCGATCCAGCCGCCCTGCGACTTCCATCCCGACCAGGTGCCGTTGGGGGCGACCTGCCAGATGTGCCAGAGCGCCTTGTCCGCGCCGCGGGTGAAGACCTCCAGCCGGCCGTCGTTGTTCTGGTCGACGTCGAGCTGGTCGATCCAGCCGCCGCGCGTGGCCCAGCCCGACCAGGTGCCGTTCGGTGCCACCTGCCAGATGTGCCAGAGCGCCTTGTCCGCGCCGCGGGCGAAGACCTCCAGCCGCCCGTCGGCGTTCTTCCCGACGTCGATCAGGTCGATCCAGCCGCCCCGGCTGGCCCAGCCGGACCAGGTCCCGTTCGGCGCGAGCTGCCACTTGTGCCACAGCGCGCCGTCGGAGCCGCGGGCGAAGAGCTCCAGCCGCCCGTCGTCGTTGCGGCCCACGGCCAGCCGGTCGACCCAGCCGCCGAGGGAGCTCCACCCCGACCAGTTGCCGTTGGGCGCGGTCTGCCAGCGGTGCCAGACGGCCTGGTCGGAGCCGCGGGCGAAGACCTCCATGCGGCCGTCGGCGTTCTGCCCGACGACGAGGTCGTCGATCCAGCCGCCGAGGGAGTTCCAGCCCGACCAGCCACTGTTCGGTGCGACCTGCCAGCGGTGCCACAGCGCCTTGTCCGACCCCCGGGCGAACAGCTCCATGCGCCCGTCGGCGTTCCTGCTCACCACGATCTTGTCGACCCAGCCGCCGAGGGAGTTCCACCCGGACCAGCCGCTGTTCGGCGCCACCTGCCACTTGTTCCAGACGGCCCCGTCGGAGCCGCGGGCGAAGACCTCCATGCGGCCGTCGGCGTTCCGCCCCACCTCGAGCATGTCGATCCAGCCGCCCTGGGAGTGCCAGCCGGACCAGTTGCCGTTCGGCGCGGTCTGCCACTTGTGCCAGAGAGCCTGGTCGGAGCCGCGGGCGAAAACCTCCAGCCGGCCGGTGGTGCCGGCGGAGGCCTGGCGCACCGCCGCGGCGGCGTCCAGGAACGTGCCCACGGGCTTGCCGGGATCGGGCGTGAGCGCGGAGCCGGTGACGCTCAGGATCCGCCGCACGTCGGCGTGGCTGAGACCGGGGTCCACGGCCAGCATGAGCGCGGCCACCCCGGCCACCTTCGGAGTCGCGCCGGAGGTTCCGCCGAAGCCGTTGCGGTAGTCGGCGTCGCCGCTGCTGTTGCAGGTGAGGTCGTGCGATGCGTCGCCCGGACAGGCGACGGTGATGCGGGGACCCCAGTTGCTGAAGCCGGCCCGCCGGTTCTGGGTGGCGTGGTAGGCCGTGGCGCCGACCAGGATCGACCCGGTCTCGGGGATGGCGTTGCCCGAGTCGTCGATCCCGGCGTCCCGGTCCCCGTTCCCGGCGGCGACGCAGACGACGACCCCGGCGGCGATGGCCGTCCGGATCGCGGCGTTGACCGACGGCACCTGCTCGTAGTTGCCGAATGCGCCGGTCTGCACTTCCAGGATCACGACCTTGCGGCGACCGCCGCTGTCGGTGGTCCGCACCCACTCGATGCCACGGGCCCAGGCGTTGCCGCCGAGGCCGGTGCCGGTCCCGGAGTCCGCCTGCACCGCCCAGAGGTCGGCGTCGTAGGCGACGCCGGACATGCCCCGGCTGTCGACGGCGGCACCGGCCAGCCCGGCGACCGCGGTGCCGTGCGACACCGACCCGCCGTGGACGACGTCGGTCGTGCCGTCGAAGGAGTTGTAGGTCCGCCTGATCTTGGTCGACAGGTCCTGGTGCGTCGTCCGGTAGCCCCAGTCGACGTCGGTGATCACGACGTTGCGGCCCGAGGACCGGCTCCACGCCGTGTCCACGGTGCAGCGGAAGACGTACCACTGGTTCTCCAGGCCGGTGGCCGGGTCGAGGACGACCTGAGTGCTCGTGCCCACCAAGGGGTCCGACAGCGGGCCGGCGGGGGCGAGGTCAGGCGGGACGTCCTGCTGGACGTCGGTCTCCGCGTGCGGGACCCGCGGTGCGACGAGCGTCGGTGGGAGGGCCACCGGGACGGCCACCGCCCGTTCCACGTCGGGCAGCCGGCTCAGCTCCTCGGCGATCCGCGGGGTGTCCGCGTCGGGCGCGAAGTGCAGCGTCATGAACGCGGCGAGGTGCGGCGCGTCGATCCCCTGCGCCCGGGCGACGTCCTGGGCTGCGGTCGCGGCTGCGGCCGAGGTGGCGAACGTGGGCTCGGCCTGCACCAGGCCGAAGCGCTGCAGGAGGTCGTTCATCTCGTCCAGCGAGGCATCGGCGGCGGCGAGGGACGGCGTCGTCCCGGCCTGCGCGAGCGTCGGGGTGACCCCCGAGCGGAACTGCACCTCGACGGTGCCCGGCTCGTAGGCCGAACCACCGGCTCCTCCGCCGCCCGGCGGTCCGAACCGGGGCAGCTCCATCACGGCCGACGACGTCCCGGGCATCGCGGTCGCGGCCGTGGGCATGCCGGGCACCGGCATGGAACCGGCCCCGGATACCTGGGCCTGGGCGGGTCGCGGCATGGCGTCGTCCCCAGCCGCCTCTCCCATGGACGGTCGCGGCATCTCGCCGTCCCCGCCCGGCTGGTCCGGTGCCCGGAACGAGGACGGGACAGGCATCTCGCCACCCTGGTCGTGGCCGTTGGAACGGGGTTCTGAGGCGGGCATGGCGATCTCCTCGAGGGAGCCTGTGCCGGCACCGGCGGACGGCGCCGGGGGAGAGGGGTGGGGTGGCCGCCCCGTCCTAGCGCTGACCGGTCCGGGCGCACACGGACCTAGGACCCTGCGCCTCGGGAGCCACCGTCCTGCGTCACAGAGGGTAGGCGCTCGTCTACCGGGGTCACCGGTCCGCTCACCCCAGCCGGTGGAGCAGTCCGCGCCGGACGCCGGGCCACTCCGATCGGACGATCGAGTAGTAGGCGCTGTCCCGGATGGTTCCGTCGGCGGCGGTCGTGTGCGCCCGCCGGGTCCCCTCGAAGCGCGCGCCGAGGCGCTCGATGGCGGTGCGCGACCGCTGGTTGCGGGCGTCGGTCTTGAGCGTGACGCGCAGCGCCTGCCAGACGTCGAACGTGTGGCCGAGGAGGAGCAGCTTGACCTCGGTGTTCAGCGCCGTCCGCTGGGCCGACGCCGCGTACCAGGTGCTGCCGATCTCACCGACGCTCGGCGGCCGGGCGTCGTCCGGCACCGCGCCCCCCGGGCGGCCGAGGACCTCCAGGTCGAGGAAGCGGGTCGAGCCGACGACGGCGTCATCCCCTGCCCGGACGATGGCGAACGGGAGCACCCGCCCGCCGGCCTGCTCTGCGAGCGCCGTGCGGACGTACCCGGCTGCCTCGTCCAGGCCGTCGGGGACCGCGGTGAAGGCGTAGCTGCTGCGGTCCTCCGAGGCAGCCGCTGCCAAGCCCGGCGCGTGCGCCGCGGTCAAGGGCTCCAGGCGGGCGTGGGTGCCGGCCAGTCCGAACGCGCGCAGCACCGCGGCACCTCCCGTCGGGAGCCCCCGCGGCCCCGTCGGCTCATCGAAGCACCCGTCGTCGGCACGGGTCTTGCGGAATTCATGCGGCTTTCTCGTCGGCGGCCTGCGGGCGGCCCCGGAGAGTCGTCCTCGGCCGGGGGCCACCCGGGAACCGACCGAGCCAGGAGATGCCGTCATGGAGACCGCCTTCGCCACCCCAGCCACCGCCCCGTTCCCGCTGGTGGACCTGGACGACCTGCACGACGCCGACCTCGATGACGTGGTGGCCGAGCAGCTGAGCGAGGCCGTGGCCACCGCGAAGGAGCTCGCGGACCTGGCCGTCCGGCCGGGGCACGGCGCCCTCTCCGCCCACGCACTGCGCGCCCACGTCCTGCTGCTCGCCGTCTTCTGAGTCAGAGGAGCGTGCCGGGATCCTTCGGGAAGCGGCGCCCCGCGAACGAATAGGGATTGCCGGTCCAGCGGGCCGGCTCCGGTGGCTCCTCGACCCGCTCGGCGGTGACCGCGAGCGGCACAGGCCGCCAGGAGGGCACGCCGATCGGCGCGTCCCAGATCTCTACGTGCACATGCGACTGCCGCAGGTGCCAGTCCGCCATCGACCGGCCCCAGCGCCGTACGCCCAGGTCCACGGCCACGAGGGTCGCGGCACAGAGGGCGAGGGCCAGGAAGGCATCGGTCAGCGCGGTGGCCACGTCCAGCGCCTCGATGTGGGCCCACCCGATCTGCCCGAGCTGGTACCCGACCACCTCGAGGACGACGTACAGCACGCCGTAGACCAGGAACGAGACCCTCACTCCGGCCGGATCGACCGGTTCCGAACCGCGCTGGAGCCGTCCCGGTGCCCGGCCTCACCCGTCGGGATGAGTCAGTCGTCGGCGGGCTTCTCGCGCGGCTGGGCCGCACCCACATCGGCTCGCCCGGCATGTTCGGGGAGCGAGCAGCGAAAGCGCTGTTCACGGCGACAGAACCGCAGGTCGCGCATGAACACAGAGGAGGCTCAAGCCTCCGATGGAACGCCCGTGGGCGGACTGGCTTTCGCGCTCGTCAAACGCCCGGGGCCGGAGTGGTCCCGAACGCATTCCGACCACCGGTGGCGGGTGTCGGCGACGGCCTGACCGATCGAGTCGACGTTCACCCCGAGAAGGTCGGAGGGCACGTTCATCGAGCAGAGCTGCGCTGATAGACGACGGTGATCAGGACCCGGTCGGCCTCGGTGAGCAGCCCGGTGCTGCCCGCGCCGGCTGCGCGGCGCCGCGGCCCGCTGGAGTCGACCCGCTTCGGTCAGGTCAGGTCGAGCCGGCGTATCTCGGTGGCACTTACGGCCGTCTTCGGTAGGAGCCTCTGTTATCCACCGGGCGACGAGGAAGGCCAAGCGGCATGAGCGACTCCGATGTGACCGCTGCCGCACATGCCGCCAGGCTGTTCGCGTGGTCGGGCGACGGGGGGCGCAGCGTTCGAAAGCCTCTGGCTGCCCCACGACCATCGCATCACACTCTGGCGATGGGTTGGATTCGGGCCGGCTCCGGAACGTCCCCTCTGCGAAAGGCTGCACTCATCCTTGCTGTCGGCATCACTGTCACGGCATGCGGCGCGAGTGAGGACCCGGACGACGAGAACCGCGCGAGCGGTCGAACTGCACAGATCCCGACGTCGACGTCCCTGCCTCCGACCGGCGGCGGCACGAGCACATCGCCTAACGACCAACCGCAGTCGCCGCAGAACGATAATCCCGCGCCCCGGTCCACGGCCCCTGGCGCCCCGGCCCCTGCCGCCCCGGTCCCTGGCGCCCCGGTCCCTGGCGCACCGAACCCGAACCCGGCCCCTGGCGCCCCGGCCCCTGGCGCCCCGATCCCTGGCGCACCGAACCCGAACCCGGCCCCTGGCGCCCCGAACCCGGACCCGAACCCGGACCCGGACCCGAACCCCAACCCCAACCCGGACCCGAACCCGGACCCCGACCCGGACCCCGACCCGAACCCCGACCCGAACCCCAATCCGGACCCGGACCCCGACGCGAACTCCAACCCCAACCCGGACCCGGACCCGGGCCCGGACCCTCCGGAGGATGAGCGGACGGTGATGGTGGCAGGTCCGACGCTGGGCGACGATTTCAGCGCCGTCTTCGGCAGCGTGCCCAACCCTCCGACGCCGATCTGCACTCTCTTGTATCTCGGCGACACCAGCGTGCAGATCACGGTGGAGACCGTGGCGGTGGAAGCCCCCTTCATCACAAGCGAGGACTGCGCCAACAGTGGAGCGCCGGAAGGGCCCCTTTGTGCGCCCGGGGCTGTACTCACCGGCGTCACCCCGCTGAATGCAGGGCTAGACGCAGCCGTCGGATGTCGATTCGGCATCGCGCTCGGGAGCGAAGCCGACGACGAAGCGAACTACGAGGACGTTGCCGCCTCGATGACCTTCTCGGCCGTCTGCACAGCCCCGGGGCCCAGCGACACGGTCTGCGGCGACTCCGCCGTCGTAGCGCTGCTTCCTTCGCCCTCGGCTCCCGTGCCGGTGACCTGGGAGGCGATGCAGGTCACGCCGCCGTGGACGTCGGAAGGGATGGCGGTCACTGCGCCGCTGCGCTACTGCGGGGCCACCGCCTACGCCGACGCCGGCGGACAGCCCGACCATCCTGCGAACACGGGCGCCGAAAACGGCTGCACCGCCCCGTAGCGGTTCGAAGGTCATGCGGCGTCGTCGGAGGCAGCGCAGCGAGGGCTGGGGACGCCTGCGCGCACGTGCGCCCGACTCCTCCGAGCGCTCCGTCCTCGGCGCCTTGCTCCTCTTGGCTGGTGGGATCATGGGAGGGCTGCTCGGCGGCCGCGGTTCCCGCCGCGGTCGGCGTCCGGCCGCCGGAGCTGAACCCGGCCCCGCCGCAGGACCACCTCCAGTGGAGACACCGGCGACGGGTGCGCCCGGCACCTTCACAGCGACCGAGGAGAAGGACGGCTCTCCCTCCGACGAGGAGAGCGGCGAGTCGTCGGTGGAGCGGTGGGTTCGCCTGGCGACGAGCGTCATCGCGCCGACGACGGTGCTCACCGCGCTGCTGTTCTATTTCGGGTACGTCGCCACCACGGCCGAGTACCGCTACTTCGGCATCACTCTCGGCACGTTGGGCCTGTCGACACAGGATGTGGTGCTCCGAAGCGTCGCCGCGTTGTACGTCCCGATCGGGGGGGCCCTGGTGCTGCTTCTCCTTGTGACGTGGCTGCACCAGACCGTTTCCCGCTGGCTTGCCGCCTGGACCCACATCACGTTGTTGCGGCGCATGGCCATCGTCCTCGTCGTGATCGGTATGGCGGCCTTCGCCAGAGGGGTGATCGGCATCGTCGTTCCCGAGGTGTCGAGCACCGAGCCCGTGGCCGTCAGCCCGCTGAGTCTGGGACTGGGAGTCATAGCGGTCGCCTACGGCCGCTACCTCCTGCAGCGGACGGCCACGGAGCGGAGAAATTCTCGTGAGACCCGCTGGTCTCGCCGCGCGGCTGTCGCCTTCACCGCGGGCCTCGTCACCCTGAGCCTGTTCTGGGCCACCAACAGCTTCGCCGCCGCCTACGGGCGCGGCCGGGCCGTTTACGTGGCAGAGCGCCTCACCAACCTCCCCGCCGTGACCCTCGACACCACCGAACGGCTTTTCGCCGGACCCAAGATCGAGGAGACGTCACTGTCGCCCTGGGAGGAGGGGCAACGGTTCCGCTACCGGTACCACGGCTTCAGACTGCTGCTGGAGGCTGAAGGCCGCATGTTCCTGCTCCCCGAGCAGTGGGAGGTGGGGAACGGGACGACGCTCGTGCTCCAGGCCGGCGACGATGTGCGGGTGTACCTGTACAGGGGTTAGGAATCTCGCGGACTGCCCACGGGCGCTGATCCCAGGGAGGGACTGCTGCCCGGGGAGGTGACAGGTTGGGTCAGGCGGCCTGGGAACTGCTGCACGGTGAACATCCTTCCAGCGGCGCCTGTCGGCACCACAGATCAGATGTCACCTCCCCTTGCAAAGTCCCCTTCGGCTCGACCGGGCCGTACGGGCCGTCGGCGGCGTGTTCCTGACCCTCCACCATCGATCCTTGGTCATCGTCAGGCGCCGCCACGCGCTCTTCGGTGCTCACCACCGGCGTCCGCGGCGCCCTGGCCTCACTATGCCGGGGCGGCCCGAGGGCGTGCTCGTCGACGCGTCGGGCGGTGAGGGTTGCCGGGCTGGGTTGCTCGCGCGGTGAGGCCTCAGTGCCCAGGTCTTCGCGCGTGTAGTCGATGACGTGTACGAGTCGGCGGCGTGCGGGTCACCTGGCTGTGATGATCGACTGAACCCACGTCGCGAGGCCGGGGTTGCCGGGACGGTACGGCGGATCGGCGTCGTCCCAGCGGCGCAAGACGCTGCGGTCCAGCGTCTCCTCCACGGTGGTGCGGACCGGTCGCAGGAGTGGCTTGTTGAGCGGCCACAGGCCGGTGAGGCGGCCGAGTGCCGTCTTCTGGAAGTCGTGGATCGGCCCGCTCCACTCGGTTCCTCTGAGCGGGGCTTCCGGCGGATCGACGACGAGCCCCGCCGCGACCGCCCGGTCGACGATCCACTCCCGGGCCAGCAGCGACAGTGGGTTCCTGGTGGCGGGCTCGGACGTCCCGCCGCCACCGATGTTGCCGTGCGCCCCTACGAACCAGTGCTGCTCGACCTCGGTCCGGTGGCCCCGAATGGGTGTGGGCACGTCGGTCCAGAGCGTCGGCTGGAACTGCTTGCGGTGCTCGTCGACGGCGACGGCGTGACAGGCGACGTCGACCAGCCCGCTGAGGTTCGTGTCGTGGAATTCGTACTTGCTTCGCGTGAGGAAGCGCCCCAGGCCGGCGGGAATCCCGAGGCTTCCTACCGTGTCGAAGACCCCGATGAAGCGGATGCGCACGAGCCGTGAGCGCTCCAGGACGAGTCGATCCTCGGCCGTGCGCGCAGGCATCTCCCCGGTCTGCATCTCCCGCAGGCCCGGGGTCTTCCTGTCGCGGTAACGCTGGAAGACCTTCTCGGAGGACATGTCGTCCGCGTCCAGGAGCCCGCACTTGGCGATCATCCCGGCCAGGCTCCGCGCGGTGAACGCTCCCCGGCTGTAGCCGATCAGGTAGATGCGGTCCTCGTCGGAGCGGTGGTGCTGCGCGATGTGGCGGTACGCCCGGCGGATGACCTTCTCCAGCCCTTGGCCGAACAGGCCGCCCCGGATCCGGTCGAACGGGCCGGTGCCGACCCCCTCGATGTAGCAGCGCTCCTGCACGAGGCCGGCCGCGTCGCGGGGCACCCGCCCGCAGATCTGCCCGACGTTGGTGTTGGTGTTGGTGTCGCTCCACGTGCCGTCGAGCAGCACCGGGATGTTGATGCCGCGGCGTCCTCCACGGGGCGCCATCCCAGGTGCGTCCGCCTTGGTCACGGTCATCCCCTCGGATTGGGTCGTCGCCCGACATGGACATCGGCGTCCACCCGGATCGTCCCGGTGCAGCGTCACGTTGGCGTCACCGCGCCGTCACACGTCCGCTCGGTCGGGCCGACGTCGGCTGACCACGCAGACAACGGATGCCTGGTGTCTCACCGTGCCGGTCGCCGTCCTCGGCATGGTCGCGGCACTGTCCCCGCTGTCGCTGCCACTGTCGGGGGTGCCCGGTCTCGCCGAGACCATCGGCTTCTGGCGGCTGGCCGGCGTCCTCGGCTGGCTGGCCGTGCGCCTGTTCCAGCTCGCCGGCGACCGCCGATGAGGCGCCGTGCAGCGGGTTCAGGCCGGCGCGAAACCGCGGGCCGAGAAGGGAATCGACGCTCGGCGAGCGGGGCGATTGCCCGGTGGCGGATTCTTCGTCACCATGCGCGCATGGCGGCGGCGATCCCCCCGCAGACGGCCAGGACGGCGGTCCTGGACGACGGCCGACGAATATCCTGGGCCGAGTACGGGAGTGCGTCGGGTGCACCTCTCGTGCTGTTGCACGGAATTCCGGGCTCGCGGTTGCAGTTCCAGCGGCTCCACGGGCCTGCGACGGCTTCCGGGGTTCGCGTGGTCGCTCCCGAGCGGCCCGGATACGGCCTCAGTGACCCCGTGCCCGGCGGCGTGACCTTCACCCGCTATGCCGACGACCTTCGTCAGCTTCTCGATCGACTCGAATTGCGCACTGTCACGATGTCCGGGGCCAGTGGCGGAGGCGGGTTCGCGCTGGCCGCTGCGATCGTCCATCCGCAGCGGGTCCGGCGGTTGCTGCTGATCTCTGCGGGCTTTCCGGCTCCTCGCGCCGCGCGGCGAGGAATGGCCTTCCCGGTCCGCGCGCTGCTCCTTCTGGCCAGGCTTGCCCCGTGGCTTACCGGCAGGGTGCTGGCCGCGCAGCAGTCGGTCGGTCTGGACGCACCCGTCAGTAGATGGGCCACGCGTCAGATGCCGCCCGCCGATCAGCGCGTGTTCGGTCACCCATCGTGGCGGGCGCACTTCGCCGAGGACATGCACGAGGCTCTGCGGCAGGGGTCGGGCGCAGCGGTCCAGGATCTGAGACTCGGCAGCGGAACGCTCGGCGTCGACCTTGCGGAGCTGACGGTGGACACCGTCCTGCTCCACGGGGCCGAGGACGTCAACGCGCCGATCGGAATCGCTCGTTGGGTGGCGGACGAGGTTCCGTCCAGCCGGTTGATCGAGGTTCCCGGCGCCGCCCACCTGTTTGCGCTCGAACAACCGCAGCTGATCCTCGACTCGGTCGTCCGCTAAACCTCGACGGCGGGGTCGTCTGTCGGAAAGGAACCGCCTTGACTCGGCCGCGGCAGAAGGCGGCCTCACGGGGCAGGATCTCCGGTACAGATACGTCTCGGACGGGGCCGTTCACCCGAGGACGCGCGAACGCCCGGGCTCCGATCAAACTCTGGGGGACTGGACATGGAACGTCCCAGTTGGGTGCCGGCCGAGGTGGATCTGACCAGGCCCAGTGCCGCGCGGGTGTACGACTTCTACCTCGGGGGCTCGCACAACCTCGAGGTGGACCGGCGCATGGCGCGCGAGGCGATCGAGCTGTGGCCGGACCTGCCCGCGATCATGCAGAGCAACAGAGCGTTCATGCGCCGGGCGGTGCGGTACGTCGCCGAGCAGGGCATCGCCCAGTTCTTGGACATCGGCTCCGGCATACCGACCGTCGGCAATGTGCACGAGGCGGCCCAGCAGGCGAATCCGCAGGCCCGTGTGGTCTACGTCGACAACGACCCGGTAGCCGTGGCCCACAGCCGCGCCATTCTCGGCGGAGATGAGAGGACGGCGGTCGTCCAGGCGGACCTGCGGGAGCCCGAGGCGCTGTTCGAGCATCCGTCCCTCACGGCGACCCTCGACCTGGACCAGCCTGTCGCCGTCCTGATGGTCGCGGTCCTGCACTTCGTCCCCGACGCGGACGACCCGTGGGGTGCCGTCGCCCGGATCGCCGCCCGGCTGGTCGGGGGCAGCTACCTGGTGCTCTCGCACGCCAGCGCGGAGGGGCGACCAGAGCAGGCCGGCTCCCACCGGCAGCTCTACCGCCGCACGCCGACGCCGATGACCATGCGCAGCCGCACCGAGATCGAGACGTTGTTCGACGGTTTCGAGCTGGTGGAGCCCGGCGTGGTGTGGCTGCCGCTGTGGCGCCCGGACGACCCGGCGGAAGCGGAGGGGCAGCCGGAGAGAACGACGGGTTACGCCGGGGTGGGCCGCAAGCGGTGAGCCCGACCGATCGGGGGCCGCGCGCAATCCCTGGCCCGACCGGCGTCGCGGGCGACGACGGGGACCTGCGGCGACTGGCGATGGCGTGGGCGAGCGCGGTCGCGGGCACCAGCTACGTGCCGCTGCCGCCGGACCGGGTCGAGCAGCTGCTGCTCGGGCTCTTGCGCCGCATGGTCGCCGTGGTACCGGATGCCTCCGGCTCCCCGCGAACGGTCGGGCTGGAGGTGGGCTCTGCGCTCATCGACGCGCACTTCACGAATCCGCGGTCCCTGTCGCGGACCCTTGGCGTGCTCCTCGGAGCTGGGGGGTCCCTCGGCGTACGACCGATGGTCACCGCCGACGGCGACACGCGTCGGCCTCTTCGCGAAGGAAGCGAGCGTCGATGGTTCGAACTCGTCGCCGCGGTCGCCGAAGGTTTCAGCTCGGCTCTCCAGGAGCGCGCGCTCCGCGAACAGGAGGAGATCCTCGCGGCTGCGGCCCAAGCTCGGGAACAGGTGCGGCAGGAGCTGCGGGTCAGCGAGGAGCGGTTCCGTGCGGTGTTCGAGGGGGCCACGATCGGGATCGGCATCGGCGATGTGGAGGGCCGGGTACTCGACGTGAATCCGGCGCTCGTACGACTGCTCGGCTACCCGCTCGATGAGTTCCGGCGCCGGTCGGTCAACGAGTTCATGCATCCGGCCGACGTCGAACGGGTGTGGCGGCTGTACGACGAACTGATCCGGGGCGAGAGAGAGCACTTCCAGCTCGAGAAGCAATTCCTGCGGTCCAACGGCGAGTCCGTGTGGACCGACCTGACCGTGTCCCTGCTGCGCGACGGGCAGGGGCGCCCCCGTTACCAGTTGGCACTGATCCACGACGTCACCGCGCTGCGCCAGCTGCGGCGGCAACTGGAGTTCGAGGCGCACCACGATTCACTGACCGGCCTCGCGAACCGCAAGATGTTCCTGACGCAGCTGGACGACCTGTTCACCACGGCTCCTACGGGCGCCCGGGCGGGCTTGTGCTTCCTCGACCTGGACGGCTTCAAGGCGGTCAACGACACGCTGGGGCACGAGGTGGGGGACCACCTGCTCGTCACGGTCGCCCGCCGACTGGAGTCTGTGGCCGGCCGGCGCGGACTGTCCGTCGCCCGCCTCGGGGGAGACGAGTTCGTCGTCCTGGTGCCGGACTCCTCGGGCAGCACCGAGCTGATCGCCCTGGCGGAGCAAATCCTGGCGGTCATCGCGCGACCCCTGCGCCTTGGTTCCACGCAGGTCCAGGTCACCGCCAGTGTCGGCATCGTCGAGCGCTCGATCGCAGAGATCGCACCAGCAGAACTGCTCCGGGCCGCGGACATGACGCTCTACTGGGCCAAGGCCGACGGCAAGAGCCAGTGGGCGCTGTTCGAGCCCGAGCGCGACGCCCAGGAACTCACCCGCTATTCGCTGTCCTCCGCCTTGCCGGCCGCTCTGGTGCGCCAGGACCTGCTCTTGCACTACCAACCCCTGCGCCGCCTTGCGGACGGCTCGCTGCACGGGGTGGAGGCGCTGGTCCGGTGGAACCATCCCAGGCTGGGGCTGCTCGGGCCGGAGAACTTCATTGCGCTGGCCGAGCAGTCCGGGTCGATCGTTGCGCTCGGACGGCACGTCCTGCAGGTCGCTTGCCGGCAGGCCTTCGCCTGGTTCGGCGCCAGTGACTCGGGCCCCTTCGTCAGCGTCAACCTGGCCACCCGCCAGCTGCGCGAGGAGAGCCTGGTCGAGGACGTCCGTCGGGCGCTGACGAACAGCGGGCTGCGCCCCCAGCAATTGCAACTCGAGATCACCGAGAGCGCCGTCATAGGCACCGACCCCCTGACCGGGCGCACACTCCAGGCGCTTGCGGACATGGGGGTCCGCTTGGCCATCGACGACTTCGGGACCGGCTACTCGAACCTCATCTACCTCCGGCGGCTACCGCTCGACGAACTCAAGCTGGACAGAACCTTCCTCCGGGAGTTGCCGGGGGAGGAGGGGAAGGACTCCCTCGATGTCCAGCTCCTCGCCTCCTTGATATCCCTCGCGCATCTCCTGAACCTCACGGTCACCGCCGAGGGGGTCGAGACCCAGGCCCAGCTCGAGCTCCTGCTGTCGTTGGGCTGCGACGCCGGCCAGGGAACCTTCTTCGGTGCCGCACGGCCGCCGACGGAGATCAGCGGGCTCCCCGACCTGGAACGAGCCGTCGGTTCACCGGAGGCCCGAGCCGGCGACGGCCCCATCGCTCGTCCCGGCGACGGTGACGCCGTGGTGAGTGACGGCGGCTGGACCTGTTGACGTCGTCGGTCGAGGGCCGGCGCCGGGAGGCAGGGCCGCGGCGGCAACTGGGGGAATCCAGGCCGTCGGCGTCGTGGTCGGCGGGATGAGCACCGCCACGGGACGCTCGGTCTGCTTCGCTCCGACGAACCCTGGAGAAGTAGGCGTCGCGGCGTCGATCGTGCCGCACCGGGGTGCAGGTCGGCGATTCGGCGCATTGAACCGTCCTGCTCCTGGCGGAGGCTTTGGGATAGCTCACGGCCTGGCGTACCGGCGGACGTGTCCTGACCGTGGTATCGACCTCGCCCTCGTCGCCCACGGTGCTGGCCACCGTGGGCGGCTTCCCCACGGCCGTCGACCGGCTGGGGCTCTCCCTGGCCCCCGTTCAGCCTGGTGGCTCCCGCGGTCAAGGTGAACGCGCTCCCACCCGGACTGCTTCTCATTGCCCACCAGTAATGGGAGAGCGCCGTGAACGATCTGCTTTGTCCCGCGCCGGGCCGTGCGCCTCCTCGGGGCGCCGCGGTCGTGCCACGGCGCCCCGAGGATCACCGCGGGTCGATCGGGGTGAGGATGCCGGTGCCCGATTCGATGACCGTGCCCGCGTCGAGGATGGACTCCTCGTCGAATCGGCGGCCGAGCAGGGAGACACCGGTGGGCAGGCCGTTGGCCACGCCGGTCGGCACGGTGAGGGCCGGGAATCCCAACAGCGGGATGGCCATGTTCATCCACTGCGCGGCGACCACCTCGCGGCCCCGCTCCAGGCTGGAGATGTCGGCGTCCTGCTCGAACACCTCCTCGGCCGAGGCCGGCAACAGCACGATCGGGTAGTCCTGGAGGAACTGGCCCAGTTCGCTGATCAGCGTGCCGCGCCGGGCGTAGCCGTTCATGTAGTCGACCAGGCCGGGTGCCTCGCCCCACCAGTCGGCGGCGCAGGAGTAGTAGGCCGCGGCGGCCTTCTTCATGCCCTCGTCGCCGATCTGCTCGACCAGCGGCATGATGACCCGGAACTCCTCCATGGCCAGCAGGTACCAGAGCCGCCAGGCCTCCTCGAGCAGCGGCAGTTCGATCTCGTCGACCTCGTAGCCGGCGGCCCGGAGCCGCTCGGCGGCGGTGTCCAGCGACTGGTTGACCACCGCGCTGGGCGCCTTGGCGCCGACGTCGCGCAGCAGCCCGACCCGGCGCGGGTTCTTCGGCAGCGCCGGCGCGGACGCGCCGTGCGCGTGGAACGGGTCGCGAGGGTCGGTGAACGCCGCCATTCCGGCGTAGAACAGTCGGACGTCGTCGACCGACCGGGCCAGCGGACCGTCCACGGCCATCACCTGCGTCGACAGCGCCTGGTCCTGGCCCGGCGGGTAGAGGCTGTGCGCCAGCCGGCCGACGCTCGGACGCAGGCCGACGATGCCGCAGGCGTGCGCGGGGTAGCGGATCGACCCGCCGATGTCGTTGCCCTGCGCCAGCGGCACCATGCCGCTGGCGACGGCGGACGAGGCGCCGCCGCTGGAACCGCCGGGCGTGTGTGCAGCGCTCCACGGGTTGATCGTCCGGCCGTACAGGTCGTTGGTGGCGAACCAGCGGTAGGAGAACGCCGGGGAGTTGCTGCGCCCGAGGAAGACGGCGCCGGAGCGGCGCATGATCCCGACGTGGACGCTGTCCTTCTCGGCGATCTCGTCGGCGAAGGCCACGACTCCATTGGAGGTGGCGTAGCCGGCCTGATCAGAGTTGATCTTGACGGCGATCGGAAGACCGTGCAGGGGACCGAGCTCCACCCCGGCCGCGACCATGTCGTCGGCGACCTTGGCGGCGGCGAGAGCCTCGTCCGGGCGGACGTCGACGAGGGCGTTGAGCTTGGGGTTGACCGCCTCGATGCGCTCGACGTGGCTGGCGACCACCTCGCGGGAGGAGACCTCCCCGACGGCGATTGCGCGCGCCAGCTTGGTGGCCGGCCAGCGCCAGAACTCGTCGGTGGTGGGGACGTCGGTCATGGGTCTCCCTCGCTCGGACGTGGCCGTCCCGACGGGGCTCGGCCGCCCGGCCGGGACGTGGTGGCGCGGAGCCTGCTACAGAAGATCGCTTCTGGTCAAGCATCGTGTGGAACGACGTGGCCGCGCCTGAACTCTCCCCATGGTGCGATGGTGAAGGCTCGAAGAGGTCGAGGGCGCACTGTGCTGATATCGCACACGAGGCGATCACTCGTCTCAGTCGTCGGCGGGCTTCCGCGCGCGGCTGGGCTGCACCCGCATCGGCTCGCCCGGCATCTTCGGGATGCGAGCAGCGAAAGCGCTGTTCAAGGCGGCGAAAGCGCAGGTCGAGCATGAGCGTCGGGGAGTGGGTTATCGGGCGAGTTCTTGAGCCGGGCCAATGCGCGGGAAGCCCTTGCCCGTGCCACCGTTCAAGCTAGCCCGTGTTCGCAGTGGCACGACGCTCGACCGGGCCATCATCCATTCAGCGGGGGGTCGGGGCCCACGGCCCCCGGCCCATAGGCGAGGTCGTGCAAGTCGCGTCTGACGAACATCGGCGCGTCCAGAGGGACTGCTCGCCGGACTAGATGACGGCAATCCGGTCTACTGCGGTTTGTCCTCGTCCCGCCGGCTCGGGCGGACGTTCCCGTCTACGACGTCGGGCGTCTTGCGCCGCGCCTGCGCCGACCGCAGCGCAAGGCGGGCGAAGTAGGCCTTGCGAGCATGCCCGGCTCGGCGTGCCCGCTCGGACGGAGGCAACACGCCGTCGGGGTCGACCTGGCGCTCGAATCGATCCAGCAGGGCGCGACGCGCCGGCGCCGTCCGCGCACTGGGATCAGCGGTCTTGGCCCACGACTCGTGCGCGGCGAGCCGCGCGATCAAGGAGCGGTCGGCCGTCATAGAGACGAGGCTCCGTCTCTACCTTCAGTTCATCTCCTGTCGATGCGACAGGGCAGGCACAGGGCCGCGTGGCTCGGTGTCCGCGTCTCCAGGACGCGGGCCCCTGCGCACTGCTCTCCATGGAGGCAGAGCAAGGGGCTCCTGTCATTCTGCAGTCCATCTCCGTCCTCGTGGCCATCAGGCCGCCGAGGTGGCTGACGATCCGGTTCATCCTGTGTCGTCCCTACTGCAGGAAGACTGAAGGTTGTGACTTGCGCTCAGGATCAGCCCTGCCGCGAGTCCGAGCATTCGAGAGCTGAACCGGCGCGGGCGCTCACCGCAGATAGGAGAAGCCGCCGTCGCGGTTTCGGTCCCGGACGTACGGGCGTCGGCCGTAGGCGTCGAGGACGGTGTTCAGCGCCGTGACGAGTACAACGAGGTCGCGGTCGTAGACGCGGCCGTCGTCGAGCTGGCGAGCGAGTTCGTGCAGCAGCTGAGCCCAATCTCGCCGTGTCGGCGAGGTCGGCACTCGGACTTCCACAGGTCGTTCAACGACCCGTACCGCAGAAAGCCCGGAGGCCGCCGCCCGGGTCTGCTCCCAGGCGCGTTGCCGGCATGACGCCGAACACCACTTCGGGATCCGACCGCGCGCCTTCGGCTCAAGCGGCTGATTGCACCACCCACAGGAGGCAGCCGCGCGCCGGCGCTCGATGGTCGCCGGTGATGGAGGTTGAGGAAGGCCTTCCGCGGGGTCGGCTCGATCGTGGTGGGCGCGTTCCTCGCGCGGCTCATGAGGCCGGGGCGGGGCCTCGCGTCGTCGATTCGAGCGCCTCGCCATGCCGTCAGTGTATTCATCACGACGAAAAGAGTCGCCCGGAGTGCATGAGGTGTGTCCCTCTTGATCTTGATGGTTCTCCAGTGACTTGGCGTGGGTGGAGAGCCGCCGCTTCGGTGGTCCCGCCAGTCCGCGGATGGTGTCTCTGGAGGCGGCCTTAGGGACAGGTGCGCGTCGCGTCAGCGGGCTCGTCAAGTAGTCGCCAGGCCGTGAGTCATCCGGTAATCCATTTGCCGTCGCGTTCGACTTCCACGGCGCGCGGCGGGTCGTACCGACGCTCCTCGAACTCGGTGGCTCTAGCGAGGTCCGCAGCCGGTGGTCTCTGGCCGTGTCTGACGGGCTGGATACCCGGTGAGTCTCTGACGCGCCGTGTGCGTCGGTACTGCCCGGTAACGTCGGCGGGACGAACCCACGGGGGAGGACATCGCAGGTGACGACCACGCTCGACGAGTTCGTGAAGACGCTGGCGCCCGCCCAGTACGACAAGGCCACGGTGGCCGAGCGCCACCAGGCCATGGAGATAGCGGTCGCCGTGTCGAGCCTGCGCGGCGGAACCTGGTTCGAAAGCGGATCTTGGTCGCACGGCACCGCGCTCAAGGGGCACAGCGACGTGGACTTCATGATCCCGTGCTCCGGCTCGCGGCCGGTCTACCCGTCGTCGGCGCTGACGACGCTGAAGACGTCGCTGGCCCAGAGTCACTGGGCAATCAGGGACCGCCGCATCTCCAGCCCCACGGTGAAGGTCGAGTTCTTCACCGCGCCGCACTTCGAGGTCGTGCCCGCCTGGCACTACAACACCGTCGGCGAGGACAAGGTCTTCCTCATCCCCGGCCCCGGCGACCAGTGGGAGGAGTCGGCCCCCCGCGCGCATCTCCGCTTCGTCACCGAGCAAAACGACCGGCTGGGCAAGAAGGTCAAGCCGCTGGCCCGGCTGCTCAAGCAGTGGAAGGCGGCCACCGGCGCGCCGGTGTCGAGTTTCTACCTGGAGATGCGCACCGCCGAGTACGCCAAGGGTGAGGACTTCATCTCCTTCCACATCGACATGCGGAGGCTCATGGGGCGCCTGATCAACCACGGGCTGCGGGACATGAACGACCCCGCCGGGCGGGTGTCGCGCATCCGCGCCGTCTCCTCGGAGGAGAGTCGGCGCAAAACCGTGCGCCTGCTCCAGGAGGCCAAGGGCCACCTCGACGCGGCCTACGACCTCGACGGCCAGCCGGGCCAGGCGTCGCCGTACTGGAGCCACATGTACGACGTCTTCGGCTCCTCGTTCCCGTACCCGACGTGGTGACGGGCAACGGCGGGACGCCGGACTCGTTCCGCGAGCAGGTGGCGGCCGAGTTGCGGGCCATGGAGGAGGACATCTTCTGGACCGAGAAGGCGCACTTCGCCACGGCCACCACCTACGCCCGGCTGCACCTGTGGCTGGGCATCATCGCGACCGTCGCCGCCGCGGTCGCTGCCGCCAGCGTCATCGGCGACGCCGCACCCGCCGTCTCAGGCTCCGCCGCGGTCGTCTCGGCCATCGCCTCGGCCATCGTCACCTTCCTCAAGCCTCAGGACACTGAGCAGAAGTACCGCACGGCGGGCAGACGCCTCGGTGCGCTGCGGGTCAAGGTCCGCCAGGCACTGGACCTTGACCTACACCCCAGCCAGCCGGAGCAGGCCGACACCTGGCGCGTGCTGGCCAGGACCTTCGCCGAGGAGAAGGCGACGATCGACTCGGACGCACCCGGCACCTCGAACCGCGCGTATCGGCTTGCCCGCGAGAAGATCGAGGCCGGGCACTTCAACCACGGCGATCCCCGGCACGCCCCCCGCCGACCTAGCTGAACTGTCGTCGCTTCCGCTACCGTCCTCGCCCGGACGCACCGGATGAACCTGGCGCGAGCGCGAGGTCGAGCAGACGGGTCACCCAAGCCCTCACTATGCGACCGCGACCCCAACCGCCGGTTCGTCGCTCGGTCTGGGCAGTCCCCCTGGTGCGAGCCGACGAATACTGCTCGACTACCTGGCTTCAGATGCAGTGACCCCTGGTGGGTTCCGAGCAGTTGAAGGCTTTACGCCCTCCTGCACGTAGATCGAGCCTTGGTGCGTCCCTGTGACCGACTCGTCTTCAATCACGATCTTCGGCGGAACCTCGTGCCCGTCGGTGATGTCGAACGGGTAGTCGTTGCTTGCCGCGCCGCTGAGGCTAGAGCCCGCAGGGCGTCGGCGTGCTCAAGGGCCCAGGAGGCGGAGGTGGGCACCGGGCGACGTAAGGCGCGGGTCGTGGTTGATAACGTCCTTTATCGACTACAGGGGCGGGAGTAGATGGAAGACATCTCGTTCAGCGGGTCCTGGTGGTTGCCGGAAAATCCAGATCGAAAACTGGCCGGCAGGCTTGTCTACGACGCCGCCGACTCTTTGCAGCTCGTGCTCTATGACAACCTGCGGGAAATCGCTGTCTCGGAAACGGGCGTCTACGAGGGCGAACTCAAGTTGCAGGCCGAGCCGATCGTGCACGGCATCCGCCATGATGATCGAAACTTCGTCACCCTCGTCGGTGTTCGGGGGAGCAATCTCGAAATGCCCGCGGTGTACGTGACCAGCGTCTTCGACGTGGACCTGGCACTGCTCGGAAGCTCTCATGTATCGGAGGATGCTTTCGAGCGAGTCGACGTTGAGTTCGACTACCTCAAGGCTTGGGCTCAGCCCCCTACTCGAGTTGTCCGTGACCCGAATGCGCCTGACCTTCACCAGATTCGTACCGCTATCTCTGAGCTTGCAAGCTGCGACGTCGGAGACGGCAGCGCCGTGGCTCTCTACACAGGGGTCGTAGGAGTCTTCGGTGACAACGCGACTGACTTGATCGAGTACTGCGCGTTTCAGATGACCGTGCCAGAAGCCCGCCAGGGTCTTGACCTAGTCAATCAGGTAGTGAGACCCCTGCAAGACCTGCTGATGGTGTCCCTGGGCCGTGAGGTGCGCCTCACGGAAGTGAGGCTTTCGCACCAGGAAGGCGAGCACCGTATGGTGCTTGAGGCTCTATTCCCAGTCGCACAGCCTCCCGCGTCAATCCCTCCACTCAAGCCCTCGCAGCTGTTGAACAACGTCTTGGACTATCGAGCCCCGACCCTGCTTACGGCGAAGAAATTGGCAAACGAGCCCACGCCTCTGCCTACGGGAGAGATGCTGGCCGATTGGTTTCGTGAGCACGATGGCCTGGGCGAGCCCTTGATTCAACTCTTGAGTCCGTTCTACGCCCCCTTCATGTCGCCCGAGCATCGTTACTCTGCGACCTTCCAGAGCGCGGAGGCGCTCCACGACGTGCTTGCCTTGGGTACGAAGGACCTACCCAAGGCAGAGCATCGAGAGCGTGTGAGCCGAGTCGTGGAGCTGATCAAGGCCTCTTCCCTCCCCGAAGCTGACGCCGATTGGGCTCAGAAAGTTCTTTCAGGCCGCAACGACAAGTCGCTGTCGGCCAAGATTGAATCGCTGTTGGAAGAGGCAGGTCCGGCGGGGGCCGCTCTCCTGGCGGCCGCTCCGAGCTTTGGGACGGAGTCGGCCAAACTGCGAGCCAGGGTCTCTCACGGCGGAGCCAGGGTTGAGACCGAGAGATGGCGGCGAACCCTGTACGAGCACGCCCTGCGTTGGATAATCCGTGGCCATCTGATCTGCCGACTTCTCGACTCGGACCAGCGGTCGCAACTCTGGGAAGGCCTGGCCGGTCGGGAGTCGTTCAAGCAAATCGTTCAGTTGTTGTCCGAAGCCGTCGCCGAGGACCAGTAGGCGTTGGGCGTCGACCGGGACGCGAGAGCCGGCGTTGACCGACTCCCGCGCCGCGGCTGTTACTTCCCCTTGCGCTTGGCTGGGGCTTGGGACAGGGCGCTGCCGGCGGCTGTTTTGGAAGCCTTCGACGTGCGTCCATCACGCAGCACCTTGGACGCCGCCTTGGCGGCCTTGGCGCTGGTTTTGTTCTTCGCTGCCATGGTGTCCTCCAACAAGGACGGTCGGCTCGGAAGGGAGAGGCGCTGACGCCTCTGCCAACAGGCCGGCGGCGGAGGCGTCAGGCCAACTTCAGCTGCTCAATCGCGACGAGGCGCGACCAGTCAGCGGGGCTTGACGGTAATGGTGACGGTGCGAGTCACCTTGACGGGCACACGGACCACCTTGGTGGTCCGCACGACACGGCGAGGGGGCACGGTCGTCTCCTTCCCGACAGCTCCTGGCACTTCCGCCCGAGCGTGGCGCTGGACGCGCCCAACTCGGCGACCTGTAGCGTCGCGATTCCCTCGTGGCAGAGGACTCGCGAAGCCCCGGACTGGTCCCACCCCGGACCTTCCGGGGCTTTGTGCTGTCTGTAGTCAGGGGAACACGCCGAACCGACAAGACGCGAGCGACACGCTCGAAAAAACCACAACATCTAGGTGTTGCCTTGTGGCTGACCACCAGATGTGGGGTTTGCGGTCGAATACTCCAGAGTAGCGATCGGCACTGACATTTCGTGGGTCGACCACCCGAGGCACATGAGCTAGGCGTCGAGCACGGACAGGTACGCGCGCCCGGGCGCTTCGGGGAGCGTCAGCGTCAGCGTGGGGCCCTCGGTAGTGACCCGGAGCGTGCCGTCCTCGGCCCCGAGCTGCCATTCTGCGGTGTCCCAGTGCTCGACCAGCTGCGCTGGTCCGCGGCCGGCCACGAACGACGCCGGCTGGTCCCGCATCGCGGTGCCCCGGAACACGCCGGCCTGCCGCATGCCCGCGGCCAGCTGGGCGAGACCTGCCGTGCCATGCGCGTCCAGCACCGCGTCGTAGAAGACTTTCAGCATCAGCCAGTGGTAGTCCTGGAACGTCCGCAGCGATGCCATCATCGGCAACGCGCCATCCGGGACGGCCTGGTCGGGAACGGTCATCGGGCCACCTCGTGGACGGGTCGTCGGTAGGTCCTGCATCCGGCCTGCCAGGTCTCCACGACGCGGCCGGCCAGCCCGGACAGGTCGGTCAGGTCGCCGTCCAGGATCACCAGGTCGGCGATCAGACCCGGCTCGACCCTCCCGATCCGGTCATCGAGGCGGAGCAGCCCCGCGGCGCCCGACGTCGCGGCGGCCCACGCCTGGTACGGGGAGAGCCCGCAGTCGACCAGCAGTTGCAGCTCCCGGAGGTTGTCACCGTGCGGGCCGATGCCGGTGTCCGTCCCCATCGCGATGGGCACCCCGGCCTCGACGGCCCGCGTCACCGCGTCCCGGTGCACGGCGGCGACCTCCAGGGCCTTGTCCAGCACGGCCGGCCCGTGCACCTCGCCGCGCTCGGCCGCCTCGATCACCGACAGGGGCGCCAGCAGCGTCGGGACCAGCCAGGTCCCCCTCGCCAACATGAGTTCGATCGCCTCGTCGTCGAGGAAGATGCCGTGCTCGATCGAGCGCACCCCGGCGCGCACCGCGTTCTTGATGCCCTCGGCACCCTGCGCGTGGGCCATAACGGCGACGTGGGCGGCGTCCGCCTCCGCGACCAGGGCCGCGAGCTCGTCCGGGCGCAGATGTGCATGCTTCGGATCGTCCGAGGGGGACAGCACCCCGCCGGTCGTCGCGACCTTGATGACGTCTGCGCCGGCTCGGAGCATGGTCCGCACTGTCCGGCGGATCTCGTCCGGGCCGTCGGCGACGCCGGACGGCACCCCGGGGTGGTGCGGGAACAGTTCGACCGCGAGACCACAGCTCAGGTGCCCGTCGTTGTGGCCCCCGGTCTGGCTGATCATGTTCACGGCGATGAGCGCTCGTGGCCCGCTGATCAGCCCGCGGGCGAGGGCCTGTTTCAGTCCCAGATCCGCGCCTGCGGCGTCCCGCACGGTGGTGATCCCCGTTGCGACGGTCCGCTGGCAGTTGACCACCGCCTGGAAGAAGTGGAAGGAGAACGGGTTCGCGAGCCTTTCCACCAGGTTCACGCCGGACAGCGCGAGGTGGACGTGAGCGTCGATGAGGCCGGGCAGGACGGTCCGACCGGTCGTGTCGACGACGGTGTCACCGACGAGGGACCTGCCGATCGCCCGGATGACGCCATCCTCGACGAGGACGTCGGCCCTCGACGGCGTGGAGCCGGTGCCGTCGAATACGTACCCGCCGGCGAAGAGTGTGCTCCGCATCAGACGTGGAAGCCCCGACGGGGGCCCGTTTCCAGCGGGCGGCGCGGCGGCGTCGAGTACACCGGCTCCAGCGGCTCCCACGCCCACGTGCCGTGGCACGCGTCCAGCGTGTAGAACCAGTACATCCGCAGGTCATCGTCGTTCGTGTCGATGCCGTGCGGCGCCCATGCGGGGACGTACACGGTGTCGCCGGGACCTGCCCTGTAGGCATCGTCGCCCACGTAGATCGTCGCGGTGCCCTCGAGGACGTGGTAGATCTCGGCCGGCGCGTGCCGGTGGATCGTGTAGTGCAGTTGCGGGTCGACCGCCGCCGTGCCGATGACGAATTCCTTCGTGCCGGTCGCCGGCTCGAGCAGATAGCGGCACCGCAGGCGCATCCCCTTGGTGGGTTCGACAGGGACCCAAGCGACCATGTCCTCGGCCACGGCCCAGCGGTCGAACAGTCCCGCCGACGGGGCCGTGCTCGGGTTCATCGTCCCCTCGAGGGCGGTGTTGGGCAGCAGCTCCGAGGTCACCGTCTTCTGGTCCCCGCCGGTGGCGTACGCGACGAGCAGGCGCGCCGGCTCGCTGCCGACGCACTGGAGCGAATGCGCCTCACCCGGCGGGAAATACGCCGCGCCGGGGGCGGACAGCTCGGCGGAGCCACCCGGGCGCCACAGTCGAACGGTGCCTTCGACGAGAAACACCGCCTCCGCCTGGGAATTGCGATGGGTCGGCACCAGCTGGCCGGGCGCCAGCGTGACCTCGCCGAAGGTGATGTCCGCAGCGAGCCCGACGGTGTCCGGGAGGAGTCCGAGCACCCCGAGGCCCGCGAACTCTGGGAGCTCGTGAAGGTTGTCGCCGGCGGTGGACGCGGCGGTGCGCGGGAAGTGCAGGGATGCCGTCAACGCTTCTCCTCGTGCGGGGCGCTCGCCGGCTCCGTCCCGGCCTTGCCGCGATGCTAGGGACGTGCCCACTCCCGGTGGACTGGTCGTCCGTCGCGTCTCGTGGTGACGGCACGCAACATCTGTCGAACCAGGTCATCGTCGGCGGCCGGCACTTCCCCGGCAGAACGGCCGTGGAGCTCGCTCCTCATCGCGCGTGTGCCGGGCGAGGTCAACACGCAGTGAGCCTGGTGAGCCGGGAGTCGCCCACGGACTGCTGTCGCCGGATGTCACGGTCGGCCGCGAAGCAGCTCGGCTGTCACCGGCGGGCACGGCGCCGCATTACTGAAGGCAGACGCCTTTGTCGCCAGCTCGTGGGTGGAGGGCGCCGCGCACGGCGACCTTCCAGGAATAGCCACTCGAGCGAGCCCGTTCGCTGATGAGGTATAGCGGGTGGAGCCTGAGGAGAAGCATTTGGGTTCAGAGCCGTTGGGCCGGTTCTCCGTGGCGCGGACTTCCGACCTCGACGAGACAACCGACGCCCTGCAGGCGACGTTCCTACCGCTCCACCTGCAACTGCGGGAACGGACGGACACCCGAGGCCTTGACTTCGGGTTGAATGCGGTCCGGATAGGCAGAGCCACGGTCAGCTATGCCTGGTTGAGCCGCTCCGTGCAGATAGACACGGCCGAGGCGGAGAACTTCCACGTGAACCTTCCGCTTTCCGGCGGCACGATCTCCCGATCCGGACGCCTGGAGTGCGTGATCTCCACGTCGGCCCGTGCAGCCGTCTTCATGCCCGGCCTGCCCGCCGACATCGAGTGGCGTGCCGGCTGCGGACAGTTCTGCCTGATGATCCCGCCCCATGTACTCCAACGAGAGCTCGAGGCGATGTTGGACCAACCCCTGGTCAAGCCGATCAAGTTTGCCCCTGCGATGGACCTCACCACCGACGGGGGCAGAGCGTGGGTGGACACGCTTCGACTGATCGGCCGGCAAGGGGGCTACGCGCAGGGCCTGCTTGACCATCCTCTGGCAGCGGCCAACCTCGAGCGGATCCTTGTGGATGGGCTGTTGCTCGCCCAGCCCCACAACTACATCGACGCCCTGACCGGCCCGCGGCGACCGGCGCCGCCACCTGCGGTCCGCAATGCGATCGAACTCATTCGGAGCCACCCCGAAGAGCCCTGGACCACCACCGCGCTTGCCCGCCGCGTCGCGGTCAGCACCCGAAGCTTGCAGGATGGCTTCGCTCGGTCACTCGGGGTCCCGCCGAGTCAGTATCTCCGGGCGGTTCGCTTGACCCAGGCGCGAGAGGAATTGCGCTCGGCCGACCCGCACACCAAGACGGTTTCCCAAGTGGCCGCTCGGTGGGGATTCGTGAGCTTTGGCCGGTTTGCCGCCGCCTACCATCAAAGGTTCGGCGAGCGTCCATCGGAGACACTGCGCAGGTCCTAGACGTCAGAAGACGTGACGGAAGCATGTTCTCGGCGTCTGGCCGCGTGCGAAGTGTGGTCGCAAGCTGCCTCGCCTGAACTGCTCCGGGTTCGGTGGAGGGTCTGGGGTGCCCCCGGTCAGGCTCCGATTCCTGGAATCCCTTGATTCCGGTCCCTGCCCGGACCACGTCCACTGAACCTGGGCGGTTCAGCTTGCGAGGCAGCGTTGGTACAGCATCGGAGTGTCGTCGACCGGCGGTCGGGTGTCGGGCATGGCCTGGGCGTACCGGGCACCCGTCGCCTCGGCCGCCGTGGCGGCCAGGACGGGAGCCAGGTGCGCGGCGTCGGCCATCGGCAACTCGTCCTCGCCAAGCAACAGGACGGGCGGCTCGAATGCGCCATCGACAAACGTCACCTGCCGCAGTTGGAGGCGTATCGAGCCGACGTAGCTCTCGGCACCGCAGTGAATGACAAACTCTTCCGGGGTGCCCTCGTCGACCTTCTCGTCGCGATCGCACCAACTGGGGCAGGCGGCGACGAGTCGCTCGTTGGTGTCCTGACCGGCGGTACCGCTATGCGTAACGGGATGCACGGGTCTCATGAGCCCTTCTAGGCAGGATTGAGGGATCAAGGGTCGTGTGCCGGTCTGGACACCAGGGGATCGCGCCCCCGCCAGACCAGCTGGTTTGAGCCGACCGTGACGCGGTGAGGACCAGCCGGGACAACGTCGTGCACATGTCGGCGGCGGCCCAGTCGTGCGCGTCCGGTCGAGTGTGCAGGCCACGAGCGGGCCGATGCCGTAGAGCAGCTGCCGGTCCGCAGGCGTCGTAGGGGAAGCGTCGTTCGTCAGCGCCGTCGAGTGTCCGACATGGCGACCGTCCCCGGTGAACGATCCGACCCGACCGAGCCGCCGCAGCCAGCACGGCCATAGGCTTTGCGGCCAGCAGAGCCTGTCCGCGGCAGGCATCGGCAGCTCGGTGTGCCGAATCGGGGGGAGGAGGCTGGACCATCCCGATCCGGTTCAGCTCGGCGCCGTGCGCCGGCGTTCGTAGTTGACGTGTGGCACCGCGACCTCCCCGGTGATCGCCAGGGCGATGCGGGTCCCCCGCTTTCGGACTGCGCACCGAGATCGTCGCCGTCTCGAAGGCCACGACCGCGGAGGATCTGCTCGGCTCGCTCCGAGACCGAAGCCGGATCCTCTGCGATCCGAGAAATGGCCACGGCGGTTCCGATCGCCTGTCAGGCGTCCATGTGTCCAACCGTCCCGACACGACTGACACCTCCCGAAGCTCACGCTGAACTGACAGCACAGAGCAACGCTGGACGGACCAACCCGCTCCACCCAGAGTCCGCAGGGTGCGGCACTGTCTCTGCGACCCACGAGGCATGGCCACCGCCCTGAGCCCGTGCTCAGTGACCGCGCTCGTCGAACGAGCCGTTACCACCTATTCCACGAGACCAAGGCGCGCGGGTCTACGCGTTCAGCGCAGGGATCGGTGCGATTCGCGCAGCCCCTCGAGCCTTGTACCCAGCCCTGTCTGCCGCCATGGGGCTCACGACTTCCCCTCCTCCGTTCCGCGGTCGGAACTTGCCATGGCGGCGCGCGCGGCGACCCGTGTGCGCGTCAGCAAGCCGTCTCCGCACCGCGTCGCGACGTGGCATGACTCGCGGCCGGGGTCGCGGATGAAGGGGACCACGGTGAAGGCGCCGTCCCCCCGCTCGCCCTCAGCGTCGGATCCGGGGGCTTGACGACTGTGACCCACGTCCCTAACCTCCATCTTGCCAGTGAGATAGCGTTCCATACATCGGAACGATCTTGCGGAAGTTCTGTCGTCACAGGGCGGGCTCAGCTGCTCTCGAGCGCGAGCACTCGCCAAACCAAATCAAGGGAGATGGCTCCATGGGACGGGTCGAGGGCAAGGTCGCATTCATCACAGGGGCGGCTCGGGGGCAGGGGCGGTCCCACGCGGTCCGTCTGGCGCAGGAAGGCGCGGACATCATCGCCGTTGACTTCTGCGCCCAGATCGACACTGCCCCGTACGACTTGGCGACGCCTGATGACCTGGCGCAGACGGTCAAGGAGATCGAGGCGCTCGACCGGCGGATCGTCGCTGTCCAGGCCGACGTGCGGGACTTCGACGCCCTGAAGGGCGCGCTGGACCAGGGTGTCGCCGAGCTCGGCAAGGTGGATATCGTCGTCGGCAACGCCGGGATCCTGAGCCTCGGTCGTGCGCACGAGCTCTCCGAGCAGGAGTGGCAGGACATGATGGACGTCAACCTCACGGGCGTCTGGCACACCGTGAAGGCCGCCATCCCGCACTTGCTCGAGGCGGACAACGGCGGGTCGATCATCCTGACCAGTTCCACGGCCGGCACCAAGGGACTCGGTAACGCGGCCCACTACGTGGCGGCCAAGCACGGTGTCGTCGGCATCATGAAGACGCTCGCAGTTGAGCTCGGGCCGAACAACATCCGCGTGAACACGGTGCACCCGACCCAGGTGAACACACCGCTGATCTTCCACAAGTCGTTGTACAAGGCCTTCCGGCCGGACCTCGAGGACCCGACGATCGACGACTTCATCCCGCCGTCGATCGGGATCAACCTCATCCCGGTGCCTTGGATCGAGTCGGTGGACGTGAGCAACGCGGTGCTGTTCCTCGCCTCCGACGAGGCGCGTTACGTGACCGGCACCGAGCTGCGTATCGACGCCGGGGCCCTCACCAAGTAGTCCGCCGGAAGGCGGATCAAGGCCAGGGGTGGGTCGCGATCGACGGCAGGTCTCGCGACCCATCCCTTGGCCCTGCTCACGCAACCCTTGAGGTTAAGGAGACGGTATGCAGTCGCGCCCCCTTGGTCAGACCGGCCTGGAGCTGACGGTGCTCGGCATGGGCACCTGGGCGATGGGAGACGGCAAGCGCCGCACCTCCAACCTAGGGCCAGCGGACGACGTCGAGTCGGTCGCCACCATTCACCGCGCCCTCGACCTGGGCATCAATTGGATCGACACGGCGGCCTACTACGGTTTCGGGCACGCCGAGCGCGTCGTCGCCCGGGCGCTGCGCGGCATGACGGAGCGGCCGCTCGTCTTCACCAAGTGCGGGCTCGTGCCCAGCGAGGTCGGCGACTTCGACAACCGCATCACCGCGACGTCGATCCGCGAGGAGGCCGACGCCAGCCTCTCCCGGCTGGAGACCGACGTCCTGGATGTGCTGATGATCCACTGGCCCATCCCGGACGAGGACATCGAGGAGGGCTGGAGCACGCTCGCCGAGCTCAAGGCGGAGGGCAAGGTTCGGCTCATCGGGGTCTCGAACTTCTCCGCCATGCAGATGGCGCGGTGTGAGCTGATCGCGTCGATCGACGCGATCCAGCCCGAGTACTCGCTCGTCGAGCGCGCCGCGGAGGCGGAGGTCCTTCCCTACGCGGAGCGCGCAGGCATCGGCGCGGTCACCTACTCGCCGCTCAAGCACGGCCTGCTTGGGGGGCAGATGACCCGCGAGCGCGTCGCTGCCCTCACGCCGGCCGACTGGCGCAACGGGCACGCGGAATACACGGAGCCGCGACTGTCGGCGAACTTGCGGCTGGTCGATGCGCTCCGCTCAGTCGCCGACCGGCACGGCAGCACGGCCTCGGAGGTCGCGATCGCCTGGGTGCTCCGTCGTCCGGCCGTCACCAGCGCGATCCTCGGGCCCCGGCGCCCGAAACAGCTTGAGGACCTGGTGGGCGCAGCGGATCTGAAGCTGTCGGACGACGATGTCGCAGTCCTCGAGGCCGGCCCGGCGATCGTTGAGGGCGTCCCCCGGTGAAGGCCTGGCTCGTCACCGGGGCGTCCCGCGGGCTGGGGCGCGCCTTCACCGAGGCCGCCCTCGACCGGGGTGACCTCGTTGCGGGCGTCGCCCGCGACGTTGCGCCGCTTAGTGATCTCGTCGACCGGTACGACGGCGCATTCCTGCCCGTGCGGCTCGACGTCACCGCCCGCGCCGACGTGCTGCGCGCGGTCGACCAGGTGCACGACGCCTTCGGCCGCCTCGACGTCGTCGTCAACAACGCCGGCTACGGCGTCCTCGGCGCCATCGAGGAGGCGGGTGAGGCCGAGACCCGCAGCCTGCTCGAGACCAATCTGCTCGGGCCGATGTGGGTGGTGCAGGCCGCGCTGCCGTACCTGAGAGCCCAGGGGAGCGGACACATCGTGCAGGTCTCGAGCGTCGCCGGCGTCGCCGCGTTCCCGATGGTCGGGCTCTACTGCATGACCAAGTGGGCCCTCGAGGCCATGAGCGAGAGCCTGGCCGAAGAGGTCCGGCCCTTTGGCATGCACGTCACGCTGCTGGAACCCGGAGCCATGCGCACCGATTGGGCGCACGCGTCGATGCACCGGGTGGCCACGACTCTCGACGCGTACGCGGACGCCTGGGATGCCCGCCTGGAGGGGATGGCATCGGAGTTCGCCCGGCAGCAGCCGGGAGATCCAGTGCGCGCCGCCGAACTGCTCCTGCAGATCGTCGACCATCCCAGCCCGCCCCGGCGGGTGCTCATGGGGTCGGGAGCGTTCGACCTGGCCTCCTCGCGATACCGGGCGACGCTCGACGAGTGGGCGTCGTGGGAGTCCGCGGCGCGAGCGATCGACTTCCCGCCGACCGTCTGACATATGACCCGCGAGCAGTGCTGCTGCTGCCGGGAACCGCACGTCTCTGAGCCGGGGGTTGCTGCCGCCCCCGGGCTTGACGTGCTGCTCATTCGTCCTGCTCACGGGCCGTTTTCAAGTCGACGGAATGTTTCTTCCCGGCGTCTTGACGTGACCCGGACCACTCTGCAAGCATTCAGTCTATCGACACGGCGTTCCGCCCATCTGAACGGCTGGAAGGACGAAAAGTCCATCGGGGCCGGTCCCCGCGTCGCTCGGAACGGCTCCGAACCGAGGCAAGTCACCCCCCAGCGGCACCTGCCGCGATGCAAGTGAGGAGAAGTACATGGTTCAGAAGCAGGCAGAGGTCTGCCGGAACTTCGAGCTCGACTGGCTCGCCTGCACGCAGGGCGAGGACGAGACGGGTCAGATCGACGCCGACTACATCGTTCTGCGCGCCAAGGGCGACATCGAGCAGCTCCGCAAGCTCGTCCCCGCCCCCCTGGAGGCCACCGATGAGGTGATCATCTACATGGGGTGGTTCAAGGAGACGCAGAAGGAGGGCAAGACCACCTGGGCGTGGCCGTTCCACGAGTGGGGCATCGGTGTCGTGTCACAGCTGCCCGGCCGGCCCGAGACCAAGGGCAACTTCCTGGTGCAGCTGTACGTGGACGACGACCTGGTGCTGGTCCACGGCCGCGAGGTCTGGGGCTACCCGAAGAAGATCGGCGATATGGAGATCACGCCGAAGACAACCGACGGTGATTCGGACCACTACGAATACACCGTCGCGCGCCGCGGCACCAAGCTGATCTCCGCCCGGGTCGAGAACCTGGAGCCGATCGAGGACTCCGAGTTCCCCTTCTACGGCCGGACGCACGCCATCTGCTTCCGTCAGGTGCCGTCGCCGGACAGCGTCGCCGTCGAGAAGCAGCAGCTGGTCTTCGTTCAGCTGGACTTCGACACGACCGATGCCAAGAAGGGCACCGGGACGATCGAGATCAACGATGGGCCGTTCGACCAGCTGCCGATCGGCCCGCTGACGAACGTCGAGGCCTTCTTCGGCCGCTCGGCCTTCAACCACCGGGGGATCAACAACCTGGTGGTCAACGCCGAGGAGCTCGCCCGCCCGCTCGACGTGAGCAAGGCCGGCAAGACCTCCTGATCCGAGTCTCGCCGGCAGGGGTCCGCTCCGGTCCCCTGCCGGCGAGCCGCCCCTCCGATCGGCGTACCGGGGCGAGACCTCCGTGGAAGGCAGTGCTGAGACATGAAGTTGAGCGGGAAGGCATGCATCGTCACCGGGGGGGCATCGGGGATCGGTCGCGCGGCGGCGATCGCTTTCGCCCGTGAGGGCGCCCGGGTCACCGTGGCGGATTTCAACGGGCCCGGCGGGGAAGAAACCGTCGAGACCATCCGGACGAGCGGCGGCGAGGCCATCTTCGTCAAGACCGACGTCGCGCAGGAGGACGACTGCCGCCGCGTGGTCGAGGCCACGGTCGACGCGTTCGGCCGCCTGGACGTCTTGTTCAACAACGCCGGCATCAACCCCATGGAGGGGAGCGTCGTCGACATGAGCGTGGAGGACTGGCGGCGTGTCCTCGCGGTCAACGTCGACAGCATCTTCTTCTGCTCCCGCTTCGCCATCCCACAGATGCGTCGCAACGGCGGGGGCCGAATCATCAACACCGCCTCCCCGGCGTCCTTCAAGGGCTGGCCCGGAAATGCTGCGTACATCACCTCCAAGGGGGCCGTCCTGTCGCTCACCCGGGCGATGGCGATGGACCTGGCCAAGGACGGCATCCGCGTCAACGCCCTGGTGCCCGGCCTGATCACGACCGGCATCGGGCGCGACTTCCTCGCTGCCCAGGCCGATCCCGCCGCCGTGGCGGCGAGCAACCCGATGGGCCGTCCAGGGGAGCCGGAGGAGGTCGCGCCGCTCGTGGTCTACCTCGCCTCGGACGACTGCGTCTTCTCCACCGGATCCCCCTTCTTTGTCGACGGCGGGGAGCTGTCCGGCGTCGCCTGATCCCCAGGCCCGCGGAACTTCCCACGGACGGCTGCCCGGGCTGGGGCCCTCTCGTCTTCTCGACCGCCCGCGCGCTGCCGCCGGCGGTCACTCCCGCGCCGGTTCCGGCGTGGTTTCGCACTCTGCCCTCGATCGCGCGGGCGCTCCACGAGGAGGGCGGACGTCGAGTCGGCCGCGCCGCGTGGCCAGACGTCGCGTGAGGCCGGTCGGCCTCGCGGTACCGGAAGGAACGACACACGATGACAAGCCCCCCCGGAGATGGTCTCGCCCACCTCGTGGAACCCGACGCCGCGGTCGAACGCGTCGCGAAGGACTGCATCTTCACCGAGGGACCGATCTGGTTGCCCGACGGCTCCCTCTTGTTCAGCGATATCCCGGCGAACCGGCTCATGCGTTGGCACCCCGAGGAAGGGCAAGGCGTGGTGGCCGAGCCCAACGCCAAGGGCAACGGCATGACCCTCGACAACGAGGGCCGGCTGATCGTGTGCGAGCACGCCACCAGCACAGTCACGCGGGGGACTCCGGGTGGGACGCGGACGCCCATCGCCTCGCACTGGCAGGGCAAGGAGCTCAACAGCCCCAACGACGTCATCGTCGCGTCGGACGGCTCCGTGATCTTCACCGACCCGACCTTCGGACGGGTGATGGATTCCGTCGGCGTGGTCCGCGACGTTCAGCAGGAGATCCAGGGTGTGTACCGGGTCCACCCCGACGGCGGCGAACTCGAGCTCCTGGTCGACGACATGGCGCAGCCCAACGGGCTCTGCCTCTCCACGGACGAGTCGCTGCTCTACGTCGGCGACACGGCCCGGGCGCACATCCGAGTGTTCGAGATGACCGGCGACCGCCCGCTCGGCCGGGGGCGCGTCTTCGCCGACGGCATCACCTGGACCGAGGACGGCGACGACGGCTATGTCGACGGCATGAAGGTCGACGAGTACGGCAACGTCTACGTCACCGGTCCCGGTGGCGTCTGGGTCTACACGCCAGACGGGACCCGGCTGGGGACCATCGAGGTGCCCGAGCAGGTCGCCAACCTCAACTGGGGTGACGCTGACTGGTGCTCGCTGTACCTGACGGCTAACACCTCCGTCTACCGGATCCGGATGCAGGTCGCCGGTCACCGCCTCGGGTACATGCGATGACTTCGGTGGATGCGGCCGTGCGCACCGGCGCGGACGCGAGATACGCGGTGCCGTCCTCGATCGTCGACCGCCTGGCGCGGCTGCGGGTCGTCCCCGTAGCGGTCGTCCACGAGGTCGCCCACGCTGAGCCCCTGGCGGAGGCGCTGGTCGCCGGTGGCCTGCCCTGCGTCGAGGTCACCATGCGCACCGAGCATGCCGAGCGCGTCCTCGGGCGGATGGCGGAGCGGACCGATCTCCTCGTCGGCGCCGGGACCGTGATCCGGCCGGACCAGGTAGAGCGCGTGGTCGCTGCCGGCGCCAGGTTCGTCGTCACGCCCGGGTTCAGCCCGTCCGTCGTCTCCGCGTGCCGGGAGGCCGGCGTCCCGGTGATCCCGGGTGTCGCCACCGCGACCGAGATCCTGATGGCCCTCGACGCCGGGCTCGACCTGGTCAAGTTCTTCCCGGCGGAGGCGTCCGGCGGCCTCAAGGCGCTGTCGGCCTTGAGTGGCCCCTTCGGCGCGGTCCGGTTCATCCCGACCGGCGGGGTGACTCCGGAAAACATCGAGGGCTACCTCGGGCACCGCGCCGTCCTGGCCGTGGGCGGCACGTGGCTGGCCGCTCCCGCCCTGCTGGCCGCTGAAGATTTCGCGGCCATCGAGCAACGGACGCGTGAGGCCGTCCTACGCGTCGCTTCCCTCACTTCCGCCCACCGGTCAGGAGAGGCCTGATGTCCCAGCTCACGTTCCGTCCACGCGAGGCATGCCGCTACGACGTCGTCTCTCTGGGAGAGATCATGCTGCGCCTCGACCCGGGAGACCTGCGCATCCGCACCGCACGTTCCTTCCGGGCGTGGGAGGGCGGGGGAGAGTACAACGTCGCGCGCGGTCTGCGGCGATGCTTCGGCCTTCGCACCGCCATCGTGACTGCGCTTGCGGACAACGAGGTCGGTCGCCTGATCGAGGACCTCATCCTCCAGGGCGACGTGGAGACCGAGCACATTCGCTGGGTGCCCTACGACGGCTGTGGCCGCACGGTGCGCAACGGGCTGAACTTCACCGAGCGCGGGTTCGGGGTTCGGGGAGCCCTCGGCATGTCCGACCGCGGCCACACCGCCGCCAGCGCGATGCGAAAGGGAGATGTGGACTGGGACCGCATCTTCGGCAGCCTCGGGGCCCGCTGGTTCCACACCGGCGGGATCTACGCCGGTCTCTCCGACACCACTCCCGACGTCATCGAGGAAGCAATGGCGGCCGCCAAGCGACACGGGACGGTCATCTCCTACGACCTCAACTACCGGCCGAGCTTGTGGAAGAGCTACGGCGGCCTGGAGCGGGCCCAAGAGGTCAACCGCCGGCTGGCGCCCTACGTCGACGTGATGATCGGCAATGAGGAGGACTTCACCGCGGCCCTCGGTTTCGAGGTGCCCAACACCGACGCAAGCCTCAGCGCCCTGGAGGTCGAGAACTTCGCGAAGATGGTGTCGGCGGTCTCCGCCACCTACCCGAACTTCAGGGTGGTGGCGACCACCCTGCGCACCGTCCGGACCGCGTCTGTGAACGACTGGAGTGCACTGGCCTGGGCGGACGGGGAGATCATCGAGTCGGTTTCCCGACCCGGCCTGGACATCCTCGACCGGGTCGGCGGTGGCGACAGCTTCGCCGCCGGCCTGATCTACGGGATGCTGGAGAAGTCGGACATCCGGGCAGCAGTCGAGTACGGAGCGGCTCACGGTGCCCTCGCGATGACCACGCCCGGGGACACGTCGATGGCAAACCTCGCCGAGGTAGAAGCGCTGGTCAGCGGGGCGGGCGCCCGTGTTCAGCGATGAGACCGATGCCCGTCCTGAGCAGGCGCGGTGCGCGCCCGAATGGCGGGAGGGACGGGTACCGTTTCTACGCCAGTCGCGACAGGGGGATCATGGGGAGCGGTATGACGCAGATCGACGATTCGGGTCCACCCAGCGCAATCGACCGCGCGCTGGATCTCCTGACCATCGCCATCACCGCCCGTCGCCCGCTGACGTTGGCGGACCTCGCCGCCGAGGCCGGGATCCCCAAGCCGACCGCTCACCGAATTCTGCGGCTCCTGGTGGCACGCGGGTTGCTCCGTCAGACCGACGACCGGTCCTACTGCCTCGGTCCGAAGATGTTCGCACTGTCGGGGAAGGCGCTCTCCCAGCTGGACTACCCATCCGAGGCGGGAGAAGGACTGCGCTGGCTTCAGGCCAGAACCCCGGACGCCATCCACTTCGCGGCGATGACCGGCGGGGTGCCCGTCTACGTGGCGAAGATCGAAGGCCGCCGGCCCTACCGCATGGCCTCGACCATCGGGACGTCGCTCCCCGTTCACTGCACGTCGATCGGCAAGGCGATTCTCGCGTTCATGACTCCGGACCGGGCCGAGCCCTACCTGCGGTCGTCGCTGGTCCGGCGGACACCGCACACGATCACTTCGGCCCGCACGCTCAAGCAGCAACTCGTGGAGATTCGCGCCCGGGGCTTCGCGATCGACGACGAGGAGAACGAGGAGAACGTCCGCTGTGTCGGAGCCCCGGTGTTCGACGCGCGGGGCGGCGTCATCGGTGGTGTCAGCGTCTCCTCGGCCATCTTCGACCTCAGCCTCGACGAGGCGCTCGAGCTGGGGCCGTCGGTCCTGACCGCCGCGCTGAAGATCTCCACCTCTCTGGGCGCACCTCGTGAGGCCATCGAGAGCCTGGCGGCTCTCGCAGAGCCGATGCGGCAGGACGGCCTGGCCTCCGCCGAGAACGGGTGACCACCCGGCTGCGCTGAGCCGCTCGCGGTCATGGTGGATGTGCCTGCCGGCACGTCCACCGCGTTTCCGGTGTTTCCCGGCCCTATCACGGTGTTGTCGACGAGCTGTCCACAGCTCCCGTGCGGCCCGCCCACGCCTGCCTTCAGGGCGTCCGGCACCGCGGACCCGCCTCCGCGCGCGTGGTTCTGGGGCGCCCCCTAGGCCCCTCGAGCACAAAAGAATCTCGACGCACTGTGGCCCTTGACACATCACTGGGGCTGACGGCACGCTAATCACCGTTCCAGTGAGCGAAAAGCAATTCCACTCGTGAACACGTCCGGCGCTCGAAGACGAGGCCCGTGCCTGCAGTCCTGAGAACCGGCAGGACCCGCGTTCGGCATCACCCCTGCAGTTCAGCGCTCACGCCAGCCCGGTGAGGGATGGCCTTCAGCTCGTCCACCGTGCGGCGAGCCCTCAACCCCAGGAGAGACGGATGAACCGAGCAACACGAATGAAGGCGATCGGCGCGGTCGGCGCCGGCCTGCTGTCCCTCGTCGTCGGCTGTGGCCGCGGGGAGGACGCTCAGGCCACCGGTGAGGGCTCCGGCGACGGGAACTGCACAGTTGCCTTCTCGCAGGAGTCGCTGGCCTTCGAGTGGATGGTCGAGAACTCGCGTGACATGCAGGCCGCGGTCGAGGGCGCCGGCTGCGAGTTCATCCAGGCGGATGCCGAAGGAGACCCGGCCAAGCAGCTGCAGGACGTGCGAGACCTCCTGTCGCGCCAGCCCGACCTCCTCGTCGTGCGGCCGGTGACCTTCGAGCCGCTGGCCCCGGTCCCCGGGCTGGCCGAGGAGGCCGGTGTGCCGCTGATCGTGGTGGACCGCGCCCTGCCCGGCACGCCGGGGGAGGGCCAGTACAAGGCCTTTCTGACCATCGACTTCGTCGAGACCGGTCGGCTGGTGGCCGAAAGCGTGGTTCGCGGCATGACCGAACTGAACGGCTCGGCGACCGGCCGCATCGTGCACATCACCGGCACGTCGGGCGCGTCCCCCGTCCTGGACGAGCAGGAGGGCATCGACGAGGTGCTCGCGGAGAACGCGGGCATCGAGGAGGTCGCCCAGTGCGACGGCAACTACTCCCGCGAGCCGGGGCGACAGTGCATGGAGGACCTCCTCCAGCGCTTCGGCGCCGGTGAGATCGACGGCGTGATCGCGGACAACGATGAGATGGCCCTGGGCGCGATCGCGGCGATCAAGGCCGCCGGCCGTGACGAGCTCCTCGGCTGGATCTGGGGCAAGGACGCCCAGCGCAGCGGCCTCGAGGCGATCCTCGCCGGCGAAATGCGGATGACGATCTCGACGCCGCCTCAGTTCGGTGAGCTGACGATGGAGACCTGGCAGCAGGTGCAGGACGACACCCTCACCGAGACGACCCAGCTCCTGCCCAAGACTGTCTACGAGGCCGACTCCGACCAGGGGAGGCAGGCAATCGAGGAGCGCATCGCCGAGCTGACCGAACTCGGCATCGACTGCTGCTGATACGCACGGACTAGCAAGGAGTGCTGTCGACGTGACTGACGACGTCCTGGTCCGGATGACCGGAATCACCAAGAGCTATCCCGGTGTCGCTGCCCTGCGTGGGGTCGACTTCGACCTACGCGCCGGAGAGGTCCACTGCCTCATCGGCGAGAACGGCGCCGGCAAGTCCACGCTCATCCGGATGCTCACCGGCGCCGAGCATCCGGACCAGGGCGTCATCACGATCGACGGTCAGGAGTACGCCGGCCTCCGGCCGGCCCTGGCGCACCGGCTGGGGGTGTCGGCCATCTACCAGGAGACCGACCTCGTTCCGCAGCTGACCGTGGCCGAGAACGTCTTTCTCGGCCACGAACCCCGCACTCGCTCCGGCGCCCTCGACCGGGCCGGCATGCGGCGGGAGACCCGGCGCGTCCTCGACGAGCTGGGGGTGACTCTGCCCCTCGATGCACCGGTCAGCGAACTGACCGCGGCCAACGCACAGCTGGTGCAAATCGCGAAGGCCCTGTCGCGGAAGACCCGGGTGCTCATCATGGACGAGCCCGGAGCTGTGCTGAGCAGCCACGAGCTCGAGGCCCTGTTCGAGATCGTGGGGGGCCTGCGTTCCCGGGGAATGGGGATCGTGTACATCTCGCACCGGCTCGAGGAGCTCATCCGCATCGGCGACCGGGTCACGGTGATGCGCGACGGCCAATGGGTCCAGACCCGCATGGTCAACGACACCTCGGTGCCGGACATCATCCGCGCGATGGTCGGCCGGGAGCTGAGCGACCAGTACACGAAGACGGCGGTCGTGGGCGACGATGTCGTTCTGTCCGTGCGCGCCCTCACGCGGCGCGGCCACTTCGAAGACGTCAGTTTCGACCTCCGGCGCGGCGAGGTGCTCGGGCTGGCCGGGCTGGTCGGCGCCGGTCGTAGCGAGCTGCTCAACTGCATCTTCGGGGCGGTGCCCGCCGACAGCGGGGCCGTGATTCTGAACGGATCACCCCTGCGGGCCAAGACTCCACGGCAGGCCATCGACGCCGGGATCGGCCTGGTGCCCGAGGACCGGCGGGGCGCTGGGCTGATCCTGTCCCGTTCAGTTCAGGAGAACCTCACCCTGCCCTCCCTGGGGCGGCTGTCCCGCGGCATGGTCGTGCGTGCCAGGGAGGTCGCGGCGGTGTGCCGTCGCTACGTGGAGGACCTGCGCATCAGGACGCCCTCCGCCGCGCAGCCCGTTCGGTTCCTGAGCGGCGGGAACCAGCAGAAGGTCGTGCTTGGGAAGTGGTTGGCCTGCGGTACGTCGGTCCTGTTGCTCGACGAGCCCACGGCCGGGGTCGACGTGGGTGCAAAGAGCGAGATCTATGCGCTGATGGACCGGCTGGCCGCCGAGGGGATCTCGATCCTCATGGCGTCCTCCGAGCTGCCCGAGGTGCTCGGGATGAGTGATCGGGTGCTGGTCATGGCCGAGGGGCGGGTGACCTGCGAATTGTCCAGAGAAGAAGCCACCCAAGAGGTAATCATGAGCCACGCAGTGCCCAGGTCGGCGGCGATCGCGTCATGACGAACAAGATACTTGCCAGGGTTGAACCTGACGCCGGCACGGGGCCGCAGACGACGGGCACGGGACCGCGGGTCGGTCACCGCCGGTCAGCGCGCTTCCTGTCCGGCCTGTCCGGGCGAGCGGTGGAGATCCTGTTTCTCGCGATGGTGCTCACGGGCTTCATCGTCAGCCCGAACTTCCTGACCTCGTTCAACCTGCAAGGGCTGCTGAGCCAGGCCGCGGTGCTGGGAGTTCTGGCGATCGGCCAGTACGTGGTCATCGTCGCCGGCGGTTTCGACCTCTCGGTGGGCGCCGTGGCGGCGGTGAGCTCCATAGTCGTCGCCTCCACCCTTGACGGCATGGGCCTGCTCGGCGTCCTCGTGGCGCTCGGAAGCGGCGCGGCACTGGGTCTGCTCAGCGGGTTCGCGGTCACCGTCGGCCGGATCCCGCCCATCGTCGCGACGCTCGGTGTCATGGGAATCGCCCAGGGGGTGGCCTTCACGATCTCCAACCGGGGCATCGTGATCACCGACCCCACCTTCATGAAGCTCAACAGCACCTCTTTTGGATTCGTGCCGCTCCTGTTCGTCATCTGGGCAGTGCTCGTCGCGGTAGTTTTCGCGTTCCTGAAGCTGACCGGGACGGGGCTGCACTTCTTCGCCGTCGGCGGCAATGCCGACAGCGCCCGGCTGGCCGGCGTCTCGGTCGCCCGGGTGCAAATGACGGCCTTCGCCCTGTCCGGGCTGCTGGCCGGAGCGGCGGGTGTCCTCTTCGCCGCACGCGCCAGCAGCGGCCTACCCGGGCTCGGCGTCGGCTGGGAGCTGGACACCATCGCCGCCGTCGTCATCGGCGGGGTCAGCCTGTACGGCGGCTCCGGCAACTTGATCAAGGCCATGATCGGCGTCCTCACCTACCTCATGATCACGAACGTCATGAACCTCGGGGACGTCGACTCGTACCTGCAGAGCGTCCTGAAGGGCCTGCTGATCCTGGCGGCCGTGGCCGTCCCGGCCGTGCTCCGGCGCCGCAACCACCTGGTGGGGAGGACTTCGTGACCGTCTCGAAGAGCGTGGCGCGGCCGGCCGCCGATGAGGCGTCGCAGCCGGGCCGGGGGAACGCGAACCGTCGGCGGCTGCCCGGCGGCGCGATGGTGTGGGTGCTCGTGGCGCTCATCCTGGCGGCCATCGTGCTCAGCAAGGGTGTCTTTGTGCGGCCGAGCAACCTGACGACCGTGCTGTACCAGATCTCCGTCGTGGGTGTTCTGGCCATGGCCCAGGCGTTCGCAGTGATCAGCAAGGGGCTCGACCTCTCCCTCGGGGCGACCGCGATTCTCGCCGCGCTGGTCATCGGCGACAGCAGCTCGGCCGATCCGCAGTTCCTGCCGCACCTGCCGTTGCCGTTGGCCATCGTCGCCGGTCTGGTGGTCGGCCTGGTGGTCGGCGTGGTGAACGGCGTGATTGCCGGCCGAACCCCGGTTCCGCCGTTCATCATCACGCTCTCGACATACCTGGTGATCGTCGGCGTGACCTTCATGATCACGCAGGGGGCCCCGGTGACTCAGCCGGACCAGCTCTTGAAGGATCTCGGGGACGCGAGGGTCTGGATCCTGCCGGTGCCCGTGCTCCTGTGGTTCGCGCTGATCGTGGTCGGCCACCTTGTGCTCAGCCGTACCAAGCAAGGAGCGATGCTGTACTCCGTGGGCGGCAACGAGACCGCTGCTCGGCTGTCGGGTGTCCCGGTGGCGCGGATCAAGATGTTCGTCTACGGGGCGGCCGGGGTCTTCGCCGCTGCGGCGGGCCTGCTCTTCCTCGCCCGTACGGGAAGCGTGAGCCCGTCCGCCGGGAGCGAGTTCATGCTGATGTCGCTCGCCGCGGTGGTCGTCGGCGGGATCCCGCTCAGCGGTGGCCAGGGCAAGATCAAGGACGTCGTGCTAGGCGTGCTGATCCTCGGCATCGCCGGCAACTTGATGAACCTCATGCTGATCTCGCCCTACCTGCAGATGGCGGTCCAGGGCGCGATCATCCTGCTCGCCGTCGGCGCCAACCAGCGCCTCGCCCACGGGCGCGGCCAGTAGCCCCGCCGCCATATCCCTGCCCAGCCTCCGCCGGGCAGGGATATGGCGGTGCTCCCTCTCCTGCCGCCGGCCGACGGCAGGGCATCCGTCCCACGATCGGGACGACTCCCATGAACACCGGAAGGCGGACAATCGTGCGACTGGAAGGACGAACGGCGCTCGTGACGGGCGCCGCCCAGGGCATTGGCGCGCACATCGCCGAGGGCCTGGCCCGCGAAGGTGCACGGGTCGCCGTGACCGACATCCAGCCGACGGATCCTGTCGTCGAGTCGATTCGCGCGAACGGCGGTACCGCCGTCGGAATCCACCTCGACGTCACGTCGGAGGTCGGTGTCGCCGACGCCTTCGCCCGGGTCGAGGAGCTGTGGGGCCCGGTCGACATCCTGGTGAACAACGCCGCACTGGGCACTCCGGTCGCGCTGGTGCGCGACCTCGAGCTCGACGCCTGGGAGCGCACCCTCAAGGTCAACCTGACCGGCACGATGCTCTGCACCCGCGCGGCACTGCGGCAGATGACCGGCCGCCCGGGGAGCACGGTCATCAACATCGCCTCGAACGTGGCCAAGCGCGGCCTGCCGCACCGCTCGGCCTACGTCGCAAGCAAGTGGGCGGTGCTCGGGCTGACGCAGACCCTTGCCCTGGAGACGGCCCTGGACGGTATCCGGGTGAACACCGTCTGTCCCGGGCCGGTCGAAACCCCGCACCTCGACGAGGTGATGCGCGGTCACGCCGAGGCCGAGGGGACGACGGTGGAGGGCATCGCCGAGCAGTGGCGGACGTCGGCGCCCATTGGGCGCTTCATCGACGCCCGCGAGGTCGTCGATGTCTGCCTCTTCCTCGCCTCCGACGCGTCCTCGGCACTCACGGGCGAGGCGATCAACGTCAGCGGCGGCCTCGTCATGAGCTGACCGCGAAGTCATGCACCCCGGAATGCAGAACTGAACGGAAGGGCAGGACATGAGCCTGGAAGGCAAGACCATCGCACTGCTGATCGAGGACGACTACCAGATCCTCGAGGCGTGGTATCCCGCGCTGCGGTTGCAGGCCGCCGGAGCAACGGTGCGCGTGGTCGGCAGCGGGACCAAGGGGTGCTACGCGAGCAAGGAGGGCTACCCGATGGCGGCCGACTGCGCGGCGGCCGACGTCCGGGCGGAGGATTTCGACGCCGTCGTCGTCCCGGGCGGCTTCGCCCCGGACAACATGCGGCTGCACCCCGAGATGGTCGACCTGGTGCGCGGCGTGCACGACGCCGGCCGGCTGACCGCGGCGATCTGCCACGGTGGCTGGATGCTCGTCTCGGCGGGTGCGCTCAAGGGGCGCCGTGCGACTGGCTACCTGCCGATCCGCGACGACGTCGTCAACGCGGGCGGCACCTGGGTCGACGAGGCGGTGGTCGAGGACGGCAACGTCATCACGTCCCGAACGCCGGCCGACCTGCCGCAGTTCGCCGAGGCGCTCGTCGCCTACCTCTCGCGCGCCGACGGCTGAGCGGTCGTCGTGGAGATCACACGTGTGGAGGCGATCCCGCTCGCCAGCCCGCTCGCCGAGCCGCTGCGCTGGGGGGCCATGGTTGTCGGGGTCAAGGGCGGCATCGTCGTCCGAGTCGAGACGGACGAGGGCGTCGTCGGGCTCGGGGAGGCGGGGTTCTCCGCCGAGTACTTCCCGACGGTGGGGCCGATCATCAACGACCAGCTGGCGCCGATGCTCGTAGGCCGGGACCCGCGGGACATCTCCTCGCTGTGGCGGCAGATGCTCGATGCCACCCATATGTGGGGCCGGCGCGGGATCGAGACCTACGCGCTCAGCGGCGTGGACATAGCGCTGTGGGACCTGCTCGGAAAGGTCAGCGGGCAACCCGTGTACCGCCTGCTCGGAGCGGCGAAGTCGGCCGTGCGCGCCTACTTCGCGCCCTCGCTGAAGCCGACGCCGGAGATCGTCGAGGAGTGCGAGCGGGCGGTCGCCGACGGGTTCACCGCGATGAAGCTGCGGGCGTACCCGACGCTGCGCGAGACGGTCGATCTGGTCGCGAGCGTTCGAGTGGCCATCGGCGACGACGCCGAGATCATGCTCGACGGCAACATGTCGTTCGACCGGCGGACCGCTCTCGTGTTGGCCCGCGAGCTCGAGCAGTTAGGCGTCTCCTGGCTGGAGGAGCCGATCCTGTCGCACAGCCTCACGCAATACGTCGACGACCACTCCTGGCTCGCCGACCGCGTCTCGCTGCGCCTGGCTGGCGGGGAATCGCTGCTGACTCGGTTCGAGTACATAGACCTTCTGTCGCGCCGGACGTTCGACGTCCTCCAGCCCGACTGCACCAGCGTCGGCGGGATCTCCGAGGCCAAGCGGATCGCCGACATGGCCAGCGCCTGGAACATCGAGTGCGTCCCGCACATCGCCTGCTCGTCGGGCACCGGGATATCGCTCGCGGCTGGGCTGCACATGATCCTCGCCTGCACGAATGCTCCGCTGATCGAGTTCGACGCCTATGGCGGCCCGGGCTGGGACGGCATGCTCGTCGAGCCGCACACGGTGAAGGACGGGTACGTGAGCGCCGACGAGCGTCCGGGCCTCGGAGTGGAGCTCGCCGGAGACGCGCTGGAGAGGTTCTCCCTGGCCCGCCAGTGAGAAGAAGGTCCGCGGCCGGCACGGCCGCGTGCACGGAAACGATGCCGCGCGCTCGCGCGGTGGCCCCCGAGGACAAGGGAACGGGCATGTCGAAGGCGTGGTTCGAGACGGTGGCCGAGGCGCAGCGGCGTGCGAAGCGGCGGCTGCCCGAGGGTGTGTACGGGGCCCTCGTGGCGGGGTCGGAGAAGGGGCTGACGGTCGCCGACAACCTGTCGGCTTTCGATGAGCTCGGCTTCGCGCCGCACACGGCGGGGCTGTCCAACGAACGGCGGTTGGCTACCAACGTGCTGGGTCAGGACGTGTCAATGCCGGTCATGATCAGCCCGACCGGCGTGCAGGCGGTGCACCCGGACGGCGAGGTGGCGGTGGCGCGGGCCGCAGCCGCCCGCGGCATCGCGATAGGACTCTCGTCGTTCGCATCCAAGCCGATCGAGGACGTCGTCGCCGCCAACCCGAAGACCGTCTTCCAGGTCTACTGGGTCGGCTCCAAGGACGAAATGGCCGGCCGGATCGACCGCGCGAAGCGGGCCGGGGCGGTCGGGCTGATCGCCACCCTGGACTGGTCGTTCGCTTACGGCCGCGACTGGGGGAGCCCGTTCATCCCAGAGAAGGTCAACTTCGAGGCGGGCCGCCGCTACGCCGCGCAGGTGGCGCTCAGGCCGCGTTGGCTGTGGGACTTCGCCAAGACCCGGACGTTGCCGGACCTCCGCGTGCCCAACATGGTGGCGAACCCCGGTGACCCGTCGCCGACGTTCTTCGGTGCCTACGGCGCCTGGATGCAGACCCCGATGCCGTCGTGGGACGACGTCGCTTGGCTGCGCAAGCAGTGGGACGGCCCGTTCATGCTCAAGGGCGTCATGCGCGTGGACGACGCCAAGCGGGCGATCGACGCCGGCGTCACCGCGATCTCGGTGTCCAACCACGGCGGCAACAACCTCGACGGCACTCCGGCCTCGATCCGCGCGCTGCCAGCAATCGCCGATGCCGTCGGTGATCAGGTCGAGGTGCTGCTCGACGGGGGGATCCGCCGCGGCTCCGACGTCGCCAAGGCTCTGGCGCTGGGCGCCAAGGCCGTGATGATCGGCCGCGCCTACCTGTGGGGGCTTGCTGCCAACGGGCAGGCGGGCGTGGAGAACGTCCTCGACCTGCTCCGCGAAGGACTGGGCTCGGCGCTGGTCGGCCTCGGCCACAGATCCGTCGACGACCTGCGCCGCAGCGACGTCGTGATCCCGCCCGATTTCCTGCGCAACCTGGGGGTTCAGGGGCCCGACGCACCCGTTCCGGCCTGACCCACAGAGCTGCGGTCGCTCGTCCTCTTGGTGGGCGCCCGAGCCTTGCACCATCCACACAGAAGAACAGAAGAGAGGAAGGGTCCATGTCAACCCACATCCCGAGCGTGCCCAGCGAGGACGCCGTCGCGGACGAGACGCTCGGCGCCGAACTCCTGGTCGAGGAGTCGCTGGTCGAGGAGGTCTCGATCGACGGCATGTGCGGCGTCTACTGAACGCCGCCGTTCCCGTGGCGACCACCGTGGTCGCATTCGACCCCTCGGTGCCGTGGCGGCGGGCCCGCTCGGTGGCGCTGCGGCCGGAGCCGTTCGGCGCGCTGGTCTACCACTTCGGCAACCGGAAGCTGTCCTTCCTGAAGTCGAAGACCCTCGTCACCGTCGTCGAGGCGCTGGGTGACCACCCGAGCGCCGCCGCGGCCCTCACTGCCTGCGGCGTCCCCGAGGCGCAGCGGCCCGCCTACGTGAAGGCGCTGGCCGACCTCGCCCGTTCCCAGATGATCGAGCTCCGGGAGGACCTCGCATGACCGCCGTGTTGCCCCAGCGTCCGGTCGGGGGTCGGCTGATCGACCAGTTCGAGTACGGCCTCGACGCCCCGATCTGCCTGACCTGGGAGCTCACGTACGCCTGCAACCTGGCCTGCGTGCACTGCCTGTCGTCCTCGGGACGGCGCGACCCGCGGGAGCTGTCGACCGCCGAGGCCGAGGCGGTCATCGACGAGCTGCAGCGGATGCAGGTCTTCTACGTCAACGTCGGTGGCGGTGAGCCGACCGTCCGGCCGGACTTCTGGCACCTGCTCGACTACGCGATCGGCCACGACGTGGGGGTCAAGTTCTCCACCAACGGCATCAAGCTGGACAGGACGCGGGCGGCCCAGTTGGCCTCTACCGACTACGTCGACGTCCAGATCTCCCTGGACGGCGCCACGGCGGAGGTGAACGACCGGGTCCGCGGTGCCGGCTCGTTCGCCACCGCCACCCGGGCGCTGGAGAACCTGGCCGAGGCCGGGATGAAGGACTTCAAGGTCTCCGTCGTCGTCACCCGCGAGAACGCCGGGCAGCTCGACGCGTTCAAGGCGCTCACCGACTCCTTCGGCGCCCAGCTGCGGATCACCCGGCTGCGCCCGTCCGGCCGCGGGGCCGACGTCTGGGACGAGCTGCACCCGACCCAGGCCCAGCAGCGCGAGCTCTACGAGTGGCTGCTGGCCAACGGCGACAACGTGCTCACCGGTGACTCGTTCTTCCACCTGTCGGCGTTCGGCGAGGCCCTGCCCGGGCTCAACCTGTGCGGCGCCGGGCGCGTGGTCTGCCTGATCGACCCGGTCGGCGACGTCTACGCCTGCCCGTTCGCCATCCACGAGAACTTCCTCGCCGGCAACGTCCGCGACGAGGGCGGCTTCCAGAAGGTGTGGCAGCACAGCGAGCTGTTCGCCGACCTGCGCAGCCCGCAGACCGGCGGCGCCTGCACGAAGTGCGCCCACTTCGACGCCTGCCGTGGCGGCTGCATGGCGGCCAAGTTCTTCACCGGCCTGCCGCTCGACGGGCCCGACCCCGAGTGCGTCCAGGGCTACGGCGAGACCGCGCTGGCCGCCCGCGACCTCCAGCTGAGCACGCCGAGGAGCCACATCGACCACTCGCACACGGGCCCGGTCCGCGGCCAGCCCACCCTCCTGGGCATGCCGGCCCTCCCGCCCGCGAAGCTCTGCGACGAGTCACCCGTAGTTGACGTCCGTTTGAGATGACTGCGACCGTCCGGGTCAGTCACCGGCCCGTCGAGATCCGTGACGCTGAGGACCGGATGCCCGCCCGCGCAAGGGGGCCGGAACGTATAGACCTTCCCGCTCTGCGCGGACGGCCGCGAGTGTCCTCGTCGGTGCCCCGAGCTTGAGGAGGACGTGTTCCAGGTGGGCGGCCACTGTCCGTGGGGCGACGACGAGTGTGCGTGCGATCTGGTGGTTGGAGGCACCCTCGACCAGGAGGCCCCAACACCTCCAGTTCCCGCGGGGTCAGCCCGTGCAGATCCGGCGTCGGTGACAGGAGGGTCACGGCGGTCAGCCCCGGCGGCAGGTCCTCGGGCGCCGCCAGGACGGTGACGCGCACATATCCGCCGGGGGCGTGCGAGCCGCCCACCGGCCAGAGGAAGGACGAGTACACGGTCCCATCGCCGATCCGTTCACGTGCGGCGGCCAGGACGGGGAAGCCGGGGACCAGGAGCCGATCCGCCTGCAGGCCGGGCAGGGCCTGGCAGTCGCCGTCCGCGTGGAGCACCACGCCGGCCGTGGCCCCCCGGACCAGGCATGCGGCAGCGAGCAGCAAGCGCATCGGGTCGATGCCGTGCGCGAGCACCGGCCCGAACTGCCCGAGCTGACGGCGCGTCGCCGGCGACGGTGGCTGCGGGCTGCCGGACAGCAGTGCGAGGAAGCGTGACTACTGACCGGCCAATCGCCCGATTGATGGTTCGTCGGTATTCAGCTCCGTCACGACATCCTCGCTTTGAACCTCCGAGGCGCGGTGGCCCCTCCCTCCGCGCCATCGGGAAGTCTGGAATCGCTCTGGCATCCGGTTCCGGGAGCGCCAGATCCTGAGCTCCCGGCCAGGCGGGGTGATGTACTCCGGAACAGCTCAGCCGTCGCACCGCGCGGCGCGCTCGAATGAACGGAGAACGCCGTGTCCGATGTGAAGGTCCAGCAGAAGCAGTCGCTGAGCCGGCAGGAGGCCGCCCGCCTCATCGCGGCGTTGGCCGAGGGGCTGCGGGAGGACGGCAAGGTCGCCGTGCAGCTGGGAAACAGCACACTGGAGCTGTCGGTGACCGACCAAGTCGACTGGGAGCTCGAGGTGGAGGTCGACGGCGACGAGATCGAGCTGGAAATGGAGCTGAAGTGGTCGACGTCCGGTCGCGCGTCGGCCGAAGCTGCGGAAGACGAGTCGAAGGAAGACCAGTCGGTGAAATACCAGTCCGAGGAGGACGAGTCCGAAGAGGTCCAGCCTGAACTGGTGTCCGAAGGGGACGTCGCAGAGGAGGCCGAGACCGACCGGGAGGCGATGGCGGAGGATGAAGCCGAGGGCGGTGAATCCGCGGTGGACGCCGCCGAATCTGGCGAGCCCAAGCCCGAGGCGGTCTCGGCGGCTGACCGGGACCGAACCCCACGGGCGCGCCGCGGTCGTCGCAGCGCCTCTGCAGGGGCCGGCCGGTCGGCTTCGAACGGCATCGATACCGCCGCTGTGCGCGCGTGGGCCGCGGCCAACGGCCTTGCGGTCTCGCCGCGGGGCCGCATCAAGGACGAGGTGCTCGAGGCCTACCGCGCCGCGGGCAACTGACCGACCACGTGGGCGGACGGCTGTTGGCGGTTCCTAGTGCACGCCGGCGGAGCCGTCCGTCCTCGTCTTCACCGGATCACAGCCGATCTCCGAGACGGAGGCGGCGGTGTGCGTCGTGCGCGCGCTCGACTGCCGTGGAGGCGGCGTACCGGGACAGCATGTCGTCGCTGCGCCAGCCGGCCAGCATCATCAGGTCGCGTTCCTGCCCACCCCCCGCGAGCCAGCGGTGGGCGAAGGTGTGCCGGAAGCGGTGCGGGTGGACGTCGGTGACTCCGGCCTGCGCGGCGCGGGTGTGCAGCACGTCCCGGGCGCCGTCGGGGGTCATCGGGCCCCGCTGGCCCAGCAGCAGCCGGGAGGATCGCGCGTAGGGATGCAGGGCGCGAACCCGCAGGTAGCGGTCGACGGTCTGGGCGGTCTTGGCCCCGAACGGCACCACGCGGGGACGGGAGCCCTTGCCGGTGACGTAGGCGAGTTCCCGGTCGAGGTCGACGTCGGTCAGGTCGAGTCCGCACAGCTCCGACACCCGGACGCCGGTGTCTAGCAGCAGCCGGAGGACGACCTCGTCGCGACGACCGAGGAAGACGGTGCGGTCGAAGGCGCCGGGCCGCCCGCGGGGGACCGCGCAGGTCTTGAGCAGGGCGGCGATCTCCTCGTCGGACAGGATCGGGACCGGCTTTTCGGGTGAGGTCGCGATTTCGATGCCGTCGGTGGGGGCTTTCTCCAGTTCTCCTTCAGTGACCAGCCAGCGGCAGAACCGGCGCATCCCGCGCAGCCGTGTGCCGACGGTCGAGGGCTCCGCGGTCTCGGCCAGTTCGGCCAGCCAGGCGCTGATCGCGTGCCGGGTCAGCTCGTCGAGCACGGGCTCGCGGCTGCGGTCGACCAGCCACCGGGAGAAGTACCGGACGCTCTGGCTGTACAGCTCGATCGTCCGCGGCGCCTTCGCGGCGGCCCGCAGGTGCCGCCGGAAGGACGCCAGCAGGTCCTCGAGCCGGATCACCACGGACGAAGGTTATCGGGCGAGTGAGCGCTGTGCTAGATCTCTCAAGCTGCCCGGATCAAGTATTTTCGCTGGTAGGGCGCCTGGCCCGGCTGGGCTGCACCCGCATCGGCTCGCCCGGCATCTTCGGGTAATCGGGGGGATAGGGCAGGTCTCCCATCCCGTCGTCCTTCGCCTGCCGCTCGAAGAGCTCCAGCAGCGGCTCGATGCCGAACGCGGAGCCGGCGAGGCCGGCGTGCTTGTCGCCGACCTTGCGGAAGCGGTCGGGCATGGTGAGGACGTCGAAGTCGAACGGTGAGACGTCGGGCAGCTCGTCCCAGTCGACCGGCGCGGACACGGGGGCGTGCGGCTTGGGCCGGATGGAGTACGCGGAGGCGATCGTGCGGTCCCGGGCCATCTGGTTGTAGTCGATGAAGATCTTCTCGCCGCGCTCCTCCTTCCACCACGACATCGTCACGCGGTCGGGGAGGCGCCGCTCCAGCTCGCGGCCGAACGCGATCACCGCGTGGCGGACCTCGGTGAAGGTCCACCGCGGCTGGATGGGCACGTAGATGTGCACCCCGCGCCCGCCGGAGGTCTTCGGCCAGCCCTCCATGCCGAACTCGGCGAGCAGTTCGCGCACGTGCGGGGCCACCTGGACGGCGTCGGAGAAGTCGGTGCCCGGCTGCGGGTCGAGGTCGATGCGGATCTGGTTGGGCGACTCGACGTCCGTCTTGTCCACCGGCCAGGGGTGGAAGGTCAGCGTGCCGAGGTTGGCGCACCACGCGACGACGGCCACCGAGTCGGGCGCGATCTCGTCCGCCGTCCGCCCGCTGGGGAAGGTGATGTGCGCCGTCGGCACCCACGGCGGGGCGTTCTTCGGCACCCGCTTCTGGTAGAAGGCGTCGCCGGTGTTGTCCACCCGGGTGGAGATCCGGGCGCCCTCGAACACCCCGCCCGGCCAGCGCTCCAGCGTCGTCGGCCGGTCCTTCAGCGCGAACAGGATGCCGTCGCCGACGGCGACGAAGTACTCGACGACGTCGATCTTCCGGATGCCCTTGTCGCCGAAGTACGGCTTCTCCGGGTTGGAGACCCGCACCTCGTGCCCGGCGACGTCGAGGACGACGGCGTCCTTGCTGCTGGCCATCGACTGCTCTCCCTCACCGTGGACCAGCGCAGAGTGTCACGCAGGGCAGGTGAGTCCGTCCATCGGCACGACGAGGTCGATGAGGTAGGCGTTGACCGCCGCGGTCACGCAGTCGGTCTTGGGATAGGCGGTGTGGCCCTGCCCCTGCCAGGTCAGCAGGGCGGCGGACTCGAGGTCCTCGGCGAGGTCGACCGCGCCCGGGAGCGGGGTCACCGGGTCGCCGGAGGTGCCGATCACCAGGATCGGCGCGCTGCCGTCGGCGTCCCGCTCCGGCAGCGGCGTGCGCTCGGCATCCCACAGCGAGCAGGTGTAGAGCCCGATCGCCGAGCCGGCGCCGAACAGCGGGTACTGCGCGTTCCACTCCGCGGCGAGCTCGCGGATCTCGCTCTCCTCGAACTGCTCCTCCCGGTCGGCGCAGTTGATCGCGATGTTGGCGTCGAAGAGGTTGGAGTAGGTGCCGTCCTCCAGGCGCCCGGAGTAGCTGTCGGCGAGGGAGAACAGGCCCTTCGAGTCGCCGGCCTGCGCGGCGGCGAGTGCCTGGGCGAGCTGCGGCCAGGACTCGGTGCCGGTGAGGCCGGCCCGGATCGCCGTCAGCACCACACCCGGTGTGGCCTGCCGGGTCTCCCCGGGCTCGCTGCTGGGGATCGGCGCGGCCGCGGCCTGGGTCAGCACCTGCTCGACGAACTGCCGGGGCTCCGCGCCGAGCGGGCAGCCGGCCAGCAGCCCCACGCAGTTCGCGGCGAAGGCGTCGAAGCCGGCCTCCAGGCCGGCTGCCCGCTCCTCGGCGTTCGCGCGCAGGTCGGTGTCGGGGTCGACGGCGGCGTCGAGCACCATGGCGCGGACGTTCTCGGGGAACAGTTCGGCGTACGTCGAGCCGAGGGTGGTGCCGTACGAGTAGCCCAGGTAGGTCAGCTGCTCGTCGCCGAGCGCCTCGCGCAGCCGGTCCAGGTCCCGGGCGCTGTCGACGGTGTTGAACGTGCCCAGGGCGTCGCCGTACTCCTCGGCGCATCCGTCGGCGATCTTCTGGGCGAAGGCGAACGCGGCGTCGAGGTCCTCGTCGCTCACCGGGCGCGGCTCTGCGGCGACCATCTCGTCGTGGCGCTCGTCGGGGATGCACTCGACGGGGGTGGAGAGACCCACGCCCCGCGGGTCGAAGCCGACGATGTCGAAGCGGGCGAGGATCTCCTCGGGCAGCGTGAGCGCGAGGCCGATGGCGGCGTCGGCGCCGGAGGCGCCCGGCCCGCCGGGGTTGACCATGAGTGAGCCGATGCGGTCGGTCTGGGTGCCGCTGACGACGCGGACCCCGAACAGCGGCAGCGTCGCGCCCTGCGGCTCGTCGTAGCTGATCGGCACCTCGGTCCGGCCGCAGTCGAACGAGAGGTCCCGGTCGCTGCCCGACCGGCCGGCCACGATCGTCTGGATCTGCTCGTTGCAGTCGGTCCACTCGATGGGCGCGGCCTCGGGCTCCGGAGCGGCCGAGGTGGTCGCCGCGGCCTCTTCCCCGGCCGAGCCCCCGACCGAGTCGGAGAACGACGTGCAGCCGGCCAGGACCAGGCTCACAGCGAGCAGGGTCGACGGGACGGCCAGCCGGCCGCGGTGCAGATGCATGATCACGAGCCTAGGAGGCCAACCTGGCAGCTGCAGGCGATCACTCCCGATCGGGCGGCGCGCCACCGGTCAGGACCTCGCCCAGGTCGTAGCGGACGGGCACCTCCAACTGGTCGTACGTGCAGCTCAGCGGGTCCCGGTCGGGACGCCAGCGCAGGAACTGGCCGGTGTGACGAAGACGACGGCCTTCGAGCTGGTCGTACTTGATCTCGACGACCAGTTCCGGGCGCAGCGGCACCCAGGAGAGGTCCTTCTTCGCGTTCCACCGGCTGACCGCGCCGGGCATGCGGTTCTCGCCGTCCTGGTGCACCTGGGCGTTGGCCCAGTCCTGCCACGGGTGCCCGTCCAGTGCCTCCGCCCGGTACGGGGCCAGCTCCTCGACCAGCTCGGCGCGGCGGGCCATCGGGAAGGACGCCGCGACGCCGATGTGCTGCAGCTGCCCGTCGTCGTAGAGGCCGAGGAGCAGCGATCCGACGATCGGCCCGCTCTTGTGCCAGCGGAACCCCGCGACCACGCAGTCCGCCGTCCGGACGTGCTTGATCTTGTTCATCAGCCGCTGGTCGGGTCCGTAGGGGAGATCCGCGGCCTTGGCGACGACGCCGTCGAGACCCGCGCCCTCGAACGTCTCGAACCAACGCTCCGCGGTGGCGGCGTCACGGGTGACGCTGGTCAGGTAGACCGGCGGCCGGACGCGGCCGAGGGCGGTCTCGAGCCGGGCCCGCCGCTCGGCGAAGGGCGTCTCGAGCAGCGACTCGTCGCCGAGGGCGAGCAGGTCGAAGGCGACGAACGACGCGGGCGTCTGCTCGGCCAGGAGGTTGATGCGGGACTCGGCCGGGTGGATGCGCTGGAGCAGGTCCTCGAAGTGCAGCCGGTCGCCGCGGGGCACGACGATCTCGCCGTCGACGACGCACTTCTCCGGAAGGTTGGCCTTCGCCGCGGCGACCACCTCGGGAAAGTACCGGGTCAGCGGGCGCTCGTTCCGGCTGCCCAGCTCGACCTCGTCGCCGTCGCGGAAGACGACGCAGCGGAACCCGTCCCACTTCGGCTCGTAGAAGAAGTCGCCGGTAGGAAGCGTGGTGGCGGCCTTGGCCAGCATCGGCTTCACCGGCGGCATCACGGGCAGGTCCATGCGCGTCATCCAAGCAGCCGTCGAGCTGGACCGGCCATGATCGCGGACCTCACCTTCGCCGTCGCCGACCACGTGTTCTGCGGTGAGGTCGACGACCACACCGCGAGGACGGCGGTTCAGCTCTCGGACAGCGGCCGGCTCATCTGCTGAGCGGTGATGCTGAAACCCATCCGCTCGTACAGCGCGATGGCGCCGGTGTTGTCCCCGAAGACATTGAGCTGGAGGTGGCGGGCTCCGCGCTCGCGCACCGCGTCCGCAGCCTCCTCGACCAACCGTCGGCCGAGCCCGCGCCGGCGCTCGGACGGCGCCACCCACAGGTGGTAGATCCATGCCGCGTCCGGCCGGTCGGGGCCGCGCATCGCCACCCACACCCCACCGGTCAGATTCCCCTCGCGACGGGCGGCGAGGAACAGGTGGCCCGGTGTCCCCGCGCCGTCGGGGAGCAGCGCTGCGGTGTCCCCCGCGGCCTTCGCGGCTGCTTCCTCTGCGGACAGGCCACGATGGCGGGTGAGGGATTCGGCGAAGATCCGCCGGGAGTCGGCGAGCAACTGCTCGGCCTCGGCCGGCGTGGCCGGCCGGATGTCGACGTCGGTCATGGTGGCGACGCTAGGGGCAGGGCGGACGCCGAGGCATCCCGAGGCGCCGTGACCGGCACGGCGTGCGAGGGTGCCGGCATGGCCACGATCCACCGGACGACGATGGCGCCGACCAAGCTGGAACTGATCGGGAACTGGCTGCCGCGACAGCCCTGGTACCGGGACAGGGGCGCGCCGCCGGAGCTGTCCCGGGCCGGAGGGTTCCGCCTGGACGACCCGGCCGGTGAGGTCGGGATCGAGCTGTTGCTGGTCACCGACGGCAGCGGGGCCGGGGCGACGACCTACTTCGTCCCGCTGACCTATCGCGGTGCGGCGCTGGACGAGGCGGCGGGCGGACTCCTCGGCACCTCGGAGCACGGCGCCCTCGGAACCCGGTGGATCTACGACGCGGAGCACGATCCGGTGGCGACGGCGCAGCTGCTCGCGTTCGTGGCCGGCGCGGTCGAGGCGCAGCACCAGAGCGAGAGCGACACCCTCGACCCCACGGTCGGCCGCTCGTGGGCCGGCGATGGAGGGCCGCGCGCCGTCGAGCTCGTCCGGGTACCGGAACCGGGGGTTCTCGGCACCGGCCGTGGGGTGGTCGAGGTGGACTGGACGCGTCCGGACGGGAGCGCCGTCCGCGGCGTCGTCGCCGTCGTCCGGTAGCCCCGCCGGCGTCGTGCCGAGGGCTCTCGACGCCACCCGGCCGGACCCCTAGCGTCGAGCGCTGCGGAGACGACCGGGAGGCACGACGATGCCCATGTACCTGACGAGGTTCAGCTACACCCCCGAGACCTGGGCGATGCTGATCGCCCAGCCCGAGGACCGCCGGAGGGCGGCGGCCGCCTACATCGAGTCGGTGGGCGGAAAGCTGCACGGGTTCTGGTACGCCTTCGGTTCCCACGACGGGGTCAACCTGTGGGAGGCGCCGGACAACGTCTCGATGGCCGCCGTGGCACTGGCCATCGGCGGCGGCGGTGCCCTCAGCTCGATCGAGACGACCGTGCTGCTGACGGTCGAGGAGACCCTGGAGGCGCTGGGTCGAGCCCAGGACGTCGGCTACCGGGCTCCGGGGGCGGCGACGGCGTAGCGGGTGAACATCACACCGTCCTCCTCCAGCACCTGACGGAGCTCGAGGCGGGCCGGATCCCGCAGGGCGCCGTCGAGCAGCCGGGTCTCACCGCCCACCAGGGCGGGCGCGATCGACAGGTCGAGCTCGTCGACCACTCCGGCGCTCAGCGCCGTCCGCAGCAGGGCCGGCCCGCCCTCGCAGAGCACCTGCTCGAGGCCACGTTCGGCCAGCACGTCGAGGGCGAGCGGCAGGTCGACGTCGTCGTCGCCGCAGACCAGCACCGACACGCCGGCCGCCGCGAGCGCCGCGCGGCGATCGGCATCGGCCGCCTCGCAGGTGACGCAGATCGTGGGGGAGAGCGCGCCGGCGAGCCGGTCGCCCGGGTCGAGCGACGCCCGGCGGGAGACGACGACGATCGGCGCGGTGGCCGGCCGGCCGAGCTCGGTGCGCAGCCGGCCGACGGCGGAGCCCGCGGTGAGGGGCCGGTAGCCCTCGGCCGACGACGTCCCGTGGCCGACCAGGACGGCGTCGGCCAGGGCCCGGAGCAGGCGGAAGATGCGCTTGTCGCCGGGGGAGCCGAGGCCCTCGCTGCGCCCGTCCACGGTGACCGCGCCGTCGAGGGAGGCCACGAAGTTGACCCGCAGCGAGCGCCCCGGAGGCAACCGGTAGGCCTCGATCAGCCCGTCGTCGTCCAGGTTCCCCGGATCGGGGAGGAGCCGGCGCACGTCAGCGGGTGCTGAGCACGGCCGCGCTCTCGGCGGGCAGGGTGACCGTGTCGCCGTCCACCGTGGGCAGTTCGTCGGTGCTGAAGAGGACGTCGGCCACCGGGCGGTCGAGGTCGATCTCCCGCGGCTCCCGGGCGAGGTTCACCACCACCCGCAGCGAGCCCCGGTGCACGACCAGCCAGCGGTCGGCGTCGTCCCAGGTGACCTGCACGGCGGTGAGGTCGGGGTCGACCAGGTCGGGGTGCGCGCGACGCAGGGCCAGCAGCGACCGGTGGACGGCGAGCAGGCGCTCGTGCGGCTCCCGCGTCAGCTCCGACCAGTCGAGCGTGGACCGGGTGAAGGTCTCCGGATCCTGCGGGTCGGGCACGACGTCGGCGTCCCAGCCGTGCTCGGCGAACTCGCCGATGCGCCCCTCGGCCGTGGCCCTGCCCAGCTCGGGCTCGGGGTGGCTGGTGAAGAACTGCCACGGCGTGGTCGCGCCCCACTCCTCGCCCATGAACAGCATCGGCGTGAACGGGCTGGTGAGCACCAGCGTCGCGCCGACGGCGAGGAGCCCGGGGGAGAGGGTGGCCGAGATCCGGTCGCCGACGGCGCGGTTGCCGATCTGGTCGTGGTCCTGGAGGTAACCGAGGAACTTCCAGCCGGGCAGCGTGGCGGTGTCGACCGGGCGGCCGTGGTGCCGGCGCCGGAAGCTCGACCAGGCGCCGTCGTGGAAGAAGGCGCCGGTGAGCACCTTCGCCAGCCCGCCGAGACCCGCCTCGGCGAAGTCGGAGTAGTAGCCCTGCCCCTCGCCGGTCAGCACCGCGTGCAGCGAGTGGTGGAAGTCGTCGCTCCACTGCGCGGTCAGGCCGATGCCTCCGGCCACGCGCGGGGTGACCATGCGCGGGTCGTTGAGGTCGCTCTCGGCGATCAGCGTCAGCGGCCGGCCGACGGCGACCGACAGCTTGTCCACCTCCTGGGCCATCTCCTCCAGCACGTGGGTGGCGCGCTCGTCGACCAGCGCGTGGACGGCGTCCAGCCGCAGCCCGTCGACGTGCATGTCGCGCAGCCACATCAGCGCGTTGTCGATGACGTAGCGGCGCACCTCGTCGGAGTCGGGGCCGCTCAGGTTGATCGAGTTGCCCCAGGTGTTCGCGCTGCCCGAGGCGTTGATGGGGAAGAACTCGGGCAGGTAGTTCCCCGACGGGCCGAGGTGGTTGTAGACGACGTCCTGGATCACGCCGAGGCCCTGGGAGTGGCAGGCGTCGACGAACCGCTGGTAGGCCCCGGGGCCGCCGTACTCCTCCTGCACCGCGTACCAGAGGACGCCGTCGTAGCCCCAGTTGTGCGTGCCGTTGAACCCGTTGACCGGCAGCAGTTCGACGAAGTCGACCCCGAGGCGCACCAGGTGGCCCAGCCGGCCGATCGCCGCGTCGAGGGTGCCCTCCGGGGTGAAGGTGCCGACGTGCATCTCGTAGACGACGCCACCGGCCAGCGGCCGGCCGGTCCAGGCGTCGTCGCCCCACTCGTGGGCGCTCGGGTCGAAGCGGCGGGAGAGGCCGTGCACGCCCCCGGGCTGGCGGCGCGACCGCGGGTCCGGACGCGGCGTGTCGTTGTCGTCGATCAGGTAGCCGTAGTCGGCCTCCGGCGATGCCTCCACCTGCGCCCGCCACCAGCCGCCGTCGTCCCGACGCATGTCGTGCACGGCGCCGTCGACCTGGACCCGCATCCGCTCGGGCAGGGGCGCCCAGACGGCGAACTCGACGGGAGCGGACATGCGGGGGCCTCCAGGGGAAGGGCGGTGTTGGGGACGGCGGACGGATCATGCCCGTCAGGCGGCTGGTCAATCCCAGGTCGTACCGGCGCGTCCGTCCGCGGGGTGACGACAGCCGGCAGCCCGGACCACTACGTTTCCCGCCTACCGGTACCGATCGGTACCCGAGCGCGCAGGGAGCGTGCATGTCCGTCGTTCGCACCGTCGTCTTCCCGGCACTCCGGCTGCTGGTCTGGGCCGTGATCGCCGTCGCGCTCGCCGTCCTCGCCTTCCGTGGGGGCACCGAAGACCCGGGCCCGGGCGGTCCGGGTGCGCCCACGCTGGAACTGGGCTCCCCGACCGTCCCGGTCAGCCGGGGCACCGTCACCAACACCGTCTCGGTCACCGGCACCGTGGTGGCCGACGACGCCGTCCCGGTGAAGGCCACGGCCGCAGGCACCGTCCGCCGCGTACTGGTCTCGAAGGGCGCCACCGTCACGGCCGGCCAGGCGCTGCTCGAGATCCGGTTCGAGGAGGAGCTCGACCCCGTCGTGGGCACCGACGCCGAGGGCAACCCGACGTCGACCCCGCGGCCCCCGCGGGTGCGCACGGCGACGGTTCCCGCTCCGGCGGCCGGCACGTTGAGCACCCTCGACGTCCTCGTCGACCAGGTCGTGGCCGTCGGCGACGAGGTGGGGGCCATCTCCCCGGGGACGCTCTCGGTGACCGCGACCCTCACGCAGGCCGAGCAGTTCCGGCTGCTGGCCCCGCCCGCCACCGCGGAGGTCGAGGTGCAGGGCGGCCCGGCGCCGTTCACCTGCACGGGCCTCACGCTGGGCGCGCCGGTGGCCGACGACGCGCCGGACGCACCGTCGCCGCCGCCGACGGGCGGCACCGGCGGTGGCGGAGGGACGACGGCGCGATGCGCGGTCCCCGCCGGCGTCACCGTCTTCGCCGGCATGGGGGCGACCGTCCGCGTGCAGGCCGGCACCGCGGAGAACGTGCTCGTCGTCCCGATCACCGCCGTCCAGGGGACGGTGCAGACCGGCAACGTCTGGGTGCTCGGCGACGACGGGACCGAGGAGCAGCGGCCGGTCACCCTCGGCCTCACCGACGGCGACCAGATCGAGGTGCGGGAAGGCCTGGCCGAGGGCGAGCAGGTCCTGCAGTTCGTGCCGGTGCCCGACGACACCCCGGTCGAGGACCCGATGATGGGCGGGCCGTACGGATGAGCGAGCTCGTGAGCTCATCCGAAGGGCACAGCAGCCGGGCGAATGCGGCCGACGAGCGCCAGCGAGGCGGCGGCATGAGCTTGTTGCAGCTGCGGGGGATCAGCCGGGAGGTCCTCCTCCCGGACGAGAGCGTCCTGCCGATCCTGACCGGTGTCGACCTGGACGTCGCCCCCGGCGAGCACGTCGCCATCGTCGGCCGGTCCGGGTCGGGGAAGTCCACGCTGCTCAACCTCCTCGGTCTGCTCGACACCCCGACGAACGGCAGCTACCTGCTGGACGGCGAGCCGACCGACCGGCTGTCGGCCCGCCGCCGGTCGCGGCTCCGGGGGGAGGTGTTCGGCTTCGTCTTCCAGCAGTTCAACCTGCTGCCGCGCCGCACGGCGGCCGAGAACGTCGCCGCGCCCCTCCTCTACGCCCGGGGGCGGGACTACCTGCGCCGTCGGCGCACGGCACGGGAGATGCTCGACCGGGTGGGGTTGGGTGCCCGCGCTGACCAGGTGCCCGAGCGGCTCTCCGGTGGTGAGCAGCAGCGGGTGGCGATCGCCCGCGCGCTGGTCCGGTCGCCGCGCGTCGTCCTGGCCGACGAACCCACCGGAGCCCTCGACGTCGAGACCGGGGCGCAGGTCATGGCCCTGCTGGCGCAGGCGACCGCGGAGAACGGCGCCGCGCTGGTCACCATCACCCACGACCTGTCGGTCGCGGCGCTGGCCGGCCGGCGCTTCCGGCTCGACCACGGCCGGCTGTCGCCCCTGGTCGAGGCCGGCGCGCTCGGGGCCGCGACGTCGGACCGGGGGACTGCGTGACCGAGCTCGCGAAGTCACCGATGAGCAGAGCACCCAACGGCACGAGGCCGACGAGCGCCAGCGAGGAGGGCACGTGACCGAGCTTGCGAGGTCACCGATGAGCAGAGCACCTAACGGCACGAGGCCGACGAGCGCCAGCGAGGAGGGCTCGTGACCGGCGTGCTGGGCACGCTGGCCGAGGCGTGGGACGAGGTACGGGTCCACAAGACCCGGGTGCTGCTCTCGCTCGTCGGCGTCTTCCTCGCGGTGTTCGCCATGACCAGCGTGACGGCGCTCGGGCTCATGGTCGCCCAGGTGCAGCAGGAGCTCGGGGAGCGGGCCGGGGGCCGGGCGGCGACCGTCGCCATCAACGCCTGGGATCCCGCGACCGGGCTGCCGCCGGACGGTGCGGAGTGGGGCGCCGCGGTCGCCGACCTCGTCGAGCGGTACGACATCGCCACCGCGGCCACCATCTCCTACGGCGAGACCCGGTTCCGGATGGCTGGCGGGACCATGGCCGTCCAGACCCGCCGGGTGTCACCGAACTACGGCGATCTGCACCGGATCGAGCCGGTCGAGGGCCGCTGGCTGCGCGAGGAGGACCGCGAGAACCTCTCCCCGGCGGTGGTCGTCAACGAGGCGTTCATGGCCGCTCTCGGCGTCCCGGACCTCACCGGCCGGCCCACCGTCGTCATCGGCGGGCCGACTCCGGTCACCGCGACCATCGTCGGCGTCGTCCGCGAGGGCTACGGCGAGGAACTGGTCGCGTATCGGATCGACCGGTCGACCGGTCCGTGGGATGCGGCCACGGCGGCGGACCCCGCGACGGCGATGTACGGCGGCCCGAGCACGCTCGAGCTGTGGGTCCCGGCCGAGCAGACCGACCAGGTCATGCAGACGGTCCGCCACGATCTCGCCCTCGCGCTGGACGGCGTCCAGGTCGACGCCTACCGGACCGACCCCCAGGGTGCCGAGGAGACCATCGCCATGCTGCGGCTCGCCATCCGGGGTGCCGGTGTGGTGGTGCTGATCCTGGGCGGCCTCGGCGTGCTCAACATCGGGCTGGTGACCGTCCGCCAGCGGATCCGCGAGATCGGGGTCCGCCGCAGCTTCGGTGCCACGTCCGGCCGCATCTTCGCCGCCGTGATGCTGGAGAGCGTCTGCGCCACGGCGCTGGCCGGACTCCTCGCGGTCGGGGCCGCGATCGTCCTCGTCCGGAACCTGCCGCTGGAACAGCTGCTGAACAACGGCATCCCGATCGCGGACCTGCCGGGATTCCCGGTGGCCGCAGCGATCGAGGGCATGATCGCCGCCACGGCCGTCGGCGCTCTGGCCGGGCTGCTGCCCGCGATCATCGCCGTCCGCGCCAAGGTCATCGACGCCATCCGTTTCTGAACCGGCGGCCGCCCGTCGCTGGAGCGACCAGTGGACCTGTATGGCCCAGAAGACGTCCGCGAACGGGACGCAGGGGTCCACTGGTCGCCGGGTCCCCGATCAATCGCGGGTGAGCAGCGCCACGGGGAGGCGGGTCAGCAGCGCGTCGACGGCCAGGCCGTCCATGTCGGAGACGACCCGCTCGCCGGTGAACAGGTCGCGCCAGGCGCCGGTGGGCAGCTGCAGGGCCGTGTCGCCCCAGCCCGTGGCCGCCAGTCCGGCCGGCAGGCGGGTCGCCACGACGACGGCTCCACCGCGGTCGTAGGCGACGAGGTGTTCGGCGGCCGACCCGGTGACCCCGACCGGCTCGTACCCGCCGAACCACTCGGGGTGGTCGCGGCGGGCACGCAGCACGCGCGAGACCACGAGCAGCTTGGCCGCGCCGCTGTCGTCGACCGCCGGGATCTCGCCACGGTCGAGGTCGGCCAGGAGCTTCCGGCGCAGGGCGTAGTCGACCGGACGGCGGTTGTCGGGGTCGACGAGCGAGAAGTCCCAGAGCTCGGTGCCCTGGTAGACGTCCGGGACGCCGGGCATCGTCAGCTGCAGCAGCTTCTGGCTCATCGAGTTCGACCGGCCGAACGGCGCGATCCGGGTGACGAAGGCGTCGATGTCGGCCGTGGTGGCGGGATCGTCGTACGCGGCGTCGACCAGCGCGTGCAGGTGCTCTTCGAACTCCTGCACCGGATTGGTCCAGGTCGTCGATGTGCCGGCCTCGCGGGCGGCCTTCTCCACGTAGGCCTGCGCCCGCTCCCGGGAGAGCGGCCATGCGCCGACGATGTTCTGCCACACCAGGTGGGCCAGCGGCCGGTCCGCCAGCGGATGGCGCTCCAGCAGCGTGCGGACGAGCTGCGCCCAGTCGCTCGGGAGCTCGGCGAGCACGGCCAGGCGGGCGCGGACGTCCTCGCTGCGCTTGGTGTCGTGGGTGGACAGCGTCGTCATCGACTCGGGGTAGCGCTCCGCGCGGCGCTGCTGTGCGGCGTGGAACTCCGCGACCGTGCTGCCGAAGCGCGCCGGGTCGCCGCCCACCTCGTTGAGCGCGACGAACCGCGCCCACCGGTAGTAGGCGCTGTCCTCCACGCCCTTGGCCATGACCGGGCCGCTGGTCTGCTCGAACCGGGTCGCCGCCTCCGACCCGGCGGAGGACAGGACGGAGTGCAGGGCATCGACCGCGGCGACCAGGTCCGGGCGGCGGTTGCGGACGGCGGTGACGGTCGCGTCGAGGTGCTCGCGACCGTCGGGCAGGTAGCTGCGGTAGACGGGGAAGCTGGCCAGCAGCTCGGCCAGCGCCTCGGTCTGCTGGGCGACGTCGACTGCGCTGTTGCCCGCCCACCCGAGCTTCCCGATGACCCGGACCAGCCGGGCGACCTCCGAGCCGAGCATGCCGTCGGCGACCTCGCGCTTGCAGTCGTGGACCAGCTGCTCGTAGTCGACGTCCTTGCCGGCCAGCTCGGTGTCCAGCGCGGTCAGCGCCGCCTCGCCGGCGGGGTCGATCAGCACCTCGTCGACCTCGGCGAGGGCGTCGTAGCCCGTCGTCCCGGCGGTCCGCCACGACTCCGGCAGGTCCTCGCCCGGCTCGAGGATCTTCTCCACGACCGTCCAGCGGTTGCCGGAGGCCTCGGCGAGGCGATCGAGGTATCCCTCGGGGTCGGCCAGGCCGTCGGGGTGGTCGATCCGCAGGCCGTCGACGGCGCCGTCGTCCACCAGTTGCAGGACCAGCTCGTGGGTGGCGTCGAAGATGGCCGGGTCCTCGACGCGCAGCCCGGCCAGGGTGTTGATGGCGAAGAACCGGCGGTAGTTCAGGTCGGCGTCGGCCCGGCGCCAGTCGACCAGCTCGTAGTGCTGGCGGGCGTGCACCTCCTGCGGGGTGCCGGCTCCGGTGCCCGGCGCGATCGGGAAGCGGTTGTCGTAGTACCGCAGCTCACCGTCGACCACCTCCAGCTTCTGGACGTCGTCCGCCGAGCCGAGGACCGGGATGCGGACCTTGCCGCCGCCGAACTCCCAGTCGATGTCGAAGGCGGCCGCGTGCGCGCTGTCCTGGCCGTGCTTCAGCACGTCCCACCACCAGGGCGCGGCCGCGGGGTCGTCGACGCCCATGTGGTTGGGGACGAGGTCCAGCACCAGACCGAGCCCGTGCTGGTGCAGGCCGGCGACGAACCGGTCGAAGCCGGCCCGCCCGCCGCGGGCCTCGTCGATGTGCGCGTGGTCGACGGTGTCGTAGCCGTGGTTGCTGCCTTCGGCCGAGCGCAGCAGGGGAGAGGAGTAGGCGTGGGTCACCCCGAGGTCGGCCAGGTAGCCGGCCACCTCCGCGGCGTCCTCCAGGCGGAACCCGGCGTGCACCTGCAGGCGGTAAGTGGCGGCCGGCACGCGCCGGCGGTCGTCCTCCGTCACAGCGCGGGGCCGGTGAGGACGACGATCGAGCGCCCCTGCACCGTGACCGTGTCGCCCGGCTTGACCTCGACGGGCTCGACCTCGTTCATCTCCGCCGTGTCCAGGACCGTCGTCCAGTTCTGGCAGTAGTCGTCGCTGGGCAGCGTGAAGTCGAGTGGCTCGTGCGAGGCGTTGTACGCCAGGAAGAAGTGGTCGTCGGTGACGTACTCGCCGCGCTCGTCCATCTCCCGGATGCCGACGCCGTTGAGGTACACGGCCAGCGACTTGGCGTAGGCGGCGTCCCAGTCGTCCTCCGTCATCTCCTCGCCCGCGGGCGTCAGCCAGGCGATGTCCGGCACGGGATCGCCGAGTCCTCGGCGGACCGGACGGCCGTGGAAGAACCGGCGACGGCGGAACGTCGGGTGTTCGCTGCGGAGCTTGGTGACGGCCTTGGTGAACTCGAGCAGGCCCTCGTCGACGTTCTCCCAGTCGATCCAGGTGAGCTCGGAGTCCTGGCAGTAGCCGTTGTTGTTGCCGCCCTGCGACCGCCCCAGCTCGTCGCCGTGCAGCAGCATCGGCACCCCCTGGCTGAGCATCAGCGTGGTGATGAAGTTGCGGCGCTGCTGCGCCCGCAGCTGCAGGATCTCCGGGTCGTCGGTCTTCCCCTCGACCCCGCAGTTCCAGCTGCGGTTGTGGCTCTCGCCGTCGTTGTTGTCCTCGCCGTTGGCCTCGTTGTGCTTCTCGTTGTAGGAGACGAGGTCGTTGAGGGTGAAGCCGTCGTGCGCGGTGACGAAGTTGATGCTTGCCATCGGACGGCGCCCCGAGTGCTGGTAGAGGTCCGACGACCCGGAGATCCGGTCGGCGAACTCACCGATCGTCCCGCCCTCGCCCCGCCAGAAGTCGCGGACCGTGTCGCGGTACTTGCCGTTCCACTCGGTCCAGAGCGCCGGGAAGTTGCCCACCTGGTAGCCGCCCTCGCCGACGTCCCACGGCTCGGCGATGAGCTTGACCTGACTGATGATCGGGTCCTGGTGCACCAGGTCGAAGAACGCAGCCAGCCGGTCGACGGCGTGCAGCTCGCGGGCCAGGGTGGAGGCGAGGTCGAAGCGGAAACCGTCGACGTGCATCTCGGTGATCCAGTAGCGCAGCGAGTCCATGATCAGCTGCAGCGACTGAGGCGTCCGGACGTTGAGCGTGTTCCCGGTACCGGTGTAGTCCATGTAGTACTGCTTGTCGTCCTCGACCAGCCGGTAGTAGGCCTGGTTGTCGATGCCCTTGAACGACAGCGTCGGACCGAGGTGGTTGCCCTCGGCGGTGTGGTTGTAGACGACGTCGAGGATGACCTCGATGCCGGCCTCGTGCAGGGTCCGCACCATCCCCTTGAACTCCTGCACCTGCTGACCCGCCGTGGTGTCGCTGGCGTACTCGTCGTGCGGCGCGAAGAAGCCGATCGTGTTGTAGCCCCAGTAGTTGCGCAGGCCCTTCTGCTGCAGGGTGTCGTCCTGCACGAACCGGTGCACCGGCATGAGCTCGATCGCGGTGACCCCCAGCTCGGTGAGGTGCTCGATGATCGCCGGGTGCGCGATGGCTGCGTAGGTGCCGCGCAACTCCTCCGGGATCCGCGGATGGGTCATCGTCAGGCCCTTGACGTGGGCCTCGTAGATGACCGTCTTGTTGTACGGCGTCTTCGGCGGGCGGTCGACGCCCCAGTCGAAGTACGGGTTGACGACGACGGACTTCGGCATGTGCGGTGCCGAGTCCTCGTCGTTGCGCTCCTTGGTCTCGAAGTCGTAGCCGAAGACCGACGGGTGCCAGGCGATCTGGCCGTCGATCGCCTTGGCGTACGGGTCGAGCAGCAGCTTGTTCGGGTTGCAGCGCTGGCCCTCGGCGGGGTCGTAGGGGCCGTGCACCCGGAAGCCGTAGCGCTGGCCGGGATGGATGCCGGGGAGGAAGGCGTGCCAGACGTACCCGTCCATCTCGGGGAGGCGGATGCGCTCCTCGTTCCCCGCTTCGTCGAAGAGGCACAGCTCGACCTTCTCGGCGACCTCGCTGAAGATCGCGAAGTTGGTGCCGGTGCCGTCGTACGTGGCCCCGACGGGGTAGGCACTGCCGGGCCAGACCTGGGTCATCCTGGGTGTTCCTCCTGCGCTGGTGGCCCCGTGCCGGGGGCCGATGGGTCTCTCCGGCGATCTTCGCGGAGGAAGCATGGTGGGGCTGGACAGGGGTTTGTCGTGCCCTGGCGCGAGGCTGCGCACACCTGACTTCCCTGTGAGGCGCGACCCTTTCGTCCGGGGACGACGACGCCCCCCGCGGTCGGGCCGCGGGGGGCGTCGTGCGCAGGTCCGACGGGCCGCGGCGGGCAACCGCGCCGGGCGGGCGATGGACGACCCCGGGGGGCCGGACGCCGCGATCCGGGGTCCGACCTCGCCCGGCAACTCCGGGTGGCGCTGGTCCCCGGTCTGGAACCGCTCCTGCGACCAGGCACGCTAGGGGGGCGCCGCCGTCGAGGACAAGTAGCGGATGAGTTCCGGATGGCCCCGGGCGCACCAGTCGGCCCACGGAACCGCTCGGGCCCGTTCTGTCACACCGCCGTCGTACCGTTTCCCCGTGCCCACATCCACGGAGATCCGGCCCACGCAGGGGCGGTTCCAGGTCGTCAGCGAGTTCGAGCCCTCCGGCGACCAGCCCGCGGCCATCACGGCGCTGGCCGAGAAGGTGAACGCGGGGGAGAAGGACGTCGTCCTGCTCGGTGCCACCGGTACGGGCAAGTCGGCGACGACGGCCTGGCTCATCGAGCAGGTGCAGCGCCCGACGCTGGTCATGGCGCCGAACAAGACCCTCGCGGCCCAGCTCGCCAACGAGTTCCGCGAGCTGCTGCCGAACAACGCCGTCGAGTACTTCGTCTCGTACTACGACTACTACCAGCCCGAGGCCTACGTCCCGCAGACCGACACCTACATCGAGAAGGACTCCTCGGTCAACGACGAGGTCGAGCGGCTGCGGCACTCGGCGACGCAGAGCCTGCTCACGCGCCGGGACGTCGTGGTGGTGGCCACCGTGTCCTGCATCTACGGCCTGGGCACCCCGCAGGAGTACGTGGAGCGGGCGCTCAAGATCAGGCTGGGGGAGTCCCGCGACCGCGACGAGCTGCTCCGCACGCTGGTCACCGAGCAGTACACCCGCAACGACCTGTCCTTCACCCGCGGCACCTTCCGGGTGCGCGGCGACACGATCGAGGTCTTCCCGGTCTACGAGGAGCTCGCCTGCCGGATCGAGATGTTCGGCGACGAGGTGGAGCGGCTGTACTACCTGCACCCGCTCACCGGCGAGGTGGTCCGCGAGGTCGAGGAGCTCTTCGTCTTCCCGGCCACCCACTACGTCGCCGGCCCCGAGCGCATGGAGCGGGCGATCGGGGGCATCGAAGCCGAGCTCGAGGGGCGGCTGGCCGAGCTGGAGCGCCAGGGCAAGCTGCTGGAGGCCCAGCGGCTGCGCATGCGCACGACCTACGACATCGAGATGATGCGCCAGGTCGGCTTCTGCTCCGGCATCGAGAACTACTCCCGGCACATCGACGGCCGCGCGCCCGGCAGCGCCGGCTCGTGTCTCATCGACTACTTCCCCGACGACTTCATGCTGGTCATCGACGAGTCGCACGTGACGGTGCCGCAGATCGGCGGCATGTACGAGGGCGACATGAGCCGCAAGCGGACGCTCGTCGAACACGGCTTCCGGCTGCCCTCGGCGATGGACAACCGCCCGCTGAAGTGGGAGGAGTTCACCGACCGCATCGGCCAGACGGTCTACCTGTCGGCGACGCCCGGGAACTACGAGCTGGGCCGCACCGGCGGTGAATTCGTCGAGCAGGTCATCCGCCCGACCGGGCTGATCGACCCGGAGGTCGTGGTCAAACCGACCAAGGGGCAGATCGACGACCTCGTGCACGAGATCCGCATCCGGACGGAGAAGGACGAGCGGATCCTGGTCACCACGCTGACCAAGAAGATGGCCGAGGACCTCACCGACTACCTGCTCGAGCTCGGGATCAAGGTCCGGTACCTGCACTCCGAGGTGGACACCCTGCGGCGCGTGGAGCTCCTCTGGGAGCTGCGGCAGGGCGAGTACGACGTGCTGGTCGGCATCAACCTGCTGCGCGAGGGCCTCGACCTGCCCGAGGTGTCCCTGGTGGCCATCCTCGACGCCGACAAGGAGGGCTTCCTCCGGTCGGGCACGTCGCTGATCCAGACCATCGGCCGTGCGGCGCGCAACGTCTCGGGCCAGGTGCACATGTACGCGGACAAGGTCACCCCGTCGATGGCGCTGGCGATCGAGGAGACCAACCGCCGCCGCGAGAAGCAGATCGCCTACAACACCGAGCGCGGCGTCGACCCCCAGCCGTTGCGGAAGAAGATCGTCGACATCCTCGACGGCATCTACCGCGAGGCCGAGGACTCGGAGTCCGCCGAGCTGATCGGCGGCTCCGGGCGGCAGCAGTCCCGCGGCAAGTCGCCGGTCCCTGGTCTCTCGTCGAAGAAGAAGGCCGGCAAGGCCGGGTCGATCGATGTCCAGGGCCTGCCACGCGCCGAACTCGCCGACCTGATCACGCAGATGAACGAGCAGATGCTGGCTGCTGCCCGGGAGCTGCAGTTCGAGGTCGCCGCGCGGCTGCGCGACGAGCTGACCGAGCTGAAGAAGGAGCTTCGCCAGCTCGACGCCGCCCACGCCTGAGAGGAGCAGCGCGGCCGGGAACAAGGCAGCGGGTACGACCGTTGGCGACGTGAGGACCACGCGTCCCGGGAACGGGCACGTGGTTCTGCTGTGGAGGGGAGTATCCCGCCGCGGCAGCGTCGTCAGTACGAGGTCCCCACGGATCTCCGGCGCTGCCGGTCGTCACGCCAGGCGACGGGAGAGACCTCCGGAACCGACCCTGAGCGGCGCGAGCGCGCCGCCGAGTCTCCGGAGGACTGAACCTTGGACGTGCCCTTCTGGGTATGGGCTGTCACGGTCACTGCGATCGTGGGCATGCTCGTCTTCGACCTCGTCGGTCACGTGCGCACGCCGCACGCACCGACGCTGCGCGAGTCCGCGATGTGGTCGGCGCTCTACGTCGGCATCGCGATCGTGTTCGGCTTCCTCGTCTGGTGGGGCTGGGGCGCCGGCTTCGCCGGCGAGTACTTCGCCGGTTACGTGACCGAGAAGAGCCTCTCGGTCGACAACCTCTTCGTCTTCGTCCTGATCATGGCCGCGTTCGGCGTGCCACGGGAGCTGCAGCAGAAGGTGCTGCTCTTCGGCATCACGTTCGCGCTGGCCCTGCGGACCGTCTTCATCGTCGTCGGGGCGGCGGCCATCGCGAACTTCAGCTGGGTCTTCTACCTGTTCGGCGCGATCCTGATCTACACCGCGTGGATGCAGGCCCGCAGCGGCGGCCACGAGGACGAGGACGACTACAAGGAGAACGCCGTCCTCCGGTTCGCCCGCAAGCGCCTGCGGACCACGGACGAGTACCACTCCGACCGCATGACCGTGAAGCTGGACGGCAAGCGGTTCCTCACCCCGCTGGCCATCGCCCTGATCGCTATCGGGACGGCCGACGTCATCTTCGCCGTCGACTCGATCCCGGCGATCTTCGGCCTCACCCAGGAGACGTTCCTCGTTTTCGCCGCCAACGCCTTCTCGCTGCTCGGGCTGCGGCAGCTGTTCTTCCTCATCGACGGGCTGCTCGACCGGCTGGTCTACCTCTCCTACGGCCTCGCGGTCATCCTCGGCTTCATCGGCGTGAAGCTCGTCATCCACGCGCTGCACGAGAACGAGTTGCCGTTCATCAACGGCGGCGAGCACGTCACCGTGATCCCCGAGGTGTCGATCACGGTGTCCCTGCTCGTCATCCTCGCGACGCTGGTGGTCACGACCGTGGCCAGCCTCTGGCGGGTCCGCCACGACCGGCGTGAGCACCTCGTCGCCGAGGTGGCAGCGGCCGACCCGACATCCCTGTCGGCCGGTGAGGAGACGCCGGTGGACTCCCTCCGGGCGTCCAGCGAGTCCGACACCGACCGAGCAGGTAGCGTGAGCGCCGCGAACCCGGGCCGACGCGAACACTGACGATCGCGGCCGCCGGGGGGATGCGAAGGAGGGGAGTATCCCCCCGCGGCAGCGTCGTCATCACGAGGTCCCATGGCCTCCGGTGCTGCCGGTCGCGCGCCCGCCGGCGTGCGGTGGGAGAGACCTCCGGTGCTGAGACTGCTTGTCCCCCGGAGGAACCCACCGCATGGAGCTACCCGTCTGGTTCGAGATCACGACGTTCGTGGGGCTCACGGTCCTGCTGCTCGCCGACCTCGCCATCGTCGCTCGTCGACCGCACGAGCCCTCCATCAAGGAGGCCAGTCTCTGGGTCGGCTTCTACGTGAGCCTGGCGCTGATCTTCGGCGTCCTGATGCTGGCGTTCACCAATGGCACCTACGCCACGGAGTTCTACGCGGGCTGGCTCACCGAGTACTCGCTCTCGGTCGACAACCTCTTCGTCTTCGTGATCATCATGGCGCGCTTCCAGGTGCCACGGAAGTACCAGCAGGAAGCGCTGATGATCGGCATCATCATCGCCCTGGTCCTGCGCGGGATCTTCATCCTGATCGGTGCCGTGGTCATCGAGCGGTTCGTGTGGGTCTTCTACATCTTCGGCGTCTTCCTGATCTACACCGCGGTCAACCTCGTCAAGCACCGTGGCGAGGACGAGGACTACGAGGAGAACGCCTTCATCCGGCGGATGCGCAAGATCCTGCCGATCACGAAGGACTACCACGGCGCGAAGATCCGGGTGAGCGAGAACGGCAAGAAGATGTGGACGCCGATGATCGTGGTCATCCTGGCGCTCGGGACGACCGACCTGATCTTCGCGCTGGACAGCATCCCGGCGATCTTCGGCCTGACCCGGGAGCCGTTCATCGTCTTCACGGCCAACGTCTTCGCCCTGATGGGCCTGCGTCAGCTGTACTTCCTGCTCGGCGGCCTGCTGAAGCGGCTCGTGTACCTCTCGCTCGGACTCGCGGTCATCCTGGCCTTCATCGGCGTCAAGCTGATCCTGGAGGCGCTGCACGAGAACCAGCTGCCGTTCGCAGGCGAGCGCGAGCCCATCGAGGCGGTGCCGCACATCCCGATCTGGCTCTCGCTGTCGATCATCCTGGGTGTGCTGATCGTCGCCACGGTGGCCAGCCTGGTGAAGACCCGCGGTCAGCTCGCCAGCGCCGGGCCGCCGGACATCGACCCCGAGACGGCGAAGTCCGTCCCGACCGGGGGTCCCGAGGCCGCGGCCGCTGCCGAGGCCCGCATCGCCGACGAATCCGGCGAGGAGCGCAGCCGCCGCTGAGCGGCGGCGGAACAGACGTCGGCCGCGGCCGGTTGACTCGTCTCCGTGGGTGAGGGGACGGACGCCGGCCGCGTCGCCGGGCTCGTCGGGTTGCTCTTCGGCCTCGCCGGGATGGGCAGCGCAGCCGTCGCGGTCACGCTGCCGGCGATCGCGGCCGACCTCGACCTCACGACCGGCGGGGTCTCATGGGTCATCAGCCTCTACGCCCTGATGCTCGCGGTGGCGACGGCGATCTACGGCCGGGCTGCTGACCTGGCGGGCATCCGCCTGCCCCTCCTGGTAGGGGTTGGCCTGATGGCCGGCAGCGCGGTCCTCGGAGGCTTCGCGCCCAGCATCGAGGTGCTGCTGGCCGCTCGGGTGCTGCAGGGCATGGGAGCGGCCGCGGTGCCCGTCCTCGGCATGGCCATCGTCAGCGCCCGTTACGAGGGCGCCGTCCGGACCACCGCCCTCGGTCAGGTCGCCGGGACGGCAGCCGCCGTGAGCGCACTCGGCCCGCTGGCGGGTGGCCTGGTGGCCGATCTGGCCGGCTGGCGGGCAGTCGTCGCGCTTCCCGCGCTCGGACTCCTGGTCGTCCCCGCTCTGTGGCGAGCCCTGCCGACGCAGGGAACGGGTGCCCGGCTCGACGTCCTGGGCGCGGTGCTCGTGGCCGCCACGGCGGCCGGACTGGTGCTGCTCGTGCAGTCGCCTGCCTCGGGAGTCCTGGTGGCGACGGTGGGGGCCTTGCTGCTGGGCCTCGGCGTGCCCGCCGTCGCGGCCCGGGTCCGCCGCCGCCCGGAGGGCTTCCTCCCGCGGCGAGTCGTCCGTGAGCCCGTCGTCGTCCGCAGCGCACTGGCCGCCTCGGCCGTGCCGGCGGCCTGGTTCGCTCTGCTGATCGCTGTTCCGGCGGTCCTCGCCGTGCGCGGGTGGACGCCGCTGCAGGTGGGACTGGCGCTCGTACCGAGTGCCGTCACCGGCTTCCTCGCTCCGCGTCTCGCGGGTCCACTGCTCGCGCGCCTCGGGCCGGCCCGGTCCCTCGTCGTCTCCGACGCGACGGCGGCGGTGGCGATGGTCGTCGCCGCCGTGGGAGCGGCGCGCGGCTCGGCGGCTGTGCTCGTGACGGCGGTGGTCCTCGTGACGCTGGCCTTCGGTCTCGGCCAGCCGGCCCTCATGGCCGCCGTGGGCGGTGCCGTGGCGGCGGACGTCCGCGGCGTGGCCCTGGGCATCGCCACGCTGGTCTTCCTCGTGGGCGGGGGCGTGGGCTCCGCGGTCGTCGGCGGGATGGGGGAGGTCCTGGGTCTCGATCGCAGCCTGCTGCTGCTTGCGACGCTGCCGCTCCTGGGCAGCCTGGCGCTGGTGAGCACCATTCGCGCGCGGACGATCCGGTCCTGAGCCCAGCGCTGCGGGTCCGGAGGTCACGCGGCGCCCTGCACCCCGGACGGACTAGCGTCGCGGGCCATGCGCCCTGACGATCTCGCGCTCCTGCGCACGCCGGGGGTGCCGGCCGTGTCCCCGGACGGCCGGATGGCCGTCGTCGCCGTGGCCCGTCCGGACCTGGAGGCCGACGAGTACCGGAGCCAGCTGTGGGCGGTGCCCACCGACGGGTCCGCGCCGGCTCGTCCGGTGACCTCCGGTTCCCGCGACAGCGCCCCGGCGTTCTCACCGGACGGCCGCTGGCTGGCCTTCCTCAGTGCCGAGCGGGGCGGGAAGCCGCAGATCTGGCTGCTGCCGACCGCCGGCGGGGAGCCCCGCACGCTCACCTCGCACCACCTCGGCGCGGGGGCGCCGGTCTGGTCACCGGACTCGCGTCGCCTGGCCTACGTCGCCCGGGTGCCGGAGCCCGGCCGCTACGGCACGGTCGACGGCGTGGGGGCCGAGGCGGAGGCGCCACGGCTGATCACCTCGCTGCAGTACCGGCGCGACGGGGTCGGGTTCCTCGCCGACAAGCCGAGCCAGGTCTTCGTGCTCGGCCTCCCGGCCGACTTCGCCGACGACATCGCCCAGCTGCCGGAGCCGGTGCAGGTGACCACCGGTGACGCCGACTGCGAGGACGTCACCTGGCGCCCGGACGGCGGTGAGCTCGCGTTCGTGTCCGCGCGCCACCCGCGGGCCGACCGCGATCTGGTGCGAGACGTGTACGCCATCCGGCCGGACGGGTCCGGGCTGCGGCGGGTGACCGCCTGCCGTGGCGACACCGCGCTGCCGGCCTACGCCGGTGACGAGCTGTACGTCACGGCAACGCCGGACCTCGGCCCCGAGGGAGTCGACTTCGTCGCCCGGCAGGCGGTGCCGTGCCGGGTTGCCGGCGACGGCGCCCTCGAGCCGCTGCTCGACCCGGAGGAGCACCACCGCGGGGACGAGACATCGTCCACGGTCGTCGTCGACGGCGCGGTGCTGGTCGGCGTCGAGCGGCGCGGCAGCGTCGAGCTGCTGCGGGTACCGCTGGACGGCGGCGTGCCCGAGGCCCTGATCGACGGGCCGTTCACCGTCCGCGGCTTCGCGGCCGCCGGGGGAGTCGTCGTGGCCGTCGTCGCGCACGACCGGTCCGCCGGTGAGCTGATCGCGCTCACCCCCGGACAGCGCCGGCTGCTCACCGCATTCGGCCGGACGCTAGGCGAGACCGGTCGCGTGCACCGGATGGCGGAGCGGACGGCCCCGGCTCCGGACGGCCATCAGGTGCACGGGTGGGTCACCACCCCGCCGGGTCCCGGTCCGCATCCCGTGCTGCTGACCGTCCACGGCGGGCCGTTCGCGCAGTACGGCTGGACCCTGTTCGACGAGATGCAGACCTACGTCTCCGCCGGGTATGCGGTGGTCCAGTGCAATCCGCGGGGCTCCTCCGGCTACGGAGCCGAGCACGGCCGGGTGATCCGCGGCGGCTGGGGCGGGCTCGATGCCGGTGACGTCCTGGCCTTCCTCGACGCGGCCCTGGCGGACCCGGCGCTCGACGCCGACCGGGTGGGGGTCATGGGCGGCTCCTACGGCGGCTATCTCACCGCCCTGCTGATCGGGCGGACCAACCGCTTCGCCGGTGCCGTCGTAGAGCGGGCGTTCCTCGACCCGGTGAGCTTCGTCGGCTCGTCCGACATCGGCTGGGTCTTTCCCGACCAGTACCTCGGGACCGATCCCCACCGGCTGGCGGCGCAGAGCGCGATGACGAACGCCCCCGGGATCACCACGCCGACCCTCGTCGTCCACTCCGAGGAGGACTGGCGCTGCCCCGTCGAGCAGGGTGCCCGGCTCTACGTCGAGCTCAAGCGCCGCGGCGTCCCCTCGGAGCTGCTGCTCTTCCCGGGGGAGGGACACGAACTGAGCCGCTCGGGGCGGCCCCGCCACCGGCTGGCCCGGTTCGAGCACATCCTCCGCTGGTGGGCCCGCTGGCTGCCGACGGAGCAGAACCCCGGATCTGGAGCGGACGAGCTGGTCGACCAGCCCGTCGCGGACGGCGAGCTGATCGACGTCGAACCGGCCGGCGCCGAGCCGCTCAGCGTGCGCGCCACCCGCGTGAACTGATGTCCCGCGCGATCGAGCTCCTGGCAGGGTGGCGGCACTCGGGTCGCCGGAGGAAGGAAGTGCACACCGTGGTCGAGCGCCGGTTGCCCCGCTGGCAGGAGCTCCAGGAACTGGTGAGGCCGCGACGCCCGTCCGGGAACGCGACCGAACGACGGCTCGCGCGGGCGGCCACGATCGGCGACCTCCGGGAGATCGCTCGCCGGCGGGTGCCCCGCGCTGTCTTCGACTACACCGACGGCGCCGCCGGGGCGGAGATCAGCCTGCGGCGCTCGCGCGAGGTGTTCGAGCGGGTGGAGTTCCGGCCGCGGGTGCTGCGGAACGTCTCCGTGGTCGACCCGTCGACGACGCTGCTGGGCACCCGCTCCGCCCTGCCGCTGGTCTTGGCGCCCACCGGGTTCACCCGTCTCATGCACACGGAGGGGGAGTCGGCCGTCGGCCGGGTCGCCGAGCGGGTCGGTGTCCCCTACGCGCTGTCCACCATGGGGACGACGTCGCTGGAGGCGCTGGCCGACGCGGCGCCCGGGGGGCGGCGGTGGTTCCAGCTGTACCTGTGGCGCGACCGGGAGGCCAGCGCCGCTCTCGTGGAGCGGGCTCGCGCAGCCGGCTACGAGGCGCTCGTGCTGACCGTGGACACCCCCGTGGCCGGACCGAGACTGCGCGACGTGCGCAACGGGTTCACCATCCCGCCCGCACTCTCCGCGCGGACGGTGGTCAACGCGGCCCTGCACCCCCGCTGGTGGGTCGATCTGCTCACCACACCGCCGCTGGAATTCGCCTCGCTGCGCTCCTGGGGCGGCACGGTGGCCGAACTCGTGGACCGTGTGTTCGAGCCGGCTGCCGTCCTGGCCGACGTGCGCGCGCTGCGGGCGAGCTGGCCGGGCGCGCTCATCGTGAAGGGGATCCTGGACGCCGACGACGCGCGCGCCGTGGTCGACGCCGGCGCCGACGCCGTGGTCGTCTCCAACCACGGCGGTCGCCAGCTGGACCGTTCCCCGACGCCGCTCGAGCAACTGCCGGTGATCGTGGATGCCGTCGGGGACCGGGCCGAGGTGTACCTGGACGGCGGCATCCTCGACGGCGCGGACGTGGTCGCCGCTGTGGCCTCCGGCGCCCGCGCCTGTCTCATCGGCCGGGCCTACCTCTACGGGCTGATGGCCGGCGGCGAGCGGGGCGTGCAGCGGGCCGCCGACATCCTGGCCCGCGACATCGCCCGCACGATGCAGCTTCTCGGCGTCACGTCGATCGCCGAGCTGACGCCGGAGCGGGTCCGCCTGCGCAGCTGACTGCCGGGCAGCCATTGCACGCTGACCTGCGGTTTCCTTAGGGTGCGGCATGGACGTCGTCGAGGTCGTGCCCACGTTCGAGCAGTACGCGTTCACCTTCGGCGGTGTGGCACCGCTGCGGCGGGTCACGCCCGGCACGGCGCTGCGGCTGTGGTCGGACGATGCGTTCGGCGGGGCCCTGCGCGCGGCCACGGACCTGTCGAGCGAGAAGGTGGACCTGCGTTACGTCAACCCGCAGACCGGACCCTTCTACGTCGAGGGCGCCGAGCCGGGGGACACCCTGGCGCTGCACTTCGTGGCGATGGAGCCCGCGCGCGACTGGGGCGCGTCGGCCGCGATCCCGTTCTTCGGCGGGCTCACCAGCACCGACCGGGTGGCCACCCTGCAGGATCCGCTGCCGGACACCACGTGGATCTACGAGCTGGACCGGTCCCGCAACACGGTCACCTTCGCCGCGCAGCACAGCGACCTGCGCATCGATCTGCCCGTCGAGCCGATGCTCGGCACGGTCGGCGTCGCCCCGTCGGGCGGTGAGGTGCGCAGCTCCCTGGTGCCCGAGCGCTTCGGCGGCAACATGGATTCACCCCAGATGCGGGCCGGCACCACCTGCTTCCTGGGCGTCAACGTCGAGGGGGCGCTGTTCTCGATCGGGGACGGGCACTACCGGCAGGGCGAGGGCGAGGCCTGCGGCACGGCCGTCGAGGGCGCCATGACGACGACGCTGATCGTCGAACTGATCAAGGGCGGCGCCCCCGCATGGCCGCGACTCGAGGACGACACCCACTGGATGACCGTGGGGTCGAGCCGGCCACTCGAGGACGCGTGGCGGATCGGCCAGACCGAGCTCGTGCACTGGTTCCGGGCGCTGTACGGCCTGCACGCGATGGACGCCTACCAGCTGCTCTCGCAGATCGTCGAGGTGCCGATCGCCAACGTCGTCGACGCCAACTACAGCGCCGTGGTGAAGGCCCGCAAGTCCCTCCTCCCGCCGGCCACGGCCTTCGGCGGGCTGCACGACGACCTGCGCAGCCGCGCGGCGTCCCTGCTCTGACCTCTGGGAGAAGACCAGTCATGGATCTGCAGCTGAACGGCTCGCGCGTGCTCGTCACCGGCGGCACCCGCGGCATCGGCCGGGCGATCGTCGAGGCGTTCGTCGACGAGGGCGCCGTCGTGGAGTTCTGCGCGCGCGACGGCGCGGAGATCGACGCGACGGAGAAGGCCCTCGCCGAGCGGAGCGGGGGGCGGGCCACCGGTGTCCAGGTCGACGTCGCGGACGGGCCGGCGCTCACCGCCTGGGTGGACGCCGCGGCCGGGCGGATGGGTGGCCTCGACGCCGTCGTCGCCAACGTGAGCGCGCTGGCGGTCCCGGACACCGAGGAGAACTGGCGGCTCTCCTTCGAGGTCGACCTCATGCATACGGTGCGGCTATCGAAGGCGGCGCTACCGCACCTGGAGGCGAGCGGCCGCGGAGCGATCGTCGCTCTCTCCAGCGTCACGGGGCGCGAAGCCGACTTCGCCTCCGGACCGTACGGGACGATGAAGACGGCGATCGTCGGCTACATCTCGGGGCTGGCGTTCCAGCTGGCCGGGCGCGGTGTCCGGGCGAACGTCGTCTCGCCGGGCAACACGTACTTCGAGGGCGGCATCTGGAACGGGATCCAGCAGGGCGATCCGGAGCTCTTCGCCGACTCGCTGACGCTGAACCCGACCGGCCGGATGGGAACTCCCGAGGAGATGGCCCGGGCCGTCGCCTTCCTGGCCAGCCCGGTCTCCAGTTTCACGACGGGGACCAACCTCGTCGTCGACGGCGCGCTGACCCGGGGCATCCAGCTCTGAACTGACGGTCCGGACGGCACCTGCCGGCAATTCGGCGAGCGCCAGAAGAGGCACCACGGACGGTCCTGCCCATAGCGTGCAGCCATGGCGCTCATCTATCCCGTCCAGGCCGACGCCCCCGAGCCCGACGACGACGCCGAGCCGGTCTTCGCCGAGCTCGCGGCCGACCTCTCCGACCAGTGGCTCGTCGAGGTCGACGTCGGCGAGGACGGGGATGACGGCTGCTTCGGCCCGCTGACGGCACGGGCGGCCTGGGACCTGGCCGTCGCCGTCGACGGACGTCGTCCCGAGTGGATGGTGTCGGTGGTCCCGCTGTACCTCCCCGGAACCGCCGACGAGGTCGTCGAGCTGTTCGACGAGGGGTAGCGACGGGGGCCTGCCGGCCGAGGCGAACGGGGACCCGCCCGCCTCCCGGCCCGCCGAGCCGTTGACGGTCCGCTGCAGCCCGAGCGGGGGTGCGGACGTCGCCGAACCACCGAGCGGGACGACGTCCACGCGGGAGGGGAGCGATTGCTGAGCTTTCTCGCGCCCGGACGGCAGCACGACGCCCGCTTCCCCGTGGACTACGGCGCAAGCGGTCGCGGCGTCACGATGACTGCCGCATGACCACACCCAGACCTGCGGACGTCACGTTGAGTGTTCAATTCATCACGATACGCTGGCTGTGAACACAGAATGTAACTCTGCGCCTCCGGCGTGTCGCCAACTTGAGTGGAGGCGAAAGGCCAGGTCAACGGCGTGTTGCGGCGCGAACAGGGCGAAAGCAAGCCCTACCGCTGCTCTACCTGACACGGCGTGTCCGAGAACTGGCTCTATGCAACTGCGCATCGACGCGGTGAGGTCCAGGAAGCCGACAACGGAGTCGGCATCGGTGGCAGGCCCCGTCACCGATCACTGATCGAAGGGACCGAGCGTGAGCGAACGACGGACCGCGTCCGCACGACGGACGATGTCTCGAACCATCGCCCTGACCAGCAGCGGAGTTCTGCTGGCCTTGGCGCTGCCCGCCACAGCGGCCACCGCCGCGCCGGGCAACGCCTGCGACAACCGGAGCAACAACACCTACGAGAAGCTGCTGCAGTGCGTGACGCTCGAGGGCGTCCGCGAGCACATGGAGGCGTTCCAGAAGATCGCCGACAACAGCAACGACCCGGTGTACCCGAACTCGCGGGCCGCCGGCACCGAGGGCTACGCCGAGAGCGTCGAGTACGTCGCCGGTCTGCTGAGGGACGCCGGGTACGAGGTCACGCTCGACCCGGTGCCCATCACCTTCTTCCACCCCTCGGAGCTCACACAGCTCACACCGACGGAGGCCGAGCACCCCAATGCGATCGCGACCGGCTCCGGCTTCGGCACGGTCGAGGGTCCGGTCATCCCCGTGGACGTGAACCTGACAGGGGACCGCGCCAACAGCAGCGCCTGTGAGGCGAGCGACTTCGCCGGCCTCGACTTCAGCGGATCCAGCGACATCGCGCTCGTCCAGCGCGGCACCTGCAGCTTCCAGGTCAAGGCCGAGAACGCCGAGGCCAGCGGGGCCGAGGCGGTCGTGATCATGAACCAGGGCGACGCGGCCGGGCCAGGTGACCGATTCGGCGTCGTCAACCCGACGCTCGGCGCCTACCAGGCGGCGGGGCCGGTCGTCGGCACGAGCTTCGACGCGGGCCAGGCGCTGGCCCAGGCCGGCTCCACCGCACTCATCGAGGTGCTCGAGCCGGAGGCACGCACCGACTACAACGTGATCGCCGAGCTACCGGGCGAGAACACGGACAACGTCGTGATGGCGGGGGCCCACCTCGACAGCGTGACCGCCGGTCCGGGCATCAACGACAACGGCTCGGGTTCGGCCGCACTGCTGGAGACGGCCCTGCTGATGGCGAAGTCCCACACGCCCAACACGCTGCGATTCGCCTGGTGGGCGGCCGAGGAGGAGGGTCTGGTCGGCTCGACCGCCTACGTCAACGGCCTGTCGCCCGCGGAACTCGAGCGCATCGCCCTGTACATGAACTACGACATGGTGGGCTCGCCGAACTACTTCCTCGGGGTGTACGACGCCGACGAGTCCACCTTCCCGGCCACGGTCGTCGTGCCGGAGGGTTCCGAGGCGATCGAGGACGTCTACGAGTCCTACTACACCAAGGTCGGCCGGCCCTATGACGACAGCGAGTTCTCCGGGCGCAGCGACTACCAGGCGTTCATCGAGAACGGCATCCCGTCCGGCGGGCTCTTCACCGGTGCCGAGGTGCGCAAGACCGAGGAGCAGCGGGAGATCTGGGGCGGCACGACCGGTGAGCAGTTCGACCCGTGCTACCACGAGGACTGCGACACCATCGAGAACTACGACCCGGAGGCTCTGGAGGTCAACAGCGACCTGATCGCCTTCGCCATGCTGCACTTCGGTTACTCGACCGAGGCGGTGAACAGCGTTCCGGGCGAGAAGGTGCCCGGCAGGGCCTTCGACCTGCCGGCACCGGCCGGTCCGGAGGGCACCTTCGCCGGGGGCGGCGGTGGCCTCGCGCACGGACACGACCACGACCACGAAGGCGACGACGCCTGACGGTCTGACCACAACGGCGGCGGGGTCGGTCTAGCGGACCGGCCCCGTCGTCGCGCGTCCGAGGTCACCAGCCGCGGGCGCGCCACTCCCCGAGGTGCGGACGCTCCGCGCCGATCGTCGTGTCCTTGCCGTGCCCGGGGTAGACCCAGGCGTCGTCCGGGAGCGTGCCGAACAACCGCTCCTCGACGTCGTCGACCAGGCTGGTGAACCGCGCCGGGTCCTGCTGCGTGTTGCCCACGCCGCCGGGGAAGAGGCTGTCGCCGGTGAACACGTGCACGCCGGCGTCCCCGGGGCCGCGCCACACCAGCGCGATGCTGCCGGGTGTGTGGCCGCGCAGGTGCACGACCTCCAGCACCTGGTCGCCCACCTCCACGGTGTCCCCGTGCTCGACGGTCCGCTGCGCGGGCACGGGGAGATCCGCCGCGTCCTCGGTGCCGGCGACGGTGACGGCGCCGGTCGCCGCCACCACCTCGGGCAGTGCGCGGTGGTGGTCCCAGTGCCCGTGCGTCGTGACGACGGTGCGCACGCCGCCGTTCCCGATCAGGCCGAGCAACGCCTCCGGTTCCGCGGCCGCGTCGATGAGCAGTCCCTCGCCGGTGCCCGTGCAACGCAGCAGGTAGGCGTTGTTCGCCATCTCGCTGACCGCCAGCTTGCTGATGGTCAGGCCGGGCAGTTTCCGCACGTCGGCGGGGCCGCCCACCTCGACGTCGCCGGTGTAGGGGCGGTTTCCTGCCGGGGGAGAGGTGGTCATCCGGAACTCCGATCGAAAGTGTCAGCGGCCGCCGTTACGGTCCTGGCATGGACGCTAGCGGAGCTCTCGACAGTGACCGACCCGCTGCCGGGAACGCATCTCGCACCGTCGGGCTGCCGGCCATCGAGATCGCGACGCTGGTGCGCTCCGGCGAGGTGACGGCGGTCGACGTCGTCCGTGCCCATCTCGATCACATCGACGCCGTCGACGCCCGCGTCGGCGCCTTCCGCGCCGTGCGACGCGAGGCCGCGCTCGCCGAGGCGCATGCCGTCGACACGGCGCTCACCCGCTTCGCGATGCCGCTGGCCGGCGTCCCGATCGCGGTCAAGGACAACGTCGCCGTCGCGGGTGAGGTCTGCACCGACGGCTCCTCGGCGCGCGACTCGGGGCCACCGGAGACCCGCGACCACCCGGTCGTGGCCCGGTTGCGCAAGGCCGGTGCGATCGTCGTCGGCATCACCCGCGCCCCTGAGCTCTGCCTCTACGCGGCGACCGACGGGCCGGGCGCGGTGAGCCGGAACCCCTGGGACACCGCCCGGTCGCCGGCCGGCAGTTCGGGCGGGAGCGCGGCGGCCGTGGCGTCCGGCTCCGTGCCGCTGGCGCACGGGAACGACGGCATGGGGTCTCTCCGGCTCCCGGCCGCGGCCTGCGGACTCGTCACGCTGAAGCCGGGCACGGGGGTGGTCCCCGCCGAGATCGGGGCCGACAGCTGGTCGGGCATGGCCGTGAACGGGGCGCTCGCCACCACGGTGGCCGACCTGGCGGTCGCGCACGGGGTCATGGCGGGGGAGGAGCCGGCATCGCCCGGCGATCCGGGACGTCCGCTGCGCATCGCGCTCTCCACCCGATCGCCCGTCCCCGGCGTCCGCGCTGACGCCGCCACGCGAGCCGCGGTCGACGTAGTGGTCGCCCTCCTCACCGCCGGGGGGCACACGGTGGTCCGCCGCGAACCGCCGATCACCCCCGGGGCCGCGGCCGGCGCGATGGCGCGCTGGATGGTCGGTGCCGAGGACGACGCGGAACACCTCGGCATCGACCGACGGGCCCTGGAGCCACGGAGCCGGACGCACGCCCGCATCGGCCGGATCGTCCGGCGGGCGGGCCTGATCCGCCCGCAGACGGCCGCGCGATTCCGGGAGCGCATGGTGAGCTACTTCGACGATGTCGACCTGCTGCTCAGTCCGGTGACGACGGGCCCTCCGCTCGCGGCGCGGCCGTGGCACGAGCGCTCGTTCCTCGCCAACATCACGGCGAACGCCCGCTGGGCGCCGTGGACCGCGGCATGGAACCTGGCGGGGCTCCCGGCCACGGTGCTGCCGGCCGGCGTCCGGCCCGACGGTCTCCCGGTGGCGGTCCAGTTCGTCGGCCCCCCGGGCGCCGAGGGGCGACTACTCTGGCTGGCCGGAGAGCTGGAACGTCTGCAGCCGTGGCGGCGCTACGCACCCGTCTTCGACCCCACCGCGCCACCGGCCGAGGCACCTGCCTGAGGTCGGTACGCGGGGGCCGTGCAACCGGGTGCCCGTGACGCGGGTGACACGGGGACGCGCGGAGCCGGGGGAACAGTCACCGGGCGCAGCGCCTTGGCTCCATGGGGACACCGCCGTCGCGCCAGCCACGGCCGGCACCACCCTCGGCCGCGACCACGGCCGTCCGCTCCACCGCATTCCAGCCACAGCGACCGACAGGGATCACATGGACCGGCTCGTCGTCCGCGGCGCCCGAGAGCACAACCTCAAGGACGTCCACCTCGACCTGCCCCGTGACGCGCTGATCGTCTTCACGGGACTCTCCGGCTCGGGCAAGTCCAGCCTCGCCTTCGACACGATCTTCGCGGAGGGGCAGCGCCGCTACGTCGAGTCGCTGTCGGCGTACGCGCGACAGTTCCTCGGGCAGATGGACAAGCCCGACGTCGACTTCATCGAGGGGCTGTCCCCGGCCGTCTCCATCGACCAGAAGTCGACCAACCGCAACCCCCGGTCGACCGTCGGCACCATCACCGAGGTCTACGACTACCTGCGCCTCCTCTACGCGCGCGCCGGTCAGCCGCACTGCCCGAACTGCGGCAAGCCGATCTCCCGGCAGACGCCGCAGCAGATCGTCGACCAGGTCCTCGGCATGGAGGAGGGCACCCGGTTCCAGGTGCTCGCCCCGGTCGTCCGCGCCCGCAAGGGCGAGTACGTCGACCTGTTCAGCTCCCTGCAGACCCAGGGCTTCTCCCGCGTCCGCGTCGACGGCGTCGTGCACCCGCTGACCGAGCCACCGAAGCTCAAGAAGCAGGAGAAGCACACGATCGAGGTGATCGTCGACCGCCTCACGGTCAAGGAGAGCGCCAAGCGCCGCCTGACCGACTCGGTGGAGACCGCCCTCGGCCTGGCCGGCGGTCTCGTCGTCCTCGACTTCGTCGACATGGCCGAGGACGACCCGCAGCGCGAGCGCACGTTCTCCGAGCACCTCGCCTGCGTCGACGACGGGCTCTCGTTCGAGGCGCTGGAGCCGCGGTCGTTCTCGTTCAACTCGCCGTTCGGCGCCTGCCCCGAGTGCACCGGCATCGGCACCCGCAAGGAGGTCGACCCGGAGCTCGTCATCCCCGACCCGGAGAAGAGCCTCGGTGCGGGCGCGGTCGCCCCGTGGGCCGGCTCGATGAGCAACGAGTACTTCACCCGGCTGCTGACCGGCCTGTCGCAGATGCTCGGCTTCTCCATGGACACGGCGTGGGAGGACCTGCCGGCCAAGGTCCAGAAGGCCGTCCTGCACGGGTCCCCGGACCAGGTGCACGTGCGCTACAAGAACCGGTACGGCCGCGAGCGCAGCTACTACGCCGCGTTCGAGGGCGTGCTGCCGTTCCTGGAGCGCCGGCACGAGCACACCGACAGCGAGTACATGCGGGACAAGTACGAGGGCTACATGCGCGACGTGCCCTGCCCCGTCTGCCACGGCACCCGCCTCAAGCCCGAGATCCTGGCCGTCAAGCTCAACAGCCGGTCCATCGCCGAGGTCACCAACCTGTCCATCGGCGAGGCCTCCCAGTGGCTGAACGGCCTCGAGCTGGGCGAGCGCGAGCGGGCCATCGCCGACCGCGTGCTCAGGGAGATCCAGGCCCGGCTCTCCTTCCTGGTCGACGTCGGCCTGGACTACCTCTCCCTGGACCGGCCGGCGGCCACCCTCGCCGGTGGCGAGGCGCAGCGGATCCGGCTGGCCACCCAGATCGGGTCCGGCCTGGTCGGCGTCCTCTACGTCCTGGACGAGCCCTCGATCGGGCTGCACCAGCGGGACAACACCCGGCTGATCGAGACGCTGGTCCGTCTGCGCGACATGGGGAACACGCTGATCGTGGTCGAGCACGACGAGGACACGATCAAGGTCGCCGACTGGATCGTCGACATCGGCCCGGGGGCGGGCGAGCACGGCGGTGAGATCGTCGTCAGCGGACAGCTCGACGACCTGATGAAGAGCGAGCGCTCGCTGACGGGGGCGTACCTCTCGGGGCGCATGGTCATCGAGATACCCCGGGAGCGGCGCGAGCCGACGCCGGGCCGCGAGCTGGTGGTCAAGGGCGCCCGCGAGCACAACCTCAAGGGCGTCGACGTCACGTTCCCGCTCGGCTGCCTGGTGGCCGTCACCGGCGTGTCCGGGTCCGGCAAGTCCAGCCTGGTCAACGACATCCTCTACACGACCCTGGCCAACCAGCTGAACCGGGCGCGCATGGTGCCCGGCCGGCACCGGACGATCACCGGCCTGGAGCACCTCGACAAGGTCGTGCACGTCGACCAGTCGCCGATCGGCCGCACGCCCCGCTCCAACCCGGCGACCTACACGGGTGTGTGGGACCACGTCCGCAAGCTCTTCGCCAGCACGACCGAGGCGAAGATGCGCGGATACCTGCCCGGCCGGTTCTCGTTCAACGTCAAGGGCGGGCGCTGCGAGGCGTGCTCCGGCGACGGCACGCTGAAGATCGAGATGAACTTCCTGCCGGACGTCTACGTCCCGTGCGAGGTGTGCAAGGGCGCCCGGTTCAACCGGGAGACCCTCGAGGTGCACTACAAGGGCAAGACGGTCGCCGAGGTCCTCGACATGCCGATCGAGGAGGCCGCGGACTTCTTCGCCGCCATCCCGGCGATCGCCCGCTACCTGCGCACACTCACCGAGGTGGGCCTGGGCTACGTCCGGCTCGGCCAGCCGGCGACGACGCTCTCCGGCGGTGAGGCGCAGCGCGTGAAGCTGGCCAGCGAGCTGCAGAAGCGGTCCAACGGCCGCAGCATCTACGTACTCGACGAGCCGACGACCGGGCTGCACTTCGAGGACATCCGGAAGCTGCTGCTCGTCCTGCAGGGCCTGGTCGACAAGGGGAACTCGGTGATCGTCATCGAGCACAACCTCGACGTCATCAAGAGCGCCGACTGGCTGATCGACATGGGCCCCGAGGGTGGGTTCCGAGGCGGCACGGTGGTCGCCGAGGGGCCGCCGGAGTTCCTCGCCGGGGTCCCCGAGAGCCACACCGGTCGCTACCTGGCCACGATCCTCGACCCGGACGCCGTCGCGGCGGCTGCGGCCCCGAAGAAGCGGACGCGCAAGAAGGCGAGCTGATCGGTCCGGTCGTCTGACCCGGGCCTCAGGTCAGGCGACCGGCTGCGGCCGGTACGGGGGCCGTTGGTCGACGACGTCGACGAGCGTCGCGGCCCACGGTTCCGGCACCCGGCCGGCGCCCACGCCGGCGGCCACCGTCGCCAACGCCTGCGCCGCGGCGTCCGCCCCGGTGATCTGCCACCGGGCCCATCGCCGGATACGGCCGCGCGCCACGAGCTCCACCTCCCAGGTCTCCGACCGCGGCGTCCGGAGGTGGGCGATCGCCTCGCCGACGAGCCGGACGGCGTGACCGACGGCCCACGGGGCGGTCCCCTGCCGCATCGGGGTGTCACGGAACTCCGCGAACGTCGCTTGCATCTCGACGTCGGCCGTGTCGGCAGGCAGACGCCAGTCGCCGGTGCCCCCGGCGACCGCCGGAGCGGGTAGCCGGGACAGTGCCGCGGTCAGCCGACGCCGGAGGGACTCCTCCTCCGGGCCCGGTCGCGGCGGTGGCGTGCCGGTCCCGCGCAGCTGCCGTGCGCGTACCGTCCAGCGGACACCGAATCCGTCGGTCACCGTTCTCCGCACCGCGCCCCTCCGTCGTCGTCCGGAGGGGGAAGCGTGCCATCGGACGGCCGGTCCGCGGGCGTCCGTCCACAGGCGCCCTCGTCCGGCCTGGACCAGTCGATCAGCGCGGCCCGCGCGCGCAGTCGAGCGCCGAAGGCTGGGTCGATCGAGGACGCCCACGCCACCCGGCCGAGCACGTGGTCGCGGAAGGTCGCCGGATCGCGGTCCCGGACCTGGCTGGCCCAGCCGCGCGTCGCGCAGTTGTGCAGCAGCGCCCGCAGCGCATCCCGCTCCGTGCGCGGCAGGGTGGGACGGACGTTCACCACCGTCCCGAGCACGGACTGGCGGCCGGCCGACGACGTCGACCGGGTCTTCGAACGGTTCAGCCGGAAGCCCTCCTCGACGACGATCTCACCGGCCAGCCGTTCGAACGGGCCCTGATCGATCCCCCGACCGCCACTGAAGGTCAGGTCGTCCACGTACCGGGTGTAGGCAGCCCCGAACGAGGCCGCCAGTCCGCCGAGGCGTCGGTCCAGCCGGAAGCACACGAGGTTGGCCAGCGCCGGCGAGGTGGGCGCTCCCTGGGGGAGATGCGGGCCCGCCAGCCGTCGGCCGAGCCGGTGGTGCCGGTCGACGTCGTCCGGCACGGGGACCCGCCGCCAGGTCGACCGCGGCACCACGGTGGTCACCAGGCCGGTGACCGCGAGCGCGACCGGCTCCGGGAGTCCGCCCACCGACCGCAGCAGTCCGTGCACCCGCTCCGCGGCGATGCTCGCGAAGAACGACTCCAGGTCCATCTGCAGCACCTGGGCGGCCCCGGTGTGCGGGGTCACCGCCGTCCGCACCGAGCGCCCGGGCACGCACCCGTGCGCCGCCCCGTGCACCCGCAGCGGCCCGATCACGTACCGCAGGAGCCGTCGCTGGATCTCCTTCAGGCGGGACTTGGGCGCCGCCAGCAGCCGGTCGCCGTCCGTCGTCCACCGGTAGTGCCGCAGCGGCTCGGCCACGGTGCGTTCCAGCCGGTGGGTGTCGGCGAACCAGGCCAGCTCGCCGGCGTCCACGTCGAGCAGGCGGGCCAGCGCCGTCAGGTCCGGCAACGCGGCCACGCCGTACGGGCGGTGGACGACGTCGGTCCGAGCCGGCTGCCAGCGGGTGATCCGGGGCTGCGGCACGACGGTCCACCCGCGCGCCCAGCCCGCAGTCGTCCGGACGAATCCGGCGAGCTCCCGCGGCCGGTCCACCGGCGGGTCCCGGTAGGCATCGAGCACCTCACCGACCAACGTGCCCACCCATCGCGGAGCCCGGTCCCGGCCGAGGGCGACCGCCGTCCGACGGACCATCTCCGGCCGTCGCCACCGGCCCGCCAGCAGGGCGGTCGCGATGCCCGCTGCGGTTCCGGCGGCTCGTCGCTCGGAGGGCGCCGTCACGAGGGGAGTGCGCGCCGGGACGGGCAGCCGGCCCCTGAACGAGGCGCCATCAGGTGCGCGGAGCGCACGGCCTGGCGGTTGACGAGATGTTCGGGAACAGTGCGATCCCCGGGGTTTCCCCGGGAGAACCGGTCCTCACCGGTCGTCCTGCCCGCCCCGTCGCGCACCCGGCCACCGTAGGGGGTCCCCACCGCGGCCGGCAGCCGGCTTGACCGGGACCTCTCCTGGCGGTACTCCGAGTGGACACCGACGGCTGGGAGGAACGCGCGATGACGACGAGGTCCGAGGACGGGAAGCTCCAGAGACCGGACGGATCCCGGGTGCACTACCGCCGCTGGCTCCCGGACGGCGACGTGCGGGGGACCGTCCATGTCGTGCACGGGGCCTCGGAGCACTCGGGCCGCTACAGCCGGCTGGCCGGGGCGCTCACCGCCCGGGGCCTGGCGGTCTACGCGATGGACCTGCGCGGGCACGGCCGGACGGCGGAGAGCACCGGCATCGGCCGATTCGGTGGTCCCGGGGTGGACGCCGTCCTGGGCGACATCGAGGCGCTGCACCTGGTGATGGACGACCGCCACCCGGAGGTGCCGCGGGTGCTGCTGGGGCATTCGATGGGCTCGGTCATCGCCCTGGCCGGTGCCGAGCGGAACGGCGCCGACCTCGCCGGGCTCGTGCTGTCGGGCCCCATCGGCGTGGCGCCGCACCTGGCCGCCAGCGTCGACGCGCTGGAGGAGGCGGTCGCCGCCGGCGCCGGGGACCACGCCCTCGACGCGCTCGGCGCGTTCAACGCGTCGTTCGAGCCGGCCCGGACCCGGTACGACTGGCTCTCCCGCGACCCGGCGGAGGTGGACGCCTACATCGCCGATCCGCTGTGCGGGGACGAGATGCCGCTGACCGCCGCCTACGCGGCCGGGGTCTTCGCGCTGGCCGTGCGTGCCGCCACACCCGACGCGGTGGCCGCGCTGCCCGCCGGGCTGCCGGTCCTGCTGCTGTCCGGGGAACTGGACCCCGTCGGTGGGGCCGACGCCGTCCAGGTGACCGCCCTCGCGCAGCTGTTCGCGGCGCGCGGGCTCGCCGTCGAGCAGCACGTCTACCCGGAGGCCCGGCACGAGGTCTTCAACGAGATCAACCGCGACGAGGTGGTCGGCGACCTCCTGGCCTGGCTGGAGCAGCGGGTGCCCGCCCTCGGCGGCTGATCACCCTGCACGGGGGCCGGCCCTTGAGCCGGCCGAGTCGGCCGCCTATGGTCGCTGTGACGGACGTCACCCCAGGTGGTCGACCGGTGGCCCCGAGGAGGCAGCGCATGACCGCACTCACACCCGGTTGCGACCCGGACATGTCGATCACCGGGGCGCCCTACGGCGTGTCCGGGGGTGGTCCCCGTCTGCGGTCCGGGCTGGTCCTGCTCGCGGCGGTCGTGGTGTCCGTTCTCCTGGCCATCGGGAACTCCGTGCCCGGGCTGGTCGCCGTCCCGGCCGTCGTCGTCGGTGTGCTCTGCGCGCTGGCCCTGATCCGACGCGGAGCCCGGCTCGCACACCGCGCGGGCTCGGTCGTCGCGGCCTCCGTCGGCCGTGCGCTGTACCGCTCCCGGCCGGTACCGACCGCGACGCCCTGACCGACGGCGGGTCGCGCGCCCCGGCGCTGTGACGCGAGGGGCGGGCGGGTCCGGGGCTCGACGGCGTGTCGGTGCCGCGACCTAATGTGGAGGCATGCCCGATCCGTCCACGTACCGCCCGGCGGTCGGCAGCATCCCGGAGTCCCCGGGGGTCTACAGGTTCCGTGATCCCAACGGCCGGGTCATCTACGTCGGCAAGGCCAAGAGCCTCCGTCAGCGGCTGAACAGCTACTTCGCCGACGTCGCCGGCCTGCACCCGCGCACCCGGCAGATGGTGACCACCGCGTCGAGCGTCGAGTGGACCGTCGTCGGCACGGAGGTGGAGGCCCTCCAGCTCGAGTACAACTGGATCAAGGAGTTCGACCCCCGGTTCAACGTCCGCTACCGGGACGACAAGAGCTATCCGTCGCTGGCCGTGACGCTGAACGAGGAGTATCCCCGGCTCCAGGTCATGCGCGGCCCCAAGCGCAAGGGCGTGCGCTACTTCGGGCCCTACGCCCACGCCTGGGCGATCCGCGAGACGCTCGACACCCTGACCCGCGTCTTCCCGGCGCGCACCTGCTCCAACGGCGTCTTCAAGCGGGCCGGCCAGATCGGCCGCCCCTGCCTGCTCGGCTACATCGGCAAGTGCGCCGCCCCATGCGTGGGCCGGGTCAGCGCCGACGAGCACCGCGAGATCGTCGACGACTTCTGCGACTTCATGGCCGGGAAGACCGAGTCGATGATCAGGCGCCTCGAGCGCGAGATGGCCGCTGCGGCCGAGGCGATGGAGTACGAGAAGGCCGCGCGGCTGCGCGACGACCTCGGTGCGCTGAAGCGGGCGCTGGAGAAGCAGGCCGTGGTCCTCGGCGACGGCACGGACGCCGACGTCGTCGCCTTCGCCCAGGACGAGCTGGAGGCCGCCGTCCAGGTCTTCCACGTCCGCGGCGGCCGGGTGCGCGGGCAGCGCGGCTGGATCGTCGACAAGGTCGAGGCGGTCACCACCGGCGAGCTCGTCGAGCAGTTCCTGCTCCAGGTCTACGGCGGCGTCGACGAGCAGACCGGCGTGGGGGAGGCCGGCGAGGCCGTCCCGCGCGAGGTGCTCGTGCCGGAGCTGCCGGACGATGCCGACGTCTACGTCGAGCTGCTGGAGGAGCTCCGGGGCGGCAAGGTCTCGCTGCGCGTGCCGCAGCGCGGCGACAAGCGCAGCCTGCTGGAGACCGTCGAGCGCAACGCCAAGGAGGCGTTCGCCCGGCACCGGGTGAAGCGGGCCAGCGACCTCACCGCCCGCTCGCTGGCGCTCTCGGAGCTGCAGGAGGCCCTCGAGCTGCCCGACGCGCCGCTGCGCATCGAGTGCATCGACATCTCCCACGTCCAGGGCACCAACGTGGTGGCCAGCATGGTGGTCTTCGAGGACGGCCTGGCCAAGAAGTCCGACTACCGGCGGTTCTCCGTCGCCCAGGGCACCGACGACACGGCCGCGATGGCCGAGGTCGTCCGCCGGCGGTTCGCCCGCCACCTCAAGGACGAGGCTGATCGCCGGGACGAGCAGGGGATCGCCGCCGAGGAGGGCCGGCCGCGCCGGTTCGCCTACCCACCGAACCTGCTGGTGGTCGACGGCGGCGCACCCCAGGTGGCCGCCGCCAGCCGGTCACTGACGGAACTCGGCATCGTCGACGTCGCCGTGTGCGGCCTGGCCAAGCGCATGGAGGAGGTGTGGCTGCCCGGCGACAGCGATCCGGTCATCCTGCCCCGCACCTCGGAGGCGCTCTACCTCCTCCAGCGGGTGCGGGACGAGGCGCATAGGTTCGCGATCACGTACCACCGGCAGAAGCGGTCCAGCAGCATGCTGGTGTCGATGTTGGACGACGTCCCCGGCCTCGGGGAGTCGCGGCGGAAGGCGCTGATGAAGCAGTTCGGTTCACTCAAGCGGCTGCGGGCCGCCACCGTCGAGGAGCTGACGGCGGTGCCCGGCATCGGGCGGCGGACGGCCGAGGCGGTGCAGGCCGCCATCGCGGTCCCCGGGGAGGACGCGACCGCGGTCCCCGGGGAGGACGCGACCGCGGCGCCGGGAGTGACCGAGTCGGCGACGGCACCTCAGGGCCCGGCCGAGCGCGGCGCGCTGCGCGACGGGGCCGGGGAGACCGCCGAGGTCGGCCGGGTGGCGTCGTGACCTCAGGGTCCGCCAGCGGCCTGGACGGTTCCGCCCCGCCGCCGGACGTTCCCGGCGGTCCGGCGGGACCGCAGAGCGACGTCGAGCCGGCGCTCGATCCCACGACCACGGAGGTCCAGCCGCTCGAGGTCGTCGTCGTCACCGGGCTCTCCGGCGCGGGCAAGCTCAGCGCGGGCCGTGTCCTGGAGGACCTCGGCTGGTTCGTCGTCGACAATCTCCCCCCGGCGCTGCTCCAGCCGATGGTCGAGCTGGGTGCACGCGGGGACATCCGCCGCTTCGCCGCCGTCGTGGACGTGCGCAGCCGTGCCTTCTCCAGCGACCTACAGGAGTCGATCCGGGTGCTGGCCGACGCGGGCAACCGCCCGCGGGTGATCTACGTGCACGCCCGGGACGAGGTCCTCGTGCGCCGGTACGAGTCGGTGCGGCGCGAGCACCCGCTGCAGGGGAACGGGACGCTGATCGACGGGATCTCCGAGGAGCGGGCCCTGCTCACCGGTATCGCCGGGGATGCCGACCTGTGGGTCGACACCAGCGACCTCAACGTCCACCAGCTGCGGGCGACCCTGGAGAACGCCTTCGCCCGCGAGGGCCGGACGCAGCCGCTGACCGCGACCGTCATGAGCTTCGGGTTCAAGTACGGACTGCCGCTCGACGCGGACCTCGTCGTCGACGCCCGCTTCCTGCCGAACCCGCACTGGATCCCGGAGCTGCGGCCGAGGACCGGCAGGGACGCCGAGGTCAGCGCCTACGTGCTGGGCCAGGACGACGCCGGGGAGTTCCTGGACCGGTACACCGACGTGCTGCGGTTGCTGATCCCCGGCTATCGCCGCGAGGGCAAGCGCTACCTGACCCTGGCCGTCGGCTGCACGGGCGGCAAGCACCGCAGCGTGGCCATCGCCGAGGAGTTCGCCCGGCGGCTCACCGCGGAGGGGCTCACCGCGGCGGCCCGGCACCGCGATCTGGGCCGCGAGTAGTGGGCGGCGAGTAGTGGGCAGCGAGCCCCGGGTCGTCGCGTTCGGCGGCGGGCACGGCCTGGCCGCGGCGCTGGCGGCGTGGCGGCGGATCACCCAGGAGCTGACCGCGGTGGTCACCGTCGCCGACGACGGCGGTTCCTCCGGCCGGATCCGGCGCGAGATGCCCATGCTGCCGCCCGGGGATCTCCGGATGGCCCTGGCGGCGCTGGCGGGCGACACTCCGCGGGGGGCGGAGCTGGCCGCGCTCCTGCAGCACCGGCTGGGGGGCACCGGCGTCCTGGCCGGGCATCCGGTGGGCAACCTCATGCTCACCGGGCTCACCGAGATGCACGGCGGGGAGATCACCCGCGCCCTCGACGATCTCGGTGAGTTGCTCGGTTGCTGCGGTCGGGTCCTGCCGATGGCCGACGTGCCGCTCGACCTCGTGGCCCGGGTGGAGACCACCGACCCCGACGACCCCGAGCGCACCCGCACCATCAAGGGACAGGTCGCCATCGCCGCCACCCCGGGGCACGTGAGGGAGATCCTCGTCTCTCCGCCGGACCCTCCGGTGCACGCCGCCGTCCTCGAGGCGATCGCAGCGGCGGACGTGGTCTCGCTCGGTCCGGGGTCCTGGTACACCTCGGTACTGCCGCACCTCCTCGTGCCGAGACTGCGCGCTGCACTGGCTGCCGCGCAGGCCCGCGTGGTGGTGGTGCTGAACTTGGTACCGCAGCCCGGCGAGACCGACGGGTTCTCTCCGGAGGAGCACCTGAATGTCCTGCGGGCGCATCTGGGCGGAGTGGCGTTGCACACGGTGATCGCGGATGCTGACTCGGTGGTTGACCGTCGTGGTCTCCTGTCTGCGGTGCGCGAGTGCGGTGCCGAGCTCGTTCTGGCTCCGGTCGCCGAACTCGACGGCGCACCACGGCACGATCCCGTGCGACTGTCCGCTGCGCTGGCCTCCGTGGCCGGCGTCCGGTGAGGGAGTACGGGTGTCCGATCGGGTATCGGAACTGATGGCGACAGCTTTCGATCCTGGGCGGTCGGTACAAGGGGGAAGGGGACGCCGCACATGGCGATGACCGCAATGGTCAAGGACGAGCTCTCACGGGTCGAGTGCACGAAGACCTCGGAGCGCAAGGCAGAGGTCACCGCGCTGCTGCGCTTCTCCGGTGGCCTGCACATCGTGGGTGGCCGGGTGGTCATCGAGGCCGAACTCGACACGGGCTCGGTGGCCAGGCGCCTGCGCCGCGACATCAGCGAGGTCTACGGCTACACGAGCGGGGTGAGCGTGCTCGCCGGCGGCAACATCCGCCGCGGCGTGCGCTACCTCGTTCGGATCGCCAAGCACGGGGAGGGTCTGGCCCGCCAGACCGGGCTGGTCGACCAGCGCGGCCGGCCGGTCCGCGGCCTGCCGCCGTCGGTGGTCTCCGGCGGCATCAACGACGCCGAGGCGGCGTGGCGCGGGGCCTTCCTGGCGCACGGATCGCTCACCGAGCCCGGTCGGTCCTCCTCGCTGGAGGTCACCTGCCCCGGGCCCGAGGCGGCCATGGCGCTCGTCGGCGCCGCGCGCCGGCTGGGCATCCCGGCGAAGGCCCGTGAGGTCCGCGGCGCCGACCGGGTCGTCATCCGCGACGGCGACGCGATCAGCGCCCTGCTGACCCGCATGGGCGCGCACGACGCCGTCCTCGCCTGGGAGGAGCGGCGGATGCGCCGCGAGGTCCGGGCCACGGCCAACCGGCTGGCGAACTTCGACGACGCGAACCTGCGCCGCTCCGCCCGCGCCGCGGTGGCCGCGAGTGCCCGCGTGGAGCGTGCGCTGGAGATCCTGGCCAACGACGCGCCGGAGCACCTGCTCGTGGCCGGGCGGCTGCGGCTGGAGTTCGGTCAGGCGTCGCTGGAGGAGCTCGGGCAGCGCGCCGATCCGCCGATGACGAAGGACGCCGTCGCCGGGCGGATCCGCCGCCTGCTGGCCATGGCCGACAAGCGGGCCAAGGACCTCGGCATCCCGGACACGGAGTCCGTCGTCACCGACGACATGCTCGCGCAGTAGCCCCTCCGCGAGCCCAGCCGTTCGACGTCCTCCCTCACCGTGCGGGGTCCTCCCTCACCGTCGACGCTGAGGTAGGACCCTCGAAGATCAGGGAACCTGATCATCGAGGGGCACATCGCCTGTTCGGGCGACCGGGAGCCGCCTCGAAGGGGGACCGATAGGGTTTCGGCGAGCGCGGCCGCGCGTGTCCGTGCGGCCGCCCGACGACAGCGTCATCGGGTCAATGGGAGGTCTGCAGTGACTGTCCGCGTGGGCATCAACGGATTCGGCCGGATCGGCCGCAACTTCTGGCGGGCCGCTGCGGCCAGTGGCCAGGACATCGAGATCGTGGCGGTCAACGACCTCACGAGCCCCGAGGCCCTGGCTCACCTCCTGAAGTACGACAGCATCCTGGGCAAGCTGGCCGAGGACGTCGCCGCCGACGGCGAGGGCATCAAGATCGCGGGAAAGACCATGAAGGTCCTCTCCGAGCGCGACCCCGCCAACCTGCCCTGGGGCGATCTGGGCGTCGACGTCGTCGTCGAGTCCACCGGCTTCTTCACCAAGGCCGCGGACGCCCGCAAGCACGTCGACGCCGGTGGGGCCAAGAAGGTCATCATCTCCGCGCCGGCCACCGACGACGACATCACGATCGTCATGGGAGTCAACGACGACCTGTACGACGGCTCGCAGACGATCATCAGCAACGCGTCCTGCACCACGAACTGCCTGGCTCCGCTGGCCAAGGTCCTCAACGACGCGTTCGGCATCGAGCGCGGCCTGATGACCACCATCCACGCCTACACCGCCGACCAGAACCTGCAGGACGGCCCGCACAAGGACCTGCGCCGCGCCCGCGCCGCCGCCCTCAACATGGTGCCGACGTCCACCGGCGCCGCGAAGGCGATCGGCCTGGTGCTGCCCGAGCTCAAGGGCAAGCTCGACGGCTACGCCATGCGCGTGCCGCTGCCCACCGGCTCGGCCACGGACCTCACGGTGACCCTGAACCGGGAGGCCTCGGCCGACGAGGTCGACGCTGCCTACCGGGAGGCCGCTGCCGGTCCGCTGGGCAAGTACCTCACCTACACCGACGCGCCGATCGTCTCCTCCGACATCGTCACCGACCCGGCGTCATGCATCTACGACGCGCAGCTGACGAAGGTCTTCGGCCCGATGGTGAAGGTGCTCGGCTGGTACGACAACGAGTGGGGCTACTCGAACCGCCTCGTCGACCTCACCACCCTGGTGGGCCGCTCCCTTTGACCCGCCCAGGCACCCCCGCGATGCGTTCCCTCGACGACCTCCTCGCCGAGGGCGTCTCCGGTCGGCGCGTGCTGCTGCGCGCCGACCTGAACGTCCCGCTGGACAAGCAGACCCGAGAGATCACCGACGACGGCCGCATCCGCGCCAGCCTGCCGACGCTCCAGGCGCTCCGCGACGCCGGCGCCCGGGTGATCGTGACGGCCCACCTCGGCCGGCCCAAGGGCACACCGGACCCGCAGTTCTCCCTCGCGCCGGTCGCGGCGCGGATGGGCGAGCTGCTGGGGACGACGGTGCCGCTGGCTGCCGACGTCGCCGGCGACGACGCCCGCGCGAAGGCGGCGGCCCTGGCCGACGGCGACGTGCTGCTGCTGGAGAACGTCCGGTTCGAGGCGGCCGAGACGGCGAAGGACGACGCCGAGCGAGGCGAGCTGGCCGACCGGCTGGCAGCCCTCGCCGACGTCTACGTCGACGACGCGTTCGGGGCGGTGCACCGCAAGCACGCCTCGGTGGTCGACGTCGCCGAGCGGCTGCCGCGCGTCGCCGGCCGGCTGGTGGCCCGTGAGCTCGAGGTGCTCACCCGGCTGACCTCCGAGCCGGACCGGCCGTACGTGGTCGTCCTCGGCGGCTCGAAGGTCAGCGACAAGCTGGCCGTCATCGAGGCGCTGCTGCCCAAGGTCGACCGGCTGCTCGTCGGCGGCGGCATGTGCTTCACCTTCCTCGCCGCGCAGGGGCACGGCGTGGGCGGCTCGCTGCTCGAGGCCGACCAGGTCGACACCTGCCGCCGGCTGCTGGCCGAGGCCGGCGACCGCATCGTGCTACCGGTCGACGTCGTCTGCGCCACGGCGTTCAGCGCCGAGGCCGAGACCAGCGTCGTGCCGGTGTCCGAGATCCCGGACGGGCGCATGGGCCTCGACGTCGGGCCGCGCACCGTCGAGCTGTTCGGGACGACACTCGGCGACGCGCGCACCGTGTTCTGGAACGGCCCCATGGGCGTCTTCGAGCTGGCCCCCTTCCAGGAGGGCACGCGCGGCGTGGCTCAGGCCGTCGCCGCGGTGGATGGCCTCTCGGTCGTCGGCGGTGGCGACTCCGCCGCCGCCGTCCGCCTGCTCGGGCTCGACGAGGACGCCTACGGGCACATCAGCACCGGCGGCGGCGCGTCGCTGGAGTACCTGGAGGGCCGGGAGCTCCCGGGCCTCGCGGTGCTCGTCGACGGATCGGGGCAGTGATGGCACGCAAGCAGTACACCCCCAAGCGGGGCGCCTTCCAGGGCGGCGACCGGCGGATGCTGATCGCCGGCAACTGGAAGATGCACATGACTCACCTCGAGGCCATCGGTCTCGTGCAGAAGCTCGCCTTCACGGTCCCCGATCCGGTGCTCGACACCGTCGAGATGGTCGTGCTGCCACCCTTCACCGCGCTGCGGAGCGTGCAGACGCTGGTGACCGGCGACAAGCTGGCCGTCGGATTCGGTGCGCAGGACCTGTCCGTGCACGACTCCGGTGCCTACACCGGTGAGGTCAGCGGCGGGATGCTCGCCGCCCTGGCGTGCCAGTACGTCACCGTCGGCCACTCGGAACGCCGCGCGCTGCACGCGGAGGACGACGCGGTCGTCGCCTCGAAGGCGCAGGCCGCGCTGCGGCACGGCATCATGCCGATCGTCTGCGTGGGGGAGGGGCTCGACGTCCGCAAGGTCGGTGAACACGTCCCCTTCTGCACGACCCAGCTCGACGCCTCGCTGGACGGGCTGGCCGGCGAGCAGGTGGCCGGGCTGGTCATCGCCTACGAGCCGGTCTGGGCGATCGGCACCGGCGAGGTCGCCACCCCGGAGGACGCGCAGGAGGTCTGCGGCGCACTCCGGGCGCGGCTCGCCGAGCGCTTCGGCGACGAGACGGCCGCATCCGTCCGTATCCTCTACGGCGGGTCGGTGAAGGCCGCGAGCACGGCCGGGATCCTGGCCGGGCCGGACATCGACGGTGCACTGGTCGGCGGCGCGAGCCTGGACGCCGACGAGTTCGCGCAGATCTGTCGGATCGCCGCCGACGGCAGCTGAGCCCCGCTGCCGCCGCCGGCCGCATGTGGGTGGGGGCGGGCAGCAGGCAGTGGAGAGCACCCTGGAGCGGTGGGGCAGTCGCCTGCCCACGTGGGCCCGTGGGTGGCCCCGCCGTCGCATCCTCGCCGCGGCCGCCGCCGTGCTGCTGGTCGTCGTCATCGCCGTCAGCTGCGGCGGTGCCGCGGGCGGACGGGCGGACGTCCCGATCGTCGAGGGGGAGCCCGACGCCGGGGTCACCGGGGTCCGGGCGCCCTCCACCCAGACCGGCGGGACGCTGCAGGTGGTGTCGGCCGAGATCGACAGCCTGGACCCACAGCGGTCCTACCTGCCCGGAGTCTGGAACCTGATGCGGCTCTACACCCGCACCCTGGTGACCTACTCCTCCGAGCCCGGCCGTACCGACGAGCTGGTCCCGGATCTGGCGACCGACCTCGGAACGCCGTCGGAGGACGGCCTGAGCTGGACCTTCACGCTGAGGGAAGGCGTGCTGTTCGAGAACGGCCGCCCGATCACCAGCCGCGACGTCAAGTACGGCATCGAGCGGTCCTTCGCCTCCGACGTCATCGTCGGGGGGCCCACCTACGTCGTCGACCTGCTCGACGACCCGGCCAACCCCTATCCGGGGCCGTACTCCACCGAGGACGACGATCCCGACCTGACCTCCGTCGAGACGCCGGACGATCGGACCATCGTGTTCCGGCTGCGCCAGCCGATGCCCGCCTTTCCCTACGTGCTCGCGCTGCCCTCCAGCAGCCCTGTGCCGGCGGAGGCCGACACCCGCGGGGACTACGGCGCCGACCCCGTGTCGTCCGGGCCGTACGCGATCACCTCCGTCGACCCGGCCACCGGGATCCTGCTCGAGCGCAACCCGCAGTGGAACCCGGCCACCGACGACGTCCGTACCGCCCTGCCCGACCGGGTCGTGGTCCGGACCGGGCAGGGCGGGGTGGAGCGGGACCAGGCACTGCTGGCCGGGTCGGCCGACATCGACCTCACCGGGGCCGGCGTGCAGCCGGCCACCACGGCCCGCCTCGCGGCGGACGAGGACCACCCGGTGCGCGACCGCATCGACGACGTGACCACCGGCGCCCTGCGGCTGCTGGCGCTGCCCACGGACGTCGCGCCGATGGACAACGCCGCCTGCCGTGCCGCGGTCGCCGCCGTCGTGGACCGCACGGCGGTGCAGGAGGAGCTCGGCGGACCGGTCAACGCGGTTCGTCGCTCGGTCCTGTGGCCTCGCGGGCTCGACGGCGGTCCGGAGGACCCCGATCCGCGGCCCGATCTCGCCGCCGCGCGCGCCTCCCTGGAGGCGTGCGGCCGGCCCGAGGGCTTCAGCACCGTCCTGGCCGTGCCCGACACGCAGACGAGCGTCGACGTGGCAGAGGACGTCGCCGCGCAGCTGGCCGAGGTGGGCATCGAGGTGGAGGTCCGGCCGCTGAGCGCCACCAGCTTCTACGCGACCGACGTGGGTGCTCCCGCCAGCGTCGCGGCCAACGGCTACGGCATCGTCCTCGCTACCTGGACGGCCGACATCCCGACGCCGGGGTCCTTCCTGGCGCCGCTGGTCGACGGCCGCAGCATCAGGTCGGTGGGCAACACCAACTTCGGCCGGCTCGACAGCCCCGACATCGCCGCGCTGGTGGACGCCGCGCGTGCGGCGGGAGACCCGGCCGCATGGCGCGAGGTCGTCGCCGCGGTCGACGCGACGTCGGTGTACGTCCCGCTGGCCGAGACGCGGATCCAGTTGCTGGCGGGACAGCGGCTGCGCAACGGCCTGGTGATGCAGCCCTACAGCGGCTACGACCTCGCCACCGCCGGCGTCCGGTGAGCGTCGGTTAGGCTCGGAGACCAGAGCCCGGTGTCGTCCTGCCGGCCGCCTAGCCTGGAGAAGTCGTCATGGAGCTGGTCCTCAACGTGCTGCTGGTCCTCAGCAGCACGATCCTCATCGTGCTGATCCTGTTGCACCGGGGCAAGGGCGGCGGCTTGTCCTCCATGTTCGGCGGTGCCGTCTCCTCCTCGCTCAGCGGCTCCTCGGTCGTCGAGAAGAACCTGAACCGGCTGACGGTGTTCTGCGCGTTGATCTGGTCGGTCTGCATCGTCGGTCTGGGGATCCTGCTCAAGGTCAACTGAGAAAGGACCCTCCTGCCCCCCACCACTCGCAGGCTCGCGGCGGGGCCCGGCAGTAGAAGGACCCCAGAAAGGACCTCGCTGCCCCCCACCGCTCGGAAAACACCCCGTCCTCCCCACCCTTCGCAAGCTCAGGGCGGGACCCGGGACGGGGCGGACCCTGCACCGAGGCCGTCGAACCCCTCGCACGCTCGGGGCGAGCCTCCGGACGGGGCCATGCAGCACGTCACCTATCCGGGGCGAAAACGTGACCGGAAAACGCCCCTCCAGGCTCTAGACTTCGCGCCGCGGTGATCTGCCGCACGTCCGGTGTAGATGCAGGGGGCGCTCGTGGCTGGTGGTAACGCGATCCGGGGCACCCGGGTCGGAGCGGGTCCGATGGGTGAGGCCGAGCGCGGTGAGGCAGCGCCCCGGAACCGCATCCCGTTCTGGTGTGCCAACCGGCACGAGACGAGGGTCGCGTTCGCCTCGGACGCCGACGTCCCGGAGTTCTGGGACTGCCCGCGCTGCGGGCTCCCGGCCGGACAGGACCAGCAGAACCCGCCTCCTGCGCCGCGCACCGAGCCGTACAAGACCCACCTGGCCTACGTCCGGGAGCGGCGCAGCGACGCCGACGGTGACGCTCTCCTCGAGGAAGCCCTCACCCGGCTGCACCAGCGCCGCGGCGCCTGACCGGCCCGACCGCGCGGGTCCCGGTGACGGGCTCCGCGCGGTCGGGGTGGGGTCACTCGTTGCGCTGTGGCGCCACGACCGGGCCGCGCGAACGCCAGCTGGCCGTGGCGACGTCCCAGAACTCCGAGCGCGGCCGGGCGCCCCGCGAGTAGTGCCACGGCTCCGGCCAGGGGAACTCCCCGGCCGGTGGTGCGGTCGTGCGGCGGCGAACGGGCGCCGGCGCCGCGGCCGTGTCGTCCTCCGCCCCGCGCGGTGCCGGGACGAGCGGCGTGGTCACGAGGTCACGGGTGTCCTGGACGGTCATCGAATTCCCCCAGCCTGGGTCGGTGCTCGGTGCTCGGTGCATGTGCCGGATCGGCGTCCCCCCACCGCGCCAGGTCCGCCTCACAGTGGAGTGCTTCCGGGTGAGCGTGGATACGGCCGAAGGTCACACATGTTCCGGTCCCGGCGATTCCTCCGCGCCGCGGAGCTCCACCCGGGCGAGGTGGTCCGTGGTCAGGAAGGCCCGCCGCAGCTCGTCGCTCAGCCCGTCGAACGGGGACACCTGGGACCGGTGCTCGGCGATGGCTCCCTCCCGCCGGTCGAGCACCGCCGTCGTGTCGAGGACGTCGGTGATCTCGGTGTCCCCCCGCCCCAGGCCGGCGGGGTCGAGCGCGTGATACGCGGTGTCCGGCCGCAGCTCGCGCATCTCCTCCAGCCACCGGCGGAGCAGGCTGTTGGGCAGGCAGTGCTCGACGAGCAGCGGCCGGGCGTCCATCCGGGTCACCGCCTCGCGCGCGGCTGCCCCGATGTGCAGGTGGTCGCGGTGGCCGTCGCTGCCGTCCAGGACCAGCAGTACCTCCGGCCGGAGCTCCCGGAGCAGCCCCAGCAGGGCGTCGGCCACCTCGGCGACCGGAGCGGCGCACAGCGCGCCGACCGGGAGCTCGCCGTCGAACCCGGAGTCCCGATGACCCAGCAGCTCGACCCGGGTGATCCCCAGCCGGGTGGCGGCACGGCGCAGCTCGCCTTCCCGGACGACGCCCAGGTCACCGTGGCCGACCGGTCCCTGCACCGCCTCGCCGGCCTCGCCCCGCGTCGCGCACGCCAGCGTCACCTCGGCGCCCTGCACGGCCGCGTGGGCGATGGTGGAGCCGCAGCCGAAGGACTCGTCGTCGGGGTGCGCGACGGCGACCAGCCAGCGGTCGCCGGCGCGGATGTCGAGCAGGGGGTCGCGCGCGCTGTCGGTCACGGGGCCATCCGCCGTCCGGGAAGCCGGCCCGCCGGGGAGCTAGCCGGGTGGTGCCGGCAGCTTGCCCGCGGCGGGCCGGTCGAGCAACCACCTGGTGGCCCGGACGCCGTGGACGCCGGCCGCCGGCAGCTGCACAGGGTCCGTGCTCTCGCGGAGCGCGGCGGCGACGGCGGGCGCCTTGGCCTCGCCGGAGACCAGCAGCCACACCTCCTCGGCCGCGTTGATGGCCGGGAACCCCAGGCTCACCCGAGTGGGCGGCGGCTTCGGGCAGTCGCGCACGGCCACGACCGGACGCTCGTCCCGCACGGCCGGGGAGTCGGGGAAGATCGACGCGACGTGCCCTTCCGGGCCCATGCCGAGGAGCAGTACGTCCAGACGCGGCAGGGAACGGCCCTCGGGCGCGGCGGCCGCCAGCTCGTCGGCGTACCAGGCTGCGGCGTCCTCGGGCACCGCGAACTCGCCGTCCGAGGGCGGCATGGCGTGCACGTGGCCGGCGGGGACGCCGACGGCGTCCAGCAGCGCCCGGCGAGCGGCCTTCTCGTTGCGCTCGTCGTCGTCGGCCGGCACGAACCGCTCGTCGCCCCACCAGACGTGCACGGCGGTCCAGTCCACGGTCTCCCGGACGGGTTCCGCGGCCAGGCCGGCGACCGCCTCCAGGACGGCGGTGCCGATCCCGCCGCCGGTCAGCACAACCGACGCCGTCCCGTGCACGGCCTGCGCCGCCGCCAGCCGGGCCACCAGGGCCTCCGCGACCGCCCGCGCCAGCTGCTCGGCGTCGGGCTCGACCACGACGTCCGGCGGGGGAGCACTCACGAGTCGCCGGCCTGCTTCGCCGCGCTGCGCTTGCGCGGCCGGGAGCCGTTGCCGCTCTCGGACTCGGCCGGGTCGAACCACACGTGCTCGCGCTCGGGCGACCGTGCCGACAACCCGGTCACGCCGGTCGCGGCCTCCAGCGCCTCGCTGTAGGGCTCGTCGCGGTCCAGCCGGCGCAGCTCCTCGCTCAGCAGGTCGCCGAGCACCCGGTCGGGCAGGGCGACGCCCGCGTCGGGCCGGTAGGGCTGGGTGATGACCGCGCCGCCCTTGCGGTCGGCGTGGATCTGCACCTCCTCGTCCTGGTCCAGCTGCAGGGACACCGAGTCGACGCCGCTGGCGTTGGGCCTGCGATCGCCGTCCTCGACGGTGATCGGGCAGCCGCACCGGGACGACAGCCAGCCGGCCAGCAGCTGGGCGGTCGGGCTGGTGGAGTCACCCTCGATCCGGCCGCCGTGGACCTGCACCGGCTCACCCCGCCGCCCGGACACGGAGTCGAGGCTCGAAGCGAGGGTCGAGCGCCAGGCCGTGCTGCGGGTCCAGGCGAGATCGGTGTCGCCGGGGGCGTAGTCCTCGGCCCGGGTCTTCAGGGCGGCGAGCGGGTCGTCGGCGAGCGAGGTGTCGGTGATCCGCCGGTGGGCGAAGACCGCCAGCGCATCGGTGGCCAGCCGGTCCGGGGGAGCGGCGTGCCACCAGGCGACGACGGGGGCGTCGGCGGCGAGCAGCGGCAGGACGACGGACTCGGCGTGCAGGCCCAGCCGCCCGTACATCCGCATGACCACCGCCTCGCCGGGTCCGAGCCGGCCGCCGATGAGCACCTCGGCGTCCAGCCGGGGCGCCGGGGCCTCCAGCTGCCGGCGCACGACGACGAGCAGCCGGCAGGGGTGTGCCTCGGCCGCGTGCGTCGCCGCCTCCTCGGCGTCGGCCACCCGGCTCTCGTCGGCCACCACGACCAGGGTGAGGGCCACCCCGGAGAGCACCGCGCCTCCGGTGCGCCGCTGCGCGGCCAGCTCCTTCACGACGGCCGAGCCGGTGGTGTCCCAGAGCGTCGTCATGGCGTCTCCTCGGATCGGTCGGGCGGTGCGGGCACGGGCGACGTCATGGTCGGCGCCACCGCCGGCTCTCGGCGGCGAGCATCTCGTCGGCTGCCCGAGGCCCCCATTCGCCGGCCCGGTAGAGCTGCGGGGTCGTGCCCGCCCAGAACTCCTCGAGCGGGTCGATGACCGCCCAGGACGCTTCCACCTCGGCGTTGCGCGGGAAGAGCGTCGCGTCGCCCAGGAGGACGTCGAGCAGCAGCCGCTCGTAGGCCTCCGGGCTGGACTCGGTGAACTGCTCGCCGTACAGGAAGTCCATCGAGACGTCCCGGACCTCCATGACGCTGCCCGGAACCTTCGACCCGAACTTGAGGGTGACCCCTTCGTCGGGCTGCACCCGTACGACCAGCTGGTTGTTGCCCAGCTCCTCGGTGTCCGTGGCGGCGAAAGGCAGGTGCGGCGCGCGCTTGAAGACGAGCGCGATCTCGGTGACCCGGCGGGGGAGCCGCTTGCCGGCGCGCAGGTAGAAGGGAACGCCGGCCCAGCGGCGCGTCTCGACGCCGAGCCGGACGGCGGCGAACGTCTCGGTCGTGGAATCGGGGTCGACGCCCTCCTCCTGGCGGTACCCGTTCACCCGCTCCCCGGCGAGCCAGCCCTGCTCGTACTGGCCACGGACGGCGAACGCCTGCATGTCCTCGGGGATCGAGATCGCCCGCAGCACCTTGAGCTTCTCGGTGCGGATCTCCTCGGCGGAGAACTCGACCGGCTCCTCCATGGCCGTCAGGGCCAGCAGCTGCAGCAGGTGGTTCTGCAGCACGTCGCGGGCGGCGCCGGTCTTCTCGTAGAACTGGGCCCGGCCGCCGATGCCGACGTCCTCGGCCATGGTGATCTGGACGGAGTCGACGTTGGTGGCGTTCCAGATCGGCTCGAACAGCGAGTTGGCGAAGCGCAGCGCCAGCAGGTTCTGGACGGTCTCCTTGCCCAGGTAGTGGTCGATCCGGAAGACGTCCTCGGCGCTGAACACCGAGTCGACCAGCTCGTTGAGCTCCCGGCTGGAGGGCAGGTCCTCACCGAACGGCTTCTCCACCACCACCCGTCGCCAGCGGTCGGGCGTGCTCTCGGCCATGCCGGTGCGCTGCATCTGCTTGAGCACGACGGGGAACATGGCCGGCGGGATGGAGAGGTAGAAGGCGGCGTTGCCGCCGATGCCGTGGGAGCCCTCCAGCTCTCCGAGAGTCGCGGCCAGCTGGTCGAAGGCGTCGTCGTCGTCGAACGAGCCCTGCACGAAGGTGATGTCGGAGCCCAGCTGCTCCCACACGTCCTCCCGCCAGGGCGTGCGGGCGTGCTTGCGCGCCGCGTCCCGGGCCAGCTCCGCGAACTCGGTGTCACCCCAGTCCCGGCGGGCGAAGCCGAGCAGGGCGAAGTTGGTGGGCAGCAGCCCACGGTTGGCGAGGTCGTACACCGCCGGCAGCAGCTTCTTGCGGGCCAGGTCGCCGGTGATACCGAAGACGACGAGCGCGCATGGCTCCGGTACCCGGGGCAGCCGCCGGTCCCGCGGATCGCGCAGCGGGTTGGGGATCATCGCGGGCCGCGAAGCGGGGAAAGATTCATGGTCCGTCCTCGAGGTCGGAGGGTGCCCGTCGTCCGGCCCGGCGGTGGACCGGACGACGGGAGCGCTCAAGCGAATCGTGCGGCTGTAACGACCGACCTCAGCTGAGTGCCGACAGGAGCTGGTCCAGCCCGGCGGCGCGGTCGGTCAGGTGCAGGTGCAGGAGGGGGCGCTCCCGGTCGGCCAGCGCCTTGCGGTCGCCGCCGGCCTGGGCCGCCTGGAGCGTCGCGAAGGTGAACGGCTGGTCGGGCACCGGGAGGTCCTCGGCCACCACGCCGGTGAGCTGCAGGAACGCGCCGACCTGGGGCCCACCCTTGTGGTACTGCCCGGTGGAGTGCAGGAAGCGCGGCCCCCACCCGAAGGTGACCGCTCGCTCCGCCCGGCGGGCGAGGACGGCGCGCAGGTCCTCGGCGCCCGCGTCCTGCTGCCGGTCGAGATAGGCCATGACCGCGAGGTAGCCCCGCGGGGGGATTGCCGCGAGCAGTGCCTCGACGGCCAGGGACGCGCCATCGTGAGAAGAGAGGTCGACTCCGTCGAGCACGCCGCCGCTGCCCCGGATCTCGATGGCCCCCACGGTCGCCGCGGGCCGCTCGTCCGGGAGCCCGTCGGACAGGATCCGCGAGGTGTTCTCCTTGCTCTCGGTGACGTTGGGCTGGTCGAAGGGGTTGATCCCCAGGATCCGCCCCGCCACCGCCGTGGCGTACTCCCAGCCGAGGAACTGGGCGCCGAGCGGACCGGAGACCGCGAGCGACGGTCCCTGGGCTGGAGCGTCCGAGCCCACGACCGCGAGCAGGACGTCGGGGCCGGCCGACCCGGGGGCGTCGACGGACTCGAGGACGACGGGCAGGATCCCGCGCCCCTGCTTGCCGGTGGACTCGGCGATCAGCTGCTCGGCCCAGTCGCCGAAGCCGGGTAGCCCGGGGTCCGAACCCTGTCCGCCACTGCCGGCCAGGGCCAGCTTGTCGCGCCCGGCGCGAAAGGCCGCGCCCATGGCGATACCGAGCTCGAGCGCGGCGTTGCCCGGCTCGGAGAGCCCGCCGGCCAGCTCCTCCGCCTCGTCGAGCAGCGCGCCGACGTCGGCCCCGGCGAGCGCCGAGGGCACCAGCCCGAAGGCCGACAGCGCGCTGTAGCGGCCGCCGACGTTCGGGTCGGCCAGGAACACGGCCCGGGCGCCCATGGCGGCCGCGGTCTCGGAGAGGGGAGAGCCGGGGTCGGTGACGACGACGAAGCGCCGACCGACCTCCTTCTCGTCCAGCCCGGCCTCGGCGAACGCGGCGACGAACGCCCGGCGTTGGCTCTCGGTCTCCACGGTGCCGCCGGACTTCGAGCTGACCACCACGACGGTGCGGTCGAGGTCGGTCATGGCCGCGGCGACCTGACCGGGGTCGGTGGTGTCCAACACGACGAGGGGGACGCCGGCCGTGCGGCAGATGACCTCCGGGGCGAGCGAGGACCCGCCCATGCCGCAGAGGACGACCCGGTCCAGGCCCTCCCCGGCCAGTTCGGCGCGGAGGTCCGCCAGCCGGGAGACCAGCTCGCGGGAGGTCGCGGGCAGGTCCAGCCAGCCGAGCCGGATCGCCGACTCGCTCTCGGCCTCGGGACCCCAGAGGGTGGCGTCCTTGCCGACCAGCCGCGCCGCGACGTCGTCCTCGGTGAGCTGGTCCCGGACCGGGTCCGGGATCTCCAGCCCGGTCACGCGAACCGTCAGATTCATGCCTTGTCCTCGAGCTCCGTGCGCACCGACTCGGTCAGCTCGTCCCAGGAGTCGACGAACTTCTGCACGCCCTCCTGCTCGAGCACCCGGAAGACGTCGTCGAGGTCGACGCCGGCGTCGCGCACCGACTGGATCACGGCCGCGGCGTCGTCGTAAGCCTTCTGGACCGGCGTTCCGGCGCTGCCGTGGTCGGCGTAGGCCATCATCGTCTTCTCGGGCATGGTGTTGACCGTGCCCGGCGCGATGAGCTCGCTGATGTACATCGTGTCGGAGTACTCGGGGTTCTTCACCCCGGTCGACGCCCACAGCGGTCGCTGCCGCGCCGCGCCCTGCGCCTCCAGGGCCTGCCAGCGGTCGGAGGAGAAGACCTCCTCGTACGCCTGGTAGGCCAGTTGCGCGTTGGCGATGCCGGCCTTGCCCTTCAGCGACGCGTCGGCGCCTGACTTGTCCAGACGCTTGTCGATCTCGGTGTCCACCCGGGAGACGAAGAACGACGCCACCGACGCGATGCCCTCGAGCGAGCCGCCGTTGGCCACCCGCTTCTCCAGGCCCGAGAGGTAGGCGTCCATGACCGCCCGGTAGCGCTCGAGGCTGAAGATCAACGTGACGTTGACACTGATGCCGTTGGCGATGGACTCGGTGATCGCGGGCAGGCCCGCCTCCGTGGCCGGGATCTTGATGTAGAGGTTGGGCCGGTCGACCAGCCACCACAGGTGGCCGGCCTCGGCGGCCGTGGCGTCGGTGTCGTTGGCCAGACCCGGGGCCACCTCGAGGGAGACCCGGCCGTCACCGGGGGAGGCCTCGGCCACGGGGGCCAGCAGGTCGCAGGCATCGCGGACGTCGGCGGCGGTGATCGTCCGGAGCGCTTCCTCGACGCTCACCCTGCGGACCGCGAGCGCGTGCAGCTGGTCGTCGTAGGAGTCCGACCCGCTGATCGCCGCGGCGAAGATCGTCGGATTCGTGGTGACCCCGACCACCGAGTGCTCGTCGACCAGGGACTGCAGGTTGCCGCTGCGGATGCGGTCCCGGGAGATGTCGTCGAGCCAGACGGCTACGCCTGCCTCGGAGAGCTCGGCCAGCTTCTCGTTCTGTGCCATGTCATGTGCCCTTCTGATCCGGTGGGCTTGCGGCCCCGTCCCGAGGCTCGCCGCGAGCTCGCGAGTGGTCTGACGGCCTCGATGCAGGGTCCCGCCGCGAGCCTGGGAGGGGTGAGGGGGCATCGGGGTCCTTCTGGGGGTCCTTTCACTTCCAGGCTGGATGGGTGGGTCGCCGACGGTCGCTTCAGCGGTCGCCGGTGGGGGTGTGCAGGACGCCCGCGGAGTCGGGCCCGGCCGGGACGCCGGGGCCCGCCGCCGCGGCTTCGATGCTCTCCCGCGCTGCACTGACGACGGCTTCCTGCGTCAGACCGAACTCCTCGTAGAGCACGGTGTAGGCGGCGCTGGCGCCGTAGTGGTTGATGCCGACGATCCGGCCGGCGTCGCCGACGAACTCGCGCCAGCCCATGGGCACGGCGGCCTCGACGCTGACCCGGGCGCGGACCGAGGGGGGAAGCACCCCGTCCTTGTAAGCGCGGTCCTGCGCCGCGAACCACTCGACGCAGGGCAGCGAGACCACGCGGGTCGGGACTCCGTCGGCCTCCAGCACCTCACGGGCGGCGACGGCGATCTGCACCTCCGACCCGGTGCCCATGAGGATCACCTCGGGCGTCCCGGACGAGGCCTCCGCGAGCACGTAGCCGCCCCGGGCGACGCCCTCGGCCGAGGCGAACTCGTCGCGGTCGAAGACCGGCAGGTTCTGGCGGGACAGGACGATCCCGGCCGGCCGGTCGTTGTGCTCGAGGATCGTCCGCCACGCCACGGCGACCTCGTTGGCGTCGGCCGGGCGGACGACGTCCAGACCCGGGATCGCGCGCAGCGCGGCCAGGTGCTCGATCGGCTGGTGGGTCGGGCCGTCCTCGCCCAGGCCGATGGAGTCGTGCGTCCACACGTAGGTGACCGGCAGCTGCATGAGGGCGGCCAGGCGGACGGCGCCGCGCATGTAGTCGGAGAACGTCAGGAACGTGCCGCCGTAGACGCGGGTGCCGCCGTGCAGCGCGATGCCGTTCATGATCGCGCCCATCGCGTGCTCGCGGACGCCGAAGTGCAGGATGCGGCCGTAGGGGCCACCGCTCCACATCTTGGTCTGGCGGCCGGCCGGCACGAACGACGGCTCACCCTTGACCGCGGTGTTGTTGCTCTCCGCGAGGTCGGCCGAGCCACCCCACAGCTCGGGAAGCTCCGGGTAGAGGGCGGCGAGCACCTCGCCGGAGGCCTTGCGGGTGGCGACCCCCTTGGCGTCGGCGGGCCAGCTGGGCAGCTTCTGCGCCCAGCCCTGCGGGAGCGTCCGGGTCGTCATGCGCTCCAGCAGCGCGGCGCCGTCCGGGTTGCCCTGCGTCCAGGCGTCGAAGCCCTGCTGCCAGCCGGCGTGCGCCTCCTGGCCGCGGGTGACCACCTTCCGGGCGTGCTCGATGACCTCGGGAGCCACCTCGAAGGTCTGCTCCGGGTCGAAGCCGAGGATCTCCTTGGTGGCGTCGACCTCGTCGTCGCCGAGCGCCGAGCCGTGCGCGGCGCCGGTGTTCTGCTTGTTCGGCGCCGGCCAGGCGATGATCGTCCTCAGCACGATGATCGACGGGCGGCCGGTCTCGGCCTTGGCGGCGGCGAGCGCCGCGTCGATCGCGGCCATGTCCTCGCCGTCGTCCACGTGCTGCACGTGCCAGCCGTAGGCCTCGTAGCGCTTGCCGACGTCCTCGGTGAAGGCGACGTTCGTGTCGTCCTCGATCGATATCTCGTTGTCGTCGTAGACGAGGACCAGGTTGCCCAGCTGCTGCGTGCCGGCCAGGGACGACGCCTCGCCGCTGACGCCTTCCTCGAGGTCGCCGTCGGACGCGAAGCACCAGATCGTGTGGTCGAAGAGGCTTTCGCCCTCGGGGGCGTCCGGGTCGAACAGGCCGCGCTCGCGGCGGGCGGCCATCGCCATGCCCACGGCGTTGCCGACGCCCTGGCCGAGCGGGCCGGTCGTCGTCTCCACGCCGGGGGTGTGGTTGACCTCCGGGTGTCCCGGGGTCTGCGAACCCCACGTGCGGAGCGCCTTGAGGTCGTCGAGCTCCAGGCCGTAGCCGGAGAGGTACAGCTGGACGTAGAGGGTGAGGCTCGAGTGGCCCATCGAGAGCACGAAGCGGTCCCGGCCGACCCAGTTCGGGTCGCTCGGGTCGTGCCGCAGCCACTTCTGGAAGAGCAGGTAGGCGGTGGGGGCCATGCTCATCGCCGTCCCCGGGTGGCCGTTGCCGGTCTTCTGGACGGCGTCCATCGCCAGGACGCGCGCGGTGTCGATCGCGCGGCGGTCCAGGTCGGTGAAGCCGTCCGGGAGGGTCGGGTTCGGCTGGGCCGGGCTGCCGGTCGGGCTGTCGGTGGCGGCCTCGGCCGGGGCTTCGGACCGGGTGCTCTGCGTCATGTGCTGGTGCTCCCTCGGAGATCTGGCGCTCTGTCGTGCGACCGGCGTCGTGTCGTGCGGCCGGTGTCCGGCATGGGCCCGCGCTGGACCGGGGGCGCTACCGTCGTCGACGTCGGCCCTACCCGCTGCACAGGCAGCAACAACGTGATCAAGCCTAGTCGTCCGGCCTCGTGCCGCGACGTGGCCGGTGCACCCTCCGGGCTACAGTGGCTCGCGTTTCCCGTCCTCGGTTCGAGAAGGCCCCCCTTTGCTGTTCAGCCGGCCGGCAGTGCCCTGCAGCCCGCGCGTCTCCGCGCACGAGGGCACCCGGTGACGGCGCTCTCCACGCGCCGCGCCGATCCCGCCCGCCGTCCGCCCAGCGCCCTCCGCGCACGGATCTCCGCCTACGTGGCGCTGACCAAGCCGCGGATCATCGAGCTGCTGCTGGTGACCACGGTGCCGGCGATGATGCTGGCCGCGCGCGGCTGGCCGTCGCTCTCGCTGCTGCTCCTCACCCTGCTCGGCGGCACCCTCGCCGCGGGCGCGGCCAACGTCTTCAACTGCTACTTCGACCGCGACATCGACCGGTTGATGCAGCGCACCCAGAAGCGGCCGCTGGTCACCGGGCAGGTCTCCCCGCGGGCGGCCCTGGTCTTCGGCGTGGTCCTGACGGTGACGTCGGTCGTGCTGCTGGCGCTGACCACGACGCTGCTGGCCGCCGCGCTGGCCGCGGCCGCGATCTTCTACTACGCCGTCCTCTACACGATGGTGTTCAAGCGGCACACCCGGCGGAGCACCGAGTGGGGTGGCGTGCCAGGAGCGGCACCGGTCCTGATCGGCTGGGCCGCCGTCACCGGCTCCCTCGACTGGCCGGCCGTCGTCGTATTCGGCGTCGTCTTCTGCTGGCAGATGCCGCACTTCTGGGCCCTGGCACTGCGGTTCAAGGACGACTACGCGCGGGCCGACGTCCCGATGCTGCCGGTCGTCACCACGGCGCTGTCGGTGGGTCGGCAGACCGTGGCCTGGGCCTGGGTGACCGTCGCCGTCTCGCTGTCGCTGTGGCCGGTCGCCGAGGACTACGGCATCGGGCTCGGCTACACGATCGCCGCGGCGCTGCTCGGTGGCTGGTTCGTCGTGGAGTCGCACCGCCTCCTCCGCCGGATCGTGGGCGGCGGGGACGCCAAGCCGATGCAGCTGTTCCACGTATCGATCTCGTACCTGGCGCTGCTGATGGTCGCGATCGTCGTCGACGCCATCGTCTGAGCCGTGCGGCGGGACATCGCCAACGCGCGGATGGGTCGGTTGGTCGGGGCCGACTGGCGGACCTACTCGCTGCGGACCACCGGCATCGCGCCGGCGGAGGTCGAGGAACTGATCGAGGCCGGTTGGCCGGTGATCAGCTACCTCGCGGGAGGTCGCCTGGTCTGGCACGACGAGGACGACGCCTGGCCTGCGTGGGCCGACGCCCGCAGCGCCCCCGAGGACGTGCGCGCCGGCCGCTGGGAGTCGCCCGACGGCTCGCTCGCCGTCGTCCTCGTCTGGCACGAGTGACGAACGTCCGTCGCCGGCCGACGGTGTGCGCGGATGCGCAGATCCTCGGATCAGAACTGCCGATCAGCGCACACTGTCGGCGTCGGGTCAGCGGGTGGCGGTGGCGGCTTCCGTCGATGAGGTCAGGGGGAGCTCGGACGCCGGGCCGCGGACCGACCAGACCAGCCGGGCGGTGTAGGCGGTGATGAGCACAGCGCCCAGCATGTGCAGCAGCACCAGGGCGATCGGCAGGTCGGTGAAGTACTGGACGTAGCCGACGAGGCCCTGCGCGAGCTGCACGACCAGCAGGTCGCGGGCCGCCCGGCGGACGCGGCCGGGGGAGTCGGTGGCGTACAGGGCCACGAGCAGGGCGACGGTCAGGCCCAGCAGGAGGAAGACGACGTCGGCGTGCAACTGGCTGACCAGCTCGGGGTCGAAGCCCATGCGGACCGGCGCGGCGTCGGGGTCGTCCGGCACGTCGCCGCTGTGCGGTCCGCTGCCGGTGACGACGGTGCCGAGCACGAGGACGACGGCGGTGACGGCGGCGATGCCGTTCACCAGCAGCACGAACGGACGGCGCAGCAGCGGGCGGCCGACGCCCGGCTCGCGCGAGCGCAACCACAGCGTGGTCGCCAGCGCCACGAGGACGGCCGACACCAGGAAGTGCGCGGCCACCGTCCACGGGTTGAGACCCGTGAGCACCGTGACCCCGCCGAGCGCCGCCTGGGCGGGGATGCCGAGGAACGTGAGGACGGCGAGGGCGCGGAGGTCGCGTCGCGGGGAGCGCCACACGGCCACCACGGTCGCGATGGCCACCGCGGCGAGCACGAAGGTGAGCAACCGGTTGCCGAACTCGATGAGCCCGTGCCCGGCGAGCTCCGGCGTCGCCACGAAGCTCTCGTCGGTGCAGCGCGGCCACGTCGGGCAGCCCAGCCCGGAGCCGGTGAGGCGGACCAGCCCACCGGTCACGACGATCAGGCCGTTGGCGACCGCGTTGGCCAGGGCGATCCGGGAGACGGTCGCGGGGGAGAAGGAGGTGGGCAGCGCCGGCACGGGTCCGATGCTATGTGGTCGGCGGCCTCGAACGGCTCGCCATGAGTCATCGGTGGCCGCTGCCGCGTGAGCCTCCTCACGGGCGGCCTGCCCGAAGGCCCGTTCTTAGGTTGACCTTGCTTGCGGTGCTCCCGATATAGGACACACTTGTGTTGTGGAAAGCGCTGTGGCACACCCGCGTCCGTCGGCGACCGCCGACGACGGGCGTACCCGCGACCGCGTGAGCGCCCTGCTGCTCGAGCACGGACCGCAGACCGCCACCGAGCTCGCCGCGCGGCTGGGCATCTCCTCGGCCGCGGTTCGCCGGCACCTGGACTCCCTCGTCGCCGCCGGCCGGCTCGAGGAACGGCTGACGCGTGAGGCGCACCGGGGCCGCGGCCGGCCCGCCCGCCGGTTCCACCTCACCGACGCCGGCCGGGCCCGGTTCCCGCACGCGTACGACGACCTCGCGCTGACCGCACTGCGCTACGTCGCTGCCTCCGGCGGCCCGGACGCCGTCCGTGCCGTCGCCGAGCAGCAGCTCGCCGGCCTCGAGGCCCGCGCGTCCAACGCCGTCCAGCAGGCCGTCGATGCCCGCCCCGGGGAGCCGGTGGACCGGGCGCAGGCCCTGGCCGCCGCGCTCACGGCCGAGGGCTACGCTGCCACGGCCTCGGCGATCTCCGGCGGGGGGCAGCTCTGCCAGCACCACTGCCCGGTGGCGCACGTGGCCGCGGAGTTCCCTCAGTTGTGCGAGGCCGAGACCGCGGTGATCGGCCGGCTCGTGGGCACCCACGTCCAGCGGCTGGCCACCATCGCCCACGGCGACGGGATCTGCACCACCCACATCCCGGGGCCATTTCGACCGGGGAACAGATCAGCCCCCGCACGCCCTGTACCAGGTGAGCGAGCAGCGCCCGAACGCGCGCGCACCCGCACGACGCAGTCCGCAATCACCACCCCCACGAACCACCGGGAGAGGACGCCCGCATGACCAGCACCCAGGAGCCGGTGATCAGCACGCCGCTGACGCAGGACGAGCAGATCGACCAGCTCGGCCGCTACAAGTACGGCTGGGCGGATGCCGACACCGCCGGTGCCTCGGCCCGCCGCGGGATCGACGAGGACGTCGTCGCCGACATCTCGCGTCGCAAGAACGAGCCCGAGTGGATGCTCGAGCGCCGTCTCAAGGCCCTCAAGCTGTTCGGCCGCAAGCCCATGCCCGACTGGGGCTCGGACCTCTCCGGCATCGACTTCCAGAACATTAAGTATTTCGTCCGCTCCACCGAGGCGCAGGCCGCCTCGTGGGAGGACCTGCCCGACGACATCAAGAACACCTACGACAAGCTCGGCATCCCGGAGGCGGAGAAGCAGCGCCTCGTCTCGGGTGTCGCCGCGCAGTACGAGTCCGAGGTCGTCTACCACCAGATCCAGAAGGAGCTGGAGGACCAGGGCGTGATCTTCCTGGACACCGACACGGCTCTCAAGGAGCACCCGGAGATCTTCCAGGAGTACTTCGGCTCGGTGATCCCCTCCGGCGACAACAAGTTCGCCGCGCTGAACACCGCCGTCTGGTCGGGCGGCTCGTTCATCTACGTCCCGAAGGGCGTGCACGTCGACATCCCGCTGCAGGCCTACTTCCGGATCAACACCGAGAACATGGGCCAGTTCGAGCGGACGCTGATCATCGTCGACGAGGGCGCCTACGTGCACTACGTCGAGGGCTGCACCGCGCCGATCTACAAGAGCGACTCGCTGCACTCCGCGGTCGTCGAGATCATCGTCAAGAAGAACGCGCGCTGCCGGTACACGACCATCCAGAACTGGTCGAACAACGTCTACAACCTGGTCACCAAGCGGGCCGTGGCCCACGAGGGCGCGACCATGGAGTGGGTCGACGGCAACATCGGCTCCAAGGTGACCATGAAGTACCCGGCGGTCTGGATGACCGGCGAGCACGCCAAGGGCGAGGTCCTCTCGATCGCCTTCGCGGGCGAGGGCCAGCACCAGGACGCCGGCGCCAAGATGGTGCACGCCGCGCCGAACACCTCCTCGACCATCGTGTCGAAGTCGGTGGCGCGTGGCGGCGGCCGCACCTCCTACCGCGGTCTGGTCCAGATCGACGAGGGCGCCTACGGCTCGAAGTCGACGGTCAAGTGCGACGCGCTGCTCGTCGACACGATCAGCCGGTCGGACACCTACCCCTACGTCGACGTCCGCGAGGACGACGTGGCCATGGGTCACGAGGCGACGGTCTCCCGCGTCAGCGACGACCAGCTCTTCTACCTGATGAGCCGCGGTCTCTCCGAGGACGAGGCCATGGCCATGGTGGTGCGCGGGTTCGTGGAGCCGATCGCCCGCGAGCTGCCCATGGAGTACGCCCTCGAGCTGAACCGGCTCATCGAACTGCAGATGGAAGGTGCCGTCGGCTGATGTCGACCGATCACACCAGCACGACCGACCTCACCACCCAGCCGAGCACCCTCGCCTCGGAGCTCTTCGCTCCGGGCGTGGGTGCCCAGGCCGGGCCGCCGACCAGCCCCGCCGCCGACACCGGCAGCGCCGGGGAGGCGACCCCGGGTGCGCACTCGCACGGCGGTCCCACCCCGACCGGCTCGCCGGCCGAGCGGTTCACGTCCACCGACCCGGACGCCTTCGGCGTGCCCACGGGCCGTGAGGAGACGTGGCGCTTCACGCCGATGAAGCGGGTCCGTCCACTTCTGGACGGGGCTCCCTCCGACGCGCATCTGGTGTGGGAGACCGACCTGCCCGAGGGCGTGGAGCTGACCAGCGTCGAGGCCGACGACCCGCTGCTGAAGGGCCTGCCCGAGCCGGCCGACCGGCTGGCCGCGCTGACCCGCCAGCGCAGCGGCGGCGCCGCCGTCGTGCGCGTGCCGAAGGAGGCCCAGCTCGACCGCCCGGTCGTGCTCGGGCTGGCCGGCACCGGCGGCGACGACGTGGTGTGGGGCCAACTGGTCGTCGAGGTCGGCGCCTTCGCCAAGGCCACGATCGTCCTGGACCACAGCGGCCTGGCCCGGTACTCCGGCGGTGTCGCGGTGCTCGTCGGCGACAGCGCCCAGGTCACGCTCGTCTCCGTGCAGGACTGGGCACCCGGTTCGGTCCACGGCGGCCAGTACGACGCCGTCGTCGGCCGCGACGCTACGTTCAAGCAGGTCGTGGTCACCCTCGGCGGTGACCTGGTCCGGCTGGTCAGCAACGTGCAGTACGCCGGCCCCGGCGGCAGCGCCGAGCTGTTCGGCGTCTACTTCGCCGACGAGACCCAGCACCAGGAGCACCGCCTCTGGGTGGACCACGCCGTCCCGAACTGCCGCAGCAACGTCCTCTACAAGGGCGCGCTGCAGGGCGAGGAGGCGCGCACGGTCTGGATCGGCGACGTCCGCATCCGGCCCGCCGCGACCGGCACCGAGACCTACGAGCTCAACCGCAACCTGGTGCTCACCGACGGCGCCCGCGCCGACTCGGTGCCCAACCTGGAGATCGAGACCGGCGAGATCGTCGGCGCCGGCCACGCCAGTGCCACCGGCCGGTTCGACGACGAGCAGCTGTTCTACCTCTGCTCCCGGGGCATCGACGCCGAGACCGCCCGACGGCTCGTGGTCCGCGGCTTCTTCGCCGACGTCGTCCAGCACATCGGCATCGACACCCTGCAGGACCGGCTGATGGGCACCATCGAGGCTCGCCTCGGTGCCCTCCCCGGCCTGGACGACCAGGAGGTCGTGCCGGCATGAGCTTCGAGCGGGTCTGCGCGCTCTCCGACATCAAGGAGCCCGGCTCCCTGAGGGTCGAACTGGACGACGTCGACATCGCCGTCGTCCGCTTCGAGGGCGACGTCTACGCGATCGAGGACCTCTGCTCGCACGCCGAGGTGCCGCTGAGCGAGGGCGACGTCGAGGAGTTCAAGGGCGCGCCCACCATCGAGTGCTGGCTGCACGGGTCGTGCTTCGACCTGCGCACCGGCGAACCCACCAACCTGCCGGCCACCGAGCCGGCTGCCGTCTACCCGGTCCGCGTGGAGGGGGAGGACGTGTACGTCGATGTCGAGATCGACGACAGCCTCCCCGCCGCGGCCAGCAACTGAGGAGCACGAGTGTCCGTCCTGGAGATCCGCAACCTGCACGTCTCGGTCGGCGAGGGGGACGACGCCAAGGAGATCCTCCGCGGCGTCGACCTCACCGTCCGCTCGGGTGAGACGCACGCGATCATGGGCCCGAACGGCTCGGGCAAGTCGACCCTGGCCTACTCGATCGCCGGCCACCCCAAGTACACGATCACCGGCGGCACGGTGACCCTCGACGGCGAGGACGTCCTCGCGATGACCGTCGACGAGCGCGCCCGCGCCGGCCTGTTCCTCGCCATGCAGTACCCGGTCGAGGTGCCCGGCGTCTCGGTGTCGAACTTCCTGCGCACCGCCGCCACCGCGATCAAGGGCGAGGCGCCCAAGCTGCGCACCTGGGTCAAGGACGTCAAGACCGAGATGGCCGGCCTTGAGATGGATCCGGCGTTCGCCGAGCGCAACGTCAACGAGGGCTTCTCCGGTGGTGAGAAGAAGCGCCACGAGATCCTGCAGATGCGGCTGCTCAAGCCGGCCATCGCCATCCTCGACGAGACCGACTCCGGCCTGGACGTCGACGCGCTGCGGATCGTCTCCGAGGGCGTCAACAAGACCCGCGAGGAGGGGGACGTCGGCGTGCTGCTGATCACCCACTACACGCGGATCCTGCGCTACATCAAGCCGGACTTCGTGCACGTCTTCGTCAACGGCCGGATCGCCGAGGAAGGCGGGGCGGAGCTGGCGGAGAAGCTCGAGAACGAGGGCTACGCCGCCTACGTCAAGGACTCCAACGAGCAGGCGAGCGCCGAGCGCGCCGCCGCGGAGGTCGTTCAGGCATGACCGTGACCGTCTCGCGTCCTGAAGCCGGGGCGCAGAAGCAGCCCCTGCCGCTGGACGTCGAGGCGATCCGGGCGGACTTCCCGATCCTGTCCCGCACCGTCCGGGACGGGAAGCGGCTGGTCTACCTGGACTCCGGTGCGACGTCGCAGAAGCCGCACCAGGTGCTCGACGCCGAGCGCTGGTTCTACGAGAACGTCAACGCCGCCCCGCACCGGGGCGCGCACCAGCTCGCCGAGGAGGCGACGGGTGCCTACGAGGCCGCCCGCGCCACCATCGGCGCGTTCATCGGCGCTCCCGAGCGGGAGATCGTCTTCACCCGCAACACCACCGAGGCGATCAACCTCGTCGCCTACGCCCTCTCCAACGCCGCGACGGCGAAGGAGGAGGAGTTCCGCACCTACGCCGTCGGCCAGGGCGACGAGATCGTGGTCACCGAGATGGAGCACCACGCCAACCTCGTGCCGTGGCAGCAGCTGTGCGAGCGCACCGGGGCGACCCTTCGCTGGCTCGGGCTCACCGACGACGGCCGGCTCGACCTCTCCGACCTGACGACAGTGGTCAACGAGCGGACCAAGCTCGTGGCGGTCACCCAGCAGTCGAACATCCTGGGCACGATCAACCCGCTGACCGAGATCGTCGCCCGGGCCCACGAGGTGGGCGCGCTGGTGCTGGTCGACGGCGCGCAGTCGGTGCCTCATCAGCCGGTCGACGTCACGGAGCTGGGCGCGGACTTCCTGGTGTTCTCCGGGCACAAGATGCTCGGGCCCACCGGCGTCGGCGTGCTGTGGGGGCGTTACGACGTCCTCGACAAGCTGCCGCCGTTCCTGACCGGCGGCTCGATGATCGAGGTCGTGCGGATGGAGGGCAGCACCTTCGCCGCCCCGCCGCAGCGCTTCGAGGCCGGCGTGCCCATGACGGCGCAGGTGATCGGCCTGGCCGCCGCCGTCGAGTACCTGCAGGCGCTCGGCATGGACAACGTCGAGGCTCATGAACGGGCGATCACCGGCTACGCGCTGGAGAAGCTCGGCGAGATCCCCGGCGTCACGGTGATCGGCCCGCCCGACACGGTGGCCCGCGGGGGAGCGATCTCCTTCACCGTCGAGGGCGTCCACCCGCACGACGTGGGTCAGGTTCTCGACGACCAGGGCATCGCGGTCCGCGTGGGGCACCACTGCGCCTGGCCGGTCGTCCGGCGGTACGGCATCCCGGCGACCACCCGCGCGACGTTCTACGTGCACACCGGCTACGACGACATCGACGCCCTGGCCGACGGAATTCGCGCGGCCCAGAAGTTCTTCGGAACTGTGTGAGGTCGAGCCGCTGATGCAGCTGGAGAACATGTACCAGGAGATCATCCTGGACCACTACCGGAACCCCCACGGCCGCGGTCTGCGCGAGCCGTTCGAGGCCGAGGTGCACCACGTCAACCCGACCTGCGGGGACGAGGTGACCCTGCGGGTGCACCTGGACGGCGACACGATCGCCGACGTCTCCTACGAGGGCATGGGCTGCTCGATCAGCCAGGCCTCGGTGTCGGCGATGTACGACCTGGTCATCGGGAAGACCGTGCCGCAGGCGCTGGAGACCGGCGAGCACTTCATGACGCTGATGCAGGCCAAGGGCGACCCCACGGTCGCCGAGAAGCTCGAGGACGAACTGGAGGACGCCGTGGCGTTCGCCGGTGTGTCGAAGTACCCGGCGCGCATCAAGTGCGCGCTGATGAGCTGGATGGCGTTGAAGGACGCGTCCGCCCGAGCTCTGTCGGCCGCCCACCCCACCGCTCCAGCTGGAGGCCCCGCATGACCGAGAACCCGACTGCCACCACCGACGAGACCGCCGCCGAGCTGCCGGCCTACAAGTCGGCGCTGCTGGAGGACCTCGAGGAGGCCATGCGCGACGTCGTCGACCCGGAACTGGGCGTCAACGTCGTCGACCTGGGCCTCGTCTACGGCATCGACGTCGACGACGAGTCGAACGTGGCGATCCTCGACATGACGCTGACCTCGGCGGCCTGTCCGCTGACCGACGTCATCGAGGACCAGGCCCGCCAGGCGCTCACCGGCGGCCCCGGCCCCGGGCTGGTCGACGACATCCGGATCAACTGGGTCTGGATGCCGCCGTGGGGCCCCGACAAGATCACCGACGACGGCCGCGAGCAGCTCCGCGCCCTCGGCTTCCGCGTGTAACTGTCGCCCCCGTGCACCCTCGCTTCTGGGGTGTTCTTCCTGCCTCCCGGGTCCTGCAGGACTCCAGGAGCAGGAGGAACACCCCAGAAGCGCGTTCGGGACCGGGCTCAGCGGAGGTCGGCCAGGCGGGCGCCGAAGCCGTCGACGGGGAACCGTTCCCGCCGCATCCCGAGCGCCAGGAGGGCGGCACCCACGAGGAGCGCCGTCGCCAGGGGCCAGGGCAGCGCGCGCACGGTGAAGCCGAGCGCGAGGGCGAGCGCGGTGCCCGCCCCGACCAGCAGGGGCGCGCGCACCCCGGTCCGCGCCCCGGCCACGAGCACGACCGCGGCGACGATCAGGACCGTCACCGCACGATCGCCGTCGGACGTCGTCACCGCCAGGACGGCCGACGGCAGCGCCGCCACCAGGAGGCCGGGCCCCCAAGCCGGCCAGGACGGGCCGTCGGTCAGCCGCGGGCCCGCCGCGATCAGCAGCCCGGCCGCCGCGGGCAGCGAGTACCACTCGACCGCCGCGAGGTCGGCGGCGGCCGCGAAGAACCAGGCGGCGGCCACCAACTGCAGCGCCCCGCCCCGCCAGGCCGTCGCGGAGGTGGTGTCGAGCGGCTGCCCCGGGACGTGCGTGCGCCAGGCCCACGTGAGGGTGAAGGCTCCCTGGACGGCCAGCAGGACCGCGAGCGTCGTCCGTTCGTCCTCGATCCGGAGCAAGGCCGCGGTGGCCAGCGAGCAGAATGCCGCCGCCCGCACCGTCGCGCGCCGGGAGGACGCGTCCAGCGCCGCGCCGACGGTCATGGCGACGGCGTAGAGGATCGTCAGGAGCACCGCTGCGCCGACCGGACCGACCAGGCCGTCGGGCAGCGCGAGCAGGGTCGCCCCGGCGAGGCAGCCGACGGTCACGGGCAGGGCGACGGGGCGGTCGTCGGGACGGCGGACGGCGACGACCACCGTCGGTAGCGCGGTGAGGAGCAGCAGGAGGCTGAGCTCGGACCACCGTTCCCGGACGAGCAACTGGACGATGCACAGCAGGGCCATGACGATCCCCGCGGCGAGCGCGACGGGGAGGAACAGCCCCCGCCGCCAGCCGGTCAGCGTGGCCGCCGCCGTGTTCGCCGTCAGCACCCCGGCATAGCCGGTCAGGGTCATCGCGAGGGTGCCCAGGGACGAGAACGCGCCGGTGACGGCCGCGCCGGCGACGATCCCGGCCAGGACCGGCACGGCCACCGGCGGACCCATCAGCGGCTCGAGCTCCGCGCGCAGCCGCGCCAGCAGCAGACCTGCGGCGGCGGCGATCATCATCGCGGCCGACAGCCACCGCTCGGCGCCGGCGTCGCCCCACGCGCTCGACGAGCCGCCCACAGCGCCGACCAGCCACCAGGGCGCCGCGGTGACCAGTGCGGCCCGCGCGACGATCCGCCGTCCGAACAGGGCGATGCCCAAGCCCACGAGGGCGACGGAGAGGAAGACCCCGGTGTGCAGGGCCGGAGGGATGTCGTCGAGGGTGCGCAGGACAGCCAGCTGCCCGCCGCCCCAGGCCGCGAGCGGCCAGGTGATCGTGGTCGGCGCGGCACGGTGCAGCACCAGGAAGCCGGCGGCGAGCACCGCGGCCGACCCCGGGTTCCCGCCGAACAGCGGACCGCCCAGGTCGGCGCCGGACAGCGCCAGCCCGGCTGCCGAGGCGGCCAGCGTCTCCTCGGAGCTGCGCAGCCCGGTCCGCGCGGCCCGCAGCGAGTACCAGGTGGCCGTGCCGGCGAGGGCGAGCAGCAGGATCCGCGCCGGGCTGCCGCCGTACGCGGAGGCGACCGACGCGCCGGCGCTGACCAGCAGCACCGCACCCACCCCGAGCAGCACCTGCGGCGGCCGGGCGCGGTAGGGCAGGGGAGGAAGCGGTGCGGTGCTGACCGGCCGGCCCATCGACGCCCCCTTTCCGGTTCCCCCGAGGCGCTCCCACCGTAGGGCGGCGCACCCCGAGGGGCACCCGGTCAGTGCCTCCCCGCCCCTCGGCAGCAGCCCGTGCGGCGCGGGCTCGCGGTCCCTCGGGCGACACGCCCGGGCGGGTGATGCCGCCGATGTCACCCTGAGCGCGGTCGTGGTGTCGGGCCGAGAGCGCCTACCCTGGTATCAGTGATCACGACGACCGGCCTGGAGCTGCGCGCCGGCGCCCGCATCCTCATCAGCGAGGCCGACCTCCGCGTGCAGCCCGGCGACCGGATCGGCCTCGTCGGCCGCAACGGCGCGGGCAAGACGACCACCCTCACCACGCTGGCGGGGGAGCGGATCCCGCACGCCGGCAAGGTCGACGTCTCCGGCGAGATCGGCTACCTGCCGCAGGACCCGCGCAGCGGTGACCTGGACATCACCGCCAGCGACCGCGTCCTCTCCGGCCGCGGGCTCGACGTCCTGCGCGCCCAGCTGGTCAAGGCCCAGATCGCCATGGCCGAGCCGGCCGACGACGTCGAGCGGGACAAGGCGGTGCGCCGCTACGGCCGGCTGGAGGACCAGTTCGCCGCCATGGGCGGGTACGCCGCCGAGAGCGACGCCGCCCGGATCTGCACCAACCTGGGCCTGCCCGACCGGGTCCTCGCCCAGCCGCTGCGCACCCTGTCCGGCGGTCAGCGCCGCCGCGTCGAGCTGGCCCGCATCCTGTTCTCCGACGCCGAGACCCTGCTGCTCGACGAGCCGACCAACCACCTGGACGGCGACTCGATCACCTGGCTGAAGGGCTTCCTCTCCAGCCACCGCGGGGGCCTCATCGTCATCAGCCACGACGTCGAGCTGCTCGAGGCCGTCGTCAACAAGGTGTGGCACCTGGACGCCAATCGCGCCACGGTCGACATCTACAACCTCGGCTGGAAGCGGTACCTGCAGCAGCGGGAGACCGACGAGCGGCGCCGCAAGCAGGAGCGGGCGAACACCGAGCGGAAGATCGACACGCTCAACGCCCAGGCGGACAAGATGCGCGCCAAGGCCACCAAGGCCAAGGCCGCCAAGAGCATGGACAAGCGGGCCGAGCGGCTGGCCGCCGGTCTCGCGGACGTCCGCGTGCACGACAAGGTGGCCAGGCTGCGTTTCCCGACCCCGGTGGCCTGCGGCAAGACGCCGCTCACCGCGGAGGGCCTGTCGAAGAGCTACGGCTCGCTGGAGATCTTCACCGACGTCGACCTCGCGGTGGACCGGGGGACGCGCGTCGTCGTCCTCGGGCTCAACGGAGCCGGGAAGACGACGCTGCTGCGGATGCTGGCCGGCACCGAGACCCCCGACACCGGCGAGGTCAAGGCCGGCCACGGGCTGCGCGTGGGCTACTACGCCCAGGAGCACGAGACGATCGACATGGACCGCAGCCTGCTCGAGGTCATGCGGTCGGCCGCGCCGGACAGCACCGACACCGAGCTGCGCCGGATCCTCGGGGCGTTCCTCTTCTCCGGCGAGACCGTCGACCAGCGGGCCGGCACGCTCTCCGGCGGTGAGCGGACCCGGCTGGCCATGGCCACGCTGGTGGTCTCCGGCGCCAACGTGCTGCTGCTCGACGAGCCGACCAACAACCTCGACCCCGCCAGCCGGGAGCAGGTGCTCGAGGCGCTGCGCACCTACGCGGGCGCCATCGTGCTCGTCACCCACGACGAGGGAGCGGTGCGGGCGCTGAACCCCGACAAGGTCATCCTGCTGCCCGACGGCACCGAGGACACCTGGAGCGAGGACCTCGCCGACCTGGTCGAGCTGGCCTAGCGAGCCGCTCGGCGGTGTCGCGCCGGGTGGGGCCCGAAGGGTTCCGCGCAGGCGCGACGTAACGGCTCAGCATCCCCGGGGCACGGCACGTGGCCGCGGTGTCGGCCGGAGGCCGACAGATCAGATGGCGCCTCGTCGGACGACCTCCTCTCTCGCGTCGCGGGTGGCCGGATTGTGCGTGATCATGGGTCCAGGGACGTCGTGGTCAGCGGGACGGCGGCGCTCAAGGGGACGGACTGCCATCACCGGGCCGGGACCGACCGGCCGCATGCGGTGCTGACGTGGGCCGGCGGCTGACACGGAGGGGAGTCATGGCCGACTCGAACACTGCCGAACTCGGCAAGGGCAAGCGCATCACCGGAGGTGACCGGTCGTCGCTGGCCGACGAGCTCCGCAAGCGCTACGACGGCGGCGAGAGCATCCGTTCCCTGGCCACGTCGACGAACCGGTCCTACGGGTTCATCCACCGCCTCCTGTCGGAGTCCGGGGCCACACTGCGCAGCCGCGGTGGGGCCAACCGGAATAGTAAGAAGGCGTGACCCCTCCAGAACTCGAGAACAACGGCTGGGTCCGGACGAGCCGGGACGGCGCCGTCCTCACCGTCACCCTCGATCGCGCGGATCAGCTGAACGCCCAGACGCCCGCGACCTGGACGGCGCTGGCCGCCGTGGGCGCCTCGCTGGACGACGACGTCCGTGTCGTCGTGCTGCGCGGCGAGGGACGCTCCTTCTCCGCGGGCCTGGACCGCAGCCTCTTCAGCGCCGATCCGTCGACGAACGGCGGCCTCGGCGAGCTCGGCCACATGCCGGCGGAGGAGGCGCAGGACCGGATCCGCGCGTACCAGGCCGGCTTCCGGTGGCTCCGGTCACCGGGGATCGTCTCGGTGGCCGCCGTGCAGGGGCACGCGATCGGAGCCGGTGCTCAGCTCGCGCTCGCCTGCGACCTGCGGGTGCTCACCGACGACGCGCAGCTGCGGCTGCCGGAGGCCACGCTCGGCCTGGTGCCGGACCTGACCGGCACCAGCACCCTCATGGAGCTGGTCGGCTACTCGCGGGCGATGGAGATCTGCCTGACCGGCCGCGCGGTGAAGGCCGCCGAGGCGCAGTCGATCGGGCTGGCGAACCTCGTCGTCCCCACGGCGGACCTCGACGCCACCGTCGCCGACCTCGTCGCGGCGCTGACCGCCGCGCCGGTCGCCGCGAGCCGGGCGACGGCCGCCCTCGTGCGCTCGGCCGTCCGCAACGACCCCGCGGTGCAGGACGCCGCCGAGCGCGCCGCCCAGGTCGAGCGGCTGCACGAGCTGGCCGGACGACGCTGAACCTGTCGTAACCCACTGGAAGACTCCTCGGAACAGCCCGGCCGGGCGCGGTGTTGGCCGGTCGACGAGAGGAGGCGGTGTGGACGTGAGCGGTCCGATGACCTCCATGGCCGCCATGCGGTCGTTCCGGCGCGACCCGTCGGTGACGGCACGCGAGCTGCCGAAGGGCACGGTGCGCCGGATCCTCGGCATCGCCGGGCCGTACCGCCGGGAACTGGCGTTCTTCCTGGCGCTGGTCGTCGGCTCCTCGCTGATCGGAGTGATCACCCCGCTGCTCGCCGGTGAGATCGTCAACCGGATCGCGAGTCTCGAGGGAACGGCCGGCGACATCGTCCGGATCGCGCTGTTCATCGCCGGCCTGGCCGTGGTGGACGCCGCCATCTCCCTGGCCACCCGCTGGTACTCCGCCCGCATCGGCGAGGGGGTCATCTACGACCTCCGCAGCCGGGTGTTCGAGCACGTGCAGCGGATGCCGGTCGCCTTCTTCACCCGCACGCAGACCGGTGCGCTGGTCAGCCGGCTGAACAACGACGTCATCGGGGCGCAGCAGGCGTTCACCTCGACGTTGTCCGGCGTGGTGTCCAACGTGATCGGCCTGGCGCTGACGGCGGGCGTGATGCTGACGCTCTCGTGGCAGATCACGCTGCTGTCGCTGGTGCTCGTGCCGCTGTTCGTCCTCCCCGCGCGCCGGATCGGCAAGCGGCTGCAGGAGATCACCCGCGAGTCCTACGGGCTCAACGCCTCGATGAACGCGTCCATGACCGAGCGCTTCAACGTCGCCGGCGCGCTGCTGGTCAAGCTGTTCGGCCGGCCGTCGGCCGAGGCGGCGTCCTTCAGCGACCGTGCCGCCCGGGTCCGCGACATCGGCGTCCTGTCGGCCATGTACGGCCGGTTCTTCTTCACCGCACTGACCCTGGTCGCGGCGCTGGCCACCGCGCTGGTCTACGGACTCGGCGGCTGGCTGGCGTTCACCGGGTCGCTGAGCCCGGGGGACGTCGTCGCGCTCGCGCTGCTCCTGTCGCGCCTCTACGGCCCGCTCACCGCGCTGGCCAACGTCCGGGTCGACGTCATGAGCGCGATGGTGAGCTTCGACCGGGTCTTCGAGGTGCTCGACCTTGCACCGATGATCGCCGAGGCGCCCGACGCGGTGCCGGTACCGGCCGACGACCGGTCGATCGAGTTCCACGCGGTGTCGTTCAGCTACCCGTCGGCCTCGGACGTCTCGCTGCCGTCACTGGAAGAGGTCTCGCTGCCCGAGCACGGCGGGCCGGTCGACGTCCTCCACGACATCTCCTTCCGGGTCGAGCCGGGCCACCTGGTCGCCCTGGTCGGGCACTCCGGGGCCGGGAAGTCGACGATCGCCAACCTGGTCCCTCGGCTCTACGACGTGACGGGCGGGTCGGTCCGCGTCGGTGGGATCGACGTGCGGACGGCGACGCTGGACTCGCTGCGGAGCGCGATCGGCGTGGTCAGCCAGGACGCGCACCTCTTCCACGACTCCATCCGGGCGAACCTGCTCTACGCCCGTCCCGACGCGAGCGAGGAGGAGTTGTGGTCGGCTCTCGAGGGGGCGCGGATCGCAGCCCTGGTGCGCTCGCTCCCGGAGGGGATGGGCACCGTCGTCGGCGACCGTGGCTACCGCATGTCGGGCGGGGAGAAGCAGCGGCTGGCGATCGCCCGGGTGCTGCTCAAGGCGCCGGGCATCGTGATCCTCGACGAGGCGACAGCTCACCTGGACAGCGAGTCCGAGGTCGCCGTCCAGCACGCGCTCGACGCCGCGCTCAGCGGCCGGACGTCGCTGGTGATCGCCCACCGGCTGTCCACGATCCGCAGCGCCGACCAGATCCTCGTCATCGACAACGGTCGCGTAGCGGAGTCGGGCACGCACGAGGCGTTGTTGGCACTCGGGGGGCGGTACGCCGACCTCTACCGGACCCAGTTCGCCGACGGCGAGCGTCGAACGGTCGAGGTCGCCTGAGCACTACCGTCACTCCTGTCCCAGTACGTGAAGAGAAGTCTGAGGCGGCGTGACCGAGCTTGCGAGGTCACGCCGGAGGATGCAGCACCGTTGGCACGTGCCGACGAGCGCCAGCGAGGAGAGCACGTGACCGCAGCCCATCCGCACGACGCCCAGATCCGTGCGCTGTACCACCAGTTCCTCGACGGGTGGAACCGGCGCAGCGGTGCGTCCGTCGCGGCCGGGTTCGCCGATGACGGGGACATCATCGGTTTCGACGGCAGCCACCACCGTGGCCGGCTGTCCATCGCCGCCGACCTCCGGGCGATCTTCGGCAGCCACCAGACGCCCGCGTACGTCGGCATCGTCCGGTCCGTCCGCCCGATCGCGGCCGGCGTGGCCGTCCTGCTGGCACACGCCGGGATGATCCCGCCGGGCGCCAACGACCTCGACCCGGACCTGCACACGGTGCACACCCTGGTCGCGGTGGACGAGGGCGGCGGCCGCTGGCGGATCTCGCTGTTCCAGTCGACCCCGGCGGCCTTCCACGCCTTCCCCGAGGAGCGCGAGGCGCTGACCGAGGAGCTGCGCGGCCTGCTCACCGCGCAGTGACCACCGGGATGGGCGCCAAGCCGAAATCGGAAGGCTCGGAAGCCGGTCTGCCGCGTAGCTCGGCGGTGGGCTGACCCGTGGGCGTCCTGGTCTCCGCGGCCGACCTGCTCGCCGCCGACCCGACCCGCGCCGTGCTGCTCGACGTGCGCTGGGCGCTCGGCGACGACCGTGGCCGGGAGCGGTACCTCGAGGGTCACCTGCCCGGCGCCGTGTTCGTCGACCTGGAGACGGAGCTGGCCGGCCCGCCGTCGGCCGCCGAGGGACGACACCCGCTGCCGTCGTCTCAGCGACTGCAGGCAGCGGCCCGGCGCTGGGGCATCAGCGACGGCGACACGGTGGTGGCCTACGACGCAACTGGAGGTCTGGCGGCTGCCCGTGCCTGGTGGCTGCTGCGGTGGGGTGGTCTGACCGACGTCCGGCTGCTCGACGGCGGGCTGGACGCCTGGCGCCGTGCCGGCGGGACGGTAGAGGCCGGCGCCGTCGTCCCCGGGCCTGGAGAGGTGACGCTCACCGGCGACGGCATGCCCGTGCTCTCGATCGACGAGGCGGCGGCGCTGCCGTCGTCCGGCGTTCTGCTGGACGCGCGAGCGGGGGAGCGGTACCGGGGGGAGACCGAGCCCGTCGATCTGCGGGCCGGCCACGTCCCCGGCGCGGTGAGCGCCCCGACGACGGAGAACCTGACGCCCGACGGGACCTTCCGATCGCCGGCGGAGCTGCGGGAGCGGTTCGCCGCGCTCGGCGCGCGGCCCGGCGGCACCGTCGGCGTCTACTGCGGCTCGGGGGTCACGGCTGCCCACGAGGTGGCGGCGCTCTCCGCCGCCGGCATCGAGGCGGCGCTGTGGCCCGGGTCGTGGTCGCAGTGGTCGGCCGATCCCACCCGGGAGACGGCCACGGGGCCCGGGCCGGCCTGACACACGCCGGGCCTCGACGGCGACACGCCGACGGCCGATCCGGCCAGTACCCCGGTCGCTCGCGGATCCCTTGCCCGACCGGCGACGACGCGAGGACACTTCGGCGCCCGAGAGCCTCCCGGCGGTCGACGACGAGCTCTCGATGCACAGCATCGCGCGAGAGGTGCCGCCATGGTCACGACCCAGCTCCCGTCCCAGGTCACGACCCAGCAGGAGCCGCACACTGCTCCGCAGCCGGAGACCCGGCCCGCGGAGCGGATCGAGTTCCGCCTGGCCCTGGTCTGCTATGGCGGCGTCTCGCTGGCCGTCTACATGCACGGGGTGACCAAGGAGCTGCACAAGCTGGTGCGGGCCTCCCGTCGGTTCGACGGTGTCGGGCACCTGGACGAACCGAATCCGTTCGGCACCGACGAGACCGAGTGGGCCTACTTCGAGGCGCTGCGCGAACTGGCCCGGGCCGGCCGACGGCTCTCGGTGGCCGTCGACGTCATCGCCGGGACGTCGGCCGGCGGCATCAACGGGGTGGTCCTGGGCAAGGTTCTCGCGCTCGACGGCGCCCAGGAGTCGCTGAAGGACGTGTGGATCGAGGAGGGCGACCTGCGCAAGCTCCTGCGCAGCCTCCCGCTCGGCGGAGTGCGGACGAGGGCCGTCCTCGCCGCCGCCCGGCTGCTCCGCTCAGGACTGTTCGGGAAGCTCGGGAGGGAGGACGATGCGCCGTCCCCGTTGCGCGGCGAGCTCATGTCCACCCTGCTGCTGCGGGCGATCACGGACATCGACGGAACGGCCACTCAGGGAGGCACGCTGCTGCCGCCCAACGGTTCGCTCGAGCTCTACGTGACCCTCACGGACCTGCACGGATTCGAGGTGCTCGTCCCGACCGGGGCCGGAGGTGCCAGCCAGCGCGACCGTCAGCACGCCCAGGTCCTCCGCTTCGTCGCGGCCCACGGCGACACCGGTGACTTCGGCAAGGACGCTTCTCCGGATCTCGCGTTCGCTGCCCGGGCCACGTCGAGCTTTCCCGGGGCCTTCGCCCCGATCCGGATGGACAAGTTCGCGGAGGAATGCAAGAAGCGGCCGTTCCCCGACACGCTCTCCGACCGGTTCGTCTACCCCTACGACGAGGGCGATGCGAAGGCCGCGGACGCCTGGTTCGTCGACGGTGGCGTCCTGGACAACGCTCCGTTCGACCTCGTGGTGGCCGCCATCAGCCGCAAGCGGGCCGAGACGGAGGTCCTGCGGCGGCTGGTCTACATCGAGCCCGATCCGGGCCGGCCGTTGGTGCCCGCCACGCCCGACGGACCGCCACCGGGTCCGCCGTCGTGGTTGGGCGGCGTCTCCAAGGCCGTCCTCGGGGTGAAGGGCACACACGGCGTGCTCCGGGACCTGATCGCTCTGCGGGACCTCAACCGGAAGATCGGCGAGGTCGGCGCGATCGCGAAGAGCCAGATGGACGCGGTGCAGGATCTGGTGAGGGACGAACTCGACCTGCTGTGGCCGCCGCCGGACGACGAGTCGGGCTCGGCCGGGAACGGGCATGCTGCCGTGCAGCAGCTGTCGGACGCGGTGCACGTCCGTGCCCGCGAGCACCTCGGTGCCGGTTTCCCGACCTACTGCCGGCTCAAGGTGGAAGCCGCCGCGCGGCGCATGGCCGACGAGATAGCGCAGCGCTTCGTCTTCCCGCCCGACTCCAGCCGGACCAGCTTCCTGCGGGCGGCCATCGGCGAGTGGGCGCGTGGGCGACCGGAGTGGGCCGACCCGGATCCGACGACGCTCATGACGTTCCTCCGCCCGGCGGACATCCCGTACCGGGAGCGCCGCCTCATGTTCCTTCTCGCCGGCGTCAACGCGCTCTACGACGAGATCGGAGCCGGCCCCCATGCCCCTCTCCGTCACGACCTGGACACGCTGAAGACGGCGGCGTGGGATCTCCTGGAGGAGCTCCGCCGCATCCCCGGCGAGGTCGTGAGCGACGTACCGGCGGAGGCCGTCGCCTTCCTCGCTCCCGCGGAACTGGACGACAGCCTCCTGGCCGATCCGCGGGTGTTCGCCGAGACGCACGGGAACGACTTCACCACACTGTTCCGGGCCTACCGGGATGCGCTGGAGGCCGCCCTCGGCGACGGCAGCACGCCCCTGTGGGAGATCTTCCAGCGAACGACCCAGGCGTGGGGAGCGGACTACCGGCGGGCGCTGCTGTCGCGGTACCTCGCCTTCCCCTTCTGGGACGGCCTCATCTTCCCGACGGTCTCCCTGGCGGAGCTGCCCCAGTTCACGCCGATCGGTGTCGCGCAGTTCAGCCCGTTGGCCGCCGCCGCACTGCCCACCCCGGACGGCGGAAAGCTGAAAGGCGTCTCGCTGCACCACTTCGGCGGCTTCGCCAAGGCCGAATGGCGCGAGAACGACTACCTCTGGGGGCGTCTGGACGGCGTGGAGCTCATCCTGCGGCAGCTCTACGACGCCGGCTCACCGGCTCCGACGGCCGCCGCGACGGCGCCCCCTCCGTCGACCGCCGGCGCCGTCTCGAGCGCAGGAGGTCCGGTGCTCAAGGCCGGCCTCCGGGCGGTGCTCGACTCCGAGCAGGGGCTGCAGCGGATCGCGGCGAGACGTGCAGAACTGGCCGAGGAGGTGGCGCAGCTCCCCGGGTAGGCGTTGCCGAGCCACCACGACGGGGCCTGGGCATACTGCGGCCGTGCCGACCACACCGCAGGCTGCGCTCGGGCCGCTCCTCGTCGCCGGACTGGCCGGGGCCGCACACCTGGTGGTCGGGTTCTTCTACCTGACCAGCGGCCTCGTGGTCCCCCTCTACGCGCTGCTGCCGCTGTGGCTGGTCTGGGTGGTGCTCGCGCTGTGGCTGGTCCGACTGGCGATCCTCCGGTCCTGGTGGACGCCGGTCGTGCCGGTGACCGCCGCCGCCGTGCTCACCCTGACGCTGATCCTGGGCGGGACCGTCCTCGGCTGGCAGCCCTGAGTCAGTCGGCGAGGGCCGCGTCGTAGCGGTCCAGGAGGATCGCGGCGATCCGGTCGTCCGGCAGCAGGGGAGCGGTCACCGCGTCGGCGCCTGCCCCGGCCAGCTTGTCGTGGAAGTGGCCGGGCGCCAGCAGGTACGACGCGACGACGACCTGCTCCGCGCCGCCCCGCCGGGCCGCCAGCACCGCGTCGGGTACCGGCGGCTGGGCCGCCGAGCCGTACCCGGTGGTCACCGGCCCGGCCCACGAGCGCTGGAGCAGGTCTGCGGTGCCCTCGACGTCGGCGACCGCCCGGACGTCGCTGGACCCGGCCGCCGCGAGGACGACGGCGGTCAGCGGATCGCGGGGGTCGGCGTCTGCCTGCAGCAGCCGGTCGTGCAGCACCTCGACCAGCCGCGGGTCCGGCCCCAGCGGTCGGGCCGCGACCGCCGACTCGGCGTCGGCCACTGCGCCGGCGATGTCGACGTGCACGTGGTACCCGCCCGACAGGAGCAGCGGGACCACGACGGCGGGCCGCCCCTCGGCCGACAGGCCGGCCACCACGTCGACGACGGTGGGCGGCTGGACGTCGACGAAGGCGGCCGTGGTGACCAGCCCGGGCCGCTGCGTGCGGGCGGCGAGGGCCAGTTCGGCGATCAGCCGGCGACCGGTGGGGTTACGGGTGCCGTGCGCGCACGCGACGAGGACCGGTCCTGCGGCGGGTGGGCTCACAGCGAGCGGGTGACGCCGCCGTCGACAGCGATCATGGTCCCGGTCACGAAGGAAGCGGCGGGGGAGAGGGCGAAGGCAGCCACCCGGCCGAATTCCTCGGGTCGGCCCACCCGTCGCAGCGGGATGCCCGCCTCGGTCCGCGCCCGCATGGCGTCGGCGTCGCCGGACGCGGCCTCGATCTCGGCGATCCGATCGGTCGCGATGGTGCCGGGCATCAGACCGAGCACCCGGATGCCGCGCGGACCGAGCTCGTCGGCCAGTGCCTTCGCCGTCATGGCGAGCCCGGGCCGCAGGCCGTTGGAGATGGCCAGGTGGCCGATCGGCTGGCGGACGGAGGTGGAGAGGACGAAGACGATCGCGGCGCCCTCGCCCAGGTGCGGGACCAGCTCCCTGACCAGGCGCAGCGGCCCGAGCAGGACGCTCTCCACGCCGGTCCGCCAGTCCTCCTCGGCCGTCTCGAGAACGGTGCCAGGTGCCGGGCCGCCCACCGAGATCAGCGCGCCGTCGACCCGGCCGAGCCGCTCCCGCGCCTCGGCCACCAGTTGCCCGGCGACGTCGGCATCGGCGAGGTCCGCGGCCAGCCCGAATGCGCCGGGCGCGCCGCCGAGCGTGTCGACCGCCCCCGCGACGCCGTCCTCGGACCGGGAGCTGACGAGCACCCGGGCCCCGTCATCGACGAGGGCCCGGGCGGTCGCGAACCCCAGCCCCCGGCTCGCGCCGGTGAGCAGGAATCCGCGACCGCCCAGGCCCAGGTCCATGAGGGTTCAGGTCCCGTCGGTCAGGCGGCCGAGCCGCGGAGCGAGCGCAGCACGTACTGCATGATCCCGCCGTTGCGGTAGTAGTTCGCCTCACCGGGGGTGTCGATGCGGACGCGGGCGTCGAACTCGACGTCCCCGGCCTTCACCTTGACCGTGCGGGGCACCGAGCCGTCGTTCAGCGCGGTGATCCCGGTGATGGTGAACTCCTCGTCGCCGGTCAGGCCGAGCGACTCGCGGTTCTGCCCCTCGGGGTACTGCAGGGGCAGCACGCCCATGCCGATGAGGTTCGAGCGGTGGATGCGCTCGTAGCTCTCGGCGATGACGGCCTTGACGCCCAGCAGCGCGGTGCCCTTGGCGGCCCAGTCGCGGGACGAACCCGAGCCGTACTCCTTGCCGGCCAGCACGACCAGCGGGATGCCGGCGTCGATGTAGGCGCGCGAGGCGTCGTAGATCGTCGTCGTCTCGCCGGTGAGGTGGTTCTTGGTGACGCCACCCTCGGTGCCGGGCACCAGCTGGTTGCGCAGCCGGATGTTGGCGAAGGTGCCGCGGATCATGACCTCGTGGTTCCCGCGGCGGGAGCCGTAGGAGTTGAAGTCGCGCCGGTCCACACCGTGCTCGCGCAGGTACCTGCCCGCGGGGCTGTCGGCCTTGATCGAACCGGCCGGGGAGATGTGGTCGGTGGTCACCGAGTCGCCGAGCACCGCCAGGGTGCGGGCGCCGGAGATGTCCTCGACCGCGGCCGGCTCGGCCGGCATGCCGTCGAAGTACGGGGGCTTCCGCACGTAGGTGCTCTCGGTGTCCCACTCGAACGTGTCCCCGGTGGGCGTGGGCAGGTTCTGCCACTGCTCGGTGCCGGCGAAGACGTCCTGGTAGCTGCTGCCGAACTGCTCCGCCGAGACGGCGTGGTCGATGACCCGCTGGACCTCCTGCGGCGACGGCCAGATGTCGTGCAGGAAGACGTCGTTGCCGTCGGTGTCCTGACCCAGCGGGTCGTTGTTCAGGTCGACGTCCATGGAGCCGGCCAGCGCGTACGCGATGACCAGCGGCGGCGACGCCAGGTAGTTCATCTTGACGTCGGGGTTGATCCGGCCCTCGAAGTTGCGGTTGCCCGAGAGCACGGAGACGACGGCGAGGTCGGCCTCGTTGACGGCGTTCGACACCGGCTCGGGGAGCGGGCCGGAGTTGCCGATGCAGGTGGTGCAGCCGTAGCCGACGAGGTAGAAGCCGAGCTTCTCCAGGTACGGCGTGAGCTCGGCCTTCTCGTAGTAGTCCATGACGACCTTGGACCCGGGGGCCAGCGTCGTCTTCACCCACGGCTTGCTGGTCAGCCCGCGCTCGACGGCGTTCTTCGCCAGCAGCGCGGCGCCGATCATGACCTGCGGGTTGGAGGTGTTGGTGCAGGAGGTGATCGCCGCGATGACGACGTGGCCGTGGTCGATCTCGGTCTCGGTGCCGTCCTCCATGACGACGCGCGTCGGCTTGGAGGGACGGTCGGCGACCGCCTTGCCGTCGACGTGGTGCGGCTTGCCGGCCTCGCCGTTGCCGTGCGCGAACGGGCTGACCGGATCCGACGCCGGGAACGATTCCGCGGAGGCCTCGTCGGCCTCGGACTCGACGCCATAGGGCTGTTCGTGGCCGGGGACGCCGGGCTTGCGGTCCTCGCCGCCGGTCTCGTCAGCGGCCACGTAGTCGGCGAGCGCCGTGCGGAACGCGGGCTTGGCCTCGGTGATGGCGACACGGTCCTGCGGGCGCTTCGGGCCGGCGATCGACGGCACGACCGTGGCGAGGTCCAGCTCGAGGTACTCGGAGAACGCGGGCTCGCGGGACGGGTCGTGCCAGAGGCCCTGCTCCTTGGCGTAGGCCTCGACCAGGGCGACCTGCTCGCGGGAACGGCCGGTCAGCTCCAGGTAGGTGATCGTCTCCTCGTCGATGGGGAACATCGCCGCGGTGGAGCCGAACTCCGGGCTCATGTTGCCGATCGTGGCGCGGTTGGCCAGCGGGACGGCGGAGACGCCGGCGCCGTAGAACTCGACGAACTTCCCGACGACGCCGTGCTCGCGCAGCATCTCGGTGATCGTGAGGACCAGGTCGGTCGCGGTGGCGCCGTCCGGCAGCTCGCCGGTCAGCTTGAAGCCGACGACGCGCGGGATGAGCATCGAGACGGGCTGGCCGAGCATGGCCGCCTCGGCCTCGATGCCGCCGACGCCCCAGCCCAGCACGCCCAGGCCGTTGACCATCGTGGTGTGGCTGTCGGTGCCGACGCAGGTGTCGGGGTAGGCGACGACCTTGTCACCTTCCTGGCGCGGGAAGATCACGCGGGCCAGGTGCTCGATGTTGACCTGGTGCACGATGCCCGTGCCCGGGGGGACGACCTTGAAGTCGCTGAAGGCGCCCTGGCCCCAGCGGAGGAACTGGTAGCGCTCGCCGTTGCGCTCGTACTCGATCTCGACGTTGCGCTCGAAGGACTCCGGCGTGCCGAAGACGTCGGCGATCACGGAGTGGTCGATGACCAGCTCGGCCGGGGCGAGCGGGTTGATCTTCTGCGGGTCGCCGCCCAGCTCCGCCATGGCCTCGCGCATGGTGGCGAGGTCGACGATGCAGGGCACGCCGGTGAAGTCCTGCATGACCACGCGGGCCGGGGTGAACTGGATCTCCTGGTCGGGCTCGGCCGACGGGTCCCAGCCGGCGATCGCCCGGATGTGGTCGGCGGTGATGTCCGCGCCGTCCTCGGTGCGCAGGAGGTTCTCGAGGAGGACCTTCAGGCTGAAGGGCAGCTTCTCGGAGCCCTCCACCGCGTCGAGTCGGTAGATGTCGTAGTCGGTCCCCTCGACGGTGAGCGTCGACCGGGCTCCGAAGCTGTCCTTGCTGGCTGCCACTCTTCTGCGCCTACCCCTCGCTGGTTCGTCGCGGCTGGATCGTCGCGCTGGGTTCCGCCTCGATCATCCCAGCTCAGCGATCGACGCACCGGGTCAGGGGAACCTTCCTTCACCCGGTGACGTCCGTCACCTCCTGCGCCTGCCTTCCCCCCACCAGTCACCGGCGCCTCAGGGGCCGCGCGGGAGGGTGAACCCGGGGCGCGTCGCTGGTGGGAGCGCTTCCCGGTGCCTACCGTCCCTGGCCATGACCGTGGTCGAGTCAGCGGCGCTCACCGCGGCGATCCCCAGCCCCCGCACGCCCCTGCCCGGAGAGCGGATGGCCGGCCGTGCGCCGGCGGGCACCTCCGACACCCGTGCTCGTCGGCGCCTCGTCGTGCGGTGGCTGCTGGTCTCCGCCCTGGGCCTGTCCTTCGCCGTCACCTGCGCGATCGTGGGGCTGCCCACCGACCGCGTCGTCCTGCTGGGCTGGGTCGTGGCCGGGCTGGCGCTGTACGCCGTGGCCGACGGCCCGCGCCGCGTGGGGCGGCTCCTCGCCGACTGGCTGCCGCTGGTGGCCCTGCTGCTCGCCTACGACGCCAGCCGGGGCCTCGCCGACGGCTTCGGCGCGACCGTGCACGTCGCGGAACTCGCCACGGCCGACCGCTGGCTGTCCGGGGGCAGCCTGCCGACGGTCGTGCTGCAGCAGTACTGGCAGGCCGACTGGTGGAAGGCCGTCGCCTCGCTGGTCTACGCGAGCCACTTCGTCGTGACGCCGGTCGTGCTCGGAGTCCTGTGGGTCCGCAACCGCGACCGGTGGAAGACCTTCGCCCGGCTGGTCGTCGGGCTGTCGGCCGCCGGGCTGGCCACGTACGTCCTCTACCCGGCCGCGCCGCCGTGGCTGGCGGCGAAGGACGGCGTCATCGAGCCGGTGCGCCGGCTCAGCGGTGCCGGCTGGGAGGTGCTCGGTCTGCCCCGTGCCGGAGCCCTGCTCGCCGACAGCCAGGGCCAGGTCAACCAGGTGGCGGCCGTGCCGTCGTTGCACACCGCCTTCGCCGTCCTCGTCTGCCTGGTGCTCCTCCCGGTCGCGCGCCGGCGGTGGCAGCGGGTCGTGCTGCTCGGCTACGGGCCCGCGATGGCAGTCGTGCTCGTGTGGGCCGGGGAGCACTACGTGATCGACACCCTCCTGGGCGCCGTCTACGCGGTCGCGGTCGTCCTCGTGGCGGCGCAGTGGCGGGCGTGGCGCCGGCGGATGTCTCCCCGGACCCTCCCCGGGACAGCCACGCACGAGCGGGTCCCCGCTCCTACCGTGGACGCGTGACCGGAGCCGTCCCCGAACCCCTGCCCGACTGGCTGAGCGCGGCACGGCGCATCGTCGTCCTCACTGGTGCGGGCATCTCCACGGAGAGCGGCATCCCCGACTACCGCGGTCCGAACGGCGTGTGGACGAAGGACCCCGACGCCGAGAAGCTCGTCACGCTCTCGTACTACGTGAGCGATCCGGACATCCGCCGTCGGGCGTGGCTGATGCGCCGGGAGCTGACGGGCGACATCGCACCGAACGCGGGCCATCGGGCGCTGGCCGACCTCGAGCGCCAGGGGCGGCTGCGTGCCCTGCTCACCCAGAACATCGACGGGCTCCACCAGCAGGCGGGTTCCTCGCCGGGCGTCGTCCTCGAGCTGCACGGGACCATCCACGAGGTGGCCTGCCTGTCCTGCGGTGACCGGACGACGATGGGCAGCGCCATGGAGCGCATCGACGCCGGCGCCCCCGACCCCGCCTGCGTGGTGTGCGGCGGCATCCTCAAGTCGGCCACGATCAGCTTCGGCCAGGAGCTGGACTCCGCCGTCATCGCCGCCGCAGCGGACGCGGCGTCGGAGTGCGACGTCTTCCTCGCCGTCGGGACGTCGCTGACCGTCCATCCCGCGGCGGGTCTGACCGACATCGCGGCCGCGTACGGCGCTCGGATCGTCGTCGTCAACGCCGAGCCGACGCCCTACGACCCGCTCGCCGACCTCGTCGTCCGGGAGCCGATCGGGCGTTCCCTGCCGCTGCTGCTGGGAACGGCGCACCAGCACTCGTGATGGCCGGTTCCGGCCGTTAGCGTGACGGGGACCACGACGAGCGGCCGGCTCGACCGGCCCCACACCCCGGGAGCCGGCATGCGCGTGCCCTTGACCACCCGCGACTTCCTCGACCGGGCCGAGCTCGTCTACGGCGACCGCGTGGGCATCGTCGACGAGCCGAGCCAGCCCGCCCCCTCGCTCGGGGAGGTGAGCTACCGCGAGGTGGCCCGCCGTGGCCGCGCCCTGCAGGCAGGTCTCGACGGGCTGGACATCGGCGAGGGCGAGCGGGTGGCGATCGTCAGCCACAACGCCGGCCGCCTGCTGGAGCTGCTCCTGTCGGTGCCGTCGTCCGGACGGGTGGCGGTGCCGATCAACTTCCGGCTCTCGCCCGAGGAGGTCAGCTACATCGTCGGGCACTCCGGCGCCCGCGTGCTGCTGGTCGACCCGGAGCTCGAGTCCTCGCTCAAGGGCGTCGAGTCCGAGCACCGGTTCGGCACGGGGGAGGAGTACGAGCAGCTGCTGCGCTTCGACACCGAACCCCGGCCGTGGTCGGCGCCGGACGAGGACGCCACCGCCACGATCAACTACACCAGCGGGACGACGGCGCGGCCCAAGGGCGTGCAGATGACCCACCGCAACCTGTGGGTCAACGCCGTCACCTTCGGCATGCACATGCAGGTCAGCGACCGCGACGTCTACATGCACACGCTGCCGATGTTCCACTGCAACGGCTGGGGCCTGCCGTACACGATGGCCGGGCTCGGGGCCACGCAGGTCGTGCTGCGCAAGGTGGACGGCGCGGAGATCCTGCGCCGGGTCGAGTGGCACGGGGTCACGGTCATGGCGGGCGCGCCCGCCGTGTGGAACGCCGTCCTGGAGGCCGCCGCCGACTGGGACGGCGAGATCCCCGGGCGCGACCGGGTGCGGATCATCGTCGCCGGCGCTCCGCCGCCCTCGAGGACGATCGCCCGCGTGGAGGCCGAGCTGGGCTGGGAGTTCAACCAGATCTACGGCCTCACCGAGACCGCCCCGCTGCTCACCATCAACCGGCCGCGCGCCGAGTACGACGACCTGGACGCCGACGAGCGCGCCAGGCGGCTGTCGCGGGCCGGTGTCCCCGGGCTGGGCACCCGGCTGGAGGTCAGCGAGTCCGGCGAGGTGCTCGCGCAGGGGAACACCGTGCTGGCCGGCTACTGGGAGAACCCCGACGCCTCGGCGGAGGCGCTGGAGGGCGGCTGGTTCCACACCGGGGACGGCGGCTCGATCGACGACGTCGGCTACGTGACCATCTCCGACCGCAAGAAGGACGTGATCATCACCGGCGGGGAGAACGTCTCCTCGATCGAGGTGGAGGACGCCGTCTTCAGCCACCCCGCCGTCGCCGAGGTCGCCGTCATCGGCGTGCCGGACGACAAGTGGGGCGAGATGGTCACCGCGCTGGTCGTCGTCGCCGAGGGGGAGACGGTCACCGCGGAGGAGATCGTCGCGCACTGCCGGGGCCGTATCGCCGGCTACAAGCTGCCCAAGCGCGTCGAGTTCCGCGACGAGCTGGCCCGCACGGCCACCGGCAAGATCCAGAAGTTCAAGCTCCGCGAGTCGTTCTGGAAGGACTCCGAGCGCCAGATCAACTGATCGAAGGACCCCGCTGCCCCCGACGCTCGCCAGCTCACGCCGGGGCCCTGCAGCGGGGCCGCTCAGCACGTCACCGGCTCGGCGCGGGCCCTCGAAGCGTGGCCGTTCCAGCACGTCACCAGCTCGCGGCGGGACCCTGCGCGCGTCCCCCGACCGTGTCGTCTCCCCCCACGGGGTGAGACGCGCTCAACGGATGCCTCTGTGACGCCGATCTCGATTACGGTGGCGCCCTCCCGGGCGCCGGATGTCGAGTGGCGCCGGCCCCCAGGGGTCGCCTGCGCCGGAAGAGGTTGCATCGGTGGACAGCGGTACGTGGAGCTCCTCCGCGCGCAGCGCTCGTCGTGATGCGGGCGCCGTCGCGCGCCCGAGCTGGGCGCCGAACGCGGCCCGGATCGGCGGCCTGGCCGTCGCCGTGGCGCTGTCCGTCGGCCTGACCCCGTCGGTCGCCGCGGCCGTCCCGCCCGGGCCCAGCGACACGCAGATCGCGACGGCGCAGGCCCAGGCCGACGCCGTCCAGGCCCGGATCGGCGCGCTGTCGGGGCAGCTGACGGCCGCTGAGGAGGCCGTGGAGGACGCCCGGGTCACGGCGCTCATCGCCCTGGACCAGTATCAGGCGACCGAGGCCTCGTACCTCGCCGCCCAGCAGCAGGCCGATGCCGCTGCGGCCGCCGCCGCGCAGGCCGACGCCGACCTGGGCGTGGCGCGCACGCAGATGATGGCCTTCGCCCGCCGCAGCTACATGGAGGGCAGCACCTTCGCCGGTGCGGCCGCACTGATCACCGCCGCCGACCCGGGCGAGCTCATCCAGCGCGCAGCGCTGCTCGAGGCCGCGGGCTCGCATCGCTCGGACGTCCTGACCGAGGTCACCGTGCTCCGGGTGCAGGCCGCCGAGGCCGAGACCCTGGCCGCGAACACCCTCGCGACCGCGGTCCGGCTGCAGGAGGAAGCCGCCGCGAGCCTCGCCGTCGCCGAGACGGCGGAGGCGTCCGCGCGGCAGCAGGCCGCGGCGCTGGAGACCCAGCAGGCCCAGCTGACGACCGAGCTGGCCGGCGCCCAGGCCGAGCTGACCGCACTGGTCGGTCAGCGGGCGGCCGCCGAACGTGCCGCCCAGGTGACAGCCCCTCCGCAGCCCCCGCCCCCCGTCCAGACCACTCCGGCGCCGTCGGGCAACAGCACCTCGGCGGGGGCCGGCGACGCGTCCAAGGCACAGATCGCCATCGACGCGGCGATGGCCTACGAGGGCCTGCCCTATGCATGGGGCGGCGGCGGCACCAGGGGACCGGGTTACGGCCACAGCGGAGACGAGGACGTCTGGGGCTTCGACTGCAGCGGGCTGACCCAGTACGCCTACGGGCAGGCCGGGATCTCGATCCCGCGGAACAGCAGCTGGCAGTACTCGGCGCTGCCGAAGGTGTCGAGGGACGACCTCCGTCCAGGAGACCTCGTGTTCTGGGCGCGGAACACGTCCGACCCGGCGACCATCCACCACGTGGCCATCTGGCTGGGCGGGGACCGCATCCTCGAGGCGCCGCAGAGCGGGTCGTTCGTGCAGGTCACGGAGATGCGCTGGAAGGGCTACATCGGGGCCGGCCGGCCCAGCGCATGAAGACAGGGCGTCGGGCAGCCACGGGGGGAGCTGCCCGACGCGGTGCCAAGGCTAGCAGTCACGGTGCCCCCGGGGCAGAGGTTGTGGACGCGTGACCCGAGACTCCCAGGGGACTCCCAGGCAGCTCCTCCGGTGTTGCCAGCCGTCGGTCGGACCGATGTAGGACACTGGCACGGGGGACGGTCCTGCCGCCCCGTCGACAGCTGCTCCCGCCGGCAGCCGTCGGCCGGCACGACCAGGGAGCACCGTGAGCGAGCTTGCGAGCGAACGCACGAGCACAGCAGTCCCGCGAACGCTGACGACGAGCGCAAGCGAGGAGTCGGCGTGAGTAGCGCTGCCAGCACGCCGATCGAGATCCCGTCCGACCCGCAGCCCGCCCGCGCCGATTCGCCGGTGCCGCCGTCGGCCGACGCGGCCCGGCTGGAGCGCGTGCTGTTCGAGATCAAGCGGGTCATCGTCGGCCAGGACCGCCTCGTCGAGCGGATGCTCGTCGCGCTGCTGGCCCGGGGCCACGTGCTGCTCGAGGGCGTCCCGGGTGTGGCGAAGACGCTCGCGGTCGAGACGCTGGCGACCGCCGTCGGCGGGAAGTTCGCCCGGCTGCAGTTCACCCCCGACCTCGTTCCGGCCGACATCATCGGCACCCGGATCTACAAGGCCGGGCAGGACGCCTTCGAGACCGAGCTCGGGCCGGTCTTCGCCAACTTCGTGCTCACCGACGAGATCAACCGCGCGCCGGCCAAGGTGCAGTCGGCGCTGCTGGAGGTCATGGCCGAGCGGCAGGTGTCGATCGGCGGCGTCACCCATCCGCTGCCCGACCCCTTCCTGGTGCTCGCCACCCAGAACCCGATCGAGTCCGAGGGCGTCTACCCGCTGCCCGAGGCACAGCGCGACCGCTTCCTCATGAAGGTGCTCGTCGACTACCCGAGCCCGGAGGAGGAGCGGGAGATCGTCTACCGCATGGGCTCCGAGCCCCCCGTCGCCGAGACGGTGCTGGGACCCGACGAACTGCGCCGGCTGCAGAAGGCCGCCTCGCAGGTGTTCGTGCACCACGCGCTCGTCGACTACGTCGTCCGCCTGGTGGTCGCCACCCGGACGCCGCGCGAGCACGGCATGGAGGACGTCGCGACGTGGGTGTCCTACGGCGCGAGCCCTCGGGCGTCGCTGGGCCTGATCGCGGCCAGCCGGGCGCTGGCGCTGGTGCGCGGGCGGGACTACGTGCTGCCCCAGGACGTCCTCGACATCACCGCCGACGTGCTGCGGCACCGGCTGGTGCTCTCCTACGACGCCCTGGCCGACGGCGTCCCCGCGGACCACATCGTGAAGCGGATCGTGCAGACGGTTCCGCTGCCGCAGGTCGCCCCCCGGCAGAACGCCACCGGCTTCGGGCCCGGTACGCCCGGTGGGCCGCACGTTCCGCACTTCGGCCCACCCCAGCTGCACCCGGGGCCGCAGGGGGCGGTCCCGCACAACGGGTCCGAGGGCCAGGGCGGGCCGTCGGCCAACGGCTACGCGCAAGGGCCGCACCCGGCGTGATCCTGCGTCGTCGTGCCCCACAGCCGCCGCAGCCGGCTCCCGAGCACCCCGGGCTCCTCCTGCACCCGGCCACACCGGGTTCCGGGATCGAGCCGGGGGCGGGGGACGGCGCGCCGCCGCGCTTCACCGACGGTCCGGCCGACGTGCTGCTGCGCCGACTCGAGCTCACCGTGCGACGGCGGCTCGACGGGCTGCTGCAGGGGGACCACCTGGGTCTCGTCCCCGGGTCGGGCTCGGAGGCGGGCGACTCGCGCACGTACCACCCGGGGGACGACGTCCGCCGGATGGACTGGCCGGTCACCGCGCGCACCCAGGTCCCGCACGTGCGGGAGACGATCGCCGACCGCGAACTGGAGACGTGGGCCGTCGTCGACCTGTCCGCGAGCCTGGACTTCGGCACCGCCAACTGCCAGAAGCGCGACCTCGCCATCGCCGGGCTGGCCGCCGTCGGCCACCTGACCGTGCACGGCGGGAACCGGCTGGGCGCTGTCATCACCACGGGGGAGCGGGTGGACCGGCACCCCGCCATGCCGGGACGACTGGCCGCGGAGCGGCTGCTGCGCTCGGTGGTGGCGACCCCGCGCGCGACGAGCGGACGACGGGGCGACCTCGCCGCGGCGCTGGAGACCCTGCGCCGGCCCGAGCGCCGCCGGGGCCTGGTCGTGGTGATCTCGGACTTCCTCGGGGACAGCGACTGGGAGCGGCCGCTGCGCGGGCTGTCCACCCGGCACGAGTTGCTCGCCATCGAGGTGGTCGACCCGCGGGAGCTGGAGCTGCCCGACGTCGGACTGCTGACCGTCGTCGACCCGGAGACCGGCCAGACGCTGGAGGTGCCCACCGGGGACGCTGAGTTCCGCGCCCGCTTCGCCGCGGGCGCGGCGGCCCAGCGCGAGGAGGTTGCCGCGGCACTGCGCCGGGCCGGAGCCGGCCACCTGCGCCTGCGCACCGACCGCGACTGGTTGATGGACGTCGTCCGGTTCGTCGCCGAACGCCGGCGCGCCGGCAGTGGCGGGGCTTCCCGATGACCTTCCAGGAGCCCCTGTGGTTGCTGGCCCTGCTCCTCGTCGCCGCACTGGTCGCGGTCTACGTCGTCCTGCAGCTGCGCCGGAAGGCGTACGCGGCGCGCTTCACCAACGTGGCGCTGCTCGGCTCGCTCGTGCCCAAGCGGCCGGGCTGGAAGCGGCACCTCGCCTTCGGGATCGTCGCGCTGGGGCTGGCCACGCTCGTGGTGTCCCTGGCGGTGCCGAGCACCGAGGTGCGGGTGCCGCGGGAGCGGGCGACGGTCGTGATGGCCGTGGACGTGTCGCTGTCGATGCAGGCCCGCGACGTCGAGCCCGACCGCTTCCGGGCGATGCAGACCGCGGCCAAGGAGTTCGTGGACGTCCTGCCCGAGCGGATCAACCTGGGCCTGGTCTCCTTCGCCGGAACCGCGACCACCGTCGTCGCGCCCACCACCGACCGCGCCCAGGTGGCCACGGCGATCGACAACCTCGAGCTCGCCGAGGCCACGGCCATCGGGGAGGCGATCTTCACGTCGCTGTCCGCCATCCAGAACTACCAGTCCAGCCTGGAGGCCGGCGAGGAGGACGAGGTACCGGCCCGCATCGTGCTCCTGTCCGACGGCTACAACACCGTCGGCCGCGAGGACACCCAGGCCATCGACGCGGCCCGGGCCGCCGGCGTGCCGGTGTCGACCATCGCGTTCGGCACCGACTACGGCACCCTCGACCTGGACGGCGAGACGGTTCCCGTGCCGGTCGACCGGCAGACGCTCGAGGAGATCGCCGACGCGACCGGCGGCAGCTACAGCGAGGCGGCCAGCGCCGCCGAGCTCGAGGACGTCTACGCCGACCTGGGCAGCCAGATCGGTTACACGACCGAACCGCAGGACGTCAGCTACTGGTTCGTGCGGGTGGGCGTCGTCCTCGCCCTGATCGGCGCCGTCCTCAGCCTGCTCTGGACCAACCGCCTCGTGTAGCTGGGACTTTCCGCGCCGGGAGTCCCGGACGTCCGGCGCGGACGGTCCTCAGCGGCTCGGGTCGAGGACGAGCTTGCCGGTGGTGCGGCGGGCCAGCAGGTCCTGGTGCGCGTCGCGGACGTTCGACAGCGGGTAGCGCCCGCCGACGATCGGCGTCAGCGAGCCGTCGGCCACCATCGCGAGCAGGTCGGTCATCGCGGCGTCGAGCATGTGCGGGCGGGCCATGCAGTGGGCCAGCCAGAAGCCGATGACCGCGCGGCTCTTCTGCATGAGGGCGCCGGGCGGAACGGGCTTCGTCTCCTGCCGGGCTGCCATGCCGTAGGTGACCAGCCGGCCGAAGGGCGCCAGTGCCGACAGCGACCCGGCGAAGACGTTGCCGCCGGTCATCTCCAGCACGATGTCGACCGGCTTGCCGCCGTTGGCCTCGCGCAAGGCGGCGGTGAACTGCTTCGGGTCGTCGTCGGCGAGCGCGGGGTCGACGGTGGCGTGCGCGCCTAGCTCCTCGGTGAGGGCTCGCTTCTCCGCGCTGGAGGCGGTCGCGATCACCCGGCCTGCGCCCCAGCGCCGGGCCAGCTGGACGGCGAGCGAGCCGACCCCGCCCGCACCGGCGATGACGACGACGGACTCGCCCTCGGCCAGGTGCGCGCTGGTGCGCAGCAGATGCCAGGCCGTCGCGCCCTGGAGCACCAGGGACAGGGCCTGCTCGTCGCTGACGCCATCGGGCACCGGCCACGTCAGGAAGTCGTGGGCCACGGCCTTCTCGGCGTAGCCACCACCGTCGAGCAGACCGACCACCCGCTGGCCGCCGCCGACCGGGGTGCCGACGAACTCCGCGCCCGGGACCAGCGGCAGTTGCTGCTGGGCCAGGTAGGAGTTCTCGATCTGGTGAGTATCAGCGAAGTTGACTCCTGCGGAGCTCACCTCGTAGAGCTGCTGACCGGGACCTGGGGTGGGGTCGGGAAGGTCGACGATGTCCATGACCTCGGGGCCGCCGAATCGGGTGATCTGCACAGCACGCATGCGGGTGAGGCTAGGGCTTCCCAACCCGGGCCGACGGCAGGCCTCAGACGGTAAGGAACCGGAGGACCAGGACGGCGATCGACAGGAGCAGCGGCACGACGGGCGCCGCGGCGCCCTTGACGTCACGGACGCGGAGGTGGCCGATGAGGGCGCCGACGAAGTAGGCGACGAGGCCGATCGCGGCGGCGATGCCGAGCGGTTCCAGCCACAGGCCGATCAGGATGCCGGCGGCGCCGGCGATCTCCAGGCCGGCGAGGACGGGCAGCTGCCGTTCCGGGACGCCGACAGTCCCGGAGATTGAGGCGAGGACCTGTTCGTTGCGGCGGAGCTTCATGGCCGCGGAGTTGAGGGCGAGGACCGCCAGCAGGACGGTCAGGACGACGAGGGCGATGAACACGGTGCTTCCTTCGATGAGCGCGGTGGCGGTGGCGGTGGCGGTGCGTTCGGCGTGGGTCAGGGGGTGCCGAGTTCCTTGCGGATCTGGGGGAGTACCTCGGTGCCGAGCAGCTCGATGGCCTGCAGGTAGGTGGCGTGGGGCATGCCGCCGACGTCCATCTGGAGGATCTGGCGGCTGTGCCCGAGCAGTGAGTGCAGGTGCAGGATGCGGTCGGCGATCTCGTCCGGGCCGCCAGCGAACACCATGCCGCCGGCCTCGTAGTTGCTGCCCCGTCCGGTCACGGGGAAGCCAGGGCGGCCCGCCTCCGCAGCGCCGGTGGCGAACATGCGGAGCTCGTAGTCCAGGTAGGTCGCCTTCGCCGCCCGGTCGTCGGCGGCGACGAACCCGTGCACGGCGACGGCGATGTCGGCGGCCTCGGTCGGGTGTTCCATCTGGGCCCAGGCGTCGCGGTAGGCGTGGCCGTACTGCGCCCAGTGGTCGACGGTGCCGCCGAGGATGCCGAGGAACATCGGCAGGCCCAGCTCGGCGGCCCGTCCGACGGACTCGGGGCTGCCGCCGGTGCCCAGCCAGATCTTCAGCGGCTGCTCCGGCCGGGGAACGATCATCGCGTCGGTCAGGGGGCGGCGGCGGTGCGGACCGCTCCAGGTGACCCGGTCGGAGGCGTTCACCGTGCGCAACAGGTCCAGCTTGGAGCTGTAGAGCATGTCGTAGTTGCGCACGTCGAGGTCGAACAGCCCGAACGTGATGTCGGAGGACCCGCGGCCGGCCACGGCCTCGACCCGCCCGGGCGCGATCGCGGCCGCGGTGGCCAGCTGCTCGAACACCCGCAGCGGGTCGTCGGTGGACAGCACCGTGACCGCCGTCCCCAGCCCGATCCGCTGGGTGGAGGCGGCTGCGGCATTGACCAGCGACGTGGGGGAGGGCATCGGCATCGAGGGCGTGTGGTGCTCCCCGAAGCCGAAGAAGTCCAGCCCCACCTCCTCGGCGACGTGCACGGCTTCGAGCACGTCGCGGATGGCCTGAGCGGTGTTGCCGGGGCCGCCGTCGGCGGCCGGCGGGGTGTTGCCGAACGAGTAGACGCCGAGCTCGAAGGTCATGGCTGGTGCTCCTGGTGGGCGCGGGACGGCGAAGGGCAGAGCAGGGGACAGCGGGGCACCGGCCCGGGCGTCGTCGTCCGAGCCGGTGCGTGGAGGGGTCAGACGTGCGGGCGCAGCCCGTCGACCAGCGGGGTGGTGGGCCGGCCGAGGAGCCGGGCGAGGTCGCCGTTCTGGTAGGCGAACGCGCCCTCACCGATGCCGGCGTCCACGGCGACGATCATGGTCGCGGACTGCTCCGGCACCCCGGCGTCCTTCAGGAGCTCCAGGTGCTCCTCGGAGCTGACCGGCTTGTAGACGACGTCGCGTCCGAGCACCTCGCTGAACGCGGCGGCGAGGTCGGCGTAGGTCCACGCCTCGTCCCCGGACAGCTCGTAGGTCTTGCCGACGTGCCCGTCGGTCGTCAGGACCGCGCCGACGGCCTGGGCGAGGTCGCGCCGGGTGGCGGAGGCGACCCGGGCGTCGCCCACGCTGGCGATCAGGACACCGCTCTCGCGCAGCGCCGGGACCTCGCGGGCGTAGTTCTCGGTGTACCAGCCGTTGCGCAGGAAGGTGAAGGGCAGGCCGCTGTCGCGGACGGCGACCTCGGTGGGGGCGTGGCTGTTGGCCAGCGGGCTCGCGCTCTCCGCCGCCCGCAGCGCACCCACGTACAGAAGGTGGCCGGTCCCGGCGCGCTTCGCAGCAGTGATCGCGTCGGCGTGCTGCCGGGTGCGGTCAGGTGTGAAGGCGCCGGAGATGAGCACGAAGGTGTCGCCGGGGCTGATCGCGGACTCGACGCTCGCGGGGTCGTCGTAGTCGATCCGGACGGTGCGGACCCCGGCGTCGGCGAGGTCGGTGATCACCTCGGGCTTGCGGGCGCCAGCGACGATGTCCCCGGCCGGGACGCCGCGCTCCAGCAGGTCGGTGACGATCAGGCGGCCCAGGTGGCCGGAGGTGGCGGGGACGACGATGGACATGCGGGAGAACTCCTCGAAACGCGTGTAGGGAAGGGATGCCGCCGGGCCCGGCGGTGTCGCCGGGCCGGGGGACGGCTCAGCGGACCTGGAGCCCGACCTTGCCGCGGGTGCCGGAGAGGAAGGCGTCGAACGCCTGGGGCGCCTCGTCCAGGGAGAAGGTGACGGTGATCGGCACGCGGATGCGGCCGGCGGCGGCGTCGGCGGCGAGCCGGGCGAGGGTGTCGGCGGAGGGGTTGGCCATGACGAAGGTCGCGGCGGGGTTCTGGTCGGCGCCGTAGCCCAGCGTCGAGCCGATCTTCCCGCCGGGCTTGAGCAGCTCGGCCAGCGCGGCGCCGTCGCCGGCGAGGTGCACGATGGCATCGACGCCGTCCGGGGCGATCGCCCGGACCTGGGCCACGACGTCGCCGGTGTAGTCCACGACCTGGTGCGCGCCGAGATCGGTGACGAAGTCGGCCTCCTCGCCCGGCTTGGCGGTGGCGATGACGGTGGCGCCCGCGGCGGCGGCGTACTGGACGGCCAGCGCGCCCACCCCGCCGGTGGCGCCGCTGACCAGGACGGTCTGACCCGACTGGATGCCGGCGGCAGCCACCGTGTCCAGCGCGGCGGTGCCGACCAGCCCCAGAGCGCCCGCGGTCGCCAGGTCGAGGCCCTCGGGGACCGCGGTGACGAAGTCGCCCTCGTGGACGACCAGCAGCTCGCCGAAGCCGCCGTCGCCCAGGTGGGCCTTGGTCACGACCCCCAGCACGGCGTCGCCGGGAGCGAAGCGGGTGACGCCCTCGCCGACCGCCTCGACGGTGCCCGCGAAGTCCTTGCCGAGGACGACGGGGAAGCGGTGCTCCATCATCCCCTGCAGGCGGCCCGAGGCCACGGACAGGTCGAAGCCGTTGACGGAGGTCGCGGCGACCCGGACCAGGAGCTCGCCCGGGCCGGCGGTGGGGTCGGGGACCTCGGTGACGGTGGGCTGGGAGTCGGCGGTCGGTACGACGAAGGCGCGCATGGCAGGTCCTCTCGATGGCAAAGCGGGGAGACCTCCCCGATTTCTGTGGACGGTAGCACGCGAAGTGGGGGGTCTATTCCGGTCAGCCCTGGATTCGACCGTCGGAGTGGCGACCGACGGCCATGACCCGCAGCACCGCACGCTCGCTGGGTGCCGGTGGCGCGGGTGTGGCAGCGCGGGCCTGCAGGCCGTCGAGCAGGAAGGCGGCGACCCGCCGCCAGCTGTCCGGCGCTTTCCCCTGCGTGCGCTGCACCAGGCCGGCGTTGGCCATCAGCAGCAGTGGCAAGTCCTGGTGGCGGAAGTCCGCGCGCAGCTCTCCGGCCGCCTGGGCGCGCTCGATCAGCTGCCGGGTGAGCTCGAAGGCGGTGCCGCGCAGCTGCTCGAGCTCGCCGGACGGCGTCTTGATGGTCGTGACCAGCAGGTCTGCGAGACCGCGGTCGCGAGCCTGGAGCTGGCACAGGCGCAGCAGGTAGTCCCGGAAGCCGGCCCACGGATCGGGGTCGGCCACCGCCTCCTCGGCCGCGGCCAGGTACTCGGCCATCGGCCCCAGTAGCGCCGCCTGCACCAGCTCCTCGCGGGTGGGGAAGTGTCGGTACAGCGTCGCGTTGCCGACCCCAGCCCGGCGGGCGATCTCGTCCAACGGCGCGCTCAGCCCGTGCTCGGCGAACACCGGTCGAGCCGCGGCGATGATGGCGTCGCGGTTGCGGGCGGCATCGGCGCGAAGGCCATGGCGTGCAGCGTCGGTCATCCGCGCATCATACGGGGAACAGTCCCCAGATGCGGTACGTTGCGATCCCATCGGAGAGTGCTCCCCACTTGTGATGACGACATCGCAGGGCACTCGACGAGGAGCGACCACCAGATGAACGTCACCGTCTTCGGCGCCACCGGCGCCATCGGCCAGCAGGTCGTCGAACAGCTGTGCACCCGCGGGCACGCCGTCACTGCCTACGTCCGCAACCCCGCCAAGGTCCCGGCCGGCTGGGGGCACGACGTGACCGTGGTGGTCGGCGAGATCACCGACGCCGCCGCCATCGACCGCGCGGTCGCCGGCGCCGATGCCGTGGTGAGCGCACTCGGCCCGAGCATGGACCGCAAGGCCACCGGCGTGCCCCTGGTCAAGGGCACGCGGCACATCGTCGAGTCCATGCAGCGCCACGGCGTCCGCCGGTACGTCGGCAACGGCACCCCGAGCTCCTCGACCCTCGGGAGAAGGGCACCTGGCAGACCCGGCTGCCCACCTTCATGGCCAGGACCTTCCTGCGCCGTGCCTACGACGAGATCGTCGGCATGAGCAAGGCGGTCATGGAGTCGGGGCTGGACTGGACGATCGTCCGCTTCCTCGCGCCGAAGGACGGACCGGCCAAGGGCAGCGTCCGGCAGGGCTTCTACGGCACGGACAAGCTCGGCTTCGGCGTCACGCGCGCCGACATCGCCGCCTTCACCGCCGCTCAGGTCGACGACCGCACCTACGTCGGCGCCGCCCCCGGCATCAGCAACTGACCCGGGAGTCGCCGTCGCCGGGCAGTCGCCGGGTGCCTGCCTTCGTAGTCGACGGCTTCCGCGCGTTCGCCGCCACTCACCGCGCAGGCCAGCCGCACCCGGGGCCCTTGAGGCTGTGACTCGACGTCTGAGCGCCGGCCGACCGGCCGGCCACCCAGCCGCGGTCCGAGGCGGCGCGGAGTCCATGGGGCGTCCATGGGCGAGCTGGATACACGCCGAGCCAGCGGTAGGCGGCTCTCCAGGTCGCGGCTCGGGTGAGCGCACGCGGCCGTCCATCCGAGCAGTGGAGTCGAGGGGTCCGTGGGGTCCAGTCACGTGCTCGACTTCCGGCTTCATGACCAGGGGCTGGGCTCCATGTCAGTTGGCCGACTGGAAGTACATGTCAGTTGGACGACAGCCGGTGGTGGGTGTCGGCAAAGTTGACTCCTGCGGCACTCACCTCGTAAAGCTTCTGCCCTTCGCTGGGCCTGAGGTCGGGCAGGTCGACGACGTCGAGGACCTCGGGACCGCCGAAGCGGGTGATCTGGACAGCGCGCATGACGGTGAGGCTAGGGGTTGCCCCTGCGGACCTGCTGCGAACGTCTGAGATGGCCGTGAACCATCGCATGCCGCGTCCGGCCGAAGTGCCTTGTCTGTCCGGTAGCTGGGCGACGTCTTGGGCCGACCGACAGTGCCCGCGAGGATCCGCGGGAGATGGTCGGCCACTGACGCTGAGTGTTGACGCGCGGTCGGTGGATCGGCCAGGGACACCGCACCCGCGTGGCAACAGGTGATAGGGCGGGAGTACCTCAGAGTCGAACCAACGAGAGGTGCCATCCTCTGGAGCGGAGCGCGGGGTGACAGAGACCGTAGTCACGGCCCTAGTGGTAGGTGGAGCACTGGGTGGCTACGTGGGCTACCAGCTCGGCAACTGGCGAGCTGCCCATCGCGCGGCACGGGCCACATACAGGACACAACGGGGGCTGCGCTGAGCCAGCCCCAAGATCGGGCGGCAACGCGTGCCCCCTCATCTGCTACCGCACCGTCCGAAATAGGTTCGTCGAGAATGCCTGACGTCGAGTACCTCAAAATGATCCAAGGCGTCGTGGGGCGGCTGGCAAGCAATTCCTTCCTCATCAAGGGCTGGTCCGTCACGATCGCTGCCGGTCTGAGTGCGTTCGCGAGAACCGAGACAGACCGGAGTCTGGCGTGGATCGCTGTCGGCGTCGTTGCCGTGTTCATGGCACTGGATGCCTATTTCCTGGCGGTGGAGCGCGCCTACAGAGAGCTCTACGACACGGCGCTGGGCGCATCCGCAGACTGCTACGTCATGACGGCCGAAAGGGTCGGCCCGCGGCAGATAGTCGGTGCACTGGTCAGCATCTCCGTGCTGCCCCTCCATGCCGCTGTCATGGCCGGCGCGACCGTCGTGGCGCTGAGCACGTGACGCCGGCCCGTCGGAGAGAGTGCGCGCTCCGGCCGCGACGCCGACGGTGCGGACGACGTGTCGCACAACAGCTCCGCGTGCGTGTGGGTCGATCGGGGGTCGGCACGGTGAGAACGGATGCGGGCGTGCGCGGTCGGACATCCCTGCCCACGCGCTTCGTGCCCACCGATCGTCGTGGGAGTCGACCGTGACCAGGCCGCTCTGCTTCGTCCTGATGCCCTACCACGCCGTGCAGGACGAGGTCGGTGATCAGATCGACTTCCGCGCGGTCTACGACCAGCTCATCGCACCGGCGATCACCGAAGCAGGCATGGAGCCGCTGAGGGCGGACGAAGACCCGGAAAGCCGCGGAATCTTCCAGAAGGCGATGTTCGAGCGGCTCGTGGTGTGCGAGTTCGCCGTGGCCGACCTGTCCACCGGAAACGCCAACGTGTACTACGAGCTGGGCGTGCGTCATGCGCTTCGCCCGTACAGCACTGTGCTCATCTTCAGAGAGGGCTACCGACTGCCCCTCGACGTGGCGCACGGCTCGGCGATGCCCTACCCCCTGAGGCCCGACGGGAAGCCGGCAGACGTCGAGGCGACGAGGAGCAAGCTCGTCGCGCGCCTGCGGGCGGCCCGGGAGGCGCGAGTCGACAGTCCCGTGCACCAACTGGTCACCGGCCTGCCCGTCGCGGAAGTCGACCACGAACGGATCGACAGTTTCCGGGTGCACGCGGACCGCGAGGAGCAGCTGCGGCAGGCACTGGAGCAGGCCGGCCGGCAAGGCGTCGAGCACGTGCGCCGGGTCGAGGTGGCGCTGGGCCGGACCGAGGACCTCGAGGTCAAGACGGCCGTCGACCTGCTCCTCGCGTACCGCTCCCGGTCGGCGTGGCCGGACATGGTTCGGCTGGTTCGCGGCCTGGCGAAACCGGTGGCCCGCGTGGAACTCATCCAGCAGGCGTACGCGTGGGCTCTTAACCGGTGCGGAGAGGATGCCGAGGCCGAAAGACTCGCGAACGACCTCGTGCGGCAGCGGCCGAGCAGTGAGACGTATGGGCTGTTGGGCCGCATCTACAAGGACCGATGGGTTCGCGCCGGCTCGCCGGCCCGGCGTGCTGGCCTCCTGGCTCGGGCCATCGACAACTATGTGAAGGGGTTCGAAGCGGACTGGCGTGACCCGTATCCTGGCATCAACGCGGTCACCCTCATGTCGCTGTCGTCCCCTCCGGACTCGCGCCTGACCGAGCTGTTTCCTGTGGTGAGCTACGCCTTGGCTCAGCGGCTGAGGCGCAAGGATCGAGACCCGCACTATTGGGATCACGCCACCGATCTGGCCCTCGCAGTGCTTGCCGGTGATCAGCGCCGTGCCCACGCGGCGCTGGAGTGCGCCCTCGCGGTGGTGCGCGACCCGTTCGAGCCAGAGACGACTGCCCGGGACCTCACGTTCGTCGCAGATGCCATGCGAATCCGCGGTGAGGATGCGACGTGGGTGGACGAGATCGTGAAGGAGTTGCTCGGCAGTGAGTCGTGAGAGCACCTATGTGGTCGGGTCGTGCCACGTCGGTACAGGCTTCGGGTGCGACTTCAAGCCACTGCATCCGTGAAGACGTCGCAACGTAGCCCCGGAACCTCTCCGGACGCAGTCTCCTCCGTCGGAGGTTCATCGCGGAAGGCTGCCCAGCGGGCGTACCGACGCCGGCACCCCGGGCCCACGACCCTGTTGTTGATGCGGTTCGACGACACCCGGGTGATGCGCGCAATCCACGACGGCGTCCGGGCCGCTGCGGCCCGGCACGGTCGGGACGTCGTCCGTGCCGACGACCACGACTACACCGGCGAGCTCTGGACGAACGTCGCGCTGTGCCTCGAGAACAGTGACCTCGTGATCGCCGTTCTGGACCAGGTCGAGCGGAGCGATTGCGACGCCAGCGTCATGGTCGAGCTCGGATTCGCTCTGGCGGCGGGGCGGAGATGCCTGATCCTCGTCGAGCGCCGGCTCAGGGAGCTTCCCGCCGTCCTCAGGCATCGGCTCACCTACGACTTCGACGCGCTGGACCTTCCCGGTTCCATCGAGCGCCGGGTCGACGACTGGCTGGCGCGGAACGGCGATGGCTGACGGCGGACACCGCTCGTCCGCATGACGTCAGGTCTCCGACAGGAACCGGACGATCCGAGCTGCCGTCAGCGGATACCGCGGTGATCTGAGCCAATCCGCGAGCTCCGGTGGCAGCGGCCGGCGAGTCCCGCCAATCGGATCGAGTCGGGCGGCGGCACCGCCAGGGGCCGTCAGCGGCAGCCTCGCCAGCGTGGGGCGGAGCTCGCCGACGAGGGCGTACTCGTCGGCGATTCCTTCCATGCCTCCCACGAACAGCGCGCCCACCATGTCGGTGTTTCGCTCGACCATCATGTGCCGCATGAGCGCAAGGCTCTCGGACAGGTCGCGCCCTCGAGGCGTGGAGACGATGGTGCCGAACCCCAGCCGCTCCAGTTCGCGGGTCGGCTCGGTGATGAGGTCGCGGAACTCCTCGGACTGGTACACCGATACGGCCTGCTGAGCCGCGTGGTCGGCGGCCATCCTCAGGACGAGCGGGGTGATCGTGGGGTGGCCTCCGAAGACGATGCGACCGTTCGCGGCGAACACGGCGGCCACCAGAGCGGTGACGGCATCGGCCACCGCGTCCGCGTCGTACGGTGCGAAGCGTTCCCCGCGCCTTCCGGATGGGAAGCTGGCCGAGAGCAACACCGGACGCGATCCCAGGTCAGCCATCGAGAGCCTCGTTGAGAAGCAGGGTCGACAGCGAACGGCCGCCACTCACCCAGGTGACGATCTCGTGCGCGGCCGCGTCCAGGTCCGCCACCGGGTGGACGACGACTCCCTCCATGCGCGCGACGTCGGCCTCGTGGACGAGCGGCTCACGAAGCCCGTGGAGCAGGAAGAGATCCCTGGGAGTAGGCGCCCGCACGGTCGTGAGGAAGATGCGTGGCGGGCCGTTCCCGTCGGTGGGCTGAGCGACGACGGCCCAATCCGCAGCCGGCACGACGTCGTAGCCGTCGCGCGTCAGGACATCGGTCAGCGAGCCGAGCAGTTGTTCGCGTCGCCGCCTGATGAGCCCCGCGTACCGCGTCTCCACCATGTCGAGCACGGCCTCGAGCGCCGTGTCGGTGAGCTCGGGGTCACCGTCCGTCCCGGGCCGCAGGTGTCGCGCGGCATCGAGCTCGTGGCGAAAGGCGTCGTCCACCGTGGGGAACCGGCGGTCGCGGGAAACGCCCGGCAAGGTCAGAGCCAGGTGACTGATGTGGTGGCGCATCGCGTACGCCACCTCTTCTTCGACCCACCGGGAGTCGCGCGCGGACAGGCTCTCGATGAACAGGACGAAGGCCTTGTCAGCCAGGTCGACATGGATCTGCCGCTGGAAATCGACGCCGACGTCCACGCTGAATCGGTCGAGGAACACGTCGAAACCCCGCTGCACCAGGGCGGTGTGTAGCTGGAGAGCGAGTCGGCCAGCATCCGTCCGGCGGTAGCTTAGAAAGAGCTTCCGGTCTTCTTCGCCGAGGCCGAGGGCGCGCAGGACGACGAGAGCGACGCGCCTGCGATCGCCCCAATCGATCGCGTTCAGCCGTTCGAGGGGTGGCGGCATCAGGGCGCGAACGTCGGTGTGGCCGCTCGGGAACACCGGGACGACCGGATACCCCGCTTCAGCGAGCCGCCGCAGTTTGTCCCCTGTCACGGTCCCCCCGGCGGTCGTCGCCAGGTAGACCACGGCGGCGGGACTGTCGGCATCATGGGGAACGTCGTCGACGACCACGATGCGTTTGTCCGGGAGACCGGCGCTGCGCGCCGCAGCCCGCACTTCACCTTCCACCTCCCGCGCCCACGCATCCTCACCTGCGTGCACCATGACGATGCGGTACATCGCGCCCCTCCCGCCGACCGGCCGGTCCGTCCACCAAAGCACCGGGACCTGCTCGTCGCCAGAGTGGTGTCCCTGGAGCAAGTCCCTGGTGCGCGAGCGAACGCCTGGCTGCCAGGCCCCGAGCGGGTTCGATGCTGGACTGCCGGCCAGCCGACGACTGTCGACGTCCTCACGCTGGCCTAGACTCGCCCCTGCCTACGTCCGGCTTGCTGACCGCTCGGAGTTGGTACTGCTCGCGCAAGGGCGAGAGAGGGAACTATGGGCATTCCAGTCTTCCTCAGCCGGGCGCAGCCCCACACCATGTCGCAGAAGCACTTCCTCAAGGCTCTTCGCAAGCACCTCCGGGCGCGTGGCCTGGAGCCGCGGACGGTCGGCGACACGGACTTCGGGTTGAACGGGTTGGACGCGGTGCGTGGTCTGCTGCGTCAGTGCAACGGGCTCATCAGCGTCGCCTTCCGGCGAACCGTCGTGCGTGACGGTGTTGATCGCCCCGACGCCGACGAGGCACTCGGCGACGCCGTCCGCGAGATCGTCCTCACGGACACGTGGCTGACGACGCCGTGGTGTCACATGGAAGCGGCCATGGCGTATCAGATCGGGCTACCCGTGCTCCTGGTGGTGGAGAAGGGTGTCCGGCAGGACGGCGCGATCGAGAACGGTGTCCTCGGCCAATACCCACCGCAGTTCGATCTCGAGGCTGACGATCGAGACCTCGACGCTGTGTTCGCCCGGAACCTTGAGAAGTGGCGGCAGCTGGCGGGGACGTGGGAAGGCCAGGTACGCGAGGTGGTACACACTCGGGCCCGGCCGTCCGCGTTGTACGGGATCGCCCATCGTTGACGCGTGCGTGTCGCTATCGGAACCGCACTGTCCAGCTTCTCTCATCCACAGCAGCCGACCGGCAGTTCTACGGCGAAGGTCGGGTCTGCTCAGGCCGCGGCGCCGTCGAGCACATCCCTGGACGCTTGTCCGTCGAGCACTCCGCCGGTGGTGGTGTCGGCGAAGTTGACTCCTGCGGAGCTCACCTCGTAGAGCTGCTGACCGGGCCCTGGGGTGGGATCGGGGAGGTCGACGATGTCCATGACCTCGGGGCCGCCGAAGCGGGTGATCTGCACGGCTCGCATGAGCAGCAGGCTAGGCGCTGCGCAGGTGGCCTTCCGACGTCGGTCCTCACTGTCCGGCCCGAGGGAGGGCCGAGAAGGTCCAGGAGTACCCGGATCAGCCGTGGACGTCGGCGCGGTGCGACATACGCACGACTCTGACGAGGACCTCGTCGTCGTGGACGGAGTAGATCACGCGGTACTGGCCTCGCCGTGCGGACCGGTAGCCCTCGAGCTGGAGGCGCAGCGGCGTGCCGACGCGGTACGGGTCCGTGGCGAGCGGCCCGTACAGGAAGCCGACGACCGCCACGGCCACCGGCTCGGGCAGGTCTCGCTCGACGGCCCGCTTGGCCGCTGCCGAGAGGACGACGGTGTAGGTGTGCGGACCTGTCACCGGCGGCGGGCGGCGAGGGCGGCGCGCACGTCGGCTTCGTCGTAGACCTTGCCGGCGGCCATCTCCTCCTCGGCCCGCGTGATCTCCGTGCCGGCTCGGGGATCGGACAGGATCTCCAAGGTCTCCATCAGGGACTCGTAGTCCTCGACGGCGAGGATGACGGCCACCGGGCTGCCGTTCTTGGTGACGGTGACGCGCTGGTGCGTGCCGGCGACCTCGTCGATCACCTGACTGAAGTGCGCCTTGACCGCCGCCAGAGACCGAACCGACATGACCTCAATTCTGGTCAGGGGCCAGTTCCGGTCAAGCAGTTCGGCGGGAGATCTCCAGGCAACTCTGCATGGGGGAAACCTCGCAGCAGGTGGTCCATCACGGTCGAGGCAGCCGGCCCGGTCGTCAGGCGACGTCGGTGCGGGCGCCGGCCAGGTAGTCGCGCACAGCCGGCTCGGGAACCCGGAAGGACCGGCCGACGCGGACGGCGGCCAGATCTCCGCCGTGGACGAGGCGGTACACCGTCATCTTCGAGACCCGCATGATCGCGGCGACCTCGGTCACCGTGAGGAAGGCGACCGTGCGCGGGGCCGGCCGCTGCGGCACCGGGGGGGCAGTCATCGGCTGTCCCGTCGCCGGGCGCATCGCCATGGGACGTGCGGCCATGGGGCGCTGGCCGAAGATGGCCGGGCGGGAAAGTGCGGGAGCGGCGGAGCGCTGGGGCAGGGACACGTCGATCTCCTCGGTGGTCGTCCTCGGCGCGGAGCCGGCTCACGCCGGCGACGGTGCGCGCCCGTTCTGCTACCGACCGTAAGGGAGGGTGGCGGTGCCCGCGAGGCTGCTGAGTACGAGACGGACCGGTCCTGTTCGTCAGATGTTGACCGTGCGCCGGACGTGGCCTGCGGGATGCACGGTTCGCCAGGAAAGTCTTAGCTTGTCGTTTAACCCCTGATGCCGGTGAGTTACACGGATGTGGTTCAGGGTCTGGTCGTGAGGGCGGCCACCGCGTGATCCTTTGAAGTTGCGACGCTTCGAAGGAAACGGCGGTGGCCGCGATGGACAGTCTGGACCCAGCCGGTGCGGTTGACCAGAGCTCAGCCGCGGCAGGGTTGACGCGGCTGCGGGAGTTCCGCGGCGAGGTGTACCAGTGCCTGGGCCGGCGTGGCGATGAGCTGTTCGAGCTCACCGACGCACTGCTGTGCGCCGAGGGACCGGTGAAATCCCTGGTGGGGCTGTGCCTTGCTCCGGAGCATCGCCGTGGTCACGGCGCGCTGTACGACGCGCTCAACAGCGGACGAGTCGACGCCGACCGGCTGCGCGTCGCGCTGGCCGCGTTGCCGCTGCCGCGGATGTTCGGTGGGCGGATCGTGCTGGCCGTCGACGTCTCCCCGTGGCTGCGCCCGGACGCCGCGACCTGTCCCGACCGGCTGTTCTGCCATGTCTACGGGCGCGGGCGGAACGCCGATCAGCGGATTCCGGGCTGGCCCTATCAGGTCGTGGCCGCCCTGGAGAGCGGGCCCACCAGCTGGACGGCGATCTTGGATGCGGTGCGGCTGGGCCCGGCAGATGACGCGACCGCGGTCACCGCCGCCCAGCTGCGCGCGGTCGTGGGTCGGCTGACCGGCGCCGGGCACTGGCGCCCCGGTGACCCGGCGATCATGGTGGTGATGGACTCCGGGTACGACGTGGCCCGGCTGGCGTTCGTGCTCGCCGACCTGCCCGTGCACCTGGTCGGGCGGATCCGCGCCGACCGGGTGATGCTGGCCGCCACGCCGCCGCGGGGCCATGACTCCCGCGGCGGACGCCCCCGCAAGCACGGCGCCGTGATGGCCCTGGCCGATGAGGCCACCTGGCCGGTACCGACCACGCAGGCCAGCTCACCCACCGCGCGCTACGGAACGGCGCAGGTGTGCTCCTGGGATCGCATGCATCCGCGGCTGGCTCACCGCGGCCCCTGGGCCGACCACGACGGCCCGCTGCCGATCGTGGAAGGCACCGTGATTCGGCTGCAGGTCGAGCACCTGCCCGGACAGCGCGAGGCCAAGCCGGTCTGGCTGTGGTCATCGGTGACCGGCCCCGACGATGTCGACATCGACGACCTGGTCGAGGAGGTGGCCCGCTGCTGGCAGGCCTACCTGCGCCGCTTCGACCTGGAGCACACCTTCCGCCTGTTCAAGCAGACCCTGGGCTGGACCGCCCCGAAGATCCGCTCACCGGAGGCCGGCGACCGCTGGACCTGGCTGGTCATCGCCGCCCACACCCAGCTGCGCCTGGCCCGCCACCTCGCCGTCGATCTCCGGCGGCCCTGGGAGAAGCCGCTACCTCCCGAGCGGCTGACCCCGGCGCGGGTGCGCCGGGGGTTTCGCCACCTGCGCGCGAAGACCGGCCACCCGGCCAGCGCGCCGAAACCCTCCCGCCCGGGACCGGGACGCCCTCCCGGAGTGAAAAACCGGCGCCAAGCCACCCGTCATGACGTCGGCAAGACCGTCAGACGGGACACCACCAGCCCGGGCGACCACCAGATCAGGGGTTAAACGACAAGCTTAGCGGTGCACCTCGAGGGGCCATGCGTTTCCCTGGCGCAGCCGGGGCACGGCTGTGCCCATCTGCGGCCCGCGCCTCGTCAGTCGATGGCGGCTGTTCCGGTGCGGGTGGCAGTGGCCGCGGTGTCCAGCGCGGTGGCTGGCTGAGCCCAGGAGGTCGACGCCGGGAAGTCGCCCAGCAGGACGAGAAACCGCCCGTCACCCAGCACGCCGGCGGAGTGCAGCTGCCGTCGGCCGTCGATGCAGCACATCCAGCCCTGCTTGGCCGCTGCTCCACCTGCGCCTTGGGCCAGCAGTCCGAACCGCTGGTCGAAGCCGTCGGCGGCGGTCGCGGTGGTCGACCGCATCCAGCCGAGCAGCGTCGTGGCGTCCTCGGGGTCCAGTACGTCCTCGACCGCGGCCTGGAAGGTGGCGACGTCGGCTGCCGTGGTGGTGGTCTGTCCCCACTGGCCGGCGGCGGACGGCGGGCTGGTCCCGGTCAGGCGCATCGTCGCCGCGATGTCCAGCACGAGCTGGGCTCCCTCGTGCCGACTCCACAAGGCGTTCATGGCGTCGTCGTCGGAGGAGACGATGGCGCGCTGCATCAGGTCGGCGTCGTCCTCGGTGAGCGACAGGGAGCCTGCGGCGTCAAGGGCGAGCAGCTGCGCGACGACGAAGACCTTGACCAGCGAGGCCGAGTGGATCGGGGAGTTCGCGTCTGGCCCGGTGACGACGGACCGCCCGTCGGCGTCGAGGACCACCACCGCGATCGAGCCGCTGGAGACTTCCGCGGCCGCCTCCACCTCGGTCAGGATCCGGTCCTGGTCGACGGGGTGAGGCGCGGTGGCGCGCGCCGCGTCGGTGGCTGACGACGGCGATCCAGGGTGCGGGCTCTCGCTTGCAGATGCGTCGGTGACGCAGCAGCCCAGGACGGCGACGGCCGTCACGCTGACGACCCCCGTCGAGGCGGCGAGGGCGGGAAGCCACCAGCGGAGGCCTCCGCGGGCGGGTGTCCGGCGGGTCCGCGGGGCGGCAGCTGCACGTCCGCGTCGGCGCACGAGCAGCCACGTGGCCACGATGACGACCGGTAGTCCGGCCGCGGCGGCCATGCCGTTGAGCCGCGGGGCAGCGGCGCCCGCCGCAGCGCCCAGCGCGACCAGCCCCCATGACCACAGCAGGGCAGCGGGCAACGTTCCGCGCAGCATCGTCGGTAGCGGCACTCCGGCCCGGGCAGCGATGCGCGGCGCGAGGGTCCGCGAGCCGGTGGCGAACTGGGCCGCCGCGGCCATCCGCACCGGCCGCCGAGCAACCGCCTCCGCCCACGGGGACGCCGAGCGCTCGACCAGACATCGCACCCGGCCGGGCAGCAACCGGCTGATCCGCCCTCCGGTCGGTAGCAGCGCGTCGGGGCTCTGCCGCGTGGCGCGGCGGTGACCCAACGCAGCGCCTCCCACCGTCGCGGCGGCCGCAGTCAGGGCCGCGACCGGCATCGACACCAGGCCGGCTCCGGCGAGGACACCGGTGCCGATCACCAGCGACGATCCGGGCAGCACCAGGCCGATGAGCAGACCGGACTCGGCCGCGAGCACCAGTGCGACGGCCACCGGCACGGTGCACGCGGGCAGCGCGGCGAGCCAGCTCATCAGCGTGGGGACAGTGCGGTCCTGGCCGGTCCGGGGCGGTGTGCGTTCACGCGTCGAGGTCGTCGGCGAAGTGGCGGAACCCGTCCCGCTCGGTGTGCATCGCCCAGAGCGTGTCGGCGAGCACGGCAGGATCGGTGCGAGGGTGTCCAGGCGTGATGGCTCCCGCGATGATCAGCTGCCCGACGTGGACGCCCTCGACGGCCAGCACCTCGTGCAGCATCTGCGCGTAGGCGGACTCGCCGGCGAAGGCGATCGAGGTGCCGGCCACCTGCGGGTTGGGACGGACGGCGCTGCCGCCGTTGACGACCAGCACGGTGCCGCGGCCCAGCGCCCGCATGCCCGGAAGGGCCTGGTTGACGGCGGCGACGGGACCGTGGACGGAGAACTCGAGCGCGCCGGCCAGGTCATCCGGGGCGGTCTCCAGCAGCGGGCGCAGGAACTCCTTCTGCGGGATCGGGCTGTACTGCAGCACCTCCACCGGCCCCAGGCTCTGGGCGGCACGGTCGAGCGCGGCTGTCAGCGAGGCAGCGTCGCGGACGTCGGCGGCGTAGCCGCGTGCGGTGATGCCGTCCGCGGTCAGCTGCGCGGCGAGGTCGTCGACGTTCTCCTGGCTGCGGGAGAGCAGTGCGACGTCGAAGCCCTGTCGGCCGAAGCGGCGGGCGGCGGCGGCGCCGAGGCCGCGGCCGGCGCCCACGATGGCGAAGGTGGTCATGGTGCATCTCCTGAGACTGGTCGGCGGGAACGACGGGCGATGGCGATCGTGGGGATGAGGGTGAGCGCGGCGAAGGCCGTGCCCACTACGGCGGGGCCGGCTGCGCCGAGCCCGGAGCCGAGGGCGTGGCCGGCGATCCAGGAGCCGACCGCGGTGCCGAGGTTGTACGCCGAGACCGACATCGCCACGCCCAGCGTGGGTGCCACGCCGGAGAAGCGGACCGCGAGCGCCGACAGCACCGGGTTGGCGCTCAGGCCGACCAGCCCGAGCAGGACCACCAGCAGCACCGTGGGCACGGCGTTGGCGGAGAGCAGGTAGGTCGCCAGCAGGACGACGGTGGTCGACGCCGCGACGGCGATGGTGGTCGTGTGCGGGCGGGCGTCGCCGAGGCGGCCCCCGTAGATCGTGCCGATGAGCGAACCGACGCCGAAGCCCATGAGAACCAGCGGCACCCAGCCGGGCGCGATGCCGGCTCGGTCGGTCAGCAGCGGGGCGATGTAGGAGTAGGCCGACAGCACGCCGCCGGTGGTGGTCGCGCAGGCGGCCAGCACCAGCCACAGCCGGCCGGACCGCATCGGCCCCAGTTCCGACCGCACGGACACCGGCGGCTGGTCGTCCTCCTCGCGCGGGACGTGCCGGGCGATGAGCGGCACGGCGGCCAGCGACAGGGCGGCCAGGGCCCAGAACAGCCCCCGCCAGCCCGAGAGCTGGCCGGCGAAGGCGCCCAGCGGTACGCCGAGGACGTTGGCGAGCATGCCTCCGGCGCCCACCAGGCCGAGGGCGCGGGCGCCGGCGCCCGGACCGGCGGCGCGGGTGGCCGCCACCGACGCGACCGACCAGAACGCCCCGGTCGCGAAGGCCGTTCCGAACCGGGCAGCCAGGAGCAGCGGGAAGCTGCTCCCGACCGCGACGACGAGGTGGCCGGCCGCGAACACGGCGAGGGCGAGCGCCAGCGTCGTCCGTCGCGGCATCCGCCGGGTCAGGAGCGCCATCGCCGGCGCCCCGACGACCATCCCGACCGCGAACACCGTGATCAGCAGTCCGGCCTGGGCCACGCTCACCTGCAGGTCGCCGGCGATCTCCGGCAGCAGACCGGCGACGACGAACTCGGTGGTCAGCATGAGGAACGTGCCGACGGCCAGCACGTACACGACGAGGGAGTCGCCGGGGCGCTCCACCGGGGTCGGCGGGGAGGGCGGGCGAGGCCGCCGTCCCCGCCGGGCGGGTCAACTGGTCCGCGGTCACCGCAGGGTGGCGGCGTCGATGACGAAGCGGTAGCGGACGTCGGAGGCCAGGACGCGCTCGTAGGCCTCGTTGATGTAGTCCGCGGCGATGACCTCGACCTCGGCGCCGATCCCGTGCTGGGCGCAGAAGTCCAGCATCTCCTGGGTCTCGGTGATCCCGCCGATCATCGAGCCGGCGTAGGTACGGCGGCCGCCGATCAGCGACATGACGTTGAGGCTCAGCGGCTCGGCCGGGGCGCCGACGTTGACCAGCGCGCCGTCCACGCCCAGCAGCGACAGATAGGCGTCGACGTCGATGGCGGCGCTGACGGTGTTGACGATCAGGTCGAACCGCCCGGCCAGCTCGGCGAAGGTGTCCGGGTCGCTGGTGGCGAAGTACTGGTCCGCGCCGAGCCGGAGCCCGTCCTCCTGCTTCTTCAGCGATTGCGACAGCACGGTCACCTCGGCGCCCATCGCGTGCGCGAGCTTGACGGCCATGTGGCCCAGACCGCCCAGGCCGACGACGGCGACGCGCTTGCCGGGGCCGGCGCCCCAGCGGCGCAGCGGCGAGTAGGTGGTGATGCCGGCGCACAGCAGCGGTGCGGCCGCGGCGGGGTCGATGCCGTCGGGCACGCGCAGGACGTATCCGGCGTCCACGACGACGTGGGTGGAGTAGCCGCCCTGGGTGGTGCTGCCGTCGCGGTCGGTGCCGGCGTACGTGGCGACCATGCCCTGCAGGCAGTACTGCTCGTCGCCGTTGCGGCAGTTGGCGCACTCGCCGCAGGAGTTCACCATGCAGCCGACGCCGACGCGGTCACCGACCCGGTGACGGCTGACGTCGGCACCGACCTCGGTGACGACGCCGACGATCTCGTGGCCCGGGACGACGGGGAAGGGCTGGGGCCCCCAGTCGCCGTTGACGGTGTGGATGTCGGAGTGGCAGATGCCGGCGTACTCGATCTCGATGAGGACGTCGTTCGGGCCGACGTCCCGGCGCTCGATGGTCATGGGGGTCAGCGGTTCCCCGGCGGCAGGGGCGGCGTAGGCGTGGACGTGCATGTCTTCGTACTCCTTCGTTCCATGGGTGAGGTGCTCGGCGGCGGCGGGGGATGGGCGCGCCGAGCGGCTCGCTGTGGTTGCGGTGACGCGCGGTGAGGGCGCCTGTCAGTCGAGGACGGCGATGGTCATGTCGAAGTCGTCGCCGGCGGCGGCGATGACGCCCAGGCCGGTGTCGACGGTGCCGAGCGGAACCAGGCCCGGGCCGGGCACCCGCAGCCCGTCTCCGTCGTAGACCACGAAGATGTCGTGGCTGGGCGGCCAGTACGCGATCTGCCCGATCCGGTAGGTGAAGACCGGCTCGACATCGCCGGTCAGTGCCCGCGGCAGCGGGCCCGGCTTCTCCCGGCCGAAGAGATCGCCCATGGGGACGGTGACCGGGAGGAGGGACACCAGGTCTCGGGTGACCGGGTTGTCCTCGAGCGTGCCGATGGCCTCCTGTCCACCGATGCCCAGCCGGATCCGCACGGCGTCCTCCTGGGGTGCTGCGGTGCTGGACCGAGCTGTAGCGGTCGGATCGGCTTCGTCGCCGGTACCGGTTGTCCCGTGACCGGCGGGGGGCGGGCTCCCGTCGGCGGCGCAGGCGGACGTGGCGAGCAGGGCCAGAAGAGCGGCCGTGGCGACGACAAGTGCCCGGCCGGCCGCCTGCCGGTGTCCGGACAGGGACGGATCAGTGGGCACGCGCATCGGGGGCTACGCCAGGTTGTCGGCGAAGAACTTCTCGAGCCGGTCGAAGGGGATCAGCTCGGTGCGGTCGTAGAGGTCGATGTGCCGCGCCCCGGGCACGACCACCAGCTCCTTGGGACCCGTCGCCTGTTCGTGGACGTCGTCACTGAAGTAGCGCGAGTGGGCCTGGTCGCCGGTGACGAGCAGGATCGGCCGGGGGGCGATGTCGGGCAGGTGCCGCAGCTTCCCGAAGTTGATGTGCGACACGGCGCCGGTGATCGTGAACCCGCCGATGGAGCGCGGGTGGTGGCCCCGGTCGGCGACGTAGTACTCGAAGAACTCTCTGGTGATCGGGTCCAAGCCCTCGGCCGGGATCTCGGCCGGGAAGGTCGGGGTCAGCTCAGGTGCGCCGGCGTCGACGTCCTTCCAGCGCTGTGCTGCGAGGTCCTGCAGCGTCGTGCGCCGATCGTCGTCACTCGTGCTGTCCTGCCACCCGTGGCGGTTGACGCGGCTGATGTCGTACATGGCGGAGGTGGCCACGGCCTTGATCCGGGGGTCCACCTGCGCGGCGCTGAGGGCGAACCCGCCGCTGCCGCAGATGCCGAGCGCGCCGATCCGCTGGCGGTCGACGTGCGTCAGCGTGCCGAGGAAGTCGACCCCCGCGCTGAAGTCCTCGGCGAACAGTTCCGGCGACGTGATGTGCCGCGGCTGGCCGCTGCTCTCGCCGTTGTACGAGGGGTCGAACGCCAGCGCGACGAAGCCACGCTGCGCCATCTCCTGGGCGTACACGCCCGGCCCCTGCTCCTTGACCCCACCGTGCGGGGGTCCGATGACGATCGCAGGATGTGTGGCCGACTCGTCGAGGCCCTTGCGCTGGTAGAGGTCGCCGGCGATCTCGATGCCGTAGCGGTTGGTGTAGCGGACCGGGGTGCGGGTGACCTCGTCCGACAGGACGAAGGTGTAGCCGTCCGTCTGGATGCTCATGAGGGGGGCTCCTCCTGGAGTGGTTGGGCGCTGCGCTCCACGGAACGCCTCCGAGCACGCGTGTGGGAGGTCGGGTTTATGGGGGGTAGAAGCTCGACCTCCCTCCGCCGGCGTGGCGACGTAGCGTCGACGCCGTGGACAACCGCTCCGACATCCGCGACTTCCTCGCCAGCCGGCGCGCCCGGATCACCCCGGAGCAGGCCGGCCTGCTGCCCGGCGGAGGCCGGCGGCGCGTGCCGGGGCTGCGTCGCGAGGAGGTCGCCGTCCTGGCCGGGGTGAGCACCGACTGGTACATCCGGCTGGAGAAGGGCCACATCGCCGGCGTCTCCGAGGACGTCCTCGAGGCCGTCGCGCGGGCGCTGCAGCTAGACGAGGCCGAGCGGACCTACCTGTTCGACCTGGCCCGCGCTGCGTCCAAGCCGAACCGCACGCCACAGCGCCGCGCCAAAGCGCCGATCCAGCCGCGGGTGCAGTGGATGCTGGATTCCATGACGGGTTCGGCCGCGTTCGTCGCCGACGGTCGTCTGGACATCCTCGCGACCAACACCCTGGGGTGGGCGCTGCACTCACCGATGTTCGACAGCCCGCGGCGCCCGGCGAACTTCGCCCGGTTCCAGTTCCTCGACCCGCGGGCGCACGACTACTACCAGGACTGGGAGAACGCGGCCAACATCACCGTCGCCCTGCTCCGCGCCGAGGCCGGCCGCCGTCCGCACGACGCGCCGCTGCGTGAACTCGTCGGGGAGCTGTCGACGGTCAGCGAGGAGTTCCGGACCCGCTGGGCCGCGCACAACGTCCGCATCCACCACAACGGCGCCAAACAGTTCCACCACCCCGTGGTCGGCACCGTCGACCTCAACTACTGCACCCTCGACCTGCCCGCCGAGGACCGCTCGGATCTCCGCCTGACCATCTACACCGCCGAACCCGGCTCAGCATCAGAAGACGGGCTCAAGCTGCTGGCCAGCTGGGCGGCGACCAACGTCGACGCAGCCACCCTGGCGGCGGACCGGTCCTGACCTGGGGAAGCGGGGGAGTGCGCTGCAGAAGGCCGTCCCGGCTTGCTCAGGTAGATCTCAGGACACGCGGTGGTGGGTGTCGGCAAAGTTCACTCCGGCGGCGGAGACATCGTGGTGCTTCTGTCCTGGACCGTTCTCCGGCTCCGGGATGTCGTCGATGTCCGGGACCTCGGAACCGCCGAAGGGGGTGATCTGTATGGCGCGCATGCAGGTCGGGCTAGGTGTGCGACGGGGTCCAGGCGCGGCCGCGGTACGGCCTTCTAAGAGGGGCGACGTCATGCGCGGTCGCGTGTCGAGCGACGGCGTCCCTTCGTTACACACCCCCTGCTGAAGATGTCCCCCTCGGTCCTCGTACGGGCGGCTTGGAGGTGGGTCGGACGTGCCCGGCGCGTCCCCCTGTCAGCCGACGAGGGTCCGCCACCGTCGTGCTGCGAGGATCGGTAGCAGCGCGGTTCTCGTGGAGGAGGAGTACGACATGCCCAGAGCTCTGCTGCTCGAGAACATCGACCCGGTCGCGGTGGAGCTGTTGTCCTCGGCGGGCTACGAGGTCGAGTCGCTGCGGGGTGCGCTGGACGAGGCCGACCTGACCGCTGCTCTGGACGGCGTCCACCTGCTCGGCATCCGGTCGAAGACGCAGGTGACCGCGGACGTACTGGCGCGCCGGCCGGAACTGGCCGCGGTGGGAGCCTTCTGCATCGGCACCAACCAGATCGACCTCGTCGCGGCCGCCGCGGCCGGCGTGGCGGTGTTCAACGCTCCGTACTCCAACACCCGCAGCGTCGTGGAACTGGCGATCGCGGAGATCATCAGCCTGGCCCGGCGGCTGACCGACCGGGACCGTGCGCTGCACGCTGGGACCTGGGACAAGTCGGCGACCGGCAGCCACGAGATCCGGGGGCGGACACTGGGGATCGTCGGCTACGGCAACATCGGCAGCCAGCTGTCGGTGCTGGCCGAGGCCCTGGGCATGCGGGTGCTGTTCTACGACCTGGAGGACAAGCTCGCACTGGGCAACGCCGAGGCCTGCGGCAGCCTGGAGGAGCTGCTCGAGCGCGCGGAGACCGTGACGCTGCACGTCGACGGACGAGGTGGCAACGCCGGGCTGTTCGGCGCCGGACAGTTCTCGCGCATGCGCCGTCGCAGCCTTTTCCTCAACCTGTCCCGCGGTTTCGTCGTCGACCACGAGGCATTGCGCGACCACATCCTCAGCGGCCACATCGCCGGCGCCGCCATCGACGTGTTCCCGGACGAGCCGAAGGAGCAGGGCGACGAGTTCAGCTCCGTGCTCCGAGGCCTGCCCAACGTCATCCTCACCCCGCACGTCGGCGGGTCGACGCAGGAGGCCCAGTACGACATCGGGCGCTTCGTCGCCGGCAAGCTGGTCGACTACACGCGCAGCGGGACGACGACGCTCAGCGTGAATCTGCCCGCGGTGGCCCTGCACGGCTCCTCGGCGGCCCGGTTCGCACTGCTGCACCGCAACGTGCCAGGCGTCTTGGCCCGTGCCGACGCGCTGGTCGGCGAGCATGGCCTCAACGTCGACGGTCAGGTCCTCGCCACCCGCGGAGAGCTCGGCTATGTCGTGACCGACGTCAACGGCGAACTGCCACCGGCGCTGCTGGCCACGCTCGGGGAGCTGCCCGAGACCGTCCGCCTCATGACGTTTCCGCCGATCGCCTGAGCCTCAGGAAGCCGGACAGTGCGGACGGAGGATGGCTCAGGTCAGTTGGCGGACAGCCGGTGGTGGGTGTCGGCAAAGTTCACGCCGGCGGCGGAGACGTCGTAGAGCTTCGGGCAGGGACCTGCTTCCGGCTCGGCGACGTCGACGACGTCGAGGACCTCGGGATCGCCGGTGCGGGTGATCTGCACGGCTCGCACCGAGCGACCCGTAGATCTAGGTCGCCGGGGCCGACACGCGCCCGGGGGCTCATGCGGCGAACGTGCGGCTAGAGCTGTGTCCGGACAGCTCCAGGGTGTGGCCGCCCGCGGGACGGAGGCCCGGTCGTCAGGCGACGTCGGTGCGGGCGCCGGCCAGGTACTCGCGCACAGCCGGCTCGGGAACCCGGAAGGACCGGCCGACACGTACGGCGGCCAGTTCTCCGCCGTGAACGAGGCGGTACACGGTCATCTTCGAGACTCGCATGATCGAAGCCACCTCGGTCACGGTCAGGAACGAGACCGCCGCGCGCGGAGCCGGCCGCTGCATCACCGGGCCGGCCGCCATCGGGTATCCGGTCCCGGGGCGGACGACCATGGGGCGTGCGCCCATGGAGTGCTGGACCGTCGGGCGCGGGCCGGGCACGGCGGAGCGGTTGGCGGGACGCTGGCCGTAGGCGGCGGGGCGGGAGAGAGCGGGAGCGGGGGAGCGCTGGGGAAGGGTCACGTCGTTCTCCTCGGTGTGGTCCGCGGGTCGCGGAGTCGGATCGTCACCGGCGACGTTGCGCGCCCGTGCTGCTACCCACAGTAAGGGGGCGTGGCGCCGTCCGCGAGAGGAACAGGGGACGAGACGGACCGGTCCGCTTCGTCAGATGTTGACCGTGCGCCTGAAGTGGGCGCGGGGTGCGCGTGGTTCGCCAGGGTTGGCGACGGCGCACGGTGGCATGGATTCGGTCAGAGGTCTGCGGCGGTCTCGGGCCGACACTGGAGCGAGGACCGAGGGAACGGACGGGGGAAGATGAGCGAGGCGGCGCCGGCCGTGTCCTGATCGTCGCGGCTGGAGGAGTCATCGGGGGACACGCAGCGACGGAGTGCGCCGAAGAACAGCGCCCAGCCCAGGTGGAAGCCCAGCAGTGCCAGCAGCAGGCCGATGCCGAGCGCCGCAGAGGAGTCCGACCGGGTGTAGGCAGCCTGGAGCGCCGGGTCGATCGGCTCGCTGCCGGCCAGGGCGACGCCCTCGCCATGGGACTGGCCGAAGGCGAACAACGCCACGAGGCCGCCGCCGAGCACCAGTCCGGCCGCGCCGACGAATCGGGCGCCGCGCCCCGCGACCTGCCGGGCCCGCCACGCCAGCACGCCCGGGAGCTGCAGCAGGGACGTGGCCATCAGCAGCAGCGCCCACGCCGTCCACGTGCCGGGCTCGGCGGCGAACGCGTGCAGCAGGCCGGCCCGTCGGGTCCGCCGCGGGGATGGATCGTCTCGGCGACGCCCATCGTGAGGGCGCCCAGGCCGAGGGCGATCGCGGCGGAGCGGTGCCGCCGGCTGTGCAGGGATCGACGTCCGTCCGCGTCCGGGCGGGGCGGGTCGGACAGCGGGACGGAGTCAGCGGAGCGGGTCATGGCTTCTCCTCGGACGAGGGGCGGACGCGGCGACGCCAGGGATCGGCGGTGCACGACCTGGCCGGGGACCCGTCCTCGGCGGCGGACGCGCTCCGCGACGTCGATCGCGTGGCCGCGCAAGCGCTGGCCGACATGCGGCACCTCCTGGCGATGACCGACGACGCAGAGACCTCCGGGAGCGCACCGGGCCCGCTCGCTCCCCAGCCGGCGCTGGCCGACCTGCCGGAGCTGGTCGGCGACGTCGTCGACACCGGGCTGGCCGTCAGCCTGGAGCAGCAGGGTGCGCCGCGTGAGCTGACCGCAGGCGCGGAGCTCGCCGCCTACCGGGTGATCCAGGAGTCGCTGACCAACGTCATCCGGCATGCCGGCGCCGACTCCGCATCCGATCTCCTGCAGTGGGTGCCCGGCAAGCTCCTCGTCACCGTGCGCGACGACGGCCGAGGGGTGGCGGGGAGTTCGACAGCAGGCACCGGCCGCGGGCTGCTGGGCATGCGGCAGCGCGTCGAGCTGGTCGGCGGCACCCTGCGGTGCGGACCGGCCACCGACGGCGGTTTCCAGGTGCAGGCCGATCTCCCGGCCGCGCCATGAGTCCCGACATGGACGCCGTCACGGTTCTCGTCGTCGACGACGAGCCCCTGGTGCGGCGCGGTCTGGTGTCGATCCTCGGCGCGCAGCCGGGCTCACCGTCGTGGGCGAGGCAGCCGACGGCGCGGAGGCGGTGGCGCAGGCGCGGACGCTGAGACCCGATGTCGTGGTCATGGACGTGCGCATGCCGCACATGGACGGGCTGGAGGCGACGCGCCGGATCCTGCGCGCCGACCCGGCGCCGGCGGTGCTCGTGCTGACGACGTTCGATCTCGACGAGTACGTGCACGCCGCCCTGCGGGCCGGCGCCGGCGGGTTCGTGCTGAAGGACGCACCGGAGGAGCAGCTCGTCGCGGCTGTCCGCGCCGTGCGCAGCGGCGCCTCGCTGTTCGACCCGCGTCTGACGGTCCGACTGGCCGAGCGGTTCGCACCGCCGCAGCCTGCCCCCGCGGCGCGGCTCTCCCACGTGCACGGGCTGACGCCGCGGGAGCTCGACGTCCTGCGGGCGGTCTCGCTGGGTGCCACGAACGACGAGATCGGGCGGCAGCTCGGCATCGGTGAGTCCACCGTGAAGACGCATGTGAGCCGGGTGCTGGCCAAGCTCGGGCTGGTCACCCGTGTGCAGGCGGTCGTATTCGCCTACGAGATCGGGCTCGTCAGCCCGCGCGGGCGCTCCTGATGCGTTGCGAGGCAGGGTCCGGTGCCGCTCCGGATCACGGGTCGAGCCATGCTGTGCGGGCCGACCCTCCGACCGGAGCGCGGCCCCTACGAGGTGCTGGAGGCCCGTGACGATGGACGAGCTCCCCGTTCCGGCGGCCGAGATCCTGGGGGCGGCGGCGCGGATCGCCGACCTCCTGCTCGACGTCCAGACCCGGGTCAACGCGCAGATCGACGCGGCGTTGACCGACCTGCTGCCGGAGGTCCAGCAGGAGCTGGGCGTCGTGCAGCCGCAGGCCGTCGACCTCACCGGGTTGGTGAACACGAGGATCACCGGCCTGAGCGTCGTCGTCACGCCGGCCGCGGTCGCCACCGTCGTCCCGTTGCCGCCCGCGTCGGTCACCACGACGCGGGCCGGGCGCCGTGCCGTCACCGACATCGTCACCGGCGCCGACGACCGCCTGGCCGTCATCGCCGGTCCGTGCTCGATCCACGACCCGGCCGCCGCGCTGGAGTACGCCGGCTTCCTGGCCCGCATGCGGGAGCGGCACGGCGAGGACCTCGAGATCCTCATGCGGACCTACACCGAGAAGCCCAGGACCGAGGTCGACTGGAAGGGGTTCGCCTACGACCCGTTCCTCGACGGATCGAGCCGCATCAGCGTCGGCCTGGTCGCGACCCGGATGCTCATGTGCGCCATCACGGCGACGGGCGTCCCGGTCGCGGCTGAACCGCTCAACGCGCTCACGCCGCAGTACGTCAACGGGCTCGTCACCTACAACGGGGTCGGCGCGCGCAACGTCACCGACCAGACGGCCCGGGAGCGGGTGTCGGGCTTCTCGTCCGTGGTCGGGTTCAAGAACTCCCCGGAAGGCAGCATCGACGCCGCGATCCAGGCGGTCATGACCGCGCGGGCACCGCACGAGTTCCTGGGCGTCGACCACCACGGGGTGAGCGCCCAGCTGTCGACGACCGGCAACGACACCGGCCACGTCATCCTGCGTGGCGACAAGGACGGGCCGAACTACTCCGCGGCGCACATCGCCGACACGAAGCGGAGGCTGGCAGCGCGCGGCCTGCCGGAGGTCGTCGTCGTCGACGCCTCCCACGGCAACAGCCAGAAGAACCACCTCCGCCAGATCGACGTGGTGCACGACCTGGCGGGGCAGCTCGCAGCCGGGGAGGAGGCGATCCGCGGCGTGATGGTGGAGAGCAACCTCGTCGCCGGGCGACAGGATCTGGATCGCCGGCATCCCGAGGCGCTCGAGTACGGCAAGAGCGTCACCGACGCCTGCGTCGACCTCGACACGACCGAGGAGCTCCTGGCCGAGCTCGCTGCGGCGACCCGTGCGCGGCGCGCGCTCGTCGGGCGTGGGTGAGCAGTTCGCCGACGACGACGGATCGCGGACGGGGGGCCGCGGCTCAGCCCCCGAGGACGGACAGCCGCGCCGCGCCGCGCAGGCCGGCCAGGGCGTCGTCGACGGCCAGCGGCGACCACGGCAGCTCGCCGTCGGGCAACGAACGCAGCGCGGTGGTGTAGCGCGCGAAGACGGCGAAGTCGGCCGGGAACGCCCGGGGGTCGACGCCGAGCAGCCGGCCGCGGCGGCGGGCCTGCCCGGCGATGCGCTGCCAGGTCCGTGCGTCCGCCAGGCCACGGGACTCGACCCCGTGGCTGAACAGCAGGACGTCGACGTCGTCGTACGGCGTCGACGCCAGGTGGTCGGACAGGTCGCGGGCGGCCGACCGGACGGGGAAGAAGGTCCAGAACGGCACGGACCCCGTCGCGATCGTCCGCCACGGGTCGTGGACGACGAACGAGCTCACCAGCAGCCGCTGCGCCGCGCCACCGCGGCGGCGCGTCCACGACCGGAGCACGTCGGCGACGGCGGCGGCGGGATGCTGCGGATGGCCGTACCGGAGCTCGACGACGGGGTGGCCGGTGCGGCGCGCTGCCTCGCCCACCCCGTCCAGCAGTGGCTCGGCGAACCCCCACTCGGCCTCGGCGGCGGTCTCGTCGGGTACCGGGACGCCGGGTTCGTCGAGGTACTCCTCGGGGGTCATCCCGCCCTGCGCGCCGACCTGGAAGACGTGCCGGTCGCCGACGCGGGTGACCGGCCAGGTCGACGTGTCCCGCGCGACGACGACCGGAGCCCCCGGCTCGAGCCGCTCGTCGAGGAATTGTTGGTACGCCGGCGGCAGGCTGGTCCACTTCACCCGGAAGTACGCCATCTGCGAGCCGCTGAGCGCGTCCTGGTTGGCGTCCTGCATCTGGTGCAGCTCGACCCGTGTGTTGTGCGCCAGCAGGGCGGGGCCGTGGCGTCGGCCGAACTCGAGCGCCGCCGTCATGTCCGCCGGGTCGGCCCCGCGGCGGCGCACCGGCACGAGCAGCGTCTGCGGCAGCCACGGGATGCCGCAGGCGGCCGCCAGGTGGGTCAGCGCGCCGTTCGACGAGCCGATCAGCACCCCCGGGTAGCGCCGGTCCGGATAGGTCTGCGCCACCCAGTCGGCGACCTCGTCCAGGTCGATGTCGCCGAGCCGGTCGACTGCTACCCCTTCCTTCCCGCTCGCGATCGCGTACGCCCGGCAGCGCAGCGGCCGCGGCAGCAGCGCGCTGGCCCGCACCGGGAGGGCCTTCCAGCGCGCCTGGCCCAGGTAGGGGAAGTCCCGCCCGTCGAGGGCACGGGCCAGCGCGATGAAGAAGGCGCTCGCCGAGTCGAAGGACGCGACCGCCTCCTCGGCCGGCACGTGGCGGCTCCGGCGGGCCAACTCAGCGCGCCTCGGCCGACAGCTCGCGCAACGGCGCCGACCAGGCTCCGGGATCCAGCCACAGGAACGCGTGGGCACCGGAGACCGACACGAGATCGCCGCCGGCCGAGGCGGCGAGCTCGCGCACCCAGCGGTCGGTGGTCAGCCGGTCGTCCTCGGCGCGGATGACCAGCACGGGCATCCGGAGGCGGGCGACCTGCTCCTCGATCCGGTCGGCGAGATGGGCCCTGACCAGGTGGGCCGCCCCAGCGATGCCGGCGCGCCGCCACTCCGGCACATGGTTCTCCTCGAGACCGGGCGACGGCGAGCGGGCGTCCAGGCGCCAGCGGTAGAGCAGCTTCGGCAGCGGCCGGGCGATCGGGTCGATCGTCGGGCTGGCCAGGCCCACCGCGGCCACGCGGTCCGGCGCCAGCACTCCGGCCCACGCGGCGACCTGCGTGCCGCTGGAGTGGCCGACCACCACGGCCCGGTCCAGGCCGGCCGTCTCCAGCCAGTGCGCCACCGCCTCCCCGTAGCCCCGGACGCCGAGCCGCCGCGTCGGCCGGCCGCTGCCGCCGAAGCCGGGGACGTCGAACAGGTGCACCTCGGTCCACGTACCGAGCGCTGCGCACGCGGGCAGCAGGTAGTCCGAGACTGCCATTCCCTGGACCACGACCACCGGGAGGGCATCCGGCTGCCGCCGGCCGAGCACGCGGGTGCGGATGCGTCCCTCCGGCACGTCCGTGTAGCGGAGGAGCATCTCGTCGGGCAGGCGCGGCGGCTCCGGCATGGAGCCAGCCCTACCCTGCGGCGGCGACGCTATCCGGCCCGGCCGCGAGATCGGCCCGACGAGTGGGTAGGGCGCCGCTCCCGTCTCCGCCGTCAGCTCTTGTTGCCCGGCTCGTGCCGGCGTGTCTCGAAGGTCTTGTGACCATTCGGGCAGGGCGGGATGGTGTCGCCCTGCGTCACGTGGACCTTCTCGCTGCAGTGCGCGCAGTAGAAGTCCCCGGTCTTCTGTGCCTTCTCACCTGCGTGGGCGGCCATGGTTCCTCCCGTCGCTTGCGGTCGCCGACGTCCTACCCCGTCGACCCGGCGGCACCCGTCGCCGGCGCGCTCGGGCCTCCACCTGTCGTGTCCCGCCGCCGGCCCGGTCAGGCGTTCGGGTGCAGACGGTGTCGCGCCACCGAGATGTGCACCCACCGAAGCAGGCGGCGTAACGCAGACGAGTCGTGACGCCGCCTCGCACGGGTCAGGACGGGGCGATCACGGCCTTGGTCCAGCCGGACTCGCGCCGGTCGAACGTGGCGTAGGCATCCAGCACCGACGGCATGTCCTCCACCTGGGTGAGCACGGTGGACGGATCGATGGCACCGGTGCGCACCAGGTCCAGGAGCGTCGGGATGTAGCGGCGGTGGTTGCAGTTGCCCATCTTCACCGTGAGGTTCTTGTTCATGGCCGCGCCGGTGGGGAAGCTGGTCATCTGGGGCGGGTAGACGCCGACGATGCCGATCGTCCCGGCCTTGGCGACGGCCTGCACCGCCCATTGGAGCGACTGGCTCGGGGCATCTCCGGGCACGTAGGTCTCACCGTGCGGATCCTGCTCGGGCGCGACCTGTGACCGCTCCTGCTCGAACGCGTCTGCCTGCTGTTGCGCGGCCTCGGCGGCCGGGCCCGACTTCGGCCGCTGCGCGTCGACCCCGACGGCCTCGACCACGCGGTCCACGCCGATGCCTCCGGTGAGCTCCTTGACCACCGCGACCGGGTCCTCGGCGTTGAAGTCGATGACCTCGGCGCCGCGGCTCCGCGCCTGGTCCAGCCGGCTGGCCACACCGTCGACGACGAGGACGCGGCCGGCTCCCTGCTGGAAGGCGCTGGTCACCGCGAACTGGCCGACCGGCCCGGCGCCCAGCACCAGCACGGTGTCACCCTGACCGACCTCCGCCAGCCGGCACCCGAACCAGGCCGTCGGGTAGATGTCCGACAGGAGGATCGCCTGGTCGTCGGACACCGAGTCCGGCAACCACACCGGCCCCACGTGGGCGAACGGGATCCGGGCGTACTGGGCCTGGAGTCCGTCGACCGGTCCGGTCGTCTGCGGTCCACCGAAGAAGCACGTCCCGGCCTCGGGGCCGTTCGGGTTGGCGTTGTCGCACTGGGCGTAGTAGCCGGCGCGGCAGTACGAGCAGGTACCGCACGCCACCGTCGACGGGATGACCACCCGGTCCCCGGGCCGCAGGTTGCGCACCCCCGGTCCGGTCTCGCGGACGACGCCGACCGCCTCGTGGCCGAGGATCGTGCCCGCGACCATGCCGGACATCGTCCCGCGTACGAAGTGCAGATCCGTGCCGCAGATCCCGCTCGCGGTGATCTCCACGATCGCGTCGGTCGGATCCTGGATGGTCGGATCGGGGACGTCGTCGAGCCGGATGTCGCCTACTCCGTGCCACACCACTGCCTTCATGGATTCCTCCTGTCTCGATCGCCGGGTACGACCGACCCCTACCCCGATCGATCCGGCCGACCCGTCGTCGCGGCCCGAGGCCGGCACCGACGGGTCCGACCGGGCCTGCCGCGGGCTCCCCATGCGTGGCCGGGCCGGCGGCAGCACGATGGTGCCCGAGCGACGAGACCGATCGAAGGAGCAGGGGATGACCGAACAGCCGAACACCACGCCCCAGCCGGTGGCCGACGACGAGGGTTCCCACGCCAGCGTCGGGAAGGACGTCGAGCGGCCCGGAGGCGGTCGCACCGACGCCGAGACGACGGTCGACGAGGCGATGGGAACGGGTACGACGGACCCTGGGGACCACGTCGTCGGGGCGCTCCGGACGGCGCCGTCGAGGGCGTCCCCGGTGACGGCTCGCGAACTGGTCGTCCTCGGCACCTCCAGCCAGGCGCCGACCCGGCACCGCAACCACAACGGTTACCTGCTGCGCTGGGACGGCGAGGGCCTGCTGTTCGATCCGGGTGAGGGCACCCAACGGCAGATGCTCCTGGCGGGCGTGCCCAGCAGCGCCGTCACCCGGATCTGCGTGACGCACTTCCACGGCGACCACTGCCTGGGCATGCCCGGCGTCGTGCAGCGCAGCTCACTGGATCGCGTTCCGGGCCCTGTCCGGGCGTACTACCCGTCCTCCGGGCAGCAGTTCTTCGACCGGCTGCGCCATGCGTCGGTGTTCCACGACGCCGTCGACGTACGCGAGGAGCCGGTGGTAGGCGACGGCCCGGTCGCCACCGGCGGATTCGGAACGCTGGAGGCGCGGCGTCTCGACCACTCCGTCGACGCGTTCGGGTACCGGCTGGTCGAGCCGGACGGGCGGCGGATGCTGCCCGAGCTGCTCGCCCGGCACGGGATCGCCGGCCCGGACGTGGGACGGCTGCAGCGCGAGGACGTTCTCGAGGCCGATGGCCGTGCCGTCCGGCTCGAGGAGGTCAGCGCGCCGAGGCGCGGGCAGCAGTTCGCCTTCATCATGGACACCCGGCTCTGCGGCGCAGTCTTCGCCCTCGCCGAGAACGCCGACCTGCTGGTGATCGAGTCGACCTTCCTCTCCGAGGACGCCGATCTGGCCGGCGCGTACGGGCATCTCACCGCCCGCCAGGCGGCGACAGTGGCCGAGGAGTGCGGCGTCCGGCGGCTCGTGCTCACCCACTTCTCCCAGCGCTACGGCGATCCCGGCCGGTTCCGCGACGAGGCCGCCGCCGTCTTCGGCGGGGACGTCGTCGTCGCCCACGACCTGCAGACGGTCCCGGTGCCGCGACGGGAGGACACGCGGAGCGCGTGAGGAGCGAAGCCCTCCGCGACCTGGTCGGCGACCAGCCGCTCGCTCATGCGGTCGCCTCGCTCCCGGCCGCCGCCGCGCGGCGGACAAGGTCCTCGTAGGCCGACGGGTCGTCGGAGTCGACGACGGGGTAGCCGCCGGCCTCGTCCGCGTGCATGGCGATGCCCGGGTTGTGGACGTCGGAGCCGTCGGCGAGGAAGAAGTGCGGGCTGCCCTGCACGTCTGCCCGGTGGGCGCGGTAGTCGGCCATCATCGCGGCCCGGGCACGCCCGTCGTCGAGCGCCGCGGCGATCGCTCCGGCGTCGACGAGATCGCAGTCGCGGGCGACGTCCACCACCTCGTGCAGCATGCTGATGCACCGGCTGTCGCGGAAGAACGCCAGCCGCAGCGCCATGTCCAGCTGCTCGGCCGCGGCCGCCGACTGCTGCTTGGCGGCGTGCACCGCTTCGTCGGCCGGCAGTGCGGTCACCGGCCAGGCCGACGGCTCGCCCTCCCAGGGGGACATCCCCAGGCCGGGTTCCAGCCGGCCGACGACAGGGATCTCCGCGTCGAGCATCCGTTCCGGGATCGCGAACCGGTTGACGTCCTCGAGCAGGAACAGCCGGTGGTCGACGCGAAGCCGGTCGTCGAGGCCCAGCTCCGACCGGGCCGCGTAGAAGCGGTGCAGGGCGACGGTGGACCAGGCGCAGACCACGTCGGTGTACAGGACCACGGTTCCGGGGGCGGCGGTCACGGTCATGGCCGTGCCGTACCCGCCGCCCTGGCGTGCACGCCCTGTCCCGCCGCCGCGTCACGAGCCCGGATCAGGCAGCCCGCGTCAGTGCGTCGCGGACCTCCTCGTCGGTCGTCGCGGAAGTCCTCGTACCCCTGGCCGACGGCGGAGAAGGACTCCGGAGCCCAGAGGCAGACCATGTCGTCGACCTCCGGTTCGAGCGCCTCGCACGCGGTGGGTGAGGCCACGGGTACGGCGAGGACGAGGCGGTGAGGGCCTTGTCGGCGAATCGCGGCGACCGCCGCCCGCATCGTGGATCCGGTGGCCAGGCCGTCGCCCACCACGATCACCGGCCGGCCGGCCGGCCAGCGGCGGGGCGGGGCGGCTCTGCCGGTAGGCCTTCTCGCGGCGGCACAGTTCCCGTATCTCCTGTTGTCGGACACGATCGAAGGCGTCGTCGTCGATCTGGACGTGCTGCAGGACCCTCGCGGAACGCACCGTCTCCACGTCGTCGTCGGCGGCGGTTGATGGCGCCCATGGCCAGCTCCGGTTGCCACGGGACGCCGACCTTTCGGACGACGACGACGTCGAGGGGTGCGTGCAGCGCGGCGGCGACCACCACGCCGCCCCGCGGTACCGGTCGCCGACGAGACCGGACGGGTCGGGACCGACGGCAGGCATCGGCGGCACGGAAAGGGGTACGCGATCGACACCGGTGCCGCGCCACGGGACAGCAGCGGCGCCGAGCTACGCCGTTCGCCGGCCCGGCGGCCACCGGGCGACGCCGGCTCGTGCACATCGGAAACGCACCCCGACCGGAGGGACGGCCGCATGCGGAACGAGGGAACGCACGTTCGCGAGCTGGCCCGGCCGTTGCGGAACGCCGACGACCTGGACCCGTTGCTCGACCGGATCGGCGAGGCCCGGGTGGTACTGCTCGGGGAGGCATCGCACGGCACGCACGAGTACTACGCGTGGCGGGCGGCACTCACCCGTCGGCTGATCACCGAGCGAGGCTTCTCCTTCGTCGGTGTGGAGGGGGACTGGCCCGACTGCTACCGGGTCAACTGCTCGGTGACGCTGGCGACGGCCGAGGACCCCCGCGAGGTGCTGCGCGGCTACGAGCGCTGGCCGACGTGGATGTGGGCCAACGAGGAGGTCGTCGACTTCACCGGCTGGCTACGCGAGCACAACGCCGACCGGGCGCCGATCGATCGGGCGGGCTTCTACGGTCTGGACGTCTACAGCCTCTGGGACTCCCTGCGGGCGATCCTCGATTACCTGCGCGAGCACGAACCCGAGCACGTGGACACCGCGCTGGCGGCCTTCCGGTGCTTCGAGCCCTACGCCGAGGACCCGCAGTCCTACGCCCGGGCGACCCGGCTGGTGCCGACCAGCTGCGAGGACGCGGTGGTGAGCATGCTCGGAGAGCTCCGGGCCCGGGCAGCCACCGACGGCGGGGCGGACCGGGACGCTGCTTTCGACGCCGAGCAGAACGCCCGCGTGGCGGCCGGCGCCGAGGCGTACTACCGCGCGATGGTCCGTGGTGGCCCGGAGTCGTGGAACATCCGCGACCACCACATGGCCGACACCCTCGACCGCCTGCTCACGCACCACGGCGACGGCGCGAAAGCCGTGGTCTGGGAGCACAACACCCACGTCGGCGACGCGCGGTACACCGACATGGGAGACGTGGGCATGGTCAACGTCGGGCAGCTGGTCCGCGAGCGGTACGGCGAGGACGACGTCGTGATCGTGGGCTTCGGCAGCCACCACGGCAGCGTCATCGCGGCCGACAGCTGGGGGAGCACGCCCCAGCGGATGCCGCTGCCGCCCGCCCGGCGGGGAAGCGTCGAGGCGCTGCTGCACGACTCCGTGGCGGAGGCCGGCGCCCTCTTCGTCTTCCCGCCCTCGCTGCCCGGCTGGCTGGCCGGGGAACGCCCGCACCGCGCGGTCGGGGTCGTCTACCACCCGAGTGCCGAACGGTGGGGCAACTACGTGCCCACGGTCCTCGGGCGGCGGTACGACGCCTTCTGCTGGTTCGACGAGTCCCGGGCGCTGAACCCACTGCACGGCGTCCACCCGTCGGGCGCGGAGCTGGAGACCTACCCCGATGCCGACTGACCGCCCACCGTCGGCCCGTGCCGTCCGGATCCCCGCGTCCGGAGTGCGGCTCGCCGGCGACCTCGTGGTCCCCGACGGGGCCCGCGGCGTGGTGCTGTTCGCCCACGGCAGCGGCAGCAGCCGGCACAGCCCGCGCAACCGGCAGGTCGCCGCCGGACTCCACGACGCCGGCTTCGGCACGCTGCTGCTGGATCTGCTCACCGAGGCGGAGGAGCGGGTCGACGCAGCGACCGGGGAGCTACGCTTCGACATCGCGCTGCTGGCCGGACGGCTCACCGACGCCGCCGATTGGCTGGCCGGCGCCGACGGAGCGGCCGGGCTCCCGCTGGCGACGTTCGGAGCCAGCACGGGGGCGGCCGCCGCGCTGATCACCGCCGCCGACCGGCCCGAGCGGGTCCGTGCGGTCATCTCCCGCGGTGGCCGGCCCGATCTCGCCGGCGACGCGCTCGAGCAGGTCCGGGCACCGGTGATGCTCGTCGTCGGCGGCGCCGACCACCGGGTGCTGGAGCTCAACCGGGCGGCTGCCGCCCGGCTCACCGGAGAGAACGAGGTCAGCGTGGTGCCCGGTGCATCCCACCTGTTCGCCGAGGCGGGGGCGCTCGAGGCGGTGGTGGACCGGTCCATCGACTGGCTGGGCAGGTGGCTGCCGTCGTCGCCCACGAGGTGACGCGCGGCCGGGCCTACTGCACGGGCTCCGTCAGCGGACGGGGGGCAGCAGGCCGCGCATGCGCGGCCTCAGACCTCGACGGTGGCGCCGCAGATGCCGCAGACCTCCAGCTGGCGGCGCTTCCACCGGGCCACCGGCACGAAGAACAGCGAGAACTGCCTGAACTGCCGCATCCGCGCCCACTGCGACGTGTTGTGGCAGCGCGGACAGGTCCGGGTCTCTCCGGGGCCGACGTGCTGCTGCTTGGTGCCGAGACCGAAGAGGAAGAACACCTCGCCAGCCTAGGGACGGCACTCTCACGCCGCCCGGTGGTGCCCGGGCCGTCCACGCCCCTGTACGGCTCAGTCGGTGTGCGCCATCTGCGCATCGCGGAGCTCGGCGTGCATCTCCCAGGGCGCCTGGGGAAGGACGTCGCCGGTCTCGAGCAGCGACTTGAGGTTGGCCAGGACCGCGGGCCACCCGGCGGACAGGGCCTCCAGGTCGGCCGCGGTGCGGATGTCGTCGTGTCGCACGGTGAGCCGGACGATGTCCTGGTGCGGCTCGATGGTGAAGGTGACCCGCGACGGCGTGCCGTTCCGCTGCTCGTCGGAACCGGGGAACGTGATCACGAGGCGCTCGGGCGGGCGGACCTCCAGCACCGTGCCGGTGACGTCGGAGATCCGGGAGCCGTCGGTGCGCACGTGCTGCCAGGTGGCGCCCTCCTGCCAGTCGGACTCGTTGCGGTGGCCCCAGTACCGGGCGGTCAGGTCGGCGTCGGTCAGCGCCTTCCACACCTGCTCGGGACTCGCCTTGATGTAGGTGACGTAGACGTAGGTGGGCGGGGTGGGCATGGCCTGCTCCTCTGCTGACTGCCGGACGGCGCTGAGTGCGCGCAACCGTGGGGTCTCGAACGTGGAGATCCACCGCTCCTGCACCTCGTGCAGCGGAACGGGATTGAGGTAGTGCAACTTCTCCCGGCCATGCCAGACGGTGCTGACGAGGTTCGCCGCCTCCAGGACGGAGAGGTGCTGCGATGCCGACTGGCGAGCCATGGCGAGGGAGCCGCAGAGCTCGCCGAGGGTCTGACCGTTCTTCTCGTGCAGCCGGTCGAGCAGCTGGCGTCGCGTCGGGTCGGCCAGTGCCTTGAACACCAGGTTCAGGTCTTCGGGCACAGGCCCACCATGCAGGTAAACGACTGCATGTCGCAAGGCCTCGGCGGAACGTCGCCTCCACGACGGGATCACCCTGTCGTGGGACCGGCCGCTCAAGGTGCCGGCCCGCCCTGTCGATCCACGCCGGGCACACGGAGATCGACGGAGGGATGGGCGGTGGAGGAGTCGACCGGGACGGCGGAGACGGTCGTCCGACGCCGGTCGGGCCTGCTGGGCGCCGTCGGGATGGCCGCGGTCATCGGCTTGGTGGGCGCGTCCGGGACGGCGTCGGCCGCTCCCGGCGACGGGCAGCTCAGCGCCGCGGAGGACGCCGCCGCCGAGGTGGGCCGGCTCCTGGAGCAAGTGGGCGCCGCGCACGCAGCTCTGGACGACGCGAGCGCGCAGGCTGCCCGCGTCGAGGACGAGCTCCGCGGGTGGCAGCGGGCCCACGCGATAGCGCAGGCCGACGCGCAGGCCGCGGAGGTCGTCGCGCAGGAGGCGCAGGCCGACCTCGCCGGAGCCAGGGACGCTGTCGCGGCCTTCGCCCGGGACAGCTACATGCTGGGCTCCACGTCCCCGGCCTTCGAGAGCCTGCTGACCTCGGGCAGCCCCTCGCAGATGCTCGAGAGAGCCGCTCTGCTCGCCGCCGCGGGGCAGCACCGGTCCGCCGTCCTGGCGAGCTCCAGCGTGGCCCGGCAACGCGCCGACGAGACGCAGGCCGCCGCGCGCAGAGCAGTGACCGAGGTCGAGGTCCTCCGGACGGCGGCGCAGGCCGCCCTGGCGACGGCGGAGGCCGAGCGGGCCGACGCAGCCCACCTGCTCGCCGACCTGCAGGCGCAGCAGGCTGCCGTGCAGAACCGGCTGGACCACGCGCGAACCGCGCTGGTCGACCTGCAGGCCGAGCGGCCGCCCGCGCAGCCGACCGTCCCCACGCCGCCTCCGCCGCCGAGCCCGCCGTCCTCCGGCGGGCCGCCGCCCCAGGCCACCGCGCATGACTGGGACGCCGTCGCGCTGTGCGAGTCCGGGGGCAACTGGAGCATCAACACCGGCAACGGCTACTTCGGCGGTCTGCAGTTCAGCCCGACGACCTGGCTCGAGTTCGGTGGCGCGGCCTACGCGCCGCGAGCCGACCTGGCGACGAAGAGCCAGCAGATCGCCGTCGCGGAGAAGGTCCTGGCCGTGCAAGGTCCGGGCGCCTGGCCGACCTGCGGCCGCAGCCTCTGATCTCCGGCCGCACCTGCAGCGAGCACCACGGCAGGTCGTGGTGCGGTGATCTCCGCTGTACTGGCCGGTAGGGGGTGTGACCTGCGACCACCGGCTAGGTTCGGACATCGATACAGCGGTCGTCGCAGGGGAGAAGCACTGTGAGTTCGAGTGGCAGATCGGTGCTGGTGACCGGCGGCAACCGGGGGATCGGTCTGGCGATCGCGCGCTCGTTCGCCGAGCAGGGTGACTCGGTGGCGGTGACCCACCGCGGCAGCGGCGCCCCCGACGGGCTGTTCGGCGTCCGGTGCGACGTCACCAGCACCGAGGACGTCGACCGCGCCTTCGGCGAGGTCGAGGAGCACCAGGGCCCGGTCGAGGTCCTGATCAGCAACGCCGGCATCACCCGCGACGGGCTCCTCATGCGGATGAAGGAGGACGACTTCACCGACGTCCTCGACGCCAACCTCACCGCTGCCTACCGGGTGGCCAAGCGGGCCAGCGCCAAGATGGTCCGCGCCCGGTCCGGCCGGATGATCTTCGTGTCGTCGGTCGTGGGCCTGCTGGGTTCCGCCGGCCAGACCAACTACGCGGCCAGCAAGTCCGGGCTGGTCGGCCTGGCCCGCTCGATCGCACGCGAGCTCGGCAGCCGGGGCATCACCGCGAACGTCGTCGCGCCGGGCTTCGTCGAGACCGACATGACCGCGGAGCTGCCGGAGAAGCGGCAGCAGGAGATCCTGGGGCAGGTGCCGCTGGGCCGGTACGCCTCCCCGGACGAGATCGCCGGCGTCGTGCGGTTCCTGGCCGGCGACGCCGCGGGTTACATCACCGGGGCGGTCGTCCCGGTCGACGGCGGACTGGGGATGGGGCACTGATGGGGATTCTCGACGGCAAGAAGGTCCTGATCACCGGCGTGCTGACGGAGGCCTCCATCGCCTTCGCGACCGCGCGCCTGGCCCAGGAGCAGGGCGCCACCGTCGTCCTGTCCAACTTCGGCCGGGCGCTCTCGCTGTGCCAGCGGATCGCGAAGCGGTTGCCGCAGGAGGCGGCCGTGGTCGAGCTCGACGTCACGGATCCCGAGCACCTGTCGACGCTCGCCGACCGGCTCCGCGAGCAGGGGTTCGACCGGCTCGACGGCGTCGTCCACTCGATCGGCTTCGCGCCGCAGGAGGCGATGGGGGAGGGCTTCCCCGAGGTCGCCTGGGAGCACGCCGCGACGGCCTTCCAGGTGTCGGCGTGGTCGTACGCCTCGCTCACCCAGGCGTGCCGGCCGCTGCTGGCGAACCCCTCCTCGGTCGTCGGACTGACCTTCGACGCCTCCGTCGCCTGGCCGGTCTACGGCTGGATGGGGGCGGCGAAGGCAGCCCTGGAGTCGGTCAGCCGCTACACGGCCCGGGAGCTCGGACCCGAGGGCGTGCGGTCCAACATCGTGGCCGCCGGGCCGCTGCGCAGCATGGCCATGAAGTCCATCCCGGGCAGCGCCCAGTTCGAGGAGGCCTGGGAGGGCCGTGCTCCACTGGGCTGGTCGGTCACCGACACCGAGCCCGCCGGCAAGGCCGTCGTAGCCCTGCTCTCGGACTGGTTCCCCGCCACGACCGGCGAGATCGTGCACGTCGACGGAGGCTTCCACGCCGTAGGCGTGTGAAGGTCATAGAGCCACGCCGTAGGCGTGAGAGGCCGCAGGGTCACGCCGTCGGCGTGTGACCGCATCCGTACGACCACCTGAGGAAGAAGAACAGCTGTGCCACGCGCAACCGTCGACATCACCCCCGCCGGCCAGCGGCCCGACGAGGACCCCTCGCTCGCCGTCCGCAACAACGGCGGCGTCGAGCCGTCCACCGGGCCGGCGCCGTCCGGACGCCGCGAGGCTCTGCTCGTGCTCTCCTTCGGCGGCCCCGAGGGTCATGACGACGTCATGCCGTTCCTCGAGAACGTCACCCGCGGCCGGGGCATCCCGCGCGAGCGGCTCGAGGAGGTCGCCGAGCACTACCACCACTTCGGCGGCGTCAGCCCGATCAACGACCAGAACAAGGCGCTGATCGCGGCGATCGAGAAGGAGCTCGCGGCGGCCGGCATCGACCTGCCGGTCTACTGGGGCAACCGCAACTGGGCGCCCTACGTCGAGGACACCTGGGCGCAGATGGCAGCGGACGGCATCGAGCACGTCTACGTCTTCGCGACGTCGGCCTACGCCTCCTTCTCCGGCTGCCGGCAGTACCACGAGGACATCGCCCGGGCGCGAGCCGCTACGACCTCCCCGACCCGCCCAGGGGGACCGACGGCGGAGAAACTGCCGCACTACTTCGACACCCCCGGCTTCGTGCAGGCCAACGCCGACGCCCTGGCGGCGGCGCTCGCCTCGCTGCCGGAGGCCGTGCGGGGCACCGCCCGCCTGGTCGCGACGGCGCACAGCATCCCGAATGCCATGTCCGCCGTCGCCGGTCCGGACGGCGGGGCCTACGAGGCCGAGCTGCTCGCCGCCGCCGAGCGGGTCGTCGCCGAGGCGGCACCGGGGGCGACCTTCGACCTGGTCTGGCAGAGCCGCAGCGGCCCGCCGTCGGTGCCGTGGCTGGAGCCCGACGTCAACGACCACCTGCGCGCCCTGGCGGCCGGCGGCGAGACCGCCGTCGTCCTCTTCCCGGTGGGCTTCATCAGCGACCACCTCGAGGTCATCTGGGACCTGGACAACGAGGCGAAGGAGACCGCCGAGGAGGTGGGGCTGGCGTTCGCCCGCGCGGCGACGGCCGGCACCCACCTCGCATTCGTCGAGTCGATCCGCATGCTGCTGCAGGAGCGCCGCGCCGGAGGCCTCCCGCGCCTGGGCACCAACTGCCCCGCCAGCTGTTGTTTCGTTGCGCCTCGGCCCCGCCCCGCCGCCTGATCTGCGCTGAGGTTGCAGGCGCCGCTATGCGCATCGTTGCGGCTATGCACGACGCATGACCGCCGTCATACGCGTATCGGCGCAGGCCGTCGTCGCCGCCGGACGGGGGCGATGTCGCGGTAGTAGCCAGGACGGCGGCGTGGATGACCCGGTTCATCGTCAGGTTCGGCGCTGTCATGCCGGACGACGTAGCGACGTGCGGCCTACCGCGGAACGGCGTTGAACGCGGCTTCGGTCGCCTCGCGGACGGCGTGGCCCAGCGGACGCAGGGCGTCGTCCCGGGCCGCGGCCTGGGCGTGGTTGACCGCCGCGCCGGGAGCGTCGGCCATCGCGAGATCCAGCACCTTCGCCAACCGCTGCGCCCGCCCCAGGACCGAGAGCGCCAGGGGATCGTGGTCGTGCGGCAGCCCGGGGGCCCGGGCCTTCGACAAGCCGGCCAGCAGGGCGGGCACCTCGGGATTCCACCTCGCCACGTCGAGCCCGGCGAGCGCCCGGGCCGTGTCGCCGACGGCGAGGTCCAGCGCGCCGGACACCGCACGCAGGTTGCCCTCCGGCGCCGGGGGCAGAGGCGGTACGCCGTCCAGCGGGAACGCCGTCCACTGGACCACCTCGGGGCCCAGCGCCTCGGGCACGAGCGCCAGGCGCTCGCCCACGGCCGCCTGACCCGACTCCAGGGCCAGCGGCGCCAGGCCGGGCGCTCGGGGCAGTCCGCGGACGTCGCCGGCGACGGGGAGCACCAGCCGCACGCGGCGCTCGCCGAGACCCCGCAGCTCGGTCAGCGCCCGGCCCAGGGGCACCGCCTCGTCCGTGCCCGGCACACCGGCGACCCGGTGGGCGCTCTCGCCGAGGATCGCGTCCAGCGCCTCGTCGTAGGAGGCGCGTCCGGTGAGCCAGGCGGTGGCCCAGACCGCGAACCGTCCGGCTGGGAAGTCGTGCACCCGGCGAGGCTACGTCGGGCGGGCCGTCCCTCCTCGGGGGCGACACGGTGTCACCCACAGGGGCGCAGGTCAGCGCCACGCGGCGTGACCAGGCCCACGAATCGCGTCGATTCTGCGACACTCCGGGCATGGCTGCGTGGTTGCTCTGGCTCATCGCCGCGGGCCTGTTCGCGGCCGGCGAGGTGGTCAGCCTCGACCTGGTCCTGCTGATGTTCGCCGGCGGAGCCCTGGGCGGCATGACCGTCGCGCTGCTGGGCGGCGCCACGGTGCTGCAGCTCGTCGCGTTCATCGCCGTCTCCGGGATCCTGCTGGTCCTCGTCCGGCCGATCGCGCAGCGACACCTGACCGAGCGGACGCCTCTCCAGCTCGACGGCGTCGACACGCTCATCGGGCGGACGGCCAAGGTGAGCCAGGAGATCGACTCCTCCGGGGGGCGGATCCGGATGGGCGCCGACGAGTGGACCGCCCGGAGCCAGCACAGCGGCGAGACGTTCGCCGTCGGCTCGACCGTCCGCATCCTGCAGGTCGAGGGCGCCACGGCCGTCGTCGGCGACGCGCTGGAGTGAAGCCGGCCCCGAGGTACTGACCTGGGCGGGTCCCGCGGGGGAGGATCGATCATGACCCCCGACGAAGGGAGCCCGCTGTGGATGCGGCACTCATCGCACTGATCGTCGTCGCCCTGCTGGTGATCGTCGTGATCGCCAAGAGCGTGACCATCGTGCCCCAGGCGCAGGCGAAGGTCGTCGAGCGGCTGGGCCGGTACAGCCGCACGCTGTCGCCGGGCCTCTCGATCCTCGTGCCGTTCATCGACCGGGTACGGGCCACCATCGACCTGCGCGAGCAGGTCATCTCCTTCCCGCCGCAGCCGGTGATCACCGCCGACAACCTGCAGGTCGGCATCGACACCGTCGTCTACTTCCAGGTGACCGACCCTCGGCTGGCCGTCTACGGCATCGCCAACTACATCACCGGCATGGAGCAGCTGACCACGACCACCCTGCGCAACGTGGTGGGCGGGCTGAACCTCGAGGGCGCCCTGACCGGTCGCGACGGCATCAACAGCCAGCTGCGGTCGGTCCTCGACGGCACCACCGGCCCCTGGGGCCTGCGGGTCGCGCGGGTGGAGATCAAGGCCATCGACCCGCCGCCGTCCATCCAGGACTCGATGGAGAAGCAGATGCGCGCCGACCGTGACAAGCGCGCCATCATCCTGACCGCCGAGGGCGCCCGGCAGTCGGCCATCACCACGGCCGAGGGGCAGAAGGCCGCGGCGATCCTGTCGGCGGAGGGGAACAAGCAGGCGGCGATCCTCGAGGCGGAGGCCGAGCGACAGAGCCGGATCCTGCGCGCCGAGGGTGAACGCGCCGCGCTGTTCCTGCAGGCGCAGGGCCAGGCGAAGTCGATCGAGACGGTCTTCCAGGCCATCCACGACGGCAAGCCCGACCAGGGGCTGCTGGCCTACCAGTACCTGCAGACGCTCCCGCAGATCGCGCAGGGCGACGCCAACAAGATGTGGATCGTCCCCAGCGAGTTCAGCAAGGCGCTGGAGGGGCTGGCCAACCTCGGCGGTGCCGAGGGCGGGAAGTCCTGGATGGACGTCGTGCCGAAGGGCAACGGCGGCTCCGGTCCGAAGGACGGCGGACTGGACACCACCAGCTGGTTCGAGTCGCAGCTGCCGCCGGCCGCCGAGCAGCCCGAGGCGAAGATCGAGCTGTCGAGCATCGCGGACACGGCCCCGGCCGTGCCGAGCCCGCCGCCCCTGTCGCAGGTGACCCAGGACGTCCGGGACAGCGGGCCGGCGGCCGACCCGCGCAACCGCTCCGGCTCCGCCGACCCGGACGCCCCCGACGGCCCGCCGCAGCTGCCTCCGCGCTAGGCAGGCAAGTCCGTTGGACGCCGGTGGCCCAGAACGTCGAGGGTTCTGGGCCACCGGCGTCCAATGGTGCAGATTTCAGTCCTTGAGCAGGCCTTCGCGGAGCTTGGCCAAGGTCTGGCTGAGCAGCCGGGAGACGTGCATCTGCGAGATGCCGATGTCGGCCGCGATCTGCGACTGGGTCATGTTGCCGAAGAACCGCAGGATCAGGATGCGGCGCTCTCGGGCGGGAATCGTGGCCAGCAGCGGCTGCAGCGACTCGCGGTACTCCACGCCCTCCAGTGCCGCGTCCTCCTCGCCGAGGGTGGCGGCGAGCGTGGGGGAGTCGTCCTCGCCGCTGAGCCGCTCGTCGAGCGAGCTGCTGCGGTAGGCGTTGGCGACGGCGAGACCCTCGAGCACCTCCGCGCGCGGGATGCCCAGGTGCTCGGCCAGTTCCGACGGCGTCGGTGCCCGGCCGTTCTTCTGCGCCAGCTCACCGACGGCGGCGTTGAGCGACAGGTGCAGTTCCTGCAGCCGGCGCGGAACCCGCACCGACCAGCCCTGGTCGCGGAAGTGCCGCTTGATCTCACCGGTGATCGTCGGGACGGCGAAGGAGAGGAACTCCACGCCGCGGGTCGGGTCGAACCGGTCGATCGCGGCGATCAACCCGAGCGTGCCCACCTGCAGCAGGTCGTCGAACGGCTCTCCGCGGTTGCTGAACCGACGGGCGAAGTGCCGCACGAGGGGCAGGTGCTCCTCGACGAGGATCTCGCGCAGCCGCTCACGCCGGGGGTCGTCCTTCTCCAGCGTCGCCAGTTCGGCGAAGAGCGGCGCGGTCCGCTCGGCCCGGCGGCGGTTGTCCGACAGCGGGGGAGCGTCCGGCGTGGGTTCGGCAGCGGCGACGTCGGTCTCCGGGCGCGGACGGGGGGCTGCATCCGGGTCGGCCGGCCCGGTCGCCACCGCGACCTCGTCCTCCCGGAGGGCAGGCTCGCCGGCGGGGATCGGGGCCTCGGACCTCTGGTCGGGCAGTGGAACCTCCACGACGGGGATGTCGTCGGTCGAGGGCGACCGGCTCACTGGGCGACCGAGAGGTCTTGGTCGGCTCCGCTTCCCAGCTCGCCCGGATGCTGGCCCGGCAGGTACTTGTCCATGGCGATCACGCCGACGGGGGTCGGGCTTCCGTCGCCCCCGGGGACCGCGTCCTGGGTCGAGCGCCGGGCGTCGACGCCGTCGACGAGTGTCGCCAGGATCGCCCAGCCGAAGCCGTCGCGGGGAACCTCCACACCCTCGGCGGTGGGCACCCACGCCTCGATGTGCAGCCCCGCCCGCGTGGTCTCGAAGATGACCGTGAGGGGCGAGTCGGCGGCACCGATCTGGCTGAGGGTCGCGCACGCCTCGTCGACGGCGAGGCGGAGATCCTCGACCGCATCGAGGTCGTAGTCCATCCGGATCGCGAGGTCACCGGCCATCGCGCGCACCGCCGGCAGCTGGGTGGCCGTGGTGGGCACCCGCAGCTCCAGTCGCTCCACGCGTCGCCCGTCCTGCGCGAGGGCACCCCTCGAGTCGACCATCCGTCGTCCGCTCCTTCGTTGCCGGCCACCCGTCCATCGGGTCGCGGCGATCCATCCTGCCGAATCCCGTTTCGGGCCTCGACGGCGCATCCGGACATGACGGCCTGCGCCCAACCAAAGCGTCGTACCCCTCCCGGGCGGCGATCGAAACGTGGTGGTTTCCACGGCTCCACGGTAGGCGTCGTCGCGGTTGCCGGGCCCGACAGGCTGGTATTGGCTCATCCGAGATGACCTCGAGCCCCGGCAGTCCGCCACCCCTCCCTGGCCAGACCGGGGGCGAGGGGGTCGCTGTGCTGGTCGCGGCGATGGAGTCCGCGCCGGCGGCGATCTACGTCCTCGGCGCGGCGACCACCGAGCCCGTCTGGGCCAACGCACGGGCACGGGACCTCGGCACGGGACGGGACCGACTGCCCGTCGTCGACGGGACGCCGGTCGCCGAACTCCTGGAGAAGGTGCTGCGGACCGGGCGGCCGCAGACGATCTGTGGCCCCCTGGGCGCCGGGGGTCCGGCGACGACGGTGATGGTGCGCCCGCTGCGGGTGCACGACGGACCGGGGGCGCTCCTGGTCGTGGAGCCGCAGGACGCCGCCACCGACACCTCGCTGTGGCCAAGTCCGCCGGCCGACGGAGTGGAGCAGGCACAGCTCTCCCTGCTCCCGCCGTCCCTGCCGCTGCTCCCGGACCTCCACCTCTCCGGCAGCTATCACCGCGCCTCGGTGGAGGAGCACGCGGGCGGCGACTGGTTCGACACGGTGGCGCTCGGCTCCGGCCGGGTGGCGCTCGTCGTCGGTGACGCCGTCGGCCACGGGGTGCCTGCAGCCGGTGCGATGAGCCGGCTGCGCGGCGCCATGCGCTCGTCGGCGCTGCGCGATCCCTCGCCGGCCGCCGTCCTCGCCGCCCTGGACGCCTTCGCCGCGCAGATGGAGGACGTCGAGGGCGCCTCGGTCTTCTACGGCGTGCTCGACGCCGGCACCGGTGACTTCGCGTATGCCGCTGCCGGGCACCCGCCGCCGTTGGTCGTCGGCCCGGACGGGACGACGAGGTTCCTGCCCGTCCCGACACGGCCGCCGCTGGGCAGCCTGCCCGGAGTTGCGACCACCGTCGCCCAGCACGTGCTGGAGCAGGGCGCGACCCTGGTCCTCTTCTCGAACGGGGCCGTCGCCGGCCCCGCACCGGAGGCCTCCCAACCCCTCGACCGGCTGGCCGAGGTCGCGGCCGGGGTGCTCGCGACCCCAGGAGCGCTGGAGAGCGAGGGGCCGGCAGAGCCCGCGGCGGCGATCGCCGAGGGTGTGCGCAGCCCCGAGGGCTGGCTGGACGACGTGGCCGTGCTGGTCGCCCACCGCCGCGACGACGCCCAGGAACCGCTGCAGATGGACCTGACGGCCGACCCGGCCGCCCTCCCCGGAGTGCGGCGGCGCCTCGGCAGTTGGCTGACCGCTCTCGGCATGGGCGAGCAGGACCGGGTCGGTGTCATGGTCGCCGTGGGGGAGGCCTGCGCCAATGCCGCCGAGCACGCCTACCGCGGCTCCGAGCCGGGGCCGATGTCGGTGACCGCCCGCGTGGACGTGGACGGCGTCCTGACGGTGACCGTGCGGGACGAGGGCACCTGGCGGCCGCCCGACCGGGATCCCGGCGACCGGGGACGCGGTCTGCTGATCATGCGACAGCTCGTCGACCGCGTCGTCCTCGAGGAGGAGGCGAAGGGGACGACGGTCACCCTGAGCCTGCGGCTCCGGCGCAGCCCGGAGACCGACGAGGACCGGCCGTCCGCGTCCAGTTCGGCCACCGTGACGGTGGACCGAGCGGGCCCGCGGCCGGTGGTCCGGGTGAGCGGCGCGGTCGACGACTTCGGCGCCGAGCAGATGCGGATCCGGCTGCTGGAGGCGAGTCACGGCGGTACCGGCCGGGTCGAGCTCGACCTCGTCGGGGTGTCGCTGTTCAGCAGCGCGGCCGTGCGCGTGGTCCTCGCCGTCGCCCGCATCGGTGGCGACGAGGGGTGGCGCCTGGTGGTGCACGCCCCCGACGGCGGGATCACCCGGCACGTCCTGGAGATCAGTGGTCTCGGCGGCCTGGTCGACCTCCGCTGACCCGCCTGGTCAGGGGACAGACGGTCCGCGCCCGGTTTGAGGAACTGTCCCGGTGCACATCCTCCGGTCGTGAGACTTCGGCGCAGCGACGTGAACGGTCCCGGTTACCGGCGTCGCAGAGCCGGACGTGGTTTCGCCTACTACGACGTCGACGGCAGCCTCATCCGCGACGACCGGCTCGACCGCATCCGTGGCCTGGCCATCCCGCCGGCCTGGAAGGACGTCTGGATCTGCCCGTGGCCCAACGGTCACATCCAGGCCACCGGTGTCGACGCCGCCGGCCGCCGTCAGTACCGCTACCACGACCAGTGGCGGACCCGGCGCGACGCGGAGAAGCACGAGCGGGTCCTGGAGATCGCCCGTGAGCTCCCCGACGTCCGGGACGCGGTCCAGGCCGGGCTTCGGACGCGCGGCCTGAACCGCGACCGGGTGCTCGCCACCGCCATCCGGATGCTCGACCTCGGGGCGTTCCGTGTGGGCAGTGAGCAGTACGAGGAGGAGAACGGCACCTACGGCCTGGCGACGCTCAAGCGCGGCCACGTCTCGGTGCGCGGCGAGCGGACCTTCTACTCCTACACCGCCAAGGGCGGCACCGAGCGCGAGGTCGAGATCACCGACCGGCCGACCGCCACCGTCGTCCGGCAGCTCCTGGAGCGGCCGGGGGACGCCGGGGAGGACCTTCTGGCCTACGAGACCGAGGACGGCGAGTGGCGCGACGTGACCAGCGCCGAGATCAACGCCTACCTCAAGGAGATCAGCGGCGCGGAGATCACGGCCAAGGACTTCCGCACGTGGACGGCGACGGTGCTCATGGCCGCGGCTCTGGCCGAGGTTATGCCGCCGGCCAGCAGGACCGCCCGCAAGAAGGTCATCAGCGCCGCCTACAAGCAGGTCAGCGAGCAGCTGGGCAACACGCCGGCGGTCTGCAAGGCCAGCTACGTCGACCCGCGGGTGGTCGACCGGTTCGAGAACGGCGAGACCGTCGCCCACGCCCTCCGCGAGGCCGACGAAGCGCAAGCGGACCGCGACACCCAGAAGGTGCTCGAGGCCGCCGTCTGCGAGCTGCTGTCGGCCTGACGAGGCAGCGCCCCGGCGGCTCGAACGACGAAGGCCCCGCCGGCAACCGGCGAGGCCTCGGTCGTTCGTGCGCCGGGGGCGGCGCGGGTGCTCAGCGTGCGGTGCTGTCGGCGATCGTGAAGAGGTCGATCAGACCGGTCACCTCGAGCGGACGGGTGACGGCGCGCGTGGTTGCGATCAGTCGCAGGGCGACCTCGCGGGCGCGGGAGGACTTCTGCGTCTCGACGAGGACGGCGAGTCCGGCGGAGCCGAGGAACTGGACACCGGAGAGGTCGATGACGAGCTCGCGCGGCTGCTGCTCGAGCTGGCTGTCCAGGGTGGAACGCAGGACCGGTGCGGTGAACGTGTCCACCTCGCCGACGACCGTCACCGTCACCACGCCGTCCTCACTGGTGGAGGTGGAGAGCGTGATCACGTCGTCGAAGGGTGCCTCGGTGCCCTCGGGCTGCCCCTCGGCGGGCAAGTCAGAAGTGGTCACGGACAGTGGCTCCTCTCGGCGGCATTTCCCCGGCGGCGATGACCGCTCGGACAATCTACCGCTGTGCGGTCCGGGACTCGTCGTCCCGATCCCGCAGGTGGTGAACATGTCGCGTGCCGGTGATCTTCCCGGCCGGCACGTCGCGGCTGCCTGCTGAACCGCGATTACAACGTAGACAACGGATCGCGCACACGCCAACCCCGCCCCCGACGCGGGGTCGGGGGAGGGGGCTGTGCCTGCTGGTGGAGCTCAGTCGCCGGTGAGGTGCATGGCACCCTCTTCGGGCCCTTCGCCACCGACGGAGACGTCCGAGGTGGCTTCGACGTCGTCGGCCGTGCGGTTGGTGCCGGAGTCGCTCACGGGGGACGTCGAGGTGTCCTGCTCCAGTTGGCCGACCTCGCGGTCGGGGTCCTCGGCCGGGCGGACGTCGAGCGCGTCGTCGGGCAACTCGCGCTCCAGTCGGCCGGTGAGGGACTCGCCGTCGGCCTGCTCGACGGACGTGGTCCCGAAGTCCACGGTCGAGTTGGCTCGTTCACTGGGCATCGGCGCGAACTCCGGGTCCTCGGCGCGCTCCATGGTGGGGGAGTCGTCCTGCGCCACCTCGGGGATGCCGTCGTCCTCCGGGAAGATGTCGCGGGCGGTCTGACCTTCGGGCTGCGTCATCGCTGTGCCTCCTCGTACGGCGGGGTCCGCACCGGCCTGCCCTGCACGGGTGCAGCGCGGTGGGACGGGGAGCCGGTCGGCGACCGGCGTCTGCCTCCGCCCTACCCGTCGGCTGCCCGGGCATGCGCGGGTGTGCGACGGCGCGCCTCCCGGGCGGGGCATGCGCGAGCGGCAGCGGGGGTAGCGCGGCCGCATGGCGTTCGCAGACGAGGTCCAGCGGCTCGGTGCCCCCGTCCGTCGGTGGGCCCGCACGCAGAAGCGGGAGTACACCAACGGCGAGGAGCGTCCGCTGGCCGGTGACCTCGGTGCGATGGGCGTGTACGTGGGGCTGGTCTCGGCCGCGGCCGCCGCCGTGCGGGCATCGGGCCGCGAGCTGCCCGAGCGCATACCGGTCGGTGACGCCTTCCTGCTGACGGTGGCCACCTTCCGGCTGGCCCGCCGGATGGCCAAGGACCCGGTCACCGCGCCGCTGCGGGCACCGTTCGTCCGGTTCGAGGGGCCCTCGGGCCACGCCGAGGTCGCCGAGGAGGTGCGCGAGCACGGGGGGGCGAAGCACGCCGTCGGCGAGCTCCTCACCTGCCCCTTCTGCCTGGCGCAGTGGGTGGGCACCGGCTTCGTGTTCGGCTACGTCACCGCGCCCAAGGCCACCCGGCTGGCGGCGCTGACGATGACGATGGTGGCGGGTTCGGACGTCCTCCAGTTCGTCTACGACTCGATCCAGAACGGCGGCCTGGCGCCGCAGACCGAAGGCGTCGACCAGGCTCCCTCGTAGGGGCCCGCCGCAGGGTGAGGGGGGCGAGGGGGTGTTCGCCCGTCCGGGGGCGCCCGCGCGACGGTCGACCTGCCGCGGAGGCGGGCTCGGACCTATCCTGCGATCTTGACCCGCTCCCGGGTTCTCACGGGGCGCGACCGGCGGTCGGGCCCGTACGCGTAAGGGGCTCAGCATGCGATCGATCTGGCGCGGGGCCGTGTCGTTCGGCCTCGTCAGCATCGGCGTGAAGCTGTACTCGGCGACCGAGGACAAGGACATCCGGTTCCACCAGGTCCACGCGGCCGACGGCGGCCGGGTCAAGTACAAGCGCGTCTGCTCGATCGACGGCGAAGAGGTCGAGTACAGCGACATCGCGAAGGGTTACGAGCTGCCCGACGGCCAGGTCGTCATCCTCACCGACGAGGACTTCGACGACCTGCCGTTGAGCACCCGGCGCGAGATCGAGGTCCTGCAGTTCGTGGCCCAGGACGAGATCGACCCGATCATGTTCGAGAAGACGTACTACCTGGAGCCCGACGGCCCCGCGGCCCGCCCGTACGTGCTGCTGCGCGACGCACTGGAGAACGCCGGGCAGGTCGCCATCACCAAGATCGCCATCCGGCAGCGGGAATCCCTCGCCGCGCTCCGGGTCCGCGACGGCGTCCTGGTGCTGCACACGATGCGCTGGCCCGACGAGATCCGCCGTCCCGACTTCGGCTTCCTCGACGAGGACATCAGCGTCCGGCCGCAGGAGCTGAAGATGGCCGAGGCGCTGATCGGCTCGATGACGGGCGAGTTCGAGCCCGGTGAGTTCACCGACGACTACCGCGAGGCCATGACGGCGCTGCTGGAGGCGAAGCAGAGCGGCGGCGAGGTCGCGCAGGTGCCCGAGGTCGAGGACACCGGCGGCGCGGTCGTGGACCTGATGAGCGCCCTGCGCCGCAGTGTCGAACGGGCCCGTGGCGGCGCCGCGGCCGACGACGCGGACGGGTCGGCCGACGAGGCCCCGGCCGCGAAGGCACCCGCGAAGCGCACGCCGGCGAAGAAGGCGGCCGCCCCGGCGAAGAAGGCCCCCGCCAAGAAGGCGGCACCGGCGGCGAAGAAGACCACCGCGGCGCAGAAGAAGGCCGGAGACGAGAAGCCGGCGGCCAAGAAGACGGCGGACAAGCCGCCGGCCAAGCGCGCCCGCCGCAGCGCCTGACGTGCCCGCGCGCCCGCGCGGGCGAGAGCCGGACCCGCTCGCCGAGTACCGCGCCAAGCGCGACCCGGCGCGGACGGCCGAGCCCGTCCCACCCGTGGGGAGCGCGCTGCCGGCGGGCAACGACGACACCTTCGTCGTCCAGGAGCACCACACATCGCGTGGAGATCCCGCCCACCCAAGGACGGGCGACCGGGTGCACTGGGACCTGCGGCTCGAGCGCGACGGCGTCCTGAAGAGCTGGGCGGTGCCGAAGGGGCCGCCCACCGAGCAGGGCCCCAGCCGGCTCGCCGTCCCCACGGAGGACCACCCGCTGGAGTACGCGTCGTTCGCCGGGACCATCGCCGCAGGCGAGTACGGCGGCGGGCACGTGACCATCTGGGACGCCGGCCGGTACGCGACCGAGAAGTGGGACGAGCGGCACATCATCGTCACCTTCGACGGCCGCCGGCTCGCGGGGCGGTACGCCATGTTCCCGGTCGGCGACGGCGCCTGGAACATCCGCAAGCTCGACGCCACCCAACCGGCCTCCGCGCCTCCGGCGGCACCCGTGGTCCCCCTGCCGATGCTGGCCACCACCGGGGGGCTGCCGCCGGAGGGCGAGGACGCGGCGTGGGGCTACGAGTTCAAGTGGGACGGCGTCCGGGCGGTGGCCGCGGTGCACGGCGGCGTCCTCGGCCTCACGTCGCGCAAGGGCACCGACATCACGGTGCGCTACCCCGAGGTGGCGAAACTGCCCACCGCGCTCGCGGGGCACGACGCCGTGGTCGACGGGGAGATCGTGGCCATGGACGAGCGGGGCCGCCCCGACTTCGGCGCGCTGCAGAACCGGATGCACCGCACCGGGCCGGAGGTGCCCCGGCTGGCCGCGGCCAAGCCGGTGACCTTCCTGGTCTTCGACCTGCTGGCGTGGGACGGGGAGGACCTCACCGGCCTGCCCTACGCCGATCGGCGGGAGCGGCTGGACACCCTCGGCCTGGCCGGCCACCGCTGGGTCGCGACGCCGTGGTTCCGTGGCGGCGGGGCGGGCGTGCACGCGGCCAGCCAGGAGAACGGACTCGAGGGCGTCGTCGCCAAGCGGCTGGACTCGCCGTACCGACCCGGGGTGCGCAGCCCCGAGTGGCGAAAGATCAAGAACGTGCGGACCCAGTCCGTGGTCGTCGGCGGCTGGCGGCCGGGCCAGGGACGGCGGGCCGGGGGAGTGGGGTCGCTGCTGTTCGGGGTACCCGACGACGAGGGACGGCTGGTCTACGCCGGGCACGTCGGCACCGGCTTCACCGACCAGGACCTGCGCGACCTCGAGCGGATGTTCACGCCCCGGACGACGTCGCCGTTCTCCGGCACCCTCCCGCGCGAGGTCACCCGGGACGCGCACTGGGTCGAGCCCGACCTGGTGGGCGAGGTCGCGTACGCCGTGTGGACGGCGGAAGGCAGGCTGCGGCACCCGTCGTGGAAAGGCGTGCGCGACGACCTCGAACCCGACGACGTGGTGGTCGAGTCGTGAAGCGCCAACGGGTGGAGATCGACGGGCGGACGCTGCAGGTGTCCAACCTCGAGAAGGTGCTGTTCCCCGAGGTGTCGTTCACCAAGGCGCAGGTGATCGACTACTACGTCCGGATCGCGCCCGTGCTGCTCCCGCACGTGGCCGGCCGGCCGGTGACGTTCACCCGCTGGCCGGACGGCGTCGAGGGCCAGACCTTCTTCGAGAAGAACAGCGCCCGGCACGCCCCGGAGTGGGTCCGGCGGGTGACCATCCCGAGCCCCGGCAGCTCCCGGGGGCGGGAGACCCTCGACATGGTCATCCTCGAGTCGACGGCCGACCTGGCCTGGGCGGCCAACCTCGCCGCGCTCGAGGTGCACGTGCCGCAGTGGCGGGTGGACGACGACGGGCAGCCGGCCCTGCCCGATCTGCTCGTGCTCGACCTCGACCCGGGCCCGGAGACCGGCATCGCCGAGTGCTGCGTCGTCGCCGAGCGGCTGGGTGAGCGGCTGGAGGCCGACGGGCTGGACCCGGTGGTCAAGACGTCGGGCTCCAAGGGCATGCAGGTGTACGCGCCGATCGACACCCCGACCGACCGCGAGCACCCGAGCCGCTACGCCAAGGCGCTCGCGCAGGAACTGGCGGCGGAGACCCCCGACGACGTCGTCTGGCGGATGGAGAAGGTGCTGCGCCCGGGCAAGGTGCTCATCGACTGGAGCCAGAACAACCCGGCGAAGACCACCGTGGCGCCCTACTCGTTGCGGGCCCGCGCGGGCGCGACCGTGTCGACGCCGATCGGCTGGGACGAGGTGGACGCCGTCCGGGAGGGGGCCGACCCCGCCACGCTGCGGTTCACGACCGACGACGTCCTGGCGCGGGTCGAGGAGTACGGCGACCTGTTCGACGTCGCCAATGCCACCCGCGCCCCGCTGCCCGAGTCCTGATCCGGCGTCCGCCCGATCGCCGCGCGTGGCCCCCGATGATCAGGAGACCTGATCGAAACGGGTCCTCCCTCGGCGTCGACGGGGAGGGAGGACCCGGAATGACCAGGGAACCTGATCATCCGGGCGTGGGGAGAGGACGATCTGGGCCGTTGTCTTGACTGGATCAAAACAACGGGGTTGAGTGGATCCCCATGGAGACGACGTGGGCGCACCAGCTCCGTGCGGTCGGGCTGCGAGTCACCCGCCCCCGGCTGTCGGTGCTCGACGTCCTCTCCACGCACCCCCACGCCGATGCCGACACCATCGTCACCGGCGCCCGCGCCCAGCACCCCACGCTGTCTCCGCAGACGGTCTACGGGGTGCTCGAGGCACTGGTCTCCGTGGGGCTCGCCCGCCGGATCGAGCCAGCCGGCGCACCCGCGCTCTTCGAGCTGCGGGTGGGCGACAACCACCACCACCTGGTCTGCCGCTCCTGCGGCGCCGTCGCCGATGTCGACTGCGCCGTGGGGGCAGCCCCGTGTCTGAGCCCCTCGGACGCGTCCGGTTTCGTCGTCGACGAGGCGGAGGTCGTGTTCTGGGGGTTGTGTCGCGACTGTCAGGTAGAGGCAGCAGCAGAGTCAGTGCAGATCGACGAGCACGAAATCCGAGGAGGAGCATCCGCATGACCGACGTCGCATCGCAGGGCCCGGCCCCGAGCGAGGCCGACCGCGCCGTCCTGACCAACCGTCAGGGCCACCCGGTCTACGACAACCAGAACCAGCGGACGGTGGGCGCTCGTGGCCCCGCCACCCTGGAGAACTACCAGTTCCTCGAGAAGATCAGCCACTTCGACCGCGAGCGCATCCCCGAGCGGGTCGTGCACGCCCGTGGCGTCACCGCCTACGGCGTCTTCGAGGCCGACGGCACCGTGGGTGACGAGCCGATCAGCAGGTACACCCGCGCCAAGCTCTTCCAGGAGAAGGGCAAGAAGACGGACGTGGCGCTGCGCTTCTCCACCGTCGCCGGCGGCCGCGACTCCTCGGAGATGGCCCGCGACCCCCGTGGGTTCGCGGTCAAGTTCTACACCGAGGACGGCAACTGGGACCTCGTCGGCAACAACCTCGGCGTCTTCTTCATCCGCGACGCCATCAAGTTCCCCGACTTCATCCACTCGCAGAAGCCGGACCCGGTCACGTTCGAGGCCAACGTCGCCGAGCGGGCCTTCGACTTCTGGTCGCAGTCGCCCGAGGCGCTGCACATGATCATGCTGGTCCTCAGCCCTCGCGGCATCCCGGCCAGCTACCGGCACATGCAGGGCTTCGGCGTGAACACCTACAAGTGGGTCAACGCCCAGGGTGAGACCCAGCTGGTCAAGTACCACTGGCTGCCGAAGCAGGGCGTGAAGTCCTTCACGGCTGCCGACGCCGCCACCATCCAGGCCGGCAGCCTCGGTTTCCACACCAAGGACCTCTACGACGCGATCGAGCGCGGCGACAACCCCCAGTGGGAGCTGCACGTCCAGCTGATGAGCGACGACGAGCACCCCGAGCTGGACTTCGACCCGCTCGACGACACCAAGGTGTGGCCGGAGGAGATCTTCCCGCTCCGCAAGGTCGGCACGATGACGCTCAACCGGATGCCGGAGAACTTCTTCACCGAGAACGAGCAGATCGCCTTCGGCACCGGTGTCCTGGTCGACGGTCTGGACTTCTCCGACGACAAGATGCTCGTCGGCCGGACGTTCTCCTACTCCGACACCCAGCGCTACCGGGTGGGCCCGAACTACCTGCAGCTGCCGGTGAACCAGGCCAAGAACGCGAAGGTCCACACCAACCAGCGCGACGGCCAGATGGCCTACGGCGTCGACATCGCGCCCGGCCAGAATCCGCACGTCAACTACGAGCCGTCCATCACCGGCGGCCTGCGTGAGGCCGAGTACCCCACGCACGACGAGCAGGGCCCGGTCGTCAACGGCCGGCTCACCCGCAAGCGGATCCCGCGCACCAACGACTACAAGCAGGCCGGTGAGCGGTACCTGCTCAGCGAGCAGTGGGAGAAGGACGACCTGGTCGCCAACCTGGTCGGGGCGCTGGAGCAGTGCCGCCGCGAGATCCAGGAGCGGATGGTCTGGCACTTCTTCATGTGCGAGGACGAGCTGGGCCAGCGGGTCGGCGAGGGCATCGGCATCACCGCGGACGACGTCCGTGGCCTGCCCCCGCTGCAGACGCAGACCCTCACCGAGGAAGAGCAGCAGCGCGCCGCCAACCTCGGGAAGAACGGTCCCCGCAACGTCGAGGGCCTGGTCATGACGCACTGCGTGCCCAACGAGCACGTCGTCGTCGGCGGCTGACCGACAGCACGCAGCACGCCAGGCGGGCCGCGACCGGAACTCCGGCCGCGGCCCGCTCGGTGTCCTGTCGTCCCGAGTGGGCCCCGGAGGGGTCCGCGCAGGGACGACGCAGCGGCTCAGCGTGAGCCGGGACGGCACCTGGCCGCGGTGTCGTCCGGAGGACGACGATGTTCTAGTCGCGCCTGCGGTCCTGGTCGGCCAGGAAGCGCTCGAACTCCGCACCGATCTCCTCCGCGCTCGGGACCTCACCGCCGGAGAGCAGGTCGGTGCCCTCGCGGGCAGCGGTGAACGCGTCGTACTGCTGCTCGAGGGCGGCGACCACCGCGGTGTTCTCGGGGGACGGCGCGATCTGCTCGTCGATCTCGGTCCGGTTGGTCTGCGCAGCCTCGCGGAGCGTCTCGGTGGGCAGGTGCAGGCCGGTCAGCCCCTCGAGGTGCTCGAGCAGGGTCAGGGAGGCCGCCGGGTACGTCGCCTGCGCCAGGTAGTGCGGCACGTGGGCGGCGACCCCCAGCGCGTCGACCCCCGCCTCGCCCAGCCGCAGCTCCAGCAACGCCGAGACGCTGCCGGGGATCCGCATCTCGCCCCAGTAGACCGGATACTGCTCGATCAGCTGCCGCCGCGTCGCATGCGCGGTGACGGTGACCGGCCGGGTGTGCGGCACGGGCATCGGGATGGCCTGCAGCGCGATCACGGTGGTCACCCCGAGCCGCTCCACCAGCCCCGCGACGGCGGCGACGAACCGCTCCCACGCGAAGTCCGGCTCGGCGCCGTGCAGCAGCAGGAACTGCTTTCCGGCGTCGTCCTCGACGGCGTGGAGCAGGATCTCCGGCGCGGCGAACGCCTCGTAGCGGTCGCTGTTGAAGGTCATCCGGGGCCGGTGGGCGCGGTAGTCGACGAGGCTGTCGGCGTCGAAGCGGGCGATGACCTCGTGCGGCAGGCCGGCCAGCAGGTGAGCGCCGGCCAGGGTTCCCGCGCGCGCGGCGTCGAAATCGCCGGCGAGGTCGTGCACGAGCACCAGGCCGGCACGCTCCTCCGGTCCGCCGACCGCGGCCTCGCGGGCGAGGAAGCGCTGGGCCTCGGGGAGGAGCTCGACCAGATCCTCCGGTCGGTGGGCCACGGTGGACCTCCTGAGATGTGGGACGGACCTCGGCTGCAGCCCCGGAGTGCGCCATGGCATTCCCGGACGCGTCTTCCGTGGTCCTCGGAACGGGCGACGTCAGCGCTCCGGCTCGGGCCGCGGCGGGCCCGCCGGCGTCGGCTGCACCTCCTCCTCGGTGAGCCGGGCGCCATGGGAGTCCCCGGTGAGCTGGACGCGGGTGCCCTCGGCGGTGACCTCGGGGGAGCGCCCGTCGAGCTGGTCGCGCGCGTAGCGGTAGGCGACGGCGATGAGCGCAGTCACCGGGACGGCGAGGAAGGCGCCGATGATCCCGGCCAGGCTGCTGCCGGCGGTGACGGCGAGGATGACCACGGCGGCGTGCAGGTTCAGGCCCCGGCCCTGGATGATCGGCTGGAGGACGTTGCCCTCGATCTGCTGCACGACGATGACGATGCCGAGCACGATGAGCGCCGTCGTGAAGCCGTTGCTGACCAGTGCGATCAGGACCGCGAAGCCGCCGGCGACGAACGCACCGATGATCGGGATGAACGCGCCGAAGAAGGTGAGCACGGCCAGGGGCAGCACCAGCGGCACACCGAGGATCCACAGGCCCAGCCCGATGAAGAAGGCGTCGACGAAACCGACCAGGGCCTGCTGCCGGATGAACTCCGACAGTGTCGTCCACGTCTTCACCGACAGTGCCGCGATGTGCGGCGCGGCCGGCGGTCCGGTCTGCGCGGCCAGCCACGGGACCCAGCGCGGCCCGTCCTTGAGGAAGAAGAAGGTCAGCACGAGGGCGAGCACCAGGTTGATCAGTCCGGAGCCGATGGCCGCGGCCCCGGTGACCGCGTACTGGGCGATGTTCTGGGCGTTGCCCTGGATGGAGTTGATCGCCTGGTCGACGGCCTGCCCGATCTGCTCCTCGCCGAGGTTGAACGGAGGGCCGGTCAGCCATCCCTGCAACTGCTGCAGGCCCTCGCTGACGCCTTGTCCGAGCTCTTCCACCTGCGCGACGACCGGCGGGGCGATCAACGCGATGATGCCGCCGAAGGCGGCCAGGAAGCCGACCACGACGGTCACCGCGGCGAGGGCCGGTGGCCAGCCGTGCTTGCGCAGGAAGCGAGTGGGAGGCCACAGCACGGTGGTGATCAGCAGCCCGAGGACGACGGGCAGCAGGACGACCCACAGCTTGCCGAGGACGTACCCGAGGACAATCACACCGCCGACCATCAGCAGGAGCTCGGCGGACGCGATGGCCACGGAACGGCTGGCACGGCGCAGGCGGGGACCGCGCTGGTTGGTCGGAGCGGGCGCGGCCGTGTCCTGCGGGACGGCACGGGACGGACGTGGCGCATCCGGCTCGGTGGGATCGGTCCCGTCCGGCGGTGTGCCGGTTCGACCGGGCAGAGGGATCCTCATGCGCCGATCTCAGCACAGATGCGCGGGCGCGACCGTGCGGTCACGATCATCGGTGGCGCGTCGTAGCGTCATCGGTATGCCGAAGACCGCGACCGCCGACCGCGTCGACCGAGACGCCCTGCTGGAGTTCCTGCGACCGCGTCACCAGGCGGTGCTCGTGACCCGCCGCCGGGAGGGCGGCGCGCAACTCTCCCCGGTGAGCTGCGGAGTGGACGGCGACGGTCGCATCGTGATCTCCACCTATCCCCAGCGGGCCAAGGTGGCCAACGTGCGACGGGATCCGGCCGTCTCGCTCTGCGTGCTGTCACCGGACTGGAACGATGCCTGGGTGCAGGTGGACGGCGAGGCGGAGGTCCTGGATCTGCCCGAGGCGCTGGAACCGCTGGTCGAGTACTACCGGTCCATCAGCGGTGAGCACCCTGACTGGGACGAGTACCGCGCGGCGATGAGCCGGCAGGGGAAGTCTCTGCTCCGGGTCACGATCACCGGCTGGGGGCCCATCGCCACGGGCGGCTTCCCACCCGAGGTAATTGACAAGCTCTGAGGCTTGCCTCTGTGCAGGAAAGCTGTCAACCTTGCCTGATGCCGTACGTGTTGACCGTGGACCAGAAGGCGAGTCGACGCAAGCCTGACCGTGTCGCCGACGCGCTGCGCGACCTGAACGCCGCCGTCCCCGCGCTCCTGGCCTTCGAGCGGACGGCCGGCGACGAGTTCCAGGGCGTCCTGGCCGAGCCCGACGAGGTCGTCGACGTCGTCCTCCGGCTGGTCCGCGCCGGTGAGTGGAGCATCGGGGTGGGGGCCGGCCCGGTGCAGACACCGCTGCCAGCGACCACGCGAGCCGGTGCCGGCCCCGCCTTCCTGTGCGCTCGGAGGGCCGTCGATGCCGCCAAGCAGCGGCCCGCCCGGCTGGCCGTGCGCGGCGCCGTGCCCGCCGACGCCGGGGACGCCCAGGCGGTGCTCAGCGCACTCGCCGTCGTCGTCGACCGGCGCAGCGAGCAGGCGTGGGACGCCATCGGGCTCGTCAGCAGTGGTCGCACCCAGGCCGAGGCGGCCGCCGTGCTCGGCATCTCCCGGCAGGCGGTCGGTCAGCGGCTGGCCGCCGGCCTGTGGGACCTGGAACGGGACCTGCGCCCGACGGCGGCCCGTCTCTTGACCCGCGCGGCAGGATGATCCGGCCATGAACGCTGCCGTCGTCGTCCTGCTCGGCCTCACGGCGGTGTGCGGGCTCCTGCTCACCGCCCAGGGTGAGCGCGTCCGTCCCGCCTGGGCCGCCGTGGTCCCGGGCGTCCTCCTCGTCCTCGCCGGGGGTATCGCGTGGGCCGGGGGGAACGCGCCCGACGGCCTGGCCGAAGCGGCCGCCGTGGCGGGTGTCCTCGCGGCGGTGGCGGGCGGTGGTCCGGTCGCCACCGCGGTCCTCCGCGTCGCCGACCCGGCGGCGGCGGGTGTCGGCGGCGGCCCCCAGGACCCGGAGATACTCCGGGGCGGCGCCTGGATCGGGATCCTCGAGCGGGCGGCGGTCGCGGCCAGCCTGCTGGCCGGGTCGGCGGAGGGGCTGGTCGTGGTCGCGGCCGTGAAGGGGCTGGGACGGTACGCCGAACTGCGCAGCCCGGCGGCCGCCGAGCGGTTCATCCTCGGCACGCTGGCCAGCGCGCTGTGGGCCGCCGCCTGCGTCGGAGTGGCCGTGCTGCTGCGCGGCTGAGCACGCCGAGCACACGGTCGCCGGGGCGGGATGCGTGCCGCCGCTCGAGCGGTGGATCGCCGTATGCGTCGACCGGTGAGCTCCGGTGACGGTTCGGCAGGTCCCCCTCGCTCTACGCTGAGGCCGTGCTCGGGCAGCCTGCGACCGACGGCGGCCTGCGGTTCCCGGCAGGGTCGCCGCCCGCCGCTGTCCCCGCGGTGCTGCAGATGCGGGGCGTCAGCCGGATCCACGGCGGCCGCGCGGTGTGGGCGCCGCTCGATGTCTCCCTGGCCGCGGGGACCCTCACGGTGGTGACCGGCCCCAACGGGTCGGGCAAGAGCACGCTGTTGCGCTTGGCGTCCGGGTTGCTGCGTCCGAGCAGCGGTAGCCGGGAGTGCGCCGGCCGTGCCCTGTACGTCCGTGGCGGGGGAGGCCTGCGCGGTGCGCAGACCGTCGCGGACGCCGTGACGAGCACTGCGGGGCTGGCCGGTCGGCGGGGGGCAGTCGCTGACGCGGTGGACCTGCTCGGCATCGGGGCCCTCGCGCACCGCCGGGTCGGCACGCTGTCGGCCGGTGAGCGCGTTCGTGCCGCGATGGCCGCCGCAGTCGCCTGCCGTCCGGCGCTGCTCTGCCTGGACGAGCCCACGGCCGCACTGGACCCCCAGGGCACGCAGGATCTCGCCGGGGTCCTCGACGCGCTCCGCGCTGACAGCCGGACGATCCTGGTCGCCACGCACCAGCCGGGCGTTCTCCTCACCGTGGCGGACGCGCATCTGGAGATCGGCGACGGACGAGTGGTGCTGCGGTGACGGAGCCGACCACTCGCGCTGCGACCGCGGCGGTGTTCCGCCGGGAGGTGGCCGTGGAGCTGGCCGGCCGTGAGGCGCTGGTCACCACGGCGCCGTTCGCGGCCGCCTTCGTGGTCCTGGCAGGTCTGTCCTTCGGGCCCACCCCGCAGCACCTGGCGGCCACGGCCGGCGGGACGACGTGGCTGGCGGTGCTGGTCGCCACGGTCCCGTTGGCTCGCGCCGTGGCCGGCGCCGAGATGGCGGAGGACAGCTGGGACGCGCTACGCGGGCTCGTCGCCCCGAACCCGCTCTTCGCCGGCAAGCTGCTGGCGACCTGGGCGGCTCTGGCTCTGACCTGGGTGCTGTCCGGTGCTCTCGTCACCGTGCTGTTCGACGTCCCGGTCCTGCCCGGAGCCCTGTACGGCGGGGCGGTGGGCACGCTGGCGCTCGCGGCAGCGACGACGACGTTCGGTGTGCTCGTCGCCTCCGGCGCCCGGCGAAACGGACTGCTGGCGGCCTTGATCCTGCCGGCCGGCCTCCCGGCCCTGCTCGCCGGCACCCAGTTGGCGACTCCCGGAGTTGCCGTGCTCCCCTGGAGCATCCTCATGACCCTGTACGCCATGGCCGTGCTCACCGCTGCCTGGGCCGTGTTCCCCGTCCTGCTGGAGGAGTGATCGGATGACGTCCCCCTCTCACGGCACGGTCGACCGCCTCCTGTGCGCAGCCACGGCCGTGGTCGCGAGCCTCGCGGTGGCCCTCGCGCTGGTCGTCGCGCCGACCGACGCCGTGCAGGGCGAGCCGCAGCGGCTGATGTACGTGCACGTGCCCGCCGCCTGGCTGGCCTACCTGGCCTTCGCGGCGGTCCTCGTCGCCAGCGTGGCCCATCTCCTGACGCGGGACCTGCGCTGGGACCGCCGGGCGCAGGCGTCCGCGGAGCTCGGCGTCGGGATGACCGCGTTGGCGATCGCGCTGGGCGGCATCTGGGGCCGGCCCGTCTGGGGCGTGTGGTGGGTCTGGGACCCCCGTCTGGTCACCACCGCCGTCCTGCTGCTCGTGTACGTGGGATACCTGGGGGTTCGCGGCCTCGGGGACGACCGCGCTGCGGGGGCCCGCCGGGCTGCGGCCGTGGGCATCCTGGGATTCATCAACGTGCCCGTCGTGCACTTCTCGGTCGTGTGGTGGCGCACTCTGCACCAGCCGGCCACGGTCCTGTCGCCGGACCCTGCACCGATGGACCCCTGGATGGCCGCCGCTCTGGCGACCGCGGTCGTGGCGTTCACGCTGGCCGGGGCGCTGATGGTGCGGCGCCGGCTGCGGGTCCTCGCCTCGGCCGATGCCCCCACGGCGGAAGCCCCGCGCCCCCCGACGGACGCCCCGGCCGAGGCGCTCGTCGTCGTCCCGAGGATCCGGCGGTGAACAGCTGGGGGTGGGTGGCCGCGGGATACCTGCTGACGGGAAGCACCTGGGCCGCGTACTGGTTCTGGACCCGTCCGGGGCGGAGGGCGCGGTGACCGCGGCCGATGTTCCAGCCGCCCGCCGTCGACAGCTGCCCGTGCGGCTGCTGCTGGTCGCGGGCGTGGTCCTCGTCGCGGTCGGGGTGCTGGCGGTCGCCGGCCTGCAGGGCAGCCTCGTCTACTACCGGACCACCAGCGAGCTGGTCGCCGATCCGGAGCTGCCGGGGCAGCGGGTCCGCCTCGGCGGTCTCGTGGTGGCCGGGACCGTCGAGACCACGGCGGAGGGGGTGCGTTTCGAGCTGACCGACGGGGTGCAGGACGTGCCCGTGGTCAACACCGGTCAGCCCCGGGGGGTCTTCCAGGAGGGCCAGGGGGCCGTGGTGGAAGGCATCCTCGGCACCGACGGCGTCTTCCGCTCGGACGTGCTCCTGGTCCGGCATGACAACGAATACCGCGCCCCGGCGGACGGGACCGGCCGCCCCGCTGAGGACGGCGGATGAGGCAGCTGCTCGGCTCGTTCGGGCTGACGCTGGGCCTGGTGTGCGCCACGGCCGCCACCATGGCCTGGGCCGTGGCGGCCCGGCGTCGGGTCACCGGCGAGGCGGGCCGGTGGGCGCGGATCGGCACGCTGGGGGCCTTGCTGGGCGCCGCCGTCGCCGTCGCCGTGATGGTCGACGCCCTGGTCCAGCACGACTTCTCCGTGCGGTACGTCGCCGAGAACGGCGGGCGGGCGGTACCGCTGTACTACACGGTGATCAGCCTGTGGGCGGCGCTGGAGGGATCGCTGCTGCTGTGGCTGCTGGTGCTGACCGGGCTCACCGCGCTGGCGATGGTGCGCGTTCATCCGCGAGCCGGGGACCTGCACCCGTGGGCGATGTCGGTGCTGTCCGTGCTGGGCGTCTTCTTCTTCGCGCTGGCCCTGTTCGCCGGGAACGCCTTCGAGCGGGTGAGCCCCGCCCCCGCCGACGGGCCGGGACCCAACCCGCTGCTGCAGGACCACCCCCTGATGGGGGTCCACCCGCCGCTGCTCTACCTCGGCTACGTCGGCATGGCCGTTCCGTTCGCCTACGCGATCGCGGCCCTCGTCACCGGGCGAACCGGCGCGGCGTGGGTGGCCGTGGTCCGCGCCTGGACCCTCACCGCGTGGGCGTTCCTCACCGCGGGCGTCGTCATGGGCGGATGGTGGGCCTACGAGGTGCTCGGGTGGGGCGGCTACTGGGCGTGGGACCCGGTGGAGAACGTCTCGGTGCTGCCGTGGTTCACCGCCACCGCGCTGCTGCACTCGGTCATGGTGCAGCGGCGGCGGGCGACCTTGCGGCTGTGGAATCTCACCCTGGCGATCGCCACCTTCGTCCTCGTCCTGTTCGGCACGTTCCTCACCCGCAGCGGGGTCGTCGAGAGCGTCCACGCGTTCACCCGGTCGGCGATCGGTCCGGTGCTGCTCGCATTCCTGCTGGCCGTGGTCCTGGCTGCCGGCCTGCTGTTCCTGTGGCGCTCGGACCGCCTGGCCGACGACGAGCCGCTGCTGGCGACGGCCTCCCGGGAGACGTCCTTCCTGGCGAACAACCTGCTCCTGGCGGGCCTGGCGTTCACCATCCTGCTCGGCACCACCTTCCCGATCGCCGTCGAGGCGGTGACCGGCGACCGGCTCAGCGTCGGCGCTCCCTACTTCACGCGGATGACCGTGCCGCTGGCGCTGCTCGTCGTCCTGCTGATGGGGATCGGCCCCCTGCTGCCGTGGGGGCGGGCCCAGGGCCGGCGCGTGGCCCGGCAGCTGCTGCCCTCGGCGCTTGCCGGCCTGGCGACCGTCGGCCTGCTGGGCCTGTCCGGGCTGCGCGGGGTCGGCGCCCTGCTCACCTTCGGGCTGGCGGTGTTCGTCGCTGGGGCCACGCTGACCCGGGTGGTCCTGGACGTGGGGCGGACGCGGGCGCTGCTGCCCGGCCCCCTCGCGGGCGCGGTCGGGCGGACCCTGCTCCACCGACGGCGCACCTACGGCGGGTTGCTCGTGCACCTGGGCTTCGTGCTCGCGGCGGTGGCGGTGGCCGCGTCGTCGACCTACAGCAGTTCGGCGACCCAGCAGCTGGCCCTGGGTGACACCGTGCGCGTCGGCGACTGGACGGCGACGCTGCAGGAGGTCCGGCGGTCGGCCGACGACCGGCGGACGTCGGTGGCCGCCGACCTGCTGCTGCGCGAGGACGGTCGCGACGTCGGGGTCCACTCCCCGCAGCTCAGCACCTACCCGGCGCTCACCCAGGCGGTCGGGACGCCGTCGGTGCGGACGACCCTCACCGAGGACGCCTACCTGGTCCTCACGGAGGTGGACCCGGACAGCGGCACGGCCACCGTGCGGCTGGTGGTCAACCCTCTGGTGCTGTGGCTGTGGGTGTCGATCCCGGTCATGGTCGCCGGTGCGATGACGGCCGGCTGGCCCCGCCGGCGGTCGCGCGAGCCGGCCGCGGCGGCGCTGCCCCAGGACCCGGCGCACCACGCCGAGGAGGTGCGGGCGTGACCACGCCGACCGGCGCCTCGTCCGAGTCGCCGCGGCGGCGCCGCCGCTGGCCTGCCGTCCTGGTCTTCCTCACGGTCGTCACGCTGGTCGGCGGCTTGTTCGCCGCCCGGCTGGGCGGGGACTCCTCGGCGTCGACGTCGGCGCTGATCGGGCAGCCCGCCCCTCCGCTGGCGGGGGAGACGCTCGACGGCGGCCGGTTCGACCTGGCCGACTGGCGGGGGGAGGTGGTGCTGGTCAACCTGTGGGCCTCGTGGTGCGAGCCCTGCCGACGGGAACACCCCGTGCTGACGTCTGCGGCGGAGGCCCTGGGACCGCGCGGCCTGCGGATCGTGGGCGTCGACGTGCGGGACGACCCCGCCGATGCCCGAGCGTTCCTGGCGGAGTTCGGGGGAGCGCGCTGGCCCACCCTCATCGATCCGGAGGGAACCCATGCGATCGCCTGGGGAACCTTCGCGCTGCCCGAGACCTACGTCGTCGGCCGGGACGGCACGGTCGTGGCCAAGACGATCGGTGAGGTCGACGCGGCCTGGATCACCGAGCAGGTGGTTCCGCTGCTCGGCGGCGACGCACCGTGATTCCGGTGCGGCGGGCGGCGGGCGCGGCGGTCGTCGGAGGAGTGGTGGTCCTCGCGGTGCTGGGACTCCTGCGCGCCGCCGCGCCTCAGAACTCCCCGTCGATCCCCGAACAGGTCCAGGCCGTGGCGGTCGGCCTGCGCTGCCCGACCTGCCAGGGCCAGTCGGTCGCCGACAGCGCGTCGGTCCTCGCCGCGAGCTCCCGGCAGGTCATCGAGGACCAGCTGCGGGCAGGCCGGACCCCGGACCAGATCCGGCAGTACTTCGTCGATCGCTACGGGGAGGAGGTCCTGCTCAGCCCCGACCCGTCCGGCGTCGGGTTGCTGGCCTGGCTGCTGCCGGCCTTGGCCGTCGCGGCCGGTGGGATCGTCGCCTGGCGCTGGCTGCACCGGCCGCGCAGCGCGCCGGAGAGGACGGCGGGGGATGCCGTGGTGGTGCCGGCTCGCGAGGCCCTCGCGGCACACCGTGCCGGCGGGCTGGTGCCGGACGGCTCCCCGGCCGGGGAGTCGCTGCGGAAGGCTCTGGACGTCCGGTTGGCCGCGGAGGAGGACGACTCGGCCGACACCGAGGCGCTGGCCCGGGCCGACCGGCGGCTGGCCGCGGCCTTCGGTCGGTACCGGGCGCGGGAGACGTCCGCGCGGGTGCGGGATCCCGGCGCGGTGCTGCCGCGACGGGCGGTCACGGCCGGGGCGGCGGTCGTCCTGCTCACGCTTGCGGGAGTGGGCGTGGGTACGGCGATGGGGAACCGAGGCGCCGGGGATCCGGTCACGGGGGACGTCCCGGTCGCTGCGGAGCCCGCTCCGGGCGTCGCGGCGCTGCGGGCCGAAGCCGAGGCCCGCCCGCAGGATCCGGCCGCGTGGCTGGCCCTCGGCCGTGCCCTCGACCGCGCGCGGCAGTTCGACCCGGCGGTCGAGGCGTACGACCGGGCACTGGCCCTGCAGCCGGCGGCCGACGACGTCGCCCTGCTCCGCGGCAACGTGCTGGTCCGGGCGGGCCGGGGCGCCGAGGCGGTGCCGACGATGCGGGAGCTCGCCGGGCGGTACCCCGACGACCCGGACGTGCTCCTCGTCCTCGGTCTGGCGCAGGAGGCGGCCGGAGCACCGGAGGCGACCGACACCCTGCGTCGCTTCCTCGAGCTCGCCCCGGACTCCCCGGCGGCCCCCGGGGTCCGGGCGCTGCTGGGGGACGGGTGAGATCACTGGCCGCTGTGGCGGCGCTGTTCCTCGCCGGCTGCGGGACGACCGAACCCGCGCCGGTGCCCACGGGGCCGCCGGCGGGCGAGTTGCGGATCGGCATGCAGGAGTACGCGTTCGGGCTGTCGGCGGGCGCGCTGGAGGCCGGACCGGTCACCGTCGTGGTGACCAACGCCGGTGGCGCGGCGCACGACGTCGTGCTGCGGCAGGGCGACCAGGAGATCGGCCGCAGCGACGTCCTGTCCCCGGGTGACAGCCAGACCCTCGAGGTCCAGGTGGAGCGCGGCAGTCCGGTCCACCTCGAGTGCACGCTGACGGGCCATTCGACGGCCGGCATGCACACCTCCGTGGCGGTGGCCGCGGGAGGCTGACAGCCGCAGGAGCATCGCGGGGAGCGCCAGCGACCGAGGAGCGGACGGCGGCGCGGAAGCCGACCAGGGTCATCGACGGCTGAGTTCGGCAGCACGGTGACCTCGGGGTGGAAAATGCCCTCGAGTCATGAAGGGCAGGTCGAGCCGCTCCAGGGGACGTTGAGCCGCGTCAGGGCGCGGCTCAACGCCCGCTGGCGCGGCGCAACGCGCATGCCAGCAGGGCGCTGCGGGACTCGGCGCGGTGATCTCGGCCCCGGAAGCGGCGGCATGTCATGACGGGCGGGGACTTTCCCACCCTGGAGTCACCTTGCTGCCGAACTCATCGACGGCTGACGCCGCGCCCGCGTGCCGTCAGCCGCGCTGCCGCCTCGCGTACCAGTAGGCGACCGCGGCCGCGAGGAGCGGTGCGGCCACCAGTGCGACCCGCAGAACCCCCATCACCGACTGCGGGGAGACCACGAGGATCTCCGCGACGACGGCGCTCGCCGCCCCGAGGGACAGGACCGTGACCAGGACCGCGACCGCCGTGACGAACGCGACCCGGCCGGGAGCCTCGACCGCCCGCTCGGTCACGTCGAGCTCGGCCGCCGGCCGCCGCCGGAAGAGGCGCTCCACCAGGGGGTAGCCCAGGACGGCGACGCCGATGAGGCCCGGCAGCAGGACGCCCCCGAGCAGCGGATTGGTGATCGTGGTGCCCAGGACGGCGACGTCGACCGCGGGCAGCAGCGCGATCCCGCCCTCGGCGAACAGCAGGTACCAGTCCGGGTACATGTCATTGCTGGCCGCGCCCGGCACGAACGGGCCGATGTGCTCCACGTCGCCGAAGGGCACCAGCACGGAGGCGAGCACGAGCACCGCGGCCGTGAGGAGGCCGAGCAGCAGCAGGCGGGATCGCAGCCCCTCGCCACTGGCCGTGGCGACGACCGTCCGGCCGTCCGGCGTCCGCCGCCGCGGCAGCACGGTGTGCCGGTGACGGACGACCAGCCACAGGTGGAGGCCGAGCGCGGCCACGAACACCACCGGCAGCACCAGCACGTGCAGCCAGAACAGCCGTGGGACGGCGTCGGAGGCGTCCGGTCCGCCGAACACGAGGGCGGCCAGCTCCGGGCCCAGCCAGGGGATGCTCGAGGCGATCGTGTGCCCGATCCGGACGCTGCTCCCGGTGACGACGTCGTAGATCAGGTTCTGCCCGGTCCAGCCGAGCACGATGGCCAGCAGGAGCAGCACCATGCCGAGCAGGTAGTTGGTCGCCCGGCGCCCGCGGAAGGCCCCGCCGAGGAACACCCGGAGCAAGTGGCCGAGGATCGTCGCGACGAACAGGTAGCTGGCCACCCGGTGCACCCGCCGCAGCAGCTGCCCGCCGGGGACGTCCTCGCTGATGGTCACCACGGAGGAGAAGGCGGCCGGCAGCTCGCGCCCGGCGTACAACGCCGAGGACCCGTCGTGGACCACCGGTTGCGCGGAGGGCTCGTAGAAGAACGTCAGGACCACGCCGGTCAGGAGCAGCACCAGGAAGCACACCACCGCGACCGGCCCGAGCAGCATGGACCAGTGCGTGGGGACGACGAGTTCGCGCAGCCACCGCGGCGCGCCGTTCCGGGCGGTCCGGCCGCCGCCGGAGGTCCGCAGTCGCTCGGCGACGGTCATCCGCGCACCGGTCCCACGGGCACCGCGAACCCCCCGGTCGCCACCAGGAACCCGTCCCCGTCCACGCCCAGTGGTAGCTGGGGAAGCGGACGGGATGCCGGGCCGAAGGTCGGCACCGCACCGCGCGCGGCGTCGAACGTCGCCTGGTGGCAGGGGCAGAACAGCGAGTCGTCGATCTCCTGGTAGAGCCCGACCGGGCAGCCTGCGTGCGTGCAGATCTTCGAGTAGACGACGATGCGCCGGCCCACCACCCACTCGAGCACGGTCGGGGGCTCGGCGTCACCGGCCAGCCGGACGAGGACGGCGGACGCGGAGTCGGCGCGCTCGGATCCCTCCGGCCACACCGTGCCGAAGCCACCGACGGGGACCTCGTCGGCCCGGATGCGCTCGCCGTCGGCGGTCACCACGTGGACGCCGCGCCGCCACGGGGTCCGGCGGGATTCGTCGCGCCCCAGCCAGGCGAGCAGCCCGATGCCGCCCAGCGCGCCGAGCCCGGCGCCGCCGAGGACCCACCGGCGGCGCACCGGGTGCCGGGCGACCGCGGCCGCCACCGGCGCGTCCCCGGCCTCGCGCTCGTCGGGCCAGACCAGCTCGGAGATGGTGCGCGGTCGGACCTGGGCGACGAGGAAGGCGGCGCCGAGCAGGCCGATGCCCAGGAGCGTGCCGATCAGTCCGGTCCGCCACCCCGCGACCAGCCCGACCACGAATGCGGCGAACAGCAGCACCGTGGCTCCGGCGACCGCGACCGGCACGGGGCCGCGCAGGCCACTCCGGTCGGGGGCGTCCGGCGCGGCCGCGCTCACGTCCGGGCTCCCGCGTCGTCGTCCGCTGCCGGGCCCTCGGGGGTCCGCGGGGCGTCCTCGGCCGGGGGCACGCCGGGCGGCGGGACCGCCGGCCGGCGCCTGGTCCGCACGACGAGGACGAGCGCGCCCACCACGACCAGAGCGAGCACGCCGGTGGCCGCCCCCGCGTACACCCGGCCGATGTCGGTCAGCCCCAGCGGCGTCGGCTCGGCAGCGGCGAGCTCCTCCACGTAGGCCGCGATGTCCGCGGCCTCCTGGTCGCTGAGCGTCTCGTCCCCGAACTGAGGCATCTCGAAGGGACCGACCCTGATGGCCTCGACGATGCCGGTGGGGTCGACGTCCGTGACGTCGGGGGCCAGGGAGCCGTCCGCCGAGATCCCGCCCTGCCCGGCCGCGCTGTGGCAGGGGGCGCAGTTGGTGAGCCACGGGAGCTGGCCCCGCCCGGGGTCACCGGGGAGGACCTCGGGGATCTCGCCCTCGAGGTCGAACGCATCGGTCATCCACGCGACCACCGCGCGCCGCTCGTCCGCGGTCAACTGCTCCTCGATCGCGCCCACCTCCGGGTGCACGATCGGCATCCGCCCGGTCCGGATCGTGAGGTCCACGTACGCCACCGGCAGGCCGCGCAGGTCCGGTCCGGCGGCGGCCCCGGTTCCGGGGACGCCGCTGCCGTCGTTGGCGTGGCACAGCCCGCAGTACCGCAGGTACAGCGACGCGCCCGCTGCGACGTCCACTCGCGCCGGCTCGGGCGCCGGGGCCGCGTCGGCCGGCTGCACGAGGAGGGTCAGCCCCACGCACCCTGCGACGAGCGCGAGGAGGGGGAGCAGCGTCCCGCCGCGCCGCTGTCTCCGTCGGTCGGGCGAGGTCACGGACGCTCCAGCGTGTAGAGGTAGGCGACGATGTCGTCGACGTCCTCGTCGGTCACGCCGACGTCGGGCATGAGGGTGCCGGGGTTGATCTCCTGCGGGTCCTGGATCCACCGGGCGAGGTCGTCCGGGGTATTGGGCAGCATCCCGGCGATGGTGCGGCGGTCGGCGATGCCGGCCAGCGGGGGGCCGACGCTGCCCTGCGGGCCGGCGACCCCAGGGACCTGGTGACAGGCCAGGCAGCCGTACTCGCGCAGCAGCTCCTGCCCCGCCTGAGGTGCGCCGGGAGGTTCCCCGGTGTCCTCGACGAGGCTGCTGCAGCCGCCCAGGACGACGATGCCGAACACCAGGCCTGCCGCCGTCGGCGCGCCGGCCCACCATCGCCCGGTCACCAGCACGCTCCTCTCACCAGCACGGTCCGATCGCCAGCACCGGAACGATCCCCAGCCCGACCATGCCCAGCGACAGGAGGTTCATGTACAGGCCGCCGGTGACGAGGAAGCGGTTGCGCGCCGTGTCCGGCACGGCGTCCCATGCCCGGGCCGGGTACTCCTGCGCCTGCTCCCGCAGCACCCGGCGCCGCTCGCTCGTCGGCCACAGCGGCGGCCGTGGCGCGGTCGGGGCGTCCACCTCGCCGGTCCTGGGATCGGGCAGCCGGCGCAGCGTCCACCACGCCGCGTAGCAGGCGGCGGCGACGACGGCCGTGAGGAGCACCGTCAGGATCACGAGGAACACCGGCAGCCCGAGGCCGTCGGTCGGGCAGCTGGCCTCGATCGTCCAGTAGCCGGCCAGCAGGTGCAGCAGCCAGGCGGCGGTGCCACCGGTCACCGCGAACCAGAAGATGATCGGCCGGACGCCCGGCCGCTTCGTCTCCGGGGTCGCCGCCGTCACCAGAACCTCGGCGTGAGGTAGAGGGTGAAGGCGATCACCAGCCAGGAACCCACGACGAAGTACCAGTAGTAGGCCACGGTCACCGCCATCTGCTGGTCGCGCGGCTGCATCCGATCCCCGCGCACCTTCAGGGCGACGACGGCGAACCCGATGAGGACGAGAACGGCGTTGATGTGGTGGAACCCGGCGAGGGCCAGGACCAGCGAGCCGTAGACGTCCCGCTGCGGATCGATGCCGTTGGCCGGATAGTCGGCCAGCTGGATGGCCAGGAACGCCGCGCCGATGACCAGTGCGACGGCCAGCGCGGCGGGCAGTCGCCCCCCGGCGCGCCCGGATCGGGCCGCGACGTGGACGACCGCGGCCGGCACCACGCTGAGGACCAGCAACCCTGTGGCGATCCCGGTCCGCCACAGGACCGGGTCCTCGGCCGGCGGCGGCGGCCAGGTCGAGGCACCGGTCCGCAGGTAGTAGTAGGAGAAGAGCAGCGCGGCCAGCATCGAGATCAGCACCCAGAGGGTCAGCTGCATCCCCCACCAGCCGGAGTCCCGCGCGATGGCCGGGGCGGGCCGGGGCGCCGGGTCGCCGGCGTACCCGCTGGTCCTCACGAGCCGTCCTCCCTGCTCCAGGTCCACGCGATCCCGACGCACACCGAGCCGAGGAGGCCCGCCAGCGAGAGCGGGTAGACCGAGACGAGCACGCCACCCAGGGCCAGCACGAGGAAGGCAGCCATCAGCAGCGGCCACCAGGACTGCTTCGGCAGCGTGACGACTTCCTCGGGCGCCGCGTCGAGCAGGCTGGTGAGCACGGTCTGCCGCACCTGGCCCGGGGGCTCGAGCAGTTCCTCCTGCCACGTCGACGGGTCGTACCGCGGCTGGAACGGCTGGGTGTCCCACAGCGGGGAGCGGCCGGCCACCTCCGGGATGGCCCGGAAGTTGTAAGCCGGCGGCGGCGAGCTCACCCACCAGTCGAGGGTCTCGCCGCCCCAGGGGTCGTCGCCGGCCCCCTCGCCGTACCGCGCGCTGGAGATGACGTTGCCGAGCGTCACCAGGAGGCCGGTCGTGAGCACGATGCTGCCGATCGTGGACAGTGCCTGCGTCGGTTCCCAGCCGGTGTTCTCCGCGTAGGTGTAGACCCGTCGCGGCATGCCCTGCAGTCCGGTGATGTGCAGCGGGAAGAAGGTGAGGTTGAACCCGACGAAGGTGAGCCAGAAGCTGAGCTTGCCGGAGCGTTCGGACAGCAGACGGCCGGTGATCTTGGGAAACCAGAAGTACAACCCGGCCAGCACCGGGAAGAGCATCCCGCCGATGAGGACGTAGTGGAAGTGCGCGACCACGAAGTAGGTGTCGTGCGCCTGCTGGTCGAACGGCACGGAGGCCACCATCACGCCGGTGACGCCGCCGGCCACGAAGATGACGACGAAGCCCACGACGTAGAGCAACGGCGTCTTCCAGACAACGCGTCCCTGCCACAGGGTGGCGATCCACGCCGAGATCTGGATCGCGCTCGGGATGGGGATGAAGAGGCTGGCCAGGGAGAAGAACGCGAGCCCGAGCTGCGGCAGGCCGGTGGTGAACATGTGGTGCACCCAGACGCCGAAACCGAGGATGCCGATCGCGACGGTCGACACGGCGATCAGGCTGTAGCCGACGATCCGGGTGCGGGCGAGGACCGGCACGATCGTGGAGACGATGCCCAGCCCGGGCAGCAGGATGATGTAGACCTCGGGATGCCCGAAGAACCAGAACAGGTGCTGCCACAGCAACGCGTCGCCACCGGTGGCGGGGTCGTAGAAGTGCGTTCCGACCGTGCGGTCCAGTTCCAGCAGCACGCTGGCCACGACCAGCGGCGGGAACGCGAAGATGATCGACACCCCGGTGACCAGGACGTTCCAGGCCAGCAGCGGCATCCGGCTGATCTTCATGCCGGGGGCCCGGTTGCGGAGGATGAGGACCACCAGCTCGATGGCTCCGCCGATGGTCGCGATCTCGACGAACGTGACGCCGAGCAGCCAGAAGTCGATCGACGAGCTGGGGGAGTACTCCCCGTTGGTCAGCGGGACGTAGGAGAACCAGCCACCGTCCGGGACCTCGCCGAAGAAGAAGCTGGCGTAGAGGAAGATTCCGCCCAGGACGTAGATGTAGTAGCCGAACGCCGTCAACCGGGGAAAGGGCAGGTCGCGGGTGCCCAGCATCAGCGGCAGGACGTACATCGCGAACGCCTCGCCGACGGGCACGGCGAAGAGGAACATCATCGTCGTGCCGTGCATGGTGAACAGCTCGTTGTAGGTCTGCGCGTCGAGGAACGTGCTCTCCGCGCTGCCGAGCTGCCAGCGCATGAACAGCGACTGGATGCCGCCGAGGGCGAAGAAGACGAACGCGGTGATGAGGAACCGCTGGGCGACCTGCTTGTGGTTGAGCGCGGTCAGGGACCCGGCCAGCCCACGGGGGGTGGCCCAGGCCTCGGCCAGCGGGTCCTCGGTGCCCGGTCGGTCCCGCAGCAGCGTCATTCCAGGCTCTCCAGGTAGACGAGGAGCGCCTGCAGGTCGTCGCCGCCGAGGTTGTTCGGCGGCATGCGCACCCCCGGCTTGAGACCTTGCGGGTCGAGGATCCAGCCGGCCAGGTTGCCGCGGTTGTTCTCGAGCATCCCGGCGGCGATCGTGTCGCGCGAGGCGAGGTGGGTGAGGTCTGGGGCCGGGGCCATACCCCCCTCGCTGACGTCCTCGATGCGATGGCAGTCGCCGCAGGAGGCGGACAGGAACACGTCCCGGCCGGCTCGCTCCGGGTCGGTGTCCGGCGTTCCCGAGGACAGCTGCAGAGTGCGCAGGTGCTCCTCGAACTCCTCCTCCGGCTGCGCCACCAGCACGAACTGCATGCGCGCGTGCTGGATGCCGCAGAACTCGGCGCACTCGCCGAGGTAGGTGCCGGGTTCGTCGACCTGGAAGGTCATCGTGTTCTCCCGGCCCGGCACGAGATCGACCTTGCCGGAGACGGGAGGCACCCAGAGGCTGTGGATGACGTCCGCGGAGTTCAGCTGCAACTGGACGGGGCGTCCGACGGGGACGTGCACCTCGTTGGCGGTGACCACGCCGCTGTCGGGGTAGCGGACCTCCCACCAGAACTGGTAGCCGACGACCTCGATGTCCAGGGCCTCGGGAGGTGCGGGCCGGGAGACCCCTATCCCCACCACGAGGCTGTAGGCGAACACCGCGGGCAGGACGAGCATGGGGATGACCACGCCCCACACCGCGATGAAGGCCTTGGCGCCCCGGGTGTTGCGCTGAGGTGCCCGGCGTGCACGGTGCCGCAGCGCGAGGACGAGGAACACCACCGTGGCCAGCCACAGCAGGCCCCCGAGCGCGATCATGAACCAGGTGAGGCCCGCGATCGACGCGGCGTCGGGGCCCACGGGATCGAGCACCGAGCCCGGTGCCGGCGCCGCCACCGGCAGGGCTTCGGTGTACAAGATCACGTACCCCCTGTCGTGGCGGTGCGCGGGGCGGCCGGGTGGGCCGTCCCCCGTACCGTTGCGACCCTAACGACCCTGCTCCACAACCGCAGGCGACGGACTCGTGCGAGCGGACCGGCCTGCGGCGGGGGTCGCCGCGCACGACACTCGGACGATGGACAGGGTGCCCGACGAGACCATCGCCGGAGGACGCAGGTGACCGGGGACAGGGCGACGGGCAGCGTTCTCGCCCACGTGGGCGGGGCGGCGCAGGACTGGCCGGTCCTGCCGCTGGCGTTCCTCGCGCTGGTCGCCCTCGGCTATCCGTGCCTGCTCGCCTGGACGGCGCCGCGCCGGCGGTCGCCCTGGACGACGGTCGGGCCGGGCGTGGCATGGGTCTTCGGCATCGTCGCGCTCGCTGCCGCGCTGGCCTCGCCCATCGAGCGGCTCGGCGAGGACTACCTCCTCGCCCACATGGTCCAGCACCTGCTCCTCACGCTCGTGGCCGCACCGCTGCTCGTGCTCGCCGATCCGGTGCCCCGGATCATCGCGGCCCTGCCCGAGCCGGTCCGACCGGTCGTCGCCCGCCCGTGGGCGCGGCTCGTGCGGGGGGCCCGCCGACCCGCGGTCGTCCTGGTCGTCGCGGTCCTCTACCTGGCCGTCGTCCTGGCCTGGCACCTGCCGGCCGCGTACGAGGCCGCCCTCCTGTCGACGCCGGTGCACATCGTGGAGCACCTCACCTTCCTGGCGGCCGCCCTGGTCTTCTGGTGGAACGTGCTCCGCGTTCCGCGCCGGCGCCTGGGGCAGCTGGTGGCCGGACTGGTCGCCGTGCTGATCCCGGCGTTGGGTGAGGCGGTGCTCGGCGGCGCCATGCTGTTCTCGACGACGCCCTGGTACGACGTCTACGTCGGAGCGGCCGCCGAGCACGGCTTCGATCCGGTGGTCGACCAGCAGGTGGCCGGTGCGCTCATGTGGATGGCCGGTATGCCGGTCTACCTGCTGGCCGCCGTCGTCCTGCTGTGGCGGGTGGTCCGTGTCGGCGACACGGAACGGCAGCCGCCGGTCCCCCATGTGCCGGATGCCCCGGAACGCGTGGTCCCGGAAGCCCGGCGGGCCTCGCTGGAGGCGTGAGGCCGGCTGCTCAGGTCGTCGTCGGGCGTTCGGGAGCCGACGCGGCCCGCACGTCGTCCCGCAGGCTCACCACCGTCTCCTCCGGCACGAGCGGCCAGGCCCGGCGCAGTTCCGCGAGGGCAGCGGCTCCCAGCGCGGCGGCGCCGCCGGCGTACAGACCGGTGGCCAGGGCGGCCGAGGCGGTGGGGGAGAGCCGCCGGTCCAGCAGGCGCAGGAGCAGGGCCGTCGAGCTCCCGATCGTCATGGCGCCGAGAACACCCGCGGCACCGAGGAGCGCACCGGCCCCCCGGCCTGCCGGGCCTTGCCGGTCATCTCCTGCTGAGCCCGCTGGAATTCCTGGCGGACCAGGGCGCTGAGGTCTGCGCTCAGCGACTGCAGCAGATCGCTGGTGGAACTGCCCGGAGTGCTCTCGGTCATCGGTCCTCCTCGGCGCTTCGGACACGGCTGCCCGGTGGCCTACCCGCAGGTTCCGGAGCCAACCGACACCGAACAGCAGCCCCCGCGGGCCAGCTCCTGGCCGGAAGCAGCGGCGGCGGCTGCCGGATGGGCGGTCAGGAGGCGGTCGACATCACTGATCGGAAGATTGTTCGGCGTGGAGACGGGCAGACCAGGACCACGAGACGAGGAGGAACGATGAGCACTCCTGGCGATCATGATGACCGGCGACAGCAGCGAGGGCCGGCCGACCCGGAGCAGCGGAGGCCGCGGTCGTTGCGGCTCATCGCTTCCATCGTGGGAGGCGTCGTGCTGGTCGTACTGGCGGTCTGGCTGATCATCTACCTCACCGCCAGCGAAACCGCCGAGTACGGCAGCGAGTCCGTCGGCGCGGCCGTCGCTTCTGTGACGGCGTGGCCGGTGACCGCCTCGGTCATCACCGCGCGGCCGGCCGGTCCTCGAGGTCACGCTTCAGGGCATCCCTGAGAGGTCATCGACATCGTCCGCGACTCGGCGACGGCGAAGTATCCGGGCATGCACCCGGAGCGACGACTCCAGCCTGCCTGTGCGCCGACGTGTCGTCGGTCAGTCGAACAGCGGGTCTCCGGTGATGCGGCCGAGGGAGGCGGCCAGGGTTCGCGCGGCGACGACCACGTCCCGGGCCTCCGGCCAGTGCACGACCGGCACCCGCGCCCGGTCGGCCGCCCCCACGGCGTCGCTCCAGGGGATCGCCCCGGTGAAGGTGAGGTCGTGCCGAGCGCAGAACTCCTCGACGGCGTCTAGGTCGCCGGGGGAGCGGAGCTTGTTGGCCACCACCGCGACCGTCGGTACCGGGAGCTCGGCCACGAGGGCGCTCATCCGCCGGACCGTCTCCAGCGAGCGGTAATACGGCTCGGCGACCAGCAGCACCGCGTCGACGTGCCGGATGGTGCCCCGGCTGAGGTGCTCCGGGGAGGCCTCCATGTCCACGACGACCAGCAGTCCCGGGTCGCCGAGGTCCTCCAGCACGGAGGAGACCACGGCGTGGGCGGCGCACAGGCAGCCCTCGTCGGCGTGCGCAGCAGCGCCCATCGCGAGCAGCCGGATGCCGTCCGGCCCGGCCACCGCGTACCGGTCCAGCACCTCGTCGACCGGCTCGAGCAGTCCGGCGCCGCCCCGCCGCCGGGACACGAGCGACGGCGGGACAGGGGGCGGCGGAGCGGTTGCCGAGGGCAGCCCGAGAGCGGTGGCCAGGTTGGGATTGGCGTCGGCGTCGACGGCCACGACGCGCCGACCCCCTCGGGCGGCGAGAAGCGCCACGGTGGCCGACAGCGTGGTCTTGCCCGCCCCGCCCTTGCCCGCGACGGCCAGCCTCACGTCCGCGCCTGGCTGGCGTCGAGGGCCAGTGCCTCGTAGCGCCTGCGGTAGACGTCGAGGCTGCGCGCGAACTCGGCCAGCGATCCGGCGACCGCGTGCAGCCACTCGCGGCCCTCGTCGGTCAACTCGTACGTCCGCCGGGCCGGTCCGGTCGTCGACGGCTGCCAGGTGGAGCGCACGAGTCCTTCCTCGTCCATGGCTCGCAGGCTGCGGTACAGCCCGCCGGGATCCACCCGGTCCAGGCCGAGGGCGGCCACCTGCTCCAGCAACTCGTACCCGTGGGACGTGCCCTCCGCCAGCAGGAGGAGCAGGCAGGGACGGAGGTAGTTGCGGGGGAGCCCGACGGCAACCTCCTCGGGCGGCGTCCGGGTCACGAGTTCCCGCCGAGCGGACGCTCGGCGGCGCAGGCCAGCGCCTCCTCCACGGAGTTGTGGCACCAGCAGTCGGCGCTGCATTCGCCGTGCGAGGGACGGGTCAGGTCGGAGAAGCTCAAGGCGAACTCCGTGCGACCCTCCGCCATCCCGGTTGCGGAGAGGGCGTAGCCGGTGGCGACGCGTTCGAGGAAGCCGTCGACGACCAGTTGGTCCAGGTACGCGAGCCCGACGCGGGCCTCGACTCCCAGGAAGCGCTCGAGCAGCGGCGCGTCGACGACGTCGCCGAGGCCTTCCCCGCGCAGCCAGAACATGACCTGGAGGATCTCGCTGCGCCAGTAGAGGCTGCGCAGCGCCTCCGACTTGGGCGGGTGCAATTCATCCACGTCAGCGTCTCCGAGCCGTGACCGAGGTGTGATGCACGCTACACCGGGCCGGCCGGCTAGCTGTACGGTGCATCTACCGGCGTCCTCTCCCCCGGGAGCATGGCATGGAAGATCGACAGACCAGATCGCCGAAGCTGCAGGCCCGCACCCCGGCTCAGGAGCTGCTCGACGCGCTCGGTCCGGTGGAGCGTTTCCACGACAAGGAGGAGGTCGGTGCCTTCGGCCTGCCCTCCGGCGCGGTCACCGAGGACATGCTCTCTTCGGTGGCCGACGCCAGGCACCCGAAGCGGTTCGGTCCGCTGGAGAAGCTGCACGTGTTCTGGTTCGCGGGCATGAGCTGCGACGGCTGCAGCGTCGCAGTCACGGGTGCGACGACTCCGTCCATCGAGAGCCTGCTGCTGACGGCGCATCCAGGGCTGCCTCGAGTGGTCCTCCACCACCCGGTGCTCAACATGGAATCGGGCCCGCACTACGTGCGTGCCGCGGAAGAGGCGATCGCCGGCACGCTGAACGCGCCCTACGCCGTCGTGCTGGAAGGTTCCATCTCGGACGAGCTGGCCGCCTATGCCTCCGGTGGCTACTGGGCCGGCCAGGGGGAGGAGCCGTGGGGGCCGGACGGCGAGATGCGGCCCGTGACCGCGTCCGAGTGGGTCGCGCGGCTGGCGCCCAATGCGGCGGCGATGATGGCCATCGGGACGTGCGCCACGTGGGGCGGCGTCCCGTCGGCCGAGGGCAACCCCACCGGCGCGATGAGCCTGATGGACTGGCTGGGCAAGGACTACCGCTCCACCTTCGGCGTCCCGGTGGTCAACGTCCCCGGCTGCCCGCCCATCGGTGACAACTTCACCGAGACCGTCGCCGCGATCCTGTACTTCCTGCAGGGCTTCGGCCCCCTGCCGGAGTTCGACGAGCTGGGCCGGCCGGCGTGGCTGTTCGGCGAGACGGTGCACCGCAACTGCGTGCGCGGCGCGTACTACGAGGAGGGCGACTTCGCCGAGGAGTTCGGTGACCCCGAGTGCCTCGTCGAGGTCGGCTGCTGGGGGCCGGTGGTCAACTGCAACATCACCTCGCGCGGCATGATCAACCACGTCGGGGGCTGCATGAACGCCGGTGGGCCGTGCATCGGCTGCACGATGCCCGGCTTCCCCGACAAGTTCACCCCCTTCTACAAGCGGCCGCCCGGTTCGTTCGCCTCCACCACGGTCTCCCGGATGGTGGGCAGCGTCATCCGGCCGCTGCGCAAGTTCAGCAACAACAACCTCAACCGCGAGGTGCGCTGGGACCGGCAAGGTGCGACGCCCAGCGGATTCGGCCGGGAGATGGCCGAGCCGTCGGTCCTGGCCCAGGTGAACCACAAGTTCTACGACATGCTGCGCCGCTCGGGTGACCGGGGGAAGGCGAAGGCCGAGGTGTGGGGCAGGCGCGACGAAGCACCCAGCGGCGGCAGCCCCGACCCGCGGGTCTGAGCTGTCCCGCGTCCGACCGACAGAGGAGACGCGATGTGCTTCAAGACCCTGCCCGTCGAGTTCGACGAGCGCGGGCGGGCCACCCTGCGCGGCGGCATCCCCAATCCGTACGACGTCACGGTGACCAAGCCGGATGTGGGCCTGACCGAGGAGGAGCGCACCGCCCGCATCGAGCGCCTGGTGGCCCGCAACGGGCACATCAAGGACCTGAACATGGACCCGGTCACCCGCGTGGCCGGCGCCCTGGCGGTGCACGTGACCGCCGACCTCCAGAACGGCGCGTATCTCGACTCACACGCCGTGGCGACGCTGTTCCGGGGATACGAGGTCATCCTCATGGGACGTGATCCGCGGGACGCCATCTTCGTGGCCTCCCGCGCCTGCGGGGTGTGCGGTGGTGTGCACTCGCATGCCGCCGCGTACGCCATCGAGTCCGCCATGGGCATCACGCCGCCGCCGCTGGGGACGGTGGTGCGCAACATGGTCGAGGCGGCCGAGATGGGATACGACAATCCGCTGCACCTGTACCTGCTCGCCGGGCCCGACTACTCGGAGTCGGTCGTCAAGACGACCAATCCGGAACTGTGGACGAAGGCCGAGGGGTGGAAGTGCCCCAGCGCGGACATCCACGGCTTCTCGACCATGGCCGAGCTCATGGAGGCACTCAACCCGCTGACCGGCAAGCTCTATCGGGAGGGACTGGAGTTCACCCGGCTCTCGCGCGAGATGGTGGTGCTCCTGGCCGGCAAGTACCCGCATCCGGAGAACGTCGTGCCCGGTGGTGTCTCGACCACCCTGACCCTGCAGACGCTCAACGAGTACCACTCGCGGCTGGGCAAGATCTACGACTACGCCCGGCGGATGATCGCGGTGTGGGACGACATCCCCACGTTCTTCTACGAGGCCGACGACCGCTACCAGCTGACCGGTTACCGGCCGACCAGCCAGATCGATCCCGGCTACTGGGACGACCCGTACGCCTACGACGCCACGTACGCCAACTGCAACGACTGGGGCGAGAAGCGCTGGTCGACACCGGGCGTGGTGATCGACGGCGAACTCGTGACCACCCGGCTCACCGACATCAACATCGGCTGGGAGGAGTTCGTCGAGCACTCCTTCTACGAGGAGTCCTCGACCTCCCGCTTCCCCACCGACCCGCTGGGCAACCCGCTGTCGCCCTACCACCCCTGGAACAAGCGGACCCTGCCCAAGCCCGGCGCCAAGAACTGGAAGGACAAGTACACCTGGGCCTGCACCCCCCGGTGGGATCGCCAGGTCGTCGAGGCCGGTGCGTACTCGCGGCTCCTCATGACCGCCAAGGCGCAGAAGATGCCGGAGAGCCAGTTCATGTCGGCCAGCGGCTCGGGCATGCGGTTCGTGATCCCCAGGGGGACGACCGCGGAGAGCGAGGTCGAGTGGCACGTGCCGGAGAAGTGGAACGCCTTCGAGCGCAACCGCGGCCGCGCCTACCACTACCTGTTCAGCCAGTTGGTCGGTCTCGAGAGCCTGCTGCAGGCCTACGAGATGCAGCGGCAGGGCGAACGCCGGGTCGCCGCCCTCGACCCGCAGGAGCTGGAGAAGGCCATCCCCAAGGACGAGCGGATCAGCGTGGGCTGGTGGGGCGCCGGCCGCGGGTGGCTCACGCACCACCTGGTCATGGACAAGGGGAAGATCACCAACTACCAGATCTGCACGCCGTCGACGATCAACGCCTCACCGCGCGACCCCTGGGATCAACCCGGCCCGTACGAGGAGGCCGTGATGAACACGCCCATCCTCGAGAAGATGTCCGATCCGTCGGACTTCACCAGCATCGACATGCTGCGGGCCATCCGTAGCTTCGACCCGTGCATGCCGTGCACCACACACGTCCACACCGGTGCCGGTGAGGTCGTGCGCGAGGTCAACACCTGCTCCTGCGGTGGTGACTGACGGCATGGCGACTCACGGGCATGGGATGCCCGTGACCGTCCTCGTCGGTGGGGTGAGCGAGCTGTTCCAGCGCGACCTCGACCTCGGCCGGCTGGCCGTCGAGCGGCTCCTCGGCGAAGGCCTCGGCTCCGGCGTCCTCGTCGAGGACCTGTACTACGGGGCGGTGGCTGTCGCGCAGCGGTTGGAGGACCTGCGCCCCGACCTGCTCGTGCTCGTCTCGGCGGTCCGGCGCGGACGGAGGCCCGGGACGGTCGAGCGCCGGCGGATCGATCCGCCGCGGCTGACACCGGAGAAGGTGCAGGCGGCGGTCGGGGACGCGGTCGTCGGCTACGTCCACGTGGACCTCGTCGTCGAGGTCGCCGTCGGGCTGGGGGCGCTGCCGGCGCGGACGGTGACGGTGGAGGTGGAGCCCGACGAGGTCGGGCCGGGGGAGGGGTTGAGCCCGTCGGCCGCCGCCGCATTCGACGACGCTCTGGCGATCGTGCGGGCCGAGGTGCGCCGAGCCCCCTTGCTCGAACTCGCCGGCGAGCTGCGCACGCTCCTCGAGGGGGATCGGCTCGGGGACTCGGCCGCGCTGCGCGCAGTTCGCGCGCTGCTGGACGAGCTGGTGCGCCTCGACCGGGACGCCCGCTGGGGTGCCACGTTCCGGTTGCGGGACGAGCTCCGGCTCCGGATCGCGGCGGGCGCGGGCAGCGACGGGATGGACCACCGCGACTGGGGCCTGTGGTGGGCGCTCGTCGAGGAACTCGACCGCTTGACGGCGCTGGAGGCAGTGCGCACGCCGTGACGGTCGGCGTGCGGGCGGCCCGCGGCTGTCAGGGGCCGGCCGGCGAGCCCGTCACGGAAGGACGTTCGTGCTCGTGTTCGCCGAGCCATTCGGCGAGTTCGGTGTCGAGGCCGTCGATCTCGCGAGTACTGCCCGCCGCTGCACGGACGGCCGCGCGCCGGCGCCGGGCGGCGAGACCCAGGAAGACCACCAGGAGAGCGGCGAGTCCGGCCCCGACCTGCTTTCCCAGCGAAGACTCCGCCGTGGCCTGACCCGTGCTCACCGGCGCGGGCCGCGGCTCAACCACCGCGCTGGCGACCACCACGTCGGTCCAGGCGTGCAGGTCGACCGGCGACCCGGCCGCAGCGGCGGGGACAGCGATGATCTTGTGCCGTCCGGCGGCGGTGGCGGGAATCTGGACGTCGACCGCCATCCGCCCGTCGAGCGTGACGGATGCGGAGCCGAGGATCTCGCCACCCGAGCGGTCCCAGACCAACGTGAGCGGGCCTGGTTCGAGGCCGCCCCCGTGTACGGTCACCGGCGTCCCGGCTCCGGCTGCACCGCTGACCTGGAGCCAGGATCCGGTGTCGCAGGCCAGTGCTCCCGTGCCGCTGGTCACCAGGAACAGAGCGCTGCAGAACCCGATCACGATGCCGCGCATCATGCACCTCCACCGACCTCGGCGTCCGGGTCGACCGTGCCACCACGAGCCGGGGCCGTCAAACCGTTCCGGACGACGCTCCGACGTGCGAGCATCCGGATCCGGCCGCCATAGGGGGTGACCCCGTCGTGACGCCTTCGCCACAAGGGAGAACAGCCATGCCTCGCAGCGCACTGTCCGTGAGCCTCGTACTGGCTGCCAGCCTGCTGCTGGCGGCCTGCGGCAGCGGGGACGACGATCCGGCCGCCGAAGAACCGCCTGCCGCGACGGCGCCGGACAGCGCCGAGGAGGGCCGTCCGGTCCTGCAGCGGGACGAGGACGAGATCCGCGGGTCGTTCAGCATGATCGAGATGGCTCACACGACTCCCTACGCCGGCGCCGGCGTCGAGGAACAGCAGCCGAACCCGTGGGACGGCACGGCCCAGGGCGAGGGCCCCTATCGCTACGCCGCCATTCCCTGCACCGGGAACGCACCGGTCAACAACATCTCCGGTGACCTACCCGCCTTCAACGGACTGGTCGAGGGCAGCCGCGTCCCGGTGTCGAGCCGTTCCCATCCGCTGGAGTTCGAAGTCACGGAGGGGGATGACGGCGCGATGCAACTGGATGGCACGTTGGAGCTCACCGTCTGCCAGCTGCGACCGGGGGTGACGCCCGATCCCGACCCGGTGCCGGACCCGGAGAAGGACCGCATCCGCATCGAGTGGACCGCGCAGGCGGTGGAGGCCACGGCCGAGACCGTCGTGTGGGAAGGCTCTCTGGAGATTGTCGGCGGGACGGGGCCCTACGAGCAGCTGCGCGGGGAGGGCACCATCGCCGGGTACTTCTTCTGCTTCGCCCCCGAGGGCTGCGCGGAGCTCGGCGAGTTCCGCGACGTGCAATTCGTCATGAGCGGCGACTACACGCTGCCGGCCGAGGCCCTGGAGCAGGCCGGCTCCTGACCGGCCCTCGAGGCGGGATCCCGGAGGTCAGCCGCGCTCGAGTGCCGACGCGACGGCGTCGAGGTCGGTGTTCACCTCCCGCAGCGCGGGTCCGATCGGCTCGGTCTGCCGCTCGATGGCGCGGACGCCCATGGTGATCCGGGCCAGCGTCTGGGAGACGTCTCGCAGGGTGCGGGTGATGGCGACGAGGTAGCCGGCCAGTGCGCCGACCAGGACGGCGACCTCGCCGAGGGTGAGTGCGATCAGACGCTTCTTCACCGAGCACGCTCCTTCGCGCCGTTCGCCGACTCCAGGTGATCGCGCAACGTCGCCGCCCGCGCCGTCGTCTGTCGCAGCAGGTGCCCCGCTTGGGTGTTCTGCGCGACCAGCTTCCCCGCCGTCCACACCCGGTCGACCGCCTCGTCGACGTTCACGACACTGCGGCGCAGCGTCTCCAGCAGCCCCGCGACCGCCAGGACGGCCACTCCGCCGCCGGCGAGGGTGGCGAGCCACCGCAGTTCGTTCGGATCCCGGTGCTTCATCGACGCGCCCCTTCCGCCGCCGAACCGTCCGCGGCGGCACGGAGGCGGGCGGCCCCCGCTCCCAAGGTCGTCAGGTGCCCCGCGAGTTCGGTGTTGCCGCGCAGCGCGGAGGCGGCTGCCGCGATGTCGTCGGCGTACCGGCCGATCTCCTGGGCCACGGCCAGTGTGCGGTGCAGCAGCAGGCCCGCCACGCCGATGACCGCGGCCCCGGCACCCAGTCCGGCGACGGCGGCCAGGTGCTCGCCGCGGTTCACGGCTTCTCCTCCGATGGGGCGAGGATGCGCTCGAGGTGGCGATTGACCCCCACGAGGTCGAACAGCGGAGCGGTGTTCTGGCGCGTGCCCTCCAGCGCGGCCGTGATCTCGTCGGCCTGCCGGGCGATGCGGCGGGCGTACCCGATGATCGTCAGCAGCAGCCCGGCGCTGACGACCACGACCGCCCCACCCGCGCACCAGCCGAGCTTCCATCGCACGGAGGCGCTGCTCAGCGCGGACCGGACCGTGGGTGCCGCCGCACCTGGTGTGACCAGCATCACGCCCGGACGCTACTACATGACGCGCACACCTACATGCCCTCCGCCGCGCCATCGAGATCGCCGTCGTCGCCCGGCCCGGACGGTTCCAGCAGGCCCAGGTTCGGCGGCCGGACGGCGACGCGGTTGCCGCGCGCCGTGTGCAGGACGAGGGCTCCGTCGGTCAGCACGTCGACGGCCTGGCCGGCGACGCTGGGCCCCGTCGGACCCAGCGGGATCATCCGCGCACGGACGGATCGGCCCAGCGTCGTGCACCGGGGCGTGTAGGCCTCGAGCACGGCGTCCGCGGCTTGGGCCAGTCGCTCCTCGACCGCCGCGGCCAGCCCGGCCAGCAGCGGCCCGCGCGGTGGGAGCGCGTCCTCGACGAGCACCGTGGCCACGGCCCACTCCGTCCGCTGGGGCCCCAGCTGGACGAAGGCGCCCAGCCGGGCGAGCACGGTGTCCCCGTCCTGCGCCAGAACGGTGTCCGGCCACCCGAAGCGGACGTCGCCCAGCGCGTCGGCCAGGGCGACGGATGCGGTCACGTAGAGCCAGCCCTCCCGCTCCGGCGGCAGATCAGGGTGCAGGACCATCGAGAAGCCCAGTCCCCGCCCGGGACGGACGTGCCACGGCCAGCCGCCGCGGCCCCGCGGCGAGGCCTGGTAGTCGGCGACGACGACGGCACCGGCCGGTGCACCGGACCGTGCCCAGGCCATCGCCTCCGGCTCGGTGGACAGCAGGGCCGGATAGCTGCGGACCGGACGCGGGCCGAGCAGCTGCGCCAGCTCCCCGGCGACCAGGTCGTCGCTCATCGCCAGCCGAGCGTCGCACCGCTCCCGGCGGCGGCCCCCTCGAAATCGGCCGCCAGCCGGTCCCATTGCGGGACGGGGAACCGGGCCATGGCCGACTGCATCGTGCGGGCGAGCGCATCCCGGTCCTCCGCCGACAGCCCCGGATCACCGGCGGCCGCGACCACGGCGCGCACCATCGGGTCGTATGCCGCGGGTGGCAGTTCGAGCAGCACGTGCAGCAGGTTCTGCACGAGGGGCAGGGTCGCGGCCGGGCGGCCCAGCGCGCCTTCGAGGAAGCCGGCCACGGCGGCCTGCCGCTCGGGAGCCGGGGCCTCGACCAGACGGAGCACCTCCTCGCGCACCGTGGCCGTCCAGCGGTCGGGCGGCTCGTCGTCCAGCACGTCCAGCAGGTCGTTCCCGGGTGGCGGCGGCAGTCCGGCGAGCACCTGCCGGGCCTGCGAACGCACCGTGCCGGCCGCGGCCGGCACGGCGAGCGACTGCCGGGCGGCCAGGCGGGCCCGGGCCTCCTGCCCGGCCTGCGCGGCGGCGAGGGCCACATTGGCCTTGGCCATCGCGTACTCCGCGGGGCGCACGGTGCGGGGGAAGGCGCCCAGCGCCCGGCGGAACGTCTCCACGGCCTCGCTCGGCCGGTGGGTGGCGAGCAGCGCCAACCCCAGGACGTTGAGCGCGGCCCCGAGCCCCGGCAGGTCACCGGCGCGTTCAGCGAGCACGGCGGCTTCCTCGAGCAACCGGCGCGCCGCCTCGGGATCGCCGGACGTGAGCAGGCAGCTGCCGTGCTCCCGGGCGCAGGCCGCCGCCTGCGCCGGCCGGCCGACGGTCAGGAAGGACTCGCCGGCGGCCGTCCAGGCGACCTGTGCACCGGCGGGATCCCCGGCGTCGCGGAGAACCAGCCCGAGGTTGTATGACGCCGCGGCCTGCTCCGCGGGTTGGCCGAGCGCCGCGAACGACTCCGCGACCGCCCGGAACGCCGTCGCGGCCTCCGCCCGGCGGCCCGACTCCCGCAGCGCGATGCCGAGCATGTTGCCGGCCTTCGACTCCTCCAGGCGCAGGCCCGCTTCGCCGAAGATGCGGCGGGCCACGGTCAGCGCCTCGCGTGCGGCAGCCGGTTCGCCGGCGGCCAGGAGCGCGGAGCCGAGATGGAACTGCGTCGTGGCGTGCTGCACCGGATAGCGCGAGACGGGATAGCGCGCGAGTCGCGCGGTGAGCGGTTCCGGCCGGCCTGCTGTCATGGCCCGCCTACCCTGCTGCCGTGACCGCGATCGTCGCCTGCTTCGGCAACGTCCTGCGGGGTGACGACGGCTTCGGCCACGCGGTCGCCGAGCGCCTGGCCGCGGAGGACCTGCCGGAGGGCGCCGTCGTCCTCGAGGTCGGCATCGGCGGCATCCACCTGGTGCAGGAACTGCTGCGCGGGGTCGACGTGCTCCTCGTGGTCGACGCCGTCGATCTCGGCCGCCCCCCGGGCACCGTGGTCGTCCAGCGCCCCGACGTGCTCGACGTGGCGACGCTCTCGCCCGAGCGGCGGCGCGACGAGCTGGCCGACATGCACCTGGCGACACCGGAGAAGGCCCTGATGGTGGCGCGTGCCCTCGACGTGCTCCCGGGGGCGACCCTCGTGGTGGGCGTCCAGACGGTCGACACCGACCGGCTGGGCCAGGGGCTGTCCCCGGCGACCGGACGCGCCGTGGAGGTGGCCGCGGCGGAGGTCCTCCGGCTGCTGGCCGAGCACCTCCCCGGCGGGGACTGACGGTCCGGCGGTCCCCTCATGCGGGTCGCGGCTGGATCTGCAGCAGCACCGGGCCCGGCGGGGGATGTGATGCGGCACCGCTGTCCGGCGCGACGTCCATCGCGACGAATCCGGGCAGGTTCTCCCGCAGCGCCTCCTCCACCCCGTACCGGAGGGTCTGGGCGGCCGAGGTGCACCCCGAGCAGGCGCCGCTGAGCCGCACCCGCACCACGCCACGCGCGACGCCGAGCACCTCGACGTCCCCGCCGTGCTCGGTGATGTACGGGCGGACGGGCTCGAGCGCTGCGCTGGCGGCCGCGATGTCGTCCACCCCGACCCCGTAGGCCTCGAACAGCCAGGCGACCGCGGGATCGCTCGACCGCACCGTCTCGGCGCTCTCGCCGAGCGCATCGGCCAGGTGGGTGACCGCCAGCCGGTGGATCGCGTCGACGCCGTCGAGGAGTTCGAACACCCGCTCCTGGACGGGTTCGTCGAAGCTCTCGACCTCGCCGAGCAGCTCCTCGAGCCGGTCCAGCAACGGGCCGAGCTCGGCGAGTGACTCCTCCGGCGTCGGCACCGTGTCAGCCACGAGCGCGGCGGACCTTGGTCATGTGTGCAGTCTCCTGCGTGTCGACGGTTCGGCTGCGTGGTGGCAGTCTGCCTCTGCCGGATGACCTGCGCCACTATCGAGCGCCCGCAGCGAGGAGCACCGGATGACGACGGTGGCACGCTCTACCGCCCTCACGGTCGGCGTGGTGGGCAAGGGCGGGGTCGGCAAGACGACGGTCGCGGGTCTGCTGGCCGGCGCCTGGGCCGGGCAGGGACGGGCCGTGGTGGCCATCGACACCGACTCCAATCCCAACCTGGGCCTCTCGCTCGGACTGTCGCTGGAGGACACCGAGGCCGTTCCGGAGCTGCCGCGCAGCGCGGTGGTGGGCGGCGGGGGTGGGCTGTCAGCGGCCGAACTGGTCGAGCGGTACGGCCGGCCGACACCGGCCGGACCGACGCTCCTCTCGGCAATCAAGGTGGCACAGGCCGGGGCAGGGTGCACCTGCGGCGGGCACGCCACCGTCCGCAGCCTGCTCGCCGACGCCCTCGCGGACGTCGACGTGACGCTGGTCGACATGGAGGCGGGGCTGGAGCATCTGAGCCGGTCCGGCGGCACGCTGGCCCATGCCGATCTCCTGCTGGTCGTCTGCGAACCCACCCGCAAGTCGGTGGTGACCGCCGCGCGGACCGCCGCGCTGGCGGCCGAACTGGGCATCCCGCGCCTGCTCGCCGTGGGAAACAAGGCGCGCACGCCGGCGGACGAGGAGTACCTGCGGGCCGCGCTGGCGGAGGAGGGACTAGCGGTCGCCGGTGTGCTGCCGTACGAGGAGCGGATCGTCGCGGCGGATCGCGCAGGCGATCTCGGCATCCGGGCACCCTCGCCGGCGATGCTGCCTGCCCTCGAGGAGGTCCTGAGCGCGGTGGACGCCCTCGCCGAGGACGCGCCTGCCTAATGCGTCCCGGCCGAGTGCGGCAGCAGGCCTTCGGCCAGGCGGACCAGGGCCTGGACGCCCGGAGAGTCGGCCGCCGCGTCGAACGGGGCCTCGCCGCGCCGTTCCGCCGCGACGATCGCCGGCTCGTCCGGCACCAGCACCGGGTCCAGGCCGGGGAAGGCCGCGCGCACCCGGGACTCGTCGTCCGCGTCGCGGATCCGGTTGGCCGTGACGACCACGCGGCCCAGCCCGCCGGCCAGCACCGCCTCCGCCGCGCGGCGACCGACCTCGAGCGACTTGGCGGTCGGCTCGACGACGACGACCACGACGTCGACCGGTTCCCCGTCCATGCGCAGGACGGTGCCGAGGCCCGCCTCGAAGTCGGCGACGACGATCCGACCGGGACGTTCCAGCTGCCCGAGCAACTGCTCAGGTGAGATGCCGCACTACGGGCAGCCCGGCTCCGGGTTCTGGATCGCCGAGACCACGGCGAGCCGCACGCCGTCCGGGCCCGTCGTGCCGAACCGCTCGACCAGGTCGTCCGCGCTGCCGGCGTGCGCCTCGTCGCCGGCGTTGACGGCGTCGCGCACGGTGACCAGGTGCTCGGTCACCTCCTCGCTCAGTCCGAGCGAGATGCCGAGGTTCGGGTTGGTGTCGCAGTCGAGGGCCAGCGTCTCGTGCCCATGGCGGGCCAGTGTCCGGGCCAGCACCGCGGACGTCGTCGTCTTGCCCGAGCCGCCCTTGCCCACCACAGCGATCTTCACGAGGCCTCCTCGCGGTTGCGCAGGTCGTCCACCAGCGACCGTACTGCCGCGACGGCCGGCGTGTCCGGCCCGGCGTCGACCACGGCACGGCCCAGCCGGTCGGCGTCGCCCACCGCGGGGTCGAACGGGACGGCGCCGACCACGGGCAGGCCGGTGCCGGCAGCGACTCGCTCCGCGTCGTCGGGATTCCGCACCTTGTTGGCCACCGCGACGACCTGCGGCGCGCCGGCAGTCGCGGCCAGCCGGGCCAGGCGCCGGCCGGAGAGCAGCGACGCAGGGGAGGGCTCCACCACGACGAGGAACGTGCGCGCGTAGCGGCCCCAGGTCAGGAACGGCTGGCGGGTGCCTCCCGGGAGGTCTCCGACGATGCTCCACCCGTCGCCGGGCAGGTCGTCCAGCACCCGCTGGTACGCCCAGTGCGGGCGGGTGTTGCTCCACCGGGGCCCGCGGGCCTTGCCCAGCTGGAGGAAGCGCAGCCCGTCCGGCCCCCGCACCGCGTACCGCTCTATGGCGTCGGGCCCGGTCAGGCCCGGGCGCAGGCGGTACCGGCGCCGGCCGGCCTCCTCGTACTCCTCCACCGCGTCGTCGGGCAGCCCGGCGTCCGTCGGGTCGACGCCCAGGGCGAACGCCAGCCCGGGCATGGGATCGGAGTCCAGCGCCAGCACCCGCTCGCCGCTGCCGGCCAGCAGCCGGGCGAACGTCCCGGCCAGGGACGACTTCCCGGCGCCGCCCTTGCCCACGAAAGCCACCCGCATGGCTGGACTGTAGGGCTGGGTGCGGGAAAGGTGGCTAGTGGTACCGCACACCTACCGGACCGCTCGCGGCCGCGCAGCGATCCACGCGAGGAGACCTGCATGTGCCTGGGCGTTCCCGGTCAGATCGTGGCCATTCCCGATCCCGCGGCGGCGCACGCGGAGGTGCACGTCGGCGGCGTCGGCCGGGAGGTGTCGCTGGCCCTGCTCGGCCCCGGAGCAGCCCGCGTCGGCGACTGGGTGGTCGTCCACGTCGGATTCGCGATGGAGGTCATCGACGAGGCGGAGGCGCGCGCGACGCTGGAGGAGATGCAGCGGCTGGACGACATGTACGCGAGCGCGCTGTCCGACGCGCCCGTCGTGGACGCGGGCGAGGAGTACCGCCGTGGCTGAGCGGAGGCCGGGGGCGGTTCCCGGACCGGTCCTCTTCGCCCGGTACGCCTTCGCGCCCAATTCACACGGCTACTGCGGGCCGGCCGACTCCGGCGGGCTCTTCGAGTACGGCGTCGCCGGCCGGGACGACGGCGGCCTGCGCGCGATGGCGCAGCAGTTCGCCGGCGCATGGCCGTACCTGCAGCTGATCGCGGGCGCCACCGGTCTGGCCGACCCGCTGGACCGCCGGGTGGTGGAGGCCTACTGGGTGGGCAGTCCCCGGCTGGACCTGGTGAGCACCCGTGCGGTGGGCGATTCCATGGAGGACCGGTTCCGCGCCGTCACAGGGGCGACGTTCTCGACCCTCACCGAGGGCGTGCTCGCCGGCGGGGTGCCGCACCACAGTTTCGCGGTGTTCTGCATCTACCCCTACACCGGCCTGCTGACCGACGGGCGCAAGGCGCCGCACGCGCTCACCGTGCTGGACCGGTGCCGGATCCGCTGGGGACGGGTGCAGGCGGTCCAGGGCGACCAGGTCGTGGTGGAGAGCCAGCCACTGAGCTGGGACGGTCGCACCCTCCAGCTCGGGCCGCCCGTGCCCGAGACCGTCGTGCAGTCGGTCGACGGGGTCGGGATGGTGGGCACCGTGCAGCCCGGCGACTGGGTGTCCCTGCACTGGGAGTGGGTGTGCGACCGGCTGACCGAACGGCAGGTCGCCCGGCTGCGCCACTACTCGGATCGGCACCTGGCCATCGTCAACGACCGGCAGACCCGTTCGCGGGTGCCTGCGCTCCTCGACTGAAGCGTCACCCGATGGGCCAGCTGCGCTCCAGGGTCCACCCGACCCGGGCACCGACCGGGTGACGGGGGGCGCCGGGCTCCCGGATCAGGAGCTCGCCGAGCGGGCTGTCGACCAGGTAGTCCGAGTGCGGCCCCCGGAACCAGACCGCGCGCAGGTCGCCGTCGACGTCGCCACCGAGCCGGGCCCAGCCCGGCCGGACGAGCAGCTTCGCGGAACCGTCCGGAGCGTCCACCACGGAAGCGGGGCCGGTGAGCCGGGCGGCGAACAGATCCACGGGCTCGCCGTAGATCTGCTGCGGCGTGCCGACCTGCAGCAGCCGCCCCTCGCGCAGCAGCGCGACCCGGTCCGCCAGGCCGAGTGCCTCCTCCGCGTCGTGCGTGGCGTAGACCGCGGCCGCACCGCTGTCGCGCTGGCGGGCGACGAGCTCCTCGAGGAAGACACCGCGGACGTGCGTGTCCAGGTGCGCCGTCGGCTCGTCGAAGAGGTAGACCGACGCCCGCCGGGCGAGGGCCCGTGCCAGTCCCACGCGCTGTTGTTCCCCGCCGGAGAGCTCCGCGGGCTTCCGGTCGGCCAGGTGGGCGATCCGAAGCCGGTCCAGGATGGCCAGCGCCTCGGCGCGGGCCTGCTTCCGGCCCGTGCCGCGACGTCGCGCGGGATAGGCCACCGTGTCCAGCGCGGACAGGTGCGGCCACAACGCGTAGTTCTGGAACACCACGGCCAGGTCGCGGCGCTCCGGTGCCACCGGGCGGCCGTCGCCGGCGACCGTCGTGCCGGCGAGACGGACGGTGCCGGACCTGGGCAGGAGGAAACCGGCCACGGTGTGCAGCAGGGTGGACTTGCCCGATCCGGAGGGCCCCAGCAACGCCAGCACCTCCCCGGAGCGGACCTCCAGAGTCACTCCGGCCAGCGCCGTCGTGCCGTCGTATTCCACGACGAGATCGGTGACCTCGAGGACGGGCTCAGCCGGCACTGGGCCCCTCCGTTCGAGTGCCGGCCGACGGAGCCCCGCGCCCGCCGCGGAGCGCGCGGAACACCGGCCACAGCGCGAGGGCCGGTACGGCGAGCAGCAGGGACAGCACCACCGACAGCGCGGCGGTCGGCCCGATCCGGCCCAGCTCCTGACTGTTCAGCACGACGACCGCCAACGTCTCCGTCCCGGGCCCGTAGAGCAGGCTGGACATGGTGACCTCGTACAGGGCGGTGAGGAAGCAGATCAGCCACGCCGCCAGCAGCGCGGGGGCGAGCGGCCGCAGTGCGACGGTGCGGACGGTGGTGAGCGCGCCGGCGCCGCTGACCCGTGCGGCGCGCAGTTCATCGGGGGGCAGGCGGTCGAGCGCACCGGCGATCGGCCGGTGCGCGAACGCCCAGAGCTTGGCCACGTAGGCCAGCAGGATGAGCGTGAGGGTGCCGGACAGCCATCGCCCGTAGGCGAGCAGCAGGCCGACCGCGAGGGTGGAGCCGGGCAGCACGAGGGTGAGTGTGACGAGGGTGCCGATCGCGCGGCCGGCCCGGCGGCGCTCGAGCACCGCGACGAGGGCGCCGAGCAGCACGAGCAGCGAGGCCGCGGCGAGCGCGAGGCCGACGCTGCGGCCGACCGCCTCGACGGTGCGCGGGGTGAGGATCTCGCGGAAGTGGTCCAGGGTCCAGTTGCCGGGCGTCGGCGGGATCCCGAGCGCGCGGGTGACCGAGGCGAGGGCGAGGGCGGCCAGCGGCAGCGCCACGGTGAGCACCAGGTAGCCGGCCAGGGCGGTGGCCTGGGCCCGCCGTACCGGCCGGCTCCCGGCCACGGCGCTCGTGCCCTGCGCACCTGCCGGGCGCTCCGCCCGCAGCCGCGGACCGAGCAGCGCGTCCGCCGGGGCCACGCATACGGCGGCGAGGACGACCAGCAGCAGGGCGAGGGCGACCGCCTCGAGGAAGGAGGCGGGATCGCCACCGATCGACAGGTCGGCGTAGATCCGTGTGGTCACCGTGCTGAACCCGGCGGGTGCGCCGAGGACGTGCGGAATGGCGAAGGAGCCGAGTGTCAGCACGAACACCAGGACGGCTGCCGCCGACAGCGCGGGCAGGAGCAGCCGGAGCGTGATGGTGAGCAGCACCGTGCCGCTCCTTGCGCCCGACACCCGGGCCGCGCGCTCCAGGTCTGGCTCGGCGCGCGCGGCCAGGCCGGCAGCGACGACCAGGTAGGCCAGCGGCGCGGCGTTCACGACCAGGACCACCCACACCCCGACGGGGCCCAGCAGTCCCGGCCAGTGCAGCCCCGCGACGGTGTCGGTGAAGCCGGCCCGCGCGTAGGCCTGCGTCCAGCTGTAGCCGAGCACGAAGTCGGGCACGACCACCGGCAGCAGCACCGCCACCCGCCAGAGGGCCCGGCCGGGCAGGTCGGGCCGGCGCAGGACCAGCGCGATCGCGACGCCGAGCGGAACGGCGGCGGCGGTCACGGCCGCGGCGAGGAGGAGGGAGTTGCGCACCGCCGTGCCCAACCGGGCCGAGCCGAGGACGCCGGCGAGGTCGCCGTCGCTCTCCTGCCACAGCACCGCGCCCAGGCGCAGCAGCGGCAACGCGACGAGCGCGGCGACGACGGCGAGCACGGCGACGACGGCGCTCCACCGGACCAGCATCGGCGCACCGCCTGGGTGCATCGCTCAGCCGCCGAAGACCTGCTGGTACTCGCCGACGATCGCGTCCTTGTCACTGCCGATCGCGGCCCAGTCGGGGAAGACGATCGGCGCGCCCTGGGGGATGGTCGGCGTGGGCGCCCCAGGCCGGGTGGGGTAGGAGCCGGACTCGCCGACCACCGCCTGTCCGTCGTCCCCGACGACGAAGGAGATGAAGTCCTTCGCGACCTGGGAGTCGGCGCTGCCGGTGGCCAGCGCGATCGGCCCGTAGATGGCCACGGCTCCGGGCTCGGGCCAGGCGACAGCCACCGGGGAGCCGTCTTCGACGGCCGCGTAGGCCGCGTTGGCGATCGTGATGCCGGCGTCGTAGATGCCCTGGGAGACCCCGGCGGTGACGTCGTTGGGCGTGCCCACCTGTACCGCGCCGTTGCCGCGGAGCTGGACGTAGAAGTCCAGGCCGTAGTCCGGCTCGGAGGCGAACCAGCCCAGCGCGCCCAGCGCCGAGGCGGCCACCGAGGGGTCGGGCACGGCCACCGCGTAGTCGCCGGCGGCCAGGTCTGACCACGTCTGCGGGGCCGGGACGTCCGTGCGGTGCAGCGCGAGCATGTAGAGCACGGCGACGCCGACGTAGTCGTCCGTGCGGAACTCCCCGGGGATGGCCGCGGCCTCGGGCGGCGTCCACCCGCCCACGAGCCCCTCGTCGACGAAGGCCTGCACGGTCAGGGGATCGCAGCCCCAGATGACGTCCGCCCGCAGCCCGCCCGAGCGCACATCGGCCGCCACCCGTGCGTTCAGCTCACCGGTGGGCGCGCGGAACAGCTCGACCTGCGCGCCGTCGGCGCGGTCCTCGAAGGCGTCGATCAACGGCTGGATCGTCGTGTCGCTGACGCAGGTGTACAGGGTGATCGTCTCGGCCGCTCCAGCCCCGGCCTCGCCGGCCTCCGCGCTACAGGCCGGGACGGCCACGAGAACTGCCGACAGCAGTCCGCATGCTCGTCGCCGGCTGCCACGTGCGACGCGTCCGGCAGGTCGCCCGACCGGCCTCGTCCTCATCGAGTGATCACCCGGGACAGGCTAGGGCGACCGCCTGCACCTGTCAGCTCCTGGAGCCGCGTAGGCTGACGGCGGGTCAGACGCGGGCCGGGCGCAACCGGGGTGCTTCCCGGATGCCGAAGATCTCGCGCAGCGCCACGCGGGCGGCGTTGTCCCCGCACATCCCGTGCACCGCGGGTCCCGGCGGGGTCGCCGCGGACGCCAGATACGTGCCCCGCACGGGTGTCTTGTACGGATTCCACCGCGGTACCGGGCGGGCGAGCATCTGCCACATCGAGGCCTCTCCGTTGGAGATCTCGCCGCCGATGTTGTTGGGGTTGTACGCCTCCAGTTGGCGGGCGTTCGTCGTGTGCCGGTCGAGGACGGTGTCCCGGAAGCCGGGGGCGAACCGTTCGATCTGCGTCTCGATCCGGTCGGTCATGTCGACGTCGGAGCCGTGCGGGACGTGGACGTACGCCCAGAGGACGTGCCGGCCGGACGGTGCCCGGGTCGGATCCACCACGGTGGGCTGGACGGCGAGCACGAAGGGCCGCTCGGGGTTCCGGCCGGCTGCCGGAGCGGACTCTGCGGCGACGGTCTCGTCCAGCGTGCCGGCCAGGTGCACGGTGCCGGCCCGACGGACCTCGGGATTGGTCCAGGGGACCGGTTCGGACAGCGCCCAGTCCACCTTGAAGACGCCGGGCCCGTGCCGGTAGCGGGCCACCCACCGCCGGTAGCCCTCGTGCACCCCGTCGCCGGCCATCCGGACGAAGGCCGACGGTGAGGTGTCGAGCAGGACGGCGGGCACGCCATCGAACTCCCTCAGGTCCGTCACCTCGTGCCCGGTGACCACCTCGCCACCCTGCTCCTCCAGCGCGGTCACCATCGCGTCGGCCAGCCGCTGCGATCCACCCTCCACCAGAGGCCAGCCGACGTGGTGCGCCAGCATGCCCAGCAACAGCCCCAGTCCTCCGGTCAGCCCCCGCGTCAGCGGCAGCATGCCGTGGGCGGCGGCGCCGGCGAGCAGGGCTCCCGGGTCATCGGTCCGGAACCAGCGACGCATCAGCCACCGGACGCTGGGCAGCCCGTTGACCGCGAAGAACGCGAGCGCCGGGATGCCGTGCACCGGCGGCCGGCGGAAGGCGCTGCCGAGGATGTAGTCGACCACCTCGTCCCCGTGCTCGACCAGTGGGCCGAGGAGCCGACGGTATGCCGGCCCGTCGGGGCCGAAGGCCTCCGCGGTCTCCTCGAGCGAGGGCTTGGCGAGAGCAGCCCGACCGCCGTCCAGCGGGTGTGCGTAGGGGATCTCCGGGTGGACCAGGCGCACGCCGCGGGCGGCGAGGTCGAACTCGTGGAAGAAGGGCGCCGCCGCGGCCATCGGGTGCGCCGCCGCACAGACGTCGTGGGCGAAGCCCGGCCGGGTCAGCTCGGCGGTGCGGAGCCCGCCGCCGGCCCGCGCGTTCCGCTCGAGGACCTGTACCCGCAGCCCGGCGGCGGCGAGACGCAGGGCCGCGGCCAGGCCGTTGGGCCCGGCGCCGACGACGACGGCGTCCGGCTTCCCGTTCATCTGCCCCATGCTGGGTGAGCGGCGCGTCGTCGGCCACCGGGCCGGTCGGGGACGTGCGGGCGGGCCGGGCCGTGGCTAGGGTCGGCAACGTTGGGTCAGCGGCGGGCAGCACTGGCGTGACCACGCCGGCAGGTCGGCGACTCGTCCGCCGTCCACGGGCAGCGCTGCCACGGGAGGGCTTCATGAAGACCTGGCTGGACGCGTGGCCGGTGTTCCGGCAGCTGACCGGATCCGACCCTTCCGGGCGGGGCGAGGCGGTGCGCAGCAAGCGCACCGACACCCTCGTGCCGCGCACGGCGTCCGCGGACCGCGTCGTGCAGAGCATCTGCCCGTACTGCGCGGTGGGCTGCGGGCAACGGGTCTTCGTCCAGGACGAGGAGGTCACCCAGATCGAGGGCGACCCCGACTCGCCGATCAGCCGCGGCCGGCTGTGCCCCAAGGGCGCGGCGAGCAAGAGTCTGGTCACCAGCGCGACGCGGCAGAGGAAGGTCAGGTACCGCCGTCCGTACGGGACGGAGTGGGAGGACCTCGATCTCGACACGGCGATGGACATGATCGCCGACCGGGTGATCAAGACCCGCGGGGAGACCTGGCAGGACGAGGACGAAGTCGACGGACAACCGCGCAGGCTGAACAGGACGATGGGGATAGCGAGCCTCGGAGGGGCGACCCTCGACAACGAGGAGAACTACCTCATGAAGAAGCTCTACACCGCCCTGGGCGCGGTCCAGGTCGAGAACCAGGCGCGCATATAGCACTCCTCCACGGTCCCCGGTCTGGGGACCTCTTTCGGCCGTGGCGGCGCCACGACGTTCCAGCAGGACCTGGCGAACGCCGACTGCATCGTCATCGAGGGCTCGAACATGGCCGAGGCCCACCCGGTGGGCTTCCAGTGGGTCATGGAGGCCAAGGCCAGGGGAGCGACGATCATCCACGTCGACCCGCGGTTCACCCGCACCAGCGCCCTGGCCGACCTGCACGTCCCGCTGCGTGCCGGGAGCGACATCGCCTTCCTCGGGGGGTTGATCAACCACGTGCTGCGGAACGAGAAGGACTTCCGCGAGTACGTCGTCGCCTACACCAACGCCGCGGCAATCCTGCGGGAGGACTTCCAGGACACCGAGGACCTCGACGGGCTCTTCTCCGGCTACGACCCGGAGACGGGTCGGTACGACGAGACGTCGTGGCAGTACGAGGGTGTTTCGGTCACCGCGGCGGCCGGTCAGCGCCAGTCGCCCAAGCCGGGGGCCTCGGGCAGCGCGCAGCCGGGGTCGGAGGCGTCGGACGCGGAGGAGCACGAGCAAGGCACGTCGGAGCAGACCGGCAGCGGCGGGATCCCGGTCGGTGGGAAACCGCGGCGTGACGAGACGCTCCAGCACCCGCGGTGCGTCTACCAGGTGCTCAAGCGGCACTACGCGCGCTACACGCCGGAGATGGTGCACGAGGTGTGCGGCATCGAGCCGGCGGTCTTCCTGAAGGTGGCCGAGGCCCTGACGAGCAACTCCGGCCGCGAGCGCACCAGCGCCTTCGTGTACTCGGTCGGCTGGACCCACCACACCGTCGGCGTGCAGTACATCCGGGCGGCCAGCGTGCTGCAGGCCCTCCTGGGGAACATGGGGCGTCCCGGCGGCGGCATCATGGCGCTGCGCGGGCACGCCAGCATCCAGGGGTCGACCGACATCCCGACCCTCTACAACATCCTCCCCGGCTACATCCCGATGCCGCACGCCCGGCAGGACCGCGACCTCGACGACTTCGTCGCAGAGGCCGCCGGATCCGCGGGCTACTGGGGCAACATGAAGAAGTACACGGTCAGCCTGCTGAAGGCCTGGTGGGGCGACGCGGCGCAGCCGGAGAACGACTTCTGCTTCGACCACCTGCCGCGGCTGACCGGCGACCACAGCTCGTACCAGACGGTCGCCCAGCAGATCCAGGGCACCGTGCCCGGCTACTTCCTGGTCGGGGAGAACCCGGCGGTCGGGCACGCCAACGCCAAGATGGCGCGGCTCGGGCTGGCCAACCTCGAGTGGCTGGTCGTCCGCGACCTGCAGCTGATCGAGTCGGCGACGTTCTGGGAGAACGGCCCGGAGATCGAGACCGGTGAGCTGGTCACCGAGCAGATCCCCACCGAGGTGTTCTTCCTCCCCGCGGCGGCGCACGTGGAGAAGGACGGCTCGTTCACCAACACCCAGCGGCTCCTGCAGTGGCACTCCCAGGCCGTCGAGCCGACCGGGGACTGCCGCAGCGACCTGTGGTTCTACTTCCACCTCGGCCGGATCGTCCGCGAGAAGCTCGCCGGCTCCGCCGACCCGCGGGACCGGCCGATCCTGGACCTGACGTGGGACTACCCGACCCACGGCAGCCTCGACGAGCCCAGCGCCCACGCCGTGCTGCGGGAGATCAGCGGCACCGGACCGGACGGCACGGCGGTGAGCGGCTACACCGAACTGGAGGACGACGGGTCCACGTCGTGCGGCTGCTGGATCTACTCGGGTGTGTTCGCCGACGAGGTCAACCAGGCCAATCGCAAGAAGCCGCACACCGAGCAGGACCTCGTGGCCCCGGAGTGGGGCTGGGCCTGGCCGATGAACCGGCGGATCCTCTACAACCGGGCCTCGGCCGATCCGGACGGCCGGCCGTGGAGCGAGCGGAAGAAGTACGTCTACTGGGACGAGGACGCCGGGAAGTGGACCGGCCCCGACGTCCCGGACTTCCAGGCCACCAAGCGGCCGGACCACGTACCCCCCGACGGCGCCCAGGCCGAGGACGCCATCGGCGGGGCCGACCCGTTCATCATGCAGAACGACGGCAAGGCCTGGTTGTTCGTGCCCTCGGGGCTCGCCGACGGGCCCATGCCGACGCACTACGAGCCGGCAGAGTCGCCGGTGCCCAACCCGCTGTACTCGCGCCAGGCCAACCCGGCGCGGCTGGAGCTGCGGGGCGCCTGGAACCGGGCGAACCCGGCGATGAACGAGACGTTCCCGTTCGTCGTCACCACCTACCGGCTGACCGAGCACCACACCGCCGGTGGGATGTCCCGGACCCTGGAGTACCTGGCCGAGCTGCAGCCGGAGTTCTTCTGCGAGGTGAGCCCCCAGCTGGCCGCGGAGCGGGGGCTGGAGCACATGGGCTGGGCGACGCTGGTCAGCACGCGCAGCGCCATCGAGGCGCGGGTCCTGGTCACCGAGCGGATGCGGCCGCTGCGGGTCGCCGGGCGGGAGGTGCACCAGGTCGGGCTTCCGTACCACTGGGGCAGGAACGGCATCACGACCGGCGACTCGGCCAACGACCTGCTCGGCGTGGTGATGGATCCCAACGTGCACATCCAGGAATCCAAGGTCGCCACGTGCGACATCCGGCCCGGTCGACGTCCGCGGGGACCGGAACTGGTCGAGTTCGTGGAGGGCTACCGCCGGCGGGCGGGGGTCGCGAGCGGTCGGCTGGGCCCGAACGGACGAGCACCGATCGAGGAGCGGTCATGACGGCGATCAGTTCGGCCAGCGCGGCGTTCACCGGCGAGGACCCGGGAAACCGGTTGTTCGGTCCGGTGCCCGACGTCACCGGCGACCGTGGTTACGCCGACGACCATCCTGCCCGGGTCGGCTTCTTCACCGACACCTCGGTGTGCATCGGCTGCAAGGCCTGCGAGGTGGCGTGCAAGGAGTGGAACCTCCTGCCGATGGACGACGCGAAAGGCACGGTCGATGCCCTGGGCCTGACCGGGGCGTCCTACGACAACACCGGGATGCTCGGTGCGAACAGCTGGCGGCACGTCGCCTTCGTCGAGCAGAGCCGTGCGGTGGACCTGCCGATGCCCACGGTCGGACTGCCGGGCGCCGACGGCGGGCAGCGACCGCTCGAGGATCCCCCCGTCGTCCACCCGGGGGTTCCGGCGTCGGCGACGACGGCGGAGCAGACCGATCCGCAGCGGACGTCCTCGGGCGACCGGGAGATCCGCTGGCTGATGTCGTCCGACGTCTGCAAGCACTGCACCCACGCGGCCTGCCTCGACGTCTGCCCGACCGGGTCGCTGTTCCGCACCGAGTTCGGCACCGTGGTGGTGCAGGAGGACATCTGCAACGGCTGCGGCTACTGCGTGCCGGCCTGCCCGTACGGGGTGATCGACCAGCGCCAGGACGACGGCCGGGTGTTCAAGTGCACCCTCTGCTACGACCGGCTGACCGACGGGCTGCAGCCGGCCTGCGCGTCGGCCTGCCCGACCGAGTCGATCCAGTTCGGTGACCTCGACGCGCTGCAGGCACGCGCCGACGAGCGGCTGGCCGCGCTGCAGACCAAGGGCGTGGAGGGGGCGCGGCTCTACGGGCGGGACGAGACCGACGGCGTCGGGGGAGCCGGGGCGTTCTTCCTGCTGCTCGACGAGCCGGAGGTCTACGGGCTGCCACCGGACCCGGTGGTCACCACCCGCGACCTGCCGGCGATGTGGCGGTCCGTCGGCGCGGGTGCGGCGATGGTGGTCGGGCTGGTCGCCTCGGCGTTCGTGGGGCGGCGGCGATGACCACGGGGGAAGCGCCGGAGGGCGTCGGAGCGGGTGCCCCGGGTGCCGGCTGGCGGCGGGCCGACGGTCCGCCGGCCCAGGACCGCGAGCAGCGGCGCCGCGGGGGCGGCCGCCGCGGAGGCCGCGGGGAGATCCCGATGGTCGACGAAGCCGAGTTCACCTCGTACTACGGCCGGCCGGTCATCAAGCCACCGGTGTGGAAGACGCCGGACGTGCCGCTCTACCTGTTCCTCGGAGGCGCCGCCGGGTCCTCCGCTGTCCTGGGCGCCCTGGCCGAGGGGACGCGCCGCCCGGCGCTGGCGCGCGTCGCCCACCTCACCGCGGGCGGCGGGGCGCTCGCCTCGGTGGCCTTCCTCATCCACGACCTGGGCAGGCCGAGCCGGTTCCTGAACATGCTGCGCGTGCTCAAGACGACCTCGCCACTCTCGGTGGGGTCCTGGATCCTGGCGCCGTTCAGCGCGCTGACCACCGCGACGGCCGGAGCCCACCTCCTGGGCTGGTTCCCGTTGCTGCGCCGGCTCACGGGCGTCGGAGCGGCGGTCCTGGGCGGGCCGATGACGACCTACACGGCGGCGCTGCTCGCCAACACCGCCGTCCCGTCGTGGCACGAGGTGCACCGCGAACTGCCGTTCGTCTTCGCCGGCTCGGCCATGGCCGCGGGTGGGGGGATCACCATGGCACTCACGCCCCTCGACGAGGCGGGGCCCGCGCGCAAGGTCGCGGCTCTGGGTGCGGTGATCGAGTTCGGGGCGATGCAGCGCGTCGAACACGGCCACGGGCTGGTCAGCGAGCCGTACCGGACCGGCCGGGCAGGGAAGCTGCTGAAAGCCGCGCGCGCCTGCACCTCCGCCGGTGCGGGCCTGACCCTGGTGGCCGGCCGCAGCCGGCCGGCCGCGGTGGTGAGCGGGGCCCTGGTGACGGCCGGGTCGGTGCTCACCCGGTTCGGCATCTTCGACGCAGGCATGGCCAGCGCGAAGGATCCCAAGTACACCGTCGAACCACAGCGGGCCCGGGCCCGTGCCCGGGACGCGGCCGGATCGCGCGAGGCTGCGTCCACCGGGACGAGGCCATGACGTCGTGCCCCGCCGGGCGCACAGCCCGCGGTCCGTCTGTCGACAAGGTGACGAATCGGGGTATCCGCACGTCGACCTGACGCCCCACCCCGGAGGAGGGTCCCATGGGACATGCGGCCGACGGGTCCGATCGCCGGCGCGGGAACCGCCGGCCGGCCGATCCCGAGCAGCGCGCAGACCACGGTCGCTCGGGCGTTCTGCCGCGATCGCGAGCGGCATCGTCCTGGTGGTCCTGGTGGTCCTGGTGGTGTGGTTGGTCATCTACTTCGCCGCCCGGGAGCAGTCCACCGAGGGCAGCGGAGCCTTCGGTCCAGGGAGCGAGCCAGGGACGGGAACAGTGGTGAGCGACTCGACCGTGATCGCTCGGATCTCGAGGTAGGTCATTGCAAGGCGGGAGCCTTGATCTGTCACCGGCAGGGCTGAGGGCTTGCTCTGAGCCCGCTACTCAGGACGGCACGCTTGGGCCGCCGCCGACCGGGTGGTCGTCGGCACGCTCGCCAGCGGGTCGTGGGCCGCTGCATGTCCGAGGTGTCGACGTGCTCCCTGCGCAACTGATCGGCGCATCCTGAGGTGCGGGCTTCCCGGTCGCCGGTGAGAATCAGGCCGATCGCCGTCCAGACCGAGGAGCTCCGGTGTCCGAAGCCACGCGCGGCGGCATTCGCAATGCCGACCTGCTGACCGTCTACTGCAACGACCACCTGGCCGCCTCGGTCGGCGGCATCGAGCTGGTCAAGCGGATGATCGGGGCGCACGCCGGCACCGTCTACGAAGCGCGGCTGCGGCAGCTGCTGAAGGAGTTGCACGAGGAGCACCATGCCCTGCGGGGGATCATGGCCGAGCTGGGGCTGCCGATCCGGCGGTACAAGCAGCTCGGCCTCTGGCTGGGGGAGAAGATCAGCAGGGTCAAGTTGAACGGCCGGCTGGTGAGCCGGTCGCCGATGAGCTCGCTCGTCGAGTTCGAGTTCCTCGCCTCGGCCGTCCGGGCCAAGCGCAGCGGGTTCGAGACGCTGCGCGAGGTCGCGGCGATCGACGACCGCGTGGACGTCGAGCTCATGGACGGGCTGATCGAGCAGGCCAACAAGCAGCACGATTGGGTCACCCATGCCCGCCGAGAGGTGGCCGCCGACGTCTTCGGTGGCCGGCCCGAGTCCGCGGACGAGGCCGCCGGCGACTGAACGGGCGAGCGGTGGTCAGCCCGGGCGGTGTCGTGCCGGCTCGCGGCTCCGACCTGCTGGACCGGCAGTCAGGTGCCGACGGGCGCGGGGGACCGCCGGCGCGGTAGAACCGAGACATGTGCCACGACCACGACAGTCGCCCGCCCGCACCGCCCCGCAGTGGCGACGTCGCCGAACGCGGCGTCCTCACGCTGACCGCTGCCGACGGCACGGCGTTCTCTGCCGCTTACGCCGCGCCGGCCGCCACGCCGCGGGTCGGCGTCGTGGTGCTCCCGGACGTCCGCGGGCTGCACCCCTACTACGTGGCCCTGGCCGAGCGGTTCGCCGAGGCGGGCTTGTCTGCGGTGGCCATCGACTGGTTCGGCCGGACCGCCGGTGTCTGCGGGTCGACCGGTGTCCGTGACGAGGACTTCGACTGGCAGACGCACATCCCGCAGACGACCGAGGCCGGGATCGATGCCGACATCACCACGGCGGTCGGGTACCTGCGGGAGCGCACGTCGCCCGACCTGCCGGTCGTCACGGTGGGCTTCTGCTTCGGCGGCAGCCACTCCTGGCGGCAGGCCGGCGGTTCGCTCGACCTGGCCGGCTGCGCCGGGTTCTACGGAAAGCCGTCGATCGTGGGGCACTCGGCCGCGGCGGCCCGTCTGCCCACGGTCATGGTGATCGCCGGTGCCGACTCCGCCACCCCCGTCGATGACCAGCTCGCGCTGGCCGACACCATGCGCGCCGCCGGTGCGGAGGTCGACGCGGTCGTCTACGACGGCGCGCCGCACTCGTTCTTCGACCGGGCCCACGGCGAGTGGGAGGACGCCTGCCGGGACGCGTGGGAGCACGTGCTGGCCCTCACCGATCGCGCGGCGCTCCGCTCGTGACCTCCGGCCGGTCGGGCAGCGAGGGTCTGCCCGCGCCCCTGCCCCTCGACGGCGTGACGCTGCACCTGCGCCCCGCGGCTGTCACCGATCTCCCGGCCCTGGTCGCCCTGCTGGCCGACGACCCGCTCGGCATCGGCCGCCAGGACGCCGGCGGCGACCTGGGGCCCTACCGGCGGGCGTTCGAGCTGGTCGACGGCGATCCTGCGCATCTCCTCCTGGTTGCCGTCGACGGGGACGCCGTCCTCGGGACGATGCAGCTGTCCTTCATCCCCGGGCTCTCCCGGCGCGGTGCGCTGCGCGCGCAGATCGAGGCGGTGCGGGTAGCCGCCGGGGCCCGCGGTCGCGGCCTGGGCGCGGCCATGATCGGGTGGGCGATCGACGAGTCGCGCCGCCGGGGCTGCGCGCTGGTGCAGCTCACGACCGACAAGGCCCGAATCGACGCGCAGCGCTTCTACGAGCGGCTCGGCTTCGTCGCCTCGCACGAGGGCATGAAGCTCCAGCTCCCCGGCGCCTCCTAGGCTGGGCCGGTGACTGGGAAGCCGATCGACCCGGGTGTCATCGAACTGGCCGGGCGGGTCTTCGACCTGGCCCGCGGCGGCCACACCGAGGAGCTGACCGCGTACCTCGACGCCGGCGTCCCGGTGAACCTCACCAACGACAAGGGCGACACCCTGCTGATCCTGGCCGCCTACCACGGGCACCCGGCGACGGTGGGCGCCCTGCTCGACCGGGGGGCCGACCACTCGCGGGCCAACGACCGCGGGCAGACCGCGCTGGCCGCGGCCGTCTTCAAGCAGTCGGCAGCGACCGTGACCCGGCTGCTCGATGCCGGTGCCGACCCCGACGCCGGTGGCCCGAGTGCCCGGGCGACGGCGACGTTCTTCGACCTCCCCGCGATGGTCGAGCTGCTCGACGCGACATAGCGCCTGGGACGCTCGGGTGGGCGCGCCCGGCACCATGGGGGCACGGTGTACGGGGTAGTACGCGGCGACCTGGGGGAGGCGGGCATGGCGGTGCGACCGGATGTACCCGGAGCCGACTCGGCCGTCGCCCGGACGGCGGCGCGCCACGAGTCCGGAATGCCCGCGGACGCCCTCCTGGCAGGGGCCGAGGAAGGACTCGACGCCGCGCCGGACGGGAACGCCGGGGAGAGCGGGTCGACCGCTGTCGAGCCGCAGGCCGCCCCGTCGGGCATCCCGCGCTGGCTGCTCCTGCTGGTCGGCCTGGCGGCGGCCACCATCGCCGTCGCGGGGCTGCGCGCGATCGCCTGGCTGGTGGCGCCGGTCCTGCTCGCCCTGGTCGTGGTCGTCGCCCTCGCGCCGGTCCAGAGCTGGCTGCGCAAGGTGGGCGTGCCGCGCTGGCTGGCGACGACGGTGCTCCTGCTGCTCGTCTGGGCGGTGCTCCTCGCCCTCGTCACCCTGCTCGTGGTCTCCGTCGCCCAGTTCGCCGCCCTGCTCCCGGACTACGCGCAGCGGGCGGAGACCCTCATCAACGACGTCGTGCGGGACCTCAACGACGCCGGCATCGTGTCCGGGCAGCTCTCGGACCTGGTGCGCCAGATCGACTACGGCCAGTTCGTCGGCCTGGCCACGGACCTGCTGGGCCGGCTGACCAGCGCGGCCAGCACCCTGGTGCTGTTGCTGTCGGCACTGGTCTTCATGGCCATCGAGTCCAGCGGCTTCCCCCGGCGCATGGCGCTGGTGGGGGAGGACCGCCCGCACCTCCCGGTCGCGATGACCCTGTTCAGCCAGGGCACCCGCAGCTACCTGCTGGTCAGCACGGTGTTCGGCGCCATCGTGGCGGTCGGCGACTGGATCGCGCTGACGATCATCGGTGTCCCGGCGGCCGGCCTCTGGGGGCTGCTGGCGTTCATCACCAACTACGTGCCCAACATCGGGTTCGTCCTCGGCGTCGTCCCGCCGGCGATCCTCGGGCTGCTGGCCGGTGGCTGGGGCGAGCTGATCGCGATCGTGGTCGTGTACTCGCTGTTGAACTTCGTCGTCCAGACGCTGATCCAGCCCCGGTTCGTCGGCGACTCGGTGGGTCTGTCGATGACGGTCACCTTCCTCGCCCTGTTGTTCTGGGGCTGGGTGCTGGGCGCGCTCGGCGCCCTGCTGGCCATCCCGCTGACCCTGCTGGTCAAGGCGCTCCTGGTGGACGTCGACCCCGGCGGGCACTGGCTGGACGCCCTGCTGCGCGAGGAGCCCCGGGCGCCCCGGACGATGCGCGCCCGGCGCCGCATGCACGCCCGCCGGGCTGCGCTCGCGTCGGTCCGTCGGCTGCACCATCCCCGTCGCCCGGTCCCGCACCCCGGCGCCGATCCGGACTGAGAGCCGTGCCCACCTCCGCTCCGGTCCCCGAGCTGGTCGTGATGGTCGGTCTCCAGGGCAGCGGGAAGACGACGTGGGTGAGCCGGCACCTCGCCGCCACGCACGTCGTGGTGAGCAAGGACCACTGGCCGCGCGCCCGCCGTCGCGAGGCGCGGCAACGCCGGGTCGTCGCCGAGCGGCTGGCCGCCGGGTGCAGCGTGGCCGTGGACAACACCAACCCGGCACCGGAGGACCGCGCCGCGCTGGTCGCCGCCGCCCGGGAGGCGGGGGTCCCGGTGCGGGCGGTGTGGATCGACACCCGGCCGGAGGTCTGCCTGGCCCGCAACGAGGCACGGGAGGGCCGGGCCCGCGTCCCGCTGCAGGGGATCTTCGCGACCCGCGCCCGCTTCGTCCCGCCCACCCTCGCCGAGGGCTTCGACCGGGTGGACGTCGTCCGCACGGACGAGGGAACCGGCACGTCGGCGGCGGCCGCGGGGTCCCGGCCGGGCGTGTGAGGGGCCCGGTCCGTGCACCGGCCGGCCCCGTGCGGTAGACCTGGCACGCCCGCTGCCCGTGACTAGCCCCGTTCCCACCCAGGAGGTCCGCCCCGTGCTGGAGAGCATCGGCTATGCAGGCGCCTACACAGGGGTCGGCATCGCGCTGCTGGTCCTCGGCTTCTACGCCCTCGACCTGCTCACCCCGGGGCACCTGGGCCGGCACATCTACGAGGACCGGTCGGTCAACGCCGCCCTCACCCTCGCCGCCGGCTTCCTCGGCCAGGGCGCCATCGTCTTCGCCAGCATCTGGACCAACGCCACCAGCGGCTTCGGCGAGGCGCTCCTCTACACGGTGGTGTTCGGCGTCCTCGGCGTCGTGCTGCAGGCCGTCGCGTTCCTGATCCTGGACCTGATCACTCCCGGGAAGCTGGGCGCGCACCTCACCGACCGCGACTTCCACCCGGCCAGCCTGGTGAGCGCGGCCGTGCAGCTGGCGGTGGCGGCGATCATCGTCGCCTCGATCTGGCCCTGACCCCCGACCCGGGTCCGGGTTCGGGTCGGACGCGCGCCCGGACCTTGTGACGGCGGCCGCACGGCCCAGCCGTAACGTGTCGGGCGCAGCTCTCGGCCCGTCGCGGGGAGGACCCGCGGACGGCAGCCGGCATCACACGCGAAAGGGAACATTCATGAGCGAGGCAAGTACCGCCACCCGGGTGGCCATCGTGACCGGGGCCGCGCGCGGCATCGGTGCGGCCACGGCCGTCCGCCTGGCCGAGGACGGGTTCGCCGTGGCCGTCCTCGACCTGGACGAGGCCGCCGCCAAGGGCACCGTCGAGGCCATCGAGGCCGCCGGCGGCCGGGCGCTCGCGGTCGGCGCCGACGTGAGCGACGAGGCCCAGGTCGAGGCCGCCGTCGAGCGGATCGCCACCGAGCTCGGCGCCCCGACCGTGCTGGTCAACAACGCCGGCGTCCTGCGCGACAACATGCTGTTCAAGATGTCGGCGTCCGACTGGGACATCGTCATGAACGTGCACCTGCGGGGTGCCTTCCTGATGACCCGGGCCGCGCAGAAGCACATGATCGACTCCAAGTGGGGCCGCATCGTCAACCTGTCGAGCACCTCGGCGCTGGGCAACCGCGGACAGGCCAACTACTCGACGGCGAAGGCCGGTCTGCAGGGCTTCACCAAGACCCTCGCGATCGAGCTCGGCAAGTTCGGCGTCACCGCCAACGCCATCGCCCCCGGCTTCATCCAGACCGAGATGACCAAGGCGACCGCCGACCGCATGGGCGTTCCCTTCGACGACTTCATCAAGGGCGCGGCGTCCATGATCCCGGTGGCCCGCGTCGGTCAGCCCGAGGACATCGCGCATCTGGTGTCGTTCTTCGTCAGCGAGGGCGCCGGCTTCGTCTCCGGCCAGGTCGTCTACGCCGCCGGCGGTCCGAAGGCCTGAAACAGGACCTCTCTGCCTCCCGCCACCCGCCACCCGCCACTCGCGGCGGATCCTGCAGAGGGGCCACACCGCGGGGCCGGGGTCGCCATCGGCGCCCGGGCCCCGCGTCGTTCCCGTCGAGGAGGGCACGTGCCGGACAGCGTGGATGACAGGGTCCTGGTCGAGCGCCGCGGCGCGGTGCAGGTCATCACGATCAACCGCCCGCAGGCACGCAACGCGCTCGATGCCGCCGTCGCGCGGGGAGTGGCCGACGCCGTCGACGAGCTCGACGCGTCCGACGACCTGCGGGCCGGCGTCCTGACCGGCGCCGGCGGCTTCTTCTCCGCCGGGATGGACCTCAAGGCGTTCCTGCGGGGCGAGACCCCCGCCATCGAGGGCCGCGGCCTGTGCGGCATCACCCTGACGCCGCCGCGCAAGCCGCTGCTCGCCGCCGTGGAGGGCGGGGCGCTCGCCGGCGGGTTCGAGCTCGTGCTCGCCTGCGACCTGGTCGTCGCCGGTCGTGGCGCGCGCTTCGGCGTCCCCGAGGTGAAGCGGTCCCTGGTCGCCGCCGGTGGTGCCGCGCTGCTGCTGCCGCAGCGGGTGCCGCGTGCGGTGGCCCTCGAGCTGCTGCTCACCGGCGAGCCCATGGACGCCGACCGGGCCGCGGCCGTCGGCCTGGTGAACCGCGTGGTCGACGACGGGACGGCGCTGGACGCGGCGGTCGAGCTGGCCGGCGTCATCGCTGCCAACGGGCCGCTGGCCGTCGCCGCCACCAAGCAGGTCGTGCTGTCGGCGCCGTCGTGGGGCCCCGAGGAGGCGTGGGACCGCCAGGACGAGATCGTCCGTCCGGTCTTCTCCTCGGACGACGCGCGGGAGGGATCGACCGCCTTCGCCGAGCGCCGCCCGCCGATCTGGCGCGGCCGCTGACAGGGGTCTGCGGCCCCCGATGATCAGGAAACCTGATCATCAGGGGACCTCCCTCACGGTCGACGGTGAGGGAGGACCCAGAACGACCAGGGAACCTGATCATCGGGGAAGCCGCGGGCCGGCGCGGGGCGTTGGACGTGGTGTGACCCGCTCGTCTCTCCGTCTCGTCGTCCTCGGTGACTCCATCGCGTACGGAACCGGCGCCCTGCACGCCGACGACACCCTCGGCCGCCGCCTCCGCAGGGCGCTGGAGGCGGACGGCTTCGACGTCGACCTGCACGTGCTGGCCGTACCGGGCGCCGTCTCGGCCGGCCTCACCGCCCAGGTGCGCGGGGCCCAGCCACTGGACGCCGACCTCGCCGTCGTGGTCATCGGGGCCAACGACCTCGCCCGGTTCGTCCCGCCGGAGGAGGCGGCCGCCGCGCTGGGGGCCGCCGTCGGTGTCCTGCGGGCACGGGGCACCGACGTGGTCGTCGTCCCCGCGCCGGACATGTCGTCCGTGCCGTTCGTGCCGCCCGCGTTCCGGCCCCTCGTGCAGGCGGCCTGTGCGCGACTGCAGGCCCGGCAGGCCGCCGTCGTCGAGGCCGCGGGAGGGTCGGTCGCGGGGGTGGCCGCCGAGGTCGCGGGCGATTTCGCCGCCGATCCGGCGATGTTCTCCGCCGACCGCTTCCACCCGTCCTCGGCCGGCTACGCCCGCATCGCCGCGGCCCTCGCGCCCGTGGTGCTCGCCGCCGCCCGGCAGCGCCGGGACGAGGCTGCCGCCTGACGCCGAAACGGCACGTCGAGGCGCCTGAACGGCCGTTGGGCCGCACCATGACCCGGCTCGACGGTCGGGCGCGCGGCTCGACCCGCTCGACGTCGATCGCCCCTGACCGGCGCCTACCGTCGGGCCGACAGGCTGATACCTGTAAGCAGCGGCCGAGCTTCCGGGCGCGGGTCAGCGCAGGGACGGCGCCGGGAGGAAGTGGGCGCTCAGCGGCTCGACGACCCGGGTGAGGACCGGGCCGGTCACCGCCAGGATCAGCACGTACCCGGTCGCGATCGGGCCGACGTCGGCCAGGCCGGTCGTCACCGCCAGCCCGGCGATCACGATGGAGAACTCGCCCCGGGCCACCAGCGCGGTCCCGGCCCGCAGCCGGCCGGGCACCGCGACACCGTCCCGCCTGGCCGCGAACCACCCCGTGCCTATCTTGGTCGCGGTCGTGACCGCGGCGAGCGCCAGCGCGGCCGGGAGCACCGGCAGGATCGCGCCCGGATCGGTCGCGAAGCCGAAGGCGACGAAGAAGAGGGCCGCGAACAGGTCCCGGAGCGGGCCGAGGATCGCCCGGGCCCGGTCGGCGAAGGACGCGGGCAGCGCCAGGCCGACCAGGAACGCGCCGACCGCCGCCGAGGCGCCCATCGCCTGGGCCAGCCCCGCGACGAGCAGGGTGAGGCCGACCAGCCGCAGCATCACCTGCTCGTCGTCGTCATGGGTGAGCAGCCGGCCCAGCCGGTGCCCGTGGCGCCGCGCGGCCAGGAGCACCACCAGCACCGCTCCCACGGCGAGGGCGATCCCGGCGGCCGCCGCGGTGGGGCCGCCGCCGGCCAGCGCGACGACCAGCAGCGGGAGGAACAGCGCCATGGCCAGGTCCTCGAGCACGAGGACGGAGAGCACCGCGGGCGTCTCGCGGTTGGCCAGGCGGCCGAGGTCGCCGAGCAGCCGCGCCACGATGCCCGACGACGAGATCCAGGTGACACCGGCGAGGGCCAGGGCGCCCTGCCAGGGCAGGCCGAGCAGCAGGCCGGCGGCGAAACCCGGGGGCGCGTTGAGCACCAGGTCCACCACGCCGGAGGGGGCGTGCCGGCGGAAGGAGCTGAACAGCTCGGACGCGGAGAACTCCAGGCCGAGGGTGAGCAGCAGGAGGACGACGCCGATCTCGGCCGACGCCGTCAGGAACGGTTCCGCGGTGCTCAGCGGGACGATGCCGCCGTCGCCGAGCGCGAGGGCGGCGATCAGCACGAACGGCACCGGGGAGAGACCGAGTCGCCGGGCGGCCAGGCCGAGCAGGGACAGCCCGAGGAACAGCAGGCCGAGCTCGACCAGCAAGGCGGCGACGTGGTCCACCGGGACGCGCCCGGTCAGCCGGGGAGCCGGCCCGACAACCGCCGGTCCAGTTGTTCCAGTCCGGTCGAGGAGCCGATGGCGACGAGGACGTCACCGGCCCGCAGCGGGTCGCCGGGTGAGGGCGAGGGGACGACGTCGGCGCCACGCACGATGGCGACGATCGAGCACCCCGTCAGCGTGCGGGCACGGGTCTCGCCCAGGGTCCGGCCGGCGAAGGGGGAGCCCTCGGCGATCGGGAACCGGCCGGACTCCAGACCGGGGACCTCCCGGGAGAGATCGGCGAAGCGCTGGGTCAGCCGCGGCGCCCCGAGCACCTCGGCGACCGCGTCGGCCTCCTCCGGCTCCAGCCGGAACATGCCGCGCGCACGGTCGGGGTCGCGCCGGTCGTAGACGGCGATCTCGGCACCACCCTCGCGCTGGACGACGATGCCCAGCACCTGTCCCGAGCGGGTCTGCAGTTCGTAGCGGACACCGACTCCCGGCAGCAGCGTCTCCTCGAGCTCCATGCGCGCATGGTCGCAGAGGGTTCGCGGGCGTCAGGGGAGGCGGTCGGCGAGCAGCTCGGCGAGGTGCAGTCCCTGCCGGCCGGCGAGCTGGTCGAGCTGGGTGCGGCAGGAGAAGCCGTCGGCGAGCACCACGGCGTCCGGGCCGAGGCCCTCGACCGCGGGCAGCAGCTGCTGGCCGGCGATCGTCACCGAGACGTCGTGGTGGCCGCGCTCCACGCCCCAGTTGCCGGCGAGCCCGCAGCAGCCGCCCAGCCGGGTGACCGTCGCGCCGGCCGAGGCGAGTAGCCGCGCATCGGCCGACCAGCCCATGACCGAGGCGTGGTGGCAGTGCGGCTGGGCCACGACCTCCAGGCCGGCCATCGACGGCGGCGTCCAGCCGGGGGTGTCGGCCAGGAGTTCGGCGAGGGTGCGGGTGCCGCGCGCCACCCGCTCGGCTGCCGGCCCGCCCACCAGCTCCAGCGAGTCGCTGCGCAGCGCCGCGGTGCACGACGGCTCCACGCCGACGACGGGGATGCCGGCGTCGACGAGGGGGACCAGCGCCTCGACCGTGGATCCGAGGATCCGGCGGGCGGTGTCCAGCTGGCCGGTGGTGATCCAGGTCAGCCCGCAGCAGGTGTCGGCTCCGGGCACCTGGACGCGGTAGCCGGCTGCCTCCAGCACCCGGGCCGCGGCGAGAGCCACCCCGGGTGCGAAGTGGTCGGTGAACGAGTCCACCCACAGCGCCACCGGTGCGCCGTCCCCGCTGGGCGCCGGCCGCGCCGCCCACTCCTGCCGGAAGCTGCGGATGGCGAACGGCGGCACCTCCCGGCGCTGGTCCATCCCGGCCGACCACTTGGCCATCCGCCCGCCGAGCCGGGAGCGCAGCACCGCGTTCACCAGCCGCGGGGCGCGGGCGGCGAGATCGGCCCAGCGCGGCAGCCGCCCGAGGGTGTAGTGGGCCCGCGGCCGCAGGCGGCGCCGGTAGGACTGGTGCAGCACCTCGGCCTTGTAGGAGGCCATGTCGACGCCGGTCGGGCAGTCGCGCGAGCAGCCCTTGCAGGACAGGCAGAGGTCGAGGGCGTCGTGCACCTCGGGGGATCGCCATCCCGTCACCGGTCCGCCGGTGGCGAGCATCTCCTGGAGCACCCGCGCCCGGCCGCGGGTGGTGTCCTTCTCCTCGCGGGTGGCCGGCCACGACGGGCACATCACGCCACCGGAGGCCTGGAGGTCCGCGCGGCACTTGCCCACGCCGGTGCACCGGTGGACGGCGGCGGAGAAGTCGCCGTCGTCGTGCCGGTAGGCGAGCGCCAGGCCGGTCCGGGCCACCGGGGCGGCCGCCATCCGGACGTCGTCGTCGAGGGGGGCGGGCCGCACCAGCACGCCGGGGTTCAGCACGTCCGCGGGATCGAAGAGGGCCTTGACCCGCCCGAACAGGCCGATGACCTCCGGGGAGTACATGAACGGCAGCAGTTCGCTGCGCGCCCGGCCGTCCCCGTGCTCGCCGGAGAGCGAACCCCCGTACCCGGCGACCAGGCGGGCGGCGTCCTCGACGAAGGACCGGTACCGCGCCCGCCCCCGGTCGTCGCCCGAGCCGAACGGGAAGTCGATGCGGCCGTGCACGCACCCGTCGCCGAAGTGGCCGTAGGGCACGCACTGCAGGCCGTGCTCGTCGAGCAGGGCCTCGAACTCGCGGAGGTAGTCGCCCAGCCGCTCGGGCGGGACGGCGGCGTCCTCCCATCCGGCGTGCGCCGGGTGCCCGTCCGAGGTGCGGGCGGCGAGCCCGGCGCCGTCCTCGCGGATCCGCCAGATCGCCGCCGCCTCGACGACGTCGGTGACCACCAGCGAGTCCAGCGCTCCCGCGTCCGCCAGCACGCGCCCGGCCTTGTCCCGCACCTCGGCCACGCTGTCGCCGGTGAGCTCGACGACCAGCCATGCCCCGCCCCGGGGCAGGTCGGGGACGACGGCGGCGGGCACGTCGCGCAGCCGCTGCACCATCCGGGCGTCCAGGCCCTCGACGGCGGTCGGCGAGTGGGGGAGGAGGCCGGGGGTGGCGTCGGCGGCGTCGGCCATCGTGGGGTAGCCGAGGACGACCAGCCCGCGGAACGGCGCGTCGGCGACCAGCCGCACCGTGGCGCCGAGGACGAGCGCCAGCGTTCCCTCGCTGCCGACCAGGGCCCGGGCGACGTCGAAACCGCGTTCCGGGAGCAGGTGCTCCAGCGAGTACCCCGACACCTGGCGCCCGAAGCGGCCCAGCTCGGTGCGGATGGGACCGAGTTCCGCTCCCACCAGCCGGTGCAGGTCGGCCAGCACGCCGTCGGTGGGCTCGGCGCCCGGGCCCAGCCGCAGCCGGGCGCCGGTCCCGGTGACCACGTCGAGGCCGACGACGTTGTCCGACGTCCGGCCGTACCCGAGGGCCCGGGAGCCACAGGCGTTGTTGCCGATCATGCCGCCGACGGTGCAGCGGTTGTGCGTGCTCGGATCCGGACCGAACCGCAGGCCGTGCGGGCGGGCCGCCGTCTGCAGCGCCGCCTGCACCACGCCGGGGTCGACCGTCGCCGTCCCGGCTTCGGCATCGATCTCGTGGATGCGGGACAGGTACCGGCTGGTGTCCAGCACCACCCCGGGGCCGACGGCGTTGCCCGCGATCGAGGTTCCCGCGCCACGGGCGGTCAGGGGGACCCCCAGGGAACGGCAGACCTCGAGGGTGGCGACGATCTCGTCGACGTGCCGCGGGCGGACGACGGCGCGCGGCAGCACCCGGTACAGCGAGGCGTCGGACGAGTAGAGGGCCCGGGCCAGGCCCGAGTCGTCGACGTCGGCGATGCCGGCTCGGCGCAGGGCGGCGACCAGTTCCGGCCCGACGTCGCTGCGGTGCTGGTCAGGGATGGAGGTGATCGCCGTCATGGGGCGAGTCTCCGTCCCCCCGCCCCGGTGAGCGAGCGCGGGGGGAGGAGCGGTCCACGCCGGGGGGCGACGCCCCGGCGTGGACCGTCGGCTCAGGACGTCGGGGGCTCGTCCTTCCCGGCCTCCTCCAGCTCGTCGGCCTCCTCCTTGGTCGTGTGGACCGCGCCGTCGGCGTGCTCCGGCGGACCGTAGACGGTGTAGAGGATCAAGGGGTTCGCGCCGGTGTTGACGAAGTTGTGCTTCTTGCCGGCCGGCACGACGACGAGGTCGCCCTGCGCCACGGTCTTCTCCGAGCCGGAGACGATCGCCTTCCCGGTGCCGCTGACGAAGGTGAGGATCTGGTCGACGTCGTCGTGGGTCTCCTCGCCGATCTCACCGCCGGGCGGGATGGTCATGATGACGAGCTGGCTGTGCTCCCCGGTCCAGAGGACGCGGCGGAAGTCCGGGCTCTTCTCGGCCTCGGTGGCGATCGTGTAGTGGATGACGGACGCCATGGACGGCGCTCCTCTCGTCGAGAACAGGAACTGCCGCCCGGACGACGTGGTCGCGCCCGGGCGGGTGGCGAACTGCTCCTGCCCGTCCCGGACGGCGAGTAGTCGTCGGCGCCACCCGTGGTCGATCACTCCCGCGGTCGACCGGCCACGGCCCGGCGCGACCGCAGCAGCCCTGCGCGGAGCCTCCGGCCGGCGGCTGACCGCAGGCACGGATCAGCCGCGCCGCTCCAGCTGACCGATCACGATGTCGGCCGCCACGGCGATGTCCTCGGGAACCCGCTCGGCCTCGCCCCGCTCGACGCGCGCGAGCATCAGCTCGTTCACCCCGCCGACGGCGGCGACCAGCAGCTCCCGGCTCACCGGCCGCACCTCGTCGGGGTGCTCCACGGCGAGCCCGCCGGCGACCTCGCTGAGCAGGTCCACGTAGCGGTCGATCACGTCCCGGCGCAGCGCGAGCGCGGCGCGGCCGGCGGCCTGCACCTCGACCAGGGCCGCCCACGCGACGGCGGGGCCGGCGGCCAGCGTCTCCAGGTAGGCGCCGACGCCGGCGCGCAGCCGGTCCCGCCACGGCAGGCCCGCCCGGCGGGCGTCCTCCTGGGCCTGCCGCACGGTCGCGAGGACCTTGTCGTTGGCCCGCGCGTACAGCTCCAGCAGGCACTGTTCCTTGTCGCGGAAGTGCGCGTAGACCACGGTCTTCGAGACCCGGGCCGCGGCCGCGATGTCGGCGATCGTGGTGGCCCGGTAGCCCTTGCTCGCCATGCAGGTGGCGAGCGCCCACAGGATCCGGCCGCGACGGTGGGCGTCGTCCACAGCCGGGTCGTCGGCGGGGTCGACCAGGTCGTGCATCAGCGCGAACTGTAGTGGGCATGCCCGGGCGGGGTGAGCGAACTCACCGCGGCTCGTCGGAAGCTGCGGCGCCGGCCCGGCGTCCTCCCTGGGGTGACGATGCAGCCAGCCGGCGAGGATGCGCCGATCGCCGTCCGGCCGTCGGCGCGGGCCTATGCGATCTGGCTCGTGGCGCTGACCGCCTACACGGTCGCGGTCTTCCACCGCGCGTCGCTGGGTGTGGCCGCCGTGCAGGCGCAGGAGCGCTTCGCCGCCGGGGCCTCCGTCGTCGCGTTCTTCCTCGTCGTGCAGCTGGCCGTGTACGCCGCCCTGCAGGTGCCCGTCGGAGTGGCGCTGGACCGGTTCGGTTCCCGGCGGATGATCCTGGCCGGTGCGGTCACGATGGCCACGGGCCAGTTGGTGCTCGCGCTGGCCACCGACGTGCCGGCTGCCGTGGCCGCCCGTGTGCTGGTCGGCGCGGGCGATGCCATGACCTTCATCAGCGTGCTGCGGGTGATCTCCCTCTGGTTCCCCGGCCGGACCGTTCCGGTGATCACGCAGCTCACCGGGATCCTGGGACAGCTGGGCTCCATCGTCGCGGCCTATCCGCTCGTCGCGCTGCTGCACGGCACCAGCTGGCGGGCCACCTTCCTCGGTGCCGCCGCGACCGGGATCGTGGTCGCCGTCCTCGTGCTGGTGGCGCTGCGGGACGCGCCGGCCGGCACCGGAGGGACCACGGCCGCGGGGCTGGCGGAAGTGCGTGGCAACCTGGCCGCGACCTGGCGGGAGCCGGGCACGCGGATCGGCCTGTACACGCACCTGGTCACCCAGTTCTCCGGCACGGTCTTCGCGCTGCTCTGGGGCTATCCGTTCCTCGTCGTCGGGCAGGGGCGCTCGCCGGCGGTCGCGGCCGCGCTGCTGACCCTGCTCGTGGTCGTCGGCATGGGCGTGGGCCCGCTGTTCGGCCGGCTCTGCGGCCGGTGGCCGCTGCGCCGGTCGGACCTGGTGTTCGGCATCCTGGCCGCCACCGTGAGCGTCTGGACGGTCGTCCTGCTGTGGCCGGGGCGGGCGCCGCTCCCGCTGCTGATCCTCCTCGTCGTGGTCCTGGGCACCAACGGCCCCGGATCGATGATCGGGTTCGACTACGCCCGTACCGAGAACCCCGCCGAGCGGTTGGGCAGTGCCAGCGGCGTGGTGAACGTCGGCGGCTTCGTCGCCTCCCTGCTCACCATCCTCGCGGTCGGGCTGGTCCTCGACGTGCTCACCCCAGGAGCGTCCACGGCCTACGAGCTCGACGCCTTCCGCACCGCCTTCGCGGTGCAGTACCTCTTCTGGGCCGTCGGGCTGATCGGCGTCCTGCGGCGCCGGCGCGAGCTGCGCGGCCGGCTGGCGCGGGACGGGATCGTGCTGGCACCGCTCAGCGTCGCGGTGCGCGCCCGCCTGCGGGGCGGCTCCGCCTACCGCTGACCTGTGCGCGCGTCCGTCCGGGGTGGCGCGCTCGGTCGGGGAGGCGAAAGATCACCTCCCGAACCGGGGAGGCGTCATGACCGAGGTGGAACCCGCTCTGGGAGCCGGCCCGCTGCTGCTCATCGCGGCCGCGGCAGTGCTGGTGCTGCTGTTCCTGATCATCCGGCTGAAACTGCACGCGTTCGTGGCGCTGGTGCTGGTCAGCCTCCTGACCGCGCTGGCCGCCCGGGTTCCGCTCGAGGACGTCGTCAGCACGCTCACCACGGGTTTCGGGTCCACCTTGGCCAGCGTCGCGCTGCTCGTCGGCCTCGGCGCCATGCTCGGCCGGCTCCTGGAGTTCAGCGGCGGCGCCCAGGTGCTCGCCGACAGCCTCATCCGGCGGTTCGGTGAACAGCGGGCGCCGCTCGCCCTGGGTGTGGCGGCGCTGCTGTTCGGCTTCCCGATCTTCTTCGACGCCGGCCTGGTCGTCTTCCTGCCGATCGTCTTCACGGTCGCGCTGCGGCTCGGGGGGTCGCTGCTGACCTACGGGCTGCCGGTCGCCGGCGCCTTCGCGGTGATGCACGCCTTCGTCCCCCCGCACCCCGGACCCGTCGCAGCCGCCGAGCTGATCGGCGCCGACATCGGGCTCGTCCTCGTCTTCGGGCTCCTGATCGGGCTGCCCACCTGGTACCTGGGCGGGTACCTGTTCGGCCTCTGGGCAGGGCGCAGGTACCAGGTCGCCGTCCCGGACATCCTCGGCGGTACCGGTGCCCCGGACGGCGGGGCGGGGGGCTCCTCCGGGGCGCCGGAAGCGGCCGTGGAGGGCACCTCGCCGGCGGTTGCGGACGCAGACCGGGACACGCGGACGGCGGCGCGGACGGCCGGGCCGCCGTCGTTCGGCACCGTCGTCGGGATCCTGCTGCTGCCGCTGCTCCTGATCTTCCTCAACACCGGCATGAGCACCCTGGCCACGAACGGCACGGTCGACGAGGAGTCGACGTTCGTGCGATTCGCCCAGCTGATCGGCGCGACGCCGATCGCGCTGCTGATCACGGTCCTGGTCGCCATGTGGGTCCTGGGCAAGCACCGGGGCAGCGACGCCGCCGAGGTGGAGTCGGTGGTCAACAGCGCGCTGGGCCCGGTCTGCGCGATCATCCTGATCACCGGTGCCGGCGGCATGTTCGGGGGCGTGCTGCGGGCCAGCGGCATCGGCGAGGCGCTGGCCGACGTGCTCGGGGACATCGGCCTGCCGGTCATCGTCGCCGCGTTCGTCATCTCGGTGCTGCTGCGGGTCGCGCAGGGCTCGGCGACCGTGGCGCTGACCACCGCCGCCGGGCTGATCGCACCGGTGGTGGAGGCGACCGACGGGCTGTCGCGCATCGACCTCGCGCTGATCGTGATCGCCATCGCGGGCGGTGCGACGGTGCTCTCGCACGTCAACGACTCCGGGTTCTGGCTGGTCAGCCGGTTCTTCCAGATGGACGAGAAGACCACGCTCAAGACGTGGACGGTGATGGAGACGCTGCTCGGCACCATCGGCTTCGTGCTGGCCCTGGTGCTCAGCCTGCTGCTGTGAGCGGCGGTGCCCGTCGCGCCGTCGCGACGGGTGCCCCGCGAGGAGGGGGACTGCCATGAACCGCGTCACTCGTGCGGCCGCTGCCGGCCTGTCCGCGGTTGCCGCCGTCGCCGCCCGGGACCTGTTCCAGCGCGAGCACACGCTGCTGCGCAACTTCCCGGTGATCGGCCACGCGCGGTACCTGCTGGAGTCCATCGGCCCGGAGCTGCGGCAGTACCTGGTGGCGGGCAACAACGAGGAGCGGCCGTTCACCCGCGACCAGCGCCGCTGGGTCTACGCGTCGGCGAAGGCGGAGAACAACTACTTCGGTTTCGGCACCGACAACGACCTGGAGTTCTCCGCCGGCTATCCGGTGATCAACCACCGCACCTTCGGCCGGGCGGTCCCCGCGACGAACGTGCACGCCGGGCAGGGCGTCGACCTGCCCTCGGCCAAGGTGCTCGGCGCGGCCCGTGGCCGGGCCCGCGCCTTCCGGCCGTCGTCGGTGGTCAACATCTCGGCGATGAGCTACGGCTCGCTGTCCGGCCCGGCCGTCGAGGCGCTCAACCGCGGCGCCGCCCTCGCCGGCTGCCTGCACAACAGCGGTGAGGGCGGCATCTCGCGGTACCACCGGCACGGCGGGGAGCTCGTCTTCCAGATCGGGACGGCGTACTTCGGCTGCCGCGACGAGCACGGACGGTTCGACCTCGACCGGCTCAAGGACCTCGTCGCCTCCGCACCCGTCCGCGCGCTCGAGATCAAGCTCAGCCAGGGGGCGAAGCCCGGGCTTGGCGGCGTGCTGCCGGCGGCCAAGGTGTCGGCGGAGATCGCCGAGGCCCGCGGCGTGCGCGAGGGCGTCGACTGCATCAGTCCCTCCCGCCACGCCGAGTTCTCCGACGGCGACAGCCTGCTCGACTGGGTCGAGCTGCTCGCCGCCGAGACGGGACTGCCGGTCGGGATCAAGTCCGCCGTCGGGGACATGTCCTTCTGGCACGAGCTGACCGATCTGATGACCCGCACGGGCCGGGGCGTCGACTTCGTCACCGTCGACGGGGGAGAGGGCGGCACCGGCGCCGCGCCGCTGATCTTCACCGACTCGGTGTCGCTGCCCTTCCAGCTGGGCTTCGCCCGGGTCTACTCCGTCTTTGCCCGGGCCGGACTGCACGAGCAGGTGACCTTCATCGGTGCCGGCAAGCTGGGGCTGCCCGACAACGCCACCGTGGCCTTCGCCCTGGGCTGCGACATGGTCAACGTGGCCCGCGAGGCGATGCTGTCCATCGGCTGCATCCAGGCGCAGAAGTGCCACGACGACACCTGTCCCACCGGGGTGGCCACGCAGAACGCGTGGCTGACCCACGGGTTGGACCCGCAGCTGAAGTCGGTCCGGGCGGCCAACTACATCCGCACGCTGCGACGGGACCTGGTCAAGGTGGCCGAGGCCTGCGGAGTCGAGCACCCGGGCCTGATCGACACCGGGTCGGTCGAGGTGCTCACCGGCCGGACGACGTCACGGCCGCTGGTCGAGGTCTACGACTACGAGCCGGGCTGGGGCCTGCCGTCGTCCGCCGACCGCGCGGAGATCGCCCGCATCATGGCCGCCGAGGCACCGCAGGGCGGCTCGGCGCCGCCGTCCCCCGACGCCGTCGGCTAATTGGGGCCAGGCATAGGAACCTATGCATGCGTTTTCGACGCCGAAACGCATGTATAGGTTCCTTTGCCTTGGTGCTGGCGGGTCAGTGGCCGCGGAGGAGGTCCTCGAAGGACGTCGTCGGGTCGGCGAACGGGTCCACCGGACGGGCGGAGGCGGGGCGGCCCGACACGAGGTCGGCGAGCTCGCCGGCGGCTCGGTCGATCCGGCCGGCCAGCGCCCGGTCGACGCCGCCCGCGCCGGCCCAGTCCTCCGTCGCGGCGAAGACGGCGGTGGGCACGGTCACCGCCCGCAGGTAGGTGAACAGCGGCCGGACGGCGTGCTCCAGCGCCAGCGAGTGCCGGGCGGTGCCGGCCGTGGCGCCGAGCAGCACCGGCGTCCCGACGAGTGCGTCCTTCTCCAGGACGTCGAAGAACGTCTTGAACAGGCCGCTGTAGGACGCCGAGAAGATCGGCGTGACCGCGATGAGGCCGTCGGCCCCGGTCACCGTGTCCACCGCCGTCCGCAGAGCCTGGTTGGCGAACCCGGTCACCAGGTTGTCGGCCAGGTCGCGGGCGTGCGAGCGCAGTTCGACGACCTCGACCGTGGTGTCCTCGCCGCGCGCCTTGAGCGAGGCGACGGTGGCGGCCGTGAGCCGGTCGCCGAGCAGCCGGGTGGACGACGGGTTGCTGAGTCCACCGCTGACGACGGCCAGGGTGCGGGTGGTCATCGGGCCTGGCCCGTGACCGAGTCGGCGGGGGCGTGCACGGTGGCGTCCTTCGCACCCCCGGCGGCGGCGACGAGGGAGGCGTGGGTGGGCGCGTCCGGGACGTGGGCGGGCTTCAGGGCGGCGAACTCGCGGCGGAGCACCGGGACGACCTCCTCGCCGAGCAGGTCGAGCTGCTCGAGGACGGTCTTCAGCGGCAGGCCGGCGTGGTCGATGAGGAACAGCTGGCGCTGGTAGTCGCCCACGTAGTCGCGGAAGCCGAGGGTGCGCTCGATGACCTGCTCGGGGCTGCCCACGGTCAGCGGGGTCTGGGAGCTGAACTCCTCCAGGGACGGGCCGTGGCCGTACACCGGGGCGACGTCGAAGTACGGGCGGAACTCAGCGAGCGCGTCCTGGCTGTTCCTCCGCATGAACACCTGCCCGCCGAGGCCGACGATGGCCTGGTCGGCGCTGCCGTGGCCGTAGTGCTCGAAGCGGCGGCGGTAGAACTCCACCATCCGCTGGGTGTGCTCCGGCGGCCAGAAGATGTGGTTGTGGAAGAAGCCGTCGCCGTAGTACGCGGCCTGCTCGGCGATCTGCGGGCTGCGGATGGAGCCGTGCCAGACGAACGGCGGGACGCCGTCCAGCGGCCGCGGGGTCGAGGTGAAGCCCTGCAGCGGCGTGCGGAACTTCCCCTCCCAGTTCACGACGTCCTCGCGCCACAGCTGCCGGAGGAGCGCGTAGTTCTCGACGGCGAGCTCGATGCCGTCACGGATGTCCTTGCCGAACCACGGGTAGACCGGGCCGGTGTTGCCGCGCCCCATCATCAGGTCCACCCGGCCCTCGGCGAGGTGCTGGAGCATCGCGAAGTCCTCGGCGATCTTCACCGGGTCGTTGGTGGTGATCAGCGTGGTGGACGTCGACAGCTGCAGCTTCTGGGTCTTCGCGGCGAGGTAACCCAGCGTCGTGGTGGGGGAGGAGGAGAAGAACGGCGGATTGTGGTGCTCACCGAGGGCGAAGACGTCGAGCCCGACCTCCTCGGCCTTCTGGGCGATGGCCAGGACCGCCTTGATCCGTTCCGCCTCGGTGGGGGTGCGACCGGTCGTGGGGTCCGGGGTGATGTCGCTGACCGTGAAGATGCCGAACTGCATGTCCGTCTCCGTTGCTGGTTGAGAGTGCAACTACTGTTCGGCACAACCGATCGTGCCCAGGATCTATGCCCGCGTCCTCCGGTCCCACCTCGCGGGAGGGGTGGTGGCGGTCTGCTACGGAACGTAGCCGTCCTTGTACAGCCTGCCGAACTACGCCGGTGCCATCTTCACGGTCCGGTCACGGTGGCCGACCCCGGTCGCTGGGGTCTGGCACTGTCCGCCTTGGCAGCGGTACGCGGCAGGGGGAGAACGATGGTGCGGAGCGGGTCCGGTGGTGCCCTGGTCGACGCGGGTGGGGCGAACGGTCGTCCACCCGGTGAGCTGCCGGAGGCGCCGAATGTGCGCGGTGACCTCGAGGAGCTGATGGACCACCGCCCCGTGTTCCGGGTGCGGCTGCACGGTTACGACCGCCTCGAGGTCGACAACTACACGGCCTGGGCAGAGGGCGAGCTGATCGCCGTCCGACGGCAGGTCGACCACCTGCTGAGCCGGTTCGGCGAGTGCTCGGCGGAGCTGGAGATCTCCCGTCGCCTGCTGGCCGACGTCCCGCGCGGCAGGGAGTCCTTCCCGGTCTCCGAGCGGGTCCAGGAGATGCTGCGGCTGGCCTCCGACGAGGCCGCCGCCCTCACCGAGGCCGGCGCGCAGGAGGCCGAGCGCATCGTCGCCGAGGCCCGCGCCGAGGCCGACGCCCGGCTGCGCAAGGCCCACCAGATAAAGGAGATGGCGGTCGACGCCGCTGACGAGCTGGTGGACCTCGCCCGCCGGGATCGGGCGACCGCCGCCCAGGCGATCGAGCGCGCCGAGTTCGAGGCGGCGGAGATCCTGCGCCAGGCCGCTGCGGAGAGGGACCGGCTGGCCCAGCTGGCCGCGCGCGACCGCGACCGCGCGGCGGCGGACGCCTCGGCACGCCGGGCTGCCGTGCAGGCGGAGATCGACGACCTGCGCCGGCAGCGCGACCAGGCCCGGCAGTCGATGCGCGAGCTGATCGACCGGATCGGGGAGGCGCTGCAGGCGGTGGCCGGCATCGTGCCCGAGGACGTCCCGCGCACCCACGTGGTGCGAGGGAACGTGGCCGTCGAGGGCGATGGGTCGCACCCCGCGGCACAGGGCGCGGTGCCCGACGCCCGGGAGGAGCCCGACGTGGTGGTGATGACGGGCCGCCCGGCGCCCGTGCCGCACTGAGACCAGCCGACCGGCGACGGGACGCCCCTGGGCCCTCCTCGCAGGCGCTGGTGGGAGGCTTCGTCGCAGGCAGCTGGAACCGAGGGAGGCAGCGATGGACGACGTCTGTGAGGTCGTGCGCGTCGAGGGCGGGATCGTCGTGGGACACGACGGTTCGAAGTGCGCCCAGGAGGCGCTGGTGTGGGCCGGGCGGCTGGCCCGACGGGCAGACCTGGAGCTCCACGTGGTCCGGGCGTGGGCGATGATGACCGCCCCTCAGCCGAAGAGCTGGACGCCGGGCTACGTGCCGCCGCTCCCGGACTGGGAGAAGGCGGTGCACGACGAGCTGACCACGCACGTGAAGGCTGCCGGTCTCGACCCGGCGGTCCGCGTGACCTGCCACGTCGTGCACAAGGCACCGGCGCAGGGCCTGATGACCGCCGCCGAGGGCGCGAACCTGCTGGTGATGGGTGCCCGGGGCCGCGGTGGCTTCCGCGGGCTGCTCCTCGGCTCGGTGAGCGACCAGCTCGTCCACCACTCGCCCTGCCCGGTGACCGTCGTCCGCACGGGTGCGACCGGACGGGAGATCGGGGCGGTGGGCGGCAGCGCGGTCACGGAGTGACGGTCCCGGGCGGCCCCGCGAATGCGGTGACGGCCGGCGCCGACCTGGACGGTCAGTCCGCCGGCGAGGCTCCGTAGATCGCCCGCAGCCACACCTCGAGCAGCACGTCGACCACTCCCGACTCGGCGAGGGCCGGCCCGTCGCCGCTGAACGTCCCGTACAGCACCCGCTCGTTGGTCGAGGTGAGGACGACGGCCAGATCGCGGGCGTCCGGGCCGGCGGGCGCGGCTCCCCGGGTGCGCTCGGCGTCGATGGCGGCCGCGCACCGCTGCACCCAGGTCTCCACCACACCGGCCCACAGGTCGCGGATCTCGGCGTTGGACGAGCGCGCCTCCGCCCCGGCCAGGGTCAGCCGGCGGTGGGCCCGGAAGGTCTCGTAGTAGGCGGTGATCACCCGCCGCCAGCCCTCCCGGATGCCGGTGGCCGGGTGCCCGAAGGCCTCGCGCGAAGCCGCGTCGGCCTCGGCCACGACCCGGTCGAGCAGCGTCAGCAGGACGGCGTCCTTCGAGGCGAAGTAGAAGTAGAAGGTCGGCCGGGAGATCCCAGCGCCGCGGGCCAGGTCGTCGACGGAGATCGCGTTGAGCGGCTTCTCGGCCAGCAGCCGTTCCGCCGTCGCCAAGATGGCCAGTTCCCGGTCGTCGCCCGACGGCCGGACGGCACGCCGTCCCCGGGGGGAGGAGTCGCTCGCCGGCACGGTCACCGCCGGAGAATAGCCGGACGGACCCGTTTCTCGACACCCTGTTGACTCGTTCGACAGCGCGTCGATAGCGTCGTCGCCGCAGGTCGCGCGCCGACCCCTTCCGCCGGTCCCGGCCGGCCCAGCACCAGGAGTCCCGTACATGGCAGCGGAGCGCCGAGCAACGGAGCACGTCGACGTCCTCATCGTCGGAGCCGGCCTGTCCGGCATCGGCGCCGCCTGCCACCTGCAGCAGGAGTGCCCGGGCAAGACCTACGCCGTCCTCGAGTCGCGGGGGGCGATCGGCGGCACGTGGGACCTGTTCCGCTACCCCGGGATCCGGTCGGACTCGGACATGTTCACCCTCGGATACGCCTTCAAGCCGTGGAAGGACTCGACGGCCATCGCCGACGGCGCGGCGATCCGTTCCTACATCCGGGACACCGCGCGCGAGTACGGCGTCGAGGAGAAGATCCGCTTCCACCACCAGGTGCTCTCCGCCGAGTGGTCGGGCGACGAGGCGAGATGGACCGTGACGGCCCGCCGCACGGACATCGGCGAGACGGTGCGGCTGACCTGCTCGTGGCTGTCGGTGTGTTGCGGGTACTACCGCTACGACGAGGGCTTCCGGCCGGCGTTCGAGGGCGAGGACCGGTTCGCCGGCGAGATCATCCACCCGCAGCACTGGCCCGAGGACTTCGACGCCACCGGTAAGCGGATCGTGGTCATCGGCAGCGGCGCGACCGCCATGACCCTGGTGCCCAACCTGGCCGACGTGGCCGCGCACGTCACGATGCTCCAGCGCACGCCGAGCTACGTCATGTCACTGCCCGGCCGGGACCCGCTGGCGACCTTCCTGCGCGACAAGCTGCCGGGGAAGCTGGCCCATCCGATCGTGCGCTGGAAGAACGTCCTGGTCTCCACGGCCTTCTACCAGTTCAGCCAGCGCCGGCCGGCCGCCGCCCGCAGGGTCCTGCGGCGGCTGACGCAGAAGCAGGTGCCCGACGTCGACGTCGACACGCACTTCAACCCGCCGTACGGCCCGTGGGACCAGCGGCTGTGCCTGGTGCCCGACGGCGACCTGTTCCGCACCCTGCGTCGTGGGCAGGCGACCATCGCCACCGGCCGGATCGCGACCTTCACCGAGAAGGGCGTGCAGCTGGAGTCCGGCGAGCACCTCGACGCCGACGTCGTCGTCACGGCCACCGGGCTCAACCTGCTGGCCATGGGCGGGATGACGCTGACCGTCGACGGGACGCCGGTCGAGCTGGCCGGAACCGTCTCCTACAAGGGGATGATGCTGTCCGGCGTTCCCAATCTCGCGATGGTCATCGGCTACACGAACGCCTCCTGGACGCTCAAGGCCGACCTGGTCAACCGCTACGTCTGCCGGCTGGTCAACCACCTCGACGCCGAGGGCTACGCCTCGGCCACGCCGGTCGCGCCGCCGGAGGGCGCCGACCAACCGTTCCTGGACCTGGCGTCGGGCTACGTGCAACGCAGCCTCGCCGGCCTGCCCAAGCAGGGGCGCCGCAGGCCCTGGAAGCTGCACCAGAACTACCTCCGCGACGTCCGGCTGATGCGGCGGGGCCCGCTGGAGGACGAGGGCATGACGTTCCAGCGGCGCGTGCCCGCCACCACGACGGAGAAGGCGGTCGCCTGATGGGCCCGTACCAGTTCGCCGGCGGCACCGCCGTCGTCACCGGAGCGGCCAGCGGGATCGGCGAAGCGCTCGCGGTCCAGCTGGCCGGGCGGGGGAGCCATCTCGTGCTCGTCGACCGGGACAGGGACCGGCTGGGCGACGTCGCCGACCGGATCCGGGCCGCCCATCCCGCGCTGGTCCTGGCCACCCACGTGGCGGACCTGTCCGACGACGAGCAGACCGAGGCACTGGCGGCGACGCTCGTCGCCGAGCACCCGGGGACGACGCTGCTGGTGAACAACGCCGGCGTGGCGCTGGGTGGTCGCTTCGACCAGGTGACCCTCGAGGAGTTCGACTGGGTCATGGCGGTCAACTTCCGCGCCGTCGTCCGGTTGACCCACGCGCTGCTGCCGGTGCTCAAGGCGCACCCCGGCGCACACCTGGTGAACGTCTCCAGCGTCTTCGGCATCTTCGCGCCGGCCGGGCAGGCGGCCTACTCGGCGAGCAAGTTCGCCGTCCGCGGGTTCTCCGAGGCGGTGCGGCACGAGCTGGCCGAGCACGCCGTCGGCGTGACCGTCGTGCACCCCGGCGGGATCAAGACCCGGATCGCCGAGAGCGCGCGCACCGGTTCCGGCGTCTCGGCCGAGGAGTACGAGGTGGGCCGCAAGCAGTTCGCCAAGCTGCTGACCATGCCGAAGGAGAAGGCCGCGGCCACGATCATGGCGGCCGTCGAGCAGCGCCGTCCGCGGTTGCTCATCGGCTGGAGCGCGAAGGTCCCCGACGTCCTGGTGCGCCTCATGCCCGGGAGCTACTGGCGGGTGATCGCCCGGCGCGCAGCCACGGCGTTGCCGCCTGCGTCCTGACCGACCGGCCGGAAATCGGTTGCGCCGGGCGGTAGAACGAGGCGTGACCACGACGACCACCGACCTCGTCGCCCTCGGCCCGGACGACGACCTCTTCACCGGCTGGTGCGAGGTCTGGACGGCGGCCTCGCTCGCCGACCGTCCCGACGATCCGCCCCGATCCGGAACCGAGCACGTGGCGCTCGGGCGTCAGCTCGTGGCACCCGGTGGCTCCCGGGACGGCGCGCACCGGGCGGCCATGGTGGACGGCGCCGTCGCGGGGGCGCTGCGCGTCATCCTGCCGGTCAGGGACAACCCCACCGTGGCGGTGCTCGACGTCGCCGTCCACCCCGCGCACCGGCGCCTGGGCATCGGCAGCGCGCTGCTCGCGGACGGCGTGCGGCTGGCCGCGGCGCGCGGTCGCACGGAGCTGATCGCCGAGGTGGACGAACCCGGCCCGGACACCGCCGGGCGGGCCTTCGCCCTGCACCACGGCTGGACCTGCGATCTGCTGGAGACGCACCGCGATCTGGTGTTGCCCGCCGACGAGGAACGGCTGTCCGCCGTCGAGACCGAGGCGGTACGGGCCGGTGCGGGCTACGAGATCGTGACCTGGCGGGACCGGACCCCGGACGGGCTGCTCGACGACCGGGCGCTGCTGGAACGGCGCATGACGACCGATGCCCCGCACGGCGACCTCCCCGTCGAGGAGGAGCACTGGGACGGCGAACGGATCCGCGAGTACGAGGCCTCGCACGTCGCGCGCGGCCGGACGGTCCTCTCGGCCGGCGCCGTGCGGGGTGGGCGGCTGGTCGCCTTCACCGACCTGCAGATCCCGCTCGCCGCGCCGCAGCGCGCGCACCAGGGCGGCACGCTCGTGCTCCGGGAGCACCGCGGGCACCGGCTGGGGGCCCGGGTGAAGGTGGCCGTGCTGCGCGAGCTGCAGGGCTCCTTCCCGGAGGTGCGCCGCATCAGCACCTACAACTCCGAGGGGAACCTGCCCATGGTCGCGGTCAACGAGGACCTGGGTTTCCGTCCCGCGGGTTTCCTGTCCTCGTGGTCCGTCCGTCTCTGACGCCGGTCCGACCCCGGCTCTGCCGCTCGGGTTGACTGGGTCCGTGTCGAGCGACCGCGCCGTTCCTGCTCCGTCCGTCTCCCCGGACTTCGTGCGCCACCACACCCGGCCGAGCCGGCCCTCGCTCGTGCCCGAGGTGACCCTGCACGTGGCAGCCGACGTGGTCGCCCTGTGGGGGGCGATCGAGGAGGAGCGGGGGACCGCGCCGACGGAGCCGCCGTTCTGGGCGGCCGCGTGGCCCGGGGGACAGGCCCTGGCGCGGTACGTGCTCGACGAACCGGCGACGGTTTCCGGCCGGTCGGTGCTCGACCTGGGCGCGGGCAGTGGCCTGGTCGCGATCGCGGCGGCCCGGGCGGGAGCCTCCGACGTCCTGGCCAGCGACATCGACCCGTTCTCCCACACCGCGATCGCCGTCAACGCCGAGGCCAACGGCGTTCCTCCGGTCGCCGTCCTGGGCGACGTCCTGGGGATGGAGCCGCCGGCCGTCGACGTCGTCCTGGCCGGGGACGTCTGCTACGACCGCGTGATGAGCGAGCGGGTGCTGCCCTGGCTCGAGGCCGCGCGCGCCCGCGGTGCCGAGGTCTACCTGGGCGATCCCGGCCGGCCCTACGTGCCCGTCGACCGGCTCGCCGCCGTGGCGGTGTACGAGGTGCCCGACACCGAGTCGTCGCCCGCCCTGCCCACGCAGATCCGGCGGACGACGGTCTGGCGCCTGCCCTGACGGGCCACAGCCGTCGCCCTGACGGGCGGACGAGCGGGCAGGAAGCCGACGGCGCGATTCCCGGACGTGGCGGCTGACGAGGCGCGGCCACCGAATGGTGTACCCGGCGGGGTGGGAGCCGTCAGGCGTCTTCTCCGCCGATGGCGCCGCAGGCCACACGTGAACCGGTGTCCTCGACGACGGGGGCCTCGGCGTCGGGGTCGACGGGTGCAGCGGGCGGCGGCGGGATGTCCGCGAGGCTCTCCGCGGCCTCGGTGACGACGAGAGCGGTCCCGTCCTCCTCGAGCAGCTCCTCCAGAGGCATCGGTCCGGCGAGGGTGGTCGTCGACCCCTCGCCGTTCGCGAGCACCAGCACGGAGGGCAGTTCCTGGACGACGTCACCCGCGGTGACGAACGGCCCGACCACGCCGGGGTCGTCCGAGGGAGGGCTCTCGGTGTCGCAGATCCCCGTGTCGTACAGGTACATGGGGTGGAAGCCCTGCGTCAGCCCGGCCACCTCCACCTCGACCTCCGTGCCGACGTCCGTGTCCCGGAACCAGACCCTTCCCACGGTGGTGCCCTCGCGATCGACGAGCTCGCTCGAGACCTCGACGGGCACCTCGACCGAAGCCGTGTCCTCGTCTCCTCCTGCGGCGGCGTCCAGCTGCTCGCGGAGGGCATCGTCGTCGCCGGACCCGCAGGCCGAGAGGGTCAGCACCGTCACGGCGACCACGGGCAGCACCCGCGCCGGTCGTCGCGCGGTCACGATGCGCTCTCCAGGATGGTGGCGACGAGAAACGTCTCGTCCTCCCAGTCCTCGAGCTCATCCGGGTCGACGTCGAGGCCGAGCTCTTCGATCACGACGTCGGCCTGGAAGTCGCGCACCGGCGTGGCTGCTATGTACAGGGGCTGGCCGGCACGCGGGTCGGCGTCCCCGACGGTCGTGACCACCAGGACCGGGTCGACCTCGCCCCCCTCGGGGGAGGTCACGGTGAAGGCCTGTGGGGACAGCACCTCGGCCACGTCGGCGAGCAGGGTCACCTCCTGCCGTGCGTAGGCCTCCAGGTCCTCCCGGAAGGCGGCGTCCAGCAGGCCGATGTACGGGTCGTCCGGGTCCTCGGCGCCGCGGAGGTCGGGCACCTCCACCTCGAGCTCTGGCGCCGTCGCCTCGTCGTCCGCGGCGCAGGCCGACAGACCACCTCCGGCGAGCACCAGGACGACGGCCAACGCCGGGCCGGCCTGCGGCCGGAAACGGTGCGCGCGCATGACGGCGTCCTCTCTCGTGTCGTGGCCTTCCGCTGGGCGCGGCGGCACGCTGTGGGCTTCCTGCCCGGCACCGCGGGCGCGATCCGGGGATCGGCAGGTTCGACACCGAACCGTCATGTGTCCACTCTCGACTGTCGGACCGCCGGCCGCCTGGCGGGGCGCACAGGCTGGCGGACACCCCTCCTGACGTGCGGTCACCGCCCCGGTGATCAGCGGGCGAGGAAGTGCACGCCGAGCCAGAACCAGGCGCCCAGGACCACCACGCGACCCGGGGTGGTGCGCATGGCCGCGCCGAGCGCCTGCGCGGCCGTCGCTCGGCCACGTTGTCGGCGGGCGGTCACCTCGAGAGCCAGAGCGGTGACCAGCAGGGCGGTGAATCCGAGGATTCCGGCCGCGCTGCCGATCACGGTGGGTCCTCCCGGGGCCCGGGTCGCGTGATCAACCAGGCGCCGAGCAGCAGCCACCCCACCGCGGCTGCTGCGCGCACACCCGGTAGAGCGAGGACCGGATCGAGGAGGTCGCTCAGCGTGGGGAGGTTCTCGTCGCTCAGCATGAGCAGTTCCCACGTTCCCGCGGCTGTGAGCCAGGCCAGCCACGGCAGCCCGCGTGGACCCACTGTCGGAAGGGCCTGCCCCGCGCGGCGGGCGAGACCCATGGCGACGAGAGCCGCGCCGGGGACGGATACCGCGATCAGCGCTCCGGTGGACAACTCGCCATAGAGCATGACCCCCGCGACACATGGCATCCCCACCGCGACCGGTGTGAGCCGCCGCGCAGACGGGAAGGAGGCCACCGGTGCATGGTCGCGCAGTTGGCCGACGGGGACTGATCGGGCTCACCGCGGGACTCGTCGCCGTGCTGGTCGCGTGGAACAACGTCGTCGTTCCCCGCCTCCCCGGCTATCCCGGGTCCTACGTGCTCGTCAACCTGGCCGCCGCCGTGGCGTTGCTCGCCGCGGCCAGATCGGTGGGGCTGGCCTGGGACGAGCTGGGGCTCGCCCGGCGGAGGGTGCCGGCCGGGCTCAGGTGGGGTGGGGTCTGCGTCGCGCTGGTCGCAGCGGGATACGCGATCGCCGTGGCCGTTCCTGCGCTGCGCCCTGTGCTGACCGATGCGCGGGTCGGCGGTATGGACGGTGCGGAGATCGCGTACCAGGCCGTGGTCCGCGTCCCGCTCGGCACGGTCCTGTGGGAGGAGGTCGCCTTCCGTGGAGTGCTGCTGGCGGCGTTCCTGCGGCTGCTCTCCCCGACGACGGCCACGGCTGCGTCGTCGGCAGTCTTCGGCGTCTGGCACATCCGCCCGACGCTCAGCGCGTTGGCGGCAAACGATGTCGTCGACGGGTTCGTCCCTACTGCTGCCGCCGTCGTGCTGGCCTGTCTGGGCACGGCTGCCGCCGGCGCCCTCTTCACCTGGCTCCGTGTGCGCAGCGGCAGCCTCGTCGCTCCCACGTTGCTGCACCTGGCCACCAACTCGCTGGGCACGCTGGCCGCCGCCGCGGCATGGAAGCTCGCCTGAGCATCGCCGGAGGCTCCGGAGCCACGGGGACGGCGGACGTGCGCTCGTCCTGCCATCCCGTGTCGATCTCCTTGCGGCTCGGTGTCAGTAAGGAGGCAAAGGCAGTGACAGCGCGAGGACAGGGAATCTCGGCGATGTCGCGCCAGACAGGTGCGCGTGGTGCCGGGTCTGCTGCTCGATCGCGAGCCGGAGGCTGCGCACTCGTGGGTACGTGAAGGTGGAGAAGGTCATGTCCGAGCCCCCGCCCCGTCCGGTCGAGACCATCGACGCGGACCTCCGCTCCTGTCGTGCGCTCTGGCGCGATGCCGAGATGGAACTGGCAGAAGTGCGTCGGCGCCAGGCGGAACTGCTCGAGCTGGAGGCCACCCTCCTGGCCGCGATGGACATGCGTGGTTGGCGCGCCGATCGACTCCTCGACGAACGACTGCTCGCCGCCGCCGTGGCCGATCCTCGAGGACCCGCCGGGCCGGAGCAGCGGCCCTGCCGCCAGGTCGCCACCCTGGACGGCCTCGGGGCGCCGCACCCGGTCGGCCGCTGAACCATGCCGTTCGGCGGTGTGCCGGCCAGGACGCCCTGCATGGCGTCGACGAGTCGCCGCACGCCCCGCGGTGCATGAGCGCATCGCCTCGGCGGCTGCCGGGTCCGGAGGACCCTGTCGCCCCCGGCGGTGGACGCCGGTCAGGGGCGCCGACGTCGTGCGGGTCGAGCCGCGCGCCCGGACGTCGAGCCGAGGCATGGCGCGGCCTGACGGCCGTTCAGGCGGCGTGACGTGCCGTTAATGCGCGGCGCCGGCGCTCCGTTGTGCGCGGTCGTGGCCAGGCGACGGCGTGTACGGCAACACGCACGGCCGTAGGCCGACAGGTCCGGGAGACCGCCGCAGCGACGGGCGTGTCGCCGTCCGCTTTACGGTCCGGTGACCGTCGGCGCCCCGAGGCGTCCGGTCTCCCGCGGTGGGCAGACCCCGGTGTGGAAGGACAGCCCCCGGCCGGGCGGCAGCGCCCGGTCACACCCATCCAGGAGGAAACCATGAGTCGCACGTCCCTGAGTCGTCGCTGGCGGACCGCCGCAGCCGGCGCCGCCATCGCAGCGGCGTCCTTCACCATGACCGCCTGCGGTGAGGAGGAGCCGCTCGACGAGCCCGGCGTCGAGGAGGTGGAGGAGGAGCCACTCGAGGAGGAAGAGGAGGACTGACTCTGCGTTCGGCCGGCGGGTCCGGGCGTCGGAAGGCTGTCAGGACCCGCCGGCTGCTCACCGAGTGGAATCCACGACCCTGCAGGAGGAAGCCAGCATGGCCACGAACGTGTCCGCGCGCATGGCAGATGACGCGCGAAGCCCAGGCCGGGTCGCCGACCTGATCCGATGGGGCCCGGTGTTCGCGGGGGTCATCATCGCCCTCGCCTTCTTCGCCCTGATGAACACCCTCTGGCTGGCGATCGCGTACAGCGCCGGCGACGGGTGGATCAGCGGCAACCTCGGCTGGTTCATCGCGCCGACCGCCGCCGTCGCCCTCATGCTGGCGGGTCTGCTGGCCGGGCTGTTCGCCGGGCCACGCGGCAAGGCGGCCGGCATCACCAACGGCGTGGCCGCGTGGGGACTCCTGTTCGTGCTGTCCCTGACGGCCCTGGTGCCCAGTGCCGTCAACCTGACCACCCAGTTGGGTGTCGGTCTCCGAGAGGGGAACACCACGGTCGGCGGTGCACTCGGCACCGACGGCGGCGGCTTCACGATCGAGACCGCGCTGTGGGTCAGTTTCTGGTCGTTGCTGGCCGGGCTGCTGCTCGCCGCGCTCGGCGGGCTGCTCGGCGGGAAGATGCGCCGTCCGGTCGTGTCGGCCGAGACGGCGAGCCGCGACCAGCGGCCCACCACCGTGACGGAGAACTACGTGGTCGACCGGGAGCCGGTGGACCGGACCCCCGAGGCGACCACGACGGAGATCCGCCCGGAGCTCCGGACGGAGGCAACCCACCGGTCCTGACGCGGGACGGCGGCCGTACGGGGCGGGGCCGGGGCCGTCAGGCTCCGGCCCCGTCGTCATGGATCGGGGGCCGGGCAGGTGCAGAGCGAACTCCTGAAAGGCATGGGCCGCGCCCTGGCCGGGGCGCTGCTGTTCGCCATGCCGGTCCTGCTGACCATGGAGATCTGGCGGCTCGGCCTCTCCGTCGAGCGGTACCGGTTGATCACCCTGCTCGTGGTGACGGTCCTGCTGGTCGTCTGCCTGGCTGGGGAACTCGGCGGCGCCGCGGACCCGACCGGTTGGCGGTCGGCCGCCGTCGACGGTGGCGTGGCCTTCCTGGTGGCCGCGTTCGCTGCCGCGGTCGTCCTCACGGCGGTCGCGGCGGTCAGCTGGCGCGGTGACTGGCGCGACGCCCTCTCCGTCGTGGCCGTCGAGACCGTCCCGGCCGCCATCGGCGCCTCGTACGCCCGCAGCCAGCTGGGGGAGAGCAGCGCCGATCCCGCATCCGTCCGGCCGGTTACCTCCTGCCCTGACCCGCCACTCGCCGTCGCGACGCGTTGCAGGTTCATGTCAGAAGCCGTGCGCGCGGGCGGCGACGCCGTATGAGGGGAACCCTGGCAGGAGACACCGATCGTCAGGCCGACGGGACGGCGTACGTCCGGTCGCCACCGGTGAGAGGAGGCGCCATGCCCAGCGGCACTGGGCGACCGCAGGGCGACCGGGCGGCGCGGGCACGCAGGACCGGCGGGGCCGTCGTGCTGGCCGCGCTGGGGGCCGTCGGCCTGGCGGCCTGTGGCGACTCCCCGGAGGGGGAGGTCTCGACCGTCACCCTGGAGGACCTGCGCGAGCTGGAGGACGACGTGGCCGCCCTCGAGGAACGAGTCGCCGTGCTGGAGGGAGCACAGCTGGGCCCGGCGACGACGACCTCGCCGGCCGCACCGTCCTCCGAGGCCGGGGACGGTCCGGACACCACGTTCCTGAGCGACCCCAGTGGCTCGCTGGGGGAGGAGGTCACCGTCACCGCGACGATCCGGAGTGCGACCGTCAGCGACATCGGCAGCGTCTTCCGGCTGGCGGACGGGACCGGGCGGTCGGTCCCGGTGGTCTCCGCGACGCCGACGGGCGCACTGGCCGACGGGGACGTCGTCGAGGTGTCGGGCACCGTCCTCCGGATCGAGGAGAGCACGTTCGAGCAGGACTTCGGCATCGCGCCCGACGAGCTGGTCGAGGAGCCGGATCGGTGGCTTCGCGAGAACGAGGGGGACGTCGCGATCTCGGCCGACCGGGTCGCGATCGTGCAGGAGGAGCAGGGCAGCTGACTTCCGATCATGCTCCCCGCGGCGGGATGACGGGTGGCGGCCCAGTCGTCGCCCGCCCCGCCGCGGGGCCGATCAGGGCTTCCGCTCAGAGGCCGCCCTCGCCGGGGACGAGCTCGAAGAACGCGACCTGGGGCGGGGCGTTGATGCGCACGGGGATGACGCTGAAGCCGATCCCGCAGGTGACGAACATGCGATTGCCGTCGGCACCGTGCCTGGCGGGTGCCCAGCCGTCGGCGACGATCTTCTCTTCGTCGGTGAGCGCGACGTAGGACCAGCGCGGCGTTCCGGGGAGCGCGATCTGGCCGCAGTGGGTGTGTCCGGCCAGGGTCAGCGGGGCGGTGCCGGCCGGGAGGGAGTCGAAGGTCGTCGGGTTGTGCACGAGGACGACGCGCGGCGCGTCGTCGGGAACATCGTCGAGGGCGGCCTCGATGTCGGCTTCGCCCGGTACGGCGGGCCCGATGCCGACCACGTAGAGCGGCCGCTCGTTCCCGGTGCCCTCTGGCGAGGGAACGGGCACGGCCGTGTTCTTCAGGACCGGCACCCCGGCGTCCTCCAGGGCCGTGGTGAGCTCGTCGGCCGCACCGACGGCGTAGTCGTGGTTACCGAGGACGGCGTACGTGGGGATGCCCGACTCCACCAGCGGATCGAGAAGTTCCATGACCCGGTCGACCTGGGTGGGGATGTCCGGCTCCTCGCTGTAGACGAAGTCGCCGCCCAGCAGAGCCACGTCCGGCTCGGCGGACACGATTTCCCCGATGGCCTTCTCCACCATGCCCTCGTTGGCCCACCACATGCCGATCTGCATGTCCGACAGCACGGCGACGTCGGTACCGGCCCACTCCTCGCCGAGTGACGGGATGGACACCCGCCACCGCTCTTCGTCCAGGATGAACCGTGGCTCCACGGCCACCCCGTACACGAGGAGCAGGACGAGCGTCGTGCCCAGAGCGATCGCGATGCGGGTGATCCAGCGCTTCACCGGTTGTTCGTCTCTCGTGTCGGGACCGGACCGGCAGTGCCGGCCGGAGCATGGGCGAGCACCGCGGTGGCCGGGACGGCCTCCGCCGGGGCGGAGGCGCCGGCCGGGTGCGGCGCAGGCAGGTCGGCTGCGACCGGTCCCGGTTCCGTGCCTTCCGCCGGCCCCGAGGGGTGCGTGCGCAGGTACTCCAGGACTCGGTAGGCGATCGCCATGACCGGGACCGCCAGCAGGGCTCCCGGGATCCCGTAGAGCAGACCGCCGGCGGTCACCGCCACGAGGATCGCGGCGGGGTGCAGGTGGAGTGCGCGGCCCATGATCAGCGGCTGCAGCAGGTTGCCCTCCACCTGCTGCACCACCAGGACGACGACCAGCACGATGACCGCGTCGGTGAGGCCGTTCGTGACCAGCGTGACGAGCACAGCCACGGCGCCGCTGACCGTGGCGCCGAACAGGGGGACGAAGGCTCCGACGAACGTGAGCAACGTCAGCGACACCCACAGCGGCACTCCGAGCAGGAGCAGCGCGATGCCGATGCCCACCGCGTCGATGAGGGCGACCACGACGACACCCCGAACGTAGCGGCCCAGGGTGTCCCAGGCGGTCTGCCCCGCTCCGTCGATCTGTGCCCGGCGGCGCGCGGGCACGCGCTCGAGCAGCCAGTCCCACATCCGGCCGCCGTCCTTGAGCAGGAAGAACATCAGGAAGGCGACGAGGATCAGGGCACCGAGGACGTACACCGCCATGCGTGCCCCCGCGCCGGGGGTGGGGGCGGCCTGGTAGATCCAGGTGACGATCTCGTTGCGGACCTGCGCGACCTGCTGGGCGTCCAGCCCGAGCGGCCCCTCGATCAGCCACACCCTGATCCGGTCGATGCCGGCGGCGAGGGGGCGGGTGAGGTCCTGCACCGCCGCGGCGGCTCGGAAGCCGACGAGGAAGCCGATGCCGATGAGCACGGCGAACAGGAAGAGCACACCCGCCAGGGCCGACAGCGCCGCCGGCAGTCCGGCACGGCGGAGTCGGCCGGTGATCGGTGCGGTGAGCGCGGTGAGGAACACCGCGATCGCGAGGGTGAACGTCAGCTGCGGGAGCAGGAAGAGGAACCAGCAGGCCAGCCACGCCACGGCGGCGACGGCGAGCACCGCGCCACTGACCGACAGGGCACGGACCGTCCAGGCCGGCACGGCGGCCGCCAGCTCCGCGCGCCGCGTTCGCTCCACGTTCAGCCTCCAGGTCCTCGAGGGGATCGTGCGCCGAACGGCAGGGAACAGACCCGGCCCCCCGGAACGCATGCCCGCGGGTGGAGCCAGGCCCGCCGCCGTGGATCCTCCGGTGGTCCATGCCCGTTCGTCGCAGCTCCGACCCGACCGGTCGTCACATGTCAGCGGATCGTCATCGGGAACGGCCGCTCCGCTCTCCGGAGGCTCGCTCTCCCTACTCGTCGGTCGACGATGGCGCGGTCGACACCGGGGGAGGAGGCGCGGGGGCGGCGGTGGGCGGTTCCGCCCCGGACGGGGCGACGGACAGGTAGTCGCTGCGGCCCACCGGTTGGTCGGTCAGCCCCTCGTCGGTGGGCACCTCCACCGGCTGCCCGTCGGAGGTGACGCGGACGAGATCCACCCCCGGGACCTGGGTCACCGTCCACACCACCTGCGCGACGGCGAGGAGCTGGTTGCCTCCGGCGACGTCGGTGAACTCACGCGTGACGGCGATGGTGACGACCGGACCGGTGGTTCCCGACGGCTCGGGCGTGAGGGACTGGGGCGCCAGCGCCGTCCGCAGTCCGCCGATGACCTCTCCCCGGGTGGGGCCGGCGACCAGGAGCTCCAGGACCGACGTCACGTCCGCCCGTGCCGACGAGCGTTCGGCCGGTTCCAGTCGGGCGCCGCGCACGAAGAACACCGTGACCTCCCGGCTGCCGCCGTCCGTGGCCGGGGGCGGATCGGTGGTCGAGGGCTCGGGGATGTCGATGCCCTCGGGCCGGTCCTGTGCGTCGACCCCGCAGCCGACCAGCAGGAGGAGAAGCACCAGTGCGGCGAGAACCCGGCGCATCAGGAGACCCCGTCCACGGGCAGGCGGACGACGAAGCGCGCACCGCCGTCCGGGTTGTCGGTCACCACGACCGTGCCTCCCATCATCTGTACGTGCCGGGTCACGAGGGCCAGGCCCAGGCCGCTGCCCTCGGTGCTGGCCCGGGTGCTGCGGCTGCCGCGGGCGAACCGTTCGAAGATGACGGCCCGCTCCTCGTCGGGCACGCCGGGGCCGCCGTCGTCCACGGTGATGCACACGACGTCGCACCCCCGTTCCACGGTCACCGAGGTCAGCCCGCCACCGTGCTTGTCGGCGTTGTCGATCAGGTTGCTGATCACCCGTTCCAGGCGCCTCTTGTCGGCCAGGACGACGGCGTCGGAGGCCTCGTCTTCGATGGTCAGCCGCGCCGGCGGGACGCTGCCGGTGGCGCTGCGCCGCGACAGTGCCTCCTGCACCAGTGCGGCGAGCCGCACCTCCTCCAGGGAGAGGTCCTGGCTGCCGACGTCGGCCCGGGAGATCTCCAACAGGTCGGCGACCAGCCGTTCGAAGTGGTGCACCTCCGATCGCAGGAGGGCCAGGCCTTCCCTGCCGTCCTCGGGAAGCCGGTCCTCGTACGCCTCCACGAGCGCCATCGCGTTGAGCATCGTGGTGAGCGGGCTGCGGAGCTCGTGGCTGACGTCGGCGGCGAATCGGGCATCGCTGCGTACCCGGCGCTCGAGGGCCGCGGCCGTGGCGTTGAAGGACTCCGCGATCGGCACCAGCGCCGGGTCGTCGCGCGGATCGATGCGGGCGCCGAGATCGCCGGCGGCGATCGCCGCTGCAGCCGTGGAGAGGCGGGTCAGCGGGCGCAGGGTGGGTCGGGTGGCCCACCACCCCACGAACAGCGACACCGGGACGACCGCGACGGCGGCCAGTGCCAGGACCAGTCCGAGGATCCGGTAGGTGTTGTCCAGCTCCTGCAGCGGGAAGACCTCGAAGTAGGCGTCGTCGAGGCCGGCCAGGGGGATGCCGATGGCCAGCATGGCCTCGCCATCGACGGTGATCCGCTGCCGCGACGGCTCACCGGCCAGGACGGCGTCCCGGAGTTCGCGGGGGAGGTCGTCGCGGCCGATGCGCAGCGAGGTGGTGCTCCACTCGCCGTCGTCGACGAGCAGCGACGTGGACCCCGTCTCCCGGGGCAGCTGGGAGAGCAGCTGGGCGGTCGACAAGCCGGACGTGGCCAGTCCCCGCTGGACCTGCGTCACGTTGGCGACGGTCTGGCCGAGGGTGGTCCGCTCGCGCTGGACGAGCAGGTACTGCGACACCGACAGCCAGACGCCCACGACGAGCACCAGGGTGAGCGCGGCCGCCACGCCGGTGAAGGCCAGCGTGGCCCGGCTGCGCAGCGTTCGCGGGCCGTGGAGCGCCCACCGGCGCGCGGTCCCGCCGGGCCCGCCGTCCTCGCGCGCCCCGTCCCCGTCGACCGGCGCGCGGGCGCCGGCCCGAGCGGTGCTCACTCGGGGAGGCGGTAGCCCATGCCGCGCACGGTCAGCACCACCATGGGGTCCGCCGGGTCGGCCTCGATCTTCTTGCGCAGCCGGCGGACGTGCACGTCCACCAGCCGGGAATCCCCGAAGTAGTCGTAGCCCCACACACGCTCCAGGAGCTCCTCCCGGCTGAAGACCCGCCCGCGTTCGGCCGCCAGCTCGCCCAGGAGCTTGAACTCGGTCTTGGTCAGCTGCACCGGCACGCCGGCCCGGGTGACCGTGCCGTCCTGCGGGGCGATCTCGACCTCCCCGATGGAGATGCGGGGCCGGGGCTCGCTGCCCCGCGTCCGGCGAGAGAGCGCCCGGATGCGTGCGGACAGCTCCTTGGCGACGAAGGGCTTGGTGATGTAGTCGTCGGCGCCGGCCTCGAGTCCGGCCACCACGTCGTGACTGTCGGCGCGCGCGGTCACCATGATCACCGGGGTGTTGGACATCCGGCGGATCTCCCGGCACACCTCGAAGCCGTCCATCCCCGGGAGCATGAGGTCCAGGAGGACGACGTCGAAGGAGCGGTCGGCGAGCAGCCGGAGCCCGGCCTCGCCCGACGCCGCCTCGGCCACCTCCAGACCCTCGCGATGCAGGGTCATCTGCACGACCCGGCGGATGCGGACGTCGTCCTCGATGATCAGCACGGAGCGGGCCACGTCGTCCAGTCTGCCCCCGAGGGCATGGTCGCCGACCATCGTCGTGCCGCGCGGCCGGCGGAGCCGCCACGGGAGCCGGTGGCCACACCGTGGAGCTCCGCCGTCCGGTCGCCGCCCCGTCAGCCCTGGTCGACCTCCTCGAGCACCTCCACGCTGTCGGCCATGACGTAGCGCTCGTCCTCGTACTCCTCGAAGAGCGCGTCCTCGAGGTCGACGCCCATCTCCTCCTCGACGTCGGTGACCGTGAAGCTCTCCATCACGGTGCCGCTCACCTCCACCGTGGTCTCCGGGGTCAACTCGGTGGGCGTCTCGGTGGCGCCGACGACCAGCAACGCCTCGACGGCGGTGTCGTCGGTCCCGGCGATGGTGAACGCGCTCGTGGTCAGCACCTCGTTGACGTCGGCGGAGAGGACGACCTGCTCGCCGACGTAGGAGTCGTACTCCCCGAAGAAGTCGCTGTCGTAGGCGCCGTCGTAGGGCTCGACGACGTCCTCGGCCGCCGCGTCGTCCTCGGCCGCCGCGTCGTCCTCGGCGATGGTGTCGTCCTCCACGACGTCCTCCACGTCGGCGCCCGCCTCGCCGCCGGCGGTGTCGCCGCACGCCGTGAGGCTGAGCGCGGAGGCGGCGAAGAGGGCCGCCGCGGCCTTCCGGGTGGTGGTGGTTCGGATGAGGGTCGATCGCATGTGGGTGTCCTTTCCTGGCCGGCCCGGCCGATTCCGGGCGCTTCGGTCAGACCTCCCGTGCCCCGGCCGCGGACGGCTGATCGGCGGTGAGTCGGGTCGTCACCGGGGTGACACACAGCCGCCCCGATGCACCCCCCGGGTGTGACGGAACGATGACCGCTACCGCCGGCGGGAACCGGCGGGCGGTGCGGAGGCGAGATGCATCACGCCCCTGATCCCGGCTCCGGGATTGTCACGGCCCGATAACGACGGCTACCGTGACGCGGTCCGGTCGGAACGTTCCCGCCCCATCCGGGGAGGCCGTGCCGGACGCCGCCGAGTCGCCCGAGGCCGAGACCGAGTCGCGGGCGAGCCGGGGACCCACCGCAGTACTGGGGTGAATCCTGCTCCGAGCTCCGCTCGGGGCGGGTAGGGCGCCTTCTGAGCCCGAATCCGTCAGCTAACTCGGTAGGCGGCCACGGAACAGTTCGAAGAAACGGAGAGCCGCAGCACGCCGCGCCCCTGGGTGCGCCGTGCACGCAGCAGTCGACACGCACCGTCAGGCGGAACCGTCCCGCGCTGACCGGTGATCCGCTGGGCGCCCAGCCCGCGGTGCTGCCCCCTCGACCCACAGCGGTGGATCGCCTGCGCCCCCGAGCGCCGGCCGGTCCGCCCCGCCCTGTCATCCGGAGCACTCGCACCTCATGAACCTGCGCACCCTCACGTCCTCGCACGCCCGGGCCACCCGTCGTGGACACCGCCCTCCCCTCGCCGGCCGCCGTCCGGCGATGTACCTCGCGACGGCCGCCGCCGGCGCGGTCCTGGTCGGTGTGGTCACCGCCGGGGAACCGGCCGCCGATGCCGCGCAGATGGAGTCGGTCAGCGTCGCCGAGCAGCTCGGCCTCCACGCCGAGGCGGCCCCGGTGGCCGAGGACCAGCTCCTCGCTCCGCTGGAGCAGCTCGCCGCCAGCCGCAGCGAGCGCGACGCCGAGCGTGCCGCGGCGGCGGCGGTGCAGGCCGCCGCCGACCAGGCCGAGGCCGACCGCCTCGCTGCCGAGGAGGCCGCACGGATCGCCGCCGAAGAGGCCGCCCGGATCGCCGCCGAGGAGGCCGCCCGCGTGGCTGCCGAGGAGGCCGCCCGCGTGGAGGCGGCTCGCGCCGCCGAGGCCGCCGCCGCGGCAGCGCGTCCGGGTCAGGGCACGTCCGCGCCCGTCGCTCCGGCCGGCTCCTACAAGGACTACGCCATGGGCAAGGTCGGCAGCGCGAGCGAGTTCAGCTGCCTGGAGAGCCTCTGGGGCAAGGAGAGCGGCTGGAACCCGAACGCGCAGAACCCCACCAGCACCGCCTACGGCATCGCCCAGTTCCTCGACTCGACGTGGGCCGGCACCGGGATCGCCAAGACCTCCGACGGCTACCGCCAGATCGACGCCGGACTCATCTACATCGAGAACCGGTTCGGCTCCCCCTGCGGCGCGTGGGAGCACTCGCAGAACAAGGGCTGGTACTGATCACCTGCTCGAAGTGACCGCTCCAGGGGTGTTGTCCGTGCTTCCGGGATCCGGCGGGACTCCGGAAGCACCGACAGCACCCCTGAAGCCCGGGTAACGGCCCTGCCCGGCTGCATCAGCCGGGCAGGAGGCCCGCCTCCTCCTTGGCGACGAGGGCGGTGCGCACGGCGGCGTCCACGGTCGTGGCGAACGCCGGGTCCGTGCGCTCGCGGTCGAGGACGGCGTCGATCATCTCCGGCACGAGGGCTCCGTCCACGGTGAGCACCAGGGTGCCGCCGGCGGCCAGGAACCGGACGGCGCGTTCGCCGGGCGGGAGGTCGCGGACGGCGAGGGCGTTGCTGAGGTCGTCGGAGATGACCACGCCGTCGAAGCCGAGCCGCTCCCGGAGCAGGTCGGTGACGACGACCGGTGAGAAGGCGGCCTGGTCGGCCGGGTCGATCCTCGGATAGGTCGCCGACGAGACCATCACGAACGGGTCGGCGGGGGAGCGGGCCAGGTCGCCGAAGAGGGCCACCTGGGCGTCGTCGGCGCCGGTGACCGGATCGGTCACGTCGGCGGTGGTGTCGGTGTTGTCCGAGACCAGCCCGAGGCCCGGGAAGTGCTTGAGGGTCGCGGTCACCCCGGCCTGTGCCAGGCCGTCGAGGACCGTGCCCACAGCGGCCGCGACGGTCTCGGCGGTGTTGCCGTACTGGCGGTCGTAGTAGCCGATGGGCTCGTTGGCCGCCTCGGTGCCGGCCGGGACGACGTCGGCGACGGGCGCCAGGTTCAGGTTCACCCCGGCGTCGTGCAGGGCCGTTCCCATGCTCACGGCGAGGGCGGCCAGCTCGGCCGGCGGCAGGGCGCCCTGGGCCACGGCGGAGGGCAGCCGCTCGAAACCCGGTCCCTTGAGCGACTGGACCGCCCCGCCCTCCTGGTCGACGGCCACCCAGAGGGCGGGCCCGGGCGACAGGGACTGCCAGCGCGCGGCGGTGCCGGCGAGCTCCGCCGCCGGGGCCTCGGACCGACCGGCCAGGAAGAGCCCGCCCAGTCCCGCCTGCGCCAGGGCGTCGCCGCGGCCGAGGTCGCCGAGCGGGACGCCGGCCACGAACAGCTGGGCCACCTGCGCACGCCGGTCGAGCCCGTCCAGCGCTGTCTCGACCCGCTCCTCGGGGCTCGCCGGCTCGCTGCTGGGGGCGGCGGTGCTCGGGGCGGTGCTCGGCGGCGCTGCCGCGGACCGGCTCGGCGCAGGGGCTGCCGAGGAACACGCGGTCGCCAGCGCGGTCAGCAGGCACAGCAGCGCGGCAGTGCCCTTGCGGCGGCCGGCGGTCGGCAAGGGAACTCCTCGGGGTCGGGCGAGCGGGGGAGCCCGCCCAGTGTTGCGCGGCACGCGTCCGGCGAGACGTCGGGCGGCTCGGCACCGTCCCCAATGCGTGGCTCGCCGGTCGTCTGACCTGCGGAGAGTGGCGCGGGTGGTGATCGATGCGCATGGGTCGAATGTGGCGTGGTGAATCCGTATCGAGACTTTGTGCATCGTTGCTGTGACCCTCTGTGCCTGCCAGGTTTCTCTCGGACGCCGAACCGGCGCGTTCCGGGTCCTCGCGGGCCCGCTCGGTGGGCTGAACGGATGACGTCTCGTGAGTGCTGGGTTCGGCTTCAGTCCTGTCCCGAAGTGGCGGAGCAAGGGCGTCATCGGTGTCGCGCTCGCGGGAGCGCTGATCGCGGAGACGTTCGTCGTAGCCAGCGAGGCGTACGCGGCACCCGGCGAGGAGACGCCGAGCCAGGAGGAGGCGGCGACGCGTGGGCCCGACGGTGTGCTGCAGGCGCCGGACGCGGCAACGGCGTCGACCATCGCCCGGCTCGAGGGTGAGCGGGTGGAGATCGTCGGCGAGCGCACCGAGAGGTCGTCGTCGTGGGCCCTCCCGGATGGGACCTTCGCCGCCGGTATGGCCAGTGGGCCGATCTGGGTGCGTCAGGGCGACGGTGACGGGACGTCGGCGGCGGACTGGGCGGCGGTCGATCTCACGCTCGAGCAGGCCTCCGATGGCACGGTGGCGCCGAAGGCGCACCCGGGCGGGCTGGAACTGGCGGGGGAGGGCACGCCCGAGGACGGGTTGCTGGTGGCCGTGCACGGCCCGGACGGGGAGACGGTGGGTCTGCAGTGGACCGAGGCGCTGCCTGCGCCGCGGCTGGAGGGGCCGCGGGCGATCTACCCCGATGTGCAGCCCGGTGTCGACATGGTGGTGGAGGCGACCCGCACCGGCTATGAGCAGTTCTTCGTCCTGACCGACCGGCCGGTGGCGGGAGAGGCGCCGGATCTGTCCTTGACGGTGAGCAGTGAAGGGCTGACCGCTACGCCGGACGCCGATGGCGGCGTGGCGTTCAGCACGCCGGATGGGGAGGTGGTCGGCACCTCGGGAACGCCGCTGGTCTGGGACGCCGTGGTGGACGCCGAGCGGCAGCACCCGGTGACCGAGCCGTGGTCGGCCGATGCGCAGGCGCCGAGCGCGTTCGCGCCGTTTCCCGACTGGGGCAACGGGGAGCCGCAGGAGAACTCCGCCTCGGACCCGGTGCAGCCGGCTCCGCAACCCGACAGTACCGCGCCGCCGGTGGCGCCGGGCGCAGATGTGGTGGAGCCGGAAGCTGGCGCCGGCCGGCCGGTGTCGGAGGAGGCGACGGCGGCGGGGGCCACCCCGCTGCTGCCGCTGACGGACTCGGTCGAGGTGACCGCCGCTGGGGTGGTGGAGCTGGCGCTGACCCCGGACGCGGAGTTCCTGGCCGACCCGGAGACCACCTACCCGGTGGTGGTGGATCCGGACTTCTACGCCGAAGACCTGTTCGACACCTGGGTGCAGAGCGGCACTTCCGTCGACCAGTCCGGCAGCGATGAGCTGCGGCTGGGTACCTGGAACGACGGCGCTACCGTCGCACGGAGCTTCATCCACACCGACCTCACGGGGCTGCGCGGTAAGCAGATCCTGAGTGCCGAGCTGGCCTTGTATGAGTGGCACTCCTTCTCGTGCGCGCCGGCGAACTGGGAGGTCTGGGACACCGGCCTGGTCAGCACGGCGACTCGGTTCAGTTCCCCGGTGCCCTGGTACGGCCGGTGGGAGGTGTCCTCGCAAACCACCGGTTACAGCGCCAGCTGCGGCGACGGGTTTGTGAGGGCCGACGTCACGAACCTGTTCCAGTCGTGGGTGAACCACAACGCCGGTGTGGTCAGTATGGGACTGAAGGCGGAGAACGAGGCCGACAACCTCGGGTGGAAGAGGTTCAACTCCGCCGATTACGGCGCAGGCATTCGTCTATGTCCACTACAACACTCCGCCGGGAACTCCGGACACGCTCTCGATGGATCCTCAGCCGACCCCGCTGGCCCCGTCCACGTCGTCGGCGACCCCGTGGATGCGTGCCCGGGCTCATGATGCCGACGGCAAGACGTTCCTCGTCTTCCGCGTGCACAACACCACCAGGGGCACCACCTGGCAGGAGACGACGCCGCTGTCGTCGCCGATCGTGGACGGCTTCATCGCGCCCATGCAGATTCCCAAGGGTCAGCTGGCCAACGGCGACAAGTTTTGGTGGGAAGTGTGGGGATGGGACGGGTCGGCGACCGGTCCATCGACGAAGAGCGTGGTGTGGACGGTGGACACCACGGCGCCGGCGGCTCCGACGGTGACCTCCACCGACTATCCGGCCGATGGCGACTGGCACGGCGCGGAGAACCAGTCGGGATCTTTCGCGTTCACCCTGCCCGCGGCCGACCCGACGATCGCGGCGTTCATCCACGACCTGGACAAGGCCCCGACGGCGACCACCAAGCGGACGAACGTCGCGGCCAACACCGTCAGCATCTCCGTTCCTGAGGTTCCCAAGACGCCGGGCCGGCATGTGCTGCAGGTGCGGGCGGTGGACCATGCGGGCAACGTGTCGCCGCTGATCAGCCACGTCTTCTACGTCGGCAAGGGCGCGCTGACCTCACCGCTGGAAGGCGCGCAGGTGGTGCGCCGGGCACGTCTGACGGTCAAGGCCGACGAGACGCTCACCCACGCGAAGTTCCAGTGGCGGCGTGGCCCGGATGCCGGGGCGGGCCAGGACCTGGACCTGGCCACCCTCAGCGGCGCGAACGGCAGGGGGCTGACCGAGGCCTGGACCGCGCTGGCTGACCTGGGCGGGCACGCCACCTGGGACGCCGGCTCGACGCTGGGCTTCGACGCCGGCCCGGTGCAGGTCCGCGCGCTGCTGTCCAGTGACTCCCAGGGCAGCACCCCGTTCCAGACCCCCTGGGTCACCGTCACCGTCACCCCCGACGCGCAGAACGCCGCCGACGACGACGTCGGGCCCGGCTCGGTCAACCTGCTGACCGGGGACTACCGGCTCTCCAGCACCGATGTCGACGAGTTCGGGCTGGCCGTCGGGCGGACCGCGTCCTCCCGCGATCCGCGGGCGGGTCTGGAGCCGCAGCAGGAGTTGCTCACCCTCTCGGCGCAGCAGGCCTCGGACAAGACCGCGTTCCACACCAACAATGTGACCGTCGGCGTGGATACCACCCGGTGGCACGGCAACAACAACTCTCTCGCCGTCACCCCGACCGGGGCGTCGGTGTCCTCCTTCGCCTATCCCGGCGCCGCCGGCAGCGGCGCCATCGACGGCCTGACGGCGGGCCGCACCTACCGGATCACCGGCTGGATCTACGTGCCCTCAGCCACCGGCCTGGACCCGGGCTCCACGCACGGGCTGCGGATCGTCGGGATGTACAACGAGGGCGGCACCTGGAAGGCCCAGAGCTCGAACAAGCCGACGCGCACCGACACCTGGCAGCAGCTGACCCTGGACTTCACCGTCCCGGCCGGGACGACCGGGCCGCTGATCCGGCTGTACAACGGCTTCTCCGCCACCAGCAAGAAGGTGTTCTACGACGACCTGTCGGTGCGCCAGGTCTGGGCGCCGTTCGGCCCGCAGTGGTCCCTGGGCGTCGCCGATCAGGCCACCGGCGTGGCCTACACCTCGATCACCCAGCCCTATCCCGACGTCGCCGCAGTGCGCCTGAGCGGGGGCGGGGAGGTCTGGTTCACCGGCGGTGGCGCCAACTGGTGGCCCCAGCCCGGTGCTGAAAGCCTGCGGCTGAGCGTCACCGGCCCGGGCACGTGGCGGCTCACCGAGGTCGGCGGCGCCGTCAGCGACTTCAAAGTCCAGTCCGGCGCCAAGGACGCGCAGCTGATCTCGACCTCACCGCCGGCGGCGGCCGGCCAGACCCGGTTCATGTACCAGGTGGCGAACGGCCAGTCGCGGCTGCACCGCATGATCGCGCCGGTCGAGCCCGGCGTGGACAACTGGCCGGACAACCCCGAGGCCTGCACCACCCCCACCCCGGCGGCCGGCTGCGAGGTCGTCGAGCTCGTCTACGCCGGCACCACGACCGCCACCGCGTCGGCGGCGGGCGACATCGCCGGGCAGGCCACCCAGGTCAAGCTGTGGTCGTCGGCGACGCCGACCGCGGTGACCACTGCGGTGACCGCGGTGCAGTACAGCTACGACGAAAAGGGCCGGCTGCGCCAGGCATGGGATCCCCGCGTCCAGCCGCAGCCGCTGAGAACCAGTTACGAGTACGACGACGACGGTCGCGTCACGACGCTGACGCCACCCGGTGAGCTGCCGTGGCGCTTCCGCTACGGCACCGGCGGCACGCAGAGTCCGATCGGCAACGGGGATCTCATCGACCGCAGCTCCGGGCGGCTCTACAGCGTCACCCGCGCCTCCCTGCAGCCGGGCACGGCGGACCAGATCGGCCCCGACACCACCAGCACCGTGGTCTACGCCGTGCCGTTGACCCGCGCCGCCGGCGGCCCCTACGACCTGGACGCCGACGCGATGGCCGCCTGGTCGCAGCAGACCGCGCCCACCGACGCCACTGCCATCTTCGGGCCGGAGGACCCGCCCGGGTTGACCACGGCCACCGCCACCAGCCCGGGTGCCGACGGCTACCGGCCGGCGGTCGTGCACTACCTGGACGCCTCCGGGCGGGAGGTGAACACCGCGACCCCCGCTGGTCCGGATGCACCGGCGGCCGGGTTCATCGACACCGCCGAGTACGACCAGTACGGCAACGTCGTCCGTTCCCTGGACGCGACCAACCGGTTGCTCGCCCTCGGGCAGCTGCCCACCGCGGCAACCGATCTGGCCGCGCTGAACCTGGCGCAGGCCGACCCCGCCAGCCGCGCGGTGGCCCTGGACAGCGTGCACACCTACGGGCCCGAAGGACTGGATCTGCTGCGCTCCCGCGGTCCGCTGGTGCGGCTGGCCGTCGGCGACGACCCCGACAATGTGCAGCTGGTGCACGACGTGAGCACCTTCGCCTACGACGAGGGCAAGCCCGACGGCGTCGCCTACCGCCTGGCCACCACCCAGACCGACGCGCTGCTGATCGCCGGCTCCGCCCCGGAGCAGCTGGTCGACGTCGAGGTGACGAAGAACGGCTACGACCCGATCGACGGTGCTTCCCCGCTCGGGCCGACGTCGGGGTGGAAGATCGGGCAGCCCACCAAGGTGACCTTCGACGCCACCGGCGCGAACCTGTCGGCGCTCATCCGGTACGACGGGCAGGGCCGCGCGGTGGAGTCGCGCGGCATCGGCGCCACCGGCGATGACGCCCGCACCAATATCGCCGTCTACTACACCGCCGGACCCAATCTGCAGCGGGCGGAGTGCGGCGGAAAGCCGGCCTACGCGGGGCTGCCGTGCATGAGCTACGCGGCCGGGGCGGTGACCGGGCACGACCCGTCGCGGATGGCCGACCGGCTGCCGGTCAAGCACGTCACCGGCTACAACCGGTACGGCTCGATCGTGTCGGTGACCGAGTCGGCCACCGGCCCGGTGGCGGGCGCGACGACGACGGTGTCGCGCACGACCGTCACCGAGTACGACACGGCCGACCGGGTGCTGTCGGTGACGCTCACCGGGACGGGTGCCGGCGCCGGGGCCCCGGTGGCCAAGACGGTCAACCGCTACGACCCGGCCACCGGTGACGTGACGGTCATCGACGGGGTCGACCAGGCCGGTTCGGTGGTGTCGACGGTGAAGAAGTCCTTCGACCTGCTGGGCCGGATGACCCGCTACGAGGACGGCAACGGCGGCTGGACGACCAGCGTCTTCGACTCGTTCGGCAAGCCGACGGAGGTGACCGACTCCACGGGGTCGACGACGTCGTTCACCTACGACCGGGCGAAGGAGCCGCGTGGGTTCGTGACGTCGGTGACCGATTCGGTGGCCGGCACGATCTCGGCCTCGTACGGGCCGGACGGGCAGGTCACGGAGCAGACGCTGCCGGGTGGGGTGGGTCTGCGGGTCGGGTATGACGCCAACCGCACCCCGGTGTCGCGCAGCTACGTGCGCACCGCCGATGACGTGGTGATCGCGGCGTCGTCGGCGCTGGAGAACTCGGCCGGGCAGATGGTCACCCACTCCACCCCAGCGGCGAAGAAACAGTACGACTACGACGGCCTGGGCCGGCTGGTCGGGGTGCAGGACACGATCCACGGCACCGGGTTGTGCGTGGCGCGGGCGTACGGCTACGACCCGCGCGGGAACCGGTCGTCACTGGCCAGCGCGGCGTCGGGTGACTCGACGTGCGCGGACCCGGGCAACCCCGGCGGCGCGGCGGTGACCGGCAACTCCTACACCTATGACTCCGCCGATCGGCTGGTGGCCGAGTCGGCGGTGGATGCCGGGGCGTGGGTGTATGACCCGCTGGGCCGGATCACCACCGCCCCGGTCCGCGGTTCGCCGGGGGCGACGGTGGTCAACGGGTTCTTCGCCAATGACCTGATCGCCTCCCAGACGATCGAGGGGGTGGCGCGGCAGACGTGGTCGTTGGATGCGATCGGCCGGTTCGCCTCCTACCGCAACGAGGCGTGGGCGGTCGGCGGGGACGGGGTGGCCGGCTGGCAGGAGGCGGTCACCAAGGTCAACCACTACGACTCCGACAGCGATTCTCCGGCGTGGATCGCCGAGGACGTCTCGCTGCCCGATGAGATCACCCGCTACGTCGACGGCCTGGACGGCAACCTCGCGGCCGAGACCGGCAAGACCGGTGGCCGGGTGCTGCAGCTGGTGGATCTGCACGGTGACGTGATGACCACCCTGCCCATCCGGGACGGTGCGGACACCGCCGACTGGACGGCGCTGCAGCATCAGACCGCGGATGAGTTCGGCAACCCCACCGACCTCACCACCGGCGCCGCCGTCGTCACCGACGGGCAGTCGCCGGGCAAGGACGGCCGCTACGGCTGGCTGGGCGGCAAGCAGCGCTCCGCCGATGCGCTGGCCGGGGTGCTGCAGATGGGGGTGCGGCTCTATGACCCGGCGACGGGCCGGTTCTGGTCCCGCGATCCCTCACCGGGGGGCAACTCCACCGCCTATGACTACTGCTCCGCCGATCCGGTCAACTGCACCGACCTCGACGGCCACGCCGGCTGGTTCTCCAACCTGGTGAAGAAGGCCGCCAAGAAGGTCGCCAAGGTCGCCGAAGTCGTCGCCACCGTCGTCCCCGGACCCATCGGCGTCGCAGCAGCGGCGATCTCCGCCGGCGCCTACGCCGCCACCGGTAACCGGCGCAAAGCCCTCCAAATGGGCGTCACCGCACTAGCGGCGATGGTCCCCGGCGGCGGAGCACTCGTCAAAGCCGGCTTCGCCGCCGCAAGAGCCGGCGGACGCGTCGCCGCGAAGGTCGGGCAGACGGTGGCCAAGCCCTTCCGTCGGGCCCCCAGTTGTCGGCGCCCGAACAGCTTCACCCCCGAGACCGGCGTCCTGATGGCCGACGGCACGACCGTGCCGATCAGCGACGTCGAGGTCGGGGACCTGGTCGCCGCGAGAGACCCGCTCACAGGCGAGTTGACCGCCCAACCGGTGCTGGACGTGATCGTCGGCCGCGGCGACAAGCACTTGATCGAGGTCGTCACCGCACCAGTACCAGCTGACCTACTGGATGACGGACGGGTCGCCGACGACGACCCGCGCGCCGACGCTTGGACAGCTACCGCCAAGCACCCCATCTGGGTCGAAGAGCAGGGCTGGACAGACGCCGACGAGCTCGCCGTCGGCGACCTCCTTCAAGGCGCCACCGGCGAACTCCGCATCGTCCAAGACGTCGACGACCACGGCTGGCTTCAGGACCAGACCGTCTACAACCTCAGCATCGCCAACGTCCACACCTTTATCGTCGGCGAAACCGGCCATGGGATCACCGTTCATAACACGCCACCGCAAGTCTGTCTTCTTTCTCCGGGGCCGAATGCTCGAGCGTCGGTACCGGCGACTGGACCGCGTTCGACCCAAGTACAGAAGCGGGAGGTCGACGCGATCGGGCAGGCGCACGGCTGCCACACCTGCGGCCGGAAGACGGCTAACGGAAGGTACACGCCGGATCATCAGCCACCGACCGCCATGGCTAACGGTCGCGCTCAGAGATTATATCCTCACTGCTCGCGCTGCAGTCGATCGCAGGGTGGCCATGTCGCGGCGCATATTCGGAGAAATGGTGGACGTTGATTATGGCAGCATTGAGGATCACTCGATCCTTGGAGCACGGCATGTTCACGTTGTTCGACGATGGAGTCAGGGAGGACCTCCCGCCCTTTGATTTGAACGATATGCCAGTCTTTGCGTTCGGCAGTACGCTTGCTGTTGCAGCTCAGCACGAGATGGATGGGGATGTGCTGATTCAGGTGGCCGTGGAGGAGCCCTGTGACCTGCTGAGAACTCCAGAACTGGCGGCTGAGGGAACTTTATTGCTGCCAACCGGACAGCTACACGTTTACACGTCAGCGTGGGTGGACGACGATGTTCTTTCCGTACGTCCGGGCAACTACGCCTTTCTGGTGCATACAAGTGCAGGTGATGAGCCGGAGTTCGTTTCCGTGGTACTGACTCGGCTTTCTGAAGCGGACTGATGTCAGGGCGAGGACTACTGCTCCGGCGTCCCGGTCAAGCTCATCGTCACCATGCCTGATCGACGGCCGTCAGCGACTGTCCCGGCGGAGTGGGTGATCCTGCGGGACCTCGACGAGCACGATGCGAACGCCGTCGGGGTCCTCGACCCACATCTCCACCAGGCCCCACGGCTCCAGCTGCGGCGGGTGGGTGACTGTCACGCCGGCGGCCGTCAGGCGGGCGTGTTCGGCGGCGACATCCCGCACCTGGAGCCACAGCGCGAGTCCGTGCGGCGGCTCCTCGGCCTGGCCGGACACCTCCAGCAGTCCGTTGCCTACGAAGTAGACGACGCCGCGGTGCTCCGGGGGGCCGAACTCCCGGTAGACCGCCAGCCCGAGCACGTCGCCGTAGAACGCCCGCGACAGCTGGGGCTCGGTCGGACGCAGCAGCACACGGCTGCTCAGAACCTCCATGCCCGCATCCTGGCGCACGGGCAGGAGGCGGCGCGGCCTGCGGACGTCACGCTCGCCGTGACGGGGCGCGGGTAATACCGTCGGGCCATGGGTGGCGAGCAGCAGCGACCGGAACCCCAGCCAGCGACCGGCAACCTGGTGGGCCGCTCCATCGACGAGTTCGTGGGCCAGCTGCGCGGGTTCACCGACCGCGCCCGCTCGCTCGCCGGCGCCGTCCCGTCGAAGTTGCACCTGCCCTCGCTGCCCAGCCCGCCGGGCGCGATGTCGGCGGCCCAGGTCGGCGCGGTCGCGCAGACGGTGAAGGCCCAGCGGCAGTCCATCGCGGCCATGCGGGCGCAGCTCGACGCGTTCGACCAGCAGCTCGGCATCCTGGAGAAGATCCTCGATCCGCTGGTCGAGTGGAGTTCCACCTGGGCCCAGCTGGAGAAGGCCGTCGGTGACTTCGTGCGGCCCACGAACGACAGCGGGAAGCCGCCGGAGATCTAGAGGCCCTCGTCCTCGCCGCCGTCCCGGGGCCTGCGGCGCAGCAGCCCCGTCACCGACCCCACCCGGTCCTGCGCGACCCGCAGCCCGTGGATCAGCGGCACCAGGTCCTCCTGGATGCGGCGCAGCGTGTCCGGCACCGTGTCGACGACGGGGTCGTCGAGCACCCGTCCCACCCGCTCGATCCCCGGCTTCAGCGCGCGCACCGGCTCCTCGAGTTCCTCCACGAGGTCCTCGAGCCGCTCGGCGATCCGCTGGGCCGAGGCGATCGTCGCGTGCGCCATCGTCGTCGCCTCGGTCAGCTCCTTGACGGTGCCGTTGAGGTCGCTCAGGGTGCGCGGCAGCTGGGCCAGCGCCTCGGTCTGGGTCTGCAGGAGGGCCAGCAGCTCGCTGAGCCCGGGGATGCGGGGCATGCCCATCCCGCGGAAAGGATCCACGTCAGCAACCGTCCGCGACGGGGTCCGCCACCGCAACCGCGCGTGCGGCGGTCAGAGCCAGGTGGTGATCCGGACCGTGGTGCCGCGCTCCGAGGAGCGCAGCTGGACGAGGTCGCAGAGCTGGTTGACCAGGAAGACGCCGCGCCCGCCCTCCTGCTCCACCGACGGCATGAGCCGGCCGATGAGGGGATCGGCGACCAGACCGGAGTCACTGAACTCCACGACGGCCGCGGCCGGCGCCACCCACATCGCGACCGTCCCGGTGCCACCACCGTGTCGGATGCTGTTGGTCGCCAGCTCCGAGGCCGCGAGCTCGAGCACCTCGACCTTCTCCTCCGGAAGGCCCACCGTGCGGGCGAACTGGGCGACGGTGCGGCGGGTGGCGGGCACGTCACCGTCGCCGTAGCTGCCGCGGAGGACGGCGTCGACCGGGCGGGGGAGCTCCGCGCCGAACAGGTCGGCGATCTCGCCCGGTGCGTAGTCGGGGCTGGTCCGCCGTCCGGCCGTCGTCCCCGCCCGCGGGTGAGTGCGCAGCGCGCCACGGACGACCGGGCGCGGGAGGTGCACCTCGTCGTACGGGCAGAGCAGTCGCCACGACGGGCCACCGTCGAAGGCCGTGTTGAGCAGCAGCTCGTGCAGTCGGCACTCGAGCAGCTCGACGTCCCGGCGGCCCACGAAGGCGGGCTCCCCGACGCCGCGCAGGCGCCGTCCGGCGGCCGTGCTCTCCTGGAGGAGGCGGTCCCAGACCGCGATGATCTGGGCCGGGTTCCGCCCGATTTCAGCCATGTCGAGGAACTTCACCGATGCGGCGTCGTCCTCGAGGGCGGTGCCGAGCAGGTCCAGCCGGGGCCGCGGTAGTGCGACCACCACCGACTCGCCGAGGCCGATCCCCTCGCGGACGAAGGCCAGCAGGCCCGTCAGGAGGTCGTCGTCCCCGCGGTAGACCAGCGCCTCGTGCTCGAAGCCGGCCGCCGGCCCGTCGACGACCGCCGTCACGCCGCGACCCCGTCGAACCTGACCCCGTCGAAAGTGACCGGGGCGAGCTCGCCCAGGGCGAGCACGTGCCACATCCGGCGGAGCACCGGCGAGGCGCCCCGGACGTCGAGCAGCAGCGAGTGAGCGTCCAGGTGCAGCGCCCACCGCGCGATGACCCGGGATGCGGCGACGTCCATGAACTCGACCCGGCTCACGTCGAGCACCGCACCCTGCGCCCCCACCGGTGACGACGCGAGGACCCGGGCGAGCCGATCGGCGCTGAAGGTGTCGACGCTGCCGGACACGGCGATGTGCCGGTCGTCGAAGAAGACCTGGAACGGCGGCGGGCCGGCGGGGGCGTGCACGAGCGGGTGCACCGTGGCGACGTCGGCGAGCGCCTCGTCGGTCAGGCCGGCGCTGTAGGCGCACATGGCGGTGAACCCGGCACCCTCGGCGATGAACCCGTCGGCCAGGTGCTCCCACTGCACCAGCCGGGGACGGGTGAGCGGATCAGCCGCGAGGTCGCTCACGTCGGCGACCACCCGCAGACCGGTGTAGCCGTCGGCGATCGCCGCACGCGTCGCGGCGTCGTAGAAGGTGCGCTGCTCCGCGGCGGCGAATTGACCGGTGGCCTCGTAGGCCTGGGCCGTGGTGAACGTCCGCAGCGCGCCGCGGGAGATCAGCGCGGCGGCGCCGGAGAAGCCGTCGCCGTCGGTGCCGATGCTGTCCAGCACCCGCTCGCCGATGGCCAGCAGCCGCTCGCCGCGCTCCAACCCGGCGGCCAGGAACCGCCGGACGGCCCGGCCGAATGCCGCATCGTCCTCGCCGTAGACCCAGCAGACGTGGTCGGCCGCGTCCGCTTCCTGGATCTCGGTCAGAACTCCGTGTGCGCGCACCTACTCACCGTAGGCCGGTGCGTCGACAGAAGACAGGGCCGCCGGGTGGGGTCACAGCGCCCGCAGGATGTCCTCGACCCGTTCCCGGGCGTCACCGAACAGCATCCGGCTGTTCGTCCGGAAGAACAGCGGGTTCTGCACCCCGGCGTAGCCGGTGCTCATCGACCGCTTGAAGACGACGACGTGCTCGGCCTCCCACACCTTGAGCACCGGCATCCCGGCGATGGGGCTGCCCGGGTCGTCGGTCGCGGCGGGGTTGACGGTGTCGTTGGCCCCGATCACCAGCACGACGTCGGTGCCGGCGAGGTCGTCGTTGATCTCGTCCATCTCGAGCACCACGTCGTAGGGCACCTTCGCCTCGGCCAGCAGCACGTTCATGTGGCCGGGCAGGCGCCCGGCGACCGGGTGGATGCCGAACCGGACGTCGACGTCCTTGGCCCGCAGCTTCCGGGTGAGCTCGGCGACGGCGCCCTGCGCCTGCGCGACCGCCATGCCGTATCCGGGGGTGATGACCACGGACCTCGCCTCGCGCAGGAGGTCGGCGGTGTCCTCGGCCGTGATCTCGGTGTGCTCGCCGTAGTCGACGTCGGAGGAGGCGACGCTGCCCTCGTTGCCGAACCCGCCGGCGATGACGGAGATGAACGACCGGTTCATCGCCCGGCACATGATGTAGGAGAGGTAGGCACCCGAGGAGCCGACCAGCGCGCCGGTGACGATGAGCAGGTCGTTGCCCAGCAGGAAGCCCGAGGCGGCCGCGGCCCAGCCGGAGTAGCTGTTGAGCATCGAGACGACGACCGGCATGTCGCCGCCGCCGATCGAGGCCACCAGGTGCCACCCCAGCGCCAGGGCGATGACCGTCACGACCGAGAGCACGACCAGGTTCGGCTCGATCACGAACACGACGGTGAGGACGACGAACGCCACCATCGCGCCCAGGTTGAGCAGGTTGTGCGCCGGCAGCATCAGCGGGTTGCTCTTGATCCGTCCCGACAGCTTCAGGAACGCCACGATCGAGCCGGTGAAGGTGACCGCGCCGATGAAGACACCGATCGCCACCTCGGCGGAGTGGATCCCGAGCAGGTTCGAGGCGACCTCCGTCTGCTCGGCGGCGTTCGCCTCCACCGACAGGTAGCCGTTCCAGCCGACGAGGACGGCGGCCAGACCGACGAAGCTGTGCAGCAGGGCGATCAGCTCGGGCATGCCGGTCATCTGGACGATGCGGGCGCGCCAGAGGCCGATCACGGCGCCGACCGCCACCGCCACGAGCATGAGGGTCAGGCCGGAGGCGGTCAGGCTCCGGGAGGCCAGCCCGATGGTGGCGGCCAGCGCGATCGCCATGCCGGCGATGCCGTAGGCGATGCCGGACTTGGCGGTCTCGTGCCTGGACAGCCCGGCCAGGCTCAGGATGAAGAGCAGGGCGGCGACGATGTAGGCCGCGGACGCGGCGGTGGTGGCGGTCATGTGGTCAGCCCCTCGTGAACATGCCGAGCATGCGGCGGGTCACGGCGAAGCCGCCGAAGACGTTGATGCTGGCCACGAGGATCGCGACGAAGGCCAGCGCGGTGACCACGGCGTCGCCGTGGCCGATCTGCAGCAGGGCACCGACGACGATGATCCCGGAGATCGCGTTGGTCACCGACATCAGCGGCGTGTGCAGGGCGTGGTGCACGTGCCCGATCACGTAGAAGCCGACGACGACGGCGAGGGCGAACACCGTGACGTGCTGGATCAGCTCGTTCGGGGAGAACGCGGTGATGCCGAACAGCACCGCGGCACCGAGGCCGACGAGGGCGAACCTCCGGCTCGGCGACGGTGGTTCCGGCGGGGGCGCCGGCTCGACCGGGGCCGCGGCGACCGGTGCGGGGGCCGCGGCCGACACCTGCACCGGCGGCGGGGGCCAGGTCTTCTCGCCCGCCCGCACGACGGTGATCGCCCGCTGGACGACGTCCTCGAAGTCCAGCACCAGCTCGCCGTCCTTCGCCGGCGTCAGGAGGGTGAGCAGGCTGACCAGGTTCTGGCCGTAGAGCTGCGAGGCCTGGGCCGGGAGCCGGCCGGGCAGGTCGGTGTAGCCGATGATCGAGACGCCGTTGGCGGTCACCACGATCTCGTCGGCGACCGAGCCGGCCACGTTGCCGCCCTGCGCCGCGGCCATGTCGACGATCACGCTGCCCGACTTCATCGAGGCGACCATGTCCTCGGTGATCAGCAGCGGCGCCGGCCGGCCCGGGATCAGCGCGGTGGTGATGATGATGTCGACGTCCCGTGCCTGCTCGGCGTACATCTGTGCCGCCCGGCGGTTGAAGTCCTCGCTCATCTCCCGCGCGTAGCCGTCGGTGCTGACCTGCTGCTCGGCGTCCGGGACGGCGACGTACTCGCCGCCGAGGGAGCGCACCTGCTCGGCCACCTCGGGGCGGACGTCGGTCGCCCGCACGATCGCGCCCAGGCTGCTGGCCGCGCCGATCGCGGCGAGCCCCGCGACACCGGCGCCGACGACGAGGACCTTGGCCGGCGGCACCTTGCCCGCCGCGGTGACCTGTCCGGTGAAGAACCGGCCGAAGGTGTGGGCCGCCTCGATGACGGCCCGGTAGCCGGCGATGTTGGCCATGGAGCTGAGCACGTCCATCGACTGGGCGCGGGAGATGCGGGGGACCGCATCCACCGCCAGCACCGTGATGGGCCGCGCGGCGAGCGCGTCGACCAGGTCGGGGTTCAGGCCGGGGCTCAGCAGGCTGACCAGCGTCGCGCCGTCGCGCAGCCGGCCGATCTCCTCGACCGCCGGGGCGTTGACCCGCAGCACGACGTCGGATCCCCAGGCGTCTGCCGCCGTCCCGATCCCGGCTCCGGCTGCGGCGTACCTCTCGTCGGGGAAGCTGGCGGCCGCGCCGGCGCCGGCCTCGACCACCACGTCGTAGCCCAGGGCCAGCAGCTTGGCGACCGTGGCCGGGGTGGCGGCCACCCGTGTCTCGCGGGTGCGGGTCTCCCGGGGAACTCCGATTCGCAACGTGGCGCTCCATTCGTCGCCGGGGAGGCTCCGTCGCCTGCCCTGGGGGCCGTCCTACGCAGTGCGGTGGTGCTCGACGCGGTGGTGCCCGGCGCGGTCCTGCTCAGGTGTGCGCCGGTGTCTGGTGATCCCGGGATCATGCCTCCTCGCGCCTCCGGGGAACGCGAAGGTCCGCCGAAGTGACGGGTTCCACACCCGGTCCTGCGCGTGCCGCCGTCGTCTCCCCCCATCGGGGGACCCGGGCACGTTCAGGTGAAGGGAGGGGGGTGCACGCGCCGATCCAGTCCCCAGCAGGGCTCCGGTCGTGCTCGGCGAGGTCCGTGCGGACCGCTGCCGGGCGTACCGGGCGGGCCCCGCCGACGCCGACCACCCGGCGACGTCGTGGAGGAGCGGAGGGAGGACCGTGTCCGTCTCGATCAGCACGCCGCCCGACGACGACATGGTGCCGCCGGAGATCGTCGCCACGGTCTTCTACAGCGCGACCGTGAGCGACAGCCTGGCCATCCTCGTCGCCGAGACAGTGGGCAGCAGCCAGCGCCTGACGTGGGGCAACCAGGGCGCGATGCAGCTCCTGGGCTACGGCCTGGAAGACCTGCGGACGCTGCCGGCCGCCCACCTCTTCCCGACCCTGGGTGGTGGCGAGCTCAAGCTGCTCCTCCGGCGCGAGCGCACCGCCCGCATGACCCTGCCGATCCGCACCGCCAGCGGAGCCACGGTCGACGCCGTCGTCATCACCACCCCCGCGCCGGGCGGCCGCACGTGGACGATGCGCATCCTCGACACCGCCAACGAGCAGGAACGTGCCCTGCGGGCCACGGCCGACGCGCACGAACGCCGGTTCTCCGCGCTCACCGAGCGCTCCCCGATCCCCACCCTGCTCTCGGAGCAGGGGATGCGGCTGGCACACGTCAACGACGCGTTCTGCACCCTGGTCGGCCTGCGGGCCGAGCAGCTCCTCGGCACGGGCTGGATCGACACGGTGCACGAGGACGACCTCGACGGCGTCATCGAGCAGGTCGCCGCCGCGCTGGACGGCGCCGAGGTGGAGATCCAGGCCCGCCTCGTCCGCGCCGACGGCTCCGTCCGGACGACGGTCATCCGCTTCGCCCACCTGTTCACGCCCGGCATGGGCGCGGGCTTCGTCGGGACCATCGAGGACATCACCGACCGGCTGGCGTTCGAGGCCAAGCTCGCGCACCAGGCCAACCACGACCCCCTCACCGGGCTGCCCAACCGCACCCTGCTGGCCCAGTACGTCGCGGACCGGTTCCAGGCCGGCACCAGCGGTCTGGCCTGTCTCTTCCTCGACCTGGACAACTTCAAGGTCGTCAACGACTCCCTGGGCCACACCGCCGGCGACGAGCTGCTCGTCGAGGTGGCGAACCGCCTGGGCGCCACGGTGCGCCCGGGCGACCTGGTGGCCCGCTTCGGTGGCGACGAGTTCGTCGTGGTCTGCGAGAACGTGGACGAGGAGGCGGCGGTCGCGCTGGCCGGCCGGGTCTCGGACGCCCTGGCGCGGCCGATGCGCCTGGGCGGGGTGGACATCCGCCCCTACGCCAGCGTCGGTGTCACCGTGCAGACCGCCGAGCACGTCGCCGCCGAGGAGCTCATCCGCGACTGCGACATCGCCATGTACCAGGCGAAGGCCAGCGGGAAGGGGCGGGTGACGGTCCTCGACCAGGAGGCCCGCGCCCAGGCCCGGGACAAGCTGCGCCTGGTCGCGGAACTGCGCGACGCCATCGAGCGCCGCGAGATCACGATGTACTACCAGCCGATCTTCAGCACCCGCGACGGCCAGCCGGTCGCCGTCGAGTCGCTGGCCCGCTGGAACCACCCGGAGCGCGGGCCGATCAGCCCGACGGTGTTCGTGCCGCTGGCCGAGGAGAGCGGCCTGATCACCGCCCTGGGCCGGCTCGTCCTCGACGAGACCTGCCGCCAGCTCGCCGAGTGGGATCACCTGCTGGGGACGGGCGTGGTGGGTCGGGGGAACGTGAACGTCTCCGCGCTCCAGCTCGACGACAACCTCGCCGCGCAGGTCGCCGCAGCCCTCGATCGCCACTCCCTGGCGCCGCCCAGGATCCAGATCGAGATCACCGAGTCGGCCCTGATGAAGGACCCGACGTCGGCCCGCGAGGTGCTCGAGCAGCTGCGCGACCTCGGCGTGGAACTGGCGATCGACGACTTCGGCACCGGCTACTCGTCGCTGGCCTACCTGCGGCACCTGCCGGTCGACTGCCTGAAGGTCGACCGCTCGTTCGTCGCCGAGCTGGCCGACGGTCACTCCGAGATCGCCTCGGCGGTCATCGCGATGGCCCGCAACCTCAACCTGTGCACCGTGGCCGAGGGGGTGGAGACCGTCGAGCAGGCCGAGGAGCTGACCCGCCTCGGCGCGACCTACCTCCAGGGCTTCAGCCTCGCCGAGCCGATGAGCGGCGGGCACACCGCGGCCTGGTTCGCCGCCCACTCGGAGGAAACCCCATGACTGTCACCCCGTTCCCGGGGGCCGACGTCGCCTCGGCGCCGGTGTTCGACATCGAGAAGGTTCTGGCCGGCATCGACCAGATGGCCGCCCAGCGGCCGGTCGCGGCCCAGATCGTCTCGGTGGCGAACTCCGACGACACGGACGCCAAGGCCCTGGCCCGGATCCTCGCCTCCGACGTCGCCCTGGCCAGCCGGGTCATGAAGCTCGCCAACTCCGCCTACTTCGGCATGCGGGGTCGCGTGACCTCGCTGCAGTTCGCGGTCACCGTCGTCGGCTTCACGACCGTGCGCACGATGGCGACCGTGGCGCTGACCGACCTCGACGACGAGTCGCGACTGCCGGAGAACTTCTGGGGCGTCACCACCAGCCTGGCGCTGGGCGCCTCGATCCTCGCCCCGAAGTTCGGCGAGCGGCCCCAGGACTCGCTGTGCCTGGGCCTGCTGGCACAGATGGGTGCGGCGCTGCTGCACCACAACGATCCCGACGGCTACACCGAGATCATCACCGCCCACCCGACGTATCCCGGCCGACGCTCGGCGGAGACCCGCCGGTACGGCATCAACAGTCTCCGGCTGACATCGGTCGCGCTGGAGCAGTGGGGCTTCCCGGTGGCGATGACCACTCCGCTGAAGGAGGTCGACGACCACCAGTCGATGGACGGCGCGCTGCTGCGGGCCGCCTTCGAGGTGGCCTCGCGGCTGACCCTCGAGGACTACGAGGACATACCGATCACGCGCATCACCTGCGGCCGGCTCCGTGAGGACGACCTGGTGCCGGTCCTGGACCAGGTCCGGTCGGACGCCGCCGAGCTGCGCCGCGCCATGCTGGGCGACTCGGCCGCCGACGACCCCGACGCGAACCCGGACGAGTGGGTCGTCTGAGAAGGCCCGCCTCGCCCGCCAGGCATAGGTACCTTTACCCGCATTTTCGGCCCGGATCTGCAGGTATAGGTACCTATGCCTGGAGCTGGTTCAGGCGTACGGGGCGCCGAGCGGGTCGACCGTCTCGTAGCTGGTGACCGTCGCGGCGAGCCGGTCCGCGGCCCAGTCGCCGTCGCCGAGCAGGTGGTCGATCGCGGTGAGGCGGCTGGTGTAGTGGCCGACGGAGTACTCCGCGGTCACGCCGATCCCGCCGTGCAGCTGGATGGCCTCCTTGCCGATGTGCCGGCCCGCGCGGCTGACCTGCAGCCGGGCACGGTCGGCCGCCGAGACGACGTCGCCGCCGCAGTCCTGCACCATCGACGCCCACAGCGCGGTGCTGCGGGCCAGCTCCAGGGACACGTACATGTCCGCCGCGCGGAACGTGAGCGCCTGGAACTTGTTGAGCGTGACCCCGAACTGCTTGCGGGTCTTCAGGTACTCCGCCGTGGTGCGCAGCGCGGTGTCCATGGCGCCGATGGCCTCGTGGCCGTAGGCGATCCGGGCCTCCCCGAGCGCCCGCTCGATGGCGGCCGTCTGGTCGCCGCCCGCGCCGAGAGCGACGGCGGCCGTGCCCTCGAAGCGGACGTTGGCCGCCCGGGTGCCGTCGTGGGTGCGGTATCCGGTGCGGGTCAGCCCGGAGGCGTCCCCCTGCACGAGGAACAGGCCGGTTCCGCCGTCGATCGCGGCGGACACGATCAGGACGTCGGCCCGAGCGCCGCTGGGTACCGGCTCCTTGACGCCGGTCAGCGTCCAGCCGTCGCCGCTCTGCGTGGCGGTGACGCCCTCGGCCGTCGGCGTCCAGCGCGTGCCGGGCTCGGCGTGCGCGAAGACGGCGATCGTCGCCCCCTCGGAGATGCCTCCGAGGAGCTCGCCCTTCTGCTCCGCCGTGCCGACGGCGGCGATCAGCCCACCGGCCAGGACGACGGTCTCGATGAACGGCTCGGGGGCCAGGACGCGCCCGATCTCCTCGGCGACGATCGCCACCTCGATCGGACCGGCGCCCATGCCGCCGTCCTCCTCGGCGAAGGGGAGGCCCAGCAGGCCCATCTCGGCCAGCCGCGTCCAGGTCTTCTCGTCGAAGCCCGGGTCCGTCTTCACGACGGTGCGGCGCTGCTCGCTGTCGGCGTAGGCGCGGCTCAGCAGGCCGCGCACCGCCTCGCGGAGGTCGTCCTGCTCGCTGTCGTAGTCGAAGTTCACGGTTGTCTCACAACCCCAGGATCGAGCCGGCGATGATGGTGCGCTGCACCTCGTTGGAGCCTCCGTAGATGGAGACCTTGCGGTAGTTCAGGTAGTGCGGCGTCGCGACCCGCGCCCAGTCGGGGACGTCGGAGCCGTCGTCCGCGAAGGAGGCCAGCGAGAGCGGGCCGGCGATGTCGACGAGCAGCTCGGTGGCCGCCTGCTGCAGCTCCGAGCCGCGCAGCTTGAGCACCGACGAGGCGGGGTGCGGCTTGCCGTCGGCGGAGTTGGCGGCCACCCGGAGCGCGGTGAGCTCCAGAGCCAGCAGCTCGTTCTCGAGCTCGGCGATGCGAGCGGCCATCCGCGGGTCGTCCGCGAGGGGGCGACCGCCGACGCTGACCTCCCGGGCGTGCTGCTTGGCCTCGGCCAGCATGCTCTTCGTGGAACCGACGCGGGCGATGCCGACGCGCTCGTTGCCGAGCAGGAACTTGGCGTAGTCCCAGCCGCGGTTCTCCTCGCCGATCAGGTTCTCCGCCGGGACGCGGACGTCTTCGAAGAAGACCTCGTTGACCTCGAAGCCGCCGTCGATGAGCTCGATCGGGCGGAGGGTGACGCCGGGGGAGTCCATCGGGAAGACCAGCAACGAGATGCCGCGCTGCTTCTTCTCCGCGCCCGGGTCGGTGCGGACCAGGCAGAAGATCCAGTCGGCGTGCTGGCCGAGCGTCGTCCAGGTCTTCTGACCGTTGACGACCCAGTCGTCGCCGTCGCGGACGGCGGTGGTGCGCAGGGAGGCGAGGTCGGACCCGGCGTCAGGCTCGGAGAAGCCCTGGCACCACCAGATGTCGAGGTTGGCCGTCTTCGGCAGGAAGCGCTCCTTCTGCTCCTGGTTGCCGAAGGCCGCGATGACGGGTCCGATCATGCTGGTGTTGAAGGCCAGCGGCTCCGGCACGTTGGCCAGCTGCATCTCCTCGCGCCAGATGTGGCGCTGCAGCGGCGTCCAGTCCCGGCCACCCCACTCGACCGGCCAGTGCGGCACGGCCAGCCCGGCGGCGTCGAGCACGCGCTGGGTCTCGACGTACTGCTCCTTGCTCACGTGCCGGTGGGCCGCGACGGTGTCGCGGATCTCCTGCGGCACCTGGGTGGTGAAGAAGGTCCGCATCTCCTCCCGAAAGGCTTCGAGCTCCGGGGACAGCTGCAACCGCATCGATCCTCTTTCCTGACGGCGGCATGGCGACGGCGGCAGCGCCGTCACGACGTGGCCCCGACGATCCCACATTCCTTACCGGCGGGTAGCTCCGGCCCGGCGGACGGCGTGGCGGCGTGATCCCCGCATCCCGCGTGCCAGCGGTCCGTCAGCGGGCGTGGTGGGTGGTGCCCCCTCTCCGTGCAGCCCGTTCCGTCACGCGGCGAGTGGGCAGCGGCGTCGCGGGCCCGGGTCCTGCCGCGCATGGCCTCGTCGACGCGGGTCGCCACCCGATGGCGGGAAGTGACAGAGGCGTGTCATCGCCGCCGTCGCACCGGCCGGGGATGGTCGTCCCGTGACCGACGCACGGCGGGTGGCCGTAGCCCTGTTCGAGGGCGTCGAGATGCTGGACGTCACCGGACCGGCCGACGTGCTCGCCATGGCCACCCGGCTCCTGGCGACGGAGGGGCGGCCCGGCTACCAACCGCCGGACCGGTGGGCGGTGCGATCAGCCGTCCGATCCACGCGCGGTCCGTGCCTGGACCGCGTGGGTGAGCGTCATCAGCAGGATGCCGCCGAGCAGGTTGCCCGCCGCGGCCAGCCCGATGTTGAGCGCGAGGTCGGCGTAACCGATCGCCGCGCCCAGCCAGATGCCGAAGAGCAGGTGCAGCGCCGAGACGACGACGTGGTCGAAGGGCCCGAGGGCGAGGAACGCACCCACCACCCAGGCCAGGGCCATGCGGCTGCCGGTGGAGTCGGCCGAGTGCAGCAGGAACGACAGCAGGGTGAGCAGCGCCCCGGCGGCGATCGCGCGCGTGAAGGTGGCCAGCGACTCCTTGCCGGCGATGTGTTCGGCCACGCCGGCGAGGACCTCGTGGGCGCCCGAGGGGAGCGCTCCCGGCACCACGAAGATGCCGGTCATCACCGCGCCGCCGACCAGGTTCAGCACCAGGACGACGCCCCAGAGCCGGCCGAGCTCCAGCCACGGCGCCCGGCCCGAACGGTCGATGGCGGTGGCGACCGGGTCGAAGAAGTTCTCGGTGAACAGCTCCGTGCGCCCGACGACCAGGAACACGACGCCCACGCCGAACGCCAGCGCACCGGCGAGGTCGGCGGGCCCGGCGCCGAACGCCGGCTCGAGCAGGTCGTGCACCATGCCGAGGGCCACGATGCCGAAGACGATCGTGACGCCGGCGATGAAACCGCTGGAGGCCTGTTCCGCCAGCGGCATGGTGAGTCGGCGCTCGCCCTCGTCCTTGGCGCGCGCGTAGATGGTGTCGGGATCCGGGGGGCGCGCCATCCCGGTTCCCTACCGCGAAGGGCGGGCGGTCATGCCCGACCGGCGGTACCGCCGGGCGGCGCGTCAGACGTCCAGCGGGAGGCCGGTGTAGTTCTCGGCGAGCTCGCGAGCGGCGGGCTCCGACGAGCACACCCGGCGCAGCTGGGAGAGCTGGAGCTCGGCGTCGAAGTCGTCGCCGGAGCGGTGCAGCATCGAGGTCATGGACCAGGAGAAGTGCGTGCACCGCCACACGCGGGCCAGCGCCCGGTCGGAGTAGCTGTCGACCAGGTCGGTCCGGCCCTCCGTCAACAGCCGGACCAGGGCGGAGGCCAGCAGCGTCACGTCGGCGACGGCGAGGTTGAGGCCCTTCGCCCCGGTCGGCGGCACGATGTGCGCGGCGTCGCCGGCGAGGAACAGCCGGCCACGGCGCATCGGGGCGCTCACGAACGAACGCATCGGCAGCACCGACTTCTCGGTGATCGTGCCGGTGGTGAGCTCCCAGCCGTCGAGGGCGAACCGCTTGGCGAGGTTGTCCCAGATCCGGTCGTCGGACCAGTCCTCGATCTTCTCCGACGGGTCCACCTGCAGGTAGAGCCGGGACACCGTCGGCGAGCGCATCGAGTAGAGCCCGAAGCCCTCGGGGTGCCAGGCGTAGATCAGCTCGTCGGTCGCCGGCGCGGCGTCGGCCAGGACGCCGAGCCACGCGTAGGGGTAGGTGCGCTCCCAGGTCCGACCCGGGGAGCCCTGCTGAACGACCGCCCGCGAGGGTCCGTGGAAGCCGTCGGTACCCGCGATCACGTCGCACTCGAGCACCTGGGGGTTGCCCTCGGCGTCGGTGAACCGGATCCGCGGGGAGTCGGAGTCCACGTCCTCCGGGGTGACGTCGGAGACCTCGAACAGCAGCGGCGGGCCGCCGTCCAGCTGTGCCTTGATGAGGTCCTTGGTGACCTCGGTCTGCCCGTAGACCCACACCGTGCGGCCGCACAGCTCCGGGAAGTCCAGCTTGTGGCGCGTCCCCGGGTACTGCAGGTAGATGCCGTGGTGCTCGAGGCCCTCGCGGTGCAGCCGGTCGCCGAGCCCGGCGTCGGTGAGCGTGTCGACGGTGTGCTGCTCGAGGATGCCGGCCCGGATCCGCGCCTCGACGTACTCCCGGGAGCGGTTCTCCAGGACGACGTTGTCGACGCCCTGCAGCGTCAGCAGCCGGGACAGGAGGAGACCGGCCGGACCGGCCCCGATGATGCCAACCTGGGTGCGCACGGGCCGAGTGTGACCGCCGCGACGGTCGACTGGGAACGCCGGCCTTCCGGTCAGTGGAAGTCGCGGGTGCGGGCCAGTTCCCGGCCGATGCCTCGGGCGGCGACCTGCAGCACGGGCACGAGGCGGGGGAGGTCCCGCCGGTGCGGGGGGACGACGATGCCGAGCGCCGCGACGACGACGGGGCCACTGCGCCGCTCCACCTGCACCGGCACCGCCAGCGACGCCGCGCCCGCGGACATCTCCTCCGACGTCCGCGCGTACTGGCGGCGACGGACCTCGGCGAGCTCCCGGCGCAGCCGACCGGGCTCGACCACCGTGTGCCGCGTCTGGCGGGTGAGTGAGCGCATCGCCTGTTCCACCACGTCGAGCGGGGCAGCGGCCAGGAGCACCTTGCCCACCCCGGTCGCATGCAGCGGCAGCCGGCTGCCGACCTGGCTGACGATCGGCACCGACTCGCGGCCGGAGATCCGCTCGACGTAGAGCGCCTGCAGTCCCTCGCGGACGGCGAGGTGGACCGTGTCGCGGATGGTGGTGTGCAGGTCCTGGAGGAAGGGCGCGGCCACCTGGCGCAGCTCCAACTGGACCGGCGCCAGCAGCCCGAGGTCCCAGAGCTTGCGGCCGATCTCGTAGTGGCCGTCGGAGCGCCGGACCAGCGCCCCCCAGTCGGTCAGTTCGCCGAGCAGGCGGTGGGCCGTCGTCAACGGCGTGCCCGACCGCTCGGCGATCTCGGAGAGGGTGAGCCGCGGGGCGCTGCTGTCGAAGGCGTCGAGGATGGCCAGGGCGCGGGAGGTCACCGAGCGGCCGGGCGTGCCGCTGCGGCCGGCCATGCGCGCTCCTCCCGCCCAGTGGAAGTCCGGGCTTGGGCAGCCTAGCCCGTCCGCCGTACGGTCCCGGCATGACCGGGACCACATCCGGTAGCCGGCTGCACGTGCCGAGCTACCTGCGCGAGGACGACTCGCTGCGCACGCCCGTCGGCTTCCCCGACTACAGGAGCACCGGGCTCCGCGCGCCGCTGCGGACCCCGGTCGACCTGCCGCACCGGCTGACCGAGGTCACCGGCCCGGTACTCGGCGAGGACAGGGTCCAGTCGCAGGACGCCGACCTGACCCTGCGCAACGGCGGTGAGGCCGTGGGCCAGCGGATCCTCGTGTACGGCCAGGTCCTCGACAGCGGCGGCCGCCCGGTGCCCGATGCGCTGGTCGAGGTCTGGCAGGCCAACGCCGGCGGCCGCTACCGGCACGTCGTGGACAACTGGCCGGCGCCGCTGGACCCGCACTTCGACGGGCTGGGCCGCGTGGTCACCGACAGCCTCGGCCGGTACGAGTTCCTGACGATCAAGCCCGGCGCCTACCCCTGGGGCAACCACCACAACGCGTGGCGCCCGGCGCACATCCACTTCAGCCTGTTCGGGCGGGCGTTCACCCAGCGCCTGGTCACGCAGATGTACTTCCCCGACGATCCGCTGTTCGGCCAGGACCCGATCTACAACGCCATCCCGCCCGCGGCGCGGCACCGGGCGATCAGCCGCTACTCCCTCGAGCGGACGCAGGACAACTGGGCGCTGGCTTTCGAGTGGAACATCGTGCTGCGCGGCACGGACCAGACGCCTTTCGAGACCGACGACGACGGAGACGTGGCGTGAACCCGCTGGACGTTCCTGAGGCGACCGGCCCGTACCAGCCCCGCTCCGGCCGGCGCGGCAGCGGATTCCTGACCGAGCCCTTCCGGCTGGGCACCACCCCGAGCGCCACCGTCGGCCCCTACCTGGCCATCGGGCTGACCTGGCCGGACGGCATCTGGGCCGCGGACGAGGGCGCCGAGGGCGGCGTCTGGATCCGCGGCCGGGTGTTCGACGGCGCCGGCGACGTCGTCCCCGATGCCATGGTGGAGACCTGGCAGGCAGACCCGGACGGCGGCTTTCCGTCGCCGGAGGACCCGCGCGGTGCAGCGTCCTACCCCGGGTTCCGCGGGTACGCCCGCGCGCAGACCCTCACCGGCGAGTTCGGCGTCTTCACACTCAAGCCCGGCCGGGTGCCCGACGGCGAGGGGGGCCTGCAGGCGCCGCACATCGACGTCTCGGTGTTCGCCCGCGGCATCCTCGACCGGGTCGTCACCCGCATCTACTTCGCCGACGAGGCCGGGGCCAACGCCGAGGACGTCGTCCTGCGCGGCCTGCCCGAGGACCGGCGGAGCACGCTGGTCGCCGAGCGGACCGACGACGGCTACCGGTTCGACATCCACCTCCAGGGCGACCGGGAGACGGTGTTCTTCGCGGTATGACGTCGCGGGCACGGTATGAACTCCCTGTGAGCGGGACCTGCGCATGAGCGGACTGTTCGACGGCACCTTCGCCCGGGGCGGTGCGGCGGCGGCCGTCTCCGACCCGGCGTGGATCGACGCGCTGCTCGACGTCGAGGCGGCCCTGGCCCGTGCCGCGGCACGGACGGGGCTGGTCCCGACGACGGCCGCCGACGCCGTCACCCGGGCGTGCGCCGAACCGGCGGGGCTGGACCTCGCCACGGTCGTGGCCCGGGCCGCCGACGCCGGCAACCCCGTGCCCCCGCTCGTCCGGGTGCTGCAGGACGCCGTCGGCCGGGACGCCGCGCGGGCGGTGCACGTCGGGGCGACCAGCCAGGACGTGCTCGACACCGCCCTGGTCCTGGTCGCCCGCCGTGCGATCGCCGCGATCGACCGCGACCTCGCCGTGGCCGCCGAGGCGGCTGCCGGCCTGGCCCGCGCCCACCGGGACGACGTCGTCATGGGCCGCACCCTTCTGCAGCAGGCGCTGCCCACGACGTTCGGTCTCAAGGCCGCCGGCTGGCTGGCCGGCCTCGAGGGTGCGCGCGCCCGTCTCGCCGCCGTCGGCGCGTCCCTGCCGGTGCAGTACGGCGGGGCCGTCGGCACGTTGGCCGCGAGCGAGGGCTCGGGCGTGGACCTGCGCGACGCGCTGGCCGCCGAGCTCGGGCTGGCCACGACCGCGCTCGCCTGGCACACCGTCCGGCTGCCGATCGCCGACCTCGCCGGCGCGCTGGGTGCGGCGGCGGGCGTGCTGGCCACCGTGGCCGTCGACGTCGTCCTCATGGCGCAGAGCGAGGTCGGCGAGCTCAGCGAGGGCGGCAGCCGGGGTGGGTCGTCGGCGATGCCGCACAAGCACAACCCGGTCGCCGCCGTCTCGGCCCGGGCCTGCGCCCGCCGGGCGCCCGGCCTGGTCGCCACCCTGTTCGCCGCCATGGAGCAGGAGCACGAGCGCTCGGCCGGCGCCTGGCACAGCGAGTGGCCCACCCTCGGGGACCTGCTGTCCTCCGTCGGGTCGGCGGCCGCGTGGCTCGGCGAGTGCCTGGCCGGCCTGCGGCCCGACGTCGTCCGGATGGCCGAGAACGTCGCGGCGGCGAGAGACCCGGAGCTGGCCGGTGCCCTGGCCGACGCCCTGACCCCGTCGCTCGGACGCGGCGCGGCGCACGACGCGGCGGCCGAGGCCGTCCGCGAGGCCCGGCGCTCCGGGCGACCGCTGGCCGACGTCCTCGCCGGCCGGTCCGACGTCGACGGAACCGGGCTGCTCAGCGGCGGACCGGACGTCGGCGAGGCGGCGGCCCAGGTCGACGCCGTCCTGACCGAGTACGACCGCCGCACGGGAAGGACGTCGTGACCGCCGTCGAGGTCTCCTACACCGAACAGGGGCCGGCCGACGCGCCGGTCGTCGTCCTCTCCAACTCCCTGGGTGCCACCCGCGCCATGTGGGATCCGCAGGTGCCGGCGTTGGCCGAGCGCTTCCGGGTGGTCACCTACGACACCCGGGGGCACGGCGAGTCGCCGGTGCCCGACGGCCCCTACTCCCTCGACGACCTCGTGGACGACGTCGTGGCGCTGCTGGACCGGCTCGGGGTGCAGCGGGCGCACGTCGCCGGGCTCTCCCTGGGCGGGATGACCGGGATGCGGCTGGCCGCCCGCGAGCCGGGCCGGGTGCACCGGCTGGCCCTCCTCTGCACGTCGGCGCTGCTCGGGCCGCGGCAGAACTGGCTGGACCGGGCGCACACCGCCCGCACCGAGGGCACCGGGGTGCTCGCGCCCGTCGTCGTCGGTCGGTGGTTCACGCCCGGGTTCGCCGCCGCCGAGCCCGCGACGGTCGCCCGGATGCAGGCCATGATCGCCGCCCAGCCCGGCGAGGGCTACGCCGGCTGCTGCGAGGCCATCGCCGACATGGACCTGCTGGCGGACCTGCCGTCGATCAGCGCTCCCACGCTGGTGGTCAGCGGCCGGGAGGACCCCGCGACCCCGCCCGAGCACCTGCAGACGATCGTCGACGGCATCCCGGACGCCGAGCTGGTGACGGTGAGCCCGGGCGCGCACCTGGCCAACGTCGAGCAGCCGCTGCGGGTGACCGGTGCGCTGCTCGAGCACTTCGATACTGCGGGAGGCACCCGATGAGCGAGCCGAACACCGACGACGCCCGCCGCGAGGCCGGGATGCGCACCCGGCGGGAGGTGCTCGGGGACGCGTGGGTGGACCGCGCCGTCGCGAACACGACGCCGTTCACCGCCGACTTCCAGGACTTCATCACCCGCACGGCGTGGGGCGACCTCTGGCAGCGCCCCGGGCTGGCCCGCCGCGACCGCAGCCTGATGACGCTGTCGATCACCATCGCGCTGCGGCACTGGGAGGAGTTCGCCCTGCACGTGCGGGCGGCGAAGAACAACGGGCTGTCCGACGAGGAGATCGCCGAGGTCATCCAGCACGCGGCGATCTACGCCGGCGTCCCGGCCGCCAACCACGCGTTCAAGGTCGCGGCGCCGATCCTGGAGGAGCTGCGCGGCACGTCCGCCTGAACCGGGTCGGCTCGTCGACACGGGCACGTGTCGACGAGCCGACCCTGGAGGGTCAGCCGCCGTAGAAGCGGAACACCGGCTCGGCGATGCAGACCGGCTTCGGAATGCCCTCGGCCTCGATGGTCGCGGCGACGGTGAGCTGCAGGCCTCCGGCCACCTCCTCGACGTCCTCCAGCGTGGCGGTGAGCCGCAGCCTGGCGCCGACCGGCACGGGGGAGGGGAAGCGGACCTTGTTCAGGCCGTAGTTGACGCCCATCGTCGCGTCGCTGACGACGAGCACCTCAGACCACATGGGGATGAGCAGCGACAGGGTCAGGTAGCCGTGCGCGATCGGGCCGCCGAAGGGGCTCTCGGCCGTCGCGCGCTCGACGTCGACGTGGATCCACTGGTGGTCGCCGGTCGCGTCGGCGAACAGGTTCACCTGCTCCTGGGTGACCTCCACCCACGCGCTCTGGCCGAGCTCGGTGCCGGTGAGCGCCGGCAGCCCGGCCATGGTCGTGGTGGTCGTCATGCGGGGGTCTCCTTCGTGGGCAGGTACCGGCTGCGCAGGTCGGGCTTGCGGACCTTGCCGGTCGCGGTCTTCGGGAGCTCGTCGACCAGCGCGACGTGCTTGGGCACCTTGAAGGCGGCGAGGCGGTCGCGCAGCCGCACTCGCAGGTCGTCGGCGTCCAGTGCCGCTCCCGGCGCGGGGACGACGACCGCCAGCCCGACCTCACCCCAGCGGTCGTCGGGCACGCCGATGACGGCGGCCTCCTGGACGCCGTCGAGCTCCAGCAGGGCGGACTCGACCTCGGCCGGGTACACGTTCTCCCCGCCGGAGATGATCATGTCCTTGTACCGGTCGCGGACGTAGAGGAAGCCCTCCTCGTCGACGCTGCCCGCGTCGCCGGTGTGGTACCAGCCCTCGCGCAGGGCGGCGGCGGTCTGCTCGGGGTCGTTCCAGTACCCGGCCATCACGTTGGGGCCCTGGACGACGATCTCGCCCACCTCGTCCGTCGCGGCCTGCGTGCCGTCGGGGCGCAGCACGCGGACGTCGGTGAAGAACACCGGTCTGCCGGCCGAGCCGACCTTGCGGACGGCGTCGGCCGAGGCCAGCACGGTGCAGCCGGGGGCGGCCTCGGTCATGCCGTAGCACTGCTGCATGGTCACGCCCCGGTCCAGCCAGGTCCGCAGCGTGGGGAGCGGCACGGCGGCGCCGGCCGCGCCGATCGTCCGCAGGGCGGACAGGTCCCGGGCGCGGAATGCCGGCTCGCGCGACATCGCGTCGAGCATGGTCGGGACGGCGAAGAACGAGTTGACCCGCTGCTCCTCGATGACCTGCAGGGTCTCGGCCGGGTCGAACCGCCGGACGATGACCGCGCACCCGCCGGCGAGCAGCGCCGAGTTCACCGTGCCGTTCAGGCCGCCGATGTGGAACAGCGGAGCCAGCGCCAGGGTGCGCTCGTCGGTGGCCATGTTGAGGCCGAGCAGCTGGTTCATGGCATTCCACGTCATGTTGCCGTGGGTGAGCACCGCGCCCTTGGGGCGGCCGGTCGTCCCGGAGGTGTACATGATCAGGCAGGGGTCCTCGAGCGCGACCGGTTCGTCGAGGGGCTGCGGCTCGGCACCGGCCAGCAAATCCTCGTAGGGCAGCGAGTCGGACCCGCCGTCGACCGGCGTCTCGGCGGCGATCCAGTGCCGGACGTCGCCGAGCCGGTCGCGCAGCGCGTCGGCGAGGCCCCCGTGGTCGCGGCCGTGGACCACGACGGTGCTGCCCGAGTGGGCCAGCACGTACTCCGCTTCGGGCACCGCCAGGCGCGCGTTGAACGGCACCCAGATCGCGCCGAGCTGACCGCAGGCGTAGAGCGTCTCCAGGGCCGACGGGTGGTTGCCGCCGGTCCAGGCCACCCGGTCGCCGGCGTGCACGCCGAGCTCGGCGAGCGCCGCCGCGGCCCGGCGGACCCGCTCGGCGAACGCCCGGTGCGACGTCGTGGTCCCGTCGAACCAGATCGCGTCGTCCTCCGGTGAGCTCCGCAGCCGCCGCTCGGGCCAGGAGCCGATGCCGGCGTTACGCACCGCGGAGGCCGAGGGCGCGGACGGCGTTCTCCTTCATGATCAGCGGACGGACGTCGTCCTTGATCTCCAGCTGCTCGAAGTCACGGAGCCAGCGGTCGGGCCGCAGCAGCGGGTAGTCGGAGCCGAACAGCACCTTCGTCTTCAGCATGGTGTTGGCGGCGCGGACCAGCTGGGGCGGGAAGTACTTCGGCGACCAGCCCGAGAGGTCGATGTAGACGTTGGCCTTGTGGGTGGCGACCGAGATCGCCGCGTCCTGCCACGGCACCGAGGGGTGGGCCATGATCACGGTCAGCCCGGGGAAGTCGGCGGCGACGTCGTCGAGCAGCATCGGGTCGGAGTAGCGGAGCTTGATGCCGCGCCCGCCGGGCAGGCCGGAGCCGATGCCCGTCTGTCCGGTGTGGAACAGCGCCGGGACGCCGAGGCTCTCCAGCTCCGCCCAGAGCGGGTAGTGCCGCCGGTCGTTGGGCTCGAAGGCCTGGATCGACGGGTGGAACTTGAACCCGCGCACCCCGTGCTCCTCGACCAGGCGGCGCGCCGCCCGGATCCCGGCCGCGCCCCGGGCGGGATCGATCGAGCCGAACGGGATCAGCACGTCCGGGTGCTCGGCGGCGGCCTCGGCGATCTCCTCGCTGGACAGCGTGGGGTGGCCGGTGGCCAGTTCGCTGTCGACGGTGAAGATCACCGCGGCCATCTTCTGCGCGCGGTAGTCCTCGGCGATCTGCGGCACCGTCGGGTGGTACGGGTCGCCCTTGAAGTACTTGGAGGCGGCCGCCAGCAGTTCCTCGTCCATGGACTTGTGGCCGTGCAGGTCCTGCTCGACGTGCACGTGGACGTCGATGGCGACCAGGTCGTCCAGCGGCAGGGCGCTCACTTCGTCCATCGGCTCGCCTCCGGGTCGCTCCGCTCCTCGGTCGCTGGCGCTCCCTGCGATGCTCACTCCGCCGTCCCCTTCGCTGGCTCCTCCGGAAGCTGCTGACCCACGGTCTGCTGCGAGCCGGCGAACCGGTCCGGCCAGATCGCTGCGATCGCGTCTGCGGACCAGCCGGTCCCGTCCGCGAACTCGACGACCGCTTCCGTCGGGTGGCTCCACAGCGCCAGCCGGTCGCCGCCGATGCCGACGGCCTGCCCGGTGATGCCGGCGGCGGCGTCCGAGGCCAGGAATGCGACCAGGCCGGCCGCATCCTGGGGCGAACCGAAGCCGAGCTGCTGGCGGGCGAAGGGCGGCAGCGGGTCGCCGGCCTTGAGCGCGTCGACGTAGGGCTTGAGGAAGGGCACCGTCTCGGTCATCGAGGTGGCGGCGACCGGGACGATCGCGTTGACCGTGATCTCTGCCCGCGCCAGCTCCATGGCCCAGGTGCGCACCATTCCGACGATGCCGGCCTTGGCCGCCGCGTAATTGGTCTGGCCGAAGTTGCCGACCTGGCCGGTGGGGGAGCCGACGCAGATGATGCGACCGCCCTCGCCCTGCTCGCGCATCCGCACCGCAGCGGCGCGGGTGCAGGTGAACGTGCCGCGCAGGTGCGTGGTGATCACTGCGTCGAAGTCGTCGTCGGACATCTTCCACAGCGTGGTATCGCGCAGGATGCCGGCGTTGTTCACGAGCACGTCGAGCCGGCCGAACTCCTCGACGGCCCGGTCGACGAGCGCCTGGGCGGCCTCGCTGGTGCCGACGGGCACCACCTCGGCGACGGCGGTGCCGCCCGCGCCGGTGATCGAGGCGACCGCCTCCTCGGCGACGGCCGCGTCGACGTCGTTCACGACGACCGACGCCCCCGCCCGGGCGAGCTCGGTGGCGTAGGCCAGGCCGAGCCCCCGCCCGCTACCGGTGACGATCGCTACCTTGCCGGACAGATCCACGAGGACTCCTTCTCCTGGAGGCGGGTGCGTGCGAGACCGGGTGCGGCACGACCGCCGACCCGGTGACGGCCGGGGAAGCGCTCCCGCGCCGCGGTGGCTCGCCCCGTCGCGACGCTAGGGCGATATCGTGGAGATTGTCAATGATCGAGGAGGGCATCGGCATCATGGCGTCGACCGACGATCTGGGGTTCCTGCTGTCGCGGGCCAGCGGGCTGGTCGTCCGGGCGACGAACGCCGCGCTGGCCGACAGCGGGCTCCGGGTGCGGGCCTACTCCGTCCTGGACCTCGCCTGTCGCACTCCCGAGGGGATGTCGCAGCGCGACCTCGCCGGCGTGCTGGGTCTGGACCCGAGCCAGGTCGTCCAGCTGGTCGACGAGCTCGCCTCGGCCGGGTTGGTCGAGCGGCTTCCGTCCCCCACCGACCGCCGCGCCAAGCTGGTGGCGGGCACCCCGCGGGGCCGTCGGATCCTCGAGCAGGCAGCGGTGCTGGCCGCCGCGGGCCAGCAGCAGCAGCTGGGCTGCCTGAGCGAGGAGGAGCAGGCTTCCCTGCGGTCGATGCTCTCCCGCGTAATCCACTTCTCCGGCTGACCCGGCCACGCGCTCCGGTCGCGGGGCGCGGTCAGCCCGGGCTGAACTGCTGGACCTGGGGGACCGTGGTGACCACGTGCACCTGTGCGCCACCCGAGGCCGCGCGCAGGACGTGCTTCACGTCCCCGGGGAAGCGGATGAAGTCACCGCTCTCGAGGCGGTGGGCATCGTCGGGCGGGCCGGCCACGACGCTGCCCGAGATCACGTAGACGTGGTGGAGCGTGCCCGGGGTGAGGGGCGGTGCCAGCTCGCGGGCGTCGTTCAGTTCCAGCACGGCGGTGTTGACCTGGCCGCTCCCGTGGATGTGGTCCAGGACGCGCCGCCGCCCCGAGGTGGTGTCCTCCCAGGCCTCGTCCTTCCGTCGCTGGACGAGGACGGGGCTGCCCCATTCGGTGACCAGCCAGTTCACGCCGACGCCGAGGGCGCGGGCCACCCGCAGCAGCGTGTCCACGGTGGGGTTGCCTCCGCCGCTCTCGAGATTGGCCAGGGTCTGCTTCGCCAGGCCGGATTCCTGGGCCAGTGCGCCCAGGCTCAACTGCCGCTCGCCGCGGATGCGGCGGACGTTGCGCCCGAGCATCTCCAGGTCCTCCATGCGTCCACTGTATTAGACGCGCGTCCATCTTGACCGGAGTGTTTCTGCGTGAGTTGATGACGCGGATCACTTTTCTACCCCTTGGAGGGGCCTCAGTGCTCTACGCCGACGTCGCGATCCCGCTCGGGCATGCCTGGTCCTCACCGTTCGCCAAGTGGCAGGGCACGCTCGCCGAGGTCTCGAGCCTCGACGTCGCGGTCGCGGTGACCTCGCGGGCGCTCGCCGACCGGGATGTGGACCCCGCGGGGCTCGACGGTGTGGTGCTCGGCTGGACGATCCCGCAGAAGGACATCTTCTACGGTGCCCCGACGCTGGCCGCGCGCCTCGGCGCGACAGGATTGTCCGGGCCCATGGTCAGCCAGGCCTGCGCGACGAGCGTCGCGGCCCTGCACGCGGCCGCCGGCGCGGTGGGTGCCGGCGCAGGCCCGCAGCTCGTGGTGGCCACTGACCGCATCTCCAACGGCCCCACGCTGTCCTGGTCCGCCCCGAGCGGCATGGGCGGCGCGCCGGTCACCTCCCACTGGGTGCTCGACAGCTTCGCCCGCGACCCGTGGGCGGGCGCCGGGATGCTGGCCGCCGCCGAGGCGGTGGCGGGGGAGATGGGCGCCACCCGCGAGGAGCTCGACGACCTCACCGCGCTGCGCTGGGAGCAGTACGCCGCCTCCCTCGCCGACGACCGCGCCTTCCAGCGCCGCTACCAGGTGCCGGTGGAGATCCCGCAGCGCAAGGGCTCCCTCACCCTGGACGCCGACGAGGGCATCCGCCCGAAGACGCGTGACGGCATCGGCGCACTGCCGCCGGCAGGCCCCGGTGCGCTGCACACGTTCGCCTCGCAGACGCACCCCGCCGACGGCTGCGCCGGCGCGGTGGTGACGACCGCCGCCCGCGCGCGCGAGCTGTCGGGGGAGGGGATCGTCCGCATCCTGGGTAGCGGTTTCGCCCGGGTGGCCAAGAGCCGGATGCCGCAGGCGCCGGTCCCGGCGGCGCGCTCGGCGCTGCAGGCGGCGGGACTCGACTTCGGCGACGTCCAGGCGATCACCACGCACAACCCGTTCGCGGTCAACGACCTGTACTTCGCCCGGGAGACCGGCGTGAAGCCCGAGGACATGAACACCTACGGCTGCAGCCTCGTCTTCGGTCACCCCCAGGGGCCGACCGGCTTGCGATCGGTCGCCGAGCTCATCGAGGAGCTCCGCCTGCGCGGTGGCGGGATCGGCCTGTTCACCGGTTGCGCCGCCGGCGACACGGGGGCCGCGTTGGTCCTCGAAGTCACCGACTGATGATCATCACCCACCCGGCGAGACCCATCGCCACCCCTCCAGGAGACGGAATGACCACCACCTTCTCCACTCCGCGCATCGAGGCGGAGTCAGCGGCGGACGGGCGGCTGCTGCTCCGCTCGACCGAGCCGCTGGCCGAGCACCCCGTCAGCCTCGTGCACTCCTTCCGGGCGCACAGCGAGGCCCACCCCGACCGCCTGCTCGTCGCCGAGCGAGCGGGCGAGTCGTGGGACCGGCTCTCCTGGGGTGAGATGCGCGCTCTCGTCGACCGGCTGGCCCAGGGGCTGATCGACCGCGGACTCAGCGACCGACCGGTCATGGTGCTGTCCGGCAACAGCCGGTTCCACCTGGCCGTGATGCTGGCCGCGATGACCGTGGGCACCCCCGTGGTGTCGACGAGCGTCGCCTACTCCCTGCAGAGCGCCGACCACGCCAAGCTGAAGGCGATGGCCGAGGTCGCCGCACCCGGTCTCGTCGTGGCCGAGAACGCCTCGTTCGCCCGTGCGGTCGACTCCGTGCGAGGCGACCGGGTCGTCCTCAGCCGGGACGGCGACGTGGCCGGCTCCGTGCCGCTCGCCGAGTTCGGCGCCGAGCCGACCGAGGAGGTCGACCGGCGGTGCTCGGCGCTGCGCCGCGAGGACGTGGCCAAGATCCTGTTCACCTCCGGCTCGACCGGTGCACCCAAGGGCGTTCTCAACACCCACGGCATGCTCATCGCCAACCAGCAGCAGATGCGCCAGGTGTGGCCCTTCCTGGCCGAGGAGCCGCCGGTGCTCCTGGACTGGCTGCCGTGGAGCCACACCTTCGGTGGCAACCACGACCTCAACATGGTCCTGGCCAACGGTGGGACGTTGTGGATCGACGACGGCCGGCCCGCGCCGGGGCTGGTCGGGCGCACGGTGCGCAACCTGGCCGACGCCCGGCCGACCGTCTATTTCAACGTGCCCGCCGGTTACGCCGCACTGCTGCCGGAGCTCGAACGCGATGCCACCGCGGCCCAGGCGTTCTTCAGCCGGCTGCGGCTCGGCTTCTTCGCCGCTGCCGCGCTGCCCCAGCAGCTGTGGGACCGGATCACCCGGCTGGCCGCCGACCACGGGGCGCAGATGCAGATGACGACGTCCTGGGGGCTGACGGAGACCTCGCCCGCAGCCACGTCGGCGCACTTCCCGATCACGCGCAGCGACGTGCTCGGGGTTCCCCTGCCCGGATTGGAGCTGGCGCTGGTGCCCGTGGGCGCCAAGACCGAGGTGCGCGTCCGCGGCGTCAACGTCACCCCCGGCTACCACCGGCGGCCGGACCTCACCGAGGCGGCCTTCGACGAGCACGGCTTCTTCCGCACGGGGGACGCGGTGGCGCTCGCGGACCCCGAGGACGTCGCGGCGGGACTGATCTTCCGCGGCCGGATCGCCGAGGACTTCAAACTGTCCACCGGCACGTTCGTCAGCGTCGGCACGCTCCGGCCGATGCTGCTGTCGGCCTCCGCCGGGCTGCTCAGCGACGCGGTGATCTGCGGGCAGGACGGGGACTGCGTCACCGCGATGGTGTGGCTGCACCCCGACCACGCCGGCCGGGTCGACGAGAACGGTGTTCCGGACGACGCGCTGCGCGCCGATCTCGCCGCCACGATGCAGCGACTGGCCGCCGAGGGCGGTGGGTCCTCGCAGTGCGTGGAGCGGATGCTCGTCCTGACCGAGCCGGCGCAGCTCGACGCCGGGGAGATCACCGACAAGGGCTACGTCAACCAGGCAGCGGTGCGCGACCGGCGGGCGGATCTGGTGGCCCTGCTGTCGGCCGACCCGCTCCCGTCCCGCGTGACCGTGCGCGCATGACCGCCGCACCTCCGCCCCGGTCGCCGTCGTCGCCTGCGCCCACGGCAGGCCCACCTCCGGGGAACCGCTCGGTGCGTGTTGCAGTAGGGACACGGTCGGCCGCCGTGGGGGGTCGTCCGTCCCGGTGCCTGGGACGGTGTGCGCGTGTCTGACGTCCACGGCTCGAACCTGCCGGTCGGATCTCCGGCCGCCGGACGGGACGCCCTGCTCGAGGTCCGCGACCTGCACGTCTCCTACGCCGGCTCCGTGCAGGCGCTCCGCGGAGTCTCCATCTGGGTTCCCGACGGCGGCATCGTGGCGGTGCTGGGCAACAACGGGGCAGGGAAGAGCACGCTGCTGCGCGCGATCTCCGGCTCTCTCGCGCGGGAAGGTGGCACGGTCGATTCCGGGAGCGTGCTGCTCGGGGGGCGCCCGTTGGCCGTGCGCAGCGCCTCCGATGTGGTCCGGCAGGGCGTGCTGCAGGTACCCGAGGGACGGCGGGTGTTCGGCTCGCTGAGCGTCGAGGAGAACCTGCGAGCCGGAGGGACGGCGGCCCGCGACGCGAAGTCCCGCGACGAGGCCCGGGCGAAGGTCTACGACCTCTTCCCCATCCTGCACGAACGTCGCCGGCAGCGGGCCGGCCTCCTGTCCGGCGGTGAGCAGCAGATGCTCGCCATCGGACGGGCGCTGATGGGCAGTCCCCGGATCCTCCTCCTGGACGAGCCGTCGCTGGGTCTGGCGCCCCTCATCGTGGAACAGATCGGTGACGTGATCACCGAGATCAACCGGCAGGGAACGGCGGTCGTGCTCGTCGAGCAGAACGCGGCGATGGCGCTGCGGGTGGCCTCCCACGCGTTCGTGCTCGAAGTCGGACGGATCTCGCTGGAAGGCCCCGCCGCCGAGCTCGCCCGGACCGACGAGGTCCGTGACCGTTACCTCGGCGTGGGAGCCGAGGCCGCGGTGACACCGGTCGTCGCGGAAACACCCACCGCGTCGGCGGGCGCGTCGGTACGGGACCTGGTCGTCGAGGGGCTCACGGTGCGGTTCGGGGGCATCAAGGCGCTGACCGACGTGTCCTTCACCGTGGCCTCCGGGTCGCTGCACGCCCTCATCGGGCCGAACGGCGCGGGGAAGTCCACGTGCCTCAACGTGCTGAGCGGCGTCTACGCCGCCACGGAGGGAAGCGCTCGCTACGGCGAGGACGACCTGACCCGCCTGCCCCGTCACGAGATCGCCGCCCTCGGCATCTCCCGCACGTTCCAGAACATGGCCCTGTCCCCGACGGAGACCGTGCTCGACAACCTGCTCGTCGCCCGCCACCGGCACATGCGGACCGGCTTCGTGTCGGCGGCGCTGCGGCTGCCCCGGGCGCGGCGGGAGGCCGCGGAGCACGAGGCGGCGGTGGTGCGGATCGCCGAGCTGATCGGCCTGGGGCGCACCCTGCGCCACCCGGTCAGCGACCTGCCCTACGGCGACCGGAAGCGGGTCGAGCTGGCCCGGGCGCTGTGCGCGGAACCGGGACTGCTGCTGCTCGACGAGCCGGTCGCCGGCATGAACTTCAACGAGTCCGTGGCGATGGAGGAGGCGATCGGCACCGTGCAGCACGAACTGGGCATCTCGATCGTGCTCGTGGAGCACGACATGCGGTTCGTCATGGGGCTCGCCGACCGGGTCACGGTGCTCGACTTCGGCAAGCGGATCGCCGACGGCACGCCGGCCGAGGTGCAGAGCGATCCCGACGTCCTCCGGGCCTATCTCGGCGACCAGCAGGAGGAGCGCCGGTGAGCAACTTCTTCGGACTGATGATCAACGGGCTGTCCCTGGGCGCGATCTACGCGCTGATCGCGCTCGGCTTCGTGATGATCTTCAAGGCCACCCACGTGCTGAACTTCGCGCACGGTTCGGTCCTGCTGCTCGGGGCGTTCGTCGTGGGCACCACCCACGACGAGATCGGGTTCTGGCTCGCGCTGCTGGTCGGCATCCTGGCGGCTGGACTGGCCGCCCTGCTGATCGACGTGGTGATCATGCGGCGGGTGCGCGCGGCCGACCTCGGCACGCTGGCCATCCTGACCCTCGGGGTCGACGTCCTCATGCTCACCGAACTGACCCGGCAGATGGGAACGTCCACCCTCACCACCGGTGCGCCCTGGGGGACCGACACCGTGTCCCTGGCCGGCGCCACCATCCCCCTGTCCCGGGTGATCGCCTTCCTGGTCACGGTCGTCGTGGTCGCCGTGCTCTGGGCCGTCTTCAAGTTCACCAACTCGGGTATCGCGATGCGCGCGGCGGCCGAGGACGGCGGAACGGCGGCCCTCATGGGCATCAGCCTCAATCGCGTGGCCGCGACCGCCTGGGGGGTCGCCGGCGCACTGGCGGCGGTGGCCGGGATCTTCCTGACCTCCTTCCCCTCGCCCGGCATCAGCCCCACGGTGGGATTGGTCGCGCTGGCGGCGATCCCGGCCTGGGTGCTCGGTGGGTTCGACTCCTTCCCGGGCGCCGTGGTCGGTGGCCTCATCATCGGCGTGGTGACGACGCTGTCCGCGGGTTACCAGGGCGATCTGCTCTTCCTCGGGCGTGATCTCGCGGCGGTCACGCCGTACGTGGTGATGCTGCTGGTCCTGCTGATCCGCCCCTCCGGACTGTTCGGCACGAAGGAGGTCGCCCGTGTCTAGGCAGCAGACGGTCCGGCTGGCGCGCCGGCTCGCGCTCGTCGCCCTGGTCGTCGTCGCCCTCGCCGCTCCGCTGAGCCTGCGCGCCTTCTGGCTGCAGTCGGGGCTGTTCGCGATGGCCGCGATCATCAGCGCGATCGGGCTGACCCTCCTGGTCGGCCGGTCGGGACAGCTGTCCCTCGGCCATGCGTTCTTCGTCGCCATCGGGGCCTACGGCTACTCCTACCTGGCCGGCGACCCCGGCTCCCCGCTCGCGTCCGGGCTCGGCTGGCCCCCGGTCCTGGCCCTGCTCGGCGCCGTGCTGGCGGCGGCGCTGGCCGGGGCGCTGTTCAGCCCCATTTCCGGCCGGCTGCGTGGCATCTACCTGGGGCTGGCCTCCCTGGGGCTGGTGTTCCTCGGTCAGCACATCCTCTTCAACGCCACCCCGGTGACCGGCGGCTACAACGGGCGCAATGCCGAGCCGTTCCGCATCTTCGGGTTCACCTTCGGCGACAGCAACCCGGCGGACCTGGTCGTCCTCGGCGTGCGCTACGGGGAACTGGAGCGGCTGTGGTACCTCGGTCTGCTCTTCGTCGCCGTCGCCTGGTGGTGTGCGCACAACCTCGTCCGGAGCCGACCGGGGCGGGCGCTGGCCACCATCCGCGACAGCGAGGTGGCGGCCGGGGTGATGGGCGTGAACGTCGCCCGCTTCAAGGCGGCCGCCTTCATCGTCTCGTCGATGTACGCCGCACTGGGCGGGGTGCTGATGGCCCTGGTCTTCGGCCGGATCGTCCCGGAGAGCTTCGGGCTGCTCATGTCCGTGGAGTTCCTGGTGATGATCGTCATCGGCGGCATCGGCTCGGTCGGGGGAGCGGTGGCCGGGGCCGTGTTCGTCACCCTGCTGCCGCTCGTGCTCAACCGCTACAGCGACCTCCTGCCCCTGCTGGCGCAACCGGGCACCAGCGGCATCAGCGCCGCGGACCTGAGCCGGATCATCTACGGCCTCGCCATCATCCTCATCCTCCTCTTCGCCCATGACGGCCTGGCCGGACTGGCGCGCCGGCTGCGCACCTCCCGTCGTGGGGCGGACGGGCCGACCGATCCCGACCACCCGATGTCCGAACCGTCCACCACCAAGGAGCTGGCCCGATGAAGAGACCACTGATCACGAGCACCTGCCTGGCGCTCGCGCTGGCCGCGACCAGCTGCGGCAAGGCCGAGGAGCAGGGAGGGGGCGGCGGCGCAGGCGGCGGTGCCGCCGCGGCGCCCGGCGTCACGGAGGACACGATCACGCTGGGCTCGCTGATGGACCTGACGGCGGTGTTCGCCGCGAACAGCCGGTCGATCCTGCAGGGGGCGAACCTCTACTGGGACTCGGTGAACGCTGACGGCGGTGTCTGCGGCCGCAACGTCGAGCTGGACGTCCAGGACCACGGGTACGACCCGCAGCAGGCCGTCTCGCTCTACCAGACGATGTCGGGGAACGTGCTGGCCATCGCACCGGTCCTGGGATCGTCGGTGATCACCGCGCTGCGGTCCTCGTTCGAGGAGGACGACATGCTCGTCGGCATGGCGGCGTGGACCTCCGACGTCCTCCCGGACCCGAACTTCCAGATCACCGGGACGACCTACGACGTGGAGACCATCAACGCGATCGACTGGCTGACCCGCGAGCAGGGGCTGCAGAGCGGCGATTCGATCGGCGTCGTCTACTTCGAGGGTGACTTCGGTGGCAGCTCGCTGCGCGGCGCCGAGTACGCCGCGGAGGAGCTGGGCCTGACCGTCGTGCCGCACCAGATCAAGCCGAGCGACACCGACCTCTCGGCGCAGGTGAACGCGATGGCCAACGACGGGGTCGATGCGATCATCGTCGCGGCGGCGTCCCCCCAGACGGCCTCGATCGCGAGCGTGGCACAGTCCATCGGGCTCGACGTGCCGATCGTGGGCAACGCGCCGGCCTTCACGCCCAACCTGATGGACACGCCGGCCGGGCCGGCGCTCGAGCAGAACTTCTACACCTCGACCTCGATGGCGCCGCCGTCCCTGCAGGAGGAGGGCGTGACGGAGTTCCTGAGCGCCTACGAGGCGGAGTACCCCGACGAGGAGCCGATCCAGAACGGCGCGATGTACGGCTACGCCTCGGCGCAGATCATGCACGAGGTCCTCACCCGGGCCTGTGACGAGGACAACCTCACCCGGGAGGGTCTGCAGGACGCGCTGCGGTCGATCACCGACTACGAGTCCGGCGGCACGGTCGCCGGGGTCCTGGACTACTCCGACCCCGCGGTGCCGCCGACCCGTGAGGTGTACATCTCCAAGGCCGACGGGACCGCACCGGGCGGGCTGACGGCCGTGGGCGACGCCTTCAGCTCCGACCTGGCGGAGGCGTACGAATTCACCGGCTGACCCGCGCCCTGCCCGGTCCCGCCCTGCGGCGGGGCCGGGCAGAGGTGTGCCCGGACGGCGGAGAGGGGCCGTGATCCGGGGGCGCCCGGAGACCCTGATGCTGGTCGCCGTCCTGCTCGCTGCGCTGAACCTGCGCGGGGCGATCGCCGCCGTCGCCCCCGTGCTGCCAGAACTGCGTGCCGAACTCGGCCTGACGCCCACCGCGGCGGGGCTGCTGACGACGCTCCCCGTTCTCTGCTTCGCCGCGCTCGCGCCGGCCTCGGCATGGTTGGGCCGGGTCGTCGGAACGCGCGCGGCCGTGCTCGGCGGGCTGGTCGCGATCGCCGTCGGATCGGTCCTCCGGGTGGTCGACGGGCCGGTCGTCCTGCTGGCGGGCACGTTCGTCGTCGGTGCCGCCATGACCGTCGGTAACGTCCTGCTGCCGGTGGTGATCAAGACCGAGTTCGCCGCTCGGGCCGGGACGGTCACGGGCATGTACACCGGCGCCCTCTCCGGCGGCGCGGGGCTGACGATCGCGCTGACCGCGCCGGTCGCCGCCGTCTGGGGCTGGCGGGCGGGGCTGGGCGTCTGGTCGCTGCTCGCTCTCGTCTCGGCGGCCGTGTGGCTGGCAGCGACCGGCCGCCGCACGTCGCTGGCGGCGCAGCGGCCGGCCGGCGGCACGGCCGGTGCCGGCGCGATGTCCGTCTGGCGCTCCCCGGTCGCCTGGGCCCTGTCGACGCTGCTGGCCATGCAGTCGGCGCTCTACTACGCGTTCACCACCTGGCTGCCGTCGCTGCTCGTCGAGGACGCGGGTCTGAGCCTGTCGACGGCGGCGCTGGCGGCGTCGGTGTTCCAGTTGCTCGGTATCCCGGGCGCGCTGCTGGTCCCGCTCGTCCTCGGCCGGCTCCGCGCCCAGCGCGGCCTGGCGGTGGTGGTCGCCGCCTCCTGGGGTCTCGCGTCGCTCGGACTGTTCCTGGCGCCGCATCTGTGGCCGGTCTGGGTGGGGCTGGGCGGACTGGCGCAGGGGGCCGGGATCTCCCTCGCCTTCGCGCTGGTGGCACTGCGGGGGGCCGACGAGGACGCGGTGCGCCGGCTGTCGGCCATGTCGCAGCTCGTGGGCTACTCGGTGGGCGCCGTAGGTCCGCTCGTCGTCGGTGCTCTCTTCGCCGCCAGTGGCGGCTGGGCCACGCCGCTCCTGCTGCTCGTCGTCGTAGCGGGCGGCATGGGCGTGGCCGGCTCGGTCGCCGGGCGGCCGGTCCTGGTCGGCGGCCCGGCGGCCAGTCGCTCCACCGCGTCCTCGGCCTGACCGATGTCGACTCCGGGTGCCGGCCCGTGGCTGCCTCCCGGTGCGGAAGACGGCGACAGGCCGGCACTCGAGTCGATCAGGCTCCGACGGTGGCGGGGAGGGGCATCGTGGGGACGTCGTCGGCGACGGTCAGGTGCGCGCCGGTGGCGGTCACGACCTCGTCGACGGTGACCCCGGGGGCCACCTCGCGGAGGACCAGCCCGTCCTCGGTGACGTCGATGACGGCGAGATCGGTGATGATCCGGTCGACGCACGCCTTGCCGGTGAGCGGCAGGGTGCACTCCTCGACGATCTTCGGCGACCCGTCGCGGGCGACGTGCTCCATCATGATGATCACTCGCCGGGCGCCGTGGACGAGGTCCATCGCACCGCCCATCCCGTTGACCATCTTGCCCGGGATCAGCCAGTTGGCGAGGTCACCGCGGACGTTGACCTGCATGGCGCCCAGGATCGCGACGTCGAGGTGCTTGCCGCGGATCATCCCGAAGGACAGCGACGAGTCGAAGAAGCTCGCGCCCGGCAGGATCGTGACGGTCTCCTTGCCGGCGTTGATGAGGTCCGGGTCCTCCTCGCCCTCGAAGGGGTAGGGCCCGACGCCGAGGACGCCGTTCTCGCTGTGCAGGACGACGTGGACGCCGTCGGGCACGTAATTGGGCACGAGGGTCGGCATGCCGATGCCCAGGTTGACGTACTGACCGTCCTGGAGCTCGAGGGCCACGCGGGCGGCGAGCTGTTCGCGGTTGAGCGTCATCAGGCGGTGGCCTCCTCGCCGGCTCCGGCCGGGATGTCGGAGCGGTCGGTTCGCGGGCGGGTGGTGCGCTTCTCGATGCTCTTGCCCTCCGGGCCCACGACGACGACGCGGTCGACGAAGACACCCGGCAGGTGCACGTCCTCGGGAGTGATCTCGCCGGGTTCGACGAGCTCCTCGATCTCGGCGATCGTGACCCGCCCGGCCATGCCGGCCAGGGGGTTGAAGTTCCGCGCCGACTCGTGGAAGACGAGGTTGCCGTGCCGGTCGCCCTTGGCCGCGCGGACCAGCCCGAAGTCGGCGGTGAGCGCCGTCTCCAGCACGTACTGCTCGCCGTCGAACACCCGCACCTCCTTGGGGGCGCTGGTCTCGACGACGTTGCCCTCGGCGTCGTAGCGCACCGGGATGCCGCCCTCGGCGACCATCGTGCCGACGCCGGTCGGCGTGTAGAAGGCCGGGATGCCGGTGCCGCCGGCGCGCAGCCGCTCGGCCAGCGTGCCCTGCGGCGTGAGCTCGACCTCCAGCTGACCGGAGAGGTACAGCCGGGCCAGTTCCTTGTTTCCCCCGACGAAGGAGCTGATCGTCCGGGTGATCCGGCCGGCGTAGAGCAGCACGCCCAGGGCCTGGTCGTCGACGCCGCAGTTGTTCGAGATCGTGGTGAGGTCGCGGGCACCCTGCTCGAGGAGCGCGTCGATGAGGGCGATGGGCACACCGCAGAGCCCGAAACCACCGACGGCGAGCGTGGCGCCGTCGGCGATGTCGGCGACGGCCTCCTGCGCCGAGGCGAGGACCTTGTCCATGAGTCAGCCCCTCCGGACGCCGGGAACGGCCGTCAGGACGACGTCCCGCATCTCGTCCGTGCGCGTTCGATCCACCACGGTGCTCCTATCGGTCGGGCTGTGCGGTCGGCGCCAGTATCCCCGTCCACCTGACGAGCTCCGACGTGCGGGCACCACTGGACGGAATGGGGCCTTGACCCATGCCCGGGAACCACGGTGCCGGTGCCCGCGTTGCGCGGGCATGGAGCTGACCTGTCCCAAGTGCCACGGGAGCATGCGTACCTACGAGCGCAACGGCGTGCACGTGGACCAGTGCGCGGACTGCCGGGGCATCTTCCTCGACCGCGGTGAGCTGGACCGGCTGATCGACGCGGAGAACGCCTGGCACGGCGGTGCCGCGGGTGGGCAGGCTGCGGCCCAGCCGTCTCACGAGCAGTCCGGTCACGAGCGCTCCGGCCACGAGCGGTCGGGCTACGAGCGGTCCGGGCACCCGCAGGCGGCGTCGAGCGCCGGGCTCGGCGGCGTGGTCGGCGAGGTGCTGCGCCAGGTCCAGGAGGCCAAGCACTCCGGTCATCAGTCCGGGTACGGTCACAAGCGGAAGAAGCAGTCATTTCTGGGCGACCTCTTCGGCTGAGCTCCGGAGACTGCGTCCGGGTCAGCCCAGCCGGACGGTGAGCCGGAGGTGGGCGCCCTCGTCGTCACCGGAGATGTCGACGTGGTCGCACAGCTGGCGCGCCAGCCACAGGCCCATGCCGCCACGGGACAGGTCGTCGCCGTGCGCCGGGCCGTAGCCGGCGAAAGGGTCGTCGAACCCTGGGCCCCGGTCGTCGATCGAGCACACGACCCGGTCCTCGCCGATCCAGAGCCGGAGGCTGACCGGTGGCCTGCCGTGGCGCACGGCGTTGGAGGTCATCTCGTCGACGGCGAGCAGGTAGTCCTCGACCGTGTCGCGGGAAGCCCGGACGGTGGACAGCTCGGCGGCCACGGCGCGGCGCAGGCCGACGAAATCGGTGACGTCGCGTGCCCAGAGTTGCGGGGGCGTGCTCTCCAGCGGTTCCGCCGGGACGGGCAGCGAGCGGAGGTAGTCGGCCGGGGCGACGAAATCGGGGTTGCGGGCACGCCCGTCGGCGGACGCCAGGTAGGAGTGCGTCTGCACCGCCGACTCGAGAACCTGCTCGGGCAGTCGCCGGCGGTCGAACACGCAGAGCCCTCGCAGCGGCCAGTCGGCCAGCGCCTCGTTGATGACCGACTCGTAGCGCTGCCACTCCAGCCAGTCCCGTTCGGTCTCGCCGAAGTTCACCTGGCCGACGACCCGCACTCCCGGGACGCCCTCGGCGGTGCGCTGCTCGGCGAGGCGCCGGAAGGTGGTGATCGCGGTGGGGGTGCGGGCCCGGTAGACGTCACCTCGTTCCACGACGTGGACGAGGGAGTCCCCGCCGACGGCGTCCCGCAGCACGGATGCCGTCTCGGGACTCGTCGCGATGACCACCGCCTCGCCGGCAGCCAGCCCCTCACGCATGTACGGGAGGGCCACGTCGACCAGCTGAGCGGTGGAGTCGAAGAGCAGCGCGTCGTGCGGGTAGCCGTCGGCGGGCGGGTGCGCCCGTCCGCCCGCTGACAACGCAGTCACTGATCCACCCTGGAGACGTCCGTGGTGCCACCCGACGCCGGGGGCTTCGCACCCCACGGTAGGTCACGTGCGGGCCGGGGGCGGGATGGATGCCGAGCGAGGTCGCCCAGTTCCGTGCGGCGAACGCGGAGGTCACTAGAGCAGGACGGACTGGTGAGGTCGTCCTGGCGGGAGTGCGCGGGTGACCCGGGGCGCACGTCCTTCGCCGTGACCCGGGCCGGCCGGGCCCACCTCGCTGAGCGGACGACCGCCTGCAACGCCGTCACCGAGCAGGCTGCTGACCTGCTCGGCGAACGTCAGGAGCACGCGATGACCGCTGACACCGCGACCTATCGACGGGGCCTGGGGGCTCGCGCTGCGGATGCGGCACGTCGCAGGCGACCGGATCGTCACCGAGGTCCAGAGCCACGTCGCCGACACGGGAAAACGGTCGAGGCGTTCGGCCCGCCCAGGAGCTACGCGGCGCGCATCGCCCCGGCGTCCGGCGGCTCGCGGCCGGCGTTCTGGGCGCTGCCGCTGTCCGGAGCGGCGGTCGGGTGGCTGATCGCCACGAGCGCCTTCGACCTCGTGGAGGTCGATGCGTCCGGTCTGCCGGACGGTCTCCCGGCCTGGATCGCACCCCTCGTCGCCGTCCTGCTCCGGATCCCGCCGGCAGTGGCCCAGATGCGGCGCAGCAGCCGGATCCGGGACCCGCGCACGGGAAAGTGGCTGACGCCGTCCCCGCGGGGGGTGCCGGTGGTGATGGGCGGCTTCCTGATCGTCCTCGGTGCGGCCGTCTGGGTTATCACGTTGTTCGTGAACTGACGACCGGGCCGTCCGCGCCGGCGCATCCCCGACGTGCATGCGGGAGTGCCGGCAGCCATACGCGACGTGCGCGGCCAGGCGGAGCACTCGACTCGACATACGCGCGCCATCACGTTGACCGGGCCTCAGGATCGGTAGAGCAACCTACCGCGCAACGCCCGTGGACGTCCCGGCGTTCAGCGTGGCCTCAACGTTCAGAAGGGGATGAGCGGGTCGGGTGGGGCGGGCCTGGATGCGCGGATCGCGGCGCGGGCCGCGGCGTACTTCTGCTGGCCGGTGGGTGGTGGTGGGAGGGCGGTGGGGGTGCTGCCGTCGTCGGTGCCGAAGGCGGGCGGGTGGGTGGTGAGGGTGCGTCCGCTGGGCAGGGTCCACACCAGGCCGCCGTCGGGGTTGCGGTGCAGTCGCCAGCCGGGGGCTTGGTGGGAGAGGCGGTGGTGGTGTTCGCACAGGCAGGCGAGGTTGTCGTGCGCCGTGGGCCCGTGGGGGTGGGGGGTCTGGTGGTCGAGGTCGCAGCAGCGGGCGCGGGTGCGGCAGCCGGGGAAGCGGCAGCGTCGGTCGCGGAGTTGGACGAAGCGGTGGAGGGGGTCGGTGGGGCGGTAGGCGTGGGTGCCCGGTGGGGGTCTGAGTCCGTGGCCGGTGGTGGCGGCGTGCCGGAGTTCGGTGCTGTCGGTGAGCGCCAGCAGCGTGCCGGTCAGTTGGTCGGTCACCGCGATGCGGGGCCGTTCGGCGAGGGCGGTGTCGATCAGCCGGCGGGTGTCCAGCAGTCGGGTCAGCGCCGCCCGTGCTGCTGTGTCGGCGACGCCGGTCCGGGTCTGCCGGGCGGCGCCGGTGAGGGTGGTGAGTAGTTCCTGGGCTGCGGTGAGTTCCGCGCTGCGCAGCGCGGCGATGTCGGTGTCGGGCCGGCGGTCAGGGGAGGCGGCTGCGGCGGAGGGGCCCGGCTCGGCGGTCGCGGCCTCCCCGGCAGCGCCGCGCTCGGCGACGCCGCCCTCAGCAGCGCCGTCCTCAGCGGTGCCCCCCTCGGCGGTGTCGGTGTCGGGGTCGTCGGCGGTGTCGGCGTGGGCCGCCTCCGTGTCGTCGCCCTGTCCGTCAGCGCCGGGCGTGTCGGTGTCGGTGTGGTGGCCGTCGGTGTGGTGGTTCTCGGTGTCGCCGGGGGTGGGTGCGGGGCGGGGGAGCAGGCCGAGGGTGTAGGCGAGTTCGCGGAGGAGTGCGGCGGGCACGAGGTCGCCGTCGACCTCGGCCGGGTCCTCGGCGCGGGGTCCGTGTCCGGTGAGGGTGTCCACGCCGGTGACCAGGGTGAGTGCGATCTGCACCGGCGGGTGGTCGGCGTGCGGGCGCAGGATGAGGTCGGCGAGGCAGTCGGCCATGCGCTGCTGGTGGGTGCGGGGGTCACGGTCGCCGTTCTCGTCGTATGCGCAGGCCGTGGCGTAGGCGCTGAGCGTCTGGTGGCAGGCGCGGGCGAGCGGGGTGGCCCACAGCGTGGTCATCGCCGTCATGCCGTCGTCGCGGGCGTCCAGCCGGACCTGCCTGTTCCGCACGGCGGCGGCCAGTCGTTGCGCGGCGGCGGCGGCGTCGATGCGGGCGACCGCGCGCCGCAGACAGGCCCGCAGGGCGGCGGTGGTCTGCCGCGGGGCCCGGGGCAGCACCGCCGCCTGCACCTGCGCGCGTTTCTGCGGGGTGGACACCGGGCCGGCGATCTCGACCATCACGTGCGCGTGGGCGGGGGAGATGTCGCCGGCGCCCAGCGCGGCGAGGGTGGCGGGCAGGCCCTCCACCAGGGTCACCGCCTCGACGAGCATGAGGGAGGCGGTCCGCGCGGAGACGCCCAGCGTGGCCGCGGCCTCGTCCACGGCCCATTCGCTGACCTCGGTGAGTGCGGCGGGCCGGGCGGCGACCGATGCCGCCGAGGCCGCGCCCCGCTCGCCGGGTGCGCGGTCGAACATCGCCGCCGGGCGGCTGCGGGCGAAGGCGGCCAGGGCCCGGGCGCGGGCGGCGGCGGCGCGGGCGGCGTCCCGGTCGGCGGCGGCCGCCTGGTCGAGCTGGGCCGCGCCGGCCGACAGCAGCCGGGCTCGGGCGTCGAGGAGGCGCTGGTGCTCGTCGCGGACGAAGTCGGCGGCATCGGGGTAGTCGGCGCCGAACTCGGTCTCGAGGCAGGCGATGACGTAGGCGTCGTACTCCGCCGCCGTCAACACCACCACGTCGTCGAACACATGTTCGATCATAGCGGACCTGCGGGGGTCTGACCAGCGGAAGGTGCTGCGCTGCAGGGCCAACTGCCGGCGCACCCGACGCACTGGTGGTTCGCCGATGGTTGCCGGAGGCGCGTGCGGGTCACGGGCCCGGCACCGTTTCGCGCCCGCACCGGCGGGCAGGGGACCAGGGCAGACGCGAGGCAGCACCACCGACGGGAGAGCACCCATGGCCATCGCCACTGTCAACCCGACCACCGGGGAGACGCTGAAGACCTACGAGCCGCTGTCGGACGAGGCGCTCGAGGACAGGATCGCCCGGGCCGCCAGGGCCTGGGCGGCCTACCGGCGCACCTCGGCCGAGCAGCGCGCGGGCTGGCTGCGAGCTGCCGCCGACGTCATCGACGCCGACACCGACACCGTTGCCGAGCTGATGACCACCGAGATGGGCAAGACGCTCGCCGCGGCGAAGGCGGAGGTGGGCAAGTGCGCCAAGGCGCTGCGCTGGTACGCCGAGCACGGCCCCGCGCTGCTGGAACCCGAGCGCAAGGACGCCGGGGCGGTGGGCGCGACCGACGCCTACGTCGTCCACCAGCCGATCGGCGTGGTCCTGGCGATCATGCCGTGGAACTTCCCGCTCTGGCAGGCGATGCGGTTCGCCGCCCCCGCGCTGATGGCCGGCAACGTCGGCCTGCTCAAGCACGCCAGCAACGTGCCGCAGACCGCGCTCTACCTGGAGGAGCTGTTCCGCAAGGCCGGCTTCCCCGACGACGTCTTCCAGACGCTCCTCATCGGGTCCTCGACCATCGAGAAGGTGCTGCGCGACGACCGCGTGGCCGCCGCGACGCTCACCGGCAGCGCACCGGCCGGGCAGTCGGTCGCCTCGATCGCCGGGGACGCGCTGAAGAAGACGGTGCTCGAGCTCGGTGGGAGCGACCCGTTCATCGTGATGCCGTCGGCGAACCTGGAGCAGGCGGCGGAGGTCGCCGTCACCGCTCGGAACCAGAACAACGGACAGAGCTGCATCGCCGCCAAGCGGTTCTTCGTGCACCGCGACGTCGCCGAGGAGTTCACCCGGCTGTTCGCCGAGAAGATCGCCGCGCTGACCGTCGGCGACCCGATGGACCCCGACACCCAGATCGGCCCGCTCGCCACCGAGTCCGGGCGCGAGGACGTCGAGAAATATGTGGACGACGCCGTCGCGAAGGGCGCGGACGTCCTCGTGGGCGGCAAGCGGGTCGACCGGCCGGGCTGGTTCTACGAGCCGACCCTCCTGGCCGGCATCACGTCGGAGATGGACCTCTACTCCGAGGAGGTGTTCGGCCCGGTGGCCGCTCTGTTCACCGTCGACTCCTTGGACGAGGCCATCGAGATCGCCAACAGCCATCCCTACGGGCTCGGGGCGAACCTGTGGAGCGAGGACGAGGGCGAGCGCGCGCAGTTCATCGCCGACGTCGCCTCCGGTATGGCGTTCGTCAACGGCATGGTCACCAGCTATCCCGAGCTGCCCTTCGGCGGGGTGAAGCAGAGCGGCTACGGCCGCGAGCTGACCGAGCTGGGGATGCGCGAGTTCATGAACGCCAAGACGGTCTGGGTCGGACCGCCGAGCAGCGAGCAGGGGGACGGCGACACCGCCGGCGCCGCCTCCGAGTGAGGCCGCTGCCCGCAAGAACCCGCCTGAGGAGGGTCGCTGGGACAGTGGGGGGCGTGTTCGACGTCGACTGGATGAGCCTGCTGACCCGCGACGTCCTCCGCGAGCGGGCCGCAGACCTCGTCGCCGAGGCCTGCGCCTGGTCGGTCGGCATGTCCGACCAGGCGCACCACCTGCGCTCGGCCGGCCGCATCGTCGCGACCGGCCTCACCGTGGGCGAGCGGGCCGCCCACGGCCTCCCGCTCAGCGGCGACGAGGACGGCCGTCTCGACCTCGGGGACGCGCGACCCGGCAGCTTCCAGGACGCGCTGAACTCCGTCGACCGGCACGGCACGGTGGCCGCCGACCGGTTCGACACCGACGTCCTGCACCCGTTCGTCCACGCGACCTGCCTGGCCGCGGCCGAGAAGGCGCGGCGGACCCGGCCCGACGCCTGGGCGGAGCTGGCCGACGACGTCGGCGAGGACGAGTCCGACCTGGACGACGTCGTCCGGGCGGGCGGCTGGGAGGCGCCGCTGCGGATCGATGCCGAGCACCTCGTGCTCGCGGCGCTCGGCGACGTCCCGCTGATCGAGGTGGAGGCCGAGGGTCTGCCGCTGTCGCTGGTGCGGGCGGCCGAGGCGGTCGCCCGCACCGCCGCGCGGCCGCCGGACGCGGGGCCGGCGCAGGACGACCTGGCCGGCTCGCTGTTCCTCGCCCGGGCCGCGGTGGACGCGACCGGGGCGCCCCTGCCGCTCGGCCCGGAGACCGCCGAACGCCTGGTCGGGGAGCTGCTCTCCCACGGCCTCGACCCCGACGAGGTCATCGGCGTGCTGCCGCACCTCCCGGTCACGTCCGCGACCGCCGACGAGGTCGTCGCGATCCTGCGCGCGTCCGGGATCGGCTGAGCGGGTCCAACGGCTCTGTCCGTGCCCGGTCGGGCGGGGCCAGCCTGGCGACGGCTGAGAACAGCCTCCGGCGGTACGGGGCGCCGGTCCCTCGGACGAAGGGCACCCGTCATGACCTCGACCACCGGCACCGCCGTCGACGCCGACCGCGCGCTCAAGGCCAGGCACCGGTCGATGTGGGCCTCCGGCGACTACCCGCGCCTCGCCGCCGACCTGCTGCCCGAGCTGGGCGACCTCCTGGTGGGGGCGTGCGGGGTGACGAGCGGCGATCGGGTGCTCGACGTCGCCGCGGGGTCGGGCAACGTCGCGATCCCCGCCGCCAGGACGGGCGCGAGCGTGGTGGCCTGCGACCTCACCCCCGAGCTCTTCGACGCCGGGCGGGCGCGCGCGGCCGCCGAGGGCGTCGAGCTGGAGTGGCGCGAGGGCGACGCCGAGGCGCTCCCGTTCGCCGACGACGAGTTCGACGTGGTGCTTTCCTGCGTGGGCGTCATGTTCGCCCCGCACCACCAGGCTGCTGCCGACGAGCTGGTCCGGGTGTGCCGGCCGGGGGGCCGGATCGGGCTGATCAACTGGACGCCCGAGGGCTTCATCGGCCAGATGTTCGCCACGATGAAGCCCTACGCACCCCCGCCGCCGCCCGGCGCGTCACCGCCGCCGCTGTGGGGACGTGCGGATCACGTGCTCGAACTGCTCGGCGACCGGGTCGCCGACGTCACCACGGAGCGCCGCAACCTGACGGTCGACCACTTCGACCGGCCTGAGGACTTCCGTGACTACTTCAAGGCCGTGTACGGCCCGACGATCCCGGTGTACAAGTCGTTGGTCGACCAGCCGGAGCGCGCGGCCGCGCTGGACGCCGAGCTGGCCGAGCTCGTCCGGAGCCGGGACCGCGGGCAGGGCTCGACCGTCGTCGACTGGGAGTACCTGTTGCTCACCGCGACGAAGAAGCGGGACACCGTCCCGAGCCCGCGGTAGCTCAGAGCTCGGCGGCGACCAGGGACTCCAGCAGCAGGTCCGGGTTCTTCTCCTTGAACACCCGCAGGCTCCACTTGTCGCTGAACACCGCGACGTACTCGCCGTTGGTCCGCTGCAGCACCTCGGCGCCGCGGGCGGTGGCGACGACGGGTGCCGAGGCCTCGTCGGTGCGGAGCGCCAGGCTGTAGCCCAGGCGCTCCAGCTCCACCGGGGCGCCGAACTCGTGCTCCATGCGGTGGGTGGCCACCTCGAACTGCATCGGGCCGACGACGGCGAGCACCGGTGCCTGGTCGCCGCGGCGGTCCGAGCGCAGCACCTGCACGACCCCCTCGGAGTCCAGCTGCTCGATGCCGCGGCGGAACTGCTTGTGCTTGGCGGTGTCCCGCCCCCGGCAGACGGCGAAGTGCTCCGGAGCGAAGGTCGTCAGCGGCGGGAAGGTCACCGGGCGGTCGGCGTAGAGGGTGTCGCCCACGCCGAGGGCGGCCGCGTTGACCAGGCCGACGACGTCCCCGGGATAGGCGACGTCGATGCTCTCGCGTTCCCGGCCGAACACGTGCTGGGCGTACTTCGTCGCGAACGGCCGGCCGGTGCGCTCGTGGGTGACCACCATGCCGCGCTCGAAGACCCCCGAGCAGATCCGGATGAACGCCAGCCGGTCGCGGTGCGCGGTGTCCATGCCGGCCTGCACCTTGAACACGAAGGCGCTGAACGGGTCGGTGAGCTCGCGGCTGGCCCCCTCGGCGGTGGGGACGCCGGTCGGGGCAGGTGCCAGGCCGACGAGGGTGTCCAGCAGCGCGCCGACGCCGAAGTTCGAGACGGCGGAGGCGAACAGCACCGGCGTCGTCACGCCGTCCAGGAAGAGCGACTGCTCGTGGTCGGCACCGGTGGCGGCCAGCAGGTCGACCTCCTCGACGGCCTGCTGCCAGGCGTCCCCCTCGCGGTCGAGCGCCGCCTCGGCCGACAGCGTCTCCTCCGGGGCGATCGTGGCCCCGCCGGCGGTGCGGGTGAAGCGGCGGTACGTGCCGTCGCGACGGTCCAGCACGCCCCGGAAGTCCCCGGCGATGCCCACCGGCCAGGTCAGGGGGGTCGGCGTCAGCCCGGTCCGCTCGCTGATCTCGTCCATCAGCTCGAGGGCGTCCTTGCCCGGCCGGTCCCACTTGTTGACGACGGTCAGCACGGGGATTCCGCGATGCCGGCAGACGGCGAAGAGCTTCATGGTCTGCGCCTCGAGGCCCTTGGCGGCGTCGATGAGCATCACGGCGGCGTCGACGGCGGTGAGCACCCGGTAGGTGTCCTCGGAGAAGTCGGCGTGACCGGGGGTGTCGAGCAGGTTGATGACGGCCGTTGTGTCGCCCAGGCGGTACTCGAACTGCAGGGCCGCCGAGGTGATGGAGATGCCGCGGGCCTTCTCCATGTCCATCCAGTCGGACACGGTGCCGCGCCGGCCGGCCTTGCCGTGCACCGCGCCGGCCTGGCCGATCACCCGCGCGTGCAGCGCGAGCGCCTCGGTGAGCGTCGACTTGCCGGCGTCGGGATGGCTGATGACGGCGAACGTGCGCCGGCGGGAGGCCTGGGCGACGACGTCCTTGGCGGTGGTGCCGGGAGCGGCCTGCTCGTCCACGACGCTCATCGGAGCCCGCTCAGCACGGCACGGGACGCAGCGATCGCGGAGGGGGACACACCACGACAGTATCCGCGCCCGCGCCGCACGGAGGGTGCGTGCTCGATCACGACGGGGCTGCCGCCGGTCCCGGATCCGGGCGACGCGTGTAACGCCCCGGGGAGGCGGGCACCCTTCGACGGTGGGAGCGAAGCCGGCAGGGCCCTCGGGGAGGGGGACCCAGGAGTGACCGTCGTCGAGCACGATCGCGGGCTCCTGGACGACCGCTACGAGCTGCACCACCTGATCGCCGCCGGTGGGATGGGAGAGGTGTGGCGCGGGCGGGATGTCCGCTTCGACCGGCCCGTCGCCGTGAAGATCCTGCGCAGCGAGTACGCCGGCGACCCCACCTTCGCCGCCCGGTTCCGTGCCGAGGCGACGCATGCCGCGGCCCTCCACCATCCGAACATCGCCGCGGTGCACGACTACGGTGAGACGGCGTCGGCTGCCACCGGGGAGCGGATCGCCTATCTGGTGATGGAACTGGTCGAGGGCGATCCGCTCTCGACGCGCTTCTCGGAGGAGGGCGCGCTCGCTCCGGCCGACGCGCTGTCGGTGCTCCGGCAGGCGGCCGCGGCGCTCGCGGAGGCCCACCGCGCCGGCGTCGTCCACCGGGACGTGAAACCGGCCAACATCCTGATCGACCGGGACGGCCAGGTGAAGCTGACCGACTTCGGCATCGCGTGGTCGGCCGCCAGCGTGCCGATCACCCGGACCGGCCAGGTGATCGGCACGCCGCAGTACATGTCCCCGGAGCAGGCGGCCGGCGAGCCGCCTCGTCCCGCGAGCGACGTGTACGCGCTCGGTCTCGTCGGCTACGAGTCCCTCACCGGCCGCGCCGCCTTCGACGGTGACAACCCGGTGACCATCGCGCTCAAGCAGGTGCAGCAGGAGCCCGAACCCCTGCCCGCCGCGATCCCCGAGCAGATCCGGTCCCTCATCGACGGCGCGCTGGTCAAGGATCCCGACGTCCGGTTCCCCGACGCCGACGCCTTCCTCGACGCCATCGACGCGACCCTGGAGGGCCGGTTCCCGCCGGGACCGGCGACCCGGACCCTCCCGGTCAGCGCAGCCGGCGTGCGCCCGTCGCCCTCCGGTGGCGGGGGAGCGCCGGCGGACCACCCGACCACGGCGGCCGGTGCACCGGCGGTCGACGGGGCGGCGGCTGCACCGACGCGGTCGCTCCCCGGCCGGAAGGCGACGCCGCCGCCCGTCGCAGGGACGAGCGGCGGGTGGCGCAGCTGGCCGCTCGTGGTCGCGCTCCTCGTCCTGCTCCTCGGCGCCGGCGTCGGCGCGACCGTGCTGGGGCTGTCCGACTCGGACCCACCCACCGCCGGCTCCGCCGCTGCTGCAACGGCGCCGGAGACGGAACCGGGCGCGATCGTCCTGACCGCCGGCGACTACGTCGGGCGTCCGGTCGAGGACGTGGCCGCCGACCTGACGGCGCTGGGGCTCGACGTGGAGCGCCGGCAGCGCGTCACCGGCGAGCACGCGCCCGGAACCGTCGCGGCGCTCGAGCCGGTCGGGGTCGGGCTGTCCCCGGGCGATCAGGTGCGACTCCACGTCGCCGTGGCGCCTCCGGCCGCACCGGGGTCGGACGGCGCCGGTGCTGCCGGTGGGGGTGGATCGATCCCGTCCGGGGCGGGCGACTCGCCCCGGCCCGGGACGGGAGCCGAAGCCCCGACGACCGGCGGTCCGGGCTCTGCGGAGGGAGGACCCGCACCAGCCCCCGCCGGAGACGGCGGCCTCGGCGACCCGGCCGGTGATGCGGGCCCGGGACCCGAGACCGGCGCGACCGAGGAGCCTGCCACTCCGCCCTCCGCTCCGCCGGACACGGGCGATGACACGGGCACAGATCCGACGCCGTCGGACCCCGCACCGTCAGATCCTTCGCCGTCGGACCCTTCGCCGTCGGACCCCGCACCGTCGGACCCTTCGCCGTCGGACCCTTCGCCGTCGGACTCCGCACCGTCGGACCCCGCACCGTCGGACCCCTCGCCGTCGGAGCCCTCGCCGTCAGGCGGCGAGCAGGACGAGGCGACCGGGAGCGAGCCGGCCACCACGTCGGCGCCCAGCGAACCCGCGAGCAGCCCGCCCGCCACCGGCTGATCGCCCATCGGCCCCCGGCCGGGCAGATGGTTCAGACCTCGGCGACCTCGAACGTGCGGATCGGGGAGAGGAACTCCTCCTGCGCGGCGACGAGCAGGATCTCCCGCGAGCCGGCGTCCTCGGTGCGCTGGAGCAGCCCGAACACCGACGCCGCCGCGCGTCCCAGCGCCTCGCCGGCCGATCGGGTGTCGAGCCAGTGGGCCAGGAACAGCGCCGCGATCGCGTCGCCGGCGCCGTTGACCGACACGCCGAGCCGCGGCGTCCGCACCCGGAAATGCCGGCCACCCTCGGACGCCAGCAGGTCGATGGCGTCGTCCGGGGTGTCGTCGGTGACCAGCGACGTGGTCAGGACGACGGTGGGACCCAGCCCCTGGACGGCGGCGACCGCGTCCTCCACCTCCGGGAGGGTGCGCGTGGTGTGCCCCGAGAGCAGGTCCAGCTCGAAGTGGTTGGGCGTCACGATGTCGGCGGCGGGCACCGCGACCTCGCGCATGAACTCCGCGATGCCGGGGCGCACGAAGATGCCGCGGCCGACGTCCCCGATGACCGGGTCGCAGCAGTAGACGGCGTCGGGGTTGGCGTCCCGCACCCGGGCGACCGTGCCCACCACGGCGTGCCCGATGTCGGCCGACCCCAGGTAGCCGGAGAGCACGGCGTCGCAGCTGCCGAGCACGCCGCGGTCGGAGATGCCCTGGACGACCTCCTCGACGGCCTGCCCGTCGAAGACCCGGCCCGTCCACTGCCCGTAGCCGGTGTGGTTGGAGAACTGCACGGTGTGCACCGGCCACACCTCGATGCCGAGGCGCTGCAGCGGGAAGACCGCGGAGGAGTTCCCGACGTGCCCGTAGGCGACGTGGGACTGGATCGAGAGGACGCTCACCACAGCGCACCACGGTGGCACACCGGGCGCGCGTCCGCTGCCCGGCCCCGGCGGGCCGCCGGTGACGCTCCGGTGACGCCCCGGCCGGTACAGCTGACGCCAGAGGCCGTCCGGCCTCGGCGACAGCTGCCTGCCGCAGCCGCACGAACGAGGCGATCCCATGACCCTGGCCACCTATGTCGAGATGCCCACCCCGCGCCGAGCGGTGGACGACCGCGCCGACGACCTGCTGCCCGCCGACCTCACCGTCGCCTTCGGCGCGGAGGGCGCGGCGGTGCCGGGATCGGTTCCGCTGCACGACTTCATGCGGACGGCGGGCACGCTCACCCACGCCGAGCGGCTGCTCATCGTCGGCCAGGCCCTGCTGATGCTCGAGGGCAACTACGTGCACCTGCCGCTGAAGTCGGCCATGCACGCGGTGAACCCCGTGCAGCGGCTGCGGCTGCTCCGGGCCCGCCTGCTGCGCCAGACCGACGCGACGATGGACCCGGAGCGGTCCTTCCACCAGGAGATGTCGTCGGTCTTCCACTCGGTGCGGGACCTGCACACCAACTACCTGCTGCCCCAGCCCTTCGCCGGGATGATCGCCTACCTGCCGTTCCAGGTGGAGCGGTGCGTCGACGGCGACCGTGCCACCTACATCGTCACCCGCCTCGCCCAGGGGCTGTCCGCCCCCACCTTCGGTGTCGGCGTCGAGATCACGCACTGGAACGGCATGCCGATCGAGCGGGCGGTGGCCGTGAACGCCGACCGCTTCGCCGGCAGCAACGTCGCCGCGCGCCTCGCGCGCGGCGTCGACTCGCTCACCGTCCGGGCGCTGCGCCTGCACCTACCGCCGGACGAGGAGTGGGTGACCGTCAGCTACACCGACGCCGACGGCGTCCGGCGCGAGCTGCGCGAGCCGTGGCTGGTCGCCCCGAACGCGCCGGCGATGGCCGACGCCGAGGTGCTGACCACGGCGGCGGCATCGCAGGGCCTGGACCTGCACGCGGACGAGACCAGCCGGGCGCGGGCCCTGCTCTACGCCCCGCGTGCGGTCGAACAGACGCTCGGCAACCTCGCGATCGAGCTCTCGACCGAACCGGTTGCGGCCGGCGGGGACGTCGCCTCGACCATGCCGCTGGTCTTCCGTGCCCGCAGCGTGCAGACCGCGGCCGGCACGTTCGGCCACCTGCGTGTCTTCACCTTCAACGTGCCCGACCCCGCCGCCTTCGTCGCGGAGTTCGTCCGCCTGGCGGAGCTCCTGCCGCAGGAGGGGCTGATCCTCGACGTCCGGGGCAACGGCGGCGGCCACATCCTGGCCAGCGAGTTCACGCTGCAGACCCTCACCCCGCGCCGGATCACGCCCGAGCCGGTGCAGTTCGTCTGCACACCGCTGAACCTGGAGATCTGCCGCCGGCACAAGGACGACCCGACCGGCCGGATCGACCTGGGAGCCTGGTACCCCTCGATGGACCAGTCGGTGGAGACCGGCTCGATCTACTCGTCGGCGTTCCCGATCAGTCCGGAGGACGGCGCCAACTCGGTGGGGCAGCGCTACTTCGGGCCCGTCGTCCTGATCACCGACGCCCGCTGCTACTCGGCGACCGACATCTTCGCCGCGGGCTTCCAGGACCACGCGATCGGCCCGGTGCTCGGCGTCGACGACACCACCGGCGCCGGTGGGGCGAACGTCTGGACGCACGGCCTGCTGAAGGCGCTCCGCGACGTCCCGGCCGACCCCGACTCGCCCTACCGGCCACTGCCCAAGCAGGCCGACATGCGCGTCTCCATCCGGCGAACGCTCCGCGTCGGGGCGCTGGCGGGCACCCCGGTCGAGGACCTCGGCGTGCGGGCCGACGCCCGCCACGAGATGACCCGCCGGGACGTGCTGGAGGGCAACGTCGACCTCATGGAGGCAGCCGGGGCCCTGCTGGCAGGCCGACCCCGGCGCCGGCTGGACCTCACTGCGTCGGTGGATGCCGGCGGCGGCCTGAGCCTGGAACTGCGCACGACCGGGCTGGACCGGCTCGACGTCTACGTCGACGGGCGGCCGCGCAGCAGCAGCGACGTCGCCGACGGGACGACCACCCTCCCGGTGCCCGATGCAGCAGGGGCGACGGTCGTCCAGGTCCAGGGATTCGTGGCCGGGGATCTGGTCGCCGCGCGCACGGAGCCGCTCTGAGCTCAGTGCCGGCCGACCGCCGGGCAGGGTGGCCGGCCGGTGGGCTGCCGTAGCGCGGTGCGCAGCGCCGCCATCCCCAGCCCCGTGAGCACCGCACCGGTCGCGTTGAGCAGCGCATCGAGGGGGGAGACCACCCGCCCGAGGGGGAGGACCCACTGGAGGAGCTCGATGGTGGCGGCCACCGCAACGCCGGCCCCCACCAGCCGGCGGGACGTCGCGAGCTCCGGCCAGCGGAGGACGGCGATCGCGGCGAGCGGCGCCAGCAGGGCCAGGTTCCCGAACAGCTGCAGCATGGCGGCGTGTGAGTCCCAGCCGGTCGCGTACCAGTGCAGCTCCGACAACGGCGCCCCCCACGCCCAGCCACGGCCGGCCGGCAGCAGCGTGAGCAGCGCGACGAGCGCCGTCGCCAGACCGATCCCGACGTCGAGGGCACGGCGGGTCGGCGGCTCGACGAGCCGGCGGCGATCGTGGTCCATGCCTGTGCACCGTCGTCCCCCCAGCAGCACGGAGGCTGGAAACGGGCTGTGCGCTTCCTGGCACCTCCGGTCGCCGCACGTGCCTTCTCGCCGAGGACCATGGGCCGGTGACGAACTCTCCCGGTGCGGTGCGCGACGCCGTTCCCTCCGATGCCCGGCGGTGCGCCGAGATCTACGCCCCCTACGTCCGGGACACCGCCATCTCCTTCGAGACCGAACCTCCGACGGCGGGGGAGATGGCGGAGCGGATCGCGGCGGCACAGCACGAGCACGCGTGGCTGGTGCTCGAGGACGAGGCCGGCGTGTCCGGCTACGCGTACGGCGGGCCGTTCATGAGCCGGGCCGCCTACCGGTGGTCGGCCACGGTGAGCGTCTACCTGGACGCGGACCGTCGCCGGGCCGGCGGAGGGCGGGCGCTCTACAGCGCCCTGTTCGACCGGCTCGCAGCCCGGGGGATCCGGACGGTGCTGGCCGGAGTGGGGCTGCCCAACGAGGCGAGCGAGGGTCTGCACCGTGCGCTCGGCTTCGCACCGGCCGGGAGCTACCGCCGGGTGGGCTGGAAGCTCGGCCGCTGGCACGACGTCGCCTGGTACCAGAAGGATCTCGCCACCGACTGGTCACCGCCGGACTGACGCGGGGAGCGGGACGGCGGCCCGTCGCGCGGCGCACCGCTCAGGCCGGCGCGGCGGCCTCCCCGGCTGCGTGGGTGACCTCGACGTACGGTCGTGACTGCCACAGCGCCCATTCGGCGCTCACGTCGCCGGCGGTGCGCAGCAGCAGGGGGAGGTACTCCTCGAGCAACCGCTCCCTGGAGGTCTCCGCCGCGTGCACGGTCACGTTCATGGCGGCGCGGACCACGCCTCCGCCGTCGCGGACCGGCACCGCCACCGAGCGCACGCCCGGAGCGAGTTCCTCGTCGGCCAGCGCCCAGCCGCGGGCCCGCACCTCGGTGAGTTGGCGGAACAGCTGCTCGTCGGTCCGGCCGATGTAGGTGGGCAGCCCCGCCCGGCTGGGGACGGCGAGGGTGGCCTCGAGCCTGTCGGGGGAGAGGGCGGCCAGCAGCACCTTGCCCTGGGAGGTCTGCACGGCCGGGAACCGCGTCCCGATCTCCACCCGGAGCGTGATGATCTTCGGGACGGCGACGCGGGCGACGTAGACGATGTCCGACCCGTCCAGCTGCGCCATCGACGAGGACTCGCCGGTGCCGGCCACCAGCGTCTCCAGGTGTGGCCGGGCGATGTCCCACAGGCCCAGCGATCCGACGTAGGCCATGCCGAGGGTGAGCACCTTGGGGGTGAGCGAGAAGGCGCCGTCGGAGGAGCGGACGAAGCCCAGCTCCTCGAGCGTCAGCAGCAGCCGGCGCGCGGTCGGACGGGCGAGCCCGGCGGCCGCCGCGACCTCGGTGAGCGACATGCTCCGGTGTGCGGGGTCGAAACAGGCGAGGACGTCGAGTCCCCGCGCGAGGGCCTCGACGAAGTCGGGCCCGGTGCCACGCCCTGCCATGTGCTCGTTCCCTTCGGTGGCCCGGCCGCGGCATCGGCGGCCGTGGGCGGTGCCGAGGATGGCGCGGGGAGGACCGGCTGCTCAGGTCCTCCCCGCACCGGCTCCCTCAACGGCCGAGCACGCGCTCCTCGCCGCCGGCGCGCTTGGACTCGTCCTTGTAGTCGGTGTACTGGTAGGGGTTGTCCAGGATGGCCGCCTCGGCGTCCGGCATGTCGGGGAACATGCCCTGTTGCCAGACTTCCTCGCCGCACGCGCCCTTGAGGTACTCGATCGTCGACTCGATCTCCCGGCGCACCGGGGCGAGGTCCATGCCGACCAGCTTGTGGGCGTACTTCACGACCCGGCCGTCGACGAGGACGGTGTGCACGTCCCCGCGCTGGGCCTGGAAGGCCACGTGCCCGAACGGGTTGAGCAGTGGGAACGACACGGGTGAGTCGTCGTTCTTGATCAGGACGACGTCGGCCTTCTTGCCCGGCTCCAGGCTGCCGATGTCGGGGCGGCCGATGGCGTGCGCCCCACCCTTCGTCGCCCACTCGACCACGTGCTGGGCGCGCAGCCGGAGGTGGGTGATGGTCTCGCCCTTCAGGTGCGCGGTCAGGTGCTCCGACATCCGGTCGGCGTTCAGCGTCGACCGCATCGCGGAGAACATGTCCCCGCTCCACCAGACGCTGGTGTCCATGGACAGCGACACCGGGATCCCGTACTGCAGGACCTGCTCGGTGGGGGCGTGCCCCTGCCCGGCGCTGCACTCGGACTCGGTCGACACCGAGATCGAGCCGCCGGTGGCCGCGATGCGCTGGTAGCTGTCCCGGGTGAGGGTCGAGGCGTGGACGTACACCGTCTCCGGGGTCATGAACCCGTGCTCGTGCATCAACCGGATGCCGTCGTCGTTGGTCGCGCCCCACACGCCGGCGTGCGTGGTCACCGGGATGCCGAGGTCGCGCGCCACCTCGAAGGCCGCCTTCTCCGGGAACGCCGGGTCGCCGGTGACGTCGAACGCGATCTGGACGCCCATCTTGTCGTCGCCCGCGTCGCGCAGTCGCTCCAGGAGCGCGCGGACGGCGGGGTCGGCGGTCCACTCCCAGGGGCCGGCCTGGATGTTGCCGTAGGCCATGACGAACCGTCCGGGCACCGAGCGCAGGGCGTCGAGCGCAGCCTCGCCGTGGTCGACGGTCTGCAGGTTGTGCGACCAGTCGACGGTGGTCGTGACCCCGGCGTCCAGCGATTCGATGGCCGCGAGCCGGTTGCCGGCCGCGATGTCCTCGGGGCGGAACTTCTTGCCGTGCTCGAGGTAGTACCAGACGAAGTACTGGGTCAGGGTCCAGTCGGCGCCGTAGCCGCGCATCGCCGTCTGCCACATGTGCCGGTGGGTGTCGATCATCCCGGGCATGACGATGCCGCCGCGCGCGTCGATCTCCTGCGTGCCCTCGGGCACTTCCAGGCCGGGCCCCACCCCGGCGATGCGGTCGTCGACCACCAGGACGTCGGCGTCGGTCAGGACCGTCCCCGCCTCGTCCATGGTGAGCACCGTGCCGCCGCGCAGGACCACCGGTCGGCCGGCCTCGGGAGCGGGCTCGGAATGGGTCATCGTCTCCTCCTCGGACGTCGTCGTCACGCATCCGGACGAATGTCCGCAGAGCGGCGAACGGCTGCGATGCAGGTCACCTTCATGGTGTGGGAGCGGCCTGTCAAGAGCGGATGGCTGTCGCGTCCGCCTGATGGAACAGCTGGTTGACAGGGTGCACGGGCGGTGCCGAGACTGCCTCGGAGAGGGACGGACAACCGTCCGCTTGGCTGCTGCGAAGGGGAACGCGACACGATGACTCCAGGACCGGCCCTCCCGGGGACAGCCACGGGCCGTGGGCCGCTGGCCGGCATCCTCGTCGCCGACTTCTCCCGCATCCTCGCCGGGCCCTACAGCACCATGCTGCTGGCCGATCTCGGTGCCGAGGTGGTGAAGGTGGAGGGCCCGGCGGGCGACGACACCCGGACCTGGCAGCCGCCGGTCCGAGAGGGTGTCGCCACCTACTACCTCGGCGTGAACCGGAACAAGAGATCGGTCGCCCTCGATCTCAAGGACCCGGCCGACGCGGCGCTCGCCCAGGAGCTCGCCCGGCGGGCCGACGTCGTCGTCGAGAACTTCAAGCCCGGCGGCCTGGGCCGCTTCGGTCTGGACTACGACAGCGTGGCGGCGGGAAACCCGGGCATCGTCTACGCCTCGATCAGCGGCTTCGGCAGCGGACCGGGCGGGGCCGCGCTGCCCGGGTACGACCTCATCGTGCAGGCGATCTCGGGCTTCATGAGCCTGACCGGTGATCCCGACGGTGAGCCCTACCGGGCAGGCGTCGCCCTCTTCGACGTCATGGCCGGCCTGCACGCCACCATCGGCATCCTGTCCGCCCTCAACCACCGGCACGAGACCGGCGCCGGCCAGCACGTCGAGGTCAACCTGCTGAGCTCGGCGCTCTCCGGCCTGGTGAACCAGACCAGCGCCTACGTCGCCGGCGGCGTGGTGCCCTTCCGGATGGGCAACAGCCACCCGAGCCTGTTCCCGTACGAGCCGCTGCCGTGCGCCGACGGCGAGCTGATCATCACCGCCGGCAACGACGGGCAGTTCCGCCGGCTGTGCGGGGTGCTGGGGCTGCCCGAGCTGGTGGACGACCCGAGGTTCCGCCGCAACGAGGACCGGACGGCCAACCGCGACGAGCTGCGCCCGCTGCTGGTCGAGCGGCTGCGCACCCGGTCGAAGATGGACTGGTTCCGCGACATCATCGGTGCCGGGGTGCCGTGCGGACCGATCAACACCATCGAGCAGGGCGTCGCCTTCGCCGAGGAGATCGGCCTGGACCCCGTCGTCATGGCCGGGGAGGGGGCTGCGGCGGTGCCCTCGATCCGCAACCCGATCACCTTCTCGGCGTCCACCCCCGACTACCGGCTGCCGCCGCCCACCCTGGACGAGCACGGCACGGAGATCCGATGCTGGCTGAGCACCACGGCGGAGGAGGAACGTCCGTGAGCGACCAACCGGTGTACCCGACCGCGCTCGGTGCGGCCAGCCTCGAGACGATCACCCTGCTCGGCAGCGACCTCGCCCGCGACGTCATGGGCAGCGTCGGCTTCGGCGAGCTGTCGTTCTGGCTGGCCACCCAGCGCCGCCCGACGCGAGGGGAGACCCGGGTCTTCGAGGCGGTCCTCGCGGCGCTGGCCGACCACGGCTTCACCCCGACGGCGATCGTCACCCGGTTGACCTACCTCTCGGCGCCGGACTCGATCCAGGGTGCACTCGCGGCGGGCCTGCTCGGCGGTGGATCCCGGTTCCTGGGCGTGACCGAGGACTGCGGCCGGTTCCTGCACGACGTGCTCACCCGCGTCGAGGGCGGGCTGCCCACGGACGACGCCGGCTGGGACGCGCTCGCCCTGGAGACGGTGACCGCGCAGCGCGCCGCGGGCCGCTTCGTCCCCGGCCTGGGCCACCACGTGCACAAGCAGGGCGACCCGCGCACGCCGCGGCTGATCGAGATCGCGACCGAGGAGGGGTTGGTCGGCCCGCACCTGTCGCTGTTCACCGCCATCGGGCGCGCGCACGAGCAGGTGCTCGGCAAGCGGCTGCCGCTCAACGGCGCCGGCGTCTGCGGTGCCGCCCTGGCCGACCTGGGGCTGCCGCTGGAGCTGCTCCGCGGGTTCGCGCTGCTCGCCCGCACGGCCGGCCTGATCGGACAGCTGGCGGAGGAACTGCGTTCCCCGGTGGCCAACGACGTGTTCCTGTCGGTGGACCTGAACAACCGTCCGGTCGCGCCCGACCCGTTCGTCCCCGCGCCGCTGCCGGCGGTCGGCGACGGAAGCGCCTGAGGACGCCGACGTGCGCGCTGCTGTCCTGTCCACACCGGGGGACGCCCCCGCTTGCGCCGAGCACCCCGATCCCGCCCCGGCCGGCGGTCGCAGCGTCGTCCGCGTGACGGCGGCGCCGATCGTGCCGCTGGACCAGCTCGCCGCCTCCGGGACCTCGTACTTCGGCCGTCCCGCCGTCCCCTACGTGCCCGGGGTGCAGGGGGTCGGGGTGGTCGAGGAGTCCGCGGCACTGCCGGCCGGCACCCGCGTCTGGTTCGCGACCAGCGCCGGGATGGCGCCCGGTGACGGTGGCCTCGCCGAGCGGTGCTCGGTGGCCGACGCCGACCTGGTGGCGGTGGACGCCGACGTCCCGGACGTGCACCTGGCCGCGCTGGGCCTGTCCGCGGTGGCCGCCTGGAGGGTGCTGACCGCCCGCGCCCGGCTGCGGTCCGGCGAGACGGTGCTGGTCCTCGGCGCGGGCGGGGCCGTCGGTCAGGCCGCGATCGGCGCCGCCCGCGTGCTCGGCGCAGGCCGGGTGGTCGCCGTGTGCCGGTCGGCGGATTCCCAGCAGCGTGCCCGCGAGCTGGGCGCCGACGCGGTCGTGCCGCTGCAGGGGAACGCCGACGCGCTCACCGGCCGGCTCGCCGACGCGTGCGGCGGCCGGGCGGACGTCGTCGTCGACCCGGTGTTCGGGGTCGCCGCCACCGCGGCCTCCCGGGTGCTGGCCGACGGCGGGCGGCTGGTGAACCTGGGCGGCGCGTCGGGCGACGTCGCGGAGTTCTCCTCGGCCGTGCTGCGCAGCCGAACGGCTGCGCTCCTCGGCTACACGAACAACGCCCTCACCCCCGCGGAGCGGGCCGAGGCGCTGACGGCGGTGAGCCGCCACGCCGCCGACGGCCGCATCGCCGTGGCGCACGAGGTGCTGCCGCTCGCCGAGGTGTCCGGAGCCTGGACCCGCCAGGCCGCGGGGCAGGCCACCGCCCGCCTGGTCCTGACACCCTGACCCGACCGCTCCGCGGCCGGCGCCTGCCGGCCGCACCACACCGCAGGAGGAAGCCGTGCAGCTGGTCACCGAGGACAACATCACCGACCTGGCGGTGGAGCGCTGGGCCACGGCGAAGGACCCGCGCCTGGCGGAGCTGATGACGGCGCTGGTCCGTCACCTGCACGACTTCGCGCGGGAGGTCCGGCTCACCGAGGCGGAGTGGATGGCGGCGGTGCAGTGGCTGACCGCCACCGGCACGATCAGCAACGAGAAGCGGGAGGAGTTCATCCTCGCCTCCGACGTCCTCGGCCTCTCCATGCTCGTCGTCCAGATGAACCACCGGCTGGATCCGGCGGCCACCCCGGCGACCGTGCTGGGCCCGTTCCACATCGAGGGCTCCCCGGAACTGGGCTTCGGCCAGGACATGTCGCAGGGTCTGGCCGGCGTGCCGCTCTACGTGCACGGCATCGTTCGCGACCTGGCCGGGGCGCCGGTGGCCGGGGCGGTGCTCGACGTCTGGCAGGCCGACGACGAGGGCGTCTACGAGGCCCAGCTGGGCGAGGTCGACGAGGCGCGGCTGCGCGCCAAGTACGCGGCCCGCGAGGACGGCAGCTACTGCGTCCGCACGCTCGCGCCGAAGGGCTACACGATCCCGATGGACGGTCCGGTCGGCGACCTCATCGCGCGCACGGAGATCAGCCACTTCCGCCCGGCGCACATCCACTTCCTGATCGCCGAGCCCGGCTTCGAGCCGTTGATCACCCACCTGTTCCAGGAGGGCGCGGAGTACCTCGACAGCGACGTCGTCTTCGGGACCAAGCAGGAGCTCGTGGTCCGCTTCGACGAGCGCGAGCCGGGACCCACGCCCGACGGCGGCACCTCCGAGGTCCCGTGGCTCGAGGCGCGCTACGACTTCGTCCTGCAACCGCGGGGCTGATCCGCGGCCGGCACCGATGAGTTCTGCCTGGGCCGACGGTCGTCCCGGCAGAACCGTCGGTGCGAGGGAGAGGTCGGGCCATGACGTCGAAGCAGGGACCGCTGGACGCCGAGTTCACCGCAGCACTGGTGCAGAGCCCGGCGCGAGGCGGCTGGACCTACGTCCAGATGCCGGGGTCGGCCGAGTACTTCGGCACCCGCGGCCTGGTCAAGGTGCGCGGCCGGGTCGACGGGCACCCGTTCGAGAGCTCCTTCATGGCGCTGGGCGACGGCACGCACAAGCTGCCGCTGAAGGCCGACGTCCGGATGGCGATCGGGAAGCGCGCCGGCGACGTCGTCACCGTCCACCTGGACGAGCGGCTGGGCTGAGCCGCCCACGCCGGTGAGACCGACTACCGCGACCGCTGCTGTCGGCGCGCGACGGCGACGAGGATGCCGAGGACCACGACCAGCGGCACCCAGGACGGCACCCCGAACGGCCCCAGGAACAGCCCGACGACGAACAACAGCAGCTGGAAGCCGACGATGAAGGCGACCAGCAGCACCACCCAGAAGAGGACGGGCCGTTCCATCTGCATGCGGCGCAAGTAGTCCATCGCCCCTCCTGGGTCGCGTGATCGGCACCGCCACTCGACGCGGCCGGGCCATCGGCAGTATCGGCAGCGCGGGAGCGCATCTGAAGGCGGCCGTGCAGTCGACAACGCCCGCTGCGGTGACCGCGTTCCCGCCAGGTCGCACCGGATCGCCGCCCTCGGCTCCGGGGCGCCGTCCCCACGGTGCAGCGTGAGGACGGCGACCCGACCGGAAGGACGGCGGCGTCGGTGGTGACGACGCCGGTCAGGCGTCGATGACGATCGGGATGATCATCGGGCTGCGCCGGTAGGTGCGGTGCGCCCACTGGCCGACGGCGCGGGAGATGAGCTGCTCCAGCTGCGTCGCCCCGCCGACGCCCTCCTCGGCGGCCTTGGCCAGCGCCTTCTCGACCAACGGCGCGACCGCGTCGAAGGTCGTCTCGTCGTGCACGAAACCCCGGGCGAGGAAGTCCGGCGGCTCGGCCAGCATGCCGGTGTCGGCGTCGACGATGGCGACGACGGTGATCACGCCCTCCTCGGCGAGGTTGCGCCGGTCCTTGAGGTGGGCCTCCGTCGCGCCGCCGACGGTCTGGCCGTCGACGTACACGTTGCCGGCCGGCACCTTGCCGGTGATCCGCACCTTGCCGTCGACCAGGTCGACGGCGATGCCGTCCTCGGCGAGCACGACGCCCTTCGGGTGCACCCCGGTACGGATCGCCAGGTCGCCGTTGGCCCGCAGGTGCCGCCACTCGCCGTGCACCGGCATCACGTTGCGGGGCTGGACGAGGTTGTAGCAGTAGACGAGCTCGCCGGCGCTGGCGTGGCCGGAGACGTGCACCTTCGCGTTGCCCTTGTGGACGACGTTGGCGCCCCAGCGCGTCAGCTCGTTGATGACCCGGTAGATCGCGTTCTCGTTGCCCGGGATGAGCGAGCTGGCCAGCAGGACGGTGTCGCCCTCGGTGATCCGGATGACGTGGTCGCGGTTGGCCATGCGCGACAGCGCCGCCATCGGTTCGCCCTGGGAGCCGGTGCAGATCAGGCAGACCTGGTCGGCCGGCAGCTTCTCCAGGACCTTCATGTCGACGACCAGGCCGTCGGGCACGTTCAGATAGCCCAGGTCCCGCGCGATGCCCATGTTGCGGACCATCGACCGGCCGACGAACGCGACCTTGCGCCCGTGCGCGTGGGCCTGGTCGAGCACCTGCTGGATGCGGTGCACGTGGCTGGCGAAGCTGGAGACGATCACGCGGCGGGGAGCGGTGCGGAAGACCTTCTCGATGGCGGGGACGAGCTCGCCCTCCGACGTCGTGAAGCCGGGCACCTCGGCGTTGGTCGAGTCGGTGAGGAAGAGGTCCACGCCCTCCTCGCCGAGCCGGGCGAAGCCGCGGAGGTCGGTGATCCGGCGGTCCAGCGGGAACTGGTCCATCTTGAAGTCGCCGGTGTGCAGGACCAGGCCGGCCGAGGTCCGGATGGCGACGGCGAGCGCGTCGGGGATCGAGTGGTTGACGGCGAGGAACTCCAGGCCGAACGGCCCGAAATCGGCCAGGTCCTCCTCGGCCACCTCGACGGTGACCGGCCGGATCTTGTGCTCCTTGAGCTTGGCCTCGATGAACGCCAGGGTCAGCTTCGAGCCCACCAGCGGGATGTCGGCCCGCTCCCGCAGCAGGTAGGGCACGCCGCCGATGTGGTCCTCGTGGCCGTGGGTCAGCACGATCGCCACGACGTCGTCGAGCCGGTCCCGGATCGAGGTGAAGTCGGGGAGGATCACGTCGATGCCCGGCTGGTGCTCCTCGGGGAAGAGGACGCCGATGTCGACGATCAGCAGCTTGCCGGCGTGCTCGAAGACGGTCATGTTGCGACCGATCTCGCCGAGGCCACCCAGGGCGATCACGCGCAGGCCGCCGTCGGGCAGGGGCGGCGGGGTGCGGAGCTCAGGGTGCGTGCGACTCATGCGGTGAACGTTACGGCGCTCCACCGGCGGCCCGGCGACATGGGCAGCCGGGGCCGGAAAAGCAGAACGGGGGCCACGGCGCGATGCGCCGTGACCCCCGTCCCGGTGGATCAGATGGGGCGAACGTTCTCCGCCTGGGGGCCCTTCTGGCCCTGCGTGACGTCGAACTCGACCTGCTGGCCCTCGTCGAGCGACTTGTAGCCGTCCGAGACGATGGCGGAGTAGTGGCAGAAGACGTCGGCGCCGCCGCCGTCCTGGGCGATGAACCCGAAGCCCTTCTCCGCGTTGAACCACTTCACAGTGCCCTGAGCCATGCTGTTCTCATTCCGTGCTGGGGGTGTCGAGAACCGGCAGATTGCTGGTCCCCGGGTCGCTGCACCACCGGCAGGACCGAGAGGAACGTCAGGCAGAAGACGACTGCGGACGTTCAAGAACGAAGCAGAGGCACGACAGCGACCAGGGGGGATCCTACGCTGTCCGCGGCTCTCGTGGGGACGGCGGGCCCGACCAGCTCGTCCACCGGCAGGTGGCTCACCCGTCGGAGGGGCGCGCCTGGGGCCGGGACACGGTGTGGGGAGCTGCGTACGGGGCGCCTCCGTGCCATCGTGCTGCGGAGAGCTGGGTGCCGGGCCCGCTCCACCGGGCTCCGGAAGGGCTGCATGAACCAGCAACTGGCCGATCGACTCCGCTTCCTCCGCGCGTTCGCCGCCAACCCCCGCCAGGTCGGGGCGATCCTGCCGACCTCTCGGCTCGCCGTGCGCGACATGCTCGACATGGGGGACGTCCCCGGGGCGAAGCTCGTCGTGGAACTCGGAGCCGGGACCGGCTCGCAGACCGGCGAGATCCTGGCCCGCATGAGCCCGGACGCGCGCCTGGTCGCCCTCGAGATCGATCCGCGCCTGGCCGAGGTGCTGCGGAAACGGTTCGCCGACCCGCGCCTGGAGGTCGTGTGCGACTCCGCGGAGCACCTTCCGGACCACCTGGGGGAGGAGCGGGCCGACGTGCTGGTGTGCGCCCTGCCCTTCACCTCGCTCGAGCCCGGTCTGCGCCGTCGCATCCTCGAGTCGCTGCCCGGTGCGCTCGGTCCCGACGGCGTCGCGCTGGTCATCCAGTACTCACCGCTCATCCAGTCGGAGCTGCGCCGGCTGTTCGCGTCGGTGCGGCGTCGCATCTCGCCGCTGAACGTGCCCCCGGCCTTCCTCTTCGCCTGCCGCCTGCGCCCCGACGGCGACTGACCCTCCGCCGGTCGCCGCCCGGTGATGTGCACCGATGCGCAGTTCCGGGCGCCGGATCTGCGCATCGGCGCACACCGCCGGCTGCGCTGCGCCGTCCGCCTAGGCCGGCGCCGGGCCGGTGCCCTGGAGGAAGGGCGCCCACAGCCGGTCGGCGTCCGGGAAGACCGTCTGGACGACGATCACGTCTTCCGCCTGGAGTCGGGCCGCCGGGTCGAGGCCTGCCGCCGCGGACCAGAACCGGCTGATCAGCTGCATCCCGATCCCGCCGGCGTAGTCCCACACGTATGCGGCGACGACCCCACCGCTGCGGCAGATGCGCCGCATCTCGGCGAGCGCCGCGGTGCGCTGAGCGACGAAGTCGAGCATCAGCCCGGCGACGACGGCGTCGGCCCAGCCGTCGGCGACCGGCAGCGCCCGGGCGTCGCCCACCGCGAAGGACGCCCGCGGATCGGGGACGGTGCGCGCGGCGTGCGACACGAAGGGCAGGGAGGGGTCGAGACCGACGACGGCCGACGGCGCGGTCAGGCTCTCCGATCTCGTCGGTCAGCGCGCCGGTGCCGCAGCCGACGTCCACCCACCGGGCGCCGACGGACGCCTCGAGCCAGGTCAGGAACCGGCTCGCGACGAGCCGGCTCCACCGGCCCACGTAGGCCTCGTAGCTCTCGCCGCTGGACCAGACGTCCACGGTCGGACGCTGGCGGCCGGGCGCGCGCCTGTTACCGCTCGTGCGCGCGCCGGCCGGGGTGGATCAGCGACGGGTGGAGAGTGCGGCGATCTCGTGCGCGGACTCCACGGTGGGGGCCGACGCGCACGCGCGGGCGATGGCGCGCTCCTCGCGCAGGTGGCGCCGGGTGGCGCGGCGGCTGGCGAAGGTGGTGTGCAGGCGGGACATGGCGGAACCTCTCGTTCTCAGTGGGATGCGGTCGTGAGCAGGGAGTCGGGGCGAGGAGCGGCGGATACCGGCGCGGGGTCCAGCGGGCTGGTGACGGACAGCACGTCGACGTCGGCCGTGACGATCGAGCCGGGGAGGAGTCGTCGGACCAGCCCCAGGACCGGCCGGTTGTCGGGCTGGACCGTCGCGGTGAACGTGCGGACGCCGCGGCGGGCGGCCAGGTCGGTGAGCGAGGCGAGCAACTGCCGGCCCACCCCGGCGCCCTGCCAGGCGTCCTCGACCAGGACGGCGACCTCGGCCGTTGCCGGAGCGCCGGGCGGGCGGTCGTAGCGGGCGACCCCGACCACCTCGCCGCCGACCACGGCGACGACGGCCTCGCGCAGGTCGTGGTCGACGGTCACCAGCCGGCGGACGGTCTCCTCGGGGAGCCGGTGCACCGGGGCGTGGAAGCGGCGGTAGACGGTCTCGGGGGAGAGGCGCGGCCACAGCCGGCAGAAGAGCGCCGCGTCGTCGGGCCGCACCGGCCTCGTCGTCACCGTGATGTCCATCCCGGCCTCCTGGGTTCGCAAGACGAACTGTGCTCCGCCTTTCGCGGTTCGTCAAGTGAACCCAGCCCGGTTAGACTGCTGGTGTGAGCGACGCCTCGTTGGACCGGTCCCGATGCTCGGTGGCCGGCACCCTGGCCGTGGTCGGGGAGAAGTGGAGCCTGCTCGTGCTGCGGGAGGCCTTTCTCGGCGTCCGCCGGTTCGCCGACTTCCAGCGCAACCTCGGCGCCCCCAAGGCCGTGCTGACCGACCGGCTGGCCACCCTGGTGGAGCAGGGCGTGCTGCGGCGGGTGCCCTACCAGGCCGACGGCGAGCGGCAGCGCCACGAGTACCGGCTGACGGCCAGGGGGATCGACCTCTATCCGACCCTGGTGGCCCTCATGCAATGGGGCGACAAGTACCTGGCCGACGACGGCGTCGCGCCGCTGCAGCTGGAGCACCGGGACTGCGGGGCGCCGGTGCACCTCGGCATCGTCTGCGCGGACGGCCACGAGCTGTCCGGTGCTCGTGAGGTCCGGGCGATCGCGCGGTCGACCGCCGTCAGCTCAGGGTGAGTTCGGCAGCAGGGTGACCTCGGGGTGGGAAATGCCCCTCGAGTCCCGCGGATCCCGGTCGCGTTGGAGTCTCGCGGTGTTCTCCACGCTCGTGCGGTCCCGCGCCCCTTCGGGGGTGCTCGTGAAGAGCAGGTCGAGCCGCTCCAGCGGACGTTGAGCCATGTCAGGGTGCGGCTCAACGTCCGCTGGAGCGGCTCAACATGCATGCCAACAGGGCGCTGCGGGACTCGGCACGGTGATCTCGGCCCCGGAAGCGGCGGCATGTCATGACGGGCGGGGACCCTCCCACCCGGAAGTCACCTTGCTGCCGTACTCAGCTCAGGGTGAGGGACTCCACCGTGCGCACGAAGTCGGCGGCCCGCTCCTCGTAGTTGCGGTACCGGCCGAAGCTCGGCGCGGCGGGGGATAGCAGCACCACGCCGTCCGGACGCGCCCACTCGAAGCCGGCCCGCACTCCTTCCGGCAGGTCCGCCACCTCGCGGACCTCGACGTCCGGTGCGCCGGTGCGCAGCGCCGCGGCGATCCGCGGTCCGCTGTCGGGCAGGCAGATCGCCAGCAGGCCGGCCCGGCCGGTGAGGCCGTCCGCCAGCGGCGCGTAGTCGATGCCGCGGTCGTGGCCCCCGACGAGCAGGGCGACCCGCCGCCCGCGGAAGGCGTCCACGGCGGCGAGGGTGGGCAGGACGTTGGTCGAGAGGCTGTCGTCCACGAACTCCACGCCGTCCACCCGGCCGACCGGGCGCAGCCGGCTGCCGAGACCCGCGAAGTCGCGCGCCGCGGCCGCGATCCGCGCGTCGTCGTCGGCGCCCGGCACGCCGAGCGCGACCAGGCCGGCGCGGGCGACCAGTGCGTTGCGCACGTTGTGCTCGCCGAGCAGGCCCAGGCCCGTGGTCCAGCCCGGGTCGTCGCCGGCGGAGATCCACTGCACGGTCGGGCCCAGCAGGTCGGCGTGCTCGCGGAGCAGCGGGCTGTCGCCGTCGGCGACCACCTGCCGCACCCCGGGGCGCCGGCACAGCGAGAGCTTGTCGCCGAAGTAGTTCTGGATGCCTCCGTGCCAGTCCAGGTGGTCCTGGCTCAGCGAGGTCACCGCGACGACGGCGGGGCCGAGCGCCACGTCGGTGGCCTGGTAGCTGGACGTCTCCACCACCCACCAGTCGACGTCCTGCGGCGCCTCGGGATCCCACGGCGCGGTGCCGAAGTTGCCGCCCAGCAGCACCCGCTGGCCCAGCCCCGTGGCGAGGTGGCCGGCGATGGCGGTGGTGGTGCTCTTCCCCTTGGTCCCGGTGATGCAGAGGACCCGGTCGCGGTCGGCCTCGGCCAGCCACAGCCCCAGCCCGCCGACCACGGGCGTCCCGCCCTCCTCCAGCGCCTGGAGGTCCTCCCGCAGCCGGGAGATGCCCGGCGACTTCACGACGACGTCGCAGCCGGCGAGAGCCTCGAGCCCGCCGGCCTCGGTACCGACGACGTCGTCCCCGGCGGGTGCGTCGTCGACCATGACCTGGGGAGCGACGCCGAGCGCGGCCAGCTTGCGCAGGTTCGCGCGGCCCTCGACCCCGAGCCCCCAGACGCCGACCCTGCGGTCGCGCAGGTCAGACCAGGAGATCGTCGGCGGCATACGGGGCTTCGATGAAGTGCTCGCCCATCGGGGCGAAGTACCGGTTCGTCGGGCCGGGCGCGGCCGGCTGCTCCGCGCGCAGCTGCGCGAGGACGGGGTTGCCGGCGCGGTCGGGCCGGGCGGCGGCCAGTTCTAGGGCCACGCGGCACTCCCCGACGTCGCCGACGCACTCGAACGGCTTGGTGGCGGCGGTGTCGCCGAGCAGCCCGCGGAAGCGGGGGAGCATCTCGGTGCGGTCCAGCGGCTCGCGGCCGCCGAAGACGGCGCGCAGCTGCTCGGCGGGCAGGAACGGCGCCAGGATCAGGTCGATGAACGCGCACTTGTCGCACTCGCCGCACCAGGCCGAGGCGCGCTTGGCCGGGTCGACGTGGAAGGCGCGGTTGCAGCTGCGGAAGACCGGGTGGTACTCGGGGAGCCCGGCGAACCGCTCGGCGACCCACAGCTCCGAGTAGGGCCGAAGGGCGGAGAAGTAGCGGAATCCGGGCAGCACGGAGTCCAGCAGCCCGCGGAAGGCCGCCTCGAAGTCCAGGGACTTCGAGTACTGGTGGTTGATGCCGCGGCCGTCCACCTCGATCGTCGGCGCCGACGCGGACCACTCGTTGCTCATGATCACCGCGCTGCGGTAGTCGAGCACGGCGGCGACCACGGCGATCGCCGAGAGCACCCCGGTGACCGGCACGTGCCCGTTGAGGAAGCCGAGTTCCCGGCTCCGCAGCACCTGCGGGTCGAGCGTGCGACTCGCACGGACGATGGGCAGCCCGGTGACGGCCGCGGCGTCCTCGATCGGGTCGAAGCGGCCCACGATGAACAGGCTGCTGTCGGGGAACTGCTGCCTGGTCTCTTCCACGACGACGACGGAGTCGATGCCGCCGCCGAAGGGGATCAGCGGCCGCTCCTCGGGCAGCCGCCACGGCACCGGCTCGGCCAGGTCGGTGCGGCCACCGACGATCTGCAGGTCGTCGATCGGGAGGTCGTTGACGTAGCTGAACTCGCCGAGGCCCTGGAGATAGAACTCGCGCAGGAAGGCGATTTCGTCCTTCGTGACGGGGGTGTCGCCGAGGTCGATCACCGGCGGCGCGGCGGTCTTGTAGTAGGAGATGCCGCTCAGCAGGAAGAGGATGCGGGCCGCGGCGGCGACGCCCGGTGAGTCCCAGTCGAGCTCGGCGGGCAGCTGGACGACCTCCTGGAAGGACCGGCCGTCGAGGGAGTACCGCGAGGTGATCTCGCCGGTGGCGGGGGAGATGTCCACGCCCTCGTAGGTGAACGTCCCGCCACGGCGGTCATCGCGCTTCATCGCCGTCGAGCCTACCCGCCGGCCGCCATCGCTCCGGCGCTCCGAGCCGACGCGGTGCACGTCACGGCCGCCCCTGGCGGGCGCGGTAGCGAGCGGCCCGGCGGGCGGAGGCCGCGCGCCGGCGTTCGCTCTCCCGGGCCTCGCGTTCCTGTGCCGCCCGGTTCCGCGCGGCCGTGGCCGTGCCGGCGGGGTAGCCGGCGCGCTTCACCCGGTTCTCGGTCGTCTCGGGCATGTAGGCCAGGGAGAAGAAGAGCCCGAGGAGGACGCCGCCGAGCGCCGCCATCCCACGGATCCAGAACTCGCCCGGGACGAGCACCAGCACCAGCGCGATCGGCAGGGCCAGCTGGGCCATCGAGCGCGCGACGTGGCGCAGAGCCCAGGTGCGGGTCGTCGTGTCGTGCAGGACCCAGGGGCTGAAGCGGGCAGGAAGTGCTCCACCCATGGCGTACCAGAACCACCGGAGCGGACCGGGACGCACGACTTGCTGCGCCGGGGCCGAGGTGGCCATCAGCTCGCCGTCCGGGAGACGGCGGGCTGCTCCAGCGACCGTTGCGAGGCGGCGATGACCCGGGTGAGCGCGCCGTGCAGGGCGGTCAGCTCGCCGACGTCCATGCCCAGGCGGTCGACGATGCCGGCCGGGATGCGCTCGGCCTGGTCGCGCAGGGCCCGGCCGGCGTCGGTGAGGGCGATGGCCAGCGAGCGCTCGTCGCGCGGATCCCGGTCACGGCGCACGAGGCCGCCGGTCTCCAGCCGCTTGACCAGCGGGGACAGCGTGCCGGGATCGAGCTGCAGCAGGCCGCTGAGCCGCTTGACCGACAGCGGGCCGTGCTGCCAGAGCGCCAGCATGACCAGGTACTGGGGATGGGTGAGGCCCATCGGCTCGAGGAACGGCCGGTAGACGGCGACCACGTTGCGCGCGGCGACCGAGAGCGCGTAGCAGACCTGGTGCTCGAGGGCGAGGGGATCGGGGAGTGGCTGGGGCGGCACACGGTTAGGCTACCAATCATTGGTGCCCCAACGGTTGTGCGGTCCACCACGCCGGAGGGGCGAGGCTCCGTCAACGGCCGAGCTGCGTCCGGAGAGCCGCGACGACCATGCGGTGGTCCTCCACCTGGGGAAGGCCGGACACGACGACGACGCCGATCGGACCGACGTCGCGCACGAGGATCGGGAAGGCACCGCCGTGGGCCGCGTAGCGGGCAGGGTCCAGGCCGAACTCCGCCTCGAACGTGGTCCCGCGCTCGATGCTGGCCTGTCGCACGTAGAGGCTGCTGTGTCCGAAGCGGGTCACGACGCGGGTCTTGCGCCGGATCCAGGAGTCGTTGTCCGGCGTCGCGCCGGCCAGGGCCGCGTGGAAGAGCTGGTGCCGGTTGCGGGTGAGGTCGACGGCGATGGGCAGTTCCTTCTCGCGCCCGCCGGCGACCAGGGCGGATCCGAGCTCCCAGGCGTCGTCCGCGGTGAACCGGGTGAACTGGAGGTCCTCCTCCTCGGCGGCGAGCTCGGCCAGGGACGGTGCGGCGTCGGTCATGCCGCCTTCCTACCGCCCCACGGGTGGCGGCTGTACCGGCAGTGCGGACGCTCGTCCGCGCGGCCCGCAGCTGACCGCCGCCTGGCCGCGAGCCGCTCGCGTCGGCACGTGCCCTCCGATACCGCACCGTCCAGGAACCAGTAGTCTCCGCTCGCTCGAACGGTCCGCTCGCTGCGGAGCGGGCGGCGGAGAGGAGTGGCGGGCTGGTGCACGCACGGTCGCGCGCGTTCCTCTGCCTCCTCGTCCTGCTCGCGACGGCCACTCTCGGCATCGGCGTGTGGCGCGCGCTCCCGGCGATGCAGGCTGCCGCGTCGGACGTCGCGGTGGTCACCGCCGCCGTCGCCCTCCTGCTGTTCTCACCGGTGACCGTCGGCCGTCGCGCCCGCGCGGCCTACATGACCTTCGGCGAGACGGCCGGGGTGCTCGCCTTCGCCGTCCTCCCGCCGGCTGCCGCGGCGCTGGCCTGCAGCGCGGCGGCCCTCGGCCTGGTCCTCACCCTGCGCACCAGTGCGACGAACCGGCTGTTCAACGCCGCCTCGTCCGTCACGGCGGCCGCCGCGGGTGGGCTGACCGCCGCGGCGCTGCAGGCCAGCGGAACCGGCGTGCTGACCGCCGCAGCCGTGGCCGCGCTCGTGTTCGGTGCGGTGAGCCACGTCCTCGTCGTGACATTCCTGAGCATCGAGCGGGGTCGGCTCGTCCCGAACTTCGGCGCGGGGCTCCGTCAGCTCGCTGCCGTGGAGACGGCCGGCACGGTGCTGGGCCTCGCGGTCGCGCCGCTGCTGATGCCGAACCCGACCGAGGGGTGGCGGCTCCTGCCGCTGCTGCTCGTGCTGGCCGTGCTCAGCAGGCGACAGGCGCAGCTGGCCGCCGAGCGCGATCTCCTCGACGACCTGGCAGTGGCCACGCAGGACATGCATCTCTCCCTCCGCCACGACGAGGTGGTCGATGCCCTGCACGCCCATGCCGCACGGCTGCTGCCGCGCAGCGGGGTCACGATCCGGGGGGAGCCCCCGGGTCCGGATCAGGTGGGGGTGCCGGTCGGCGACGGAGCGTCGTGGCTCGTCGCCCGGAGCGGGGTCGCGCAGGTCGGCGTCCCGACCGAGGAGCGCGTCCTCTCGGGTCTGGCCACCGCGGCCCGTCACGCGCTGGAGAACGCCCGGTTGCACCGGCGGGTCGAGGAGCAGGCACGGACCGACGCCCTGACCGGCCTGCCCAACCGCGGTGCCCTGGTGCTCCATCTCGACCGGGAACTCGCGCGGGCCGGCCGGCACGGCGGCCACGTCGGTCTGGTCTTCCTCGACCTCGACGGGTTCAAGGCCGTCAACGACGAGCAGGGCCACGAGGCGGGCGACGCCCTGCTGGTCGAACTCGCCGGGCACCTCCGGACGGCCACGCGGACCGAGGATTTCGTCGCCCGGCTCGCGGGTGATGAGTTCTGCATCGTCCTGACCGGCGTGTCCGGCCAACCGGAGTGCGTGCGCGTGGCCGAGGAACTGCGCGCCGCCGTGGAGCAGGGCATGGGCACTGCCGGCGTCGGAGTCAGCATGGGGGTGGCACTCGGCCCCGAGGACGGCGCGGACCCGGCCGCCCTGCTGCACGCGGCCGACCTCCGCATGTACGCCGACAAGGCGGTGCGCTCCCGCCGACGCACCGGGCCGCGGTCCTCCCGGACGGAGACGGACTCCCTGCGCGGCTGACGCGCTCGCACGGGGACCGGCGTATCTCCGTCGGCTTCCGCGTCTCTTCTTCCCGACGGCCGCGCGACGGGTGCGGCCTCCCGGAACGAGAGGAGATGACCATGGTCGGGACGCCGCAGTCGACGGCCCTGATGGAGCGGACGGCGGAGGTGTCGCCGACCGGAGCCGAACCCGCCGTCCCGGCGCCGCGCCTGCCCGGAGCCGCCCTGGTGGACCGTGCCGTGGAGGTGAACCAGCGCATCGCGCCGACGTTGCTGCGGCTGGCCCTCGCGGTCGTGTTCGTGTGGTTCGGCGCCCTGAAGCTCGTCGGCTCGAGCCCGGTGTACGACCTGATCGCGCAGACGCTGCCCTTCATCGACGCCGACCTCAGCGTGCCGGCGCTCGGCGTCGTCGAGATCGTCCTCGGGCTGGCGCTGGCAGCCGGTGTGCTGCCCCGCATCACCCTGCTCGTGCTCTGCGGGCACCTGGCCGGCACGTTCCTCACGTTCGTGACGGCGTCGGAGCTCATGTGGACGTCCAACCCGCTGGAGCTCACCGCCGACGGCGAGTTCGTGGTGAAGAACCTGGTGCTGATCACCGCGGCACTGGTCCTGATCGGCTGGTACAGCCGGCGGGCCGAGGAGCGACGCGCCGCCTGAGCTGCCCTCGCGCCAGAAGGCACCCGTCCGCCGCGGACGGGTGCCTTCTGGCGCGACCGCGCGTCATGCGGTGTCGGACGTAACGATCGTCGTTATGGTCCGGCGCATGCAGACGACGGTGAAGCCCCTGCTCGGACCCCGCGCGGCGGGCGCCTATGCCGTCCTGCTGCTCCTGGTCGCAGCCGGAGCCGCCCTCCTCGCGGCCGGCGTGCTGTTCACCGGGGTGACGCGGGACGCGGCCGACGTGACGGTGTACCTGAGCAACAGCGTGCGGCTGGACCTGGACGACCGACTGGACCTGCCCGAGGGAGCGGCCCTGCTCGGGAACCTGCTACCGGTCCAGCTCCACGTCCCCGATCTGCCCCTGGACGTGCGGCTGCTCGCGCAGTCGGGCGACGCCCTGCTGCTCCTCTCGATCGCGGTCGGTGCGCTGGCACTGGCCCAGGTCCTGCGGACCGTCCGGGCGGGACGGCCGTTCGCGAGGCGCAACGCCACGTGGCTCGCGGTCGTCGCCGGTGCCGTCGTCGTGGGCGGCTGCATCCCGCCGGTGCTGCGCAACGTGGGCGCCCAGGCGGCCCTGGGCCACCTGGAGGTGCGCGGGGACCCGCCCTTCGTGACCTGGTCGTCGTTCACCTGGACACCCCTGCTGCTCGGGATCGTGGTCCTGGGCATCGCGGAGGCGTTCCGGCGAGGGGCGGCGATGGCCGACGACGTCGACGGGCTCGTGTGACCGGCGGCTCCACCGACACCGACCCTGCCGGCCATCGCATCGTCTGCCGCATGGACGTGCTGCTGGCCGAGCGCGGGATGACGCTGGCCGAGCTCGCCGACCGCGCCGGGGTGTCGGTGGTGAACCTGTCGGTGCTGAAGAACAACCGCGCCCGGGCCGTCCGCTTCTCCACGCTGACCGCCGTGTGCGACGCCCTCGACTGCCGTCCCGGCGACCTCCTGGACGTCGCCCCGCGCGGCTGACCCGATCCCCGCGACGGCGCGCAGAAAGTCACTGGCGACCGATGACTTCCGAGCGCACCCTGCGTCTGACAGGGGACAGCAGTTCTGCGGGGGACGAGGTGAGGAGCCCGATGACGACCCACGCACCGCTCGCGATCGAGGCCACGGGGCTGGCGAAGTCGTTCGGCGACACGCACGCCGTCGCCGGGGTCGACCTGGCCGTCCCCGAGGGGGCCATCTACGGGGTCCTGGGGCCCAACGGGGCGGGGAAGACGACGGTCATCCGCATGCTGGCCACGCTCATCCCGCCGGACGCCGGAACCGCCCGGGTGCTGGGGCACGACATCGGCACCGAGGGCGACGCCGTCCGCGGCCTGGTCAGCCTGACCGGGCAGCTGGCGTCGGTGGACGAGGAGCTGACCGGCCGGGAGAACCTGATCCTGCTCGGCCGGCTGCTCGGGCTGTCCCGCGCCGCGTCCCGCGCCCGCGCGGACGAACTGCTCGACGCGTTCGGCATCGCCGAGGCGGCCGGCCGGCTGGTGAAGCACTACTCCGGCGGGATGCGCCGGCGGCTGGACATCGCCGCCAGCATCGTCGTCACGCCGCGGCTGATGTTCCTCGACGAGCCGACCACCGGCCTGGACCCGCGCTCGCGTGGGCAGGTCTGGGAGATCGCCCGGGCACTCCAGGCGGGCGGGACGACGATCCTGCTCTGCACCCAGTACCTGGAGGAGGCCGACCAGCTGGCCGACGGGATCGCCGTGATCGACCGCGGCCGGGTGATCGCCGAGGGCACGCCGGGGCAGCTCAAGGCGTCGGTGGGCGCCGGCGGGCTGCACGTGCGGCTGCTGGAGGCCGACCGTCGTCCCGAGGCCGCCGGCATCCTCGAGCGCGCCGTCGGCGCCGTCGTCCTCGAGCCCGACCCGGCCGCCCTGTCGGTGTCCTGCTCGGACGCGGCCAGGGCCGCGGACGGCGTGGCCGCGCTGGCCCACGCCGGGCTCGGCATCGCGGAGTTCTCCCTCGGCCAGCCCAGCCTGGACGAGGTCTTCCTGGCGCTCACCGGTCACCTGGCCGAGGAGCACGACCCGACGCTCGAGGAGCAGCCGTCATGAGCAGCGCCACCTCGGTGACCGACGGCGCCGACACCGCCGCCGTCCGCAAGGCCATCGCGACCACCGCCCGCCCGCCGCGGCCCGGGGCCCTGTCGACGGCGCTGACGTTCGGCTGGCGCGGCATGCTCAAGGTCAAGCACGTGCCCGAGCAGCTGGTCGACGTCACGATCACGCCGGTCATGTTCCTGCTGATGTTCACGTACCTGTTCGGTGGGGCGATCGCCGGCTCCACCAGTGCGTACCTGGACTACACGCTGCCGGGGCTGCTGGTCATGTCGGTGCTGTTCACGACGGTGTATTCCGGCATCTCGCTGAACACCGACCTGACGAAGGGCGTCGTGGACCGGTTCCGGTCGCTGCCGATCTGGCGCCCGGCCCCGCTGCTCGGAGCACTGCTCGGGGACAGCGTCCGGTACGTCGTCGCCGGCACGGTGATCATCGTGGTGGGCGTCGCGCTCGGGTACCGCCCGGACGCCGGGTTCGCCGGCGCGGTCGCGGCCCTGGCGCTCGTGGTGGTGTTCTCGTTCGGGCTGTCGTGGGTCTTCTCGGTGCTCGGCCTGCTGCTGCGGTCGCCGAACGCGGTGATGAACACCGGCTTCATGGCGATCTTCCCGCTGACCTTCCTGTCCAACGTCTTCGTCGACCCGGCGACCCTGCCCGGGCCGCTGCAGGCCTTCGTCGAGGTCAACCCGATCTCGATCCTGGCGACGGCGTGCCGTTCGCTGATGGACGGCACCCCGGACGGCGAGGCGATCGTGATCTCCCTGGCCGTCGCCGCCGCGCTGGCCGCGATCTTCCTGCCGATCACGACCCGGCTCTACCGGAGTCGATGAGGGATCAGGCCCGCGGCAGGGGAGTCGACGCGTAGGCGAGCAGCTGCCACTCGCCGGTGTCCCTCGTCCACACCGCGAGGGCGAGGACGTCGAGCGTCTTCGGCGTGCCCTCGACGAGCAGGTCGGCGTTCATGCGGCCGACGACGACGGCGGTGTCACCGAGGACGTCGACCCGCTCCACCGGGTGGTCCAGGCGCGAGTAGTCGTAGTAACCGTTCCCGATCTTGGCCAGGTACTCGGCCTTGGTGTCGCGGACGCCGCTGGAGTGCGCGTAGCTGAGCCGGTCGTGGAACAACCGCTCGAGCGCCGGCAGGTCCGGGCCCAGCAGGGCCTCGTAGCGGCGGTCCTCCGCGGCCAGCACCTCGGCGACGACGTCATCGGTCATGGTGGGCACGCTAGTCGGGCCGGGCCTAGGGCTTGACCGCCAGCACGGGACGGTCGGCGTCGAGCAGTATCCGCTGGGCGCTGCTGCCCATGAGGAGCTTGCCGACCGGCGACCGCCTCCGCAGGCCGATCACGATGACGGAGGCGTCGACCTGCCGGGCCACGCGGAGGATCTCGTCAGCCGCCTCGCCGGAGTGCGTGGTCCGCCGGAGCTCCAGCGCGACGCCGTCGGCCTCGGCCCGCTCGGACATCCGGCGGACGGCGTCGTCGGGTGCGGCGTCGACGCTGACCGGTGCACCGCCGCGGGGGGAGTTGAGGACGACCAGCGGTTCGCTGCGACGCCGGGCCTCCTGCAGGGCCGCGGAGAAGGCGGCGTCGCCCTCCGGCGTGGGGACGTAGCCGACCAGGACGGTCATACCAGCTCCTTGGTGTCGCTCCGGTGCTCGGCCTGACGCCGGCGGGGAAGGGCGGACCGGATCATCGGCAGGAACGCGACCAGCAGGAAGATCACCAGCAGCGTGCCCGAGATCGGTCGGGCGAAGAACTCGAAGGCATCGCCGTCGAAGATCAGCAGCGACCGGCGCAGCGAGTCCTCGAGCAGGGTGCCGAGGACGAAGGCCAGCAGCAGCGGTCCCGGGTCGAAGCCGACCTTCTTCATCAGGTAGCCGAGCAGGCCGAAGACGATGACCAGGATGATGTCGAACACGCTGTTGTTGACGGTGTAGACGCCGATCAGCGTGATCAGGACCGTGATCGGGGCGAGGATCGCCGGCCGGACCCGCAGGATCTTCACGAAGAGGCCGACCAGCGGGATGCTCATGATCAGCAACAGGATGTTGCCGACGTACATCGAGTTGACGACGCCCCAGAAGAGCTCCGGCTCATCGGTGACCAGCCGCGGGCCCGGCGGGACGCCCTGGATGAGCAGCGCGCCGAAGATGACGGCCATGGTGGCGTTGGCCGGGATGCCGAGCGTGAGCAGCGGGATGAACGACGACGTCGCCGCGGCGTTGTTCGCCGTCTCCGGGCCGGCCACGCCTTCGACCGCGCCCTTGCCGAACCGCTCCGGCGTCTTCGACCGCTTCTTCTCCACCGCGTAGGCGGCCAGCGAGGACAGGGTCGCCCCACCACCGGGCAGGATCCCGAGGACGAAGCCGAGCACCGAGCCGCGGCCGATCGCACCAGAGGAGCGACGCAGGTCCGTGCGGGAGGGCCAGACGTTGGCCACCTTCGCCGGCGCCTGGGCGGAGGTGTGCCGCTCCTCGAGGTTGTAGAGGATCTCCCCGAGGCCGAACAGACCCATCGCGATCGGCACGAAGTCCAGGCCGTCGGCCAGGTTCAGGCTGCCGAAGGTGAACCGTTCACCGCCGGTGAAGGCGTCCCGGCCGACGGTGGCGAGCAGCAGGCCGATGCAGGCGGCGACGACCGCCTTGAGCCGGCTGCCGCTGCTGACGGTCGCCACCAGGAGGATGCCGAGGAGGGCCAGCGCGGTGTACTCCGGCGGCCCGAAGTCGAGGGCGAAACCTGCGACGACGGGGGCGAGGAACGACAGCGCGACGATCGAGATCGTGCCGCCGACGAACGAGCCGATCGCCGCGATGCCCAGCGCGGTGCCGGCCTTGCCCTGGCGGGCCAGGGCGTGGCCGTCGAACACCGTGACCACCGACGACGCCTCGCCGGGCAGCTTGAGCAGGACCGAGGTGATCGTGCCGCCGTACTGGGCGCCGTAGAAGATCCCGGCCAGCATGATGATCGAGGTCACCGGCTCGAGGCCGATGGTGATCGGCAGCAGGATCGCGATGGTGGCGGCGGGCCCGAGGCCCGGCAGTACGCCGACCAGCATGCCGACGACGACGCCGATCAGGCAGTAGAGCAGGTTGGTGGGTTCCAGGACGACGGAGAAGCCGGCGAGCACCGGGGCGAGGTCCACTCGGACGCTCCTTCAGAACAGGTGCGGGATGGGGACCGAGAGGGCCGCCACGAAGATGAGGTAGAACGCGACCACCACGCCGAGGCTGACGACGACCGACGTGCGCCAGCCCTCGCCGCCCAGGAAGCGCAGCCAGACGAAGGCGAGCAGGGCGGCGGGGATCTCGAAGCCGATGACCCCGATGACGGCGACGAAGACCACCATCGTCGCCAGGCCGGCCAGGACCAGCCAGGAGGAGCGGGAGAAGCGCTCGGCGTCGGAGGTGCCGCGGGCGGTGGCCGCCAGCGCGAGGCCCAGGACCACGATCAGGATGCTCAGGATCGTCGGCCAGGTGCCCGAGCCGGGGTTGCCGGCGCTCCCGGCGCCGAGCGAGAGCGAGCCGACCAGGGCGGCAGCCCCGAGCGCCACGACCAGGGTGGCCACGACCAGATTCGTGGCCGTGCCCGCCGGCGGCGGGCGGTGCTCTGCGTCGTGCTCGAACTGGTGGACCGCGTCCTCGAGGTCGTGCAGCGTCGAGGGCGTGCGGTCGCCGTCCGTTCCCGAGCCGGCAGGGGACGCGGCTCCGGCGTCCCCCTGGGGGGAGGCCCCGGCGGCCGTGCGGCCGCCGGGGCTCCCCGGGGTGTGAGCCCCGTCGTGCGCAGAACTCACTGCTCTCCACCGAGGTCGATGCCGTACTCCTCGACCACGGAGCGGTACTCCTCGAGGTTGTTGGTCCACCGCTCCCGGATCTCCTCGCCGTCGAGCTCGTTCGGGGTGAGCAGGTTGTCCTCGTTGAACTGCTGGTACGCCTCGTCCTCGAACGCCGCCTGGAAGCCCTCGCGCAGGGTCTGCAGGACGTCGTCCGGCGTGCCCTGGGGAGCGAAGACCGCGCGGGACTGCTGGACCGGCACGTCGTAGCCGGCCTCGACCGCGGTCGGGGTGTCGGGGAGGTAGCTCGGACGCTCCTCAGCGAAGGTCACGATCGGGGTGAGCTCGCCGGCCTCGATCTGCTCGATGGCCTCACCGAGCTGGATGGAGCCGACGTCCACCTGGCCACCCAGGACGGCGGTCAGCGTGGGCGAGCCGCCGTCGAAGGGGACGGCGGTGGCGTCGATGTCGGCCTGGGCGAAGAGCAGCTCCTGGGAGAGCTGGCTGCCGGTGCCCACACCGGTCGTGCCGAAAGTGATCGGACGGCCGGCGGCGGCGAGGTCCTCGACCGTCGTGAAGCCGGAGTTCGGTGAGGTGACGAGGACGTAGTCGTCGAGCGAGAGGCCGGTGACGATCTCGAAGTCGGCGATGTCGGGCGCCTCGCCCTCGCCCACCGCCAGCGGGGTGATGTAGGCCAGGCTGCCGTTGTAGACCATCAGCGTGTGGCCGTCGGCCTCCTCGCCGGCCAGTTCCTGGGCGGCCAGCGCGCCGTTGGCGCCGGGCTTGTTCTCGACGGTGACGGCGACACCCAGCTCGTCGGACAGGCCTTCGGCCGCCGCGCGGGCGATCAGGTCGGTGCTGCCACCGGGGTCCTGTCCCACGAAGATGGTGATCGGGTCGCCGCCGGGGAACTCCTCGCCCTCGGCCTCCGAGCCGCCGCCGCCGACGTTGCCGCCACAGGCGGCGAGGGAGAGGGCCAGAGCGAGTCCGGCACCGGTCGTCGCCCAGCGGCGCGCACGGTGGTTGGTGGTCATGTCGATCTCCTCTACGAGCAGCTCTTCAGCTGGTGTGGGGCTGTGAGTGGCGTCACTCAGCCCGGACCAGCGGAGCGTATGGAGCCCAGATCATGCCTGTCCAAGACCAGTGAAGCATTGATTGATACCTTGGCGGCATGGCCTTCACGTTGGAGCAACTCCGCGGTTTCCTGGCCGTCGCCGAGGAGCTCCACTTCGGACGGGCGGCCGAGCGGCTGAAGATGACGCAGCCACCGCTCAGCCGCCAGATCCAGAAGCTCGAGCGGGTGGTCGGGGCGCAGCTGCTGGAGCGGGACAACCGGCGGGTGGCGCTGACCGCGGCCGGCGAGGTGTTCCTGGGCGAGGCCCGCAGGCTCCTCTCCCTCGCCGACACCGCGCCCGAGCTCGCCCGCCGGGTGTCGTCGGGATCGCACGGGGTGGTGCGGATCGGGTTCACCGCCGCCTCCACCTACGGCACGCTGGGCCGGCTGCTCAACGAGGTGGCCCGCGGACTGCCCCACATCGGCCTCGACCTGCGCGAGATGGTCACCCGGGAGCAGATCGCTGCGCTGCTCAACGAGGAGGTCGACCTCGGGCTGGCTCGTCCGCCCTTCGACGCCGAGACCTTCGGTTCCCGCCTCCTGCACCGCGAGGCGCTGCTGGTCGCCGTCCCTACCGGGCACCGGCTGCTGGAGCTGGGCCGCGACGTGGTCGCGGACGACCTGGCGGCGGAGCCGGTGGTCATGCACTCACCCACCGAGGCGCGCTACTTCTACGACCTGGTCGTGAGCATGGTGCCCACGGCCTCCGGCAATGCCGTCCACACGGTCAGTCAGGTCCTCACCATGCTGTGGCTCGTCGCCGCGGGACGTGGCATCGCCTTCGTGCCGGCCTCGGCGGCGCGGCTGCCCATCGACGGTGTCGCGTTCGTCCGCCTCGAGACGCCGGTACCCGACCCCGTGGAGCTGCACCTGCTCTGGGCGAGAGGCTCCCGCAACCCGGCGTTGCGGCGGGTCCTCGAACTCCTCGAGCGGAGCGAGGAGACCTTCTGACGCGTCCCGGCCACTCGACCTCGCGGTGTGGTGCTCGTCTGCGCGGTAGACCACGGGGACGGCGTCCACGCGGCGAGGGCGAGTGCTGCGCGACCGGCGGCCCGGCGCCATACCCGCGAGGCATCGCTCGATGCGAAACAACTCTTGGACAGGCATCGTCGAGTCTTCCTACGGTGACGCCGACCACCGCTCGTGCCCACCGACGCCTCGCCGTCGGACACCCGCGGACCCGTCGGACCCCGAGGACCTGATCCCGTGACGCTGTTGCCCCCCGACGCTCTCGCCGACCGTCTGAAGTCCGGCCTGCTCTCCTTCCCGGTGACCCACTTCGACGCCGATCTCCGCGTCGACGAGGCGCGCTACCGGGAGCACCTGGCCTGGCAGTCGAGCTTCGACGTCGCCGGCCTCTTCGCGGCCGGGGGGACGGGGGAGGGCTTCTCGCTCACCTCGGCGGAGATCGACCGCGTGCTGCGCATCGCCGTGGACGAGGCAGGGGGCCGCGTGCCGGTCCTGGCCCCGGCGACCGGGAGCACCGCGCAGGCGGTCGCCCAGGCGCAGGCGGCCCAGGAGGCCGGCGCCTCGGGCCTGCTGCTCTTCCCGCCCTACCTGACCGAGGCCAGCCAGGCCGGGCTCGTCGAGCACATCGGTGCGGTGTGCCGGGCGACCGACCTCGGGGTCATCGTCTACAGCCGCGCCAACGCCGTGCTCACCGACAGCACCGTCGCCGAGGTGGCCGACCGCAACCCCACCCTGATCGGGCTCAAGGACGGCGTCGGCGACATCGAGCAGATGACGCGCACCTACGCCAAGGTCGGGGACCGCCTCATCTACGTCGGCGGCCTGCCCACGGCCGAGACCTTCGCGCTGCCGCTCCTCCAGCTGGGGGTGAGCACCTACTCCTCGGCGCTGTACAACTTCCTGCCCGAGTTCGCGCTGCGCTTCTACGCCGCGGTGCGCGCCCAGGACAGGGTCAAGGTCTACTCGATGCTCAACGACTTCGTGATCCCCTACATCGACATCCGCGACCGGACGAAGGGCTACGCGGTGTCGATCGTCAAGGCGGGGCTGACGGCGGTCGGCCGGGACGGTGGGCGGGTCCGCCCCCCGCTGACCGACCTCACGGAGGCCGAGCTCGCCGAGCTCACCGCCCTGGTGAACAAGGTCTCCTGACGGCCACCTCCTGACCAGCGACGCGACCACCCACCTGGAGGACCGCATGACCGGCCGGACGCCGACCGTCGCCACCGTCGAGGTGGTCCCCGTCGCGGGGCACGACAGCATGCTGCTGAACCTCAGCGGCGCGCACGGCCCCTTCTTCACCCGCAACATCGCGATCGTCACCGACTCCGACGGCCGCACCGGCCTCGGCGAGGTACCCGGCGGCGAGGCGATCCGCCGCACCATCGAGGACGCCGGCGCGCTCCTCGTGGGGCAGTCGATCGCGGCCTACGGGCGCGTGCTGCGCGACGTCTCCGCCACGTTCGCCGACCGGGACGCCGGCGGCCGGGGCCTGCAGACCTTCGACCTGCGGACGACGATCCACGCGGTGACCGCGCTGGAGTCGGCGCTGCTCGACCTGCTCGGCCAGCACCTCGGCGTCCCCGTGGCCGAGCTGCTCGGCGAGGGCCAGCAGCGTGACACCGTCCCGATGCTCGGCTACCTCTTCTACGTCGGGGACCGGACGGCGACCGATCTGCCCTACCTGGCCGAGGCCGACCCCGCCGACGACTGGGAGCGGCTGCGCCGCGAGCAGGCGATGACCCCCGAGGCCGTCGTCGCCCTGGCCGAGGCGGCCCAGGCGCGCTACGGCTTCTCCGACTTCAAGCTCAAGGGCGGCGTGCTGCCCGGGGAGCAGGAGGTCGCGGCGGTGCGTGCCCTGGCCGAGCGGTTCCCCGACGCCCGCATCACGCTGGACCCCAACGGGGGCTGGCTGCTCGCCGAGGCGATCGAGCTCTGCCGCGACCTCGGCGACGTCCTCGCCTACGCGGAGGACCCGGTCGGACCCGAGGCCGGCTTCTCCGGGCGCGAGACCATGGCGGAGTTCCGCCGGGCGACCGGGTTGCCGACCGCGACCAACATGATCGCCACCGACTGGCGGCAGATGGCGCACGCCGTCCGGTCGAACGCCGTCGACATCCCGCTCGCCGACCCGCACTTCTGGACGATGCGCGGCTCCGTCCGGGTGGCCCAGCTGTGCGCCGACTTCGGCCTGACCTGGGGCTCGCACTCGAACAACCACTTCGACATCTCCCTGGCGATGTTCACCCAGGTCGGCGCCGCCGCGCCGGGCGACATCACGGCTCTGGACACGCACTGGATCTGGCAGGACGGGCAGCCGCTCACGCGCTCCCCGCTGCAGATCGAGGACGGCGCGATCGCCGTGCCGGCCGCACCGGGACTGGGGGTCGAGCTGGACCGGGACGCGGTCGACGCCGCGCACGCGCTGTACCTGGAGCACGGGCTCGGTGCCCGGGACGACGCCGTGGCGATGCAGTACCTGCTGCCCGGCTGGCAGTTCGACCCGAAACGCCCCTGCCTCGTCCGCTGACCTGTCCTGCTGCAACCCTGGAGACCGTTGTGACCGCCACCCAGATCCTCCGCACGGACAGCCCCGCCGTTCTCGACCGCATCGCGTCGGTGACGCTGTCCTCGGTCGTGCTGCCGCTGTCGAACCCGATCAGCGACGCCAAGGTCCTGACCGGGCGGCAGCGGGCCATGACGGAGGTGGTCTTCCTCTTCGCCGAGATCCGCACCGAGGGCGGACACGAGGGCGTCGGCTTCGGCTACTCCAAGCGCGCCGGCGGGCCGGCCCAGTTCGCCCACGCCCGGGAGATCGCCGCCGACCTGATCGGCGAGGACCCCAGCGACATCGGCCGGCTCTGGACCAAGCTGGTCTGGGCCGGGGCGTCGGTCGGCCGCAGCGGTGCCTCGACCCAGGCCATCGCGGCCATGGACATCGCCCTGTGGGACCTCAAGGCCAAGCGGGCCGGCCTGCCGCTGGCCAAGCTGCTGGGGGCGCACCGCGACTCGGTGCCCTGCTACAACACCTCCGGCGGCTTCCTGCACGAGTCGATCGAGCAGGTGCTCGACAACGCCACGCGGACCATCGCCGAGGGCATCGGCGGCATCAAGATCAAGGTGGGCCAGCCCGACTGGGCCGAGGACCTGCGCCGGGTGCGGGCGGTGCGCGAGCACATCGGCGACCGGATGCCGCTCATGGTCGATGCCAACCAGCAGTGGGACCGGCCCACCGCCATGCGGGTGAGCCGGGCGCTGGAGGAGTTCGACCTGGTGTGGATCGAGGAGCCGCTGGACGCCTACGACGCCGAGGGGCACGCCCAGCTCGCCCGGTCGCTGGACACCGCGATCGCGACGGGGGAGATGCTCACCAGCGTGCCCGAGCACTACGAGCTCATCCGGCACGGCTCGGTGGACATCATCCAGCCCGACGCCCCGCGGATCGGTGGCATCACCCAGTTCCTGAAGCTCGCCGCACTCGCCGAGCACAGCAACCTGCAGATGGCGCCGCACTTCGCGATGGAGATCCACCTGCACCTCGCCGCGGCGTACCCGCACGGCACGTGGGTGGAGCACTTCGACTGGCTCTACCCCCTGTTCGACGAGCGGCTCGAGATCCGCGACGGCCGGATGCACCTGTCCGACCGGCTCGGCCTCGGGTTCACGCTGACCGAGCAGGCCCGCGCGTGGACGGTCGACACCGTCACCGTCGACGCACCGCGCTGATCGCCCCGCTGCCGACGACCTGGAAGACCTGGAGGAACACCCGCATGGCCCCATCCACCGACCACGGAATCCTCAGCATCGATCCGCGCACGGGAGAGACGGTCGAGGTCGTCGCGCAGGAGACCACCTCAGCGGAGGTGGACCGCCTGTGCGCGGCCGCCCTCGCCGCGGCGCCGGCGCTCGACGCCCTGGGACGCACCGGCCGGGCCGCCCTGCTGGGCGCGCTCGCCGACGCGCTGGAGGCCCGCCGGGACGACGTGGTCGCGATCGCCGACCGGGAGACCGGTCTCGGCACGACGCGGCTGAACGGTGAGCTGACCCGCACCTGCTACCAGCTGCGGCTGTTCGGCGAGGTGCTGCACGAAGGCAGCTACCTCGAGGCGGCCATCGACCCCGCCGGGAACACCCCGATGGGGCCGCGCCCCGACCTGCGCCGCATGCTCGTCCCGATCGGCCCGGTCGCGGTGTTCGGGGCGAGCAACTTCCCCCTGGCCTTCTCCGTGCCCGGCGGCGACACCGCCTCGGCGCTGGCCGCCGGCTCCCCGGTGATCGTCAAGGCGCACGGGTCGCACCCGGCGACCTCGCAGCTCTGCTTCGAGATCCTGGCCGAGGCCGCACGGGCCGCCGGCGCTCCGGAGGGGACGCTGGGCATCGTGCACGGCCTGCAGGCCGGCGCCGACCTCGTCGCGCACCCGGCCGTCCGCGCCGTCGGCTTCACCGGGTCGGTGAACGGCGGCAAGGCGCTGCTGGAGATCATCGAGCGACGGCCCGACCCGGTGCCGTTCTACGGCGAGCTGAGCAGCCTCAACCCGGTCGTCGTCACGCCGCAGGCGGCCGCCGAGCGCGGTGCGCAGCTGGGCCGGGAGCTGGTCGGGTCCTTCACGCTGGGGGCGGGGCAGTTCTGCACCAAGCCCGGGCTGGCGTTCGTCCCGAGCGGGACCGACGGCGACGCCGTCCTCGCGGCGATGGCCGACGCCGTCCGGGAGACCGCCGCGCCGACGCTGCTCAACGAGGGCATCGCCGGCTCCTACGCACGCATCTCCTCCTCCCTCGCCGACCTGCCCGGCGTCTCGACGGTCGCGCACGGGGGCGAGCCGCAGGGACCGGGGTTCCAGGCGACGCCGTTGCTGCTCACCACCGACGCCGCCGACCTGCCGCACGAGGTCACCGAGGAGTGCTTCGGCCCGGTGGCCGTCGTCGCCCGGTACGACGGGGACAAGGCGCTGTTCGCCGCGCTCGAGTCCATGCCGTCGTCCCTCACCGCGACGGTCCTGCGCGGCGACGGCGAGACCGAGCTGCCGCTGGCGGTCTCCCGGGAACTGCGCACCCGCGCCGGCCGGCTGGTCTACGACGCCTACCCGACCGGTGTCGCGGTCTCGTGGGCCCAGCACCACGGCGGACCGTGGCCCTCGACCAACTCCCAGCACACGTCGGTCGGGACCACCGCCATCCGCCGGTTCCTGCGTCCGGTGACCTGGCAGGGCGCGCCGCAGGAGGTGCTGCCCGAGGAGCTGACCGACGGCTACCAGGGCATCCCGCGGCGGATCGACGGGAAGCTGCAGCTGCCCCGTGACTGAACGGGTCGCGCTGGTCGGCTCCGAACGGGGGCTGCGGGTCGATCCCGACCTGCCGCTGGCGGTGGCCGCGCTCGGGGACGCCGGATACGAGGTCGACCTCGTCCGGTGGGACGACGCCGACGTCGACTGGTCCGGTTTCGACCTCGCCGTCGTCCGGTCGTGCTGGGACTACGCCTGGCGACGGGCGGAGTTCCTGTCCTGGGCGGAGTCGGTCCCGCGGCTGCGCAACGGCGGAGCGCTGCTGCGCTGGAACACCGACAAGACCTACCTGCGCGACCTGGAGCGGGCCGGGCTCCCGGTCGTGCCGACGGTGTGGAACCCGGTGCATCCCGACGACCTGCCCGCTGCGGGGGAGTGGGTGGTGAAACCGTCGGTGTCCGCCGGCTCCCGGGACACCGCACGGTGGAGCGATGCGTCGGCGGCGCTGGACCACGCGGCGCAGCTGACCGCGGCCGGGCGGACGGCGATGCTCCAGCCGTACGTCACCAGCGTGGACGACGAGGGTGAGACCGCGATGCTCTACCTCGGCGGCCACTTCTCCCACGCCGTCCGCAAGGGGGCGCTGCTCGTACCGGGGGAGGGCGTCCGGCACGACCGGGAGAGCCGAGGCGACCTGAGCCGCGTGCAGTCGACGGCGGCGCAGCGGGACGTCGCCGACGCCGTGTTCGCCGCCATCGGTGATCTCGTCGGCGGAGCGCCGGTGCCGCTGTACGCGCGGATCGACCTGGTGCACGACCAGGCCGGTCACCCCGTGGTCCTGGAGCTCGAGCTGACCGAGCCGAGCCTGTTCCTGCCGCAGGCGCCCGAGGCCGCCGCGGCGCTGGCCCGTGCGGTGGAGGCGGAACTCCAGCAGTGAGCGGAGTGCTGGGCGGCTTCGCCGCCCTGGCCGCGGTGATCGCCGTCGGCTGGGCGGTGGGCCGGACCGGCATCCTCGGCCGGGACGCGCCGGGCATCCTGTCCCGGCTGTCGTTCTTCGTGGCCACCCCGGCGCTGCTCTTCCTCACCCTGGGCCGGGCCGACACCGCCACGGTCGCGTCGCTGGCGCTGATCGCCACGGCGGGCAGCGCGGTCGGAACCGCGCTGCTGTACGTGGGCCTGGCCTGGTGGCGGTGGCGGCTGCCGGCCGCGCAGCTCACCACGGGCGCGCTGTCGTCGTCCTACGTCAACGCCGGCAACCTCGGTATCCCGGTGGCGGTGTACATCGTGGGGAACGCCTCCTACGTGGCTCCCGTCCTCCTCTTCCAGGTGCTCGTCATGGCGCCCGTCGGGCTCGGGGTGCTCGCTGCCTCCCGGGCAGGCGTGGCGGCGACGCCGACCTGGCGGCAGCTGCTGGTGCAGCCGCTGCGGACGCCGGTGGTCATCGGGTGCGCGCTCGGCCTGCTCCTGGCGGCCAGCGGGCTGGACCTCCCGGCGATGCTCCTGGAGCCGGTCGAGCTGATCGCGGCGCTGGCCGTGCCCGCCGCGCTGCTGGCCTACGGGATGAGCCTGCACGGCGCACCCCGCCCGGCGGCCGGCGCGCTGGCCGGACAGGTCTGGCTGGCCGTGGTCCTCAAGAACCTGGCGATGCCGGCCCTCGCCTACGCCCTCGGCCGGTGGGTCGCCGACCTCGACGGTCTCGCGCTGCTCGCGGTCACGGTCACCTCGGCGCTGCCCACCGCCCAGAACGTGTTCGTCTACGCCTCGGCCTACGGCCGGGGCGCCCTGCTGGCCCGCGACGTGATCCTGCTCAGCACCGTGCTGTCGGTTCCCGTCCTCGTCGGCATCGCTGTGCTGCTGGCATGAAGGGAGCCACCGTGGAGATCGAGGAGTTCGACGCCGTCCTCGTCGGAGGCGGCGTGATGAGCGCGACGCTCGCGACGCTGCTCGGCGAGCTCGAGCCGGGCTGGCGGATCGCCGTCGTCGAGCGACTGGACGAGGCGGGGCTGGAGAGCTCGGGCGCGTGGAACAACGCGGGCACCGGCCATGCCGGGCTCTGCGAGTTCAACTACACGCCCCGCCGGGCCGACGGATCGGTCGACGTCTCGCGGGCGGTGGAGATCGGCGCGCAGTTCGCCGCCTCGCAGGTCTTCTGGGCGCACCTGGTCTCGACCGGCCGGATCGGGCCGCCGCAGGACTTCATCCGTCCGGTCCCGCACCTCGGCTTCGGCCGCGGGCCGGACGGCGTGGCGCACCTGCGGGCCCGGTGGGAGGCGTTGCGCGGGCATCCGCTCTTCGCCGACACCGAGTTCAGCGACGACCGTGCGGTGCTCGCGACCTGGCTGCCGCTGATGTTCGGTGACCGGCCCGACGACGGCCCCGTCGCCGTCACCCGTTCACGCCAGGGAACCGACGTCGACTTCGGCGTGCTCACCCGGCAGCTGCTCGCCGCGGTGCGCTCCCGCGGTGGCGACGTCCGGCTGGGGCACGAGGTGACCGCCCTCGACCGGGTCGACGGCGCCTGGTCCGTCGGCGTCCGGGAGCAAGCGACCGGGGTGGAGCACCGGCTGCGGACGCCCTACGTCTTCGTCGGCGCGGGCGGCGGGACGCTGCCGCTGCTGCAGAAGGCCCGGGTCCCGGAGGTGCGCCGGTACGGCGCCTTCCCGATCAGCGGCCGGTTCCTCCGCACGGCGAACCCCGACCTGGTGGCCGCGCACCGCGGCAAGGTCTACGGGCACGCCGCGCCGGGGGCGCCGAGCATCTCGGTCCCGCACCTGGACCACCGCACGGTCGACGGCCGGGAGTACCTCCTGTTCGGCCCGTTCGCGGCGTTCTCCCCGCGGTTCCTCCGCACCGGACGGCGCACCGACCTGCTCCGGGCGGTGCGGCCGGGCAACCTGCCGGTCCTCGCGGCGTCCGCCCGGGACAACCGCTCCCTCATGGCCTACCTGGTCCGGCAGATCGCCCAGACTCCCCGCGGCCGGCTCGACGCGCTGCGGACGTTCGTCCCGCACCTGCAGGCGGACGACTGGGAGCTGGTTCCCGCCGGGCAGCGGGTGCAGGTGCTGAAGATGTCGGGCGGTCGGGGCGCGATGGTCGGCTTCGGCACGGAGGTGGTCACCTCGGCCGGCGGATCGCTCGCCGCCCTGCTCGGGGCATCGCCCGGCGCGTCCACGGCGGCCGCGACGATGGTCGACGTGCTCGCGGCCGGCTTTCCCGACCGGATGGCCCAGTGGGCGCCGAGGCTGGAGGAGATCGCGCCGTCGGCGGCCCGAGCTGAGCGCCCGGACCCGGCCGAGCTCCTGGCCCGTGCGCGTGCGGCCCGCCGGGTCCTGGGGCTCGACGGGGCGACCGGCGACCGACGGGAGGATCCCGCATGACGCCCCCCGGACTCACCGGTCGCCTCCGCGAGGCGGTGGGGGACGCCGGCCTCGTCACCGATCCGGGCCAGCTGGGCGGCTACCTGAGCGACTGGCGCAACGCCTGGTCCGGCGCCGCCGCGGCCGTCGTCCGACCCGGCAGCACCGACGAGGTCGCCGCGGTCGTGCGTGCCTGCGGCGAGGAGGGGATCGCGGTCGTCCCCCAGGGTGGGAACACGGGCCTGTGCGGTGGGGCGGTGCCGGACGCGTCCGGCCGGCAGGTGGTCCTCTCGCTGGACCGCATGCGGCGGGTGCGGGCCGTCGACCCGGTGAACCAGACGATCACGGTGGAGGCCGGCGTCGTCCTGCAGGCGGTGCAGGAGGCGGCCGCGGCCGAGGGCTGCCTGTTCCCGCTCTCCCTGGGATCCGAGGGCAGCTGCACCATCGGCGGCAACCTGTCGACCAATGCCGGCGGCACCGGGGTGCTCCGCTACGGCACCATGCGCGACCTCACGCTCGGGCTCGAGGTGGTCCTGCCCGACGGCCGGATCTGGAACGGCCTGCGCGGGCTGCGGAAGGACAACACCGGCTACGACCTCAAGCACCTGTTCATCGGGGCCGAGGGCACGCTGGGGGTGGTCACCGCCGCGGTGCTGAAGCTGTTCCCCGCCGTCCGGAGCCGGGCGACGGCGTGGGTGGCCCTGGGCTCCGCCCAGGCCGCGGTCGACCTCTTCGGCATCGTGCGGGCGCTCTGCGGCGACCGGCTGACCGGGTTCGAGATCATGTCGCGGCAGAGCGTCGACTTCGTGCTCCGGCACGGCTCCGGCGCGCGCGACCTCTTCGGCGCCGTCCACCCCTGGTACGTGCTCGTGGAGCTGAGCGACACCCTGCCCGACGCCGGACTCGACGGACTGCTCGAGGCCGCGCTGGCCCAGGCGTTCGAGCGGGACGTGGCCGCGGACGCGGTCGTGGCGGCCGGCTCGGCGCAGGTCGCCGCGCTGTGGGGGCTGCGGGAGGGGATCTCGGAGGCACAGAACTTCGAGGGACCGAGCCTGAAGCACGACGTGACGGTGCCGGTCAGCAGCATCCCGGGCTTCGTCGAGCGCACCGACCGGGCACTCCGGGCGGCCGTGCCGGGAATCCGGATCGTCACCTACGGGCACATCGGCGACGGCAACCTGCACTACAACCTGAGCAGGCCGGTGGACTCCGACGACGACGCCTTCCGCGGGCGGGCCGACGAGCTGAGCCGCATCGTCTACGACTCGACCAGCAGCTTCGACGGGAGCATCAGCGCCGAGCACGGGCTGGGGCAGGCCAAGCGCGACGTCATCGCCGACTACAAGGACGGCTACGAGCTCGAGCTGATGCGGAGCATCAAGGAGCTCTTCGACCCGCGAAACCTGATGAACCCGGGCAAGGTGCTTCCCGCGCGGTAGCGCCGTGCTTCCCGCGCGGTAGCGCCGCGGGGACATCACCGGGCTGTCACGGCGATCCGCCGGTCCGCACGCGCACGGATTCGGCGCGTGACGGAGCGCCGTCCGGACGCCTGCGCTGGGTGGCCGGTACCCGGCTCCCTGGCACGGGGCAGCCGTCGCGAGAACGCTTCTGCGGTGCCGAGCAGTCCTGCCGGCGGAGGGGGAGCGGAGGCACGCTGGGCGTCCGCGTCCCGGTAACGAGGGGGAACAGTGATCGATCCGCGCTTCTCGGCAGTGTCAGGGTTTCCCGTCGACGGCTGCGTCGGGGCGGTGTTCCAGCCGGAGACGACCGGCCGCCAGATCGTCGTCTTCGCCGACGGGGACGACGACTCGGGCGTCGACTGGGGTCGCGTAGGCATCTCCGAGGTCGCGGACTCGCGCGACTTCGCGTCGGGGGGCCTGCCGTCGGAGACCGTCCACGACGCGCAGGCCACGGTCTTCGGCCGGCTCGGGATGGCCGTCGTCTCCGCCGACCCCACCCAGGTGTCCATGCTGCAGTCCGCGGAGGCCCCCGGCCGCCGGGTCCTGTCGGTGTCGCCGGAGCTGGTGCACCACGTCCTGCAGGACGTGCTCGAGTACACCCGCGCCTACCGCGACGGTGTCGACGACCTGGCCGAGCGGGTGCTGCGGGCACACGAGGGGAACGGCCATCCCGCACCCACCGCGGGGTCGCTCGCCGCGCCCCTGTTCGCGGACACCCCGCAGGCGACCTGGGGGATCCAGGCGGTCCAGGCCGACTCCTCGCCCTGCTCCGGCCGGGGGATCGGGGTCGCCGTGCTCGACACGGGTTTCGACCTCGAGCACCCGGACTTCGCCGGCCGTAGCGTGACGGCCCAGTCATTCGTGCCGGGGGAGCAGGCGCAGGACGGCCACGGGCACGGCACGCACTGCATCGGGAGCTCCTGCGGCCCCCGGTCGCCGTCGACCGGGCCCCGGTACGGCGTCGCCTACGAGGCCGACATCTTCGTCGGCAAGGTGCTGAGCGACGCCGGGAGCGGCACCGACGGGGGGATCCTCGCGGGCATCGACTGGGCCGTGACCAACGGCTGCCCGGTCATCTCGATGTCGCTCGGCGCCGATGTGATGCAGGAGCACCCGCCGTACTCGGTCGCCGGTGCGCGGGCGCTGGAGCAGGGGTCGCTGATCATCGCCGCCGCGGGCAACAACGCCGACCGGCGGATCGGCCGGTGGGGCTTCGTCGGCGCTCCCGCCAACAGCCCGGAGATCATGGCCGTCGGGGCGCTGGACCAGCAGCTGGACATGGCCTACTTCTCGGCCCGCAGCCTGCCGGCCCGCGGCGGACAGGTCGACATCGCCGGGCCCGGCTGGCAGGTGTACTCGTCGTGGCCGATGCCGATGCGCTACCGGGCGATCAGCGGCACCAGCATGGCGACCCCGCACGTGGCCGGCGTCGCGGCGCTCTGGGCGGAGGCGACGGGGCGCCGTGGGCGGGAACTCTGGGCGACGCTGTGCCAGGAGAGCCAACGGTTGATGCAGCCCTCGGTGGACGCCGGCAGCGGGCTGTGCGTGGCCCCGCAGTGAGGCGCGGAACCGGCGTAGGTTGCGCCCCATGACGCACGTCAGCGTGACCGTGGGGGACGACCACCGGAACAGCCTGGACGGCGTCGTCGAGAGCCTGCGCGCCTCCGGGCTGGAGGTCGAGCAGGTGCTCGGCACGCTGGGGATCGTCACCGGGTCGGCACCCGACGACGCCCTCGACGCCCTGCGCGGTGTCGAGGGCGTCGCCTCCGTCGATGCCCAGCTCGCCCACCGACTGCCGCCGCCGGACGCCCCGGTCCAGTAGCGGGAGCGAGGCCAGGCCCGGACCCGCCGCTCCGCTACCGCGATCGGCGTCGTCGGAGGAGGAGCAGGCACCACACCACGCCCGCCAGCAGGAGTGCTCCGGTCGTCCAGCCGGCGATCTCGGCCGCGGCGGCGGCGGACGTCCCGAAGGCGGCGTCGACCATCCCTCCGATCCACCGCCACAACCCGTGTCCCACGACGTAGCCGAGCAGGACGACGAGCATCGCCGGCACGCCGAGGACGAGGAGGAAGACGTTCGTGCTTCGCGCGCCACGAGGCCGGCGGATGCAGGGCGTCGGCCGGGCGCCTCCGCGACACCGCGGTGGACGCCAGTTGCAGAACTCGGCGGGCTCGCACATGATGTCCCCGGGCGGGGCCCCGGGGAGACCAGGGTTGCGCTCCGCCCGCCAACGTCACGACATGCTCGACCCGGCGCCGGTTCGGGCCCCCTCTCGTGGGGCACTACCGGACCGACCGGCCCCGGCGTGGCCGTGAAGCCCCCGCGCCGGGGCCGTGCTGCGTCCTCCGGGTCAGGGTCGCGTGCGCATCGCCGATCGTCCGGCGTCCGGCGCCGCCTCCGACGCCAGGAGCGGGAGCGTGCGGAACGGTACGAGTCGGGACAGCGCGACGACGCTGGTCGAGCGCACGACCGCCGGCGAGCGGTTCAGGTCGACCAGGATCTTCTGCAGACCCTCGTGCGAGCTGGCAGCCACCCGGCACAGCACGTCGCCGCTACCCGTCGTGGCGTGCGCCTCGAGCAGGCCGGGGATGTCCTCCAGGTCGCGCTGCACGTCCTCGATCGCGCCCTGGGCGATCTCCAGCGTCACGAAGGCCTGCACGCCGAAGCCCGCCGCGGTCACGTCGACGTCCGGCCCGTAGCCGGTGACCACGCCGTCGTCCTCCAGGCGCTGCAGGCGTGCCGACACCGTCGCGCGGGCCACGCCGGTGAGCCGCGAGAGCTCGAGCGCTCCGGCCCGGGGGTGCTCGCGCAGTGCGCCCAGCAGGGCGACGTCCAGGGCGTCGAGCGTGCGTCGGTGAAACATGTGCGAACTATGCTGCCTGCATAGCCGTTCGGCCAAACCGGTGACCCGATCTGTCGGGTGGGCCAGCAGCACCCGAACTGGTTGCACAGCCACCCGCGGAGGTGTGCAGTGCGCTCGACAGCGCCGTCGCATCGGATGGGAAGACACGACCGTGAGCCTCGAGCAGACCCTCAACGACGAGGAGCGCCTGGCCGGACTCGATCTACGACAGCTCGAGCAGCTCGTCGGCCTGGTGGCGTACGACGCCTCGGCCGATCCGTTCCCCGTCTCCGGCTGGGACTCCCTGGTCTGGGTCGTCGGCAACGCCACGCAGACGGCGCACTTCTTCCAGTCGGCGTTCGGCATGGAGCTCGTCGCCTACGCCGGGCCCGAGACCGGCAACCGCGACCACCACGCCTACGTGCTGAGGTCCGGCGCCGCCCGCTTCGTGATCCAGGGCGCGTACGACCCCGCGAGCCCGCTGGCCGACCACCACCGCAGGCACGGCGACGGGATCGTCGACATCGCCCTGTCGGTGCCCGACGTCGACCGGTGCATCGCCCACGCCGCGGCCCAGGGCGCCACCGTCCTCGAGCAGCCGCACGACCTGAGCGACGGGCACGGCACCGTCCGGGTCGCCGCGATCGCCGCCTACGGCGAGACCCGGCACACGCTGGTGGACCGCTCCCGCTACCGCGGCCCGCACCTGCCCGGGTACGTCGCCCGGACGTCGTCCTTCGTGCCGCGACCCGGTGCGCCGAAGCGGCTCTTCCAGGCCGTCGACCACGTCGTGGGCAACGTGGAGCTCGGCGCCATGGACCGGTGGGTCGACTTCTACAACCGGGTCATGGGCTTCACCAACATGGCCGAGTTCGTGGGTGCCGACATCGCCACCGACTACTCGGCGCTGATGAGCAAGGTGGTCGCCAACGGCAACCACCGGGTGAAGTTCCCGCTCAACGAGCCGGCCCAGGGGAAGAAGAAGTCGCAGATCGACGAGTACCTGGACTTCTACGGCGGCCCCGGTGCCCAGCACGTCGCGCTGGCGACCAACGACATCCTCGGCACGGTCGACGCGCTGCGGGCCGAGGGCATCGAGTTCCTCACCACGCCGGACTCCTACTACGAGGACCCCGAGCTGCGCGCCCGCATCGGCACGGTCCGGGCGCCCATCGAGGACCTGCAGCGGCGGGGCGTCCTCGTCGACCGCGACGAGGACGGCTACCTGCTGCAGATCTTCACCAAGCCGATCGGTGACCGGCCGACCGTCTTCTTCGAGCTGATCGAGCGGCACGGCTCGCTCGGCTTCGGCATCGGCAACTTCAAGGCGCTGTTCGAGGCGATCGAGCGCGAGCAGGAGAAGCGCGGCAACTTCTGAGTGCGTTTATGGCCATAAACGCACTTACGAGGGGACGGGCCGACCGGTCCTTGCGGCGTTTATGGCCATGAACGCTCTCCGTGGGAGAGGGAGGGTCTGGTGGCGTTCTACCGGCAGGTGGGCGAGGTCCCACCGAAGCGGCACACCCAGTTCCGGCGTCCCGACGGCGGGCTGTACGCCGAGGAGCTGATGGGGGAGGAGGGCTTCTCCGCCGACTCTGCGCTGCTCTACCACCGCGGGATCCCGTCCTCGCTGGTCGACGCCCGGCCGTGGGACCTGCCCGACCAGACGACGACGCCGAACACCCCGCTGCTGCCGCGGCATCTGAAGCTGCACGACCTCTTCCCCGGCGAGGAGCACAAAGCGGTGGACGCCGTCACAGGGCGGCGGCTGGTGCTGGGCAACGCCGACGTCCGCATCTCCTACGCCGTCAGCAGCCTGCCCAGCCCGCTGTACCGCAACGCCACCGGCGACGAGTGCGTCTACGTCGAGCGCGGGACGGCGCGGGTGGAGACGGTGTTCGGCGCGCTCGACGTGGGCCAGGGCGACTACGTGGTGATTCCGCGGGCGACGACGCACCGCTGGCTGCCCATCGGTGACGAGCCCCTGCGCACCTACGCGATCGAGGCGAACAGCCACATCACCCCGCCCAAGCGCTACCTGAGCCGGTACGGGCAGTTCCTCGAGCACGCGCCGTACTGCGAGCGCGATCTGCGCGGGCCGGCCGAGCCGATGCTGGCCGAGGGGACGGACGTGGAGATCTACGTCAAGCACCGCGGCGACGGGCCGGGCGGGCTGGCCGGCACCGTCCACGTGACACCGGAGCACCCCTTCGACGTCGTCGGCTGGGACGGCTGCCTCTACCCGTACGCGTTCGACGTCGCCGACTTCGAGCCGATCACCGGCCGGGTGCACCAGCCGCCGCCGGTGCACCAGGTCTTCGAGGGGCAGAACTTCGTGATCTGCAACTTCGTGCCGCGCAAGGTCGACTACCACCCGCTCGCGGTGCCGGTGCCCTACTACCACTCGAACGTCGACTCCGATGAGGTCATGTTCTACGTCGACGGCGACTACGAGGCGCGCAAGGGCTCGGGCATCGGCAAGGGCTCGATCAGCCTGCACCCCGGCGGGCACAGCCACGGTCCGCAGCCGGGCGCGGTGGAGCGGTCGCTGGGCGCGGAGGCCTTCGACGAGCTCGCCATCATGGTCGACACCTTCCGCCCGCTCGCCCTCGGCGAGGCCGGCACGGCGGTGGACGACGGCCGGTACGCCTGGTCGTGGTCGGGCCGCGGACCGTCCGCGTGAGCCGGCTGGACCTGCCGCCCGACGACGAGTTCGGGATCGACAACCTGCCCTACGGCACCCTCTCGACGTCGGACACCCACCGGCGGACCGGGGTGCGGATCGTTCCTGGAACGGCGCAGAGCCGCTGTGGCTCGCCGACGGCTCCACCCGGGCCTTCCTCGAGGACGGCGACGTGGTCACGATCTCGGCGTCGGCACCGGGCCCGGGGGGGACGCCGGATCGGGTTCGGCGAGGTCACCGGCGCGGTGCCGCCCGCGCGCTGATCCCGGGCGCTCACCGTCCTGCCGGACGCGCCGTGGCGGCGTACCGTCCGGGCAACCGCTGTCCGGGGGACGCCGATGGTTCTGCTCCGCGGGATCCAGTCCGCGCGCCGCGCCGCGGGGACGGCCGCCCGGCTGGCCGTCGCCGGCACGGCGCTCGCCGCTGCGCCCGCCGTCATGACCGCCGGCCTGCTCGCCGAGCCCGCCCGGGCGGCCACCCGGCTGGCGCGCGCCACCGTCGACACCACGGCCGCCGTCGCCGAGCTCTCCCTCTCCGTCGCCAAGAAGACAGCCGTCACGGGCACGCGGACGGTCGGCACGCTCGTCACCGGCGCCGACCCGTTCCCGGGTGGGCACCTGCGCAGCCTCGCGGATGTCGCCCGCGGGATGCTCGAGCCGCCCCTGGCCCGCCACACCCGCCGCGTCTACGCCGACCACGGGCACGCCGCCGTCGAGTTCTGCGCGCCCTCGGCCGAGGAGCAGCCGGAGGTTCGGCGGGCGCTGCGCCGCCACCTCGAGCGGCTGGAGGGCGTGGAGTGGGCCACGGTCAACGACGTCGTCGGCCGGGTGCTGGTCGGGTTCGACGACCGGCGGGTGTCGGTGGAGGACGTCGTCGGGGTCGTCACCGCCATCGAGCAGGCGCGGGGCGCCCGGACGGTGTTCCCGCAGCGCGAGGACCACCCGGCCGATCTCGAACCCCTGCTCGCCGCCATGATCGACGCCGCGATCGACACCGCCGCCGTGGGCGTCGCCGTCGCCGCACGGGTGCTGCCGGTCCCCGCGATGAGCCGCCACATCACCCTGGCGATCGCGCTGCTGGACTCCCAGCAGTGGCTCAAGTCGCGCATCGAGGCGCGGATCGGGCCGGTCGGCACCGACCTGGTGTTCACCGGGGTGAGTGCGCTCCTGCACGCGCTCACCCAGAGCCCGACCGTTCCGGCGATCAACGCGGCCGCCGCCGTGCAGCAGGCGCTGGAGATCCGCGCCCGGCGGCAGGTGTGGCGCAGGCGTGAAGGGGAGCTGTGCGGGCCCGAACCGGAGGAGGACCCCGCCGAGCCGATCGAGCCGCCGGGGGAGCGACCCGGCCCGTTGCCGCGCGGACCCGTCGAGTCCTACCGCGCCCGGCTCGCCCCGACGGCGCTCGGCGGCGCGCTCGGGCTGCTGCCCCTGACCCGCCGTCCCGGCCGCTCCGCGGACCTGCTCAAGGCGCTGACCCCCAAGGCGGCCGTCCTCGGCCGGGAGTCGTTCGCCGCCTCGGCCGATCTGCTGATGTGCCGCCGCGGCATCCTGCCCATGGACGGTTCGGCCTACCGCCGGCTGGACCGGATCGACACCGTGGTCGTCGACGCGGACGCGCTGTGCACGGGGCCACCGGTCGTCATCGACGCGAGCGCCGACGCCGACGGCTGGGACCCCGCGGCGGTCTGGACCGCGGCCACCCGCCTGCTGGGCGACGAGAGAGCCGCGGAGGCGGAGGCGCCGGGCGGGGACGGCGCGGCCGGCCGGCTGCGGCTGGGGCCGGTGCGCGAATCGTCCGAAGCGCCCGGTGGGCAGGTGCGGACCCTGCTCCGGGGCCGGCGCCGGGTCGGGCAGGTGGTCGTCGCCGCCGAGCTCGACCCGTACGCCGAGGCGCTGGTCACCGCCGTCGTCGACGCAGGACACCGGCTCGTGCTGACCGCGCACGTCGGCACCCGGGAGATCACCGGAGCGGCCGACGAGGTACCGCCCGTCGACGAGGCCCTGGTGGACACCGTGCGCCGGCTGCAGACAGAGGAACACGGCGTGCTCGTCGTCTCCGCCGCCGACGGCCCGGCTCTGCTGGCCGCCGACGTCGGCGTGGCCCCGGTTTGGGAGGGCCGTTCCCCGGCCTGGGGCGCCGACCTGGTCACCCCGGCCGGCCTCGTGGACGCCTGCCGGATCGTCGCCGCGACCGTGGTCGCCCGTGCGGTCAGCCGGCGCTCGGTCACCACCGCGCTCACCGGCAACGTCCTCGGCGCCCTGCTCGCCGCCGTCGGCAGCGCCCGGTACGGCCAGCGCAAGGCCACCACGCCGGGCAAGACGGCGACGGCGTTCACGATGCTCGACGGCGCGTGGGCGGCGGTGCGGCTGGCCCGCCGTCCCGAGCCGCCGCCGTCGGTGCACACGCCGTGGCATGCCCTGGACCCCGACGACGTGCTCCGCCGGCTCGAGGACCTGCCCGCCGAGGAGGCCCCGCCGCGACGCGGGCTGGCGGTCCCGGTCCGGGCGGTGACGGCGCTGCCCGTCGTCCGGGGTCCGGTCCGGTTCGCCCGCACGGTCGCGGCCGAGCTGTCCGATCCGCTCACGCCCATCCTGGGCACCGGGGCGGCGGCGACCGCGGTGCTCGGCGAGTCCACCGACGCGGTCCTGGTCGGCAGCGTGACCGTCGGCAACGCGCTGATCAGCGGGGTCCAGCGGCTGCGGGCCGAGACCGCTCTGGAGTCGCTGCTGCTCGAGCAGGACGTCACCGTCCACCGCGAGACCGACGGCGGGCGCGAGGACGTGCCGGGGACCGCACTGCGGATCGGCGACGTGCTGCAGGTGGAGGCGGGTGACGTGCTCGCCGCCGACGCCCGCGTGCTGGAGGTCGCCGACCTGGAGGTGGACGAGTCGAACCTGACCGGTGAGTCCCTGCCGGTCTGCAAGACGGTGGAGGCCACGCCCGGAGCCGAGGTGGCCGACCGCACCTGCATGCTCTTCGACGGGACGACGGTGGTGGCCGGCCGGGGCCGCGCCGTCGTCGTCGCCGTCGGGTCGGCGACGCAGGCCGGCCGGGCGGCGCGGGCCGCGGGCGGTGCGGCGCCTCCGGCCGGGGTGCAGGCGCGGCTGGGGGAACTGACCCGTGCCGTGCTGCCCCTGACCCTCGCCGGCGGCGGCGTCGTCACCGCGCTGGGCGTGCTCTGGGGACGTCCGCTGCGCGAGGCCGTCGGATCGGGGCTCGCGATCGCGGTGGCCGCCGTGCCGGAGGGGCTGCCGCTGGTGGCCACCGTGGCGCAGCAGGCCGCCGCCCGGCGGCTGTCGAAGCGCGGTGCCGTCGTGCGCAGCGCCCGGGTGCTCGAGGCGCTGGGGCGGGTGGACACCGTCTGCTTCGACAAGACCGGGACGCTGACGGAGAACCGGCTGAGCGTCGTCCGGCTGCTGCCGTTGGACGACGGGCAGGACGAGGAGGACGTCCTCCGCCTCGCCGCCGCGGCGGTCGCCGAGGGTGACGAGCAGGCGCACGAGACCGATCGCGCCGTCGCCGAGGCCGCCACCGAGCGGGACGTCGCCGCGGACGGCGAGCCGGACGCCTGCCTGCCCTTCGCCGCCGACCGCGGCTTCTCCGCGGTGCTCCGGGACGGGCGGCTGGTGGTGAAGGGCGCGCCCGAGGTGGTGCTGCGCCGGTGCGGCGGCGCCGAGGGCGTCCAGGACCGGGTCCAGGAGCTCGCGGCCGACGGGCTGCGCGTCCTGGCGGTCGCCGACCGCGCCGTGGAGGGCCGGCCGGACGAGCTCGACGAGGCGGCGCAGGACCTCACCCTGCGCGGCCTGGTCGGTCTCGCCGACACCCTGCGGAGCTCGTCCGTGGCTGCTGTCGAGCAGCTCCGCGCCGCGGGGGTCCGCGTGCTGGTCGCGACCGGTGACCACCCGGAGACCGCCGGCGCCATCGCCGCCCAGGCCGGCGTCCCCGACGCCGACCGGGTGGTGACCGGCGCGCAACTGGCCCGGGCGTCGGACACCGAACGCGCCGAGCTGGTGCGGACCGCCGCCGTCTTCGCCCGCCTCTCACCCGAGCAGAAGGTGACCCTGGTGGCCGCGTTGCGCCGGGCGGGAGCGACCCTCGCGATGACGGGGGACGGCGTCAACGACGCCGCCGCCATCCGGCTGGCCGACGTCGGCGTGGGGGTCTCCGGCGCCGAGTCACCGGCGGCGCGCACGGCCGCGGACGTCGTCCTGACCGACCAGGACCTCACCCGGCTGGTCGACGCGATCGCCGAGGGCCGGGCGATGTGGGGGCGGGTGCGGGACGCGGTCTCAGTCCTCGTCGGCGGGAACGCCGGTGAGGTCGCCTTCACCGTGCTGGGCACGGTGTTCGGCGGCCGGGCGCCGCTCGGCACCCGGCAGCTCCTGCTGGTCAACCTGCTCACCGACATGTTCCCGGCGCTCGCGGTCGCGGTGGCGACCCCGCGGGCGGCCGCCGTCGAGGAGTCCGAGGAGGGCCCGCTGGCCGGGCACCCGCTCGCGCCGGTGCTGCGGGCGGGGCCGCAGCGGAACTTCACCGACACGGTCCGGCGCATGGTCCTCGTCCGGGGCGCCGCGACGACCGTGGGGGCGACCGGGGCGTGGGCGACCGGCCGGCTCACCGGCCCGTTCGGGCGGGCGAGCACGATGGGCCTGGCCGCGCTGATCACGACCCAGCTCGGTCAGACGGCGTGGTCCGGCCGCAGGAGCCCGCTGGTGCTCGCGACCGCCGCCGGCTCGCTGGCCGTGCTGTTCGCCGTCGTCCAGACGCCGGGGCTGAGCCGGTTCTTCGGCTGCACGCCGCTGGACCCGCTGTCCTGGCTGGTCGTCCTCGGCTGGGCGGCCGTCGGCACCGTGACCGCGGAGGTCGGTCCCGCCCTGGTCGACCGGCTGCGCCCTGCACCGGCGCAGTCCCCGGCGTGAGCGCTGCCCGTCGGCGCCCCCACCACTGGTTCTCTGCACCCGCTACCCCGGCACGGGGTCCGACCGGGTGCCACGTGCCGCCGACGACGGCCTCTCGGCAGGCTGCGTGCGCGGACGCGCCATCCTCGTCCCCTGACGACACCTTCCGGAAAGGAACCGACCTTGATCTTCATCACCGCCAAGTTCCGGGTGCTGCCCGAGGACGCCGAGTCCTGGCCGCAGATCAGCAGGTCCTTCACCGAGGCGACCCGCGCCGAGCCGGGCTGCCTGTGGTTCGACTGGTCGCGCAACCTGGAGGACCCGAACGAGTACGTCCTGGTCGAGGCGTTCCGGGACGACGACGCCGCTCGCGCACACGTCACGTCCGATCACTTCTACGCCGCGCAGCAGGACCTGCCACCCCATCTGCAGGAGACACCGCGGATCGTGAACTTCGCGCTGCCGCAGGACGACTGGTCCGAGCTCGGCGAGCTGGCGGTCGACCGGGCCGGCTGATCCCCGCCGGGTGAGGATGTCGCGGTGGGGCGACGACTACTGGTCCTGGTGAACCGCGCGGCGGGCACCACCGACGACGACTCGGTCGAGGCGGCCGTGGCCGCGCTCGGCCGCGGTGCCGAGGTGACCGTCGCCGCGACCGCGGATCTGGCCGAGCTCCGGACGGCGGTGTCGGGTCTCGGCGACCGCCGTCCGGTCGTCATCGGCGGAGACGGCTCCGTCCACGCCGCTGTGCAGGCCCTCGACCGCGCGGGCGTCCTGCATCCCAGCGTGCCCGTCGGCGTCATACCGCGCGGCACCGGCAACGACCTGGCGGGGACGCTGGGCCTCCCTCCGGACCCGGTCGAGGCGGTAGCGGCGGTGCTGGACGGGACGCCGCGCCCGCTGGATCTCGTCCGCGACGACGCCGGCGGCCTCGTGGTCAACGCCGTCCACGTCGGCGTGGGCGCCCTCGCGGCTGCCGAGGCGCTCCGCTTCAAGGAGCGCCTCGGCACCGTGGCGTTCCCGCTGGGCGCCGCGATCGCCGGCACAACGGCCTCCGGCTGGGCCCTCCGGGTGGAGGTGGACGGACGGGTCCCGGTCCACTCCGGCGAGGGCTGGGCGGCCGACGGGAGCAACGACGTCCTCATGCTCGCCGTCTGCACCGGACGGACGATCGGCGGTGGTGCGCCCCTGGCACCCGACGCCCTCGTCGACGACGGGCTGGCCGAGGTGGTGATCAGCACCGCCACGGGCCCGGTGGCTCGCGCCGCGTTCGCCGCAGCCCTGGTGACCGGGCGGCACGTCGACCGTCCCGACGTCCTGGTCACGCGCGGCCGGGAGGTGACGTTCTCGGGTCCTCCCGTCGACCTCAACGCCGACGGGGACATCGAGCAGGACGTCGGATCCCGGACGTGGCGGGTGGAGCGACACGCCTGGTCGGTGCTCGTCCCGACCTGACCTGCCCCCGCCGCGCGTTCAGCCGACGAGGACGACGACCAGCGTGCGCGGGCCGTGCACGCCCTCCACCCGCTGCAGCTCGATGTCGCTGGTCGCCGACGGGCCGCTGATCATCGTCAGCGGGGCGAGCGGGTCCAGCCGGGCCAGGCCTTCCGGCACTCCTCCCACCACCTGATCGGCGGTCACGACGCAGAGGAGGCAGTCGGGCAGCAGGGACAGCGCGCGGCGGCCGGAGAGCGGGCTGCCGTCGAGCACCAGGGTGCCGGTCTCGGCGATCGCGACGGAGACGCCGGTGACCGTGGCGGAGTGGTCCGCGAGCGCGACCGCCGGGCGGCCGTCGTCCTCGACCGCGCCGTCGGGCCGCCAGTCCGACGGCACCCCGGGCGCGACGACCACGCGGGTCGGATCGTGCTCGCCGAGCGCCGTCCGCAGGGCGGCGACGACCGTGGCCGCGACGTCGGACGGCGCGCAGCGGAGGACGGTGGCCTTGTAGTCCTCGAGGCGGTCGGTCAGGACGTCGAGCAGCTGGGCGGGGGAGCGGTCGTCGGTGAGCCGGTAGTCGCGCCGGACGTCCGGCGGCGCGGCACGGTCGGGGCCGAGTGCCGTCCGGATCCGGCCGAGGATCTCGTCGCGCGCGGTCATCCGCGGTGCTCCCGGGCCCAGGCCTGCGTGAAGGTCTCCCGCGGCGGCGTCGGCAGGTCGCGGGTGCGGGTCCACGTCGAGGCCGGAGGTGGCAGGACGGCGGGCAGCGTCGGCCTGCCGCGGGCCAGGAACCGACCCAGGCCGGCGGCGCGCTGGGCCAGCCGCCAGAGCCGCGGGCTCGACATCGCCTTCGACAGTGCACGGAACGCGGCGGCCTCCGGGGTGGTCCGGGTCTGTGCCTCGACGTGCTCGGCGCGCAGGTGCACGAGGATCGAGGGGATGTCGATGGCCACCGGGCAGACGTCGTAGCAGGCGCCGCACAGCGACGAGGCGTACGGCAGCGAGGCGTTGTCCTCGATCCCGGTCAGCTGCGGGGACAGGACGGCGCCGATCGGGCCGGGGTAGACCGAGCCGTAGGCGTGCCCGCCGGCGCGTTCGTAGACGGGGCAGACGTTGAGGCAGGCCGAGCAGCGGATGCAGTGCAGCGCCTCGCGCCCCACCTCGTCGGCGAGCACCGCCGTCCGCCCGTTGTCCAGCAGCACCAGGTGGAACTCCTGCGGCCCGTCGCCGGGCGTCACCCCGGTCCACAGCGAGGTGTAGGGGTTCATCCGCTCGCCGGTGGAGGAGCGGGGGAGCAGCTGCAGGAACACCTCGAGGTCGCGCCAGGTCGGCACCACCTTCTCGATGCCCATCACGGTGATCAGCGTCTGCGGCAGGGTCAGGCACATCCGGCCGTTGCCCTCGCTCTCGACGACGGCGAGCGTCCCGGTCCCGGCGACGGCGAAGTTCGCCCCGCTGATCGCCACCCGCGCCCGCAGGAACCGCTCGCGCAGGTGTGCCCGCGCGGCCATGGCCAGCCGGCGCGGGTCGTCGGTCAGCGACGGGTCGACCCCGGGCATGGTGCGCAGGAAGATCTCGCGGATCTCGGCCCGGTTCTTGTGGATCGCCGGCACGAGGATGTGCGACGGCATGTCGTTCCCGAGCTGGACGATCAGCTCGGCCAGGTCGGTCTCGTGGGCGGCGATGCCGGCCGACTCGAGGGCCTCGTTCAGCCCGATCTCCTGGGTGGCCATCGACTTGACCTTGACGACCTCGTCGGTGCCGGTCGCCTGCACGAGCCGGGTGACGATCGCGTTGGCCTCGTCGGCGTCGCGGGCCCAGTGCACCGTGCCGCCCCGGGCGGTGACCTGCTCCTCGAGCGCGACGAGGTGCTCGTCGAGCCGCGCCATGGTGGCCGCCTTGATGGCCCGGCCCGCCTCCCGGAGCTCCGCCCAGTCGGGCACCTCGCCGACGACGGCGGCGCGCTTGCCCCGGATCGTCGCGGTCGCGTGGCCGAGGTTGGCCCGCAGCTGGCCGTCGCGCAGCGAGTCGCGGGCAGCGTCGGGGAACGACCGGTCACCGCGCAGGTGCCCAACGCCCGGGGGAGCGGTGGGAATGCCCAGGAACACGGCGCTCACCGCCGTCCCCCAGGTGCGTTTATGGCCATAAACGTCGTCATCGGGGGACCGCCGGGGTGGTCGACTGCTGCGGGGTGACCGCCTCCTCGGTGGAGGCCAGGATCTCGGCGAGGTGCACCGTCCGCGTCCCGGAGCGCAGCCGGGACAGGCCGCCGCCGATGTGCATCAGGCAGGAGGCGTCGCCTGCGGTGCAGACCTCGGCATGCGTCGAGAGCACGTTGGCCATCTTGTCGGTGAGCATCGCCGTCGACGTCTCGGCGTTCTTGACCGCGAACGTCCCGCCGAAGCCGCAGCACTGGTCGGCCGCCGGCAGCTCGACCAGGTCGAGGCCCCGGACGGCCCGCAGCAGCCGGAGCGGGCGGTCGCCGACCTTCAGCATGCGCAGCGAGTGGCAGGTCGGGTGGTAGGTGACGCGGTGCGGGTAGTAGGCGCCGACGTCGGTGATGCCGAGGACGTCGACCAGGAACTGGGACAGCTCGTACGTCCGCTCCGCCAGCGCCGCGGCCTCGTCGGCGAGGTCGTGCTCGCCCGCCCGCCGCGCGACGGCCGCCTGCTGGTGGTGGATGGAGGCCACGCACGATCCGGACGGCGCGACGATCGCCTCCGCCCCGTTGAATGCGCGCACATGGTTGGCGACGATCGGCACGGCCTCGCGCCGGTAGCCGGTGTTGATGTGCATCTGGCCGCAGCAGCTCTGGCCCGGCGGGACGACGACCTCGTGACCCAGCCGCTCCAGCAGCACCGCGGTCGCCCGCGCCACCTGCGGCACCATCGTGTCCACCAGGCAGGTGGCGAACAGTGCGACCCTCATGACGCGGCGTCCGCGTTCGCTCCCAGGATGCGGTCGCGGGTGGACGTCCCCACGGCGTCGGGCCGGTCGACGACGTCGCTCACCGTCCCTCCGACACTCCCGCCCGCAGGGCCACGTCCCCGATGCTGGGGTTCAGTGTCGCCTCCTGAGGCTGGATGCGGCTCGAGGAACCCGTTCCGCGCGACCGTCGCGGCGGCACGCCGTGGCGTTGACACTCCTACCAGTTCCCTGCGGTCAGCGCCAGGACACCTGGGACGCTCCATGCTCCCTGGGAGCGACGGTCCGGTCGGCGTACCCGGACTGCCGGCGGTGGCCGCCCGGGCGCCGTCCGCCCGATGAGCTGTGTCGACATGTCGACATGTCGACGGGGGACGGCCGTCCGTCGATCAGGCGATGACCGGGCGTCCGGCCGGCGGGGCCTCGAGAAGGAGCAGGGGGATGCGCCGCGTGGTGCGTCGCTGGTACTCCACGTAGGACGGGAACACCGTGCAGGCGAGCGACCACCACCTGCTCCGCTCCGCGCCCGTGACCTCGCGGGCCACCAGGTCGAGCGCCAGGTCGCCGTCGCGCAGCGAGACCTCCGGGTGGGCCAGCGCGTTGGCGTACCAGTGGGGGTGGCGGTCGCCCCCGCGCGTCGAGGCGACGGCGACGTAGACCCCGGCGTGCTGCACGCGCATGAGCGGGGTCTTGCGGATCAGTCCGCTCCGCGCGCCCACCGTGGTGAGCAGGACGACGGAGCGCCCCCGCAGCCCCGCCCCCATGCGCTCGAGGTGCTCCACCTCCTCGCGGACCCACGGCACCGTGCTCGGTCCGTAGTCGCCGGAGGGTGGCATGCCCCCCAGTGTGCGGCCCGAGCGCACACCACCCGCCGGCGGACCCGGTCAGAGGGAGGCGATCAGCTCGCGGCAGGCCTGCTCGCAGTTCCGGCACGCCTCCGCGCAGACCCGGCAGTGCTCGTGCATCGACGCGTGGCTCTCGCACTCGTCCCCGCACGCCTTGCAGGCCGCCGCGCAGGCCTCGAGCACCGCCCGGGTCAGGTTCGCGTCGTAGCCGGTGTGGCGGGACAGCACGCGACCGGTGGCGTCGCAGACGTCGGCACAGTCGAGGTTGGTGCGGATGCACTTCCGGAGGTCGGCGACCGTCTCCTCGCTGAGGCAGGCGTCCGCGCACGCGGTGCACGCCTGGGCGCACTCGATGCACGCCTCGATGCAGGCCACGAGCTTCTGCCGGTCGATCCCGCCGAGATCCTGCGGGTACGTCTCGAGCATCCGGGCTGCGACGGTCATGGGACCTCCTGTGTCCCCGGTGCGGAACGGCACCCGTGCCGTCCCGGTGGGCACCGGTTCCGTGCCCCCTACCCGTCGGGCCCCGGAAGCCACCGTCGTCATCGGACCGTCATGGAGCGGCGGAACACACGCGTGTCGGGCCTGGCGGCGCGGGGCAGGGACGCACGGGCACACGATGCGGATCGGCGACGACGGGGGCGAGAGGAGCTGGAGTGCGTGATCGACGTCCTTCTGCTGGCGGCCGGTGCGCTGGGCCTGGTGGTGGCGGCGCTGTCGGAGCGGTTGCGCCGGTTGCCGCTCTCGGAGCCGGTCATGGCGCTGGTCGCCGGCGTCCTGCTGGGGCCGGCCGTCACCGGAGTGCTGGACCTGCGCCCGGTGACCGAGGACCCCACCTGGTTGCACTCGGCCACGCGGGCCCTGCTGGCCATCTCGGTCATGTCCGTCGCCCTGCGGTACCCGTTCGGCGCGGCGCGCTCCCGGCTGCGGCCGGTCCTCCTCCTGCTGGCGGTCGCGATGCCGGTCATGGCGCTGGTGACGGCGGGACTGGCGGCCCTGACCCTCGGCGTCGGCCTGGGGGCGGCGGCGCTGCTGGGCGCTGCGCTGTGCCCGACCGACCCGGTGCTGGCGTCCAGCGTGGTCACCGGCGGGCCGGCCGAGCAGGACCTGCCGGAGCGGGACCGCCAGATCCTGTCGCTGGAGTCGGGCGCCAACGACGGGCTGGCCCTCCCGCTGGTGCTGGTGGCGGTCGCGCTCGCCGGCTCGGAGGCGATGGGCGCGGCGGTGCTCGAGTCGCTCTGGCAGGTGCTGGGCGCGGTCGCGGTCGGGGTGGCCGCCGGCTGGCTGGGGGGTCGGGCGCTGCGGGCGGGGGAGGAGCACGGCTCCACCGACGCCGGACCTCGTCTGCTGTTCACCGCGGTGCTCGCCCTGGCCGTGCTGGGGCTGTCCGGGCTGATCCACGTCGACGGCATCCTCGCCGTCTTCGTCTGCGGCCTGGCGTTCAACCTCGTCAGCACGGGCTCGGACCGCACCGACGACGCCCCGATCGACGAGGCGGTCAACCGCTTCCTCGTCCTGCCGCTGTTCGTGGCGCTCGGCGCGGTGCTGCCGTGGGCGGCCTGGGCGGACCTCGGCTGGCGAGGCCCGGCGCTGGTCGTCGCCGTCCTGCTGCTCCGGCGGCTGCCGATCGTGTGGCTGCTCCGCAGGCCCCTGCACCTGGGCCGGCCGGATGCCCTCTTCCTCGGCTGGTTCGGCCCGATCGGGGTGTCCGCGGTCTTCTACCTCGTGCTGGAGGCCGAGCGCCTCCGGATCGACCCCGTCGTCCTCGCCGCCGGCACCCTGGTCGTGGCGGCCAGCACGGTGGTGCACGGCGTCACCTCATCGCCCGGGCGGAAGCTGTACAGCCGGATCACGTCGTCCGACGCGGCGGGCAGCGATGCTGCCGAGCCGGGCCTGACCGGTAGCTGAGAGGAGACGATCCATGTGGTTCGACTCGTGGTCCGACCTGGCGCGTGTCCTGATCATCGGGACCACCGCATATCTGACCCTCGTGCTGGTCCTCCGGCTGTCGGGCAAGCGGACGCTGGCGAAGCTCAACGCCTTCGACCTCGTCGTCACGGTCGCGTTCGGTTCCACCCTGGCGACGATCTTCCTCAGCAGTGACGTCTCCTGGTCCGAGGGCGCCGTCGCGCTCGCCCTGCTCGCGCTCCTGCAGTTCGTCGTGGCCTGGCTGGCCGTGCGGATCCCCCCGCTGCGCAACCTGGTGACCGCGCGACCGACGTTGCTCCTCCGGGACGGCACGGCCATCCCCGGCGCGCTGCGCGAGCAGCGCGTCACGCTGGACGAGATCCGGCAGGCCGTGCGCTCGTCGGGCTCCGGAGACCTCTCCTCGGTCGGCGCCGTGGTGCTGGAGAGCGACGGCTCGCTCAGCGTCATCTCCAGCAGCAAGCTCGGCAGCGGCTCGAGTCTGTCCGGGGTCCGGGGCTACGACGGCTGACCGCCAGGCCGGGGGGTTCAGCCCACGACGATGTTCCAGGGCCGGATCGTCCATCCGGTCACCAGCCCCTGGACGACGTAGGGATCGCGGGCGACGAAGTCCTCGACGACCTCGCGGGACGCGGTCCACACCAGCACGGCCCGGTCGTAGGGGTCGGGCAGGGCGCCGGCGAGCAGCAGGTCCCCGCGCTCGTGGGCGGTCCGGGCCAGCCCCAGGTGTTCCTCGCGCAGCGCCGCCCGGCGCTCCAGGTAGTCGTCGGCCAGTGTGTACTCGAGCAGCAGGTGCATGCCGCCATTCTCGTGGTTCCCGGTCGGTTCCATGTCACCGGTGTTCATGACTGCCGTCCCGGAGGGCCGGCGAGACGGGCGGCCAGTTCGGCCCGTGAGGACAGGCCGAGCTTGAGGTAGACGTGCCGCAGGTGGTACTCCACCGTCTTCGGGCTCAGGAACAGGGCCGCCGCGGCCTCCCGCGTCGTGCGGCCCGACGCCAGGAGCGTGGCGATCTGGAGCTCCTGCGGGGTCAGTTCCTCCCGCGCGCTGCTCTCGCGGCGTCGCGCGGTCTCCCCGGTCGCGCGCAGCTCCGCGGCCGCCCGATCGGCCCAGGGGGCCGCGCCCAGGTGGTCGAACGAGGCGACGGCGTCGCGTAGCTGGACCCGGGCGTCGATGCGGCGGCGGGCCCGGCGCAGGCGGGCTCCGTACGCCAGTCGGGTCCGCGCCAGTTCGAAGGGGTCCAGCGTCCGCCCGTGATGGTCGAGCGCCACCGCGAAGTGCTGATCGACCTCCGGCTCCTCGCACGTCAGGCCCAAGGATCGGGCGGCGCGGGCCATCGCCCACGGCTGCCCCTTCTCCGCGGCACGGGCGGCGTACGCCCGTGCCTGGACTCGCGCCACGTCGTGCCGCCCGAGGTGCACCAGCGCCTCGGCCATCTCGGGTGCGGGGGACAGGTCGACGTCGTCGACGCCCAGCCGGGCGAGCAGCGCCTCCAGCCGCTCGAAGTCGGCGAGCGCGGCCTCGGGGCGGCCGAGGCCGAGTTCGAGGTCGCCCAGGGCGGCGAGCGACCAGATCTGGAACAGCGCCAGGTGCCGCGGCCGGCTGATCTCCGCGGCCTCCGCCGCGTGCTCCCGGCACACCGCCTCGCGCCCCTGCCGGGCCTCCAGCCACGCCAGTCCCGCCAGGCAGGCAGCGAGGTCCGACGTCGAGCCGGTCTCGCGCGCCAGCTGGGCGCCTTCGGTGTAGTTGACCTCGGCGGAGTCCCAGCTCGCCTGGGTGGCCTGGTCCCGGGCGATCTGGAACAGCAGCAACGGCAGGGTGCCGAGGTCGCTGCGCGCCCGAAGGTCCGTCACGACGATGTCGACCAGTTGTCGCCCGGTGCCGCTCTCGCGGAGGAAGAGCACGCCGAGGACCACGTAGGGTGCGACCCGCGGCGCGCGGAGCAGCGGCCCGGTGGGATCCACCGACCGCAGGGCGCGGCGGATCCGTTCCGGTCCGCCGTGGCCGGTCAGCACAGCGGCGATCCCGCGGGCCACGTCGGCGACCCACCGCGCGGGCTCGGCGGTCGTCCGGGGCATCAGCGCGTCGATGCGGGCCGCGGCCTCGGCCACCCCCGCGGTGTCGGCCAGGTAGAAGCAGGCCTGGATCGCGTCGGCCAGCAGCAGGACGGCGGTGTCCGGGGCCGTGTCGGCGCGCTCCGCCGCGGCGGCCATCAGCTCGTCACGGGCTTCCTCGACCGAGCCGGTCCGCGCCGCGACTGTGCCGCGCAGCCCCGCCGTCCTGGCCCGCAGGTCCGGCGGTTGCGGCAGCCCGGCGGCCCGCGCCAGCAGCGCGACCGCCTGGTCACCCGCCCCGGCCCGCCAGGCAGACTCCGCGGCCGAGACCAGCCGTCGGCCGGCGTCCTCGGGCTCCGGGCTCAACCCGGCGGCGCGCTCGAAGGCGGTCGACGCGACGGCGTGCGCTCCCCGGATCCTGGCGCGCACCGCGGCCTCGTCGAGCAGCCGGGCGGTGTCGGCATCCGGCCCGAGGGCCGCCTCGCTCAGGTGCCAGGCCCGCCGGTCGGCGTCCTCCTCGGGGAGCGCCGCGGCGATCGCGGAGTGGACCCTCCGCCGGGTCGCCGGCGGAGCCTCGGACCAGATCGCCGACCGGACGAGGTTGTGGCGGAAGGTGACCGCCCCGCCGGCCACGGCGAGCAGGTCGACGGTCTCGGCGTCCTCCAGGGCGGCCACGTCCACCTGCAGCAGTCCGCACGCGCGGGCGACCAGCGCCAGGTCGCTCCCTCCGGCCGCCGCCACGAGGAGGGCGGTGTGCGCCGCCGGCGACAGACGGTCGGCCCGCCGGGCGAACACCCGGGCCAGGCGGGCGGGGACCGGCACGGGCGCCTCCGGCGGCAGCGCGTCGAGGAGATCGGTCTCGTCGGCGAGCTCGAGCAGCGCCAGGGGGTTGCCGCCGGTGGCCTCGTGCAACCGCGTCACGGCCGCCGGACCCAGCCGCCGGCGCGCCGACTCGACCAGCTGCCCCGAGGCGGCCGGGGAGAGCCCGTCGACGTGGAGGAGCGGGAGACCGGCCTCGGTCACGGGGGAGGGGACGCCCTCCCGCACCGCCGCGAGCAGGACGACGGGATCGGCGGTCAGCCGCCGCGCGGCGAAGACCAGGGCCTGGGCGGACGGTCGGTCCAGCAGGTGCGCGTCGTCGACCAGCAGTGCCACCGGCTGGTCCTCGGCGAACCGGCTGAGCAGGCTCAGGGTGGCCGCGCCGATGGCGAACCGGTCGCCACCCGGGCTCTTCCGCAGGGCCAGGGCCGAGGCCAGGGCGTCGGCCTGGGGTGGAGGGATCCGGTCGAGGTGGACCAGGGCGGGACGCAACAGCTGCAGCAACGCCCCGAACGGAACCTCGGCCTCCGACTCCGTGCCGGTCGCCCGCAGCTGCCGCATGCCCGTCGCAGCGGCTGCGGCGTCCTCCAGCAGCGTGCTCTTGCCGATGCCGGCCTCGCCCACCAGCACCAGCACCGCGCTCTGACCGATCCGGGCAGCCGACAGCAGCCCGTCGATCAGGCGCCTCTCGTGGTCGCGGCCGACCAGCATCCGACGAGTCTAGGGAGCCGCCAGGGGGGGGTGCCCTGATGCGACGACGCGGCCGGTCTCGCCAGGCTCGGAGACACCCGAACGACCCGTCCTCCGAGGAGCTGTCATGACCACCACCGCACTGCCCACGACCACTGCGCCGGCCCCGCGCCCCATCGACCCCGAGAAGCTCATGGGCTTCGTCTTCCGCGCCGTCGACGAGGTCGGCGCGTCGCTGAACACCGCGCTCGTCGTGATGGGTGACGCGCTCGGCTACTACCGCTCGATGGCCGACGGCACCCCCGTCACGCCGTCGGAGCTCGCCGAGCGAACCGGCACCGACGAGCACTACGCCCGGGAGTGGCTGGCGGCGCAGGCGGCGGGCTCCTACGTCGAGTACGACCCGGCCACGCGTACCTACACGCTGCCGGCCGAGCACGCCGCCGCCCTCACCGACGAGCGCAGCCCCGCCTACCTGCCCGGTTTCTTCCAGATCGCGCACGGCACCGTCCGCGACGCCGCGGCGGTGATCGAGGTCGCGCGCACCGGCGACGGCGTCGGCTGGCACGCGCACAACGGCGACGTCCACGTGGGTTGCGAGCGGTTCTTCCGCACGATGTACAACGCCCACCTGATCGGGGAGTGGCTCCCGGCGCTGGACGGCGTCGTCGAGAAGCTGGAGCGCGGTGCGACGGTCGCCGACGTCGGCTGCGGTCACGGCGCGTCGACCGTCCTCATGGCCCAGCACTTCCCGCAGTCGACGTTCGTCGGTTCCGACTACCACGCGGCCTCCATCGAGACCGCGCGGGCGCGGGCGGAGACGGCCGGGGTCAGCGACCGGGTCCGGTTCGAGGTTGCACCGGCGACGGGGTACTCCGGCAGTGACGGCGGGCAGGGCTTCGACCTCGTGACGATGTTCGACTGCCTGCACGACATGGGCGACCCGGTCGGAGCGGCCCGCCACGTCCGGGAGACGCTGGCCGCTGACGGGACCTGGATGATCGTCGAGCCGATGGCGGGCGACCGGGTGGAGGACAACCTCAACCCGATCGGCCGCGCCTACTACGGGTTCTCCACGCTGCTCTGCACGCCGGCGTCGCTCGCTCAGGACGTCGGGCTGGCCCTGGGGACGCAGGCCGGCCCGGCGCGGATCCGCGACGTCGCCACCGCGGCGGGTTTCGCCCGTTTCCGCCCGGCGACGAACACCCCGTTCAACAACGTGCTCGAGGTCCGGCCGTGACGGCGGAGCCTCACTCGGGGCCGCTCCAGGAGCAGACTCGGCGCGTGCGGCACACACCGAGCCGGGCACGGGATCCCGACGTCGACGACGTCGTCGAGCGGGACGGCGTCCGGCTGGCCTACGAGGTCTTCGGCGACGGACACCGTCCGACCGTGCTGCTGATGCCGTCGTGGTCGATCGTGAACTCCCGGCACTGGAAGGCCCAGGTCGGTCACCTGGCGCGGCGCTATCGGGTGGTCACCTTCGACGGTCGGGGCAGCGGCCGCTCCGACCGGCCGGTGGGGGCGGCCGCCTACACCGACGAGATGTACGCCGAGGACGCCGTGGCCGTCCTGGATGCGACCGGCACGGAGCAGGCAGTCCTCGTGGGGCTCTCGTGCGGGGCGACGTGGGCGGTCCACGTCGCCGCCACGTACCCGGAGCGGGTGCTGGGGCTGTTCGCCATCGCGCCGTCCTGCGGGTTCGCGCTGCCCTCGGGCAAGCGGCCGACGCACGCGTGGGACGCCAGGCTGGACTCCTACGAGGGCTGGGCCCGCTACAACCGGCACTTCTGGCTGGAAGGCGACTACGACGCCTTCCTGGCCTTCTTCTTCCGCGAGATGTACGTCGAGCCGCACTCCTCCAAGCAGATCGAGGACGGCCTGGGCTGGGGCCGCGAGGTGACGGCAGAGACGCTCGTGGACACCACGGCCGGCCGGATCGGCTGCGACGGCGCGGTCTGCCTGCCGGTGGAGCCGCTCTGCCGCCGGGTGCGGTGTCCCGTGACGGTGGTGCACGGCACCGACGACCACGTCCGCCCGCACGCCATCGGGGAGCAGCTGGCCCGGTTCACCGGCGGGTCGCTGGTGCTGCTGGAGGGGAGCGGGCACGGGCCGCACGCCCGCGAGCCGGTCAAGGTGAACCACCTGATCGGCGAGTTCGTCGACCGGGTGTGCCCACGGCAGCAGCGGACGACCTGGACGCGAGCTGCCCGCCGCCCGAAGCGGGCGCTGTACCTCTCGTCGCCGATCGGGCTCGGGCACGCCCGCCGCGACGCCGCGATCGCCGCGGAGCTGCGCCTCCTCCACCCTGATCTGCAGATCGACTGGCTGGCCCAGGACCCGGTCACCCGGGTACTGGCGGAGAGCGGCGAGCGGATCCACCCGGCCTCGGCCTGGCTGGCCAACGAATCGGGGCACATCGAGCACGAGTCGGGGGAGCACGACCTGAACGCGTTCCAGGCGATCCGGCGGATGGACGAGATCCTGGTGAACAACTTCATGGTCTTCGACGATGTCGTCGCCGACGGCGGCTACGACCTGGTCGTCGGGGACGAGGCGTGGGACGTCGACCACTTCCTGCACGAGAACCCGGAGCTCAAGCGGTTCTCCTTCGCGTGGATGACCGACTTCGTCGGCTGGCTGCCCATGCCCGAGGGCGGAGCGGCCGAGGCGGCGCTGACCGCGGACTACAACGCGGAGATGATCGAGCACCGCGCCCGGTTCCGGAGGGTGCGCGACCGCTCGATCTTCGTGGGCCGGCCCGAGGACGTCGTGACGACCAGCTTCGGGCCGGGGCTGCCCCGGATCCGGGAGTGGACGGAGGACAACTTCGACTTCTCCGGCTACGTCACGGGTTTCGACCCGGCGGCGCTGCCGGGCACCGAGGACCTGCGGCGGGACCTCGGCCTCGGCGCCGACGACAGGCTCTGCCTGGTCACCGTGGGCGGCTCCGGTGTCGGGGGCCCGCTCCTCGTGCGAGTCCTGGACGCCGTTCCGCTGGTACGGCGCATGGTGCCGGAGCTGCGGTTCCTCGTCGTCACCGGCCCCCGGATCGATCCGGCCTCGCTGCCCGTGACGCCAGGCGTGCAGGTGGTCGGCTTCCTGCCCGACCTGTACCGGCACCTCGCCGCGTGCGATCTGGCGGTGGTCCAGGGCGGTCTGACCACCTGCATGGAGCTGACCGCGCTGCGCAAGCCCTTCGTGTACGTCCCGCTCCTCCGGCACTTCGAGCAGAACGTCCACGTCCGGGCGCGACTGGACCGCTACGAGGCCGGGCGGTGCCTGGAGTACCCGGCGGCCGTCGACCCCGGGGCGCTGGCCGAGGCGATCGCCAAGGAGCTCACCCGCGAGATCGCCTACCGACCGGTCGAGACCGACGGCGCGGCGCGGGCGGCAGCCCTGCTCGCCGAGCTGCTGTGAGGGGAGCCGCCCAGACGCAGTCGGCGCTCACCCGGGCGCGGCCGCCCGGGAGCGGAGGGCCCCGCCGAGCAGCAGGGCGCCGAGCCCGGCCGCGACCACGGTCAGCAGGGCCGCCCGCCGGCTCGTGGCGTCGGCCAGCACCCCGATCAGCGGCGGCGACAGCAGGAAGCCGATGCGCAGCAGCCAGTTGATCACCGCCAGTCCGGTGCCACGGCGCAGCCGGGGCAGTTCGTCGGCGGCGTGGTAGACGGCGGGGATGAGCGTGGCGACGCCGAGGCCGGCCAGCGCGAAACCCACCAGCGTGGTCGCGACGGACGGGAGAGCGAGGGCCAGGCCCATGCCGCCCGCGATCACGGCCCCGCCCACCTGCGCCACCCGGCGCTGACCGAAGCGGTCGACCACCCGGTCACCGGTGAGCCGTCCCACCGTCATGGCCCCCTGCAGCGCGACGAAGCCCAGCCCCGCCGTGGCGGCACCGGCGGCGAGCTCCGTGCGGAGGTAGAGCGCGCTCCAGGATGCCCCGGCGTCCTCCACGAAGGCGCCGCAGGCGGCGAGGAAGCCGAGCGCGGCCAGCGCGAGGACGACGGCCCGCCGGCCGGTCGCCGGGACGACCGCGGGGGTCGCCTCGCCGGTGGGCAGCGGGCCGTCCTCGCGGTCGGCCTCGTCGTCCCCGGGGAGCAGCGCGCGGAAGGCCAGCAGCGCGAGGGCACCGAACACGAGAGCCGAGGCGCCCAGGTGGACGACGAGCGGGATCCGGAGTCCCGCAGCGAGCGACCCGAGCAGCCCACCGCTCACCGCACCGATGCTCCAGATGCCGTGGAAGCCGTTGAGGATCGACCGCCGGTAGAGCCGCTGGACCCGTAGACCGTGCGCATTCTGCGCCACGTCGACCACCGCGTCCAACGCCCCGGCGACGAGGAGCGCCGCCGCCAGCGCCGGCCAGTTCGGCGCGAGGGCGACGACCCACAGCGACAGGCCGAGGAGCACCAGCCCCCCGGTCGCCACCCGGGCCGACGTGAACCGGCGGATGAGGGCGGCCGAGGAGAGCCCGGCTACGAGCGCCCCGAGCGGGAGTGCCGCGAGTGCCGCACCGAGGGCGGAGTTGCTCAGCCCGAGCTCGGCCTTGATCTCCGGCAGCCGCGGCACCAGGTTGGCGTAGAAGACGGCGTTGAGGAAGAAGCAGGCGGCCACCGCGAACCGCGCGTGGCGCAATCGGCGGGTAGGGCGGTGCAGTCGCTGGCCGGTCACCGCGTGAGCCGAGCGAGCGCGTGCCGGATCTGGTCGCGGTGCATCGGGTCGGTCGAGAGCGCGCTGTGCAGCACCAGCCCCTCCACCAGCGCGTCCAGCTCGCGGGCGGTCACGGGGTCGAAGTGACGCTCGAGGCTCCGGCGGCTGCGGGCCATCCAATCCTGGGTGACCGCGCGCAGTGCCGGGTTCCGGGCGGCGGCGACGTAGAGCTCGACGGTGAGGACGAGGTCACGGGCGGAGCCCAGCAGGTCGCCGGTGAGGTGGTCGGTGAGGTAGTCGAGCACCGCGTCGTGGTTCTCGGCCGCCCGCATCCGCTCGTCGAACCGCGGGGCGACGGTGTCTACGTGCCGCGTGAAGGCGGCCGTGAGCAGCTCCTCGAGCGTGGCGAAGTGGTACGTGATCGAGCCGAGGGGTACGTCGGCGGCGTGGGCGATGGCCCGGTGGGTGGCGCCGGCGACCCCGTGCCGGGCGATGACGTCCAGCGTCGTGTCCACCAGCCGGTCCCGGCGCCCGGGGTCGTGCCTGCGGGCCCGCCGTGCCGGCGCCTCCGACACGGTCAGCCCTCGTCGGCCAGTGACCGGACCACGCGCGCGGGGTTGCCGACGGCGACCACGTTGGCGGGCAGGTCGCGGGTGACCACGGAACCGGCACCCACGACGGTGTTCTCCCCGATGGTGACGCCGGGCAGCACGATGGCGCCGCCGCCCAGCCAGACGTTGTCGCCGATGGTGATCGGCTGCGCCGCCTCCCACTTCTGCCGCCGGGGCACCGCTTCGATCGGATGCGTCGGTGTCAGCAGCTGGACGTTGGGCCCGATCTGGACGTCGTCGCCGATGGTGATCGGGGCGACGTCGAGGGCCACCAGACCGAAGTTGGCGAAGCAGCGGGCGCCGATCCGGATGTGGGCGCCGTAGTCGACGAAGACGGGCGGCCGGATCTCGGTGCCCTCGCCGACCTCGCCGAGGAGTTCTTCCAGCAGCTGCCGCCGGAGCGGGGCCTGGCGAACCGTGGTGGCGTTGTAGGCGGCCATCAGGTCCAGGGCCGCCGCGCTCTGCTCGCCGATCTCCGGGTCGTCGGCGATGTACAGGTCACCGGCGAGCATCCGCTCGCGCATGGTCCTTGAGTCGTCCATGGCGTGCAGCGTACGCACCGATAGGAACACTCGTACGCATCGGCGTCCTCGGGTCAGGCATGATTCGGCCATGCCGCGGCTGCTCGTCGTCCACCACACCCCGTCGCCCAACCTCCAGGCGGTGCTGGAGGCGGTCCGGGAGGGCGTGGCCATGGTCGAGGAGGTCGAGCTCGTCGTGCGGCCGGCACTGTCCGCCGGGGCCGCCGACCTGCTGGAGGCCGACGGTGTCGTGCTCGGGACGCCGGCCAACATCGGCTACATGTCCGGTGCGCTCAAGCACTTCTTCGACACCGTCTACTACCCGTGCCTCGACGCGACGGTCGGCCTGCCCTTCGGGGTCTACGTGCACGGCGGGGACGACACCGCCGGCGCCCTGGCCGCGATCGCGAAGATCACCGGGGCGCTGCGCTGGAAGCAGGTCGCGGCACCGCTGAGCCTCACCGGCCCGCCCACGGCGGCCGATCTGGAGGCGTGCCGCGAACTCGCGGCCACCGTGGCCGTCACCCTCTGACGATCGACCCTTCCGGGCGGGCGGGCACCCACCGGCCCGCCAGCGCGTCGCTGACCCACTGTTCCCAGCTCTCGATCTCGGCGTCGCTGACCGCGGTGGATTCCCGGGACAGGTCGACCACCTGCCGCAGGTAGCCCTCGATGTCGTGGTCGAGCACGCCGCGCGGTGCGCGCCAGGCCACTTCGCGCAGCAGCCCGGCGATGCGGCGGAGGACGGCCGGCTGTCCGGAGGCGAACTGGATCGGCTCCTCGAGCCCCAGCCGCATGAGACTGGCGACGTCCCACTGGGGCACGATGAGGCGCAGGACGCCGTCGTCGTCGCGGAAGGCCGACGGCCGCGGTGGCCGCGCCACCAGCTCGACCAGCAGGGCGGAGACGTGGGAGAGCCCGTGGACGGCGGTGGTCGGGTCGTTCGTCCCGGGTGACAGCGCGCGGACGGCGATGTCGACGACCTTGCGCAGGCTGTAGGCGATGTCGCGGGTCGGGGAGCGCTCGAACCCCAGTCGCACACCGTCGTGCAGCGCATCCTCCAGAGGTTCGAGATCCGCGTCCGTGTCGGCGGGCCAGACGGAGGCCAGCGGCGTCCCGGCCACGACGGAATCGCCGATCCGCGCCCCGAGGAGCACCGTGACGCCGACCTCGGTCGCCGCCGCCACGATCGCCCGGTGGTCGGCGTCGACCACGAACCCGCTGGAGCGGGCCGTCAGCGGCCGGCCGGATCCGGCCGGCAGGTCGACCCCCGGCTCGTCGTCCTGGTCGTCCTGTGCCGGCAGCTCGCGGGCGTAGGTCTCGGTCGCCTCGTCGTGGACGTCGCGGTACATCGTCTCCACCCGCAGCGACCGGGCCAGGTGGGCGAGGAAGAGCACGATGGCGACGACGCTGACGAGGGTCAGCGCGAACGCGACGGTGACCGACAGGCGCGGGACGAACGCGCTCTCGTCGTTCGTCGCGCTCTCGGTCCGCACCGTCCGCAGCACGGTGAGCGCGTAGACGAAGGTCGCCACCAGCTGGGCGAGGGTCAGCTGGACGACCCGGTCGGTGACGAACGTCTGGAGCAGCCGCGGCGAGTGCTGGCTGCTGGCGAGCTGGAGCGCGACCACGGTGAAGGAGAACGTCAGGCCGGTCACCGAGATGAGCGAGCCGGCGATGGCGGCCAGCAGGTCACGGGCCGCCGAGGGGCCGCCGCCGAATGCGAGGGCGAGGGGATGTCCGTCGGGCCGGGAGGCGAGCATCTCGTCGAGCGCCGGCAGCGCCACACCGAGGCCGACGGCGACGACGATGCCCAGCACGGGTATCGGCCAGAGGGAACCGCGGACGCGGGCCCGGACCGCCGCCCATGCGTTACCAGGCACTGGTCGCCTGCAGGACGGCCTCGGTGAGCGCGCGGGTCCGCAACTCGGTGACCTGCTGGTACTCGGGGTCGGCCACCATCGCGCTGAACGCCTGGCGGGAGGGATAGCGCACCAGCAGGACGGCGTCCCAGGCCTGACCGTCCTCGGCGACGAGCGACGTCGAGCCGTCGCCGGCGTAGAGCACCTCCGCGCCGTAGCGCGGCAGGAAGGTGCTGCTCAGGGCCTCGGCGTACCGGGCATACAGCTCCCGGCCGCCCTCGGCGTAGCGCAGCAGGTTGAGCATCACCACCGGCCCGCCCGGGTCCTCCTGGAGGTAGCGCTTGAGGTCGGCACCGCGGGGATCGACAGCCATTCGCGGACGCTAGCAAGGCGGGTGGCGCACGAGGTCATCCGTCCACGGCGGCACACCGGTCGACGCCGGGCAGCCGGCGCGCAGCGGCCGGTGGACGCCCCCGCGGCCGTACCCCTGATCCCGCGACTCGCGACCCGACCTGCTCGAACGCCGATGGCCGTGGCAGGCTCGCTCCGTGACACGCGTGGGCCTCGTGCTGGGTGGCGGCGGCGTCGTCGGGCAGGCGTACCACTCCGGCGTCCTCGCCGTCCTGCAGAACGATGTCGGGTTCGACGCCCGCACCGCCGACATCATCGTCGGCACGTCGGCGGGATCGATCACCGGCACGTTGCTGCGGCTGGGCGTCTCCGCCGAGGACCTGGCGGCCTGGACGGTGAAGGCGCCCCTGTCCGGGAACGACGACGTGCTGCGGCAGATCGCGGAGGCCCCGATCCCCGAGCTGGCGCCGCTCCGCCCGCTGGAGCTGATCCGGCGGCCCATGCGGCTGCCGGGCCGGCACATGGTGGGGCGGGCGCTGTCCCGGCCGTTGCTGTTCCGCCCCATGGCGGCCGGCATGGCCCTCATGGCCCCGGGCCGGCACGACATCCTCGAGCAGCTGGCCGCGCTGCGGGAGCTCGAGCGCCCGGAGTGGCCGCAGCCGGACCTGTGGATCTGCGCCGTGCGGCGGCGCGACGGACGCCGGGTGGTCTTCGGCCGGCCGGGTGCACCGGAGGCGCCGATCCACCGGGCGGTCGGCGCGTCCTGCGCGGTGCCCGGCTACTTCGCGCCGGTGCGCATCGGCCGGCACAGCTACGTCGACGGCGGCGCCCACTCACCGACGAACGCGGCGGTCCTGCGCGGTCGGCAACTGGACGTCGTCATCGTTCTCGCGCCCATGAGCGGGCCGGCCGGCTGGCGTCCCGGCGTCCTGCCGTCGGTCCGCCGGTACTCCGACCGCCTGCTCCGGCGGGAGGTGCGGGCGCTGGAGGCGGAGGGGGTGCGGACGGTCGTCTTCACCCCGGGTCCGGGGGAGCAGCAGGTCATGGGCAACGACATGATGTCGCGCGCACGCCTCGACGAGGTCATCCAGCAGTCGTTCCTGACCGCAGGGGCCTACGCCTCGACGTCGGAGGTGGCCGGGCTGCTCCGGTCGGCGGCCCGCCGCGAGGAGTGACCTCGCAGCACACCGTTGGCGTCAGCCGTTGAGCTCGAGCACCTGCATGGTCTCGGCCCGCACCTCGGCGAGGAGCCCCGGCTCCTCGGACAGCCGGCGTCCGTAGGAGGGGATGGCCTCCTGCAGCGCCGGGCGCCAGGCCGGCATCCGGTCGGGGAAGCACTGCTCCAGCAGGGTCAGCATGGCCGACACCGCGGTGGAGGCGCCGGGGGAGGCGCCGAGCAGGCCGGCGATCGTGCCGTCCCCGCCGACGACCAGTTCGGTGCCGAACTGGAGGACGCCGCGGCCGGTCGCCGCGTCGCGCTTGATCACCTGGACGCGCTGCCCGGCGGTGATCAGGTCCCACTCGTGCTCCTCGGCCAGGGGCACGAAGTCCGTCAGCGTCGCGTGCCGCGCGGAGCGGGACTGCAGCACCTCCTTGACCAGGTAGCGGGTCAGCCCCATCTCGGTGCGCGCGACGCCGAGCATCGAGCCCAGGTTGTCCGGCGTGACGCTGCGCGGCAGGTCGACCAACGACCCGGCCTTGAGGAACTTCGGCGAGAACCCGGCGTACGGGCCGAAGAGCAGCGAGTGGTCGCCGTCGATGAGGCGGAGGTCCAGGTGCGGCACCGACATGGGCGGCGCGCCGACCGCGGCCTGCCCGTACACCTTCGCCTGGTGGCGGCCGACCAGCTCGGGCGACGTGGTGCGCAGGAACTGGCCGCTGACCGGGAAGCCGCCGAATCCGCGGATCTCCGGGATGCCCGCGCGCTGCAGCAGCGGCAGGGCGCCCCCGCCGGCACCGACGAAGACGAACCGGGCCCGCACCGTCCGCGGCTCGCCGGTACGCGTGTCCCGCACCGTGACCTTCCAGCGACCGTCGGATTCCTTGTCGAGGCCCTGGACGCGCTGGTTGCGGTGCACCGTGAGGCCGCGGGTCTCCGCGTCCTGGAACAGCAGGCGGGTGAGGGAGCCGAAGTTCACGTCGGTCCCGGCGACCGAGCGGGTCGCGGCGACGGTCTCCGACGGCTCGCGGCCGGCCATCATCAGCGGAACCCACTGCGCCAGCTCGGCGGCGTCCTCGGTGTACTGCAGCCCCTCGAACAGCGGCTGCGCGGCCAGGGCCTCGTGGCGGGCGCGCATGTAGGAACGGCCGGCCTCGCCGGTGACGAAGCTGAGGTGGGGGACCGGGGTGATGAAGTCCTTGGGGGAGCCGGTCATGCCCCCACGCACCAGGTAGGACCAGAACTGCCGGGACACCTGGAACTGCTCGTTGATCGTCACGGCCTTGGCCGGGTCGACCCGGCCGTCCGGGCCTGCGGGGGTGTAGTTCAGCTCGCACAGCGCCGCGTGGCCGGTGCCTGCGTTGTTCCAGGCGTCCGAGCTCTCGGTCGCGACGTCGCCGGCGGACTCGAAGACGGTGACGCTCCACTGCGGCGCGACGACGTCGATCAGGGCGGCCAGCGTGGCGCTCATGATGCCGCCACCGATGAGGACCACGTCGGGGTTCGCGCTGTCGGGGATGCCGCGCCCGGCTACTACGCCGCTCTCGGTTGTCACGTCTGCCTCTCCGGCCGTCCAAAGAATCGCGCCCGCGGGCGCCGTCCTTCTGATCGTCGGACGAAACGGCCCCTCACATGCAGTCCGGAACGTGTGAGGTATCTCCAGCGCGTGACCTTGGCCATATCGGCGATGCCGGGAGTGGCGTCGTCGCAGGTCAGCAGCCCGGGCGTGGCGCCTCCGGGACGGGCGGCCGTCCCCTCTCCGGGGGACCGACCGGCCCGCGGGGCGGCTCGTGTCCGCCCGGCCCCCGGGTGAGCCGCACCACCCTCCGGGGTAGGCGCACCCGGTGGACGGACGCAGGATCCTGCTGGGCGACTGGACCCCGGTGGTCCGCGACGGCATCGACGTCCTGCGGGTGGTGCTCCTCGGCGGCGCGGTCGGCTACGCGGTCACCGGCCGGACGGGGGCGGCCGCGCTGCTGCTCGTGCTCGGCGGCGTCACGGTGGCGGCCCGGCTGGTGAACCTGCCGCGGGTCTACGACCTGTCGGTGACCGCCGCCATGGTGCTCCAGGGCTACGGGGAGGTGCTGGGGCTCTACGACGAGTTCCTCCGGTTCGACGACCTGGTCCACGTCACCCTGCCGATGCTCACCGCGCCGGTCATCTACATCGCCCTCGCCCGGGTCGAGGTCGTCCCCGACCCCCGCGACGAGACCCACCTGCCGCACTACGTGGGCATCGCCGTCGTGACAGCGGCGCTCGGCATCGCCGTCGGGGCGCTGTGGGAGGTCTACGAGTGGCGGTCCGACGCCTGGTTCGGCACGGACCTGTCCGAGGGCAACGACGACACCAACGGGGACCTCGTCCACGACACCCTCGGGTCCCTGGTCGGGGCCGCGCTGCTCGTGGCGTGGGCCCGGTTCGGGTGGGGATCGGTCCGCCGGATCCCCGGCGTGAACACCCACGAGGACGTGTCCGCCTGATCGCCGCCGTTCAGGTCACCGAGACGCCGTCGAGGTAGCGCCACCGGCCGTCCTCGCGGACGAACCGGCTGCGCTCGTGCTGGGCGCCGGTTCGACCGCTGACCCGGTAGGAGGCGCGGAACTCCACGGTGCCCTCGGCGCTCAGCAGCGTCCCGCCGGTCGTGGCCAGGAGGTCCAGACCGGTCCAGTGCACGTCCGGGTCGAGTTCCAGGACCGGCGGCCGGGTCGTGGAGTGCCACGTGGCGAGCAGGTAGCCGGGGTCGCCGAGGGCGAAGGCGCTGTACCGCGAGCGCATCAGCTGCTCGGCGGTCGCCGCCGTCGCCGTCCCGTCGTGCAGCCGGCCGCAGCACTCGTCGAGGGGGAGGCCGCTGCCGCAGGGGCAGCGCAGGGACGGCACGGGGGCAGTCTGCGGTATGGCAGGAACAGTGCGGACGACGGCGTCCCTGCCACTGTTCGGCCGGCGCGACACCTCGCAGAGTGGAGGCATCGAGGCGGGGTGGAGCCGGCCGCCGGGCGGAACGGGGTGGGTGGCGTGGGAACCGTGGTCTTCCTGCTCCTGTGCGTCGTCGTCCTGCGGGCGCTGGCGAGCACCCCGTCGGGCCCGCCGACGTCCGGCTCCGTGCGGGACGTCCTCCGGGGGTGGGGGCTCGACGTCGTGGACGGTGTCCGCACCCTGGCGCGGCTCGACGCCGTGCGCCGTGGGCGGCTCGACCGTCCGCCCTGGGTGTGAGGGCCCCGCTGCGACCTCCCCGACGAGCGTTGCCCGGCGGCAGCTGGGAACGGTGCCCGGGGACGGCGGCGAGCGGTGCGGCAGCATCGGCGGCATGTCGACGACGGGCGCCCGCGAGCCGGGCTGGGTGCAGGACGTCATCTGGTGGCACGTGTACCCGCTGGGGTTCGTCGGCGCCGAGCGTGAGGCCGGCCCGGACCAGGCCGTCGTCCACCGGCTCGGCCATGTCGCCGGATGGCTGGACCACGCGGTCGAGCTGGGTGCCTCCGGTCTCGCCCTGGGGCCGGTGTTCGCCTCCGGGACCCACGGCTACGACACCACCGACCACCTGCGCGTCGACCCTCGGCTCGGGGACGACGCCGACCTCGACGCGCTGATCGCCGCCTGCCGGGAGCGCGGGCTCCGGGTGCTGCTCGACGGGGTGTTCAACCACGTGGGCCGCGGCCACCCGGCGTTCCGGGCGGTGCTGGAGCACGGGCCGGCCACGCCGACAGCCTCGTGGTTCCGGCTGCGCTGGCCGGACGGCGCGGACGCGTGGCGGCCGGGCACCGAACCGGAGTACGACGACTTCGAGGGGCACTCCGCCCTCGTCGCGCTGCACCACGACGAGCCGGCGGTGGCCGACCACGTCGTCGAGGTCATGACCTCCTGGCTCGACCGGGGGGTCGACGGCTGGCGGCTGGACGCGGCCTACGCCGTCCCGACGTCGTTCTGGGCCGGGGTGGCCGATCGCGTGCGCGCCCGGCACCCGGACGCCTATCTCATGGGCGAGGTCATCCACGGCGACTACGCCGGCTTCGTGGCCGGGGCGCACGTCGACGCGGTCACGCAGTACGAGTTGTGGAAAGCGGTCTGGAGCTCGCTCAACGACGGCAACTTCTTCGAGCTCGACGCGGCGCTCACCCGGCACGGCGGCTTCCTCGACTCGTTCGTGCCATACACCTTCCTGGGCAACCACGACGTCACCCGCATCGCCAGCCGGCTCACCGACGAGCGCCACCTCGCGCACGCGCTGGTCGTCCTGCTCACCACCGGCGGCACCCCGGCGATCTACGCCGGTGACGAGCACGCCTTCCGCGGGGTCAAGGAGGACCGCGCCGGAGGGGACGACGCCGTCCGGCCGCCGTTCCCGGCCACGCCGAGGGAGCTCTCGCCGTTGGGGTTGCCCACCTACTCGCTGCACCGGGAGCTGATCGGCCTGCGCCGCCGGCACCGGTGGCTGCACACGGCGCGGACGAGGACCCTGCACCTGGCCAACGAGCAGCTGGTCTACGAGGCGGTGGGCGACGGCGGACGGCTCGTCGTCGCCCTGTCGGTGGGGGACCGGCCGGCCGAGGTTCCCGCGGCCGGCGTCCGCGTGGTCCTCGCGGGGAACGCCGAGGTGGCCGATGACCGGGTGCGGCTGCCCGCCCACGGCTGGGCGGTCCTGGAAGGCTGATCGTGCGCGACAAACCGCTGCCCGACGTCATCGCGCCGGACCTCGACGTGCTGTTCTGCGGGATCAACCCGTCGGTGATGTCGGCCGAGCGTGGGCACCACTTCGCCCGGCCGGGCAACCGCTTCTGGCCGGCCATCCACCTCGCGGGGTTCACGCCCCGGCTGTTCGCGCCCGACGAGGACCGGCAGCTGCCCGAGCACGGGCTCGGCATCACCAACGTCGTGGCCCGACCGACGCGGGCGGCCGCCGAGCTGACCCGCGACGAGTTGCGCGAGGGCGCCGCCGCACTGGCCGAACTGGTCGCCGAGTTCCGGCCCCACGTGCTGGCCGTCCTCGGCATCACGGCCTGGCGGGTCGGTTTCGACCGTCCGAAGGCCGTCATGGGCCTGCAGTCGGAGCGCATCGGCGGGGCGGCCACCTGGGTGGTGCCGAACCCGAGCGGCCTCAACGCCCACTTCCAGGTCCCCGACCTCGCGCGCCTCTACCGGCAGCTGCGCCCCTAGGACGGCGTGGGACGTTTCCCCGGGTCGGCTCGGCGACACGGGCACGTCGCAGAGGGACGTCGCGATGTGCAGCCCGGTGCTCGCGTCCGAGCAGTCAGCGGTGACCGAGGTCGAGCTACCGGCTCGGGTCCACGTCATCACTGCTCGGGCAGCCGTGACACCGCGGGCTGTCCTCCCCCCGGCGGTCGACGCCCGGCGCACCTTTTCCCTCGATCGTCCGGCCCACCTGCCGAAATTGTCAGTGGTCGCACGTATGTTCGACTCGTGCAGCGGATGGCGGCGACCTCCGGGGTGGAGGGCCTGGTGGGCGACTGGCTGCGGGCCCAGCCGGAGTCCGGGCCGCGGCTGCCGGTGTCGTGGCTGGATGATGAGGACGTCGCCGCCGAGCTGGGGCGGATCCAGCGCAACCGGGCGCGGGACGCTGCCCGGGAGGCGGATCTGATCCTGCGGCTGGCCGAACTACGTCCCGACGCCGACGATCCGCCCGCGGGGACGCCGGGTGCCCGCAGCCGGACGTGGCGGAAGACCGATCCGGAGTTTCCCGGGGTGAGTGAGTTCTTTCCCGACGAGGTGGCCCATGCGATCACCCTCGGGCGGGGCACCGCCGCCTTCCGGGCCCGGCGGGCCTACACGTGGCAGCAGAAGCTGCCGGCCACGTTCGCCTTGCTGCGCCGCGGGGAGATCGACGAACGTCGGGCCGGGGTGCTCGCCGACGCGCTGCAGCACACCACGCCGGAGCTGGCCGGTGCGGTGGAGGCGGCGCTGCTCCCGGAGGCGGGCGATCTGTCGCCGGCCCGGCTGCGGTCGCGGGCGTTGGAGCTGCTGGCCGAACTGGACGCCACCGCGATCGAGGAGCGGCACGAGGAGGCCAAGCAGGCCGCCGACGTGCGCGTGGGCGACACCGGCGACGGCATGGCGACCCTGGCCGGGGACATGACGGCCGAGGAGGCGGCGGCCTGCTACGACGTGATCGACCAGCTGGCGAGGATGGCCAAGGCCGACGGTGATCCGCGCCCGATCGGGCAGATCCGGGCATCGATCATGTCGATGCTCCTGCTGCGGCCGGCCGACCACGGCCTGCCCGGCGTCACGGTCAATCTGGCCGTCAGCGCCACCCTCGAGGGGCTGGAGGGCGCGACCACACGCGGCGGGACCCGGGGCGGCGAGGTCAACGGGTTCCCGATCACCGCCGCTCACCTGCGTGATCTGCTCCGTCGCGTCGGCGCCCTCGGCCTGACCACCCCCGAGGGCGGGTCGCTGACGTTCGCGCTCACCGACGAGCACGGGCGGCTGCTGGCCACCGTCACCGCCGCCGAGCTGGCTCGCCTGGCGGCGAAGGGCTGCCCCGACCACCCCGACACGCCGCCGGCGGCCCAGCAGCCGCAGGCCGACAACCCGGACGCCGACGACTGCGATATCGAGCAGCCCGACGAGGTGCAGCCTGAGCAGACGCATCCGGAAGCTGAGCACCCGGAGGCGGGGCATTCTGACACCGACGGGACCGACGCCGATGCGGCCGATGTGGGGTGCAGCTGCCCGGTGGCCGGCATGCCCCCGCCGACCGACGGCTACGAGCCCACGGCCGCCCAGCGTCGGTTCGTGAAGACCCGGGATCGCCGGTGCCGCATGCCCAACTGCGGGCAGCGGGCCGGCTGGGCCGACCTCGACCACGTGGTCCCGCACGCCGAGGGCGGGCCCACGACGTGCACGAACTTGTGTTGTGCATGCCGCTCCCATCACCGGTTGAAGACCTTCGCGCGCGGCTGGGTCTTCCGCATGGAGCCCGACGGCACCCTGCACGTCACCAGCCCGTGCGGGATCACCCGCACCACCCGACCACCCGGCCTGCGACCACCGGAACCCCCACCACCGCCCTACGACCCGGCGGCGGACCCCCCGCCGTACTGATTCCCGAGGCGGCGTGCGGCACTCGACCGCGTGCGGCGGCCCCGCTACCGATGGACGGCGAAGTCCGGTCGGGGCTGCGGATCGACGCTTCGGCTCCGCGAAGGTGTCGGCGAACCAGTCGCCGATGCAGGTGCTGACGGAGGGGGCGAGCCAACCCGTTTCACTGGGTCGCGCCCTCCGCCGGAGTGAACAGACACAGCCCGCTCCGGGGACCTGACGGCCTGCTGGACGGCGCCAAGTGGGGGTCGGCGACCCGGCCCACCACCAGTGCAAACCGCTCCTCGGTATACCGGGGTGCACGGTGATGACGCGGATGCACGCCCCGGCCGACCTGGCCGGATTCCCAAGGGGACCCGTGGCCTCCGGGCCGCTCAGCGCGCGGCGCGGGAGAGCAGGTCGCGCGCGATCACGATCCGCTGGATCTGGTTGGTGCCCTCGTAGATCTGGGTGATCTTGGCGTCGCGCATCATCCGCTCGACCGGGAAGTCCTTCACGTAACCGGAGCCGCCGAGCAACTGCACGGCGTCGGTGGTGACCTTCATGGCGGTGTCCGAGGCGAACAGCTTCGCCGCCGCGCCGGCCGCACCCATCGTGGGCGAGCCGGCCTCGATCTCCACCGCCGCGGCGTGGGTGAGCAGCCGGGCGGCGCGCACGGCCACGGCCATGTCGGCGAGCATGAACTGCAGCCCTTGGAACTCGGCCAGGACGCGGCCGAACTGGCGCCGCTCGGACACGTAGCCCACAGCGACGTCCAGGGCGCCCTGGGCGATGCCGACCGCCTGGGCGGCCACGCCGGTGCGGGTCCGGTCCAGCGTTCCCAGAGCGATGGACAGCCCCTCACCCGGCCGGCCGATCAGCCGGTCGGCAGGCAACGGGACGTCGTCGAGGTACACCTCCGTCGTGGGCGAGCCCTTCAGGCCCATCTTCCGCTCGGGCGCGCCGAACGAGAGCCCGGCGTCGTCCTTCGCCACCACGAAGGCCGAGATCCCCCGACTGCCGGCGTCGGGATCGGTGACCGCGAACAGGACGTAGCAGTTGGCCACGCCGCCGTTGGTGATCCACCGCTTGGTACCGCGCAGCCGCCAGCCGTCCTCGGTCGCGACCGCCCGTGTGGTCATCGCCGCGACGTCGCTGCCTGCCTCGGGCTCGGACAGCGCGAACGCCCCGAGCGCCTCGCCCGCCGCGATCGGGATCAGCCAGCGCTGCTTCTGCTCCTCGGTGGCGGCGAGCAGCAGCGGCCAGGCGAACAGCTCGTTCGCGCCGGAGACCTGCTGGGTGGTGGCACAGACCCGGGCGATCTCCTCGGCGACGACCGCGCCGGTGAGCGCGTCCGCGCCCACGCCGCCGTAGGCCTCGGGAATGACGACGGCGTGCAATTGCGCCTCGACCAGGGCCCGGTAGCCCTCGCTGGGAAACCGACCGGCCTCGTCGACCTCGGCGGCGTACTGCGCGATCCGGCCGGCCGCGACCGACCGGGCCAATGCCCGGATCTCGTCGACCTCTTCGGTGGTGGTGCTCATGCAGGCCTCCTCGAGGCAGTGGACGTCGGCCGAGGGCCCGCTGACATGTCAGGGCGTCGGGGCGGAGACAGGGCCCCGGGCGTGATGAGCTGGGTCATCCGCCAGTCTGCTTCGTCGACGAGGAGCGTCACCGCGGCGTCGACGTCCGTGCGGTCGCCGATGTCGACGTGGGTGGCTGCCCGGACCGCGGCGCCACGACGACGAGGGCGACACCGAGGGCCGTGACCACGATTCCCGCGAGGGACAGCGGGCTCACCTGCTCGCCGAACAGGAAATACGCCTCGACCGCGGTGGCCGGCGGCACGAGGTAGTACAGGCTCGACACCCCGGCCGCGGTTCCCCGGCGCAGCAGCAGGAGGAGCAGGAGAACCGCACCGAGGGACAGGACGAGGACGAGCCAGACGAAGGCGAGCACGAACTCGCCGGTCCAGCGGATCGACATGTCCTCCGTCGCGGCCGCCACCGCGAGGAGCAGCGCCGCGGCCGCGGCGTACTGCACCGCCGTGCCCCAGACCAGCGGGATGCCGTCGCCGTGCCGCTTCTGGTAGACGGTGCCGAGCGTCCCGGACGCCAGCGCGACCAGGCAGGCGACGAGCCCCGGGACCGACAGCGACCGGTCCGACCCGGACTCGGCGATGCCCGGTCCGACGACGAGCGCGACGCCGGCCACTCCCAGGACGAGGCCCAGCCACTGGCGCGCCGCCGGTCGCTCTCCCAGGACCCGGGCGGCGAGGACGGCGGTGAGAACCGGCTGCAGGCTCACCACCACCGCTGCCACGCCGGCGGGGATCCCGAGCGAGATGGCGTAGAAGACCCCGCCCAGGTAGCCGGCGTGCAGCAGGAGACCGACGACCGAGGCCCGGCCGTACTGGGCCGGGGCGGACATCCGGGCCGAGCGCAGCGCGGCGGCGAGCAGCGCCAGGAGGACCGCGGCGACGGCAAGCCGGACGGTGAGGAAGGTGAACGGCGGCGCGTACGGCAGCCCGTACTTGGCCCCCACGAAGCCGGTGCTCCAGAGAAGGACGAACAGGGCCGGCCCGCCCAGCCGCTGCAGCGGGGACGTTGCGCTGGACGCCACGTTCACCTCCTGGGCCGGACTGCAAGCTGGGGGGACACGACACTCCTCAGGTGGGCGGCTGGATCTTCGGGAGTACCTCGGCGGTGAACAGGTCCACGATCTCGCGGCGGCGGGCGCCGGCCCCGACGGGCGAGAAGATCACCGTGTCTGCTCCGGCGTCGGCGTACTCGCGCGCGCGGGCGACCACCCGGTCGGGATCGCCGTGCAGGAGGTACCGGTCGGCGAGCCGCGTGAAGTCCTGCTGGTAGACCGCGCTGACCCCCTCGATGACCTCCTGCCGGGCCACTGCGGCGTCCGGGTCCACACCGCCCCAGCAGAACACCGCGCCACGGACCGAGGCCGGATCGCGCCCGGCCGCCTCGGCCGCCGTCCACACCTCGGCCAGGCTCGAGGCCAGCTGCTCGGGGGTGTACATGTACGGCATCCAGACGTCGCCGAAGCGCCCCGCCCGGGTGACGGCGGCCGGGCTGCGGCCGCCCAGCCAGATCGGCGGGCCCCCCGGCTGCACCGGTCCCGGGGCGAGGGCGAGGTCCGGGACGCGCGTGAACCGGCCGTCGAAGTCCACGCTCCCGCCGGCCCACAGGGCCCGCATCAGCTCGAGCGCCTCGTCCGTCCGGGCGCCGCGCTGCGTCACGTCGACGCCTGCGGCCACGAATTCCGGGGGGTACTCGCCGCCGACCCCCACGCCCATGTCGAACCTGCCGCCGGATACCTGGTCGAGGGTCGTCGCCAGCTTGGCGGCCAGCGCCGCGGGATAGAGCGGGAGCACGGTGAGGGAGGTCAGCAGCCGGATGCGGCTGGTGGCTCCCGCGGCCGCGGCCAGGGCGACGAACCCGTTCGGGTGCGGGCCGTGGAAGAACAGGTGCTCGCCGGCGGCGACCCCGGCGTAGCCCGCCTCCTCGGCGGCGCGTGCCTCGGCGGCCACCGCAGTCTGGTCGAAACTCAGGGTCAGGAAGACCTGCACCGCGTTCTCCTCGGATCGTCGGAATCCCGCTACACGGAACCTACTGCACAGCGGTGCCCCGTAGAATGTCGCGCATGGTGGCAGACGGCGTCGTCCTGGTCCTCGGCGGCAGCAGCGGCATCGGCGCGGCCCTCGTCCGCCGCCTCGCAGCAGGCGGCCGATCCGTCGTCTTCACGCACCGCACCGGCGCCGAGCGCGCCGCGGACCTCGTCGCGGAATTGGGCGGGCGTGTGCGGACGGTGCCGTGCGACGTCCGGCGGCCGGAGGACCTGACAGCGGCCTTCGACGCCGCCGGTGAGACGCTCACCGGCGTGGTGCACTGCGCCGGCGCCTGGACCTACACCCGACTGGACGAGCTCACGCTCGACGAGCTCGACGACTCCTGGGCGCTGAACGCCCGGTCGGTCGCGCTCACCCTGCAGGAGGCGGGACGCCGGCTTTCCGACGGCGGCTCCGTCGTCGTCGTCTCGTCGGTCGCCGCGGAGCTGGCCCCCGCCCGGCAGACCTCCTACGTGATGGGCAAGGCGGCCGCCGAGGCCGCGGTGCGCGTCGCGGCCAAGGAGCTCGGACGGCAGGGCATCCGCGTCAACGCCGTGCGCGCCGGCGCCACCGACACCCCGCAGCTGCGAGCGACCACGGGGGAGGCGGCGATCGAGGCGATGGCGAAGGCGCCGGCCCTGCGGCGGCTGGGCGATCCGGACGACGTCGCCGCCGTCATCACGTTCCTGCTGGGTGCCGACGCAGGGTGGATGACCGGCACCGTCGTCGAGGCGACCGGCGGGCTGCGCTGACGGCGTCACTCCACGCGGACGAGCCCGTCGCGGTAGCGGCGGGCGTTCTCGACGTAGGCCGCCACGGCGTCGTCCATGTGCGCGGCGATCCCGGCACCCGGCCGCACCCGCGCCGGGATGCCCAGGGCCCGGTGGTCGGGCGGGATCGCGCTGCCCTCCGCCACGAGGGCGCCCGCGCCGACCAGCGACCCGTCCCCGATCACGACTCGGTTCAGCACGACCGAGTTCGAGCCGACCAGACACCGGTTGCCGACCGTGCAGCCCTCGAGGTGCGCCAGGTGGCCGACGACGCAGTCGTGGCCGATCACCGTCGGCCATTCCGCCGTCGTGTGCAGCACCGTGCCGTCCTGGATCGACGTCCGGGCGCCCACCCGGATCTCGCCGTAGTCGCCGCGCAGCACCGCCTGCGGCCAGATGCTGGCCTCCGGGCCGATGTGCACGCGGCCGATGACGGTCGCCTCCGGATGGACCCACGCCGAGGGGTGGACCTCCGGGGCGACGCCGTCCAGCGCCCAGAGGGCCATCAGGCGTCGGCGACCAGTTCGGTGTCGACGCCGATGCGCCCCACCTTGGAGGCGCCTCCGGGGCTGCCCAGGGCGGCGTCGCGGCCCGGCAGCACCTCCACGAAGAAGCGGCGGTTGTCGGCGATGTGCGGCTCGTTGTCGTCGCTGACCCGCCGGTCCTGCGCGATGGCCTCGACCGGGCAGACCGGCTCGCAGGCACCGCAGTCGATGCACTCCTTGGGATTGATGTAGAGCTTCCGGTCGCCTTCGTAGATGCAGTCGACCGGGCACTCCTCCACGCAGGACATGTCGGTGGTGTCGATGCACTCGGAGCCGATGACGTAGGGCACGGGTCTTCTCCTCGCGGTGGGACCGGGTCAGGCGGAGGCGCTCGCGCCGATGCCGGCGGGGTCGTCGCTGCTGTGGCCCGGGAAGAGGGGCTGGTCGGGGTCGAGGTACGTGGCGGCGTTGTTCACCGCGGTCGCTGCTTCCCCGAAGCCGACGGCGATCAACCGCACCTTGCCCGCGTACTCGGTGATGTCACCCGCGGAGTACACGCCGGACACGGAGGTCCGCATCGCCGTGTCGACGAGGATCTTGCGGTCGACGATGTCGATGCCCCACGTCTCCAGGGGCCCGATGTCCGCGGTGAAACCCAGCGCCGCGATCACGGCGTGCGCCTTGTGCGGGGTGATCATGCCGTCCTTGTGCCGGACGTGCACCGTGTGCAGCACGTCGTTCCCCTCCAGGTGGCTCACCTGGGCGTCGGTGACGACGACGGTGCGGCCCTTCTCCATGTCGGCGACGCTGGCCGCGTGAGCGCGGAAGTTCTTGCGCCGGTGCACGAGGGTCACCGAGGCGGCGATGTCGTCCAGGGCCAGCGCCCAGTCCACCGCGCTGTCGCCGCCGCCCACGATGACGACGTCCTGGCCGGTGTGCGCGGCGAGCTCCTTGACGACGTAGGTCAGCCCGCGGCCCTCCCACTGGTCGCCGCCGGGCAGGGGCCGCGGCGTGAAGGTGCCGATGCCGCCGGTGATGACGACGGCGCCGCAGGTGATGCGGGTGCCCTTGTCGGTGGTCACGACCAGCCGGTCGCCGGCGCGCGGCCGGTGCCCCGCCTCGTTGGTCAGGCGCTCCGCACGTTCGCCGAGCACGTAGACCGGGTCGAACCGGGCCGCCTGCTGCACCAGACCGGCCACCAGGTCGCGTCCCTTGATGCCGGGGAAGCCCGCGACGTCGTAGACCATCTTCTCCGGGTAGAGCGCCATGACCTGACCGCCCGGCTCCGGAAGGCTGTCGACGACGGCTGTCCGCAGGCCGCGGAAGCCGGCGTAGTAGGCGGCGTAGAGACCGGCGGGCCCGGCCCCGACGACGAGGAGGTCGACCTCCACCGCCCTGCCGGTGGCCGCCGGCATCTCCGGTGCCGTGGTGTCGGTCGCTGTCACGCGGGGCCTCCGGTGATCGGGGTGAGGTCGGGCTTGGCCGCGCCGAGGCGTTCGATCGCCAGTTCGCGGATCCGGAACCGCTGGAGCTTGCCGGTGGCGGTGGTGGGCAGCTCCTCGAAGAGCACGATGTTGCGCGGCCGCTTGAAGGCAGCGAGCCCGTCCCGGCAGAAGGCGACGAGGTCCTCCTCCGTGGCATCGGAGCCCGGGGCGAGGACGACGCAGGCCACCGGCTTGTCGAGATCCGTCTCGTCGGGAACGGACACGACCACGACCTGCGCGACCTGCGGATGGCTGCGCAGCCGCTCCTCCACCTCCGTGGGGGAGACCCAGATGCCGCCGGCCTTGATGATGTCGTCCGTGCGGCCGAGGGAGGAGAAGAAGCCGTCGGCGCTGCGGACGTATGTGTCACCGGTGCGCACCCACTCGCCCTGGAACACCCGCCGGGTCACGTCCGTGCGGGACCAGTAGCCCGTCGCCGCGGACGAGCCCTTGACGAACAGGTTCCCGGGCGTCCCGTCGGGCACGGGCGCACCGTCGTCGTCGAGGATCTTCGCGTCGTAGCCCGGGACGATCTCGCCGGTGGACCCGGCGCGCGTCCTGCCGGGGCGGCCGCTGATGAAGATGTGCAGCATCTCGGTGGACCCGATGCCGTCGAGCATCTCCACGCCGAAGGTGCCCGTGAACCGCTCGAACAGCGCCGCAGGGAAAGCCTCCCCGGCGGAGACGCAGGCCCGCACTCCGGCGAAGGCGTCGGTCGGCAGCCCGGCGGCCAGCAGGGCCGCGTAGTACGTGGGACCGGCGAAGAACAGGGTGGGCCGCTGGTCGCGCAGCACCCGCAGGGTTCCGGCGGGGCTGGGACGGGAGCGGTCGAGCACGGTGCTCGCGCCCACGGAGAAGGGGAACGTCAGCGTGTTGCCCAGCCCGTAGGCGAAGAAGAACTTCGCGACGGAGAATGCGACGTCGTCCGGCCCGATGGCCAGGATGTCGCGGGCGTAGGTGTCGGCGGTGTCCCGGAGGGAACCGTGCCGGTGCATCGCGCCCTTGGGCGTCCCGGTGGTGCCGGAGGTGTACAGCCAGAACGCGGGGGAGTCCGCGACGGTGGGGTACGGCTCGGCGACCTGGTCGAGAAGATGCTCCCCGGCGGCGACGAAGGCGTTCCACGTCCGCACGCGGGCACCGGTGACCTCGGGCAGCGGCTCGTCGGTGAAGATCACGACGTCGGCGAGGTCGCGGCACCCACCCACGGCCGAGCCGAGGTCGGCGAACTCCGACGTCAGCACGACCATCCGCGCCCGGCTGTCCGTGGCCAGCGTCGCGATGTCCTTCGGCTTGAGCATCGTGCTGACGGGCACCGGCACCGCGCCGATGTGGAGGCCGGCGAGGAACGCCGTGAGGAGCTCGGGCGTGTCACCCATGCACAGCAGCAGGCGCTCCTCGGGCCGGACCCCGGAGGCGACGAGCGCCGCCGCGAACCGGCGGACCGCCTCGTCCAGCTCGGCGTAGGACAGGCTGCGCACGCTGCCGTCGAGGTCGATGGCGGTGATCGCCCGCCGATCGGGGGTCGCACGCGCGTTGCGGGTGACCAGCCACTCCGCCGCGTTGAACAGCTCGGTGCCCGGCGACGCGGGGGACGGTGCGGGGGTGGCGCTCGGAGCTGGTGGGGCGGTGTCCAGGGTGGCCACGGTGCTCATCCCTTCTTCTGCCGAGAGGACCGGTCGTTCCCGGCCGGTGCGGGTGTCACAGGCGAGCGGCGACGGCTGCGGCCGGACCCGAGAGGCCCGGCCACAGCCGTCGAGCGGACGTGGTCCTCAGAAGCGGACGTAGTCGTACTCGACCGGCATCGAGTTGATGCCGACCGACGGCGGCGCGATCCAGCCCGCGAAGTCGCCGGTGTCGTAGTGCGGCACCATCAGCTCGGCCACCTGTGCACGGTCGTCGCGGGAGGGCAGGTAGTCGTCGACCGTCCGCTCCCAGGTCGCCTCGTCGACGATCTCGCCCGTGGGCGTGACGTGGTGGCCGGCGAACGAGCCGACCTTGCGGTTGAACGCCTGGTGCGGCAGGAACAGCCGCTCCTCGAGTCCGGCGTCCTCGAGCTCCTGGTTCCACCGCTTGACGCCGTTGGCGCAGTCGGCGACGTACTCGTTGCGGAGGTCGAGGTTCAGCGCGGTGAGCATCGGCACGGTCTTCGTGCTCATCCGGCCGTTCTCGATGACCGGCACGTCCATCGTGAGGTCGTGCAGCTGGTGGTCGTCCTTGCGCCGGGTCTCCATCCAGCGTCCCTTGAGGCCGGACGTGTAGTAGGCCGCCACGTTCGACGAGGTCTCGGAGCCGAACAGGTCCATCGACACGGAGAACTGGAAGTTGAGGTACTTCTGGATGACCGACAGCGGGATGCCGCCGTACTTCCAGATGTCGTCGGTGCCGTGCTCCTTCATCAGCTCGGCGGTCCGCTGCACCGTGCGCTGCACGCCGGTGGTGCCGACGAACATGTGGTGCGCCTCCTCCTTGAGCATGAACTCGCAGGTGCGCGCCAGCGGGTCGAAGCCGCTCTCCTTCAGCGTGCCGAGCTGGTACTTGCCGTCCCGGTCGGTGAAGTAGGTGAACATGAAGAACGACAGCCAGTCGGTCGTCTCCTCGTTGAACGCGCCGAGGATGCGGGGCGAGTCGAAGTCGCCGGAGTTGCGCTTGAGCAGCTGCTCGGCCTCCTCGCGGCCGTCCTTCCCGAAGTAGGCGTGCAGCAGGTAGACCATCGCCCAGAGGTGGCGGCCCTCCTCGACGTTGACCTGGAACAGGTTGCGCATGTCGTAGAGCGACGGCGCGGTCATGCCGAGGTGGCGCTGCTGCTCGACCGAGGCGGGCTCGGTGTCGCCCTGGACGACGATCAGCCGGCGCAGGTCCGACCGGTGCTCACCCGGGACCTCCTGCCAGGCCGGCTCGCCCTTCCGGTCGCCGAAGTTGACCTTGCGGTCCGGGTCCTGCTCGGCGAGGAAGATGCCCCAGCGGTACTCCTCCATGGGCACCCGGTCGAAGTGCGCCCAGCCGTCGCGGCCGACCGCGATGGCGGTGCGCAGGTAGACGTCGTGGGTCGGGATCGACGGGCCGAGGTTCTTCCACCAGTCGATGAACTTGGGCTGCCAGCCCTCCAGCGCCCGCTGGAGCTTGCGGTCGCCGGCGAGGTTGACGTTGTTCGGGATCTTCTCGCTGTAGTCGATCTTCGACGTCGGGCCGGTGGGCGTGGGGGCCTCGCCGGTGACCGTGCCGGACTGGGGGGTGGACTCCGTGGTGGTCATGGTCAGACCCGCTTCCTGTCGTAGTCGGCCCGCTGACCGGTCCCGTACCGGCGCAGTGCTCCTTCGGGGCCAGCGGCGTTGGGCCGCTGGAAGATCCAGTTCTGCCAGGCGGTGAGGCGGCCGAAGACCTTGGTCTCCGGGGTCTCCTGGCCGGCGAAGCGGAGGTTGGCCTCCATGCCGGTCAGCGCGTCGGGGGAGAAGCTCCGGCGCTCCTCGACGACCAGGCGGATCTCGTCCTCCCAGTCGATGTCGTCCGGAGCGCTGGTGACCAGGCCGAGCTCGAGGGCGTCGGCGGCGAGCAGGTCCCGCCCGACGGCGCCCTCCGCGGCGGCCAGCTCGTCGGCGCTGCCGAGGAAGCGGACCTGCAGGCGGGTCAGGTCGTTGCTCATCGGCAGCAGGCCGGTGTTGAACTCGTCCAGCCGGACGACGGCGGGCGGCTTCGGGTCGTCGTCGTCCTCGAACTGCCCCTCGAGCATGAACGAGCGGTCGGCGGCGAACGCGATCTCGGCGAGCAGGCCGGCGAAGCAGCTGCCCGGCTCGATCAGGGCGAACAGGCTGCGGGACGTGGTGTCCAGCCGCTTGACCGTCCGCTTGTAGAAACCGATGGTCTCGTTGACCAGCCAGTCGTCGCGGTTGGCGAGCAGGAACTCGTCGTAGGCGGCCACCGTCGCGACGTCGCCCTCCGTGCGCAGCAGCCAGGTGCCGACGGACAGCTCGTTGGTGCGCAGCCGCAGGATCGCGTCGTCGAGCTCGCGGGTGGTGGCGAGCAGCCAGGCCTGGTCGCCCTGCTCGTGCAGCTCCTCGACCGTCGCCGGCACGGACGTCGGCCCGAGGACGGTGACGGTGGCGGTGCCCGACTCGCGGTCGAGGACCACGCGCACGTGCCCGTAGTGGGTGGTGTCGCCGTCGACCTCGCGCTCCAGCGGGGTGAGCGCCACGCCCTGCGCGCCGGCGCCCGGACGCGACGACGTCGCCGCCGCCTCGGCGGTGCGACGGGCGATCTCCTCGGGGAACTCGCGGGCCTTGGCGATCCCGTCGACCAGCCGCCACTGCACGGCACGGTCGCCCCGGATGCCCTCGGAGGTGGTGGAGAAGACGTCGGCGAGGTCACGCCGGACGCCGCGCTTGTCGACCACCCGGGTCAGCCCGCCGGTGCCCGGCAGTACGCCGAGCAGGGGGACCTCGGGGAGCGAGACGGCCGAGGAGTTGTCGTCGACGAGGACGATCTCGTCGCAGGCCAGCGCCAGCTCGTAGCCGCCGCCGGCCGCGGTGCCGTTGACGGCGGCGATCGAGCGGAGGCCGGAGTGCGCCGAGGCGTCCTCGATGCCGTTGCGGGTCTCGTTGGTGAACTTGCAGAAGTTCACCTTCCAGCTGTGCGGCGACGCCGCGAGCATCTTGATGTTGGCGCCCGCGCAGAACATGCGGTCCTTGCCGCTGGTGACGACGAGGGCCTTGGCCTCGGGGTGCTCGAAGCGGATGCGCTGCATCGCATCGTGCAGCTCGATGTCGACGCCCAGGTCGTAGCTGTTCATCTTCAGCTCGTAGCCGGGGACGATCCCGCCGTCCTCGGCGACGTCCAGCGTGAGCGTGGCCACGTCGCCGTCGACCGACAGCGTCCAGTGCTTGTACTGGTCGGGGGAGGTGTCGAAGGAGACCTCGGTGCGGGCCGGTGACTGATCGGGAGCCGGGGCCGTGGCCTCCGCCCCTCCGGTGGCCGGACGGTCGTCGAGGGTGGTCACGGTGCCTCCAAGGGTGTGCTGACGCGATGTTCCCGCGGGCTTACGGGACCCATCCTGACGTGCTACACCGCAATGCGCAAGCGGCATAGCTAGTGTAGAGATGTGGTTCACGTCTCTATCCTGAAAATGTACGGCCGGATGGCCTGGACGGCCGTCCGGGCGACCGTCACCGAGGGGGCCTCATGCACACCGCGGACAGCCGCACGGACACGCTGCGCTGGGTGAAAGACGACGATCCTCGCTGGGACGCGGACCGGGAACGGGTCTTCGCCACCGTGCCGGACGGCGTGTTCCGCGCCGCTGCGCGGACTCCCGGGGAGCGTCTGTCGAGTGACTGGTGGCGCGTCGAGGACCATGGCCGGGTTGTCGGTTACGGCTGGCTCGACGACGTGTGGGGTGACGCCGAGATCCTGCTCGCCGTCGAGGAGGGCGCCCGCGGCACCGGGGCGGGCGCCTTCGCTCTCGCCCGTCTCGAGGAGGAGGCGTCCGCCCGCGGGCTCAACTACGTGCTCAATGTGGTGCGCGACACACATCCCGACCGTGCTGCGGTCACCGAGTGGTTCCTCGCGCACGGCTTCACCGGAACCGAGGACGGCCGGCTCCGCAAGCGGGTCGGCGACCGCATGCGCGACATCGGTCAGCGCCAGGCGGGCCGGCCCGGCACCGGCCGGTTCGAACCGGACGCGGCGCAGCGGGCGGCGTACGACGTCGAGCGGCAGCGGGCCGCCGCGCGTCCGCGCCCCGAGGTGGAGCAGGGGAGCGGTTCCGATCTGGGACCGGGCGCCGAGGAGAGCGGCGGCTACGTCGACCAGGAGCAGCACCGGTTCTGAATGTCCCTGCCGCTCGAAGGCCCGGTTCACGTCCCAGGGCTGCCGGCGTGCCCGTGGGGCGCAGCCGGCGCCGGGGACGGAGGTGAGTGCGAGCGGACACGGCGAGCACGGGTCGGTCCCTGCGGCATCTCCCCGGTTCCGGCGCAACCGCGGGGCTGCCGCGCGACGGTCAGCGGTGGTCCAGGAGGTCGGCGCCGTGGCGGACGACGCCGCCGACGACGGTCGCCACGGCCGAGAGGTCGCCGATCGTCTCGGGGGCCACGGCCAGCAGGTCATCGGAGAGGACGACGAAGTCGGCGAGCTTGCCGCGGGACAGCGTGCCCTTGCGGTGCTCGGAGTGGTCGGCGTAGGCGGAGCCCACGGTGTAGGCACGCAGCGCCTGCAGCGGCGTCAGCCGCTCGGCAGCGTTGAGCACGGAGCCGTCGGGCAGCTGCCGGTTGACCAGCGAGTGGATGCCGCGCAGCGGGGAGCCGTCGACGACCGGGCAGTCGGAGCTGCCGGGCACCTCGATGCCGGCGTCGAGAAAGCTCCGCTGCCGGTAGAGCAGTTGGGCCCGCTCCGGCCCGAGGGCGGTGACGTAGCTGTCGCCCAGCTCGTCGAGGAAGCGACCCTGGGGCACCGGGACGACGCCGAGCTGCTTGATGCGCTCGATCTGCCGGTCGCCGGTCAGGCCGCAGTGCTCGATCCGGTGCCGGAAGTCGGCGCGCGGGTGCAGCCGCTGCGCCCGTTCGTAGCCGTCGAGGATCACGTCCACGGCGGCGTCCCCGATCGCATGGGTGCCGATCTGCCAGCCGGCGCGGTGCGCGGCAAGGATGGTGTCCTGGAGCGCCGCGGCGTCGTCCAGCAGCAGCCCGCGCACGCCGGGCCGGTCCGCGTAGTCGCAGCAGAGGGCCGCCGTGCGGGCGGTCAGCGCCCCGTCGCTGATGATCTTGACCGCGCCGACCCGGAGCCAGTCGTCCCCGAAGCCGGTGCGCAGGCCGAGGTCGAGGCCGAAGCCGGGTCCGCCGGCCGCGTCCCCGGCGAGGTCGTGCAGCGCTGACATCTCCGGCATCACGGTCATCCGGACGCCCAGCAGGCCGCGCTCGCGGGCAGCCGTGAACGCCGCCAGGTCGCTGGCGCTGTTGCCGATCATCCGGCCGCTGATGCCGGGTTCGGTCACGCTGGTCAGCCCGTCGGCCAGCGCCGCCCGGCTGGCCAGTCCGATCGCCTCGACGAAGTCCTCGAACGGCTGCGGCCGGATGTGCTCGAAGATCAGCGTCATCGCTCGCTCGGTGATCAGCCCGGTGGGGTCGCCGTCCGGACGGCGCTCGATCCACCCGCCGTCGACGTCGGGGAGGTGGCGCGGATCGGCGAAACCGATCCGACGGATCGCCCCGGTGCTCGCGATGCCGGCGTGGTGCGAGGCGTGGAGCACCCAGACCGGCCGCCCGCCGGCCACCGCGTCCAGGCCTTCCCGCGTGGGGGCGTCGTCGAGCTTGCCGACGTCCAGGCCGGTGGCGAGGACCCAGGCGTCCGGGGTGAGGGTGGCGGCGTGCCGTCCGACGGTGGCGTAGACGTCGGCCAGGGTGCGGACCACCGCCGGCGACACGTCGCACATCTGCAGCTCCTGGCCGCGCGCGGACAGGTGCTGGTGGGCATCGTGCAGCCCGGGGACGACCGGCGCGCCGGCGAGGTCGACGGTCACCTCGGCGCGGCAGCCGTGCAGCTCCTCGTCGAGGCCGACGATGACCCCACCGAGCACGCCGACGGTGGTGGCGGTGGGCCGTTGCGAGTCCAGCGTGGTGAAGCGTCCGTTGACGTAGAGCGCGTCGAGCAGCACGGGGGCGGGGTCCTCGGGGTCGTGCCGGGTCAGGCCGGCGAGGGGACGGGTCGGGCGACGGCGTCCAGGAGCGCGGCGACGTCGAGCGCGCCGCCGGCGGCGGCGAACTCGGCCGCCACGGCGGCGCGGAGGTCGGCGTCGGCGAGGAAGTCGACCGCGGTGAGCGCCAGGCCGATCGCCCCGTCGACCACGGCCTGATCGGCCGAGGGAGCGACGGCGTGCTCGGCGAACGCCGCCGTGTGCATGCCGGCCTCGGCCGGCGCGATGCCCAGCATCGGGTGGATCGCGGGCACGCGGAGGCTGACGTTGCCGAGGTCGGTCGAACCGCCGCCGCCGCTGGGCAGGCCGTCGGCGTGCACGACTGTGCGGCCCCGGGCGGTGACGTGGGCGGCGTAGCGTCGGGCGAGCGCGCCGTTGGTGCGCACCGGCAGGTAGGGCGGCACCGGGTCCCAGGCGGCCTCGAGCACCGTTCCGGTCACCTGTGCCGCGCCGTCGAGGATCGCCTGCACCCGGCCGGTCAGCTCGAGCAAGCCCTCCACCGTCGCCGACCGGAGCATCACCGTGGCGCGGGCGAGGGCAGGAACCACGTTCACCGCGGTCCCGCCCTCGGTGATGATCGCGTGCACCCGGTCGGTCTGCGGCATGTGCTGCCGGAGCGCGGCGATGCCCTGGTAGGCGGCAACGACGGCGTCGAGCGCGTTGCGCCCCCGGTGCGGTGTGGCCGACGCGTGCGCAGGCACGCCCCGGTAGGTCACCTCGACCGCCCGGCAGCCGAGCGCGGTGAAGTCCGCGACGTCGGGGCCGGCGAACGGGTGCAGCATCAGCACGGCGTCGACGTCGTCGAACGCCCCGGCGCGTGCCATGAGCTCCTTGCCCGAGCCGTTCTCCTCGGCCGGAGTGCCGAGCAGGACGACGGAGCCGCCGAGCCGCTCGACGTGCGGCGCGAGCCCGAGGAACGCGCCGACGGCGGTGGCGCAGATGACGTTGTGCCCGCAGCCGTGGCCGATGCCCGGCAACGCGTCGTACTCGGCGAGGATCGCCACCCGGGGCGTCCCGGACCCGGCCACCGCCCGGAAGGCGGTGGGCTGGCCGTGGCAGCCGACCTCCAGGCGCAAGCCGGAGGCGGAGAGCGCGTCGCGGACGTGTCCCACCGAGCGGTGCTCGGCGAACCCGAGCTCCGCGGCGGCGTGCACCTGGTGGCTGAGCCGCACCAGGCCGGCGGCGGCGCCTTCGATCGTGTCGCGGACATCGGCGCTCACGGTCGGGGCGGCGCCATCCGCCGGGAGGGTGTGGGTCACGGTCAGCTCGTCGCGCCGTTGACGGTGATCGTGTCGAGCAGGCCGTACTCGATGCCGTAGCTGTTCATGATCTCGGCGTACGTGCCGTCGTCGACCAGCTGCTGGTACGCCTGGGCGAGCACCTCGGTGAGCCCGGAGAGGTCCTTGCTCAGCATCACGCCGACCGGAACCGGGAGCTCCTCGACGTAGGCGATGGTGAGCGCACCGTCGGACTGCTTGACGGCGTTGATCGCGATCGGCTCACCGGTGACCAGGGCGTCGGCGCGGCCGGCGGTCAGGGACGTGATCGCCGAGACGCTGGTGTCCGCCTGCACCGGGATCGGCGCCGGCAGGCCGGCCTCCTCGCACAGGGTGAGCAGCGAACCCGGAGTCGTCCGGTCGGTCAGCTGCGCCAGCTGCACCGTGCCGACGGCAGCGACCACGTCGAGGCCACAGAGGTCCTCGGTGCTCTCGATGCCCTCCGGGTTGCACTGCTGGGTCAACGCGGCCCGCGAGCCGGTGCTGTAGTCGATGAAGTCACCGAGCTCCTGACGCTCCAGGGTGTCGGTGAACGCGCCGGCGATGCCGTCGACCTGCCCGGCGCCGTACTCCTGCAGCGCGTTCTGGCTTTGCTGGAAGACGACCTCGACACCGGCCAGCTGACCGGCGGCGCGCAGCAGGTCGGCCTCGTAGCCGCGCTGCTCGCCGTCCTTGCCGAAGTTGATCGGCGGCAGGTCCGGGGCGACGCCGATGACCAGTGGCTCGTCCCGGAATACGGCCGGCACCTGGTCGGCGAGCGCCTCGTCGGCCTGCAGGGAGAGCAGCTCCGGTGCGGCGAACGGGTCGCCGGAGATGTCCGGGTCGTCGCAGGCAGCGGAGGTCTCCGCCGCAGCTGCCGCGGACTCCGGGTCCTCGACCTGGGCGCCGCAGGCGGCGACCAGGCCCGCCGCCAGGGCGAGCGGCAGGAGACGGGTCAGGAAGGTACGGGACGTGCGCATGGCAGAACTCCTCGGGAGCAGAGCAGGGGGATGCGGGGAGCTGGGAGAGGTCAACGGCGGGTCGCCGAGCGGGCGACCAGCCGCTCGATGCCCAGCTGCAGCAGGGACAGTGCTGCGGTCAGCACGAGGTACCAGAAGGTCGCGACGAGCAGCAGCGGCGTCTGCTGCAGGTTGCGGGCACCGATCTCCATGACAGCGGAGAACAGGTCGGTGACCGACGCGAGGATGACCACGGCCGTGGTCTTGGTCATGGCGATGACATTGTTGAAGAACGGCGGGATGACCACCGGCAGGATCTGCGGGGCGAGCACCCGGCGACGGATCTGGCCGGGGGTCATGCCTACCGCGCGGGCGGCCTCCAGCTGCCCGGGTGGGACCGCAGCGATGCCACCGCGGAGCACCTCTGCGAGGTAGGCCGACTCGTTGAAGCTCAGTCCGATGATTGCGCCCACGACGGGCGCGACCAGCAGGTTGGTGTCGAAGAAGAGGAACTCGGGACCGAACGGGATCCCCAGGGAGATGACCGGGTAGAGCTGGGCGAGGTACACCCAGAAGATCACCTGCACGATGACCGGCACGCCACGGAAGAACCAGATGTACCAGCCGGCGATCGTTGACAGCACCCGACTCGAGGACAGCCGCATCCCGGCGATGAGAGAGCCGAGGACCAGGCCCACGCCGACGGCACCGGCCGTGAGCACGATGGTCGTCACCAGGCCGCCCAGCACCATCTCGTCGAACAGGTACTCGCCGACGACATCCCAGCGCCAGCGCTCGTTGGTGATGACGCTGTTGGCCAGCATCGCCAGGATGACCGCCAGCAGGGCGTAGCTGACCAGCCGCCACGGGTGCTTGCGGCGGACCAGTGCCAGGCCCGGGGGAGTGGGCTCCGTGCCGGCGGGGGCGGTCGCGGTGGGGGCAGCGGTGCTCACGGCGGCTCCGGGTAGGGGGAGGGTCTCGGCGACGGTGCGGGCGCTCACTGGACGCGCGCCAGGAACTCGCGGGTGCGGGGATGCGTGGGATGCCCGAAGACCTCGGCGGGCGTGCCGTACTCGACGATGCGGCCCGCGTCGACGAAGGCGACGCGGTCGGCGACCTCATGGGCGAAGGCCATCTCGTGGGTGACCACGATCATGGTCATCCCGGCCTCGGCCAATTGCTTCATGACGCCGAGCACTTCGCCGACGAGCTCGGGGTCCAGCGCGCTGGTGGGCTCGTCGAACAGCATCAGCTGCGGGTCCATCGCCAGAGCGCGGGCGATGGCGACGCGCTGCTGCTGCCCTCCGGAGAGCTGGCGCGGATACATGCCGGCGCGGTCGGAGAGGCCGACCCGGGCCAGCAGGTCCTCGGCGCGACGCCGGGCCTGCGCGCGGGCGACGCCGGCGACGACGACGGGCCCCTCCATGACGTTCTCCAGCGCCGTCCGGTTGGGGAACAGGTTGAACTGCTGGAAGACCATGCCGATGTGCCGGCGCTGGGCGGCGGCCTCGCGCGGGGACAGTTCGTAGCGTCGGCCATCGCGCAGCCGGACGCCGATCAGCTCCCCGTTCACCTCGATGACGCCGTCGGTGGTCTCCTCGAGGCCGTTGACGCAACGGAGCATCGTCGACTTGCCGGAGCCCGAGGCGCCGATCACGCAGACAACCTGACCCCGCTCGATGGTGAGGTCGATGCCGCGCAGGACCTCGATGGCGCCGAAGGACTTCCAGACGTTGCGAAAGGTGACCATGGGAGCGGTGTCGGTCGCCTCCGCCCGGTCGGGCCGGGCCTTCGTCTCTGTCGGCTGAACCACGATGACCACCTGTCCTACCGGGGTCGGCGCCCCGCTCGACTGCGTTGAGGAAGAGTGACGGCGAACACGTCAGACAGTCCAATGCCGTTTGAGCGTCGTCGCCATGCCGTCGCGGCATAGGCTTGGCGCGTGGACCTTCGCCGTGTCGAGCACTTCCTCGCCGTCGTCGATGCCGGCACGGTGACCGCCGCCGCGGGGCAGATCCGGATCGCGCAACCGGCGCTCAGCCGTCAGCTGCTCCAGTTCGAACGCGACCTCGGCATCCGGCTCTTCGACCGAGCGCGCGGGCGACTGGCTCTCACTCCCGCCGGCCGGGAGTTCGTGCCGGTCGCCCGGGAGCTCATGGCCCATGCCGACCGCACGCAGGCCGCCGCGCGGCATCTGGCCGAGGGCGTGCTCGACCGGCTCCTGGTCGCGGCACCCACGGCAACCATCAGCGAGCTGCTGGCACCCTTCCTCAGCACGCTCCGCCGCGACGATCCCCTGGTGCTGGTGCGCGAGGTGTCCCCGACGCGCGCCTACGCCGCGCTCGAGACGGGAGCCGACCTCGCGATCTCACCGGCCCCGGTGACCGGCTCGCTCGCGCACCTCCACATCGGCGCAGTGCCACTGCGGGCCCACGTCTCGCCGGACCATCCCTGGGCGCAGCGGTCCGGGACGGTAGAGCTGGCCGAGCTCGTCGAGGAGCGACTGCTCCTGCTGCCGCAGGACAACGTGTCGCGCATCGAACTCGACCTCGCCGTGGCGCGGGCCGGCCTGGCCTACGGCGACGTGACGGAGTGCGCGGTGGGCCGCGTCATCCAGGCCCATGCGGCAGCCGGGCACGGGGTCGGCGTCGTCACGGACCTGCCCCGGTTCGGGGCTCGGAGCCTCCGGATCGCCCCTCCCGATTCGTCCGGGGAGCCGCTGCGGATCGTCCTCCATGCCGCCTGGGACCCGACGCACTTCGCCGCCGACGTCATCGAGTCCATGGCTCGGCGGATCGGATCCTTCCTGGCAACGGTCGATCAGGCGGCACGCTGACCCCTAGCCTCACACCCCGATCGGCGACAGCGCAGTGACCATGCCGAACAGGTCCTTGGGGTCCTCTGGGTCGGCCACCAGGTCGATGTGGGTGACCCACGGAGTGCCGCGCACGGCGTCGCGTAGATATCGCAGCGCGGAGAAATCCTCGATCGCGAAGCCCACCGAGTCGAAGACGGTCACCTCGTCGCGGGAGGTCCGGCCCGGACGGCGGTCGGCCAGCACCGCCCAGAGTTCTGTGACGGGGAAGTCGGGCTCCACGGCCTGGATCTCACCCTCGACCCGGGTCTGGGGTGTGTACTCGACGAAGACCTCCGCGGAACGCAGGATCTCCGGGTCGAGTTCGGTCTTGCCGGGGCAGTCGCCGCCGACCGCGTTGATGTGCATGCCGGGCTCGATCCAGTCGAGCGGCAGCACGGTCGCGCGCGCCTTGTCGGCGGTGCACGTGGTGACGACGTCCGCTGCGCGGACAGCCTCGCGGCCAGAGGTCGCGAGGGTGACGTCGAAGCCGAGCGGCTCGAGGTTCCGCGCGACCTTGTCCATCGCGCCCGGATCGGTGTCCCAGACGGTGATCTGGTCGATGCCGAGCGCGCTGCGCATCCCCATGGCCTGGAACTCCGCCTGGCTACCCGCTCCGATCAGCGCGAGGCGCCGCGAGTCCGGACGGGCCAGAGCCTTGGCCGCGACGGCCGAGGTCGCCGCGGTCCGCAGTGCGGTGAGCAGCGTCATCTCGGCGAGGAGCACCGGATAGCCGGTGGACACATCCGCCAGTGCCCCGAAGGCGGTGACGGTCTGGAAGCCGCGGGCAGGGTTGGAGGGGTGACCGTTGACGTACTTGAAGGCGTAGGTCACCGAGTCGCTGGTGGGCATCAGTTCGATGACGCCGAAGGGCGTGTGGCTGGCGACCCTCGGCGTCCTGTCGAAGGATTCCCAGCGGAGGAAGTCCTCACGGATGTACCGGGTCATCCCGGCGATGCTCGACTCGGCTCCGGCGGCGGCGATCCAGCGAACCATGTCGTGGACGCCGACGAACTCGGTCATGTCAGTGCCTTCCTGTGGACGTCCCCATGCGGACGGTGCGGAGGGCCGCCGTCCTCCGGAGGAGGAACCGGCCAACTGATCACCCCTCCGTCCAGCCCACCACGGGCGATACGCGCCGGTGCGGCCATGTCAGGACGCGTCGGACCACGGTGTGTCCGCGACCAGCGTGGAGGGGTAGGCGCGCGCAGTCCAATGCCGAATTGCTGGGCGTCCCATGCCACACCGGCATGCAGCCTCGCGACGACGGCAGGGGGTCAGGCCACGCCGAGCAGCGTGTGGGCGACCGAGCTGTCGCTGCGGAACTCCCGCGTGCTGGACCGGTGCGCGATCACGCCCTTGTCCATGACCGCGATGTCGTCGGCGACGGCGAACGCGAGGTGCAGGTCCTGCTCGACGACCACCAGGGTGACCCCTTCGGCCTTCATCCGGCCGATCGCCACGCCGATCAGGTCCACGACCGCGGGCGCCAGTCCGTCCGAGGGCTCGTCCATGAGCACCAGGCGTGGATTGGTCAGCAGGGCGCGCGCGATGGCCAGCATCTGCTGTTCGCCGCCCGAGAGCTGGCCGGCAGCGTGCCGCCGGCGTTCCCCGAGACGGGGGAACAGGTCCAGCACCCGGTCCATGTCCCACGGCCCACGGCCCCGTCCACGCCGGGCGGCCAGGTCCAGGTGCTCGGTCACGCTGAGCGGTGCCCAGACCCGCCGTCCTTGCGGCACCAGACCGACACCCGCTCGTGCGATCACGTCCGAACGGCGTCCCGCCAGGTCGACGCCGTCGAGCCGGACGGTGCCCCGGGAGGGGTGCACCAGCCCCATCAGCGTGTTGATCAGCGTGCTCTTGCCCACGCCGTTGCGGCCGAGGAGCCCGAGCACCTGACCGGCGGCCACGTCGAGGTCGACGCCCTGCAGCACGGTGCTGCGCTTGTAACCCGACTCCAGGTCGCGGACCTCGAGCACGTCAGCTCACCTCCAGATGGGCGGCGCCGCTGCCGTCGAGGAACAGCGACTCCCGGCCGGTGCCGAGGTAGGCCTCCTGCACGGCCTCGCTCGTGCGGACCTCGTCCGGCGTCCCGGTCAGCAGCACCCGGCCCAGGTGCAGCACCGTCACCGAGGTCGCCAGCGCGAACACCACGTCGAGGTCGTGCTCCACGATGACGAGCGTCACCGACTCCGGCAACGACTTGAGCAGGCCGACGAGCTGGGCGCTCTCGGCCGGTGACATGCCGGCGGCCGGCTCGTCGAGGAGCAGCAGCCGGGGCTCGCAGGCCAGCGCCACGGCGACCTCCACCTGGCGCCGCTCTCCGTGCGAGAGGGCGGCGACGGGCGTCGCGGCACGGCCGGCCAGCCCGACGTCGGAGAGGAGCGCCTCCACCCGTTCCCGCGCGGCCGCCTGCCGGCGCGGCACGAGGGAGTGCCGGCTGCTGTGGCGGCGTTGCGCGGCCAGCAGGACGTTCTGCTGCACCGTCTGGGTGAGGAAGAGGCTCGAGTGCTGCAGGGTCTGGCTGATCCCACGCCGGGCCCGCTGGTGCTCCGACAGCCGGGAGATGTCCGAGCCGGCCAGGCTGATCGTGCCGGCCGACAACGGCAGCGCGCCGGTGATCAGCTTGAACAGGGTGCTCTTGCCGGCTCCGTTGGGCCCGATGAGCGCATGGCGCGCGCCGGCGGGAACCTCCAGGCGGACGTCGTCGACCGCCTTGAGCGCGCCGAAGTGCCGGGCCACGCCGGACAGGGACAGCAGCGGTGGACTCATGCCGGACCTCCTGGGAAGCGCTGCCGGCGGCCGAACAGGCCGCTGAGGCCGGCGAAGCCGCGGGGGAGCACGTAGACGGCGACGACGAACACCACGCCCAGCAGCAGCGGGCCGTGCCCGTCCAGCTGGGGGCCGAAGGTGTCCCGGACCAGCACGACGACCGCCGCGCCGAGGACCGGGCCCCACAGCGTCCCGGCGCCGCCGAGGATCACGGCCAGGAGGATCAGGGCGCTGGTGGTGAAGCCGGTGTCGCTCGGGTTGACGATGCGGACCAGGCCGGCCAGCAGGCCGCCGGCCAGGCCGGCGAAGCCGCCGGCGATCGTGAACGCGACGAACTTGTAGCGGAAGGGGGAGTAGCCCAGCGACCGCATTCGCGGCTCGTTGTCCCGGATGCCGCGGAGCACGCCGCCGAAGGGCGAGTGCGCCACCAGCCACAGACCGAGGAAGCCCAGCAGCGCGACGGCCAGGATGTACCAGTAGACGTATCCGGCCAGGGTCAGGGGCTCGCCCCCGACGCGCACGCTGGGGATCCCGAACAGGCCGTTGGAGCCGCCGGTCACGTCGGAGAGGCTCTGCGCGAGCTGGTGCACCAGCTCCCCGATGGCCAGCGTCAGCATCAGGAAGTAGACGCCGCCGCTGCGCACCGCCAGCCACCCGGTCGCCGCCGCGGCCACGGCGCCGGCCACCGCGGCCAGCAGCACGGGGACGGGCGCCTCGCTGGTCCAGTGGATCGACACCAGGCCTGCGGTGTAGGCGCCGACGCCAAAGTACGCGGCGTGCCCCAGCGACGGAAGTCCGGTGATCCCGACGAGCAGGTCGAGGCTGACGGCGAACAGCGCGAAGACCAGGATCCGGGACAGCGTGTTGGCCTCGAACGGCGCCAGGAACAGCGGGACGGCAGCGAGGAGCACCAGCAGTACCAGCACCGCCACTGCGGGCAGGGAGCGGCCGAGCCGCCGGGACGGCGGAGGCGCGTCGTGCGTCGCCGTGGCCCCGGCGACGGACGGTTCGGTCGGCCTGTCGGCGTGCACGGTCATCAGTGGGCCACCTTCCCGGCGAAGAGTCCGCGCGGCCGGACGATGAGCACCAGTGCGAGCGTGCCGAACAGGATGAAGGACGCGATCTCGGGGAACAATGCCCGGCCCAGCGACTCCACCTGGCCGATCACCAGGGCGCCCACCAGCGCGCCGCGGACCGACCCGAGCCCGCCGATGACGATGACGACGAGGGCCAGGATCAGGATCGTCTTGTCCAGGCCCGGACGTGCGCCGTAGACGGGGGCGGCCAGCACACCGGCCACGGAGGCCAGGAGAGAGCCCACTCCCAGTACCGCGAACTTCACCTTCCGGTTGTCGATGCCGAGGGCCGACACCATCTCCCGGTCGGCGACGCTGGCGCGCACGAGCGCCCCGAGGCTGGTCTTCTCCACCACCAGCCAGACGACGAGGGCCAGCAGCAGACCCACTGCGATGAGCATGAGCCGGTAGGTGGGGTAGGAGCTGCCGGCGACGTCGACGCTGCCGGCCAGGCCGGGAGGCTCCGGCACGGAGAAGACGTCGTTGCCGTAGATGATCGACAGCGCCTCGGCCACGATCAGCGAGATGCCGAGCGTGAGCAGCGCCTGGTCGAGGATCGGCCGCCGGGCCAGGGGTTCGGTCATGCCGGACAGCGCTCCGCCGGCCAGCAGCCCGATGAGTGCGGCGACCCCGAGAGCGGTGAGGAACCCGCCCCAGGACTCACCGGCGACGAACGTCACGGCGAGGTAGGAGCCGACCAGGAAGAACGCGCCGTGGGCGAGGTTGAGCACGTCCATCATCCCGAAGACGATCGACAGCCCCACGGCGAGGATGAACAGCAACGAGCCGATGGCGAACCCGTTGAGAATGCTGACCAGGTTCGCGTCGAACCAGCCGGCCATCGAGGTCTCCTCTCCGCGCGGATCGGCGGCCACGGCCGGGAGGGGAGAACCTCCGGGCCGTGACCGCCGTCGCGGGACTAGCGCGACTGGGTTACGGCTGCGGCATGACGCCGAGGTCGGTCACCACGCTGTTGAGCAGCGTGCCGCCCTCGTCGACGACCTCCCGCAGGTAGATGCTCTGCTCCGGCGTCTGATTCGTGAAGCTCCACGGGCCCCGGGGGCTGTCCTCGATCTCGCCCAGGCCGTCCAGCGCCTCGGTGATCGCCGGACCGGAGAGATCCTCGGCCTCCTCCAGTGCCGCATCCAGCACGTTCGCGGCGTCGTAGGCCTGCACCGCGTACGTCGTCGGCAGCTCGTCGTAGGCCGCCACATAGGCCTCCACGAACTCGGCGTTGGCCTCGTTGTCGATCTCGGTGGAGTAGTGCAGCGTCGTCCGGACTCCGACGGCCGACTCGCCCTGAGCGTCGAGGACGCTGCCCTCGGTCAGGAAGCCGGAGCCGTAGAGCGGGATGCTGTCCTTGAGGCCGAACTGGTCGTACTGCTGCACGAAGCTCACCGCCTCGCCGCCGGCGTAGAAGACGAAGGTCGCCTCGGCACCCGATGACTGGATGCCGGACAGGAAAGGCTGGAAGTCCTGCGTCGACCCGAAGGGCGTCAGGGCCTGACCGGCAACCGTGCCGCCGGCGGCCTCGTAGGCGGTGGTGAAGCCCTCGACGACCTCCTGGCCGGCGGCGTAGTCCGGGGCCATGACGTAGACCGGACCGATGCCTTCCTGGGCCAGGTGCTCACCCATCGCCGCTGCGATCTGGGCGTTGGTGAACGATGACCGCCAGACGTAGGGGCTGCCGGCGTCCTTGGTGATCGCCTCGGCACCGGCGTTGGCGACGATCAACGGGACCTCGGCCTCGGTGACCGCGTCGGCCACCCCGAGCGCCGTGGCGGAGTTCACGATGCCGACGAGCGCGTCGACGTCGCCCTCGGTCAGGAGCCGCTGGACCGCCGGGACGCCGGTGTCCGGACTCTCGCCCTCGTCGGCGACGACCGTCTCGACCTCGTACCCACCGAGCATGCCGTCGTTCTGCTCCAGGTAGAGGTCCCAGCCCTGCTGCATGTCCTCGCCCAGGGGCGTGTAGACGCCGGCCTGGGGGATGACCAGGCCCACCGTGACGGTCTCCTCGCCCTCGGCGCCGCCGCCCGCGCCGGCGTCCTCGTCACCTCCCAGGCTTCCGCCGCCGCAGGCGGCCAGGGCCATGGCGAGGACGCCCACGCCGCAGGTGGTGGACAGCCGTCGCCGGGAGAGGTGGGCCAGTGCCATGGAGTCTCCGTAGTCTCGGGACGTGCTACAGCTGCACGTCGGTTCTCGGTGAGCCTGTAGAACGCCACGCGGTGTGTCAAGCGCCACAAATGCAACCGTGACCGGACCGGTACCTGCGCGACCGTCGGGGGTGTCGCCATATCGATCCGGTACACCGCTTGTGGCGGGGTGTAACGATGTGCGGCGTGGAGGCTGTCATGGGACCCGTCGTGACCAGACGGCAGGAGCTCGGCGCGGCGAGTGCGCGCAGCCTGTTGCTCACCGTCCTGGGCGAGTTCGTGCTGCCCGATGGCCGGCCCGTGTGGACCTCCACGCTCATCGACCTGCTGGCCGATCTCGACGTCGCGGAGAAGGCGGCCCGGCAGGCCATCATGCGTACGGCCGACTCGGGCTGGATCCGGTCGAGCCGGATCGGCCGCGAGACCCGCTGGTCGCTGACCGACGCGGGTACCGAGCTGCTGCGCGAAGGCACCGAGCGGATCTACCACTTCGCCGCCGAGAACCAGTCCTGGGACGGCCGGTGGCTGGTGCTCACCGTCGGCGTCCCGGAGAACAACAGGGCGCTCCGGCAGCGGTTGCGGACCCAGCTCGGCTGGGCCGGGCTCGGGTCGCCCTCGCCGGGCGTCTGGGTGACTCCCCGGACGCACCGGGAGAACCGGGCGCGCAAGGTCCTCGAGGACCTGCAGCTCAGCGAGGGCAGCTGGTCGTTCGTCTCCACCGCGGGGGCGATCGGGGACGAGCGCTCGCTGGCTCGGGCGGCGTGGGACCTCGACGACGTCGAGCGCCGGTACGAGGACTTCCTGGACCTGGTCAGTCACCGCCGGCCACGCACCGACCGGCAGGCGCTGATCGCGCAGGTCCGGCTGGTCCAGGAGTGGCGACGCTTCCCGCTGCTCGATCCCGGGCTGCCCCGGGAGCTGCTCCCGCCCCGCTGGACCGGCAACCGGGCCGCCGAGGTCTTCCGCGAGCGGCATGCCGGCTGGGCGCCGCGCGCCCGCGCCGCGTGGGAACAGCTGGCTCGTCAGGACTGACTCCGCCGGGAACCCGGACAGGGCTCCGGTCAGGCCGGGACGCCGTGCTTCTCCAGCCATGCCCGGCCGGCGTCGGTGATGACCCGGGCGTCGCGCTCCGCCTGCAGGAGCGGGGGGTCCTGGCGGTAGAGGCTGGCGACCAGGTGGCTGTCGGGGGTCAGCTGCCGGGCGATCTGGTGCGCCTCGAGCTTGTGCAACCGCCCGCCGGGCGACTCGGCGAAGCGTCGCAGCAGGGCGGCCTGCGCCTCTGTGGGGTCCGGTCGCTGCGTCGTCCCCCTGGCCGCGCCGGGCGTCGGCTCCTCGTCCAGGAGAGCCGTGATGGCCCGGGAGAAGGTCTGCACGAGGTCCCGGATCCGGTCGTCGCGCGAGGGGGCGCCGGGCGCGTCGCCCGAGCCCTGCCAGGTGCGCTGCGGGTGGCGCCGGAGGTACTCCTGCTCCAGTTCGAGCATCCGCTCGGTGTGGGTGCGGAACTGCTCGGCGGTCCCGTGCAGGAAGACCCAGTGCCGCATGGCGTGCGCGTGCACGCCCTGCCGCTCCAGCTCCTCGTCGGACAGTTCGCGGGCCGGAATGCCCTGTCGGTCGCTCATGGCCGCTCCCTCGCTCGATCTGCGGTCGGACGGTGCTGGGGTCATGGTGCTGGCTGGCGGGGGTGGTGTCACCCGTACCGGCGGTCATGGCCGCCAGCGGGCGTGCCGGGTGCGCGGCTCACCGTGCCGGACGAGTTCGAGCCGCGGGCGTGGTCCCTCGCTGCGCCCGGTCTGCGGCCGGCGGCTGCCTGCCGCGAAGGGCTTGGGCCAGACCGCGCCCGGGCCGGTGTACCCCTGCTCGGCGGCCGCGTGCAGTGTCCACTGTGGGTCGTAGAGGTGGGGGCGGCCGAGCGCGCAGAGGTCCGCGCGGCCGGCGAGCAGGATGGAGTTGACGTCGTCGTAGCTGGAGATCGCCCCCACGGCGATCACCGCACAGCCGAACTCGCGGCCCACCTCGTTGCGGATCCGGTCGGCGTAGGGCGTCTGGTAGCTGCGGCCGAACGCGGGTCGCTCGTCCTTCACGACCTGCCCGGTGGACACGTCGATCGCCGCGGCCCCGTGCTCGGCGAAGGCCCGGGCCACCCGGACGGCGTCGTCGACGTCGGTGCCGCCCTCGTACCAGTCGGTCGCGGAGATGCGCACGGTCATCGGCCGCTCGGCCGGCCAGGCCGCACGGACGGCGTCGAACACCTCGAGCGGGAACCGGAGGCGGTTCTCCAGCGAGCCGCCGTACCGGTCGGTGCGCCGGTTGGCCAGCGGGGAGATGAACGAGGACAGCAGGTAACCGTGCGCGCAGTGCAGTTCCAGGACGTCGAAGCCGGCCCGTGCGGCGGCCTCGGCGTTGCGCACGAACTCGTCGCGGAGGTCGGCGAGTTCGGCCTCGCTCAGCTCGCGCGGCACCTGGTTGGCGGGGGAGTAGGGGACCGCCGACGGGGCGACCACCTCCCAGTTGCCCGCGGGCAGCGGGTCGTCGATGCCCTCCCACATCAGCTGGGTGGAGCCCTTGCGGCCGGAGTGCCCGAGCTGGACCCCGATCTTCGCGTCGGTGGCGTCGTGCACGAAGTCGACGACGCGGGTCCAGGCGGCCTCCTGCTCCGGCGTGTACAGCCCGCTGCACCCGGGGGTGATCCGGCCCTCCGGGGAGGTGCAGACCATCTCGGTCATCACCAGCGCCGCGCCGCCCAGGGCCTTGCTGCCCAGATGGACCAGGTGGAAGTCGGTCGGCAGCCCGTCGTCGGCGGAGTACATGTCCATCGCCGAGACGATGATCCGGTTCTTCAGCTCGAGCTCGCCCAGCCGGAAGGGCTGGAACATCGGCGGACGCGGCTCGGCCGGTTCCGGCTGGCTGCGGGCGAACCACTCGTCGATGCCGGCGACGAACTCGGGGTCGCGCAGCCGCAGGTTCTCGTGGGTCACCCGGCGGCTGCGCGTGATGATGTTGAAGGCGAACTGCTCGGGGTCCTGGTGGACGTAGTGCCCGATGTCCTCGAACCACTCCAGGCTGGCCTGGGCGGCGCGCTGGGTGGAGAGCACGACGGGGCGCCGCTCCTCCTCGTAGGCGGTCAGCGCGCTGTCGAGGTCGGGATGCTCGTGCAGACAGGCGGCCAGCGCGAGGGCGTCCTCCATGGCCAGCTTCGTGCCCGACCCGATGGAGAAGTGCGCGGTGTGCGCGGCGTCGCCGATGAGCACCAGGTTGCCGTGCCGCCAGGTCTCGTTGCGCAGCGACAGGAAGTTGAGCCACTTCGAGTTGTTGGCGAAGACCTTGTGGCCGCCGAGGACGTCGGCGAACAGGTGCTCGACCAGCTCGATCGACTTCGTGTCGCTCTCGCCCGGGGGGAGGTCCAGGACGGCGATGTCCCCGAATGCCCGCTGCCACACGTCGTCGTGCATCTCGACGATGAAGGTGCTGCCGGTGCGGTCGTAGGGATAGCCGTGGATCTGCATGACGCCGTGCGGCGTCTCCTCGACGTAGAACTTGAACGCCTCGAAGACGAGGTCGGTGCCCAGCCACATGTACTTGCTGTGCCGGGTCTCCAGGGTCGGCCGGAACACGTCCTCGTAGGCCGCGCGCACCTGGGAGCGGGCGCCGTCGCCGGCGAGCACGAGGTCGTACTCGGCGCGCAGGAGCTCGGGGTCCGGTGCGGACGTGCGGAAGTGGACGGTGACGCCGAGGTCGTCGCAGCGGCGCTGCAGGATGCCGAGCAGCTCCTTGCGGCTCATCGCGGCGAAGCCGTGCCCGCCCGAGGTGGTCACCGTGCCGCGGAAGTGGACGTCGATGTCGTCCCACCGGGCGAAGTGCCGCTCCATCTCGCGGAAGACGACCGGGTCGGCGTGCTCGATGCCCCCGAGCGTCTCGTCGGAGAACACGACGCCGAAGCCGAAGGTGTCGTCCGGAGCGTTGCGCTCCCACACCGTCACCTCGTGGGACGGATCGAGCTGCTTGACCAGCGCGGAGAAGTACAGGCCGCCCGGGCCTCCGCCGACAACCGCGATGCGCATGGGTCGTCCTCCTGCTCGCTGGCCCGTGGGCCCAGGATATGCCGCCTTTGCGACGGGCGTCAACGGAACGAGAGATGGGCGGTCAGCGCAGCCGGTACCGCTGGAGCTTGCCGGTGCTCGTCCGGGGGAGCTCCTCGACGAACTCCACCACCCGCGGGCGCTTGTAGGGCGCGATCGCCTGCTTGACGAAGTCCACGAGCTCGGCGGCCGGGACGTCCCGGGTGCGGTCGGGGTTCAGCACGACGAAGGCCTTGACGACCATCCCGCGCTCGGCGTCGGGTGCGCCGACGACGGCGCAGTCGACGACCTCGGGGTGGCCGAGCAGCGCCTGCTCGACCTCCGGCCCGGCGATGTTGTACCCCGCGGAGACGATCATGTCGTCGGTCCGCGCCTGGTAGACGAAGTAGCCGTCGGCGTCGCGGACGTAGGTGTCTCCCGTGACGTTCCAGCCGTGGCGGACGTAGATCTCCTGGCGGTCGCCGCCCAGGTACCGGCAGCCCGTGGGCCCGCGGACGGCGAGGTGGCCGGGCGTCCCGTCGGGCACGGGCCGGCCCTCGTCGTCGAGGACGGCGGCGGTGTAGCCGGGCACCGCGCGGCCGGTCGAGCCGGGCCGGATGTCGTCGTCGGCGGCCGCGATGAAGATGTGCAGCATTTCGGTCGCGCCGATCCCGTCGATGACCTTCAGCCCGGTCGCCTCGTGGACGGCGCGCCACACCGACTCGGGCAGCGCCTCGCCGGCCGACACCGCGCGCCGGACGCCGGCCAGCTTGTCGGCGTGCCCGCCGGCGAGGATCGCCTTGTAGGCCGTCGGCGCGGTGAACAGGACGGTCACCGCGTGCTCGGCCACGGCGTCGGCGAGCACGTCGGGGGTCGCGCGCTCGAGCAGGAGCACGCTGGCACCGACCCGGAGCGGGAAGACCACCAGACCGCCGAGGCCGAAGGTGAACCCGATCGGCGGGGAGCCGGTGAAGACGTCGTCCGGCTCGGGGCGCAGCACGTGGGCTGCGAAGGTGTCGGCGATGGCGAGCACGTCCCGGTGGAAGTGCATGGTCGCCTTCGGTCGCCCGGTGGTTCCGGAGGTGAAGGCCAGCAGCGCGACGTCGTCGGCGGCGGTGTCGACGTCGGGGAACTCCGCCGGCTTGCCCGCGGCCCGGGCGCACAGGTCGTCGGGCCCCGTGGAACCGAAGACCACCGTCGTCAGGCCGGGGATCGCGGCGCGCTCGAGAGCCTCGGTCAACCGGTGGTCGCACAGGGCGACGGCGGGGCGGCACATCTCGCCCATCGTCGCGAGCTCGCCGGCCCGCAGCAGCGGCATCGTGGTCACCGCGACGCCGCCGGCCTTCAGCACACCCAGCCAGCAGGCGACCAGCCACGGCTCGTTGTAGCCGCGCAGCAGCACGCGGTTGCCCGGGACCAGGCCCAGGTCGTCGACGAGGACGGCGGCGATCCGGTTGGCCTGCGCCCGCAGGTCGCCGTAGCTCCACACGGCCCCGTCGGACGACCGCAGGCAGGGCCGGTCGGGACCCAGGCGGTCGATGGTCGCGTCCAGCAGGGCGGTCGCGCAGTTCAGCCGCTCGCCGTAGTCCAGCGGTCCCAGGTCCAGCACCGGCCACTGGTCGAGCGGGGGCAGGTTGTCCCGGCTGAACGTGTCCCGGTGGGCGGAGGGGCTCAGCGCGGCAATCTGCGTCATCGAGGTACCTCTCCCGGGGTGCGGCGAGCGCGGCGTCCCGAACGCTATGGCGTCTACCTAACGAGAGTCAACAACGCGCAATGAGCGGGCGGATGCGGGCTGGGTCATCGCTATCGTGAGCCGGTGACCGTCGTCGAGGAGGCAACCGGCCAGGCCGGTGCGCTGCAGCCACGGCAGCTCATCGTCACGCTGTACGGGCTCTACGCCCGCGAGCACGGCAGCTGGCTGTCCATCGCCGCCGTCGTCCGGTTGATGGCCGACCTCGGGGTCGAGGAGTCGGCCGTGCGCTCCTCGATCTCCCGGCTCAAGAGGCGCGGGCTGCTGGATTCCCGGCGGGTGGACGGGGTCGCCGGCTACGCGCTCACCGAGGTGGCCCAGGAGATCCTGGCCGACGGCGATGCGCGCATCTTCGGCCGGCGCCGAGCGGACGAGGACGACGGCTGGCTGCTCGTCGTGTTCTCCGTGCCCGAGTCCGAACGGGACCGCCGGCACCAGCTCCGGTCCCAGCTGACCCGGCTCGGCTTCGGCACGGTGGCCCCGGGCGTCTGGGTGGCCCCCGGCCACCTGGCGGACGAGGCCGCCGAGATTCTCGGCCGCCGGGGCCTGGCCGGGTACGTCGAGCTCTTCCGCGGCGCCCAGCCGGCCCTGGGGGAGGCCCGTGACAACGTGGCCCGCTGGTGGGACGTGGACCACCTGCACGCCCGTTACGCGGAGTTCCTCGACCGTCAGGAGCCGGTGCGCGAACGGCTGTCGGCCGACGGCGGCGTCGATCGGGAGCAGGCGTTCGCCGACTACGTGCGGCTGCTCACCGACTGGCGGCGGCTGCCCTACGCCGACCCCGGGCTGCCGCTGCACCTGTTGCCCGCCGACTGGAACGGCGCCCGGGCCGCGGACCTCTTCGGCGACCTCCGGGGCCGGCTGGCCGGGCCGGCGCACGACCACGCCCGCCGGCTGATCGGCATCTGATCGAGGCGCTTCCGCACGGAAGCCGGCGGGTCGTCCTCGGGGTCGGCAGGGTCCGGAGCCACCCTGATGCGTACGGCGGTCGTCATGCGCCCTCGATGACCGCAGGCATCCGCATGAGGGCGGTCGCGCGCGGCGAGATGCCCGGGGTCACTCAGGCGGGGAGGGCCGCGATGCCCTGCACCTCGACCAGCGCCTCGACGTCCCAGAGGCGGGCGATGCCGATGCCGGCCATCGCCGGGTAGTCGGAGCCGACGAGCCGTCGCCAGACGGCGCCGATCTCCCGGGCGTGGGCGCGGTAGTCCTCGATGTCGACGGCGTAGACGGTCAGCGTGGCCAGGTGCTCCGGTTCGCCGCCGGCTGCGCGCAGGGCGGTCAGCAGGTTGCCGAGAGCCCGCTCGAACTGGGCGACGACGCCGTCGCCCACGATCCGCCCCTCCGCGTCGAGAGCGGTCTGCCCGGCCAGGAACACGATCCGGTTGCTGTCGGCGAGCACCGCGTGCGAGAAGCCGGCCGGCCGGGCCAGTTCCGGGGGGTTGATCCGCTCGAAGCCACTCGATGTTCCCGATTCGCTCCCGCGGGGCCCTCCGCTCCTCGCTCGTTCCTCGCTGCGATGCTCACGCCCCTGTCCGCTCATGACTGCACAGCTCCTCCGTCGACGTTGAGCCCCTGGCCGGTGATCGCCCCGCTGTGCACGCACATCAGCACGGCGTCGGCGACCTCCTCCGGATCGATCAGCCGCCCGATCGGCTGGCGGCGGGCCAGCGTCTCGCGCGCCTCGGCCTCGGACCGCCCGGTGGTGGCGCTGATCGTTGCGACGGTGCCGGCGGTCATCGGGGTGTCCACGTACCCCGGGCACACGGCGTTCACCGTGACCCCCTTCGTGGCGACCTCCGCGGCCGCCGACCGGACCAGCCCGAGCAGCCCGTGCTTGCTCGCGGTGTAGGCGCTGACGTACGGGTCGCCGCGCTTGGCGGCGATCGACGCCACGGCGACCACCCGTCCCCAGCGCTGCTCGACCATGCCGGGCAGGGCACGGCGCAGCAGCCGGAACGGCGCGGTGAGATTGAGGTCCAGCATGCGGGCCCAGTCCTCGTCGCTCGTGCGTGCCAGCGGTGCGGACGTGCCGGCGCCGGCGTTGAGCACGAGCACCTCGACCGGGCCGCCCCACTCCGCCTCGACCCGGGAGACGACCGTGTCCGCGGCGGCGGGGTCGGTCAGGTCGGCCGGCACGACGAGCGAGGGGGCGGGCAGCCGGGCGGCCAGCGCGGTGAGCTCGTCGGCGCTGCGGGCGGTGAGCGCGACGGAGTGGCCCTCGGCGGACAGGCGCTGCGCGACCGCGGCGCCGATGCCCCGTCCTGCCCCGGTGACGAGGCAGCGACGGGCAGGCACCGCCGGAGCTTGCCACTTCCCCTTGACGCCCGTCAACATGGCGACATACCCCGGAAGGGCGTCGGCCCGACGCCGTCGCAGGTCGTCCGCGAGCGGCCCGGGGACGTCGAGGAGAAGGGGCGCACGGATGAAGATCGAGGAGTTCACCGACATCCGGTACGAGGTGGAGGAGGACAACCACGCGGTCATCACGATCGACCGGCCCGACCGGATGAACTCCTTCCGTGGCCGCACGGTCGACGAGCTGATCTCGGCGTTCAAGTACGCCTGGGCCGACCGCCGCGTCGCCGCCGTCGTCCTCACCGCGACCGGCGAGCGTGCGTTCTGCACCGGCGGCGACGTCAAGGAACGCGCGGAGACCGGTGGCTACGGCGAGACGGAGTGGGGCACCTTCGAGATCGAGCGGCTGCACCGGATCATCCGGGACATCCCCAAGCCGGTGATCGCCGCCGTCAACGGCATCGCGATCGGCGGCGGGCACGTGCTGCACGTGCTGTGCGACCTCACCGTCGCCGCCGAGAACGCCACGTTCGCGCAGGCGGGGCCCCGCGTCGGCTCCTTCGACGCCGGCTTCGGGTCGGCCTACCTGGCCCGGGTCGTGGGGGAGAAGCGGGCGCGGCAGATCTGGTTCCTGCTCGACCGCTACGACGCCGTCACGGCCGAGCGCTGGGGGCTGGTCAACGAGGTCGTGCCCAAGGAGCAGCTGCTCGAGAAGGCGCGGGAGTGGGCCCGGAAGATCGGCTCCTACTCGCCGACCGCCATCAAGTTCCTCAAGCACTCGTTCAACGCCGACAGCGACCACATGAGCGGCATCTCGCACCTGGCCTTCGACGGGCTCGCCCACTACGCCACGAGCGAGGAAGGCATGGAGGGCGCGCGGGCCTTCGCCGAGAAGCGGCCGCCGGACTTCTCGAAGTACCGCTGACGCCGGCTCAGGCGGCGGGGCGGGTGCGGACGAGGTTCATCGCGAGCAACCGCAGGACGACGTCGCCGCCGGAGTCGACGAGCTCGACCCTGGTCCGCAGCAACCCGCGATCGGGCTTGCTGCGGGACAGGCGGGCCTCCTCGACGGTGGTGCGCAGCGACAGCTCGTCGCCCGGACGGACCGGCTTGACCCAGCGCAGCTCGTCCACCCCGGGGGAGCCGAGGCTCGAGGCGGGGGAGAGGTACTCCTGGGCGAGCAGCCGCATCATCAGCGCGCAGGTGTGCCAGCCGCTCGCGATGAGGCCGCCGTACGGACCGGACGACGCCGCCTCCCGGTCCACGTGGAAGGGCTGGGGGTCGAACCGGCGCCCGAAGTCCACCAGTTCCGCCTCGTCCACCCGGATCGAGCCGTGCTCGGCGGTCGTCCCCACGACGTAGTCCTCGAACCAACGCTCGCTCATGCGGGCACCGTACGGGCGTCGGCCGTGGTGCCTGCCGACACCACCGACGAGCTACAGCATGCTTGACTGGTAGCAGGAACGTGTAGAACACCGGTCGGGGAGGATCTTCCGCATGCTCGACGGACACGTGCTGGTGGACGCGCACGTGCACGTGCCCCACCTGTCCTCGCTGGCGCCCGCCTGGGTGGACTGGGCGCGGCAGTTCGGCCGGCCCGGCGTGCTGGAGGAGATCTGGCACGCCGACGGGACGCCCGATCCGGCCGCGCTGGACCGGCTGTTCGCCGACGAGGGCGTCGACGCCGCGCTCCTCTTCTGCGAGTACAGCCCCAAGGCCACCGGATACCAGCGGTTCGACGACCTGCTGCCGCTCGTCGACGGGAACCCGCGCCGTTTCCGTCCCGTCGCCAACGTCAATCCGCACCTGCACTTCCCGATCGCCCGGGAGGTGGAGAGACAGTTGGACCTCGGTGCGGCGGCACTGAAGATCCATCCCGTCCACGGCGGGTTCCGGGCCGACGACGCGGCGATGTATCCCGCCTACGCCGTCCTCGTCGAGCGCGGGGTGCCCCTCGTCGTGCACTGCGGGACCAGCAGCTTCCCGGGGTCGACGAACGCCTACGCGGACCCGCAGCTGCTCGACGCCGTTCTCCGTGACTTCCCCGACCTGCACGTGGTGCTCGCCCACGGTGGCCGCGGGTGGTGGTACGACGCCGCGGCGTTCCTCGCCGTCTCCCGTCCGAACGTGTGGATCGAGCTGTCCGGTCTGCCGCCCAAGCGGCTGCCGGAGTACTACGCCCGCTTCGACCTGGCGCGCCTCGCCCGGAAGTGGATCTACGGGACCGACTGGCCGGGAGTCCCCGGTCAAGCCGCCAACGCCCGGGCCGTCGCCTCGCTGGGCCTGCCCGACGACGTCGTCTCGCTCGTGCTCGGCGGGAACGCCAGGCGGGTCTACTCGGGCGTCCTGCCGCCCGACTGAGGCGCAGGAAGGACGCTCGGGCGAGTCCACCGTCGCATCGGCGTCAGGCGCGGCGGGGCAGGACCATGCACGTGAGGCGGGCGCTCGCGGTGAGCCGACCGGAGTCATCGGTGACCTCGACGAGGAAGGAGGCCACCGGCTGACCGTCACCGACCGGCGTGCAGACCGCGGTGACGTGCCCGGAGGTGACGGCCCGCACGTAGCTGGCACTGAGCTCGATGCCCACCACACTCGCCTCCGGCCCGGCCCGCAGAGCTGCGGCGTACGAGCCGACCGTCTCGACCAGGCTGCACGTGGCCCCGCCGTGCAGGAGGCCGTAGGGCTGGGTGTTGCCCTCGACGGGCATGCGGGCGACGAGGCGGTCGAGGTCCCAGTCGACGATCTCGATGCCGAGCTTCTCGTCCAGAGCGCTGAAGGTGTCCGAGGGCAGCCAGTCCGGCGCTTCGGTGGGCATGCGCCCACCCTAGATGACCTATTCCAAGGGGTTGCCGTTCTCGATCACGTTCCTGCGGGAACGTCGTCAAGCTGAGAGCCTTGACCGCGTTCCCGCGGGAACGTCGGCGGTATCGGTCGGCGAGCCTTGAGCAGGTGAGAGGCGAGGGTGCCCACGCTCGGCGTTGGAACCCAACGTCGAACCTCGGAGGTCCTCGTGGACGCCGATCTGGACACCCTCGCAACCGCACTCTATGTCCGCGCCGATGACCTGTTGAAGGCCTTTCCGGAGCGGGCTCCGGCCCGGCCGAGGGTCGGAATCGCCCCGAAGATCACCGACGCGGAGCTGGTCACGCTGGCCGTCATGCAGGCGTTGGCCGGCCGTCCGAGTGAGGCCCGCTGGCTGCGCTACGCCCACGCGGAGCTGCGGCATCTGTTCCCGTATCTGCCCCTGCAGCCGGCCTACAACAAGCGGCTGCGACGCCTGGCCGACACGATCGCCTGGCTGATCACCGCGCTCGCCCGCGACACCAGCCTGTTCACCGATGACGTGTGGGTCGTTGACTCCACGCCAGTCGAGTGCGCCCGCTCCAGGGAGACCGTCCGCCGCTCGGATCTGGCCGGCTGGGCGGAGTACGGCTACTGCGCCAGCCACTCCCGGTTGTTCTGGGGCCTGCGGCTGCACCTGCTGTGCACGCTGCACGGGCTGCCGGTCGGCTTCGCCCTCACCGGCGCCAAGGCCGACGAGCGCGCGGTGCTCCTCGACATCCTCGACGCCGACCCCGCCCTGACCGCTGACCGCCGCGAGCAGGTCGTGATTGCGGACAAGAACTACTACGGCCGCGAGTTCGAAGGCACCCTCGCCGACGCGGGGTTGAACCTGCTGCGCCCGGCACGCAAGGGTGAAGCCGAACGCCCGGGGACGCGCTTCTTCAGGCCATTACGCCAGGTCATCGAGTCGATCAACGACACCCTTAAAGGCCAACTCGACCTCGAACAACACGGCGGACACACCCCCGGAGGAGTCTGGGTCCGAGTCCTGCAACGCGTCCTGGCCCTGACCGCCGCAATCTGGCACAACGACCGCATCGGCGCCCCCGTCGCCCGCTGCCTCACCGTCTACGACCACTAAACCCTTGGAATAGGTCATCTAGGGCCGCGCGCACCATGGGTGGATGGCCGAGCCGGGAGTGCCCGCATACGTGGCGCTCGGTGACTCCATCTCGATCGACGACTACGCCGGGGGGCCCGGCCGCGGTGCGGCGAGCCTGCTGTTCACCAACCGCGACGAGGACTTCCCGGAGTGGCGCGGACACGACCTGCGGACGGTCACCCCGGGGACGACGTCCTCCCTGTCCGCCACGGACGGCGCGACCACCCGGACCCTCCTGCAGGCGCAGCTCCCGCGGCTCCGGGCGCTGGGGGAGCGACCGACGCTGGTGACCCTGACGATCGGCGGGAACGACCTGCTCGGCGCCTACGGCGACACCGGCGCGGCCCGCGCGGCGGTCATCGGCGGCGTGCGCGCGGCGGTCGACACCGCGCTGGCCGAACTGCGCGACGTCTGCGCACCGGCGGCCAGGATCGTGGTCGGGACCGTCTACGACCCCAGCGACGGCACCGGCGACGCCGCCCGGCTCGGCCTTCCCTCGTGGCCCGATGCGGTGCCGGTGATCGCGGAGCTGAACGACACGCTGCGCGCGGTGGCCGGCCCGCACGGCGCCGTCGTCGCGGAGATCGCGGCGGTCTTCTCCGGCCACGGACTGCGTGCCGGGGACCCCACCGGCGCGACGCGCGACCGGCGGAGCGGGACCTGTGGTTCTGCAACCTCATCGAGCCGGATGCCTGGGGCGCCGGCGGTGTCCGTGCCGCCTTCTGGGCGGCCGTCCGCGACGGCCGAGGGTGACCGGGCGACGGTGCCCCGAGCACGTTCGACATGGACGCGGCGGCGGGTCCTCGCGGTCGGGGGACGGCTCGCCCTGGGGGCTCTGCTGGCCGGCTGCACGGCACGGGATCAGGAGGAACCGATGTCCGGTGACCGCTCCGCACAGCTGACGGCACGTCCACCGGAGAACGCGCCGGAGCCTCCGCGCGAGCCCGTCGAGCCGGGCGATCATCCGCTCGGTCTCGTGGCCGATCGGGACCCGGTCCTGCACGTGCCCCCGGGGTTCGATCCGGCAGCGGCGGCGCCCCTGGTGGTCTCGCTGCACGGGGCGGGCGGCTCGGCGGCCGGGGGGCTGGCTCTCCTCTCGGCCCTGGCGGACGAGCACGGCCTCCTGGTCCTGGCGCCGGCGTCCCGCGGATCGACGTGGGACGCGATCCGCGGGCGGTACGGCGCGGACCGGGCGCTCGTGGACCAGGCCCTGGAGACGGTGTTCACGACCGTCCGCGTGGACCCCGAGCGCATCGCCGTGGCCGGGTTCTCCGACGGCGCTTCGTACGCACTGGGGCTCGGGCTGGCCAACGGTGTGCTCTTCCGCCGGATCGTCGCGTTCTCCCCGGGGTTCGTGCCGTCCGCGAGCCGGCAGGGCCGACCGGACGTGTACGTCTCCCACGGCGACGCCGACGACGTCCTCCCGGTCGGACGGACCAGCCGCCGGATCGTCCCTGCGCTCGAGGAGGACGGCTACGACGTCATCTACCGGGAGTTCGCCGGTGGGCACACCGTGCCGCCCGGGATCGCCCGGGAGGCCGTCGAGTGGCTCGACCGGGGTGGTGCCGGATGAGCCCGGAGCGCGGAACGGGTCTGGCGACACCGCCGGCCGGGTAGCGGTGCGGCATGGACGTGATCAGCGTGGGGAAGGCCGGCCTGCAAGGCTGGCGCGGAAAGGTGGCGGACGCCGTGGCGGGGCCGGTGGCCCGCCGCGCGGGTGTGGCCGACGACCAGGTGCGCGCCGCGGTCGGGGCGCTCTTCTTCGTCCTCTCGGTGCTCTACGTCGCCGGCGCGGTCAAGCGCCTGGCGAGCGCGCGCTGAGCTCCGGCGGGGTACCGGGCGCGATGGAGGAACGTCGGGAGGGCAGCATCCGGCTCCGCGACGGCCGGACGCTGACCTACGCCGAATGGGGTGACCCGGACGGCCGCCCCGTGCTCGGCTGCCACGGGTCGCCGAGCTCCCGGCTGGAGCGGCACGTCGAGGATCCCGACGCCTACCGGCGGTGGGGGGTGCGCCTCGTCGTCCCCGACCGACCCGGCTTCGGCCGGTCGGATCCGCAGCCCGGCCGGCGGGTGATGGACTGGCCGGACGACGTCCGCGCGCTGGTGGACCACCTGGGGATCGACCGGTTCGCCGTCCTCAGCCTGTCCGGTGGCGCCGCCTACGCGCTGGCCTGCGCCCACGTGCTCGGGGACCGGGTGAGCGGCGTCGGTGTACTGGGCGGCGCCCCACCGCCGGACGTTCCCTGGCCGTGGCCCCGCTGGGTGCCCGAGCGGGTCCGGTCGGCCGCGCACCGGCCGACTCGGGCGGCGGCGCTGCTCCAGCCGGTGTTCGCGCCGATCGCCCTGCGGCCGGCGACGATCCCGCGGTACCTCCAGGTGCGGCTGAACCCCGCCGACCGCCGGGTGATCGGCCGGCCGGCCGTCCGGCGGATCCTGTCCGAGACCTTCACCGAGGGACTGCGGAACGGGGCGGGTGCGCTGGCCGAGGACCGTGCGCTGCTGTTCCGGCCGTGGGGTTTCCCGTTGTCCGCGGTGCGGCAGCGCGTCCATGTCTGGCACGGGACGCAGGACTGGCAGGTGCCGGTCTCGCTCGGCCAGGTGCTCGTCGCGATGCTGCCGCACTGCACGGCGCACTGGTTCCCCGGCGAAGGTCACTTCCTCGTGTTCGACCACGCCGAGGAGATCTACGCGGCCCTACGTCCCTGACCGGCAGGTTCCCGACCACGGGCGGGCCAGATGTGCTTGGCTGACGGCCGCCCGCAGCCGGCCCGAAGGGAACCCGATGTCCGTCCTCTCCAGCTTCGCCGAGGCGCTGTCCACCGGAGGCGTCGAGGTGGTGGACCTGACGGCGCCGCTGTCGTCGGACACGCCCGTGATCGCCCTGCCGGAGCAGTTCGCGCAGACCGCTCCCTTCCGGTTGGAGGAGCTCAGCCGCTACGACGACCGGGGCCCGGCCTGGTACTGGAACAACTTCCGCACCGGCGAGCACACCGGAACCCACTTCGACGCCCCCAACCACTGGGTCACCGGACGGGACGGGGACGACGTCGCGTCGGTGCCGCCCCGGCGGTTCATCGCGCCGGCCGTCGTCCTGGACTTCTCCGCCCAGGCCGCCGCGGACCCCGACTTCCTGCTGGAGGTCGAGCACGTCCGCGCGTGGGAGGCCGAGCACGGCCCGCTGCCCGACGGCGGCTGGCTGCTGTTCCGCACCGGGTGGGCCGCGCGGTCGGCGTCGCAGCAGGAGTTCCTGAACGCCGACGAGAACGGCCCGCACACACCGGGACTGTCTCCGGCCTGCGCCCGCTGGCTGGCCGAGGAGACGCCGGTCATCGGGCTCGGGGTGGAGACCGTCGGCACCGACGCCGGCACGGCGCACTCCTTCGACCCGCCGTTCCCGTGCCACGCCGCGCTGATGGGCAGCGGGAAGTACGGGCTCACCCAGCTGCAGAACCTCGACCGGCTGCCCACGACCGGCGCGCTCGTCGTCGCGGCCCCGCTGCCGATCGTGTCCGGCTCCGGCTCGCCGCTGCGGGTGGTGGCCCTGGTCGAGCGGGGATGAGCGGAGCGCGGACGACGGTCGCCGAGACCGTCGGCGAGGTACTGGTCCGCTCCGGGATCGACGCCGTCTTCGGGGTCGTGGGCTCGGGCAACTTCGCCGTGACCAACGCGATGGTCGCCTCCGGCGCCCGGTACGTGCCCGCCCGGCACGAGGGCGGGGCGGCCACGATGGCCGACGCCTACGCCCGCATGTCCGGGGGTGTGGCGGCGTTGAGCGTCCACCAGGGCTGCGGCCTGACCAATGCGCTGACCGGCATCACCGAGGCGGCGAAGAGCCGGACCCCGCTGGTGGTCGTGACCGCGGAGGCCACCTCCCGCCGGTCCAACTTCTTCGTCGACCAGCAGGCGCTCGCCGCGGCCGTCGGCGCCGTGCCGATGCGGGTGGAGGCCGCGGAACAGGCGGCGGAGGTCGCGGCGGGGGCGGTGGCCACCGCCCGGGACGACCGGCGGGTCGTCGTCCTCAACCTCCCGCTGGACGTGCAGGCGCAGCCCGCCTCCCCGGGCGACCCGGGACCGGCTCCGGCGCGACCGTCGGCCGCCGCCCTGCCCGACGACGTCGAGCGGCTGGCAGACGCGCTGCGGCGGGCACGGCGCCCGGTGTTCGTGGCCGGGCGGGGCGCCCGGGGAGCCGGCTCCCGCGCCGCGCTCGAGGGGCTCGCCGACCGGTGCGGTGCCCTGCTGGCGACGTCCGCGGTCGCCAAGGGGCTGTTCCGCGGCAGCCCGTGGGACCTCGACGTGTCCGGCGGTTTCGCCACCCCGCTGGCCGCGGAGCTCATCTCCGGGGCCGACCTGATCGTCGGCTGGGGGTGCGCCCTGAACATGTGGACGATGCGCCACGGGAAGCTGATCGCCGACGACGCCGTCGTCGTGCAGGTGGACAGCGACGCCGACGCGATCGGCGCCCAGCGCACCGTGACCTTCGGGGTCGTGGGCGATGTGCGTGCCGTCGCCCGGGCGACGGCCACCGTCCTCGCGGCGGACGCGCCCGGATACCGGACGGCGGAGGTGCGGGCCGCCCTCGCGGCGCGGCGACGCTGGCGGGACGAGCCGTTCGACGACGGCGGGGGAGCGGGCCTGGTCGACCCGCGGGCGCTCACCATCGCGCTGGACGACCTGCTGCCGGCCGAGCGCATCGTCGCCGTGGACTCCGGCAACTTCATGGGCTACCCGAGCATGTTCCTCGACGTCCCCGACGAGTTCGGGTTCTGCTTCACGCAGGCGTTCCAGTCGGTCGGGCTGGGGCTGGCGACCGCCATCGGCGCCGCCGTCGCCCGGCCCGACCGCCTGCCGGTCGCCGCCCTGGGCGACGGCGGCGCGCTCATGGGCGCCTCCGAACTGGAGACGGTCGTGCGCCTCGGCCTGCCGATGGTCGTCGTCGTGTACGACGACGCCGCCTACGGTGCCGAGGTGCACCACTTCGGGCCGGGCGGGCACCCGCTGGACACCGTCCGGTTCCCCGAGACCGACTTCGCCGCGATCGCCCGGGGCCTCGGCTTCGAGGCGGTCACCGTGCGGGCCGTCGCCGACCTCGACCCCGTGCGGCAGTGGCTGGCCGGCCCGCGGTCCGCGCCGTTGCTCGTCGACGCCAAGGTGACCCGCGACCAGCCGTCCTGGTGGCTGGAGGAGGCCTTCCGCGGGCACTGACGCGCGAGTGCACCGGAGCCGCCTGCTGCCCGGTCAGACCGGGGAACGGGAACCGGCCGCCGCCGGAACGTCCTCCTCCGCCTCCTCCGACGGGGGCTGGGCGACCGTGTTGTCGCTGAAGGCCGCGCCTGCGCCGCCCTCGCGCGCGGACCGTTGCGCCGGTGGCGGGGGTGGCCCCTGCGGCAGCGCGGCGGGATCGGCCCGGCCCCACTCGTTCTCGACGTCGCTGAGCAGCGCCTCCAGGTAGGAGCGCAACTGCACCCGGCAGGCCTGGCCGAAGGCCTTGAGGTAGGCGACCTGCTCCTCGAGCTCCTCGACGCTCCGCTGCGGGGCGTCCGCGCCCATCGGGGCCGGGCCGGTCATCTTCGCCGCCGCCTCCTGGGCCGCCTGGATGATCGCCCCCGCGTTCTCGCGAGCCTCGCGAACCCGCTCCTCGTACTCGGCGCGGGCCTCGCTGGTCATCTGGCGGCTGAACTCCTCGGCCTCGGCCACGTAGTTGTCGGCTGTCTGCTGGGCGCTGGCGAGGATCCGGACGGCCTGCTCGCTGGGGGGCGCCGGCGCCACGGTCTCCTCCACCTGGGACTGCAGAGCACGGAGCCGGTCGCGCAGCTCCGCCTTCTCGGCGATGTGCCGGCCCAGCTCCTCGGCGAGGCGGTGCAGGAGCCGGTCGACCTCGCTGTCGGCGTAGCCCGGGTGCAGCATCGAGGCCCGGGTGAACCGGACGTTGTGCAGGTCGGCGGGCGTGATGCCTCGGTCGCCGTTCGCGGACCCGTGCGCTGTGCTGCTCATTCGGTCACCTCTCCGTCAACACTGGGCCCCGGTCGGCTGGGGGCGAAGACCTCGCTCGAGATCCGTCGTGGTGGAACGCCGTGCTGCGTCAGCCGTCCGACGGTGTCCTCGACCATCGCGGCGGGTCCGGCGACGCAGACCTCGCGGCTGTTCCACGGGCCGTGCCGCAGGACCACGTCACCGACGTCCCCGTTCTCCAGGGACGACACCTTGTCCTCGGAGACGGCGTAGGTGACGGTCAGCCACGAATTCTCCTCCTGCAGCCGGTCGAGGTCGGCCCGGTCGTAGATCTGGTCCTCGGTACGGAAGCCGGCGAACAGGTCCACCCTCCGGGCGGGGCCGTGCCGCGCCACCTGGTCGATGATCGCCTTGAGCGGGGCCAGGCCCAGGCCACCGGCCACCAGCAGGAGGTCGCGGTCGGCCTCGGGGTCGAGTGCCAGGTGGCCCATGGGCGGCCCCAGGCGCAGCACGTCGCCGACGCCCACCCGGCGCACGAGCGCGGAGCTCACCGGCCCGCCGTCCCGGGACTTGACGTGCAGCTCGAGGACGCCGTCCGGCCGCGGCGCGTTGGCGGGGGAGTAGTAGCGCCACAGCCGGGGCCGCAGATCCGACTCGAGCGACACCGACTGACCGGGGAGGTAGTCGTAGCGCGCCCGCGGCCGGACCCGGAGGACGGCGACGTCGATGGTGCGCCGCTCGTGCCCCACCACGTCGGCGTCCCACCAGGCGGGCTGCTCGGCCGCCTCGTCGGCGGCGGCGATCATGACCTCGGCGACGAGGGTGTACGCCTCGCTCCAGTCCTTGGCGAGCTCCGGGCTCCACTCCTCGTCGAAGTGCTCGAGCGTCGCCAGCAGGCTGGCCCCGGCGGCCGGGTAGTGCGCCGCCAGGGTCCCGAACTTGCGGTGGTCGCGGCCCAGCTGCTGGAGGATCGGGACCAGTGAGTCCAGGTCGTCGACGCGCGTGACGACCTCGCCCAGGGCGGTGAAGAACCGGTCGCGCTGGTGGGCCATCGAGACGGGGAACATCGCCCGCGTCTCGGGATGGCTCAGGAACAAGTGCGAATAGAAGTACAGCGGGGCCTCGTCGCCGGTGGCCGCGGCCTTCGCGAAGTTGGCCCGCATCGCGGGGATGTCCACGCGCGCCTCCTCAGGGGGTGGGCGCCCGGCCCGCCACGCGCCTCGGGGGCGCGGGGACCGGACGATGTGGGGGCTCAGGCGCTGTGGCGCCCGCTCCGCTCGGAGGCGCCGGGTGTCTCCTCCGTCGCCAGGTCGGCCTGCCAGAGGTCGGGCCCGAACACCTCGTACTGGATGTCGCGGGCCGGCACGCCACGGTCGAGAAGGGCACTGCGCACCGCCTGCATGAAGGGCAGCGGGCCGCAGAGGTAGTAGCCGGCGTCGTCGGGCAGCTTGACGTCGTCGAGGTCCATCTGCCCGCTGTGGATCTCGGCGGGCAGGGTGCTCTCCCCGCCGCGCTCGAACCAGACGTGCGCCGACGCGCCCGGCAGGTACCGGACGTCCTCGAGCACCTGGTCGCGCAGCGCGAAAGAGGCCTCGTCGGCGTCGGCGTGCAGGAGCGTGATCGGCAGGTGCGACCCGGCTGCCGCCAGGTGGGAGAGCATGCCGGCCATCGGGGTGACGCCGATGCCGGCGCTGGCGAACACGACCGGCCGGGAGTCGTCGAGGACGACGTCGCCGAACGGCAGCGACATCGTCAGCCGGTCGCCGACCTGCACGCGGTCGCAGAGGTAGTTGGAGACCTCGCCGTCGGGTGTGCCGCTCCCGTGGACCCGCTTGACCGAGAACTGGCGGTGCTCGCCGTCGTCGGCCTTCGTGAGGCTGTACTGGCGCGGCTGGCGCACGCCGTCGGGCATCGGCACCTGCACGGTCACGTACTGACCGGGCAGCGAGGTCTTCACCAGGCGGTCGTCGGTCCTGCGCATCCGGAAGGTGACGACGTCCTCGGTCTCCTGCACCTTCTCGGCGACCTCCCACTCGCGCCACACGGTCTCCGGCCGCACCCCCCGGGCGCTGTAGAGGCCCCGTTCCTGGTTGATGAGCGCGTAGGCCATCAGCCAGTAGACCTCGTCCCACGCCGCCGCCACCTCGGGCGTCACGGCATCGCCGAGCACGTCGGCGATCGCCCAGAACAGATTGTCGTGGACGACGTCGTACTGGGCCGGGGTGATGCCGAGCGAGGCGTGCTTGTGGGCGATGCGCGAGAGCAGGTGCTCGGGGAGCTGCTCGGGCACCTTCACCAGGGAGGTCGCGAAGACCGCCACCGAGCCGGCGAGGGCCATCTGCTGGGTCTTCTCCGCCTGGTTGCCGCGGTTGAAGACGCCGTCGACCAGTTCCGGATGCTCACCGAAGAGATGCGCGTAGAAGCGGGTGGCGATCTCCTCGATGTTGTCGGCGACCACCGGGAGCGTCGCCTCGATCACGGGACGGGATCGGTCAGAGAGCACGTGTCCTCCTTGCCAGTCGACTAGCCCCCCGCTGGCGCGGTCACGTTCCGCTCGTCGTCGGCTACCCGTTCATGCGGATCTGAGACGTGCGGATTCCAGCCGGGCGTGTCGCAGCCCAGGAGGACCGCTCCGGATTGGGGCAGGCTGGTCGGTGTGGATGCCAGGGGGACGGCGCCGGTCGGAGCGCTGCCGAACGTCGTGATCATCGGTGCGATGAAGTGCGGGACCACCTCCCTGCACCGCTACCTCGACCTGCATCCCGACGTCGCGATGTCCCGCCGGAAGGAGCTCAACTTCTTCGTCGGGTGCGCGGACGGGGAGCTCGACTGGGCGCGCGGGAACTGGTGGCGGGGCCCGGCCTGGTACGCCACGCAGTTCGACGCGACCGCCGCCGTCCGGGGGGAGGCCTCGCCCGGGTACACCTCGCCGTCCCATCCCGAGGTCGCCGGGCGGCTGGCGGCGCTGATCCCGGACGCCCGCCTGGTGTACGCCGTCCGCGACCCGGTGGACAGGGCGGTCTCGCAGTACTCGCACCACCGGCGGGAGGGGGCGGAGACCCGGGAGCCGGAGGAGGCCCTGCTCGATCCCGGCAGCCAGTACGTCGCCCGGGGGCGGTACCTCGAGCGGCTGAGCCCGTTCCTGTCCGCGGGCCTCGGCGACCGCGTCACCGTCGTCGCCCAGGAGCAGCTCAGGGACCGGCCCCGGCCGACGATGCGCCGGCTGTTCTCCTGCCTCGGCATCGACGACGACTACTGGTCGCCGGCGATGGAGGAGCGGCGGAACACCGCGCCGGAGCAGCCGGGAGACCTGAGCGGCAGGGTGCGGGACCGGCTCCGCGAGGCCTTCCGGGACGACGCCCAGCGGCTGCGCGACGTCACGGGGGAGGACTTCCCGGAGTGGTCGGTCTGACGGGCCGACCGGCTCTTGCCCTCAGGGGTAGGGCGGGGTGCTGTCTGCGACGACGGCGCCCCGCTCGCCCACGGGACGGTCGGGCCCCACGGTGGAGTCGCGAACGGTCTGGCGCTCGGACTCCGCGTTCACCGCGGCGCCGACGATCACCAGGAAGACGCTGATCCAGAGCCAGAACATGCTGATCGCCACGCCGGCCAGGGAACCGTACGTCGACTCGTAGTTGCCGAGGCTCTGCACGTAGGCGAACAGTCCCAGCGACGTGGCCAGCCAGAGCAGGGTCGCGATGATGGCGCCCCCGCTGATCCATCGCCAGCGTGCCCGTCTCCGATCGGGTGCGAACCGGTAGAGCACGGCCAGCACCGCTGCCATGAGGACGGCGAGCCCGATCCAGGTGAGCACCGGCTCGAGCGCGCGCACCGGGTCCGGCGCCGATTCCAGGAGCCGTGACAGCACGCCACCCGCGGCGATGGCGCCGCCGAGGACCAGGGCGCCGCCCAGCACGAACACCAGGGCCAGCCCCGTGCGACGCAGGAATCCCCGTGTCTCCGTCTCGTGGTAGGCCAGGGTCAGTGCGTCGATGAGGTACGTGGCCGCGGTGGTCGCCGTCCAGAGTGCGACCACGAGGCCGGTGAGCCCCCGGAAGGTCAGGACCTGCGTGGAGGCGGTCGTGATCGTCGTCAGCTGCTCGGCGACGAGGGGTTCGAGTTCGGCGGGCAGCACGCGCGCGACGTCGGACAGCTGATCGAGCGCCTGCTCGGGGGTGTTCACGGCGCCGTAGACCGACACCGCGGTCACCAGCACGGGCGCGATGGAGAGCAGCGCGAAGAACGAGATGCCGGCACTGAGCACCATCAGCCGGTCGTGGAGCACGTGCCGCACCACGCGACGGAGTATTCGAGCCCAGTGCCGGACGGGGATCCGGTGCGGCGATCCGGCGTCGCTCGCCGCGCGTTCCGGCCCACGGGTCGTCGGCGTGTGAGGCATGGCGCTGACTCCATCAGCCTCCGACATGGCGGGTGTGTTCCCACGTCGTCCACCCGGCAAGCAGTCCACCGCTGCTGAACGACGGCTGCCAGGCGATTGTCCCCAGACGGTGGTGTCTGGGTACCCCGCCCCGTCAGGTGAGCACGTCGCGCCGACCCCGGCGGCGAGCCCCGAACCGGCGACCGCGGCCTCGGGTGCCGTGCCGGGGCTGCGCTCCACGAGCACGACGAAGCACGACAGGACGGTGACGGCGAGGGCGCCGCCGGCCGCCTGCCGCCCCGCGTGTGGCCCATCAGTGCTGCGACGGTCACGACCCTCGTCCAGCCAACGGTCAGCGTGACTGTCCGCGCGCGCGGCGTGGACCGCGAGGCGGGCGTTGATCAGGGAGAGGGACTAACACCGCCGTCCAGACCCGAGTGCCTTGCTGCAGCGGGGGCAGCGGCCGGGCTGGGCCCCGCCGCTGCGAACACCGGGTCCCGGCCGGGCATGAGGTGCTCGTTGACCTACCGACCGGCCGGTAGATAACTTTGTGGTCGAGCAGAACTCCGCCGCCGCGGGGTGACGCCGGTCTGCCGAATGCCATGGAGCCAGATCACCGATGAGCCGAAGCTTGCTGTTCTCCCCGTTCGACATCCGTGGGGTACGGGTCCGCAATCGAGTCGTCGTCTCGCCGATGTGGCAGTACGCCGGCCGAAACGGCTTTCCGACGGACTGGCACCTGATGCATCTGGGACGGTTCGCCGACGGCGGCGCGGGGATCGTGTTCCAGGAGGGAACCACGGTCGAACGACGCGGATGCGGGACCCGGGGAGACGTCGGCATCTGGGACGACGACTTCGTCGCGCCCCTCCAGCGGCTGGCGTCGGTCATCTCCGACAACGGGTCGGTCTCCGCCATCCAACTCATGCACGCAGGCCGGAAGGCGCGCATGAGCACGCCGATGGAGGGCCGCAAGCCACTGGAACGGTCGCCGGAGATTCCCGACTGGGACGAGTGGGAGATCGTGGCCCCGAGCGCGGTACCGCTCCGCGAAGGACTTGCCGCACCGCGCGCCCTGGCGCTGCACGAGGTCGAACAGGTCGTCCAGTCCTTCGTCGACGCCACGGCGCGCGCAGCGCGGGCGGGCTATCAGGTGGTCGAACTACATGCCGGCCACGGCTACCTGCTCCACCAGTTCCTCTCGCCGGTTACCAACCGCCGGACCGACCGGTACGGCGGGTCGCTGGAGAACCGTTCGCGGATCCTGCAGGAGATCGTCGAGGGCGTCCGGGCCGTATGGCCGCAGGACCGGCCGGTGTTCGTCCGGATGTCGGCGGCCGACGGGTCGGGCTGGGGGATCGAGGACACCATCACCGTGGGGCGGCGCCTGCTGGCGGCCGGGGTCGATGTGATCGACTGCTCGTCCGGTGGTCTGGTCGGTTCCCCCATGGACGCCGCGACACCACTGTCCTACGGCTACCAGGTTCAGTACGCGTCCGAAGTCCGCCGGGGGACCGGCGCCCCGACCATGGCCGTCGGTCTCATCGTCCATCCGGAGCACGCCGAACGCATCATCGCGGAGGGCCACGCCGACCTGGTGGCCGTAGGCAGGGAAGTTCTCTACAACCCGAACTGGCCGATCGACGCCGCTGTGAAGCTCGGCGTCGAGGACCCATTCTCCTTGGCGTCGCACCGCACCGCCTACTGGCTCCGGCGTCGCGCCGAGTCCGTCCCCGACCTCGTCCCGTCGACGTTCCTCCCGGGCGCGGGTAGCGGTGTGCTGGAAGGCCGGGGACCTAGACGGCCCCATCGGTCACGCCGCGGCGACCCGGCGTAGTGCATCGGCGATGGTGCTGCGGTCGGGCAGCCACTCCTGTTCCAGGGACGGGGCGTACGGCGCAGGGGTGAAACGTGCGCCGACTCGGACGACCGGGGCGTCGAGGGACCAGAAGCCGTCATCGACGGCCAGCGCTGCCAGCTCGGCTCCCACGCCGAAGTCTCGGACCGCCTCGTGGGCAACCACCATGCGATTGGTCTTCCGCAGCGAGGCAAGCACGGTCTCCCGGTCGAGCGGGACGATCGACCGCAGGTCGATGACCTCGACGCTGGTGCCCTCCTGCTCGAGCACGGCGGCGGCCGCGACAGCCTCGTGCACCATGCGCGAATAGCTGACCAACGTGATGTCGGTGCCCGGACGCACGACGCGAGCCCGGCCGAGTGGCACGAGGTGGGTCTCGCTCGGGCGCGGCCCCTTCCAGCCGTACTGGGACCGGTTCTCGACGAAGATCACCGGGTTGGGATCCCGGATGGCCGCGCGCAGCAGGCCGTAGGTCTCCGCCGGCGTCGAGGGCATCACCACCGACAGACCAGGGATGTGGGCGAGCAGGGCCTCGAGACTTTGTGAATGCTGGCTGCCGGAGGACCGGCCGGCGCCGAACTGGGTGCGGACGACGAGCGGAAGGCTCGCACGCCCTCCGGTCATGAACCGGAGCTTGGCCGCCTGGTTGAGGAGCTGGTCGAAGCAGACGCCCAGGAAGTCCATGTACATCAGCTCGACGACCGGGCGCATGCCGGCCATCGCCGCACCGACCGCAGCGCCGAGCAGAGCCGTCTCGGAGATGGGGCTGTCGAGGACCCGGTCCGGGAACTCCTCGAACAGACCGCGGGTGACGCCGAAGACGCCACCGCCGGCGCCGACGTCGATACCGGCGATGAAGACGTCGGGATCGGCGGCCAGCTCGTCACGAAGCGCCGAGCGAACGGCATCCATCGTCCGGAAGACCTCGCCGTCGTCACTCAGGGCGGTCTCGGTCACGATGGGACGGGGCGTCGACACGTGATCGAACAACGACTGCGGGGGCGGCTCGGGAGCCGCTCTCGCCACCGATACGGCGTGCTCGATCTCGGCCTCGATGTCGCCGTCGATCGCGGCGATGACGTCGGGGTCGGTGCCGGTGCCGGTGAGCCGACGGAGCAGGACCTGCAGCGGGTCCCGCCCCTTCCACTGGCCGACCTCGTCCTCGGTGCGGTACCGCTGCGGGTCGCCCTCGTAATGCCCGTGCCAGCGGTAGGTCTCGGCCTCGACCAGAACCGGGCCGGGGGAGTCCCGCAGCCGGGTGACCAGTCCGGTCATCAGTTCGGCGACGGCCACGACGTCGTTGCCGTCCACCCAGGCGTAGTCGATGCCGTATCCCGCGGCGCGGTCCTGGAGCGAACCCCGGGACTGCGTCGGTGCGGCCGAGAACTCGGCGTAGTGGTTGTTCTCGCAGAAGAAGACCACTGGCAGGTCCCAGACCGCGGCCAGGTTCACCGACTCGTGGAAGGCCCCCTGGGCGACGGCGCCGTCACCGAAGAAGGCGACGGCGATCCGGCCGGAGCCTCGCAGCCGGGCGGCGGTCGCGGCGCCGACGGCGATGGGCAGCCCGGCGCCCACGATGCCGTTGGCCCCGTAGATGCCCAGATCTGGGTCGGCGATGTGCATAGAGCCTCCGAGGCCCCGGCACGTGCCCGACTCGCGGCCCATGAGCTCGGCGAACATGGCCGTCATGTCCATTCCCTTGGCCAGGCAGTGGCCGTGTCCGCGGTGGTTGGACACGACGACGTCGTCCTGGTCGAGCGGCCAACTGGCGCCGACCGCGCAGGCCTCCTGGCCGATGGACAGGTGCAAGAAGCCGGGGACCTCGGTGGCCCGGTACAGCTCCGACGCCCGCTGCTCGAACCGTCGGATACGAGCCATCCGCCGGTACATCTCCAGCTGGTCGCTAGTCGTGGTTCGTCCCCAGGCTCAGGTAGCGTTCGGCGACCTCGGGATGGGCGTCGAACTCGTCCCAGCGGCCCTGGAACACCATGGTCCCGCTCTCGCTGGCGAGGACGCCGACCGTCTCGGTCACCTCTCGCGAGAACCACTGCTTGTGTTCGGCCACCACGATGGTCAGCGACAGCTGCCGGCGCAGATCCTTGATCGTGTCCACCAGGTCCTCGACGATTCGAGGGGCGAGCCCCTCGCTGGGCTCATCGAGCAGTAGGACGGACGGCCGGGCGCGAACCGCGCGCGCGATGGCCAGCATCTGCTGCTCGCCGCCGCTCAGGCGTCCGGCATCCCGGGTGCGCATGCCCGCGAGCAACGGGAACATGTCGTAGACGTCGTCGAGCGCGAGCTGCTTCGAGGCGGTCTTCTGGCTGGGCACCTCCAGGTTCTGGGTGACCGTCAGGCCCGGAAAGATCCGGCGGTCCTCGAAGACCAGCGCGAGCCCCCGGCGCGCGCGCTTGTAGGGGCTCTCACGCTGCACGTCGGTGCCGTTGAGCATCACCGTGCCGGTAGTCTTGGCCAGCAACCCCATCCCGCTGCGCAGGGTGGTGGACTTGCCCGCCCCGTTGCGACCGAGGATGGCCATGCCGTGGCCGCGACCCACCTCGAAGTTGAGCCCCTTCACGACGTGGCTGCTGCCGTAGTACGCGTGCAGGTCGCCGAGGGCGAACGCCACCGAGCCCGGTTCCGTGGCGCTCTGCCCCTGGATGGCCTCGGTACTCATGACGCCGCCTTTCCGAGGTATGCCTCTCGCACCGCCGGGTCGGATCGGACCTGATCCGGTTCGCCAGAGGCGATGACCACCCCGTCGGCCAGGACACTGACCTGCGACGCCAGACGGAAGACCGTCTCCATGTCGTGCTCCACGAGGAGCACCGTCAGGTCTGTCTCGGCATGGAGCCGGGCGAGCACGTCCGCGCAGCGCAGCACCTCGTCGGGCGACATCCCCGCCATGGGCTCGTCGAGCAGCAAGATGGACGGCTCCTGGGCAAGAGTCAGCGCCAGTTCCACCAGCTTGCGGTCGCCGTGCGCCAGCTCGGCCACCGGGCGCTCGAACAGCTGAGGGATACCGAGGGTCTCCAGCCGCTGGTGCGCCTCCTCCCGGACCCAGGACCGCGGGGACCCCACCCAGCGACCGTCGCGGCGGCTGCCGGAGTTCCGCCATCGGTCCGCCGCTTCCAGAGCGATGGTCAGGTTCTCCTCGACGGTCAGCCCGTTGAAGACGCGCGGGACCTGAAAGTTGCGCCCAACGCCGCGCTTGGTGAGGAGGCGGGGCGCGATGCCGGTGATGTCGTCCCCGCGCAGTTGCACCCGGCCGGCAGTCGGATCGATCTCTCCGCTGATGATGCGGAAGAGCGTCGTCTTGCCCGCGCCGTTGGGTCCGATGAGGGCGTGGATCTGGCCCTGCTGCACGCTGATGTTCACGTCGCGGAGTACGGGGGTGACCCCGTAGTTCTTGGCGATGCTCACCGCTGCGAGCGCGACCGGACGGTTCATCGGGACACGCCCTCTCCGGTGGGTGCCACAGCAGCGCCCGGATCGCTCTCGGTCGCCGGCTTGCGGCGACGGTCGAGAAGTGATCGGACGGCGCCCATGACGCCGCCTGGTGCGACGAGGATGACCAACAGCAGCAGCGCCCCGGTGAAGACGATCCGCCAGGACTCCAGGTCGCGAGCCAGGTAATCCAGAGTCGCGAAGAGGCCCGACCCCAGAACGGGTCCGAAGAACGAGTTCACCCCACCCAGCAGGGTCGCCAGGATCGGTTCGGCGGAGCGGGCCCAGCCTGCGTTGGCCGGCACCATGAGCCCGACCAGTGGCGCGAAGAGCGCGCCGGCCAGGGACGCGAAACCGGCGGAGATCGTGAAGGACGCCGCGCGGTACCTCTTCACCGGAACGCCGAGGTACGCGGCCCGGACGTCGTCCTCCCGGATGGCGTTCAGAGTTCTTCCGAAACGGGAGTAGGTGATCATCCGTAGCGCGGCGGCGCCAAGGCTGGCGACCACGACCAGGACCCAGTAGTAGACGACCGGGTCGGTCAGGTCCAGACCCAACCAGGTGCCGGCCGAGATGCCGGACAGACCGTTGTCACCACCGGTGACTTCGGTCCACTGCAGCAGGATGATGCGGATGATCTCGCCCAGCCCCAGCGTGAGGATGGCGAAGAAGATGCCCGATGCGCGCAACGCGACGGTGCTGAAGAGACCCCCTACCACGGGACCGGTCAGGCACGCCAGGAGGAGGGCCAACGGCCAGCTCAGGCCCGCGTCCAGCGCCAGGCCGATGGCGTACCCGCCGAGCGCGAAGAACGCCGCGTGCCCGAAGGAGATCAGGCCGGTCGTGCCGAAGAGCAGGTTGAGGCTCAGCGCCAGCAGGGCCGCGGTGACCGCGGCGCCCACGCGGAACATGATGCTCGAGGTGACCATGAAGGGCACGAGCAGGAGCGCGACCACCAGCACCAGCGCGGCGACCCCTTCCCAGCGGCTGCGCGTGCGGCCCGCCTGCCCCAGGACGGTCATGCCTTGGCTCCCATCAGGCCGGTGGGCTTGAGCACGAGGATCGCGATCAGGGCCACGAAGACTCCAACCTGGGGGACGTCGGGCAGGTAGGTGAACCACAGGGAGTCGGCGAGGCCCAGGATGACGGCCGCGATCCATGCTCCGGCCACGCTGCCGAGCCCCCCGAGCACGACGGCGACGAACGCCTGGATGATGAACAGATTGCCCAGTTCAGGCTGGAGCGCCTGGGCCGGTGCCAGCACCGCGCCGGCCAGGCCGGCGAGCATGCTGCCCACGATGAAGACGCCGGTGAGCACGAACGGCACGTTGACGCCGAGGGTCATGGCCGCATCCCGGTCGTGCGCCGCCGCCTTCGCCAGGTGGCCGAACGAGGTGCGCTGCAGCCAGTAGTAGAGGCCGCCGAGCGCCAGGAGCGCGACCGCGATGATGAACAGGGAGAGAGACGTGACCGACACCGGACCAAGGTCCACGCTGTCACGGAGGCCCCGCGGAGCGGGTGAACTCTTGGGATCCAGTCCCCAGATCAGTTGCAGTGCGCCGTCGAGGATGAGCAGCAGCGCGTAGGTGCCCAGGAGCATGTACTCGTGCCGGAGCGGATAGAACTTCCGGACGAACAGCACCTCGGCGATCGCCCCGAGCGCCGCTGCCACGGCGATCGCGACGAGCGCAGAGACGGCAAAGGCCCACCAGCTGGCGCCCAGCTGGGATGACACCGTGTACATCGTGTACGCACCGATGGCGAACACTCCGCCGTGCGCGAAGTTGAGCACGCCCCCGATGCCGAAGACCAGTGTGAGCCCGGCCGCGACCAGGAACACGATGGATCCCGAGGTCAGGCCGTTGATGCACGCGAGCAGAAACTCTGCCATTGCCGCCTCTGCGCTGTCGTCGCCGTATCAGGGGTGGGTCAGATCTCCGTTTCGGGGCCGTAATCGACAGCCTCGCCCGGCGTGGCCGGCTCGATGATGTCGGTTCCGTCGATGGTCCGCGTCTCGACGACCTCGAAGCCCTCGGGGCAGGTCTCGCAGCCGCGGAGGCGGACGAAGTTCACGTCCTTGACCGTCTGGTGGTCCTCGGCCCGCATGAGCCGCTCACCGCTCGGGGTCTCCCACTCGAGTCCTTCCAGGTTCTCGATCAGATCGTCGGTGGCCGTGCTGCCGCCGGCCTCGGCGGCCGCGGCCACGGCGAGCACCGCGGAGAAGGCCTCGCCGACGAAGCCGGTCGGCTCCACCCCGTGCTCCTCCATGTAGTTCTCGGCGATGAACGTGCTCATCTCGTTGTCATATGCGCCGTGGTACCAGTGGAAGGCCGTCCAGTGGTCCGGGGTCTGGGCCTTCATCGCCCGGGCCACGAAGAACTCGTTCGCCGAGTCCATCAGCAGTGTGTTCTCCCACAGCCCCATGGCCTGCGCCTGCTGGTAGGCGGTCACGGCGTCGTTCGCGTAGAGGGCACTGAAGACGCCCTCCGGCTGCTGCGACATGACGCTGGACATGGCGTTCCGGTAATCCGAGGCGCCAAAGGGGGCGAGGATTGGATCATTGATGGTCGCGTCGGGTGCGAAATCGTTGAGGCCCGACATGAACGAGCGCATGGTGCTCACGCCGTAGGCGTGGTCGGGTCCGACGAGCGACCACGAGTCCACGTCAGGAGCCACCTCGGTGGCCAGCTGCGCCTGAGCTCGCTGGCGCATGTACGGGTTGTCCGTCACGCGGAACACGTGCTCGTTGAAGTTCTCGTGGTTGACCTCCATGGCGTGCGCCGCGGTGGTCAGGAGCACGCTGTCGGTCTGCTGCATGACCGGGCCGAGGGCGAGAGCGACGGGGCTGTTCACCGTGCCGATGAAGATGTGCACGCCCTGGTCGGTGAGTTCACGCACGCCGGCGACGGCGACCTCGGGATCGGACTGGTCGTCGACGGTGGTCAGCTCAATCTCGCGATCGGTCCCGCCGTTCTCCTCGAGCCACTGGACGGCGAGCTCGGCGCCGATCGGGAACTCCGCACCGAAGAGGGCGGAGCCACCGCTCATGGGGCCGACGACGCCGATCCTGATCGGTCCATCGGCGGCCGCCTCGTCACCACCCCCGCCGGAGACGGCGCTGCCGCCGCAGCCGGCTACCAGCATTGCCGAAGTCACCAGGGCCGCGCCCGGAAGCGCCCTCCTGAACATGGACACGGGGACCGTCCTCTCAAAGACGTCGATGTCTACCTTCCGGCCGGAAGGTTTCTTCCGACCGACTGGTAGGGAGTATGGTGACGGTCACATCGGAGGGCAACCCTTCGAGTCCATCTCGAGACCCTCCGCTGGTCTACGGCAGTCTGCGCCTAGTCTTCGTGGCCCGGACACTCGGAAGGATCGGCAGTTATGACGGCGTCGTACGCGGCGGGCACTCCATGGCCACGGCGTCCTCCGGGCCCGAACCGTGCCGACGAGAGATACGCGCAGATCTATGAGACTGCCGCTCGGCTGTTCTACGAGAAGGGCTATTCCCGGACCTCGCTCCAGGACCTGGCCAACGCCGTAGGTCTGCAGAAGGGGAGCCTGTACCACTACATCGACTCCAAGGAGGACCTGCTTTTCGGCATCACGGAGTATGCCCACAACTTCTTCCTCCAACTGCTGGAGGGCGTCGACGAAGAGAATCTGTCTCCGCTGGCGAAGCTGGAGCGCATGTTGCGCCTGCACGCCGAGTTCGCGGCCGCCCACTTCCACGTCACAGCGGCCTTCTACAACGACCGGTCGGCGCTGTCCGAGGAGCGCCAGGAGCGTGTGGTGCAGACCCGCGACGCCTACGAGGCGAGGCTGCGCCAGCTCGTCCGGGACGGGCAGGCGGCTGGTGAGGTGGCCGCGGACGTCGACCCGCGAATGGCGGTCTTCGGGGTTCTCGGCATGATCAACTGGATCAACCAGTGGTACCGGCCTGAAGGACGGATGTCACCACAGGAGATCGCGACCGTGTTCGCGACCCTCAGCGTCCGTGCCCTGCGGCCGGTCTGCACCTGTACCGACGGGGACGGCGGACGTCAGGCGCCGTCGAGCGCGAAGGCGTCCCCGGCGGCTCCGTAGGCACACCAGCCCCCGTCCACCGGCAGCGAGACGCCGTTGATGTAGCCAGCAGCGTCCGAGGACAAGAAGAGGACCGCTGCGCTGATGTTGTGCGGTTCGCCCAGGTGGCCGGCGGGAATTCGTCGGCGGAGCACGGCTTCGTCCAGTCGACCCGCCGCGACGAGCGCATCCAGCATGGGGGTGCGGATGTACCCCGGCGCCACCGCGTTCACCGTGATTCCCCGGCCCGCCCACTCAGCGGCCATGGTCCGGGTCATCATGACGATGGCGGCCTTCGAGGCGCTGTACGCGTTTCGCATGGGCAGGCCGACGACGCCGGCGATAGACGCGATGTTGACGATGCGGCCCCGGGCCTGCGGTAGGAAGAAGTCCTTGGCGAACTGGCGGCTGCACAGGTAGGTGCCCCGGAGGCACACGTCCACGACCCGTTGCCAGTCGCCGAGCTCCTGCTCGATCGTGGGTGTCAGGCTGTCGGCGAGGCCGGCGTTGTTCACCAGCACGTCGACCGGCGCCGACTGCCGCCTCGCCAGCCTCGACAGGCTCTGTATCGACGCCTCGTCGGCGACGTCACCGCCGTGTGCGACCGCTGTTCCTCCGGAGGCCTCGATCTCGCCCCCCACCTGCTCGGCCGCGTCGAGTCGGACGTCGTTGATGATCACGGTGCAGCCCTCGGCCGCGAAGGACAGGGCGATGTCCCTGCCGATCCCGCTGCCCGCGCCCGTGACGACGACGGTGCGCCCTGCGGCGGTCACTCGGTCAGCCGGTCGCGCAGGCGGAATTTCTGGATCTTTCCGCTGGCGGTCTTGGGCAGCTGGTCCACGAGCACGAGGCGTTCGGGCAGCTTCTGGTTGGCGATGCCGTGGGACTTCAGGAACGCCACCAGTTCCGGCAACTCGAGTTCGGCTCCGTCCTCGGGCACCACCACGGCACAGATCCGCTCCACCATCACGGGGTCGGGGTATCCGACGACGGACACCTCGGCGACCTTCGGATGCTCGAAGATGAGGTCCTCGACCTCCTTGGCGCTGATGTTCTCGCCGCCACGGATGATAATGTCCTTGATCCGGCCGGTGATGGACAGGAACCCCTCGGCGTCGGCCACTGCGACGTCCCCGGTGTGGAACCAGCCGTCGGGGGTGAAGCTGTCGGTGTTGAGCTCCTCGTCGAGATAGCCCAGGAAGAGCTCCGGCCCCCTGACCTGGAGCTCGCCCTCGACTCCGGGCGGAGCCTCCTCGCCGTCCAGGGCGACGATCCGGACCTCTGCGGCGGCGATGCGCCGGCCGTCGGTGGTGGCCCGCTTCTCCAGCGGATCCCGTGGGCCGCTGGACATGGCGGTCGGAAACTCGGTGGACCCGTACACGCGGGTGACGAACGTGCCGAGCCGGTCGGTCGCCTTCCGGATGAGGTCGGGCGGCACATCGGCGCCGCCGCAGGCGAACACCCGCAGGGGGCTGGCTGTCCCGGCGCCGGATCGGTTGAGGACGCCGTGCAGGAACGGTGTGGCCCCGACGCAGAACGTGCACCGGTACTGCTCGATGAGTGCCACGGCCTCGTCCGCGTCCCAGATGTCCTGCAGGACGACGGTGCTGCCGAGCATGAAGGGCAGCTGCATGCCGTACAGGAGTCCGGTGATGTGCGTGATCGGGGAGGGCATGAAGATGACGTCGGACTGCCCGAGTTCGAACAGGTCGATGATGCTGCGGTTCTCGTAGTCCAGCGTGTTGTGCGTGTGCAGGGCGCCTTTCGGCGCCGATGTCGTCCCGGAGGTGTAGAGCAGGAGCACGACGTCGTTCGCGGAGCGATCCGGTTCGGGCGTCGACGGTACGGCCCGCTCCATGAGCGCATCGAAGGACAGCACGCCGTCGCGTTCACCTCCCACGACGATCACATCGCCCAGATCAGGCAGGTCGGGCAGGAGCTTCTGCGCCATGTCGACGTAGTCGAAGGTGCGGAAGGATGCCGGGACGAAGAACAGGCGGGATCGCGCCTGCTGGAGGATGAAACTCACTTCGCGCTCGCGGTAGATGGCGACGATGGGGTTGCTGACCGCCCCGATGCGCAGCGCCGCCTGGTGGAGAACGATGCCTTCCAACCAGTTGGGGAGTTGCCAGGACACCGCCTCGCCGCGTTGCACACCGAGCTCGCGCAGCATCGAGGCCACACGGGACACCGCGTCGTCGACTTCGCGGAAGGTCCAGGAGCGGCCGCGGTCGACGACGGCGAGGTCGTCGGGGAACCGCCGGGCCGCCTCGGTGAGGTGATCGTCGATCAGCCGGTCTTCCCACAGGGTTGGCCGGGTGTACCGCTCGACCAGTTCCCGGGTCAACCTCGGGGCGCGCATGGCTGCTCCCTCTCTCGGCGGTCGGGCGTCATGCGGTCAGCTTGCGCCGGCCGATCTCGATGGCGAGTTCGCGCTCGTCGCCGTACCAGGTGCGGAGCGACAGCGCGCGCTTGTAATACCAGTGCAGGTCGTACTCGTAGGTGAATCCGATCCCGCCGTGCATCTGGAGCGCGTTCTCGCAGGCGAACCGCGCCGTCTCCGCCGCCGTGGCCTTGACCGTCATGGCGGCGACCTCGAGTTCCTCTGGCGTGAGCGATGCCGAGTCGGCCGCGACGGCCTCGCAGAAGTTCTCCAGCAGGATCACCCGCTGGGCCACCGACGCGGCGATGTGGCGGATCGCCTGGAAGGTCGCGATCGCGCGGCCGAACTGTTCCCGCTGCTGGATGTACTCCAGGCTCATCTCGAGTACGTGCCGGGCGATCCCGGCGAGCTCTTCGGCGATCAGCAGCCGATGCCAGGCCCGCAGCTGCAGGACCACCGACGCTGCGGCGGAACCGCGGGCGAGCACGTCGCCGGGTCCGGCCTCGACGCCGTCGAAACGCACGTGAGCGAAGGAGGCGCCCGGATCGACGCTGGGCCGCTCGGTGACGGTGATCCCGGCCCGGGTGGCGGGCACCAGGGCGACCACGGACTCGGTGCCGTCCTGTGCGACCACGACGATCTCGTCGGCGCCGGCGCCGAACCGCACCAGCTCCATCGACCCGTCGAGCCGGTCGGACCCGTGGCGCAGCTCGCCCGTGGCCTGCCGCCAGTCGTTGGTGACCCCGGGGTCGGCCACGGCGATCCGCGTCCCACCCGACGAGACGTCCTGCAGGCGGGAGCGGAGCCCGTCGCCCTGCGGGACCGCGGACAGCAGTAGACCGGGGACCAGCATCTGCTCGAGCATCGGGCCGGTGAGGAGCTCCCGTCCGAAGAGCCTGAACACTGGCGCAAGCTCTGCGGGGTGCAGCCCGAGGCCGTCCTGCTCCTCGGGGGCGACGAGGGAGTACCAGCCCAGCCGGCCGACGTCCTCGACCAGCTCGTCATCCGAGCCGTTGGCGTGCAGCATGGCCAGCCGTCGGTCGGCCGTGAAGGACCGCTTCAGGTACTCGCTCACCGGGGCGACGAGCCCGCTGTTCGTGTCAGCCACGAGGCAACCCCAGCAATCTCTCGGCGATGATGTTGCGCTGGACCTGGGACGTGCCGCCGTAGATGGAGGCGGCGCGGGAGTAGTAGTGCTCCTTGGTCCAGCGAGCGGCGTCGAGCCCGAGCGGACGTGCGTCCGTGACGTTGCGCAGCGGGCCGAGCAGGTCGGTGATCGAGGTGTACATCAGCTGTTCGGTCTCGTTGAGGCTCAGCTTGTCGACCGAGTCGTAGGCGCTGGGCCCCTCGCCGTTCATCTTCCGTTCCATGGTCTTGCGCGTCTGCCCCTCGAGCCCTTGGACGGCGGTGTAGGCGCGCCCCACCTGCTCGCAGACGTGATCGTCGGGCCGGTTCCCGGACGCCGCGAAGTGACTGCGGAGCTCCTGGACCGCATCCTCGACGGCCACCTCGTACTCGACACATCGGCGAAGGGTGTAGGAGCCCCGCTCGTCCCCGAGCGTGTGTTGGGCGATCGACCATCCGGCGTTGAGCTCACCCACGAGGTTGCTCACCGGCACGCGGACGTCCTCGAAGAAGACCTCGCAGAACTCCTCGTCGCCCGTCATCTGGACCAGCGGCCGAACCGTGACCCCCGGCGTCGACATGTCGACGAGGATGTAGCTGATGCCCTTGTGCTTGGGGGCATCGGGATCGGTCCGGGCCAGCAGCGCGCACCACTGGGCCTTGTGCGCCCACGAGGTCCAGACCTTCTGACCGTCGATGACGAACTCGTCACCCTCGACCCGCGCGCGGGTGCGCAGCGACGCGAGGTCGGAGCCGGAGTTCGGCTCGGAGAACCCCTGGCACCAGATGTCGTCACCGGAGAGCAGGCGGGGCAGGAGCGTCGCTTTCTGCTCCGGGCTGCCGTAGTGGTCGATCGATGGGCCGACCACGTCCAGGCCGATGAGCCCGATGGGCTGAGGTGCGCCGGCCCGGGCCAGTTCCTCGGCGAAGACCATCTGGTGCAGCGGTGTGAGCCCCTGCCCCCCGGCCTCACGAGACCAGGAGATCCCGATCCAGCCGGCGTCGAAGAGGGCTCGCTGCCACTGGCGGAGGACGGCGAAGCGCCCGTCGAGGTCGAGCGGCACGTCAGGCTTCTCCACCTGTGCCAGCCAGCTCCGCACGGATGCGCGGTAGTCCTCCAGGGAGGGAGCGTCGTGGTTCGTCTCGGTCACGACAGCCGCCTCACTTGCCGGTGTACTGCGGCTCACGCCGCTCGAAGAAGGCCTGGACGGCTTCCTTGGCGTCCTCGGTCCCGGACAACTCGGCGGTGAGGCTCTGCTCGAACTGGTAGCCCGACTTCAGGTCCATGTACTCGATCTGGTTCAGGCTGCGCTTGGCGATCTTGATAGCGACGGGGCTGTGTCGGGTGATCCGGTGCGCCAGTCGGGTGGCCGCCTGCTCCAGCTCCTCCGAGGAGACGATGCTCGCGATACCGCCGTACTGGACCAGATCCTCCGCCGGAATCAGGTCCGCCGTGTAGTGCATGAGCCGGACGACGCCCTGCGGTACCAGTCGCGACATGTGCTTGGCGCCGCCCATCACTCCGACCCCGATCTCGGGAAGGCTGAAGCGCGCACCTTCGGCGGCGACGACGAGATCGCAGGAGGCGGCCAGGGCCACCCCGGTACCGACCGCGACGCCCCGTACCGCGGCGATGACGGGAAGAGCCGAGTCGTAGATCGCCCAGAACGCCTCGCGCACCGCCATCATCCGGGGGCCCGAGTTCTGCGGGCTGAGGGTTTTGAACTCCTCAAGGTCATTGCCGCCGCAGAAGTGCTTGCCCTCACCGACGAGGACGACAGCGCGCGCGTCGGGGGCGTACTCCTCGATCCGCGAGAACAGCCGCTTTATCTCGGCGTACATCGGTTGGTTCACCGCGTTCACGGGAGGCCGTCTCATGGTGACGGTCGTCACGTGGTCCTCGGTGACGACGTCAAGGAACTCGAACCCGGCCACTCAACTCTCCGTCCGTCGACCTTCCAGTCGGTCGAAATCTCCCGACCGATTGGGAGGTTGCCATCGCCGAGGTCGAGAAGCAATAGAGGGGCGCGCCTCCGGAGCGGTGCGCGGCCCGGCACTGCACGACCGGCAGGACGTCAGTGTCCGGTGTAGCGCGGCGGGCGCTTCTCGCGATAGGCCTCGAGCGCCTCGGCCATGTCGGCGGTCCGGCTGGTGAGCACCTGATTGTGGTTCTCCAGCTCCAACGCCGCCTCGAGCGACGGCGCATCGACGTTGATCTGCACGACCTGCTTGGTCAGTCGCACCCCGAGAGGGCTGTTGCCCGCGATGACCTCTGCGAGGTCGAGCGCCTCATCCACCAGGTTCTCCCCGCCGACCACGAGGTTCACCAGACCGATCCGCGCAGCTTCCTCCGCCGCGACGAGGCGACCGGTCAGCAGGATCTCGTAGGCCTGCCCCAGGCCGACGATCCGGGGAAGCATCCACGAGCTGCCGCAGTCACCACCGGTCAGGCCGATCTTGATGAATGCTGCGTTGAAGCGGGCCTCGGGAGCCGCGTACCGGATGTCCGCGGCCAGGGCCAGCGAGAAGCCGGCTCCGGCCGCCGGCCCGTTGACAGCGGCGATGACCGGTTGGGGCAGTCGCCGGAATGCTGCCACGGCGTCGGCCCACGACTCCTGCCCGTCGAGCATCTCCGTGGTGGTCATCCCCGGCAGCGTGTCCGCCGCGTCCAGGTCGAGGCCGGCGCAGAACCCGCGCCCAGCACCCGTGAGGACGACCACGCGGACCGTGTCGTCATCCGCCGTGGTGTCGCAGAAGGAGCGAAGCGCACGGAACATGTCGAAGGTCAGCGCGTTCAGACGGCCCGGTCTGTTGAGAGTGACCAGCACGATGCCGTCTCGCGGCCGGGTCACGATCAGCGTCTCGTCACTCGACATCTCACTGACTCCCTCGAACGTGGACGCAAGGTCCACAAGCTACGGGGAGGTGGACAGCCGCCTGTGCTGGACACCTCGACTCCCCGGCCCGCATGATGGCCGGCACGCCGCCATGGTTCGCGACGGGCCTCGTCCTTCGGCACCGCCGGTCAACGCCCTACGTCCCGCAAGGAGCCCTGGGTGAGGGGACTCATGATGGATCGGCCGCTGTTGCTGCGGTCGTTCCTCCAACGCAACGAGCAACTCCATGGTCGCCGCACGGTCTCCGCCGTGGCCGACGACGGGCTCGTGACGCGCACGTACGCCGACATCGGGCGACGCGCCCGCCTGCTGGCGTCGGGACTGGCGGGGATCGGCATCGGCACAGGTGACCGCGTCGCCACGATCGGCTGGAACACGCTGACGCATTTCGAGGCCTACTTCGCCGTTCCGTGCATGGGGGCGGTGCTGCACACCGTCAACTTCCGGCTCTTTCCCGACCAGGTGGCCTACATCCTTGGCCACGCCGGCAGCAGGGCCGTGCTGATCGACGCCGACCAGTGGCCGCTGCTCGAACAGGTCATCGATCGTTGTCCGGACCTGCAGACGATCGTCGTCATGAACGGCCCACCGCCCGGGAGCCGGCTGGCCGGGCGGGCGGTCCACGGCTACGAGGATGTCATCGCCGCCGGGGATGCCGACTACGACTTTCCCGAGTTCGACGAGAACACCGCTGCCGGCCTCTGCTACACGTCAGCGACGACCGGCAATCCCAAGGGGGTCCTCTACTCGCACCGGAGCATGGTGCTGCACAGTCTCGCGCACTGCCTGGCCGACGCCTTCGGTCTCAGCGAGCGGATGCGGATCCTGGTCGCGACGCCGATGTTCCACGCAAACGCGTGGGGAATTCCCCACTCTGCGGCGCTGACGGGCGCGGTGCTGGTACTCCCGGGGCGGGCCCCGGATGCGGCGCGCCTGGTCGGCCTGGTCGAGGACCTGCAGGTCACGCACCTCTGCGGGGCCGTCTCCGTTGGCGTGATGATCCGGGACTTCGTCGATCCAGCGGCCGCGCGGCACGACCTGACCAGCCTCGAGGCTGTCTGGCTCGGCGGGCAGGCGCCGACCGAGGCGCTGGTCCGGTGGTTCGAGGAGCACGCCGGTGCCGAGGTGTGGCAGGGGTGGGGGATGACCGAGGCATCACCCTTGGCGACGTTCAACCACGTCGACCACGACCTACGGGCGGAGCCGACGGAGGACCGCCACCGTCGGGCGCTGCGACAAGGGGCGCCCCTGCCGCTGGTCGAGCTGGCACTCGTGGACAAGGACGGGCACTCGGTGCCCTGGAATGGCACATCGGTCGGAGAGTTCCGGCTGCGCGGTCCGTGGATAGCCCGGGAGTACTTCGACGATCCCGAGCGCACCGCGGAGGTGTTCGTCGACGGCTGGTATCGCACGGGGGACGTGGGCGTGGTGGACCCCGACGGGTACATGCGGCTCCACGACCGGGAGAAGGACCTCATCAAGAGCGGGGGAGAGTGGATCTCCTCGGTGGAACTGGAGAACGCGCTGCAGGCGCACCCGGGTGTGTCCGAGGCTGTCGTCGTCGCCGTGCCGCACGAGAAGTGGCGGGAACGTCCGCTCGCCTGCATCGTGCCGGCCGACCGGGCGAATCCTCCCGACCCCGCCGAGCTGGATGATTTCCTGGCGGCGCGGGTAGCCAAGTGGTGGATCCCCGACCGGTACGAGTTCGTGTCGTCGATTCCCAAGACGGGGGTGGGGAAGACCGACAAGAAGCAGGTCCGCGAGCAGTTCCGGTCCTGATCAGCCGGATGTGCCCACCGATGCCGGCTACTTCAGGATGCGGGCTACTTCAGGAGGAAGCCCGCATCGACGGGGATCGCCGCGCCGGTGAGCCACCGCGCCCGGTCCGACACCAGCCAGCTGACCACCTCCGCGACATCGGCCGGTTCGATCGCCCCGACCGGCAGCACGTTCTCGGTCATGAACCGACCCAGCTGCTCGCGCGTGGACAACCAGTCGCCGAAGAACTGGTTGAAAGCCATGGGAGTGGCCACCCCGGTCGGATGGATGGTGTTGACCCTGATGTTGTGCCGGCCCAGCTCGTGGGCGAGGTTGCGCATCAGTCCGACCACCCCGTGCTTGGCCGCCGTGTAATCGGTGAGTGCCGGGTAGGACCGCAGGCCGGCGACCGACGACGTGATGACGATCGAGCCACCGCGGCCGCCCTCGATCATGTGCGGGATTACCGCCCGGCAGGCCTTGAAGACCCCGGTGAGGTTGACCCCGACCGTCTCGTCCCACTGCTGGTCGGAGATCTCCCAGACGTTCTCCGTCACCGTCATGATGCCGGCGTTGGCCAGCAGGACGTCGATCCTGCCGAACTCGGCCATGGCGCGGTCGGTGAGGTTCTGCATTGCCGCGGTATCACGCACGTCGGCGATCACGCCGATGCACCGCCGGCCGGTCCTCTCGACCAGCTGAATCGTCTCCTCGAGGTCGGCAGGTTCCGCCATGGGGTACGGCACGGACCCGAGCTGGGCGGCGAGGTCGCACAGCACGATGTCGGCGCCATCCCGGGCCAGCCGAAGGGCGTGGGCCCGTCCTTGCCCACGGGCGCCGCCGGTGATGACCGCGACCTTGCCTTCCAACTCCACTCGTGACTCCCGTCAGCTAGGCATCCGTAGCAGGATCGTAGGGGCGCAAGGTCAGAAGCGCCGTGGGCAGTCCTGGCGGCGGTCCGGCACGGCTGCCCTCGCCGAGCGCTTCGCCGACGTGGAACAGCGGTCGGCTTCACTCAGCGCCCCCCGGCCCGGGTGGTGGAGAACGGAGGAGGAACGCGCCCTCTTCGCCATGCAGGACGCCCCGATGGACACCGGGCCCGTCCCGGGCCGACCGGTAGCTGGTCGTCGGGGCCATCAGCACGGTCAACGAGTATCCGTACTGCGCGACCCGGCTGGCCGCCGAGCCGACGGCCCCTCACGCAGGCCGATGTCGAGTCGCTCACCGTTCACGGTCTGACCCAGGATGACGTGGGGGACGTCGGGATGGTCACGTCGTCCTTCCCGCTGTCAGACCGGCTCGCGCTCTTCGCAGCGATCATGCCCAACCTCGAGTTCCTCCTCATGGGCCGCATCGCCGAGCGGGGACATTCCTCCGGCTGGGCATCTCTCGGGACCACGCGGTGCGGATGCTGATCCGTCGCGGTTGGCCACCGCCGTCGCGATCGGCCGTCACCTGCACATCGCCGGAGCCACGGTCCACAAGCACCTGGAGCACATCTACGGCAAGCTCGGCGTGGGGGACCGCCTTACCGCCGTCCTCGCGGCGCAGCGGGCCGGGATCCTGCCGGCCGCCGGAGCGCGGGCGCGCAACGGTGGGCCGATGCCACGACACGCGGGCCCGGCGACGCCGCCCGGTCCGGGTCAGCCGCCGTAGGGCCGGGTGACCAGCTCGAGGACGTGCCCGTCCGGGTCGTGCCAGTACACGCCGCGCCCGCCGTCGCCGGTGTTGATCCGGCCGGGCTGCCGCTGGAAGGGATCGGCCCAGAAGTCGAGTCCCCGGGCCCGGATACGCCCGAAGATCTCGTCGAACTCCTGCTCGGTCACCAGAAACGCGTAGTGCCGTGGATGCACCTCCTCGTGGTCCATGAAATCCAGCGACACCCCGTTGGCCAGCTTCACCACCGCGAACGGCCCGAACGTGGTGGGCGGGCCCAGGCCGAGCACCTCGGCGAGGAACGTCGCGGACGTCCGCTTGTCGCTGGCGCCGACGATGGTGTGGTCGAGCTGGACGGGCATCACCACCTCCGGCGTCGTCCTGAGGTCGATCGACTGCGGACCGACCCAAGCACGTCGAGGGCCGGAGAGGGGCCCCTGGCGTCGCGGGTGGGGGGAGTCAGGCCCGATCGGTGACGACGCGGTCGCGCCCCGCGCGCTTGGCCAGGTACAGGTGCGCGTCGGCGCGGCCGAGCACCTCCGGCGGCGAGGTGTCGGTGCGGCCGGCGGTGCCGGCGGCGCCGATGCTGGCCGTCACCGGCAGGTGGCCGGTGAGCTCCGCCCAGGGGTGCGTCCGGATGCTCCGCCGGACCTCCTCCAGCCGCTGGGCCGCCTCGTCGTCGTCGCCGCCGACCAGGACGAGGAGGAACTCCTCGCCGCCCATCCGCGCGACGAACGACGCGGTGCCGGCAGCTGAGCAGGCCTCCTGGAGCAGCTCGGCGACGGTGCGGAGCACCCGGTCTCCGACCTCGTGGGACCAGGTGTCGTTGATGCTCTTGAAGTGGTCCAGGTCGAGCAGGGCGACGGTGACGGTCGTCGTCCCCGCGGTGGCCTGGTCGAGCAGCCCCGGCAGGTGGTCGTCGACGTACCGGCGGTTGTAGAGGCCCGTGAGCGGGTCACGCAGGGAGAGCTCGCGGTAGCGGCGGGTCTGCCGCCGGGCTTCCGTGGTCTCGTACATCGCCTGGAGCGCGCGGGCCCGGGCGTCCCGCTCTGCCGACTGCAGGTCCATGAGCTCGTCGGAGTAGAGCTTGTGCTCCTCGTAGGCCGCCCGGAAGTCGCCGTATGCGGCGTGCAGCTCCGCCTGCTCCCGCCGGGCACGCACGCGGATCGAGGTCAGCCCGTGCTCCTCGCACCGGCGCACGCAGTCGTCGAGCGTCGTCCGGGCCTCGTCGAGGTGGCCGCGACGGCGCCGGACCTCGGCCACGGTCAGCAGGAAGTCCGCACCGGCGTCCCCGTCGCGCGAGGCGTCGAGGGCCTCCGGGCACAACCCGGGCAGCATCGCGGTCTCGGCGTCCTCGAGGCGGCCCAGCTCCATCAGTGCCCGGCCCACGGTGTCCAGCTGGCCGACGCGCAGGGGCACGTCGTGCCGGGCGGCCAGGTGCTGGAGCTTGGTGCTCCAGACCAGCGCCTCCTCGAAGGCGCCGGCGACGGTCTCGCAGTACGCCCGGTTGTTGAGCGCGAGCAGCTGGCGGCCGATGTCGCCGAGCTCCTCGGCGAGCTGCAGGACGTCGTCGTAGCGCTCCCGCGCCGCGACGTCGCCGCTGAGGCCGAGGCAGTCGGCGAGCCGCGCCAGATGGTCGATCCGCACCTCGCGCCCGGCGTCCTCGGCCAGCAGTTCCACGGCGCGGACGGCGTGCTCGAGGGCCAGCGAGAGGTCTCCCAGCTCCTGGAAGGCGGCGGTGAGCACGAAGTGGCTGCGGGCCTGGAGGTGCCGCGAGTCGTGCTCCGTGGCCCAGCGCTGGATCTCCTGCACCCGCCGTCCGGCCTCCGCCACGTTGCCGCGCCGTCGGAGCAGGTCGGCCTGGACGAGGCGGGCGCGCAAGGCCAGGTCGGTGCGGCCGAGGTGCTCGGCGGTGGCGGCAGCCAGCTCCGCCCGCTCGGCGATGTCGTCGCGGTCGAATCGCGAGAGGTTCTCCAACTCGCCGATCGACGCCGCCAGCTCGCGGGCGCGTACGCCGGCGAGCGGCGAGGACGCAGCGGGACTGCGCTCCTCGCTCGCCGCGTCGTGGACGTCCGCGGTGCTGGTCACAGCACTCCATCGGCCGCCCGTCCCCGCACCTTGAGCGCCTGCCCGACGTGATCTACCCCGCACGGGTGCGCCCGGCCAGGTGCGGCCTGCTTGACTGGCGGCCATGCACCTCGGCGTCGACAGCTTCGTCTCGGCGGTGACCGATCCCGCCACGGGGCACGTCGTCGGACCCGAGGAGCGGATGCAGCACCTGCTGGAGGAGATCGAGCTCGCCGACCGCGTCGGGCTCTACTCGTTCGGCATCGGCGAGCACCACCGCAGCGAGTACTACGACTCCGCCCCGCCGGTGATCCTGGCGGCCGCGGCGGCACGGACGTCCCGCATCCGGCTGGGCAGCGCGGTCGCCGTGCTGAGTGCGGCCGACCCGGTCCGCGTCTTCCAGCAGTTCGCCACCCTCGATCTGATCTCCAAGGGCCGGATCGACCTGGTGGTCGGGCGCGGATCGTTCACCGAGGCGTTCCCGCTGTTCGGCCTGAGCCTGGCCGACTACGACTCGCTGTTCACCGAGAAGCTCGACCTGCTGCTGCGCATCCGGGAGTTCGAGCACGTCACCTGGTCCGGCCGGCACCGTCCCGCCCTCACCGGGCAGGGCGTCTACCCGCGACCGCTGCAGGACCCGCTGCCGATCTGGGTGGGTGTCGGAGGCACCCCCGAGTCCTTCGTCCGGGCCGGCCTGCTCGGGCTGCCGCTCATGGTGGCGATCATCGGCGGGGAGCCCCGGCAGTTCGCGCCGCTCATCGACCTCTACCGCCGGGCCGGTGCGCAGGCGGGTCACGCTCCCGAACAGCTGCAGGTGGGGCTGCACGTGTTCGGCTTCGTCGCCGAGAGCACCCGGGCCGCGGCCGACACCATCTACCCCGGCTGGCACGAGATGTTCGAGAAGGTCTCCCGCGAGCGGGGTTTCGCGCCGCCCACCCGGCGGCAGTTCGACGCGACCAGCGGGCCGGACGGCGCCTTCTTCATGGGCGACCCGGAGACCGTGGCCACCAAGCTCGCGCGGGTGGACGAGCAGCTGGGCGGGGTGGATCGCATCTCGCTGCAGATGACCAACCCACGCCTGGCCCACGCCGACCTGCTGCGCGGCATCGAGCTGCTGGGCACCGAGGTCGCGCCCCGGGTCGCCGGGATCTGATCCCTGACCGCTGGAGTTCGGTTCAGCCGCCGGCGAGCAGGGCGCGGACCGCGTCGAGGGTGTTCGCCTCGGCGGGGGACTTGTCCGGGCGGTAGCGCAGCACGCGGGCGAAGCGCAGGGCGACCCCGCCGGGATACCGGGTGCTGCGCTGCGCCCCGTCGAGGGCGATCTCGACGACCAGTTCCGGCCGGAGCACCAGCCCCCACTCGGGTCGTTCCCGCGCCAGCTCGGGGAAGGTGCGGGTCTGCCAGTCGAGCAGCTCGTCGGTCATCCCCTTGAAGGTCTTGCCCACCATCACCGGCTCGCCGCCGTCGGGGTCGCGGGCGCCGAGGTGGATGTTCGACAGCTTCCCGGTGCGGCGGCCGTACCCCCATTCCGCACCGATGACGACGAGGTCGAGGGTGTGCACCGGCTTGACCTTCTGCCAGGCCTTGCCGCGTCGTCCGGCGGCGTAGGCGGCGTCCAGCGCCTTGACCACGACCCCCTCGTGGCCGGCGGTGAGCGCGTCGTCGAGCACCTCGGCCGCCTGCTCCGGGCGGGGGGAGCGGACGCCGGGCATCCGCAGGGCGGCGTGCTCGTCGGCGGCCAGCAGCTCGGCCAGGGCGTCCAGCCGGACGTTCAGCGGCTCGTCGAGGAGGTCGCGGCCGTCTACGTGGAGCAGGTCGAAGAAGAACGGGCTGAGCAGCACGCCCTCCTCGACCATCTCCCCGCCCACCCCACTGCCGAAGCGGCTCATCGTGTCCTGGAAGGCACGCGGCCGGCCGTCGTCGTCGAGGGCCAGGGTCTCGCCGTCCAGGACGGCGGTGGAGCAGGGGAGCGCCCGCACCCGGTCGACGAGCTCCGGGACGCCGTCGGTCACCTCCCGCAGCGTTCGTGTCCACACCCGCACCTCGTCGCCGTCCCGGTGCACCTGGATGCGGGCGCCGTCCAGCTTGAACTCCACCGTCACGTCGTTGCCCAGATCGGCGAGCGCGGCGTCCAGCGAGGAACCCGGGCTGGCCAGCATGGGCCGGACGGGGCGACCGACCTGGAGGCGTACAGCGTCCAGCGCCTCGACACCGCCGGCGAGCGCGGCGGCCGCCGTCTCGGGCAACCTGCCGGAGAGCATGAACGCCCGGCGGACGCTCGTGGCCGGGACGTCGGCCGCCGCCGCGACGGCGTCCAGCACGACGCCCTCCAGCGCCCCTTGGCGTAGCTCGCCGGCGAGCAGCCGAACGAGGAACTGCCGTTCGTCGGCGGTGGCGGCCGACAACAGGGCCGTGAGGACGGCGTCGCGCCGGGCGGCGGAGCCCGCGCCGGAGGTCGCCGCGAGGTCCGCGAGGCCCTGGTCGACGGCGGCGACCGTCAGCGACGACGTCGAGGCAGGCGCCCCGCCCGTCCGCGACAGCGTGCGCCAGCCGACGCCCAGCCGCCCCTGCCGGATCTCGCCCGACAGCCAGGCGGTCACCGGCTCGACCTCGCCCCGGCCGGCCTGGCGCAACACCTCCGCGATCGTCCCGGCCTTCGCGGTGCGCGACCGCGTGGCCGCGACGGCCGCGGAGGCGGCGACGACGTCGGCGAACAGCACCGCGCCATCCTGGCAGGCCGCAGGAACTCCCCCGGTGGGCCGGCGCCGCGGCGGATCGTGGTGGTGCCGCGGGGCCGGGCCGGACCGAGGATGACGGGATGAGCGTGGATTCCGGCCTCGAACCGGACATGGTGCCGACCCTCGACGAGTTCCTGCTGGCCCGCATCGCCGAGGACAAGCGGATCGCCGTCGACGCCGCGACGGCCGCCGGCCGGGAATCGTGGCAGGCCGGCGACGTCGCGGTGCCGTCGCCGGCATCCCTGCACCGAACGGAGCACGTCGCACGGCACGACCCGGCGCGCGTCCTGGTCGAGTGCGCCGCGAAGCGGCGGCTGGTCCTCGCCTGCCGGGACGCGGGGTTCGACCGGAGCTTCCTCGGCGCACGGCCACCCGGGCTGGCCGACTTCCCGCTCCCACCCCGCGACCAGCACCAGCTCGCCGCTCTCACCCTCGGTCTGTTGGCCCTGCCCTACGCCGCCCACCACGACTACCGGCCGGAGTGGCGGCCCTGACGGCCGGCAGGCGGGCACGGTCGGGGCCGCCGGGCGTCCTCCGGCGGTGGCACGCAGGATGTCGGCATGGCTGAGAGCGCACGCGACCACGACCTCGTCGTCTTCGGGGCCACCGGCTTCGTGGGACGGCTGCTCGCCGCCTACCTCGCCGAGCACACCCCGCCGGGAGTCCGCGTCGGACTTGCCGGGCGGTCCCGGACCCGGCTCCTGGAGGTCCGCGCGGCCCTCCCACCGGCCGCCCGCGAGTGGCCGGTCCTCGAGGCCGACGCCGGGGACCCGGCGTCGCTGACCGCGCTGGCCGAGAGCACGCGGGTGCTGGTGACCACGGTCGGCCCGTACGCGCGGTACGGCATGCCCGTGGTCGAGGCCTGCGCCGCCGCCGGCACGCACTACGCCGATCTGACCGGCGAGCTGCTGTTCGTCCGCGAGGCCATGAGCCGGTCCGACGCCGTCGCACGGGAGACCGGCGCCCGGATCGTGCACGCCTGCGGGTACGACTCGATCCCCTCGGACCTCAGCACCTTCCTGCTCGCCGAGCGGGCCCGCGCCGACGGGGCGGACGGCCTGCGCGACGTCCGTCTGGTCGCCACCCTCCGCGGCGGTCTCAGCGGCGGCACGATCGACTCCATGCGCGCCCAGGTGGAGGCGCTCCAGGGGGACCCGTCGCTGCGTCGCGTGGCCGGTGACCCGTTCGCGCTCAGCCCCGACCGGGCGGCGGAGCCGGACACACCGCAGCCGCGGGATGCCGGCCTGCCCGTCCGGATGCCGGACGGACGGTGGACCGCGGCGTTCGTGATGGCACCGTTCAACACGCGCATCGTGCGGCGCAGCAACGCGCTGCAGGGCTGGGCGTACGGGCGGGGGCTCAGTTACGGCGAGGTCATGGGCGTCGGCCGCGGTCCGCTGGGCGCCGTGACGGCGGCCGGGGTCAGCGCCGGCCTGGTGGGCGCCGTGTCCGCCCTGAGCTTCGGACCGACCCGCGCGGTGCTGGACCGGGTGCTCCCGGCGCCGGGCAGCGGCCCGAGCGAGGCCGTCCGCCGCAACGGCTGGTTCCGCATGACCGTCGACGCGGAGACCGAGTCCGGCCGCCGGTACCGGGCGATTGCCGCGGGCAAGGGCGACCCCGGGTACAGGGCGACCGCCGTGATGCTGGGCGAGAGCGCGCTGGCGCTGACCCTGGACGCTGACCGGCTGCCCGACCGCGCCGGCTCGCTCACCCCGGCGACGGCGCTGGGCGACGTCCTCGTCGAGCGCCTGCGGGCTGCCGGGCACACCTACGAGGCGACCGGGGTCTGAGCGCCAAGTGTGACGACCCGTAACCCCCACCGGCGTCCCGCGTTGTCCTACCGAGTTCCCCCCTCGGATGGAGCAACCCGTGCAGCGCATCGCCGCCTGTGTCCTCGCCGCCCTCGCTCTCGTGCTGCTCGGCGCTCCGTCGACCGCCGGGGCACACGGCCCCCTCCGGTACGTGGCGCTGGGTGACTCCTACAGCGCGGCCTCCGGCGTCCTGCCGCCGGACCTTGCGGCCCCGCCGCAGTGCCTGCGCTCGACCAGCAACTACCCGCACGTGATCGCCGCCGCGACCGGCGCCCAGCTCATCGACGTGACCTGCGGCGGGGCCGACACCGGCGACTACGTCGCCGAGCAGCATCCGGGCGTCGCGCCGCAGCTCGACGCGCTCTCGCGCGACACCCAGCTGGTCACCATGACGATCGGCGGCAACGACAGCGGCGTGTTCATCAACTCGATCGTCCAGTGCGGGGCCGCCGGCCTGTCGACCCTCGGCACGGGCAGCCCGTGCAAGGACCGGTACGGCTCGTCCTTCGAGGACACCATCCGGAACACGACCTACCCGGCGCTGGTGAGCACCCTGCGGGCCGTCCGAGAGGAGGCGCCACGGGCGGAGGTCGCCATCCTCGGCTACCCGTGGATCATGCCGAGGAGCGGTGGCTGCTTCGACCGCATGCCGGTGGCCGAGGGCGACGTGCCGTACCTGCGCAGTTTGCAGGCCACCCTCAACGACGCCGTCCGGCGAGCCGCCGCCAGAACCGGGGTGACCTACGTAGACATGGACCGGGTCTCGGAGGGGCACGACGCCTGCCAGCCGATCGGCGTCCGCTGGATCGAGCCGGTGCTGCAGGGCACGAACGCCGTGGTCGTCCACCCGAACGCCCAGGGAGAGCGGGAGATGGCGGCGCAGGCGATGAAGGTCCTGCGCCTGCGCTGAGGCCCGTTCGACCACGCGGGCCGACCGACAGCTCCGCGGGAGGTCGCGCACCGACGATCGGCTCGCCGACCTGGTGGTCGACCGGTGGTCAGCGCCCGGCGGCTTCCTGTCCCGTTCGAATCGCCAGCCCGAGCGCGCGTTCGAGGACGCGGAACCGGTAGGCGGCGCTCAGGACGGTCAACCAGAGGACGAGCGCCGGCAGCACGGTGAAGAAGACCGGGTCGGCGGCGCCCGTGAGGCCGAAGTAATCGCTGACGGCCGGGATGAACAAGCCGCCGGTGAACACCGCGACGAGCACGACGACGAGCACCGCGGGCCGCCGGTCGCCGTCCGGCCGCGTCCAGGACGCGAACAACCGGTTCGGTGGCTTGAGGAAGAGGATGAGCAGGAAGGCGGCGAAGGAGACGAAGGTGGACAACGCCGTCTGGGCCCCGATGGTGGCCGCCGCCTCGGTGAAGCCGACGTCGTCGGAGGAGAGGCCGGTGTAGCGCTCGAACGCGGTGAGCACCTCCTCGGGAGTGCCGGAACGGCTCAGCCCTTCGAAGAGGAACGTGTAGTGGTAGGCGTACAGCGCCACGCCGCCGGCGGCCGTGATCACCGCCGCCGGGACCACGAATCGGCCCAGGTTCGGGAGCAGGTGCGGGTCCGGTGGGGTCGGGCGCGCCCACGCGGTCAGGAACAGCGTGGGCACTCCGACGGTGAGCAGGGTCAGGCCGACGTTCGCGGGTGAGTACGGGAAGCCCAGCCCCAGCATGGTGACGGCCAGGATGACGAGGGCCTGGGTGCCGACGCGGGCCAGGAAGACCTGCATCGACGTGCCGATGCCGTTGATGATCCGCCGGCCCTCGTGCTGGGCGGGGCGCAGCGCTCCGAGCGAGTCGTCGGTCAGCACGATGTCGGCGACGTCCCGGGCGACGGCACTGCCGCTCTTCATCGCCACGCCGACGTGCGCCCGCTTGAGGGCGCGGGCATCGTTGACGCCGTCCCCGATCATCGCGACGTAGCGGCCCTGCCGTCGCAGCGACTCGACGAGCCGCTCCTTCTGCTCCGGGGCGATGCGGCCGAAGACCGTCGTGCGCCCGACGACCCGGTCGAGCTCGGGGTCGGACAGGCCGTCGAGGTCCCGACCGGCCACCGGGAGCCCGGCGTCGAGGCCGGCCTGCCGGGCGAGGGCGGCGACCGTGCGTGGGTCGTCGCCGGACACGACCTTCAGATCGATGCCGTCCCGCGCGAACCCGGCGATGGTCTCGGGCACGTCGGGGCGCAGCTCGTCGGCGAGGGAGACGACGGCGACCGGCTCGAGGGCGGGCAGGTGCGGTCGTCCGGCGGTGTCCCGGAGCGGCGTGTCGGCGCCGGCCCGAGCGACGACGAGGACCCGCAGGCCCTGCGCGGTCAGGTCGCCCACGGTGTCGGTGAGCGCCGGACCGGAGAGGTGGGGGGCCAGGCGGTCGGGCGCCCCCAGGACGTAGAGGCCGTCGTCCGTGCGCAGCGCGCTCCAGCGCAGGGTCGACGAGAAGGGGATCTCGTCGCGGACGGGCCACACGTCACCAGGCAGCGCGGTGGCCAGTGCCGTGGTGGTCAGGTTCGGTGCCGCCGTGCTCCGGGCCATCGAGCCGACCAGTCGCCCGACCGCCTCGGACCCCATCGTCCCGACCGGCTGCACCTCCGCGAGGCCGAGCCGGCCGGTCGTGAGCGTGCCGGTCTTGTCGGTGCACACCACGTCGACGTTGCTGACCGATTCCACGGCGTTCACCTGCTGCACCAGCGCGCCGCGGCCGCTGCTCTTGGCGGCGCCCACGGTGTAGGCGACGGCCACGAGGAAGAACAGGCCGTAGGGCACCAACCCCGAGAGCACGGCGGTGGTCTGCACGACCCGGACCAGGGTGAACCCCTCGAGCGCCGCCTGGAACAGGATCGTCACGCTCATCAGCGCGACGAGCAGCATCACCAGGCGCACGACGAACTCGATCCGGTTCTGCAGGGGCGTCCGGTCGGTGGTGGTCTGCCGCGCGTCGGCGGTCAGCCGGCTGGCGTAGCTGGAGGCGCCGACCTCGCGTGCCAACTGGTGCCCCTCGCCGCCGACGCAGAAGCTGCCCGACAGGAGATCGTCGCCGGGCAGCTTCCGCAGTGGCTCGGACTCGCCGGTGAGCAGGGACTCGTCGACGTCGACCCGGCCGCCGTCGAGCACCGGCCCGTCGACGACGAGCTGGTCACCGGGTCGCACGTGGACGACGTCGCCGCGGACGATCTCCTCCGGAACCACCTCGACGTCCCGGCCGTCGCGCACGACGGTGACCCGGCTGCGGTCGAGCAGCTGCAGCCGGTCGAGCTTGCGCTTGGCCCGGATCTCCTGCACGGCGCCGATCGCCGCGTTGACCAGGCCCAGCCCGACGCTGGTGAAGGCGTCGCTGTAGCGGCCCAGGGCGAGCAGCGCGGCGCCGATGACGAACAGGATGAGGTTGAAGAAGGAGAAGACGTTCGTGCGGAGGATCCGGGTGTAGCTCCGGGACGACGCGCTGACGGCGACGTTCCCCTCACCGCGCCGGTGCCGGACCTCCGCCTCCCGCTGGGTCAGCCCGGCCGCCACCTCGCTGCCGAGCGAGGCACCCGACTCCTCCACGTCCATCCGGCCCGCCCTCCGTCAACCGGCCCGACCGGGACCGTGCGCCCTTCGGAGTCTGCCGGGCCGGGAGGGGCCATGCCCGCCCATGGGCGGTTCTCACAGCAGGCGCACAGCCCGCGCTGGGGGCGGTCGGTCCGCCGGCGGTCAGCGCCCGACCGGACCCGACATCCCCGTGAGCAACCGCTCCACCTGGGGTGAGCGGTGGACGCGCACCGGCCGACCTGCCCGCCCGGCCGCCTCGAGATGGTCCAGGACGAGGTCGAACGCAGCCGGCGAGAAGCGGGTCACCGACCCGGCGTCGATGCCGTCGATCCGCGCCGGCTCCCAGCCGTACCGCCTGCGGAAGGTGTCGACGGCGGCGCCGTCCACCTCCCCGGCCAGCACGAGCAGACGCCCGCCGGCGGTGTTGAGCAGCCGGACGATGCCGCGGGGTGCGGGACGCGGGGAAATCGGCGACGTCACCGCTCCAGTGTGCCGCCGCGGCCGCCCGCCGGGCGGCACAACTGTGCTGTCGGGCCCGTGGGCGAGACTGCACCCGTGAACCGCCTGGTCCTCGTGCGCCGCGGCGAGGGCGGGATCGATGCGCTCGAGTCCGCCGAGGACGGGACGGTGGTGCAGACCACCCGGCTGCCCGCGGCCGGTCTCCCGGGATTCGTCCGCGCGCAGGGACGCCGGCCGGTGCGCTGGGTCTGGGACGACACCACGCGGTGGTATCCGCAGTTGCTGGACGCCGGTGTCCGGGTGGAGCGCTGCTGGGACCTGCGGCTCGCCCACGCCGTCCTCCGGCGGTCGCCGTTCGTCGACCAGGCCGTGCTCGTCGGAAGCGACACCCCGGGATGGGACGGGCTCCAGCCGGTGACCGTGGCCGACCCTGCGCTCTTCCCGCTCGAGGACCCGGCCGACCGGCTCGACCCGGTGGCCGAGCACGCGCGCCAGCAGGCGGCCGTGGCGGCGTCGGCGGAGCGGGGGCGCCTCGGTCTGCTGCTCGCCGCCGAGGCCTCCGGTGCGCTGGTGGCCGCCGAGATGACGCACGCCGGGCTGCCCTGGCGGGCGGACGTGCACGGCCGACTGCTGACCGGTCTGCTCGGCCCCCGCCCGGCATCCGGCCAGCGGCCGGCGGTCCTCGAGCGGCTCCTGACGGAGATCCGCGCCGCCTTCGCGGCCCCGGCTCTGAACCCGGACTCGCCCGGCGACCTCCTGCGCGGACTCCAGGCTGCGGGACTGCCGGTGAGCGACACCCGTTCGTGGACGCTGCAGGAGCTGGAGCATCCAGGCATCCCGCCGCTGCTGGAGTACAAGAGGCTGTCGCGGCTGCACCAGGCCAACGGCTGGAACTGGCTGGACACGTGGGTCCGCGACGGCCGGTTCCGGTCCTACTTCCTCCCCGGAGGGGTCGTGACGGGCCGCTGGGCCTCCAACGGCGGGGGAGCGCTCTCGGTCCCGACCCAGATCCGGCCCGCGGCGATCGCCGACGAGGGCTGGCGGTTGGTCGTCGCCGACGTCGCGCAGCTGGAGCCACGGGTCCTCGCCGGCATGAGCCGGGACGACGCCATGGCGGAGGCGGCGCGGTCGCGGGACCTGTACCAGGGGATGGTGGCCGGCGGCGCCGTGGCGACGAGGGCCGAGGCGAAGGTCGGCATGCTCGGGGCGATGTACGGCGGCACCCGGGGTGAGAGCGGCCGCATGATGCCCCGGCTGACCCGCCGGTACCCCCGGGCGATCGGACTGGTCGAGGAGGCGGCGCGGGCAGGGGAGCGCGGCGAGGTGGTGCACACCCTCCTCGGCCGGGGCTCCCCGTCGCCGGGCGGAGGCAGCGGGGACCCCGACGGGCTGGGGGAGCCGGGGGAGCAGGCGGGATCGCCCGGGGACCGGGACCGACGGCGTCGCGCCTGGGGGCGGTTCACCCGCAACTTCGTGGTGCAGGGCACCGGCGCGGAGTGGGCGCTGTGCTGGCTGGCCGACCTGCGCAACCGGCTGTGGCGGCTGGGCGGCACGGGCAGGCTGGAGCAGCGACCGCACCTGGTGTTCTTCCTGCACGACGAGGTGGTCGTGCACACGCCCGAGCAGCTCGCCGACGAGGTGGTGGAGGAGGTCCGCCGGGCGGCGGCCGAGGCCGGGCGGCTGCTGTTCGGCTCGTTCCCGATCGACTTCCCGCTCGACGTCGCCGTCGTCCGGTCCTGGGCCGACGCGGACTGAGCCCTACGGTCCACCGCGAGGGAGGACCGGCACCGATGCGTCCCCGACGGGAGGAAGCGCATCGCCGACAAGTTCGGCGCCGTCGGCACGTCCCCCCGCCCGCGCACCCCGACGGTGCCCGGCGACGACGAGACCGCGCTCCTCCCGGTGCCCGTCTCCTCGCCGGTCCGTCGCCTGCTGCCGAGCCTAGGTGCCGCAGAAGGTCCGGTAGACGCCGAAGTCCTGCGGAGCCGGTGCCGCGTATCGCTCGAGGCCGGGTCGCTCGTCGTACGGGGCGCTCACCGCGTCGAGCAGCCGGCCGAGCGGATCGAGGTCGCCGCCGGTGGCGGCGTCGAGCGACTCCTCGACGAGGTGGTTGCGCGGGATGTAGACGGGATTGACCCGGTCCATGGATCCGGCGTCCGGCGCCAGGGCACGCCACCGGTCCAGCCAGCCGTCGAAGGCGGCGAGGTCGAGAACGAGGTTGCGCGCCGGCTCGAGGTCCCCTCGCGCGGCCCGGCCCAGGGCGCGGAAGAACGACGTGTGGTCGACGTGGCCCTGCTGGAGGTGGGCGAGCAGCTCGTCGACCAGCGGCCCGGCGACGTCGTCGTCCAGACCCTCGGGCAGGCCGAGCTTCGCCCGCATCCCGGACGACCAGGCGGCGTCGTACGCCGGGCCGAACGTCTTCAGCGACTCCACGGCGCGGGCGACCGCCTGCTCCGGATCGTCGGAGATCAGGGGGAGCAGCGTCTCGGCGAAACGCGCCAGGTTCCACTCGGCGGCCAGGGGCTGGTTGCGGTAGCGGTAGCGCCCGCCCTCGTCGATCGAGCTGTAGACCGCGTCGGCGTCGTAGGCGTCCAGGAACGCGCACGGCCCGTAGTCGATGGTCTCGCCGGAGATCGTCATGTTGTCGGTGTTCATGACGCCGTGGACGAAGCCCACCAGCATCCATCGGGCGACCAGCGACGCCTGGGCGGCGGCGACCGCCTCGAACAGAGCGAGGTAGGGCTGCTCCGCGTCCGCGGCTCCACCGTCGCCCGACCCGCCCCAGTGCCGGGCGATCGCGTGGTCGGCGAGGCGGCGCAGGAGGTCGACGTCGCCGGTCGCGCGGGCGTACTGGAAGCTCCCGACGCGGAGGTGGCTGCTCGCGACCCGGGCGAGGACGGCGCCCGGCAGCACGGTCTCCCGGCGCACGGGACGACCGGTCGCCACCACGGCCAGGGCTCGCGTCGTCGGGATGCCCAGGGCGTGCATCGCCTCGCTGATCACGTACTCGCGCAGCATCGGGCCGACGGCCGCCAGCCCGTCGCCACCGCGGGCGAACGGGGTGCGCCCGGAGCCCTTGAGGTGCAGATCGCGGACGCCCCGGTCGACGGTCAGCTCGCCGAGGAGGAGGGCCCGCCCGTCGCCGAGCCGGGGGGAGTACCCCCCGAACTGGTGCCCGGCGTAGGCCTGCGCCACAGGGGTCGCGCCGTCGGGGACGAGGTTCCCCACCAGCAGTCGCACGCCGTCGGGCCCCCGCAGCCAGGCGGGGTCCAGGCCGAGCCCGGCGGCCAGGTGCTCGTTGAGCACGAGCAGCCGCGGGTCGGGCGCCGGCTCGGCCTGCCAGGCCAGCGCCAGTTCCGGCAGCTCACGGGCGAAGCGGTCGTCCAGGGCGACGGGGAACGGCGGTGCGATGCTCACCCCGTCCAGGGTACGAGCGGCAGCGGGATCCCCGCGGGGAGCTGAGGGCCGTATTCCGGCGGCGTCCCCGGCCCTCCTGCCTGCGAGATCCCGGCTCCGGTGCGGGGTCCGCGTGGATCGAGGTCCCGGTGGACGGCATCTGGGCGTTCGTGGCGATGAGCGTCCTGCTGTCCGTCTCGCCGGGGCCGGATGACGTGCTGGTCCTGCGCAACACCCTCCGCGGTGGCGCGCGCCTGGGTCTGGCGACCGTGGCCGGGGTCGCGGTGGGCACGCTCGCCTGGGGCCTGGCCGCGGCGGTCGGCCTCGCCGCGGTGGTCGTGCGGTCGCCCACCGCGTACGACGTGCTGAGTCTGGCCGGGGCGGGGTACCTGGTCCTCCTGGGTGTCGTGCCCCTGGTCGCCGAGCTGCGCGGACGGTCGGGTCCGGGGGTCGGCGTCGTTCCGCCGCGGAGCAGGCGGGGAGGAGCCGGACGCGCCTTCTCAGCGGGGTTGGCGAGCGACCTGCTCAGCCCGAAGATCGGGCTGTTCTATCTCGCCGTCGTCCCGCAGTTCGTGCCCGACGGAGCCCCGGCCCTGCAGTACTCGTTGCTGTTGTGCGCCGTCGACGTGGGCGTCGCGGCGATCTGGCTCGCCGGCCTCGCCTGGCTCGCGCATGCCGCCGTTCCCTGGCTGCTCCGACCGGAGGTCGTCCGATGGACGCAGCGGACCTTCGGCGCGTCGCTCATCGGGCTCGGCGTGTCCTCAGCCGTCGGGCTCTGACCGACGCCCGCACGGACCACGGGGACTCCGCCCCCGGCCGGTCAGCCCATGCCCTCCATGCCCTCCATGGCCTCCGCGCGGAACTGGGCGAGGAACTGGTCGCGGGTGATGCCCCGCCGCTCGGCCTCCCGCTCGCAGAGCATCGCGATCACCAGCGAGGACTGGCGGACGACGTCGGCGCGCGTGTCCTCGTCCAGGGCGGCCAGCACCTTCGTCCAGGCCGTCCAGTCGCCGTTCCCCGCGGCCTCGGCCATCTCGAGCACGAGCCCGAACCGACGCAACGACTCCAGGTTGGCCATCAGGCACCTCTCCGATCGTGGTCGCCCGCTGTGGCCACCGGACCCCGACGGTATCCGCGCCGCCGGGCCGGGTCAGAGTTCGGACCGGAGCAGCGCGGCCGCCTCGGCCAGCGCCCGCATCTTGCCCGCCGCCGACGCCCGGGGGAGGTACTTCAGCCCGCAGTCGCTGGAGAGCACGAGGCGGTCGACGTCGACGTGGTCGAGGGCCCGCCGCACCCGGTCGGCGACCGTCTCCGGCGTCTCGACGTCCGGCGTGGACAGGTCCAGGACGCCGAGCGCGATCCCCTTGCCGCGCAGCGGCCGCAGGGTCGCGGGGTCCAGGTGCGACTGCGCCGTCTCCACCGAGACCGCGTCGGCCGGGGTGTCGGCCAGCTCGGGCAGGAACGAGTAGCCCTCCGGGCGGTCGGCGACCATGGCCGCGTAGCCGAAGCAGAGGTGCACGTGCACCGGACCGGCCGCGCCGGTGAGCGCCCGGCTCACCGCCTCCGCGCCGTACTTCCGGGCCACCTCCGGGCGGGCCTGCAGCCACGGCTCGTCGATCTGGACGATGTCGGCACCCGCCGCGAACAGGTCGGCGATCTCCTCGCGGACGACGTCGGCGTAGGCCATGGCCAGGCCGCGGTCGTCGGCGTAGTGGTCGTTCTGCGCCTGCTGCGCCATGGTGAACGGCCCGGGCACGGTGATCTTGACGGCGCGGTCGGTGTGCGCCCGCAGGAAACGGACGTCGTCGGTCTGCACGGGAGCCGGCCGCCGGATCTCGCCGGTCACCCGGGGCACCGGGATGTCGATCCCCGAGCGGTTGCGCACCGTTCCCGGACGGTCGAGGTCGAGGCCGTCGAGGGCGGTGGCGAAGTGGTTGGAGTAGGACTCCCGGCGGATCTCGCCGTCGGTGACGACGTCGAGGCCGGCCTCCTCCTGGCTGCGGAGCGCGACCAGGGTGGCGTCGTCCTGGGCCTCCCGCAGCAACGGCGCCGGGACGCGCCACAGCTCCTGCGCGCGGACCCGCGGCGGGAACTGGTGTCCGAGCCTGTCGCGGTCGATGAGCCAGTCGGGCTGGGGGAGGCTGCCGACGATCATCGTGGGCAGCGGTGGCAGCGACGTCTTCATCGGCCGGGTCATGCCCGGAACGTAGCGCGCAGGCCGGGGCGGCGTCCGCGCAGTCACCTCGGCGGGGACGCCCGGCTGCCGGGACCGGCAGGCACGCCGACGAGGACGTTCAGCAGGGCGCCCACCGCCAGCCCGGCGCATGCGCCGCCCACGACGTCGAGAGGGGCGTGCGCGCCGAGGTAGACGCGGGCCAGCGAGTTCAGCACCGCCACGGCCACGACGACGAGGAGCCAGCGGCGGCGCAGGTACGGGGCGAGCAGGGCCACGAGGCCGAACGCGATGACGGCGTGACCCGAGGGAAAGGACGGCCCGGCCGAGGGGACGTCGCGCAGGACCGCCCCGGGGATGGTCGTCCCGGGGCGCTCTCGCGGCACGAGCGCCTTCAGCAGCTCGCGCTCGAGGCCCAGCTTCGCCGGCACCAGCAGCACCGATGCGAGGGCCAGCCGCAGGCGCCGCAGCACCAGCGCCGCGGCGGCCACTCCCAGCGGCACCCCGAGGACCCCGACGGTCTGGAACAGCCACAGCGGCGTCCGCAGCAGATCGGGCAGGCCGTTCACGGAGGTGAAGAGCCGCCGCTCGAGGGAGCCGACCGTGCCCGGCGCCACCGCCCACGCGCAGAGCGAGGTGACGGCAGCCGCCCACACGGCCGTGCCCGCGTCAGCCCGTCGGCGGCGGTAGGACGTGGTCATGCCGGCACCTGTGCGGAGTCACGTGACGAAGCGGTGCTCGAAGCGCGCCGCGAGCAGCAAGCCCAGGCCGGCCGGCAGCCAGAAGACGAGCAGCCGGAAGCCGAGCACCCCCGCGCAGGCACTCGCGAGAGGGGCGCCCAGCGAGGTCAGGGCCAGCAGCAGTGCGGCGTCGGCGGCGCCGGGCAGTCCGGTCGGCGGCACCATCGACCAGAGCAGGTGCAGCGCGCCGTACACGGCCGCGGTGGCGAGCAGGGGCACGTCGCCGCCCACGGCGTGCACGGCGGCGGCCAGGGCTCCGGCCTCCAGGGCGATCCCCAGGCTGGTCCAGCAGAGCTGGGGCCACCAGTTCCACCCGGCCGAGGCGCCGCCGGTCCGCCAGGTGAGGGCCGACCGCAGGGTTCGCGTCACGTGCCGCTGAGGTTCTTCCTCCTCCGCCGACCCGCCCGCCCTTCCGTGACCGCGGGCCAGCACCTGGCCCAGGAGCACCAGCGCCCACGCCACGACGCCGAGGAGCAGTGCGGGGACGAGCGACTCCGGCGTCCGCCAGCCGGTGAGCCGGCCCTCCACGGCCGCGAGGACGAATGTGCCGACGGCGACGACAGCGGCCGCGGCGATCGCGCCGGCGACGAACCGGTCGATCGACTGCCGGGCGGCGTCCGGCAGGACGCCTGCGCGTTCGAGGAAGCGGGCTGCCGAGCGCCGCCAGCCGGTGCGGCCGCGCAGCAGGGTCGCGCCGTCGGCCACCATGGCGGCACCGACGGTGCGGCCCAGCGCGATCCGTCGCTCGACCGTCATCAGCGCGGCGGCCGCCATCGCGACCCGCGCCAGCACCACGAGGGCGAGGGCGCCGCCCAGCCACCGCCAGCCACCGAGCTCGACCGACTGCACGACCGCGGTCGCCCCGCCGAGCAGCGGGACCCCGACCAGGATGAGCGCGGCGCCGGCACCCACGGCCGCCCGGGCGGCGGGGCCGGCCGGAGCGAACTGCGGCCGGCGCGGATCGGGCAGGTCCAGCCGCCGCCGCACCTCGCGGCGCAGCGCGCTCAGCCGGCCGGGTCGCGCGCGTTCACCCGCCCGGGTCGCGGCCGAGAGCGGCAGCGGGGCGAGGCTCGGCAGCGCCGCGGCGACCACCTCCGGGCCGAGCGCGTCCAGCGCGGTACCGACGACCAGCGCCGGATCGATGCGCAGCGCGAGGGAGGCCATCAGCTCGGCCACGTCGGCGTCGAGTGCCTGGTCCTCGGCGCCGGTCAGCGCGTTGCCGAAGTCCACCACCCACGGCTCGCCGTTCCCGTCGACCAGCACGCTGGAGGCGACCAGGTCGTGGTGGGCGACCCGTGCCGCCCGGAGCCGGGCCACCTGGCGCCACACCCGGGCCAGGAGGTGGGGGGTGACCTCCTCGGGCGGGAGGTCGTCGAGGTTCCGCCCCGGCACGTGTTCCTGGACGACGACGCCACCGCGGTCGGTGCCGCGCGCCAGGACCACCGGAGGCACCCGGACGCCGCGCTCGCGGGCGGTCATCGCGGCCACCGCCTCGTGCTCGGCCTGCTGACCCAGCGGCGCCACGGCGTCGGCGTCCTTGATGTCGCGGACGGCGACGAGGCGGTAGAGCCGGTAGAGCCAGTCCCGCTCGAAGCGATCGGGGTCGAGGACCTTCACGTAGAGCCGGCGGCCGTCCTCGTCGACGGCGGTGAACGGGTGCGAGCTGCGGGCTTCGACCGCCGCGGGCCACAGGTCGCGCACGGGGAGCCCGAAGCGGCGCAGCATGCCGGCCACCCCCGCCGGGGCCGGTTCCCAGCGCGGCACGCCGAGGACGTAGTGCACGAGGGAGCCGATGGCCCACCCCACGGCGGCTCCGCCCAGGATGTCCAGCGGCAGGTGCGCCCCCACGTAGACCCGGGCGAGAGCCACGGACCAGGCCAGCGCCCACGCCACCCGGCGGCCCCTGCGGGTCAGGTACGGCACCGCCGCGGTGGCCAGCGCCGCGGCGACGGCGGCGTGCCCGGAGATGAAGCCGATGCCGCCGACGTTGCCGTCGAGCAGGTTGGCGTCGACCAGGCCGGCCGGGCGCTCCCTCCCGACGATGCTCTTGACCAGGTCGGCGGCCAGGTACGCCAGCGACCCGGACACCAGCATGTCGCGGGCCATCCGGAATCGCTTCGTGAGGGCGGCGATCGCGGCGACGACCGGGACGGCGACGACGTTGCCCAGTTGCATGACCGCCCAGACGACCGGGAAGACGATCGCCGGCAGGTCGTTGACCACGCGGAACAGGTCGCGCTCGAGCACCGGGAGCTCGCCCCGCTGCGCGACCAGGAAACCGATCCCGAAGACGGCCAGTCCGAGGAACACGCGGACGAGGTCGACCGGATGCCGCTGGACGGCGCCCGGGCGGCGGGTTCCCTCGTGCCCGCGCGAGGTCGCTCCCTGCATCAGCGTCCGGGCCGTCACACCGACAGTGCACTGGAGACGGGAAGGCCCCGGCAAGGTGTTCCGGCACCGCCCTGCCGTCGTCCCGCCGTGTCGTCGTCCCAGCATGCAGGTGCGGGTGGACCGCCGGTGTCAGGCGGCCGTGCGTCCCCTGCCCCTGGCAGCGACGGGCGCGGAGTGGCCCGGCGCCGACCGCCGGGGCGGCACGTGCCGGCCGAGCCGATCATGGATCCGCTCGAGGTAGGCCCGGGCCTGCAGGTGGAGGGCGCCCGACGACGGGACGACCGCTCCCGGCGCCGACTCCAGTTCGGCCCTCAGGACGTCGCGCCGCTGCTCGAGCTCCGCCACCTCGGCCAGGAGGACGGCCCGCCGCGCGGCGACGTCGCGGTCCAGGCGCTCCCGGATCGCGGCCGCCTCGGCGTCGGCCCGGCGGCGCTCCTCGCGGCCGGTGCTCAGCATCCGCACGATGTCCTGGCGGGCCTGCAGCCGGGCCGCCTGGGCGTCGTCCCGGGCGCGCAGCCGGATCTGCTCGGCCGCCTCGGCGGCGTGCTGCTCGGTCTGCCGCGCCGACTCCAGCCGTGCCGTGGCCTCCGCACGGGCGTCCCTGCCCGTCCGCTCGGCGGCGGCGACGATCCGGCCGGCCTCGGCGGTCATGTCCGCCACCTCCACCGCGGCCGCGTCGAGCAGTCGCGTCGCCTCGGTCTCTGCGTCGGCGAGCACCGCGCGGGCACCGGCGGTGACGACCTCCGCCTGGGCGCACGCGACGGATCGGTGATTCTCGGCCTCGGCCCTGATGGTCTCGGCCTCGTCGGCGGCCGCGGCGAGCATCGACCCGATCCGGCGGGACTGCCGCAGGAACTCCCCGCCTCCCGACGAGTGGGAGAGCAGCTGCCGGGCCTCGTCGAGCTCGGCGCGCGTGCTGACGTGGACGGCGAGCAGGTGCTCGCGCTCGCGATCGGCGGTGGCCAGCTCGTCCTCGGCCCACTGGGCGTAGGTGTCGACCTGGAAGCGGTCGTAGCCGGCCACGGCGCGACGGAACATGGGCCCGGTATGGAGGACCGAGGGCAGGTCTCCGGAGACGTGCGGACGCTCACGCTCCCGCGGCCCGGTCTCCAGGACCGTCTCCGGTGCCGACACGGGGCGGGCAGCCCCCTCCTCGGCATGCAGCTCGACGCTCATCCCACCTGCCTCCCCACGCAGTTCGGGTACGGGTCGAGGAACGCTACGGCTCCGGATCGGCCCCGGGGCGGTGTGGCGGACAGGGGTCACTCGGAGGGGCTGGGTCCGCCGCTCGATCCGGCTGCCGGGTCGGCGACGCTCGCTCTGGCGTGACGTCGCTCACGAGGGTGAGCCCTGGGCGCCGGGATGCTCCGGAACCGTCGACGTGGCGCACCCTCGTCCCATGGCGCCAGAGCTGACCCCGCCGCCTCCGGGCAGCATGACCGTTCCGCCGCTGTTCGGCTGGGAGGAGATCGCGACCGTCCTGGTGCTCCTCGTCGCCCTCGGCGTCGCGTTCCTCGTGGTCGCGACGACCCGGGCGGGCGCGGCTGAGCGGTCGGAGTGGCAGGCATGGCTGGACGCGCGGTCGAGTCGCGGGCAGGACCCGCCGACGGTCCCGCGGGACTGGCGACGACGTGGTCTGGCGCCGGTCGGCCGACAGGAGACCGACGCGGTCCCGAACCCCGGCGCGGCGCGCCGAAGGCGGGACCCCGACGGCTAGGCTGTCGGCGACATGCCGAGGATCGCGCCACGCACGCTCAGTGTCGTCGTCGCGATGTCGTTGCTGGCGCTCACGGTGGCCCTGAGCTTCCTCACCTGGCACGTCAACGACAACAGCGAGGAGAGCCTGCTCCGCCGTCAGCTGGCCCAGATCGGCACGCTGCTCGGCAACGAGGCGACGGTCCTGGAGGTGCAGCTGGCCGACATGGGACTGGTCGCCGTCGCCACCGATGCGGACCCGGGTGCGTTCGCCCGTATCGCCGACAGGCAGGTGGACGAGACCGGCCAGTCGCTGTCGCTGTGGCGGGTGGGCGACGGAGTGGCCGAGCAAGTGGCCTCGCAGGGCCTCCCACCGCTGCTCCCGGAGGGTGGGACGGAGTCCCTCGCCGCGGTGCAGCCGACCGGCGACCTGGTGATCCTGGGGATCGTGCCCGGAGAGCCGGACCGGCTGGCGTACGCGCTGATGCCGGCGGAGGACGACACGGATCTGCTCGTCTACGCCGAGGCACCGCTGCCGCCGGACCGCCGGCTGGTCGTCCCCGAGGACTCTCCGCTGTCCGGTCTGGAGCTCGCGCTGTACCTGGGGGAGGAGGTGGAGCCCGAAAACCTGCTGCAGGCGACGGTGCCCACCCCCCTCCGCGGTGACACCGAGACCATGACGGTGCCGTTCGGCGACACCTCCATCACCATCGTCGGCTCGTCCCGGACCCACCTGACCGGTGCGCTGTCGGCGGCGCTGCCGTGGATCGTCCTGGGCGTCGGCGGCGTGCTCGCGGTGGGCGGGGGCCTGGTCCTCGAGTACGTGTCCCGCCGCCGGGTGGTGGCCGAGCGGCTGGCCGAGGAGAACGAGCGGCTCTACCGCCAGCAGCGCGGCATCGCCGGAACGCTGCAGCATGCGCTGCTGCCCGCCGTCCCGGAGGTCGACGGCGTCGAGGTCGCCGCGCGTTATGTCGCGGGCGTCGACGAGCTCGAGGTCGGCGGCGACTGGTACGACGTCATCGCCCGCGGCCCCGGTTGCTGCGTGTTCGTCGTCGGCGACATCTCCGGTCGCGGGCTCCCTGCGGCGACCACGATGGCCGCGCTGCGTTTCGCCGTCCGTGCCTACGTGTCCGAGGGCCATGACATCGAGGTGGTGATGGCCAGGCTGCGCGATCTGCTGGACATCGGCACCGATCACCAATTCGCCACCGTGCTGCTCGGTGAGCTGGACTCGACCGCCGGCCGGTTGCGCCTGGTCTCCGCCGGGCACTTCCCCCCGGCGCTGATCACCGACGACCAGGTGACGCTGCTGGAATGCCCGGTCGCACCCCCGGTCGGCGTACCCGCTCCCGCTCCGGCGCCTGCGGCGGTCCTGTCCGTCGGCAGGAGGGCCACGTTGCTCGCGTTCACCGACGGTGCCGTGGAGCGCCGGACCGAGACCATCGACGACGGGCTGGCGAGACTGGCGGCCGCGGCGGCCGCCGCGCGGTCGAGGCCGCTCGCCGCGATGGTCGACGAGCTGCTCGGGGCGCTCACCACCAGGGAGGACAAGGACGACACGGTGCTGCTGGGGTTGCGCTGGGGCTGACCGGTGGGTGCGGGTGAGCCGGTCAGCTGCTCTCGGGCACCCGGAGCTCGGCGATCGAGAGGTCGAACTCCGCGGTGTCGGTGACCTCGATGCCCAGCGACGGGCCGAACTCCTCCCGGAACTCCCGGGCACCCTCGGCGGCCTCCTCCAGGTCCGACCAGCTGTCGTAGGAGACCGTCGCGACGCCGATGCCCTCGCTGCGCCGCACCATGACGCTGACGCTGCAGAACCCGGGCAGGTCGTCCAGCTTCGGCATCAGGGACAGGCGGACGGCGTCCACGGCCTTGTCCACGTCCTCCGGGGCGGTGCGCGTCCAGGTGACGCGCGAGCAGGCGCCGTGGTGGGAGTCGTGCACCCGGTGCATGGCGGCGATCTCCCACTCGTCGACCTGCGAGGTGCCGCCGAGCACCTCGATCGTGCGCTGCTGGGAGGCCCGGACGGCGTCCTCGCTGGCCCGCATGGCGGCCTCGTCGCGCCAGGACGTCGTGACGATGCACCGGCCGGACTCGCGGTCGGCCAGCATCGACAGGCCGATGCAACCGTCCAGCTGCCGCACCGCCGGCATGTCCTCGGTGCGGACGACGGCGATGCCCTCCTCCACCGCCCGCGTGTTGCCGCGGATCGTCGTCGAGCGGGCGTACATGCGGTCCCCTCTCGCGGGTGCCCGGTAGCGGTGATGCTCAGCTGTACTGACTCTCCAGGATCTGCTGGACGTGCGCGAGGGCTGTCGCCAGTTCGCCGAAGCTGGTGCTCAGCGGCGAGAGCCCGATGCGCAGGCCGCGGGCCGGGCGGAAGTCGGGGATGATGCCGCGGCGCCACAGCTCGTCGACGACCGACTTCATCGCGTCGTGCTCGAGGGTGACGTGTCCCGCTCGGCGTTCGGCGTCGCGAGGCGAGGCGACGACGACCCCGAGCGGGGCGAGGACCTCGTCGGCGACGGCGATCGCGTAGCCGGTGAGCAGAGCCGACTTCGTCCGGATGGCCGGCATGCCGGCTCGGTCGATGAGCGCCAGCATGTCCTCGATCGGGATCATCGAGAGGATCGGCGGCGTACCGCTGAGGAACCGCCGGATACCCGTCGCGGGGACGTAGGCGCCGCCCATCGCGAAGGGCTCGGCGTGCCCCATCCAGCCGGTGACGGGCTGCGTCAGCTCGTCGTGGAGCCGGCGGGCGACGTAGCCGTAGGCAGGCGCCCCGGGCCCACCGTTGAGGAACTTGTAGCTGCAGCCCACGGCCAGGTCGACGTCCGCGGCGTCCAGGTGCACGTCGACGACGCCGGCGGAGTGGCAGAGGTCCCACAGCACCAGGGCGCCGGCCCGGTGCGCCGCGGCCGTGATGCCCGGCAGGTCCGCGATGTAGGCCGACTTGTAGGCGACGTGGCTGAGCACGACCAGGGCCGTCCGGTCGTCCACCACCGCCGCCACCTCCGCCGTCTGCACGCCCGTCGCCGGGTCGGGCTCGATCCAGCGGATCGTCCGGCCGGTCTCCGCGGCGACGGAGGCGAGGATGAAGCGGTCGGTGGGGAAGTTCTCGGTGTCGGCGACGATCTCCGAGCGCCCGGGCCGGGCGTCGACCGCCGCGCGGACGAGCTTGTAGAGCATCACCGTGGTCGAGTCGCCCACCACCGTCTGCCCGGCCGCGGCACCGAGCACGGCGCGGCCGATGAGGTCACCCACGGCGGTCGAGCGGTCCAGCCAGCGCTCGTCCCAGGCGCGGATCAGCCGCTCGCCCCACTCGCCGTCGACGAAGCCGGCCAGCCGCCCGCGGGTGACCGTCAGCGGCCGGCCCAGCGAGTTGCCGTCGAGGTAGGCGAGCACGCCGTCGGGCAGCACGAACTCGGACCGGAACGCGGCCAGCGGGTCGCGCTGGTCCAGCTCTGCGGCGAGATCGACGAGCTCCTGCGGGAGGCGGATGTCCTCAGGCACCGATGTGCGTCCGCACCGCGTAGAGCTCCGGGAAGAAGGTCAGGTCCAGCGCCCGCTTCAGGAAGCCCACGCCCGAGCTGCCGCCGGTGCCCGACTTGAAGCCGATCGTCCGCTGGACCGTCCGGAGGTGGCGGAAGCGCCAGAGCTGGACGGCGTCCTCGAGGTCGACCAGGTCCTCGCAGGTGGCGTACTCGGCCCAGTGGGCCGCGGTGTCCTCGTAGATCGCCGTGTACACGGGCAGCAGCGACGCGTCCTCCACCCACGCCTTCCGCACGTCGCGGTCGAGGAGGTGCGGCGGGACCCGGTGGCCACTGCGCGCCAGGAAGGACAGGAAGGAGTCGTAGACCGTCGGCGAGTCGAGCAGCTCCGCCAGCATGTCCTGGGCTTCCGGCCGCGACTCGAAGACGGTCAGCATGCGCTCGTTCTTGTTGCCGAGGATGAACTCGACGGCGCGGTACTGGTAGGACTGGAAGCCCGACGCGTTGCCCAGGACGCCGCGGAACTCGGTGTACTCGCTGGGCGTCAGCGTCGCGAGCACCGACCACTGGTCGGTGATGGTGCGGAAGATGTGCTTGACCCGTGCCAGACCCTTGCGCGCGCGCCGGACGTCGTCGGCGTCCAGACAGCTCCGGACGGCGCGCAGCTCGTGCAGCGCCAGCTTCAGCCAGAGCTCGGTCGTCTGGTGCGCGATGATGAACAGCGGCTCGTCGTGGTGGTCGCTGATCGGGCGCTGCGCCGACAGCAGCGTGTCGAGCGCCAGGTAGCCGCCGTAGTCCGTCCTCGCGCTGAAGTCCGTCGTCACGCCCGCTTCGATGGCGCGGACGCCGTCCTCGATCGCCATGGCGCCTCCCTCGTCCCCCCGGACGCTATCGCTGTCCGGTGCCCCGCCGAGGCGTCGTCGACCGATCGAGTAGTACTACCGCATGGACAGTTCCGACCGGACGGTGTCGTAGTGGCGACGGATGCCGAGGACCGGTCGGTGCTGACCCGGCAGGCGTCGCCTCCGGACGCCGTCGTCCCCTACGGCCCGCACGAGGAGCAGGTGGCCGACGTCCGGTTCGCCCGGGATGCCGCGCCCGGCCGGCCACTCGTGGTGCTCGTGCACGGTGGCTTCTGGCGTCCCCGGTTCGACCGGGCGCACCTGCGGCCGATGACCGAGGCGCTCGCCGCGGCCGGCTGGACGACGCTGACGCCGGAGTACCGGCGCATCCCCGGCCACCCCGATCTGGCCGTCGAGGACGTGCATGCGGCCGTGCGCGCCGTTCCCCGGTTGCCGGGGCTCGCCGGCCGGCGGGTCCTGCTCGCCGGGCACTCGGCCGGCGGCCATCTGGCGCTGCACGCGGCCGCGACCTTCGAGCTCGCACGTGCCCCGGCCGGTGTCCTGGCTCTCGCGCCGGTCGCCGACCTCCGGCGGGCCCAGGCCCTGCGCCTGGGCGGGGACGCGGTGCCGGCCTTCCTCGGCCGGGACGCCGGTGCCCGTCCCGACCTGGACCCTGCCCGGCTGCCGACGCCGGTGGGGCCGGTCCGGATCGTGCACGGCACCGGGGACGGCATCGTCCCGGTCGGGGTGAGCGAGTCCTACCTGCGGCAGCACCCCGGGGCGGTGCTGGCCGCCGTCGACTGCGGGCACTTCGCGCTGGTCGACCCGCTCAGCGCCGCATGGCCGACGGTGCTCGCTGCCCTCGAGGAGCTCGCCGGAGGGGCGTGAGACCGCTGACTGTTCCGCGGAGGCGGATCAGGCGGGCTCGGGCACGCCGCCCGGGTCGCCACCGGGATCGTCGGGCGATGCTTCGATCGGCGCCGGCGGAAGCTGCTCGGGTGCGTCAGGGAGCAGCTCGGCGGGGTCGTCGGGCACCGGCTCGTTCGGATCGATCTCCGGATCCGGCTCCGGCATGGGTGCAACCATGCGATGAGTCAACCAGCGCCTCGTCCCGAGCGCAGGGGCGCCGGCGCGGTCCCGCCCGGACCGTCAGGCGTTAGTATCGGTCCAGCACCGATCACCGTGCGGACGGCGCTCGTCCTGTGACGCACGTCCGTGCGCGCTCGTCGCGCCCCGGCCGGCGACCGGCGGGTCCGGGTCGACACCGGCGCGGGCTCTCGGGCCGAGCCCGTCGATCTCTCGGAGATCCCCGGGCCGAGTCGCCTCTCGGAGCGGCCGCCCCAGGCCTGTCGTCCGTCGGCCCGACCGCGGGACGGTGTGCGGTGCTCTGCCGCGGCGACCGTGCCGGGCACAGCGGAGGAGGAGTCTGTGGCTCGACCAGGACGGCGCGGGACGGGCAGTCGCCGCACCGCCCCGCGGAGGCAGCGTCGCGTGCGCGACGGCGACGATGTCATGGCGGTGATCGCCCGCGCCGTCCGTGAGGTCGAGGCGGCCGTCGGGCGCGGCCGTGTGACGCCCGCTGTGCGCACGAAGTTCCAGGTGGTCGCGCTGCTGGTGCGCGAGGAGCACGCCCGGGTCCGCGCGGAGCAGACCAGCAGCTCGACCGAGCGCGCCGAGCGGCTCAAGCGCCTGGACGGGATCGCGACGATCCTCGCCAAGACCGCCGTACGCGACCCCGCGCTCCTGGCGCTCCTCGCCGAGGACGCCGTCGTCTCGGACGCGGCCAGGTCCCTCAAGCGGGACATGCTGAGCGACGCCGGGATCGAGTCGCCCCCCGACGAGGTCGCGCCTCCGGACCGCGCGGCCGCCGCTGCACCTCCCGAGCGTCGGGTCGTGCCGCAGTCCGTCGTCTCGCGGCAGCTGGCCAACCCTTTCCTCGCCCCCGACTTCTCTGCCGCTCCGCCGCCCCAGGCCCGTCCCCGCCGGCTTGCCGGCTGGGAGCTGCTCGGCCCGCTGCTCAGTTCGTTCGAGCGCGCCGGCGGCGGGGCCTCGGCGTGCATGGCCCTCCCCGCGCCGTCCTCCCGGCCGGTGCCGGGTGGCCGGGAGCTGATGCCGCACCAGGCGCAGGTGGTCGCCGCTGCCGCTGCCGGCCACCGGACGTTCCTGCTCGCCGACGAGCCCGGCCTGGGCAAGACCGCTCAGGCACTGCTCGCGGCGGAGGCGGTCAACGCCTACCCGCTGCTCGTGGTCGTACCGAACGTCGTCAAGACCAACTGGGCGCGCGAAGCCGGGCTCTGGACGCCGCACCGCTCGGCCACCGTGGTCCACGGCGACGGCGAGACGGTGGACGGCTTCGCCGACATCGTCGTCGTCAACTACGAGGTGCTCGACCGCCACGTGGGCTGGTTCGGCGACTTCGGCTTCCGCGGCATGGTCGTCGACGAGGCGCACTTCATCAAGAACAAGACCTCGCAGCGCTCGCAGCACGTCCTGGAGCTCTCCGACCGCATCCGGTCCCGCACCGCGCGCCCCTTGCTCATGGCTCTGACGGGCACCCCGCTGATCAACGACATCGAGGACTTCCGGGCCATCTGGCAGTTCCTCGGCTGGATCGACGAGGCCAAACCGCTCGGCGAGCTGATGGAGTCGCTCGAGGAGACGGGACTGACGCCCGCCGATCCCGGGTTCTACCCCGCCGCCCGCGCCTGCGTGATCGACCGGGGCATCGTCCGTCGCCGCAAGGTCGACGTGGCGGCCGACATCCCCGCCCGCCGCATCGCCGACCTCCCCGTCGAGTTGGACGAGAAGGCCGGTCGCTCGATCCGGGCAGCCGAGCAGGACCTCGCCCGCCGGATGGTGCGGCGGTACGAGACCGCCCTGGCGAACCGCTCCTCCGACGTCGTCGTCGAGGGCATCGATCGGGAGCTGGTGCGCAGGGTGGCCCGGGCGGAGCTGAAGGACGCGACCGCGACGCAATCCGGGGAGAACGTCTTCAGCATGATGCGGCGCATCGGCCAGGCGAAGGCCGGCCCGGCCGCCGACTACGCGGCACAGCTCGCGCGCAGTGCGGGCAAGGTGGTCTTCTTCGCCAAGCACGTCGATGTGATGGACGCCGCCGAGGACGTCTTCGACCGGAACGGGATCCGTTACTCGTCGATCCGCGGCGACCAGACGCCCGGGTCGCGGCAGCGGAACATCGACGCCTTCGTGAAGGATCCCGGCGTCGCCGTCGCGGTCTGCTCCCTGACCGCGGCCGGCGTGGGGCTCAACCTGCAGGTGGCCTCCAACATCGTGCTCGCCGAGCTGTCCTGGACCGACGCGGAGCAGACCCAGGCCATCGACCGCAGCCACCGCATCGGTCAGACCGAACCCGTCACCGCGTGGCGCATCATCGCCGCGCAGACCATCGACTCCAGGATCGCCGAGCTCATCGACAGCAAGGCGGGACTCGCCGCCAGGGCGCTCGACGGGTCGGACGAGGAGGTCCCGTCATCGGCCGACGTGCAGCACGAGGCGCTCGTCGCGTTGCTGACCGACGCGTTGTCCGCGTCGCAGTAGCCGGTCGCACCGTCACGGACCGCACATCCGCCGATGCCGCAGCGACCCGCCGTCGATCGTCCGTGCCGGCATCGAGGCTTGTAGCGCCCCTGCACGGATGGCGCAGTGTTGTGGAGGCCTGAGGGTGGATCAGTCGACGAGCAGGGCGAGCCACGACTCGGTCAGCACCGAGTGGGTCTCGTCGCGGTCGACGTCCCAACCGTGCCGCATCCACCGCCGGGAGGCGAACTCCAGCTGCCCGAAGGCGAGAGTGCCGCGCACCCGGCGCGACGACGGCGCGAACCGGTCAGCTCGGTCGAGTCCCCGGTGGATGTCGCCGATCGCGCTCTCGAACCAGACGTCGATCGCTTCCTGGATCTCCGCGTCCTGGGCCGCCGCCTCGTGCGCAGCGGTGACGTAGGGCTTGATCGCCGGCCACTGGTCGATCTTCTTGCCCAGCCAGGCGTGGATCTGCTCGCGGTCCCCGGACTCGACGACGGCCGACAGCCGCGGGTCGTCCACGGCGATCAGCAGGTGGTCGACAGCGGTGATGAGCTCCCTCATCAGCGCCGGCTTGGAGCCGAAGTGCTGGTAGAAGGTCTGCCGCGTCGTCCCTGCCGCGGCGGCGATGTCGTCGATGGTCGTGGCCGCGTAGCCCTTGGCCTCGAACAGGGCCAGCCCTTCCCCGAGCAGCAGCTCACGGGTCAGGCGCTTCTGGGCTTGGCGAAGACTCACGGGCCAACCTTAGGCAGAGCGCAGCCGCCCCGCCGCGATCGGTGACTGTCGTCGCGGGCCGCCGTCGACGGCACGGGACTCAGCCCCCCGCTGCCGGCGTGGCCGACCGGAGCCGCTTGCGGATGTGTCCCGAGAAGATCGACTCGACGACGTCGTCCGGCGTGAACGCACCGGTCAGCTCGGAGACCGGGCGGCCCTCGCGGAACAGGAGGACCCGGTCGCAGAGCAGGGTCAGCTCGGTCTCGTCGGTCCCGGCCACGAGCACGGCGCAGCCGGCGGCCGCGGCCTGCCGGACGGCGGCGGTGATCGTCTGCCGGGCCCCCACGTCGACCGCCTGGGTCGGCTCGTGCAGCACCAGCAGCCGCGGGCCCGTGGCCAGCCACTTGGCGAGCAGCACCTTCTGCTGGTTGCCGCCGCTCAGCTTGCCGACCAGCTGTGCCGGGTCCGGCGGTCGCACGTCGAGCCGGTGGACCCAGTCGTCGACGACGGCTGACTCCGCCTTCCCGTCGACGGGCAGGACGGCCGCGCGCGAGCTGCGGCGGGGGAGCAGCACGTTGTCCGCGACCGAGAGCTCCAGGGCCAGCCCGGCGTGCTCGCGCCCCTCCGGCACGAGCACCACGCCGGAGGCGATCGCCGTCCGGACGTCCCACCGCGTCAGGTCCTGCTGGACGTCGCCGAACTGCAGCGTGCCGCCGCGGACCGGTCGGGCGCCGGTCAGCAGGTAGGGCAGTTCGTCGTGGCCGGACCCGGCCAGCCCGGTGACGCCCACGACCTCGCCGGGACGCAGGTCGAGGTCGACGTCGGTGACCAGGTGCCCACGGAGTCCGCGGACGGCGACGGCGTCGCCCTGCACGGCCGGCTCGACGGCGTGGGTCGCCGACTCGAGCGAGCGCCCCATCACCGCGCGCACCAGGTCGTTCTCGGTGAGGTCGGCGGTGCGCAGCCCCGACTCCACGACGACGCCGTCGCGCAGCACGGTGACGCGGTCGGTCGCCTCGAGCACCTCTTCCATGTGGTGGCTGATCAGCAGCGCCGACGTCCCGGTCGACACGATCCCCTCGAGCATGTCGTAGAAGTGCTCGAGGCTGGCCCGGCTCAGCGACCGGGTCGACTCGTCGAAGATGACGATCCCGCGCCCGGGCTCGGCGTCCTGCAGCGCGCGGGCGATGGCGACCGTGGCGCGGTCCTCCTCGGAGAGGTCGGCCACGCGCGCGTCGAGCGGAACCGGGTGGCCGAGCCGTTCCAGCACGGCCGCGGCCTCCCGGCGCTCGCCCGCCCACCGGATGGCCCGGGTGAGCCGGTTCGCGCGGAACCGGCCCACCCGGAGGTTCTCCACCACGGTGAGGTCCCCGACCAGGCCGAGGCTCTGGTGCACCACGGCGAGGCCCCGGGCCGAGGCCTCCCGGGGGCGGACGGGGAGCCGCAGCGGCTCCCCGTCCACCAGGACCCGGCCACCGGGATCGGGCGCGTGGTACCCGGTCAGGACCTTGGCCAGCGTCGACTTGCCTGACCCGTTCTGCCCGATCAGACCGTGGATCTCACCGGGGGCGACATCCAGGTGCACCGACTGCAGCGCCCGGTAGCGGCCGAACGTCTTCGAGACGTCGTCCACCCGGAGCCGGGAACCGGTCGGACCGTGCCCGGAGGACGCGGGTGCTGGTGCGTCGGTCACGGCGAGGCTCAACCCCGGCCCCAGAGCGCGGCGAACTCGTCGGCGAACTCCGTCTGGCCGTACCAGGAGCCCGACGCCTGACCCTCGTCGCTCAGGTCCAGGTCGTCGACGTTGTCCTGGGTGAACAGCCGGAAGGAGTAGTCGTACTCGGGGATCTCCTGGCCGGCCACCAGCCGGAACAGTGCGTCTGCGGTCGCCCAGCCCTGGAAGGCGAAGTTCTGGCCGGCGTCGGCGTGCAGCTGGCCGCCGTCGGCGAGCATCTGCAGACCGCTCAGCGTGGCCGCGCTGGACACGATCTTGATCTGCGTCGCGTTCGGGGTCTGCTGCACGCCACCGAGGGTGGGCTGCACGAAGTGCTCGAACTCGGCCAGCACGTAGCGGGTGTCGGGGTTGGCCAGGATCGCCGAGCTCGTCGACGACGGGATCAGCGGGAAGTTCGAGGCAGACACCTCGTTGACCACGACGGTGCAGTCCGGGCAGCGCTCGTCGATCTGCTGCTCGGCGGCCTCGGCCCAGGCGATGGTCGAGGGATTGTCGGTCACCTTCTGCAGCACGATGGTGGCCTCGCCGTCGGAGTCGGCGACGATCCAGTCGGCGACGCTGGTGATCATCTCCGTCGCCGGGCCCTGCACGTAGGCCAGCGAGTCATCGGCCGGGAACGCGGGGTCGGGGATCTGGTTGGCGATGAGCACCGGGATGCCCGCGGCCCGCGCGCCGTCGAGGGCGTTGGCGGCCATGCCGTACGGCACGTTGTCGGTGATGATCGCCGCCGCCGACGCGCCGACCGCCTGGTCGATGCAGCCGGAGATCTGCGAGGGGTTCGACCCGCCGTCGCAGATCTGGAGGTCGGCGCCGACGGTCCCGAGCGCCTCGCCGATCTTCTCGCCGTAGACCTGGAAGACGCTGATCTGGGCGGTGATGGGGACGTAGTAGACCGTCTTGCCTTCCCAGCCGGAGACGTCGACGGGCTCGCTGGGGACCTCGAACGAGTCCTGGGCCTGGCTGGCCGCCTCGACGTCTGCGACCACCTCGGCGAGGGGGCCGTCGGCGGCGGCGCCACCGTCGGACCCGCTGCCGGATTCGGTCGTACCGGAGGAGCAGGCCGCGAGGAGGCTCACGGCGAGGACCGCCGCGCCGGTGGAGCCATACCGACGGATGCGCATGGGGGAATCACCTTTCGACATGGGCGGCAGGGCCCAGGGGAGGGGAAGTGCGGGGTGTGGCGGAGGGTCAGCCCGCGCGGCGGTGGAAGAGCGAGGAGACGGTGACGGCGACGACGAGCACGCCGCCGTAGAAGACGCTCGTGACCCAGCCCGTGTAGCCGAGCAGGTTGAGGCCGAGGATCCCGGTGGCCAGGAAGTAGACGGCGATCAGCGTGCCGAGCGGGTTGAACCGGCCCGGCTGCAGCACGGCGGTGCCCAGAAAGGTCGCGGCGAAGGTCGGCAACAGGTAGCTCTGCGACGTCGTCGGGTCGAAGCCACCCACCGCGGCGGCGGCCAGGACCCCGCCGAGGCCGCAGACCAGGCCGGCGGTGACGAATGCCCCGAACCGGATCCGGTCGACGCGGACGCCGGCCAGCCGGCTGACCTCGCGGTTGGCCCCGACGAAGCGCATGTTGCGTCCCAGCGGCGTGAACGCCAGCACGTAGGCGAACACCAGCATGAGGACCAGGCCCCAGTAGAAGCCCAGCGGCAGGCCGGCGACGCGGTACAGCGAGACCTCGCCGAACTCCCGCGGCAGCCCGCTCTTCGCGGTCAGGTTCGTGAGCCACAGGGCGACACCGAGCAGCAGCGTGCCCATGCCGAGGGTGACGACGATCGTGTTCACGCCGACGCGGACGACCAGGAACCCGTTGACGGCGCCGACGACGCCCCCGGCCACGATCGCGGCCAGGGAGGCGGACCAGATGTTCCAGCCGTGGTCGACCACCAGGACCGGCAGCAGCGTGGCCGAGAGCCCGAGCACCGACGCGACGGACAGGTCGACGAATTCGCCGACGCAGATGGTGCACAGCAGGGCGGCGGTGAGGAACACCAGGGCCAGCTGGCTGCCGAAGATCGTCTGGAAGGTGCCGGTGGTGAGGAACGTGTCCGGCTCCAGGATCCCGTAGACGGCGATGAGCGCCAGCCACACGCCGATGACCGCGAAGCGGGCGGCGAACAGCCCGGCGGACGAGCGGCGCGGGGCCGCCGCCGGGGCCTCGGGGGCTGCGGGCGCGTCGGTGGCGGGAGCGGTCACGGCGCGTCGCCACCGGTGAGGGGAGCGGGGTCACTGGGGGACTGGGCAGGTCGTGCGGGCACGGCGGCCTCCTGCGGCACGGCGTTGTGGCGGAGCTAACAGTCAGGACAGGCTGACAGTCAATTAGACACGGTGTCAAGACTCAGGTCGCCATGTCGTCTCCGGCCGGAGCGGCGGACGGCGGCCGCCGTCGACGCGCCCCGCCTTTTGGTTGACACTGTGTAAAGCGAGGTGACATGGTGCACAACGAGCTCGTGACCGTAGGCACACCGCCCCGGCACGGCCAGAGGTCCGAACAGGCGCGCTCACACCGGCGGCCTCAGCGGACCGACCACCGCAGTGCCCGACAGCGACGTCCGACTCCCCGAGGTGGCCCCGTGTCCGTCCCGTCCTCCGACATCGACCTCTTCTCCGACGAGGTCCTGCTCGACCCGTACCCGTATTACGCGCAGCTCCGCGAGCTCGGCGCGGTCGTGCACCTGCCGGCCAACGACGTCTATGCGCTCACCCGCTACGACGTCATCCGGGACGCCCTGGGCGACTGGGAGACCTTCTCCTCGGCCCACGGCGTCGGCTTCAACCCCATGGTCAACGAGGCACTGCAAGGCACCTCGCTCGCCTCTGACCCGCCGCAGCACACGGCCCTGCGGGCAGCGCTGACCGAGAACCTCTCGCCGCGCGCCCTGCGCGGTCTCAAGGGGCAGATCGACGCCAAGGCCGACACGCTCGTCGCGGACCTCGTCGAGTCCGGCTCCTTCGACGCGATCGACTCGATCGCGCGCGCTTTCCCCCTGGAGATCGTCGCCGACCTCATCGGGTTCACCGGTGAGGTGCGCAGCCACATGCTCGACTGGGGCAAGGCGGCCAACCAGGTGATCGGTCCGCTGAACAAGCGGACCGCCGAGAGCTTTCCGATCGCCGGGGAGCTCTATGCCTGGTGCTCGACCGTCACCAAGAGCGACCTGGCCGAGGGCTCGATCGGCCGCGGCATCTTCGAGGCCGAGGAGCGCGGTGCGATCCCGCCGGGCTCGGCCGGGCCGATCATCCACCAGTACCTGGCGGCCGGTGTGGAGAACACCGTCAGCGCGATCGGCAACATCATCGCCCTGTTCGCCGCGCATCCCGAGCAGCTGACGCTCGTCCGCGAGGACTTCTCGCTCGTCCCGGCCGCCTTCAACGAGGTGCTCCGCTTCTGGGCACCGATCAACGTCTGGGGCCGGGAGGCGACGAAGGATGTCGAGCTCGAGGGCGTCACGATCCCTGCGGGTGCTCGCGTGGCCGTCTGCCTCGGCGCCGGGAACCGTGACCCGCGGCACTACGAGAACCCCGACGAGTTCCTGGTCGAGCGCAACCCCGTCGACCACCTCTCCCTCGGGTACGGCATCCACGGCTGCGCCGGCCAGGGGCTGGCCCGGCTGGAGGCGCACGCCGTGATCGACGCGCTGGCCCGTCGCGTGAAGCGCCTCGTGGTCGGCGCGGAGGTGCGGGTCCCGCACAACGCGACCCGGAGCATCGACTCGCTCCCTGTCCTGGAAGTCGTGCCGGCATGAGGATCGTGGCCGACCGCGACCGGTGCGAGGGCCACGGCCTGTGCGCCGACGTCGCACCGGAGGTCTACGAGCTCGACGACGAGGCGATCGTCGTGCTGCTGCACGAGACGGTGCCGCCGGAGCTGGAGCGCAAGGCGGAGGCCGGCGCCCGGGTGTGCCCCGTCGCCGCGCTCCGCGTCGAGCAGAGCACGGGAGCCTGATCGTGCGGGACGTCGTCGTCGTCGGCGGCTCCATCGCGGCGCTGACCGCGGTGGAGACGCTGCGCATGGAGGAGTTCGACGGACGGATCACCGTGCTCAGCGACGAGGACCTCCCGCCCTACACGCGGGTGCCGCTGTCGAAAGGCGTCCTCGCCGGGCGGGAGAGCGCCGACGACGTGGTCCTGGCGCCGCTGTCGGACGAGGTCGACCTGCACCTGCGCACGCCGGCCACCGGGCTGGACACCGCCAACCGCACCGTCCTGACCCCGGCCGGGCCGGTCGGCTACGACGGCCTGATCATCGCCACCGGTGCGCGCGCCCGCCGCATCGGCACGGTCAACCAGGCCGAGCGCGTGCTGCGCACCTACGACGACGGCCTGCGGCTGCGCGACCACCTCGACCGCGCAGCCTCGGTGCTGGTCGTCGGCGGCGGCTTCCTGGGAATGGAGGTCGCCTCCACGGCCCGCGCCCTGGGCAGGGACGTCACCGTCGTCGACCTGGCACCCCCGCTCGACCGGCTGCTCGGGACGGCGGTGGGCGGCCACGTCCGCACCGTCGCGGCGCAGGCCGGCGTCCGGTTCGTGCTCACGCACGGCGGCGTCCGGCTGCTGGGCACGCCGTTCCCGACCGCGGTCGAGACCGCCGACGGGCAGCGGCTGGAGGCCGACCTGATCGTCTCCGCGGTCGGCGACGTGCCCAACGTCGAGTGGCTGGCCGGCTCCGGCCTGCCGGTCGCCGGCGGGGTGCTCGTCGACGAGCGCTGCCGGGTCAGCCCGCACGTGGTCGCCGCCGGTGACGTCGCGGTCTTCGCCACCGGCGACGGCGCCCTGGCCCGCATCCCCAATTGGACCAACGCCGTCGAGCAGGCGCGCGCCGCGGCGAAGACGCTGCTGCACGGGGACGACGCCCCGGTCTACACGCCGTCCCGCTACGCGTGGACCGAGCAGTTCGGCCTCGACGTGAAGATGGTCGGCTCGGCGGACCCGCAGGGCGAGCCGGCCGTGCTCGACGGCTCGCTCGACGCCGGCTCGGCCCTCCTGGCCTGGCCCGACGCCGGTGCGCCCCGGACCGTCGTCGCGGTCAACCACCCCACCCCGCCCGCCAAGCTCAAGCGGCTGCTCGCCAAGGCTCCCGCACCCACCACCACAGGAGCCGCCGCATGAGCGCCACCGTGAACACCGTCCTCGGGCCCGTACCCGCCGACTCGCTCGGCGTCGTCGCGGTCCACGAGGCCCTCCTCTCGGTCGTCCCCGGAGCGGAGCACGGCTACGACATCTCGATGGACCGGGCCGAAATCTTCGAGGTGCTGGCCGGCAAGCTCACCGCCTTCAAGCAGGCCGGCGGCGGCACCGTCGTCGACAGCACCGGCATGTTCCACGGCCGGGACGTCACGCTGCTCGAGAACCTCTCCCGGTCGACCGGCGTGCACGTCGTCGCCTCGACCGGCATGGGCCCCGAGGACAACCTCGGCGGCTACTTCCTCACCCCGCAGACCAACCCGCCCACGCCCTGGCCCGCGGAGAAGTTCGCCGACCTCTTCGGCCGCGAGGTCTCCGAGGGCATGGTGGTCCCGCGGGTCGAGCGCCGCGGCGCCGCCGGCCTGGTCGCCACCACCGGCACCCGCGGCGGGCTCACCCCCACCGACGAGAGCCTGTTCCGCGGCGCGGCCCGCGCGGCGCTCGCCACCGGCGTACCGGTCTCGATCCGCTACGGAGCCGACGCCGTCGCCGAGCTGCAGCTGGTCCTCGCCGAGGGGCTGGCCGCGGACCGCGTCGTCGTCGGCGACCTCGACCGGGCCGAGGCCGTCGCCGCCGGCTGGCCCGCCGTCGTCGCCGAACGCGGCGCCTACGTCGCGATCGACCACGTCGGCCTGAACGACTCCGACGAGCACCTCCGGGACGCCGGGCGGGCCGAACTGGTCGCCGGGCTCGTCGCGGCCGGGCACGCGGGCCGCGTCCTGCTGTCGGGCAACGCGGTCGGCGTCGCCAAGGGCCACGCCCCCTACGAGCTGCCCTACGCGCACGCGCTCACCGCGTTCGCCCCGCTGCTCGCCGCGCGCGGCGTCGCCGACGCCGACATCCAGCAGATCCTGGTCGCGAACCCGCGCGACCTCCTCGCGGTGCGCTGAGCGCCGGACCTGGAGAGAGAGAACATGTCCCGCGTCAACACCGTCCTGGGCCCCATCGCGGCCGAGGAGCTCGGCCTGGTCGCCGTCCACGAGCACATCGGCTACGGCATGCCCGGCTCGGAGCTCGACACCCAGTGGTGGAAGACCCCCGAGCAGCGCTACGAGGAGACCGTCCCCACGCTGCGCCGGTTCGCCGAGTACAGCCGGCAGTACGGCGGCTGCACGTTCGTCGACGCCACCGGCATCTGCAACGGCCGCGACGTCGACTACTACCGGTCGCTGTCGGCCAAGACCGGCGTGCACATCGTCGCGGCCACCGGCTTCGTCGGCGGCGACACCGCCCTGCGCTTCTTCGCCGAGGCCAGCGTCGACTACCTGATGCGCCAGTTCGTCCACGAGATCACCGTGGGCATCGGCACCACCGGCGGCAAGGCCGGGATCATCAAGGTCGGGGTCAGCCGCGGCTTCCGGATGAAGGAGCTGGACCTCCGCATCTACCGGGCCGCCGCCCGCGCCGCGCTGCTCACCGGCGTCCCGATCTTCACCCACCTCGCCGTCGACGTGGAGCCGGCACTCGCCGTCTTCGCCGAGGAGGGCCTGCCGCTGGACCGGGTGCTCTTCGGGCACGCCGACGACGGGGTCAGTCAGGGCAAGGTCAACGAGACGGCGATCCTCGGCGGCGGTGGCCGGATCGGCTTCGACACCTTCGGCTACGACCTGGAGCTGCCCGACCCGCCGTTCTGGGGCCGGCATCGCCGCGAGCGCCTGGAGCACTTCCTCCGGCTCATCGGCGAGGGCCACATCGACCAGGTGCTCGCCTCGGCCGACGCCAACTGCAGCCCGCTGGGCTGGCCCGGCGTCAAGGGCCACACCGTCAACTACATCTACGAGCAGCTCATCCCCGACCTGCGGCAGGAGGGGATCGACGACGCCACCATCCACCGGATCTTCGTCACCAACCCCGCCGACTTCCTGACCCTCACGACGAACTGAGAGAAGCACAGCCATGGACATCACGAACCTGAAGATCGCCGTCGTGGGTGCGGGGTACGGCGGCGCCGCCGTCGCCAAGGGCCTGAGCCTGCAGGGTGCCGACGTCACCGTGTACGAGCAGGCGAACGAGATCCACGAGGTCGGTGCCGGCATCGGCCTGCGCCCGTCGACCATGGACCTGTTCCGCCGGTGGGGCATCTTCGACGCGATCGCCCGCGTGAGCTCGCCCAGCGACTACTTCGAGATCCTCGCCGCCACCGGCGACCCGATCGCCAAGGACTCGTGGCCGGGCATGGACGACTACGAGGTGAAGACGCACACGCACCTCATCCACCGCGGCGACTTCATCGACGCCCTCACCGGCGTGCTGCCCGAGGGCATGATCAAGCTCGGTCACAAGCTCGAGAGCCTCGAGGACCGCGGGTCCAGCACCGTGCTGCGCTTCACCAACGGCGAGACGGTCGAGGCCGACCTCGTCATCGGCGCCGACGGCATCAAGTCCACCGTGCGCCAGCAGCTGTTCGGCGAGCACGAGCCGGTGTTCGCCGGCGAGCACGCCTACCGCGTGGTCATCCCCACCAGCGCCTGCCACGGCATGGTCGTCGACGACAACCTGCGCATGTACATCGGTCGCGGCACGAAGGTCTACCTGCTGCCGCTGCGCCACCGCGACGGGCTCTCCTTCGATGTCACCGCGCTCGACGCCGACGGCACCTGGGTGCCGCAGGTGACCAAGGAGGACCTGCTGTCCAAGGTGCAGGGCTTCGACGAGCGGATCATGGCCATCGCCCGCGACCTCGACCTGGCCACCGTGAACGTCCGTGCCGTGTACGACATCGACCCGGTCGACACCTGGCACACCGGCTCGGTGACCCTGCTGGGCGACTCGGCGCACGCGATGCTGCACCACCAGGGGCAGGGCGCGAACTCGGCCATCATGGACGCCGGCGCGCTGGTCGACGCCCTGCTCGCGGCCGATTCGGTGCCCGCGGCGCTCGCTGCGTTCCAGGCCGAGCGCAAGCCGGTCACCGACGAGCTGCAGGCCATCTCCCGCCACGGCTGGACCGACGACGAGCTCGACGACGTCTTCCCCGGTCAGAAGCCCGCGTCGCAGGGCACCCGATGACCCTGCACCCCCAGGTCGCGGCCGCGCTGGCCTCGATGCCGGCGCCGCCTCCCGGCCCGCTGGACCCGGCGGCCATGCGCGCCGGCGAGGAAGCGCACGTATCGCCGGTCGCCGAGCGGCTGCCGCTGCACGCGGTGGAGGACCGCACGGGGCCGACTCCGGCCGGCGACGTCCCGGTGCGGATCTACACGCCGGTCGAGGCCGACTCCTACGGCCTGCTCGTCTACTTCCACGGCGGCGCGTTCTTCCTCGGCAGCCTGGAGACCCACGACCACGTCGCGCGGTCGCTGGCGAAGGAGACCGGGTTCACGGTCGTCTCCGTCGGCTACCGCCGGGCCCCCGAGGACGCGTTCCCCGCCGGGCTGCAGGACTGCTACGGCGTCGTCCGGTGGGCGGCCGGTGACGATTCCGGACTCGGTTGGGACGGCGGCACCCTGGCGGTCGCCGGTGACAGCTCGGGGGGCACCTTCGTGGCCGCGGTCGCCGCGATGGCGCACGACGACGGGTTCGATGCGATCACGCACCAGGTGCTCTTCTACCCCTCCCTGGACCTGGACTTCGACGTCGACCGGTACGCCTCCCTGCGGGAGAACGCTGTCGGCTACGGCCTGGAGACCGCTGGGCTGAAGCCGTTCAACGCCTTCTACCTCGACAGCGGAGCCGACCCGGCCGACCCGCTGGTCTCGCCGATCAAGCGCGCCGACCTGTCGGGCCTGCCCCCGGCACTGGTCGTCACCGCCGAGCACGACCCGCTGCGCGACGAGGGCGAGCTCTACGGGCAGCGGCTGCGTGACGCCGGCGTGCCGGCCACCGTGTCGCGATACGACGGCGCCGGGCACGGCTTCGTGCAGCACTTCTCCTGGATCCCGGAGTTCGCCCGGGTGTTCGAGGAGACCGCCATGTTCGTGAATGAGCATGGCCTCGGCCGGGGCTGACCGCCGTGGCCGTCGACATCCACCCGTTGGTCTCGCCGTGGGGCCGGTTCGGGCTGTACAGCTTCTTCATCGATGCGCCGGAGCCGGCGATCGTCGACACCGGGGTCGCCTCGTCACCGGCCGAGGGCATGGCCCCGGCGCTCGAGGCCCTCGGCCGACGCATCGAGGACGTCCGCTGGATCTTGCTGACCCACGGTCACATCGACCACGTCGGCGGGGCACACGCGCTGTGGGAGCTCACCGGCCGGCGTGCGCAGGTCGTGATCTCCGAGGCCGACGCGCCCCTGCTGCGGTCCCGCCGGGCGCACGTGCAGAACTACCTCGACGTGCGGGCGCGGTACCTGTCCGACCCGGAGGCCGAGGCGAAGCAGACCGCGATGGCGGCCGGCGCGATCTCCGGCGAGATGGAGCCGCACATGCTCGTCCGCGGCGGGGAGACGCTGTCGCTCGGCGGCGACGTCACGGTCTCTGCGCACGCGATCCCCGGCCACACGGCCGGCTCGGTCGCCTACGTCGTCGACGGCCAGGACGACGTCTTCGTCGGTGACGCCGTCCAGGTGCACGGCGCGGCCAACGGCTTCCCCGGTTACGAGGACCCGCGGGCCTACCGGGCGAGCCTGGAGCGCCTCCGGGACGTCGTCCGCCCCCGGCGCCTGTACCTCGGGCACCCGTACCGCACGGCCGACGCCGTGCCGTACGGCGTCGAGCTCGACCGGAACCAGGCGCAGCAGGCCCTCCAGGGCAGCCTCGACATCGAGGCGCGCGTCGCCGGGGCGGCCGCGCGGGCACTGGCCGAGGGGCTGAGGCAGACCGACTCGGCGTACTCCCCCTTCGCCCGCGTCGCCGAGGAGGCCGGCTACACCGGCGACCCCACGCTCGAACCGTCCCCGTTCTTCACGACCCTGCACGGATACAAGGAGCTGCACTCCCATGGCTGACATCCGCCAGGTCCAGGCCGGCACGCAGACGATCGCCGTCCGCAAGGACCTGCGCGTCCCGATGCGTGACGGCGTGACGCTGGCCGCCGACGTCTACTCCGGCGTCGAGGACAGGCCGCGCCCGGCGCTCGTCGCGCTCAGCCCGTACGGCAAGGAGCTGCAGGCGCTGGCGCTCACCATGCCGCCCCAGCGCCGTCCCAGTCCGATGTGGGACGGCTGCATCGAGGCCGGCGACGTCGCCCGGGTCGTGCAGGAGGACTACGCCCACGTCATCGGCGACCTGCGCGGGTCCGGTGCCTCCGACGGCGAGCACGTCGGCAACTACAACGCCGGGGGAGTGCCACTCGGCCAGGACGCGTACGACGTCATCGAGTGGGTCGCCGAGCAGCCGTGGTGCGATGGCAACGTCGGCATGATCGGCATCTCCTACTTCGGGTCGATGCAGGTGCTGGCCGCCGCCGAGCGCCCGCCGTCGCTCAAGGCGATCTTCGTCAGCGGCGGCCACTTCGACTTCTACGAGACCACGTACCACGGCGGGATCATGTGGCTGATGCCGCGCGCGGCCCGCGAGGGCCGGGGCGGTGACTCCGGCTGGGCGTTCACCGACCGGATCACCTCGCGCATGCTCGAGACGTACTCCGCCGAGGAGGTGCGCAAGCGCGTCGCCGAGCGCCTGCAGGACCCCGACGTCGCCGCCTGGCCGAACCTCGTGCACGTCCTGCACTACCCGAAGCACCACGAGGCGTGGTTCGACATCGTGCTCAACGAGCTCGACGGCGAGTGGTACGAGGAGCGCAACCCGATCAACCTCGCCCGGAACATCGACATCCCGGTCTACCTGCAGATCGACCAGGGCCGCGGCTGGACCGTCGACGGGCACGTCGAGCTGTTCGAGGCCCTGACGGGGCCGAAGAAGCTGGTCATCGGCTCCTACCCGCCCATGCAGTCGCGCCCCTGGGTCGAGGAGCACGACGAGATGTTCCGCTGGTACGAGTACTGGCTCAAGGGCGTCGACAACGGGGTCATGGACGAGCCGGCCGTGAGCGTCTTCGTCGAGGGCTCGCGGGACGTGGTCACCGCCGGCCAGTGGCCCCCGAAGGACGTCGAGTACCGGTCGCTGTACCTGCGCCCCCGCGGCAAGCTCTCCCCGGAGCCGGAGCTCATGGGCCCCGAGCACGCCGCGCCGGACGGCTGGTACCAGGCGCCCCTCACCGTGACCGACAAGGTCGAGATCCTCAGCTGGAGCACCCCGCCGTTCGAGCAGCCCACCGAGCTGATCGGCACCGGTGCGGCGCACCTGTTCGCCGAGATCGACCAGCCGGACACGAACTTCATCCTGCGGCTGTGGGACGTCGCGCCGGGCGGCGGTCGCCAGCTGATCACCTCCGGCTACCTCAAGGCGTCACACCGGGAGCTGGACGAGCGGACCACCGAGGGCAACCCGCACCACCCGCACACCCGCGCGGTGCCGGTGGAGCCGGGGGTGATCGAGGAGTACGTCCTGCGGCTCTACCCGTTCGCGGCCACGTTCCGGCCGGGCCACCGCCTGGTCGTGGAGCTGTCCAACGACGAGCCGCTGGCCGACGAGCACAACGCCCTGCTGCCGCCGGACGCCTTCCACCTGCCGGTGGGCCGGCCGGTCACCCACAAGATCTACCGCGACGCCCTCCACCCCTCCCGGCTCGTGCTGCCGTTCACGACGGTCGAGGCGGTGCAGCCGCAGTAGTCCGCCGCCATCCCGGTCCCGGATCCCCGTTACCGGGCAGTTCCCCGAGGAGATGGAGACACGACATGTGTGACGTCCTTGCCCGCGTAGCGGGCGATCCGGCCATGCCGGAGTCCAATCGGCGGGCCTTCCTCAAGGTCCTGGGTGCCACGGCGGCGGCCGGTGGCATGGTCGCAGCCGGCGTGACCCCCGCCCGGGCGGCGGGGCCGGGCTCGTCCGGGCGTGGCCGCAGGGGTCGCACCCGTCTGGTCCTGCTGGGCACCGCGGGTGGACCCGGCCTCCTGACGGGCGAGCGCTCCGGCATCTCCACCGCCATCGCGTACGGGGACCGCGTGTACGTCGTGGACCTCGGCGTGGGCTCGCTCCTCCGGCTGCGCCAGAGCAGCCTGTCGGGGCGGGTCGGAGCAGCCACGGCGCTGACCAACGTGCGGGGCGTGTTCTTCACGCACATGCACAGCGACCACCTGCTGGACTGGCCGGCGACCTATGCCACCGGACCCATCAACACCACCGGGCGCGCGGGGCAACCGATCCAAGTCTTCGGGCCGGGGAACCGCGGCTCGCTCACCAGGTTCGTAGGGAGAGTGGAGCCGGGCGTGTACAGCCCCGACGATCCATCGACCGAGCAGTTCGAGCCCACGCCGGGAATCTCCGAGATGACCGCGCGTCTGGCGCACGCTTGGGCCGCGGACTTCAACGACCGCGCCCGCGACTCGGGCTTCCGCCCCCCCGTTCAGCGTCTTCGACGTCCGGGACATCGATCACCGCGTGGTCTGGCCGTCGATCGGTCCGGCCGGTGTGCCGCCGCGCCTGGAGGCGCCCCTCGACGTGTGGACCGACGGCGACGTGCGCGTCACCGCCACGCTGGTCGACCACCGGCCGACCGCGCCGTCGTACGGGTTCCGCTTCGACACTCCGGACGGCTCGATCACCGTGTCCGGTGACACCACCGTCAGCCAGAACCTGATCGACCTCGCCCGGGGTACCGACTACCTCGTCCACGAGGTGATCGACCTGGCGTGGGTGGAGAGCCTCGGCTCGGTGCTGCCGAAGGAATTCTTCGAGCCGCTCAAGCAGCACCTGATCGAGTCGCACACCACCATCGAGCAGGTCGGCCGCGACGTGGCCGAGCCCGCCGGCGCGAAGAACCTGGTGCTCACCCACCTGCTCCCGGAGAACAACCCGAAGGGCCGCTGGCAGCAGGCGCGGCGGGGTTACTCCGGGCGACTCATCGTCGGGGAGGATCTGATGGAGCTCAGCGTGGGCTGACGCGACGGGGCCCACCGTCACGGGGCGGTCGGGTGGGGCACGGGCTAGCGTCGGCCCATGCGCCTCCCGGACGGACTCGTCGCGGTGGTCAAGCACGACTGCCCCACCTGCGTGCTGGTCGAGCCGGTGCTGCGGGAACTGGGTGCCGCCGTCTGGTGCCAGGACGACGCCGACTGGTTCGACGGCGACGACAGCGAGCTCGAGCTGTCCTACCGGCTGGGCATCGAGACGGTGCCCACCCTGCTGCGCGTCCGGGAGGGGCAGGAGACCGCGCGGGTCGTCGGCTGGAGCCGCGAGCAGTGGGAGCAGCTCACCGGCGTGCCCGGGCTGGGGCCGAACCTGCCCGACCACCGCCCCGGCTGCGGATCGCTGTCGGTCGACCCCTTCCGGATCGACGAGCTCGAGGCACGCTACGGCGGCAGCGGGCTGACCAGCCGCCGCGTCGAGCTGGCCGACGCCGAGGACGAGCACGAAGCGCTGTTCGACCGCGGCTGGACCGACGGGCTCCCCGTCGTCCCGCCGACCCCTGAGAGGGTGCTCCGGATGCTGCGCGGCACCACGCGCGCCCCCGGTGACGTCGTCGCGATCGTGCCGCCCGACCTCGTGGAGTGCACCGTCGAGAAGGTGGCCGTCAACGCGGTGATGGCCGGCTGCCTGCCCGAGTACCTGCCGGTCGTGCTGGCCGCCCTGGAGGCGGCGTGCACGGAGGAGTTCGCCCTGCACGGTCTGCTGGCGACGACGTACTTCTCCGGTCCGCTCGTCGTCGTCAACGGCCCGATCGCGAAGCGGATCGGGATGAACAGCGGAGTCAACGCGCTCGGGCAGGGCAACCGCGCCAACGCCACGATCGGCCGGGCGCTGCAGCTCGTCGTGCGGAACGTGGGGGGTGGCCGACCCGGGAAGGTCGACCGGGCGACGCTGGGCAACCCCGGAAAGATCACCTTCTGCTTCGCCGAGCGGGAGGAGGGCAGCCCGTTCGCGCCGCTGGCCGCCGACCGCGGCGTCCCCGGGGACGCGGTCACCCTCTACGCCGGCTCGGGGGTGCAGCCGGTGGTCGATCAGCTCAGCCGGAACCCGGACTCCTTGGCCCGGACGTTCGCCGCCTGTCTACGCGTCAACGCGCACCCGAAGCTGCCGATGGCCTTCGATGCGATGCTCGTCGTCTCTCCGGAGCACGGGCGGGTGTTCCGCGAGGCGGGATGGGACCGCTCCCGGCTGATCGGCGAGCTCGAGGTGCTGCTCACCCTGCCGGCCGACGAGCTCATCAGAGGCGTAGGGAGCGTGGCCGAGGGGGTGCCGGACTCGATGGCGGGGCGCGACCTGCCCAAGTTCCGGCCGGGTGGCCTGCTTCTGGCTCACGCAGGCGGCGAGGCGGGGTTGTTCAGCGCGATCGTCGGCGGTTGGGTCGGCGGGGAGACGGGCAGCGTTCCCGTGACACGAGAGGTGCGCACATGAGGACCGTGCTGGACCCGACCGGGCAGCGACAGGCACCGGGCCGCGCGCTCCTGCCCCGTCCGTCCACGCTGGACGGCCGCACCGTCGGGCTGCTCGACATCAGCAAGGCCCGCGGCGACGTCGTCCTCGACCGGCTGGAGCAGCTGTTGACCGCGGACGGGGTCCATGTGCGCCGGTACCGCAAGCCGACGTTCGCCCGCACCGCCCCGGTCGACCTGCGGCACGAGATCGCCGAGCAGTGCGAGGTGGTGATCGAGGCGCTCGCCGATTAGGGCTCGTGCACGTCGTGCAGTGTGCACGACATCGCCGATCTCGAACGCCGCGGCGTGGTGGCCCTCTTCCTCGCCAGCGAGGCCTTCGCCGAGGCCGCGCGCGTGCAGGGCGAGGCGCTCGGCTTCCCCGCCCCGTTCGTGCTGGTGCCCCACCCGGTCCAGGACCGGACCGACGACGAGCTGCGCGCCACCGCCGAGCAGGTCTACCCCGACGTGGTCGCCGCGCTGACGGCGTAGGAGGGTCAGTCCCGCCGGGTGCGCCGCAACCAGCCGCCGCCGAACAGCGCCAGGAGCACGAGGAGGGGTTGGAAGAACAGCCGGACGAGTCGCTTCCGGTCCGTGTCGAGGCCGAAGGCGTCGGTGCCCTCGAGGTACTGGGCGACGTTGCCCGGGAAGACCACCACGAAGAACGCCGCCAGCAGCGCTCCGACGAGCCGCCGCTTCTTCGGGAAGACGATGAAGGACGCGCCCAGAACGATCTCGGCGACGCCGGAGCCGAGCACCGTGAGGTCCTCGTCGAGGGGGAACCAGGCGGGCACCTGGGCCTGGAACTCCTGCCGCTGGACCGTCAGGTGGGCCACCCCCGCGCCCACCATGGCCGCGCCGAGCAGGAGACGGGCAGCGGTGCGGGCGACGGAAGCCACGGCCGCACCGTAGCCGGGCGGGCCGGCGCGCCCCGCTGACGGCCGTCCGCCCCTACCGGGCGTCGACCAGGATGCCCGCCAGGAAGTCCGCCAGCTCGTCGTGCGCGTCCAGGGGCAGCACGTGGGCGACGTACTGGTCCGGCCGGACGACGACGACGCAGCCCGCGTCCCGGTCGATCCCGCGCAGGTCGAAGATGTCGCCGGCCGCGGGGTCGGGGCAGAAGGCCTTCTCGTAGTCGACCAGGCCGAACCGTCCCTTCCTCGGCTGCAGGACCGCCGGCATCGCGTCGACGGGCAGGTCCCGGTGCCCCTGCTGGAAGACGGCGCGGACGTCGATGACCGAGTCCGGGTCGGCCCCGGCCGGCGTGTGCCGCGCGATCGGGGACTTCTCCGACACCAGGAAGTCGCACAGTGCCCGGGCCCGTGAGTCCGGGCTCGCCGGGTCCGACCGGTCGGCGAAGACGTAGAGCCGCCAGGCGCCGTCGGCCCGGGCGACGTGGCCCAGCTGCACCGGTTTGGCGTCGGCCAGGCGGACGACCGGAGCGGAGTGGAAGCGCATGCCGACCGGGAGGCCCCGCGCCAGGTCCTGGAACTCCGGAGAAGCGGTGATCATCGACGGCGCGTACCGGGTGGCGACGCCCGCGGTGAAGCGCCCCTGGGCGGCGAAGTACCGCTGGAATCTCTCCGGATCGATATCCTCGTCATCGCCGCTGTCACCTCCCTCCTTCGGGGCCGCGCTGAACATCCGGGAGAACTCGCGGTCGAACGCGATGAGCTCGGCCGCGACCTCCTGGCGCTCCGCGGAGTAGGTGTGCAGCAGGTCGGGCACGGCCGTCCCCCGGAGCACGGCGGCCAGTTTCCAGCCGAGGTTCCAGGCGTCGGCCATCGACACGTTCATGCCCTGACCGGCCTTGGCGCTGTGCGTGTGACAGGCGTCGCCCGCGATGAAGACGTGCGGGTGGCGGGAAGGGGTCTCCGCGGCCGGCACGTCGTCGAACTTGTCGCACAGCCGCTGGCCGATCTCGTACACCGACCACCAGCCGACGTCCTTCACCTCGATGGTGTACGGATGCAGGATCCGGTTCGCGACCGCGGCGAGCTTCTCCGGCGTGACGCTGCGGTTCTCCAGCATGTCCCGGTCCCTGACCGCGTCGAGCTCGAGGTAGATCCGCACCAGGTAGCCACCCTCGCGGGGAATGATCAGGACGCTGCCCTGATCCGCCGAGACGGCCGCCTTGAGGCGGATGTCGGGGAAGTCGGTGACGGCCAGGACGTCCATGACGCCCCATGTCTGGTTCGTCAGGTCGCCGACCAGTTCGCGACCGATCGCCGTCCGGACGCCGCTGCGCGCGCCGTCGCAGCCGACGACGTACCTGGCGCGCACCGTCGAGGTCCGGCCGGTCTCCCGGAAGTCCGCCAGGTGCTGCAGCGTGACGGTCACCGGGTGCTCGGACTCGCCACTGGGATCGACGGTGAGTTCACTGGCGTGCAGTCCGTAGTGCGGTCGCAGCCGGCTGGCCGACCGTTCCATGGAGCCGCGCAGGTAGGCGAGCATCCGGGCCTGGTTGACGATGACGTGCGGCATCTCCGACAGGCCGTCCTCGACGTCCTGGATCCGCCCGGTCCGCGTGATCCTCGACCGGTCATCCGGATCCGGCCGCCAGAAGGAGACCTCGTTGACCCAGTAGCCCTCGGCGATCAGCTGGTCGGCCAGCCCGAACGCCTCGAACATCTCCACGGTGCGGCAGGCGACCCCGTCGGCCTGGCCCACCTCGAGCGGACCGTCCCGGCGGTCGATGACCATGGTCGTGACGTCGGGGAAGTTGGCCAGCTGGGCGGCCAGGACGAGACCGGCCGGGCCGCACCCCACGATGAGGACGTCGACCTCCTCGGGCAGGCCCTCCGGCCGGTCGGCGACCGACGGGTGCGGCTCCTCGAGGAACGGGTCGCCGGGCCGGTAGCCGTCGAGGTAGAACTGCACGCTTCGTTCCCCTGACATCCGTCGGTGTGATGGCGCTCCCGACGGTGCCTCACCTCTCGCAGGACGGGATAGCCTTTTCTGCAGTGAAGAACCGACCTGCGTACGCGATCGCCTCGGTCGACTCCGCGCTGCTCCTGGCGAGCCTGCTGCAGCAGGAGGGGGCCATGCGGGTCACCGACGTCGCCGCGCGCCTGGGGGTGTCGGTGTCGACGGCCCACCGCCTGCTGGGCATGCTCGTCTACCGGGACTTCGCCGAGCAGCTGCCGGACCGCCGGTACGCCGCCGGGCCGGTCCTGCGCCGTGGACCGGTGCAGCAGGCGTCGGTCGCCCGGTTGCGCGAAGTCGCCCTGCCACACCTGCGCGGACTGGTCGAGGCGGTAGGGGAGACCGCGAACGTGATGGTGCTGGCCGGCCCGGACGTCCGGTTCGTCGCGACGGTCGAGAGCGACCAGGTGCTGCGGGTCGGCGACCGAACCGGCCGGACGCTGCCGGCCCACCTCAGCTCGGGCGGCAAGGCGGTGCTGGCCACGCTGGACGACGAACGGCTCGCCGCCGTCGTGGCATCCCTGGACGCGGCCGTTGCGGTGCGGCTGGAGCGCGAGCTGCGTACCGTCCGGCGCCGGGGGGTCGCGGTCAACGACCAGGAGACCGAGGCGGGGCTGACGGCGGTGGGGGTCGCCGTCCCGCCCTCGGGCGGGGTCACCGGCGCCGCCCTCTCCGTGGCCGCGCCCTCGGCCCGGTACTCCCGGGATCGGTTGCCGGTCTGGAAGGAAGCGCTGGCCGAGGCTGCCGGCGGCATCGCACGCGATCTGGGCGACGGCTGACCGGGGACCTCGACGCCGCCGTCCGTGACCGGAGGCTGCGCGCGTCCTGCGACGGGTGGCACCATGCCGACCATGGCATCGACACGGGTGCCGGCCGAGCGCGGCGGCACGGCATTCGTCCTCGGTGGCGGGGGAGTGCTCGGCGCGGCCGAGGTCGGGATGTTGCGAGCCCTGCTCGAGCGCGAGATCAGCCCGGACCTGATCGTGGGCACCTCGGTCGGCGCGATCAACGGCGCGCTCGTCGCCGCCGACCCCACCCTGAACGGGGTGCAGCGGTTGCGCGGGCTGTGGGAGGAGCTGACCTCCCAGGGCATCTTCGCCGGGTCCGTGCTGGCCCGTGTGGGCACCCTGGTACGGACCCGCACCCACCTGCATCCGCGGGAGCCACTCCGGGACCTGCTCACGGAGCATCTGCCGGTGCAGACCTTCGCCGAGCTGCCGGTTCCCTTCCAGTGCGTCGCAGCCAGCATCGAGCGGGCCGCCGAGCACTGGTTCACCGACGGTTCGCTGAGCGAGGCGGTTCTCGCGTCCTGCGCGGTTCCCGGGCTGCTGCCGCCGGCAGAGATCGACGGTGAGCACTACCTGGACGGGGGGCTGGTGCACAGCATCCCGGTCGGCCGGGCGGTCGCCCTCGGCGCCGACACGATCTACGTCCTGCACGTGGGGCGGATCGACCGTCCGCTGCGCCCGCCGGCGAGGCCGTGGGAGGTCGCGCTGGTCGCCTTCGAGATCGCCCGGCGACATCGGTTCGCCGCCGACCTGGCCGCGCTGCCACCGGACGTCACCCTGCACGTGCTGCCTTCAGGTGAGCAGTCCGCCCCTGCGGCCGGAGACCTGCGGAACGTGCGCTACCGCGACCTCTCCGGCGTGCCCGACCGGATCGAGCGGGCGTATGTCGCGGCCGCCGGCTACCTGGACCGGTCCGGCGCGTCCGAGGACGGGGCGGCCTGAGGTGCTGCCTCCCCGTCGCGTGCGCCGGTTCACCGGACCGCTGCTCATCGGTGTGCTGGTGGCGGCGGTCATCTCGCTGCCGGTGCTCGTGCTCGTGGCGGTGGTCGCCTCGGTGTGGCTGCCGGGGCGCTGGTACGCGCTGCGGCTGCTGTTCTTCGCGCTCGTGTACCTGGCGCTCGAAGTGGTCGCACTCGTGGCCGCGGCGGTCCTGTGGACGCTCAGCGGCTTCGGTCGCCGGTCGGACCATCCGGCCTACCGGCGGGCGCACTACACCATGCTGCGCCTGCTGCTCGACGTGCTCATGCGGGTGGCGCAGCGGCTGTTCGCCCTGCGGCTGGTCACCGACGGCGAATCCTGGACGCCGCTGGACGACGGAAAGCCCGGTTCGACGAACGCCATGGTGGTGCTCTCCCGCCACGCCGGCCCGGGGGACTCGTTCCTGCTCGTGCACACGCTGATGAACCGGGACCACCTGCGCCGACCGCGGATCGTGCTCAAGGACGTGCTGCAGATCGACCCGTTGCTCGACGTCTACCTCAACCGGTTGCCGAACCACTTCGTCACAGCAGATCCCGGTGCGGGCCGGAACTCCGCGGATGCGATCGCCGACCTGGCCCGCGGCCTGGGCGAGGAGGACGCCCTGCTGATCTTCCCCGAGGGTGCGAACTTCACCCCGCAGCGTCGATTCCGGGCCATCCAGCGACTGCGGAACCGGGGACTGGTGCGCGCAGTGCGCCGCGCCGAGGCGATGCGGCACGTGCTGCCCCCGCGTCCGGCCGGGGTCACCGCGGCGCTGCGGGCGGCTCCACACGCCGACATCGTCTTCGTCGCGCACACCGGACTGGAGCACCTGAGCACGCTGCGGGACTTGTGGCGCGGTCTGCCGATGGACAAGACCCTCCACCTGCGCTGGTGGTTCGTACCGGCTGCCGACGTGCCGCGCGAGGAGACCGAGCAGACCGATTGGCTCTACCACTGGTGGGAGACCATGGACGACTGGATCGACGCCACGCGGCACCAGGAAGCCGAGTGGGCCGCTGCTCGCGAGCAGCCGGGGATCAGGGCCAGCCCTTCTCGTTGAGCGGCGTCACCGTGACCTGATCGAGCACCAAGCCCTTCGGTGCGGCGATGATCCACGCGATGAGCTCGGCGATCTGATCCGCCGGTAGCGCGTCCACGTCCGGTTGTTGCGCCTGCGCGCCGTCGGCCGCGCGACGCTCCTCCGCATCCCAGGCGCCCCAGGAAGTGGCCATGGCACCGGGGTAGAGGACGCACGCCCGGATGCCGTGTGGCTTCCCCTCGGCGGCCAGCGCCTGGGTGAAGCCGGTCAACGCGAACTTCGACGAGCAGTAGGCCGCCGCGTTCGCCCACCCGCGCAGCCCGGCCACCGAGGACACGTTGACGATCGTGCCGCCGCCCACCCGGCGCATGTGTGCGAACACGGCCTTGCTCAGCAGGAACGGGGCGCGCAGGTTGACGTCGAGAACGCGGTCCCAGTCCGACACCGTCGTCTCCTCGACCGGGCCGGGAACGTCGGTAGCGGCCGCGTTGATCAGGGCATCGGCCCGTCCCCAGACACTGATCACATGGTCGACGGCGGCCTGCGCCGCTGACGCGTCGGCGAGGTCGACCGGCCGGCTCAGTGCCGACCCCCCGCTCTCCTCGATGCTCCGCTCGAGCTCGGACAGGACGCCCGCGTCGCGGGCGAGCAGTGCCACCCGCAGCCCGTCCCGGGCCAGGCGGACCGCGGTCGCCCGGCCCAGCCCGCTGCTGGCGCCGGTGACGATGGCCACCGGGCCGGGGTCTGCGCCGCCGGTGCCGGTCACGTCGCCTCCCGCAGTCGATCGCGTGCGCGACAGGTCAGCTCGGCCCCTGTACCCGTGCCGTGCGTCGTCGGCCGCACGATCAACCCAGCCGGCCGGCGAGATCGGCCAGGCTGGCGGCCTGCATCGACGGCGGGGTCAGCGACTTCGGATAGGGGACGCCGGTGCGGTCGATCCAGGCCGTTCCCATGCCCGCCCGGGCGGCGCCGTCGATGTCCCAGGGGTGCACCGCCACGAGCAGCATCTCCGACAGTTCGGTGCCGCAGGTGCGGGCCGCGTACTCGTAGGCACCCCGGGCCGGCTTCCAGATCCCGGCGTCCTCCACCGACAAGAGCGCGTCGAACAGGTCGCGGATGCCGGCGTCGGTGAACAGCTTCTCCGAGACCTTCGTGGAGCCGTTGGTGAGGGTGACCAGGCGGTGTCCTGACTCCTTCAGTGACTGCACGCCGTCGGTCACGTCGGGGTGGACGGTCAGCTCGCTGAAGCCGCTCATGACGTGATCGATGGCGGCCTGCTGGTCCCGGTCGAGGTCCACGCCGTGCAGCACGGTGCGCAGCGCGTCGACGCCCAGGTCGGCGAAGGGGCGATCCGCGCCGGCGGCGGCCAGGCCGAAGCCGTCGCGCAGCAGGGTCGCGAACCACAGCTGGGCCAGGTGCGAGGGGGCGCCGATGTCGGTGAACCGCTGCGCCATCGGGCTCATGTCGGACAGGGTCTCGTTGACGTCGAAGACGATCACGGACGGTGACGTGCTCATGCGAGCTCCTGATTGGTGGGGACGGATGTGTGCGCTGGCCGTGGATCCGGGCGGCGTCAGCCGGTGACGCTGCTGGAGGCGGTGAGGACGAGGACCCGGGGGAGGGTCGTGAGATAGCAGTCCAGGACGCTGGCCATGCCGGGCGCGGCATCGCCGAGCCCGGCTGCCTGCAGCGCAGGTGGGCTGGCCGCGGACTGCCAGGGCACCCGCCGCGCCGCGTCGAGGGCCCGCTGCCGCAGGTCGTCCGCGGCCGGGCGGGTGGCCGCCGCCTGGGAGCGCAGTGCCGCCCAGGCCGGCTCCAGCAGACCGCGCCCGGCCAGCGCGCGCCAGATGCTGTTGATCAACGGGGTGTCCAGCGCCTCCCGGATCTCCCCGTAGAGCTGCGGAGCAGGAGCATCCCACGGCGAGGGTGCCGGATCGCGGGGCTCGACCGGCCGGGGTTCCGGAGGCTGTCCCGGCGCGGGTGGCGCCTCCAGCCCGCCGTCGAGCGCCAGCCGCAGGCCGGCGGCCAGCAGCAGCATCCGGCTCAGCGGACCGACGAACTGTGCCAGCGCCTCCCGCACCTCCTGCTCCGGCGGCGGGATAGCGGCGTCGCGCACGGAGGCGGCGAGCCCGTCCGCCAGCGCGGCGAACTCGGGCTCGGCCTGGACGGGCGCGCCCTGCTCGTAGGCCAGCACCAGGTAGCCGGGGCACAGCGCCATGGACTTGAAGAGGCTGGGCACGAACGGCATGTCGTCGAGCAGCCGGGCGTAGACCCCGGCGACGACGCCGGTCGCCTCGGCCTCCTCGACCATGGGGTAGCCGGCGAAGCCGCGGCCGAGGTCACCGTGCACGGGACTGCGCCCCCGGCGGGGCACCGGAACGGGCTGCCGCGGACGGGAGCAACTCGTCGATGGCGGCCGCGATGATCTCGGGATGGTCCTCCGGAGTGAAATGCCTGCCGCCCGGGATGGGCCGCAGCGTCGTGCCCAGGTCGGTGGCCAGGCGCTCGCCGTAGGCCACCTTCTGGAACCGGTCGGCCGCGCCCCACACCACCCGGGCGGGCAGACCGAGGGAGGGCAACCGGTCGCTGATCGCCAGGGTGTCCTCCACCCGGAGGTCGCTCACCTGCCGAGCGAGGGCCCGGGCCGCGCCGTGGGTGACGTAGGGCTGCCAGTGCACGCCGATCGACTCCAGGGCCCGGCTCCGGTCGTCGTGGCCGCGGTGGAACAGCTGGACCAGCGAGGGGTAGACCATCGTCTGCGGCAGGAGCCGCAGGACGTCGGCGGCCCGCTTCATCGCGACGACGCTGGGGATGGGCCACGAGTCGTAGCAGACCCCGTTGGTGATCACGAGGCCGGAGAAGCGGTCCGGCCGTCGCACCGCGGCGATCTGCGCGACACCGCCACCGAGGTCGTGCCCGACGAGCACCGGCGCCTCGATGCCCAGCGCGTCGATCCAGCCGAGCAGCCGGTCGGCCTGGGCGGCCAGCCCGAGATCCCGGCCGGAACCGTCGGGGATGGAGGTGCCGTAGCCGGCCATCTCCAGCGCCAGGCAGCGGCCGTGGACCAGCGGCATCACGTGCCGCCACAGCCGGGGCGAGGTCGGCACACCGTGCACGAGGACGACGGGGGAGCCCTCACCGTGCTCCAGCCAGCGAACGGTCTCACCGTTCAGGGCGAGCTGCTCCTCGCGCACTCCGCCCCCGGTCACCGGGGGCCCTCGTCGACGTCGACGTCGACCCGTTGGTCGTCGAAGCAGAGCAACCCGCCGACGGCCTCGGCGTCGTGCATCGGCTCCGGATAGCTCCAGACGACGTCGCTGTCGTGCCGGTCCCCGTCCTGCAACGTGCGGTAGTGCGCGACGCCCTTGTAGGGGCATTGCGTGGTCGTGTAGCTGGGCGCGAGCAGCTCGGTCCGGACGTCGTCGGCCGGCACGTACCACCGCGGTGGCAGGCCGCTCTCCAGCAGCATGCGTGGGCGGGTGGAGTCGGCGACGATGGTGTTCCCCCAGCGGACGACGAGGTGCCGCGAGCTGCGCAGCACGTCGATCCGGTGGTACGGGTCACGCGGGTGGGCGAAGGCCTCCTCGTCCTCTTCGAACCAGGCGTCCATCGCGTCCCACGCGAAGGCGACCAGCCCGGCCAGGTGGCCGGCGGACGGCGGCGGCCGTTCGTAGGTCCAGGCGCCGTCCTCGGCACGGCGGTCGTCGACCTGCACCGTCCAGTACGTCGCCGCACCGAGCGCCGGGCTGCTCGCCGTCGTGTCGCTCGGCGTGAACAGGTCGGTCCGCACGTCCTCGCGGGGGAACAGGTAGCTGGGTGTCTGCCCCGACTGGTGGAGCAGCTGCGCACGGGTGCTGTCCGCGACGGTCTCGCCGCCCAGCCGCACCCGGACCCGGCGCGGTGACGGTTCGGCGTACAGCACGTGCTCCGGCGGGTGGCAATCGAAGTTGAACCGCCCGGACGGTGCGGAGCCGAACGGAGCGCTGCCGAGGGTCAGGGCCATGTGGCCCCGCTACCCGCGGGGGTGCCGACTCACGCGGGCACCGGCCGGCTCCGCTGCTGATTGCACCGGTCAGCGGCCCGGTGCCGGTTTTGCCCGCAGAAAGCCAGGGGTACGGGCGATGCATGAGCGTTGAACAGAACACCTCGACCCAGGAGAAGGCCGCAGCCCTGCTGAACAGCGGCGACGTCGATGCATTCGTGGACACGTTGTTCGCCGTGGACGCCGTCGACCACGACCCGGCGCCCGGCCAGGGACCCGGCCGGGAGGGCTACCGCACCTTCTTCCACACCCTCAGCACCGCCTTTCCCGACGCGCACCTCGAACCGCTGGTCAACGTGGTCGACGGGGACAAGATCGCGTTCGCGTACACGCTGACCGGCACCCACCGGGGGGACTTCCAGGGAGTTCCTCCGACCGGCAAGCGGATCGAGGTTCGCGGCCTGCAGATCGGCCGGTTCGAGAACGGTCAGATCGTGGAGCGGTGGGGGAGCACCGACGAGCTCGGCATCATGCAGCAGATCGGCGCGGCTCCCGGTGGGGACGACAGCGTGCTCGACAAGGTGAAGAACGCGTTCACCAGCTGAGTTCCCGCCCGCGGCGGCCGCCCCTCCCGGGACCGGGAGGGGCGACCGCCCGGGGCCCGTCACGGCCCACGCCGTTCAGGCGAGCTGCGTGGTGATGTCGATCGCTCCCTCGAGGCTCCGGGCGACCGGACACCCATCGGCATGGAGGGCCAGCACCCGCTGAACCTTCGTCGCGTCCTCGTCGGCGATGGTCATACCGGTGTAGGTCACCGTGATGCGCTTGACCACCAGGACCTTGCCTTCCAACTCCACTTCACCGCGCGCATGTCCCACCAGACCGGTGGGATCGATCCGCCGGGCCGCCAGGGCTCCGGCGAACGTTCCGGTGAGCTAACCGAGAGCGGCACCGACCAGATGATCGATCGTGCTCGCGTGACTGGGGGCGGTGCCTGGCTGCATCCCGTAGTGCTCGGCGATGGCCCCGTGCATGCCGTAGACGGTCGGCTCCTCCTCACCGGGTAGGTATGCCGCCCGAAGTGGTCCTCCCAAGCGCTCGACGCGCACGTCCGAGACGTAAGCGATCTCTGCCACCGTGTCCTCCTGCCGTCATGGGGTCGTCGCTGACACCTATCCAGCTGGAGCTCACCGACACCTCGCCGGCTACGGGCATGGCAGCCGGCTACACCTTCGCCGGCACCCGGATGAGGTTGTCGTAGCGGTCGGTGCGTGACTGCTTGTCGGCGTACATCCGCGCGTCGGCGCGGCGGACCAGGTCCTCCACGGAGCACGGCTGCTCCGGATCCCACATCTGTGCGCCGATGGAGAGCCGGAGTTCGAAGGCGGCGCTGGACCCGGCGTTGAAGTCATCGAGGGCATCGTGCACCCGCTGCCGCGCCATCGGCTCGTCCGCGCCGTCGCCCAGGAGGACGACGAACTCGTCACCACCGAGGCGGCCGAGCACGTCGCCCGATCGGCACGCCGCCCGCAGGACCGCTGCCGCGGACGCGATGGCGCGGTCTCCCTCCTCGTGGCCCAGGACGTCGTTGACCTGCTTGAGGCCGTCGAGGTCGATGAAGACAGCCAGGCGGCTCTCGCCGGCCCGGGCAGCACGGGCGAGCTCCTGCTCCGCCAGTTCGAACCAGCCCCGCCGATTGTGGATCCTGGTCAGCTCGTCGGTCGTGGCGATGACGGCCATGGCGCGTTCCCGGCGGCGGCTCATGACCACCAGGGCCGTTCCGGTGGTGAGCAGCATCGCGAGGACGAGCGCCTCGCTGCGCAGACTGGCCTCGTCCAGGTGGCCCTGGAAGCCCTCTCTGGTCTGGACGTTCATGACCAGCCAGCTGGTGCCCTCGATGCGTTTCCAGGCGCTGACGTAGTCCGTGCCACCTTCGTCGGTGTCCACGATGCCGTGGTCGCCGCCGGACTGCGCGACCTCGAGGGCCTGTGGGTAGGGCAGCGGAGTGCCGATCAGCTCCGCTTCCGGGGCACCGACGATGAGGCCGGCGGCGTCGACGATCCAGCCCTCGCCTTCACCGACGCTGAAGAACTCGGTCGATGTGCCCCGAGCCGACCAGAAGCAGACGAAGAGGCCCGTGGTGCCGTCGGCCAGCGTCGTAGGCGCGCCGAGCGCGAGTGCGGGCTCGTTCCCGATGGTGACGATCCCGGACAGCGGCACGTTCCCGGAGCCGGCGGCGCTGATCGCTGCCACGAGCGGCTGGAAGCCGGGGTCGGACGGGGAGGCGACCTCGCCGGTCGGCGCGTAGGACGCGACGACCTGGCCCCGCCCGCTGAAGACGGCCGCTCCGAGGTCCATCACGCCGCCGGAGGTCTCGACGATCTCCCGGATGCGGGAAGCATCCTGGGCAGCCGCGGCGCCGGTCGCCGGTACGGCGCTGAACGCCGGGACGCCCGCCGCCTCCTGGACCGACATGACGGAGGCCAGCTGGGCGAAGCCGTTCTGCACCGTCTGCGAACTCAGGTGGCCGAGGACACGCGTCTGGTCGATCCGGTCCTGTCGGTGCTGGTCGACAGCGAGCTCGCCGGCGCTCTGCGTCGACAGGAGACCGAGCACCCCCATGACCGCGACGAGCACCCCGGACACCACCAGGGCACCCCAGCTCCGCCGCGCCCTCGTGGGCGTGTTCCTCGTACCGCTCGACACCCGTGCCTCCTCTGGCCGATGCCCAACCATCGGAGTCCGGGCGTGGAAGCTTGAGAGCCCGGCGGGACTGGGCGTGGCCTTTCTCACCCGACGGGACGGCATCACCCGGAGCGCTGCGATCGTGGCCCGGCTGTGTCCGCTCCGGTGGGCGCGGCGGTGTGGGCATGCCCGGGCAGGGTGCTGCAGGTCTGGCCCGGGGGACCTGCCCGTGCCGGCGTGGCCATCCCTGCACGGCTGCGCCAGGGTGTGCGGCAGCGGGGTCCTCTGGTCCGGACCGGGTAGGAGGCGACCATGGAGCAGCCGACGTGCCGCGCCGCCGGCGTCGGGGCGCGAACCCGGTGCGGGACATGACGCCGGGCGAGGTGACCATCCCTGCGCCGGGAGGGCCGCTTCCCGCTCACGTCGCCGTCCCCCCGGGAGCGGGGCCCTGGCCGGGCGTGGTGGTGCTGCACGACATGGCCGGGATGAGCCGGGACCTGCGCAGTCAGGCCGACTGGCTGGCCGGCGCCGGCTACCTCGCCGTCGCGCCGGATCTCTTCCGTGGCAACCGGCGGGCGACCTGCATCTTCAGGATGATGCGGGAGACCTGGCGTCGGCAGGGCCCGACCTTCTCCGACATCGAGGCGGTGGGCCGCTGGCTGGCGGACCGCCCTGACTGCACCGGCCGGATCGGCGTGATCGGCTTCTGCCTGGGCGGCGGCTTCGCCCTCCTCCTGGCGGCCGAGCACCGGTTCGACGCGGCGAGCGTGAACTACGGCCCGGTCTCGACGAAGGTGTACAGCGAGGAGACGTTCACCGGCGCGTGTCCCGTCGTGGGCAGCTACGGCGCCAAGGACCCGGGGAACCGCGGGGTCGGCGAACGGCTCGAACGCATCCTGACGGCGGTCGGTGTCGAGCACGACGTCACGACCTATCCGGACGCAGGGCACTCGTTCATGAACGACCACGACTCCGCGGACCTGCCGGCGCTGTTGGCCGTGCTCACCCGCCTGACCGGCAATCCGTACCACGAGCCCTCCGCGCACGACGCCCGCGGCCGCATCCTCGGCTTCTTCGACCACCACCTGCGGCAGCGGTGACACCCCGGGCCACCGTTCACCGAGCGCGGCGCTGCCGATCGTGCGCCATCAGCTCGACCGGCTGACGCCGCGAGGCGTGGTGGAGAGTCACCGATCTCTCACGCGTCGTCCAGGCGAGCGACCGTCGCCGCGAGGCAGACTCTCGGGAGCACGCCGGCCCGTGCGGGTCCGCTGACGGGCCGGTCGAGGACCGGGACGAGAGAACACGGAGGTCGTTGCCGGGATGACGGATGCGTTCCCGGCCGACCTCCTGCCCCAGGGGCTGACCCCCGAGGTGCTCCTGCTCGTCCTGCTGGCTGCGCTCGCGGCCGGGTGGATCGACGCCGTCGTCGGTGGCGGCGGTCTCCTGCAACTGCCCGCGTTGCTGCTCGTCCCCGGGATGAGCCCGGTCCAGGCCCTGGCGACGAACAAGCTGGCCTCGATCTTCGGCACCACGACCAGCGCCGTCACCTACTACCGCCGCGTCCATCCCGATCTCCGGACCGCCCTGCCGATGGCCGCGGTGGCCCTGGTGTGCAGCTTCGCCGGGGCATCCGTCGCCGCCGCCCTGCCGGCCAGCGTGTTCAAACCGATCATCGTCATCGCGCTCATCGCCATCGCCACGTTCACGCTGCTGCGGCCGTCGCTCGGCGAGGTGACCGCGCTGCGCCACGGGGGGCGGCGTCACCACGGCGTCGCCGGAGCGGTGGGCGCCGGCATCGGCTTCTACGACGGCATCCTCGGCCCGGGAACCGGGTCGTTCCTCGTGTTCGCCATGGTGTCGCTGCTGGGCTACGACTTCCTCAACGCCAGCGCCAAGGCCAAGATCGTCAACGTCGCCACCAACGCGGGAGCCCTGATCTTCTTCGTCCCCTACGGCGCGGTCTTCTGGGGTCTCGGGCTCGTCCTGGGCGCCGCCAACATGCTGGGCGGCTACCTGGGCTCCCGGACGGCGACCGCCCGGGGCAGCCGCTTCATCCGGATCGTCTTCCTCGTCGTGGTCACCGCGCTGATCGGGCGGGTCGGCTCGGACGTCTGGACGGAGAACCTCCGCCCACTCCTGGGTTGATGCGCGGCAGGCAGAGGTGGACCCGGAGAACGGCGACGGTTCCGCGGTCGATGACCGCGGAACCTTCGAGAAGCCCCCTGATGTGCTCCGAGGGGGGCAGGGCGTTGGCTCCGTCCGCGACGACGGGCACACTGCCGGTGTGATCGGTGGCGGCGAGGCGACGACCCAGCCCGACACCGATCCCGCTGCCGCACACCCCGAGCGACGCGACGGGGGCGACGACGGCCCGTCGGAGCAGGGCGCGCCGCTGCTGATCCCCGGCGAGACCTGCTGGCGGATCGAGCGGGCCACTCGCTTCGCGATCTTCGTCGACGCGGCCGGCTACTTCGCCACTCTCAAGCGCGCCGTGCTGCGCGCCGAGCGGCGGGTGCTGTTCATCGGCTGGGACTTCGACCCCCGGATCCGGCTCGACCCGCTGGACGGCTGCCGGCCGAAGGACGACCGGCTCGGCACGGTGCTCGAGCGGGCGGTGGAGCAGAACCCACGGCTGGAGATCGGCGTCCTCCAGTGGGACCTCGGGATGCTGCGCGCGCTCGGCCGGGGGCTGAAGCCCATCGTGCTGCTCGACCGGCGCACTCCCGACCGCCTCACCTTCGCCGTCGACACCCACCATCCGGTCGGCGGTGCGCACCACCAGAAGATCGTGATCATCGACGACTGCCTGGCCTTCGCCGGCGGCATCGACGTCACCGCCGACCGCTGGGACACCTCCGACCACGCCGACGGCAACCCGCACCGACGTCGTCCGGCAGCCGGACGCGCCGGGGGTCGGCTGACCGGGCCGTGGCACGACGCGACCAGCATGATGACCGGGCCCGCTGCTCGTGCCGTCGCCGAGCTCGCTCGCGAGCGGTGGGTGAGCGGCACGGGGGAGCGGCTCGAGCCGCTCCCCGAGGAGCGGGAGTGCTGGCCCGAGGACGTGGAGCCGCTGCTCACCGACGTCGACGTCGCGATCTCCCGCACCCGCCCCGAGCACGCTGGCGCGCCCCTCGTGCACGAGGTCGAGCTGCTGTGGCTGGCCACGATCGCCGCGGCCCGCCGCTCGATCTACGTGGAGAGCCAGTACTTCGCCTCCCGCCGGATCGCCGAGGCGATCGCCGAACGGCTGCGCGAGCCCGACGGCCCCGACGTCGTCGTGCTCAACCCGTGGACCGCCGACGGCTGGCTGTCCGAGAAGGCGATGGGCACCGCGCGCGCCCGGGTGCTGGAGATCGTCCGCGAGGCCGACGTGCACGACCGGTTCCGGCTCTACACGCCGGTGACGGAGCAGCGCGAGCACATCTACGTGCACGCCAAGTTGACCGTGGTCGACGACCGCCTGCTGCGTCTGGGTTCGAGCAACCTGAACAACCGCTCGATGGGCCTGGACACCGAGTGCGACCTGGCGATCGAGGCGGTCGAGGGGCGGCCGGGGGCCGACCGGCTCGCCGCGACGATCGTCGGCTTCCGCGACGGGCTGCTCGCCGAGCACCTCGGCTGCACGCCGGACGACGTCGCCGCCGCGATCGCCGACACCGGCTCGCTCGTGCAGGGCATCGAGCGGCTGCGCCGGCCGACCGGCCGCTCACTGGTGCCGTTCGAGCCGCCCGAGCTGGACCCGGTCGACCGGGCGCTCGCCGAGTCCGAGGTGATGGACGCCGAGAAGACGCCGAACCGGTGGCGCCGGGTCGAGCGGTTCTTCGCCCGCCGCCGGCGGCCGCGGAACCGCGTGCGTTCCTGACACCGCACCCGTCGCCGTCGCGCCTCCGTGTTGCCGGTCCGTTCGGGGGCGTGGCTTCCGCTCTCGTCGGGACGTCGGTCAGGGGCGCAGCGGCGCCTTGATCGCGCGGCGCTCGTCCATCGCACGGTAGCCCTCGGCGGCCTGCTCGAGCGGGAGCTCGAAATCGAAGACCTTCCCGGGGTCGATCTCGCGCCGCCAGATGCGGTCGATCAGGTCGGGCAGGAACCGGCGGACCGGGGCGGGACCGCCGTGGAAGGCGGCTGCCCCCAGGGGAGCCGGCATCGACGACGGAAGCCCGAGAAGCGCCGTGTCCGAGGCGCGACACGCTACGTGCGCGCACGGTGGCGGCCGTGCCCGGCGGGACCGGACGTCGCGGCCCGCCTGCTCACCGCGGCGTGGCCTCCGGGGGCATCGGCTGGGCAGGGACCGGGGGCAGCGGCGGCAGTACCGGCGGGGTGGTGAGCTCCTGGTAGGCGGTGGTGTGGGCGCGCAGCGCGGTGACCGCATCCGCGACGTCGCTGGTCAGCCGGCCGGCCGCCGGCACCGCCCGCTCGGCCTGCAGCACCGCGTCGCAGACGTCGGCGAGCATGTCGAGGTAGGCCCGTGCCTCTGTCTCCAGGTCTGCCTGGTCGGTCGGGCTCGGAGCCAGCGCCCGTTGCCGCAGGCGCTGCTCGAGCCGGCCGCCCTCGGCCTCCAGCGTCGACAGCAGACTCGGCACGTCGCCGAGGTGCGCGCCGGCGGCCCGGGCGGTGGCCACCTGGCGACGCAGGTGGCCCCGAGCGCGGGCGATCTCCAGCTGGAGCTCCGCGGCGGTACGCCGCTGCCCCGGCGGAAGCCGGCGCGCAGCGACGGCGGTGGCGCCCCGCACGCCGAGCTCCCGGCCGCGCGCGGTGAGCTCGCGGCCACGGGCCATCACCGGACTGCGCTGGACCCTCCGGAGGACCAGCCACCCGGCGACCGCGGCGATCACCAGGAGCACCAGCAGCACGCCGCCGAGGACGGCGATCACCGAGGGGTCCAGCGAGAACAGCCACGACAGCTCGTCGTCAGCCCGCACGTCCAGGGCGTCGGCGGGGCCGGTCGGCAGCGGGGTGGTCATGGGTCTCCTCGTCCTGGGCGGCGGGCCGTCCTCCGGGGGAACGATCCCACGCCGTCCGCCGGTTCCCGGGACGTCACCCGACCGCGGCCGGGGACTCCCGACGAGGCCCCGCACGACGAGCGCACCTCCGGCGTGGCCGCGTCGAGCAGCGTCCCGGGTCGTCGGCCCGGGACCGGTGAGCACCGTGCCGGCGGGCGCCATCAGGAACAGGAGGATCCCGCCGGCCCAGGAGCCGTGGGGGTTCGACACGGTGTCCGAGGGGGATGCGATGTCGCGGGACACCTACGGCCGTGGTCCTGCCTGGCGAGTATCCCGACCCCCGGTCCTGCCGTCTGTGCCAGCGGAGTCGGCAACGGGCGTCGCCGGGTGAAGTCGTCACCTGCCCCACCCGACCTCGCCCGCATACGCCGGACGCGGGTACGGCTGGCGGCGGGGTCCGTAGCCTCGGTCGCGCGCGGTGGAGCTTTCGATCAGGATCGTCGCGGGTCCGGTCGGTGTCCGATGACGCCGCCGCGATGGAGCCGACGGGAGAGGTGAGTCTCGGGATGGCGATCAGCGAGGTCGACCTGCGGGGGCGGTGGTCCGACGGGCAGCCGTGCCACGGGCTGTGGAGCCTGCTCCCCGGTGTGGTGACCGGCGAGGTGCTGGCGCGGACGGGAGTCGACTACGTCGTCGTCGACCTGCAGCACGGCGCCACGGCCGAGGCCGAGATGCCGGGCGTCGCGGCGGCGATCTCCGCGGCGGGGGCGGTGCCGCTCGTCCGGACCCGTAGCCCGGCCTTCGCCGACGTCGGCCGCCCGCTCGACCTGGGTGCCCGCGGCGTCATCGTGCCCAACGTGCGCGACGCCGACCACGCCCGGGAGGTCATCGCCGCGAGCCGGTACGCGCCGGTCGGCGGGCGGTCGATCGGACGGCTCTCCGGCGGGGCCGACCAGCCCCTGGTGATCGTGATGGTGGAGGCCTCGACCGCCCTCGACGATCTCGACTCCGTCCTCGCCGTCGACGGACTGGACGGCGTGTACGTCGGCCCGGGAGACCTGTCCCTGTCCTTGGGGCTGACCGGCGACGAGCACCGGGACGAGCTGCGCGACGTGCTGTCCTCGATCATCGCCCGGGCCGGCGCAGCGGGCGTGCCCGTCGGTGTCCACGCCTACAGCGGTGAACAGGCCGCCGAATACGCCGCCGAGGGCGCGACGATCGTCACGGTTGCCGTCGACGCCGCCTCCCTGCGCGAGGCCGTGGCACACCACCTCGGCGTCGCCCGCGGACGCCCTGGGCCGGACCAGCGGTGACCGGCGGCTCGCCACGGATGTGGTCCGTGGACTGACCGACCGGGTCGAGGCGGCGGTGGCGCATGAGCTGGCCGACGTCGGTTGGGGGGTACACCCGACTGCGCCGAGGCAATCCGCGATCGGTGCGGAGTTCTTCGACGAGCTCGCGGTCATGGTCGACACGTTCGGCCGCTGGACCTGGGAAAGGCCGCCCCGGGCCAGCGGGGTGGCCGATCGCGCGAGTCAGGTGCGCGAGCGCTTCCGGTCGTCCGGCACGTGCAGCATCGTCGAGCCTCTGGAGGAGCTCGTCGCCCTCGGTCTCCTGGACCGTTCCGACGACCGCGGAGGAGTCCGTCGATGACCACCCTTACCGTTGCGCCCGACTCGCCGTTCGGGCTGCACAACCTGCCCTACGGCGTCTACTCGACGCCCGGCTCTCCGCCCCGCGTCGCGACCCGGCTGGGCGACAGCGTGATCGACCTGGCCCGCCTGCTGCACGACGAGGTGTTCGCGCAGCCGACGCTGAATCCGTTCATGGCCCAGGGGTACGACCGCTGGGGGGCGGTGCGCCGCCAGATCCCCGAGCTCGTGACCGGCGACGTCCCGGACGATGCGGTGCACGCTCTCGGCGACGTCACCCTGCACCTGCCGATCGAGGTCGCCGACTACGTCGACTTCTACGCGTCCGAACACCACGCCGCCAACCTGGGGCGGCTGTTCCGACCCGACAACCCAGACCCGTTGACGCCGAACTGGAAGCACCTGCCGGTGGGCTACCACGGGCGCGCGAGCTCGATCGTCGTCTCGGGCACCGACATCGTGCGGCCCTGCGGCCAGCGCAAGGGGAAGGACGATCCGGCTCCGGTGTTCGGGCCCTCCACGCGACTGGACATCGAGGCCGAGCTCGGCTTCGTCGTCGGCACGGGGTCGGCCATGGGCGAGTCCATCCCGGTCGAGGAGGCCGAGCGGCATCTGTTCGGAGTGGTCGTGTTCAACGACTGGTCGGCGCGGGACATCCAGGCATGGGAGTACGTGCCCCTCGGCCCCAACCTCGGGAAGTCGTTCGCCTCGACGATCTCGCCCTGGGTCGTGCCGATGCTCGCGCTGGAGGACGCCAGAGTGCCGACGCCCGCCCAGGATCCGCAGCCACTCCCGTACCTGTCGATGCAGCCGCCGTGGGGGCTGGACGTGGAGCTGTCGGTGCGATGGAACGGGCAGGAGGTCAGCCGGCCGCCCTACCGGGAGGTGTACTGGTCCCCGGCGCAGATGCTGGCGCACCTGACCGTCAACGGTGCCCCGTCACGGACCGGGGACGTCTTCGCCTCCGGCACCATCTCCGGCCCGGCCAAGGAGACCCGGGGCGCATTCATCGAGCTGACCTGGGGCGGGGCTGAACCGGTGACCGTTGGGGGCGAGCAGCGGACCTTCCTCGAGGACGGCGACGAGATCGTCATCACCGCCTCGGCACCGGGCCCCGACGGCACGCGGCTCGGCTTCGGCGAGGCCCGGGGGCGGATCCTGCCCGCCAGGTCGACACCGGCCCACCGTGCGGACGACACGGGCGGAACGGGTTGACTCGATCCGCGTCCAGCGCCTGACGGGCCGCTGCCGGCCAGCGGCCCGGACGCGGCGCCGCTGACCTGAACTCGGCTGTCGACGGCATGCTCCGCACGAGTCCCGGGACTGCAGCACGAGCTTGCCAGCTGCGGCCAGGGTCGGGCGACGGTGCCTGCGTGCCACGCCTCCCGCCAGAATTCGGACGGGTGCGCCCGTCCGGGCGCATCCGCCGCGGGCGGCGAGAACCAATGAGCCCGTTCAGTGCCGACTCCGGTTGACGGTGGCAGGCGTTCCCAGGAGGCTGCGCGAGTGCCCGGCGTCGGGGCACCCGGCGCGGCGAGTGGCCGTCTGCTCCAGCCCCGAGGGCCCACGGTGAGGCGCGCCGCGCCCGGGGAGGACACCATGACCGCTACGCAGGAACGTTCGACGAGGACCGGGGACAAGCTGCTGGGCAAGGTGGCTTTCGTGACGGGCGGCACCCGCGGAATCGGTGCCGCCATCTGCCGGAGCCTGGCCAAGCAAGGCGCCGACATCGCGGCGGGGTACAGCGGCAACCAGGAACGGGCGGAGATGTTCGCCCAGGACTTCGCCGGCGCCTACCCCGAGAGCCACATGAGCGTGCACCGGGGGGACATCGCGAACCCCGACGACTGCCGCCGGACCGTCGCCGAGGTCATCGAGCAGCACGGCCGGCTGGACATCCTCGTCAACAACGCCGGCATCACCGCGGACCGGACCGTGCTCAAGATGACCGACGACGACTGGCGACGGGTCATCGACGTCAATCTCTCCGGAGCCTTCTACCTCTCGCAGGCCGCGCTGAAGCACATGCTCGAGCGGGGCAGCGGGCGCATCGTGATGATCTCCTCGGTGATCGGCGAGATGGGCGGCATCGGGCAGTCGAACTACTCCTCGGCCAAGGCCGGACTGCTCGGGCTGACCAAGACGCTGGCCCGGGAGGCCGCGCACCACGTGCAGCGCGCCGGCCACACCGACGGGATCGGGGTGACCGTCAACGCCGTCACCCCGGGCTACACCGCGACCGAGATGCTCGACAGCGTGCCCGAGAAGGTCCTGGACGGGCTGCGGACGAAGATCCCGATCGGGCGGCTCGGTGAGCCGGACGAAGTCGCCCGCGTCGTCCACTTCCTGGCCGCGGACGCGTCCGCTTACATCACGGGACAGGTGTGGGGGGTCAACGGCGGCCTTGACATGTAGCGGAGACATGGAGCGGGAACGCGACCGTCGGCGTGGAGTGATCACGCGGGAGAGGTGCACAGGTGTTCAGCCGTATCGCCGTCGTCAACCGGGGTGAGCCTGCGGTCCGGCTCATCCGTGCCGTGCGGGAACTCGATGCGGAGCACGGGACCGCGACGCGGGTCATCGCACTGCACACCGAGGCCGAGCGCCGGGCCACGTTCGTGCGCGCCGCCGACGAGGCCGTCCTGCTCCGGGAGACCGGGGCGGGCAACCCCTACCTCGACCACGCCGAGCTGGCCCGCGCACTGCGCACGAGCCGCGCCGATGCCGCCTGGGTCGGTTGGGGGTTCGTCGCGGAGGACCCGGCATTCGCCGAGCTGTGCGCCGAGCTCGGCGTGGTGTTCGTCGGCCCGCCGCCGGAGGCCATGCGGCTGCTGGGCGCCAAGATCGAGGCGAAGGTGCTCGCCGAGCAGACCGGTGTGCCGGTGGCGGCGTGGAGCGGCGGCCCCGTGGACGGCGTCGAGGACGGGCGCCGCCACGCGGACGCGATCGGCTATCCGCTCATCGTCAAGTCCAGGAGCGGCGGCGGCGGGCGGGGCATCCGGATCGTCCGGTCGGCTGCCGAGCTCGAGGAGGCGCTCACCCGCACGCAGATAGAGGCGGAACGCACCTTCGGCGACCCCGTCGTCTTCATGGAACGCCTGGTCGAGGGTGGCCGGCACGTCGAGGTGCAGGTCATCGCCGACCAGCACGGGACGGTGTGGGCCCCCGGCGTCCGCGACTGCTCGGTGCAGCGGCGCAACCAGAAGGTCCTGGAGGAGTCCAGCTCGCCGGCCCTGACTCCCGAGCAGGACATGTCGCTGCGCGGCTCGGCGATCGCCCTGGTGAAGGCCGCCGGCTACGTCGGAGCCGGCACCGTCGAGTTCCTGTACCAGCCCGACGAGAAGCTGTTCACCTTCCTCGAGGTCAACACCCGGCTGCAGGTCGAGCATCCCGTGACCGAGGAGACCACCGGCCTCGACATCGTGAAGCTGCAGTTGCACGTCGCCGAGGGCGGCCGCCTGGTCGGCGACCCGCCGGCACAGTCGGGCCATGCCGTCGAGGCGCGGCTCAACGCCGAGGACGCCGAGCAGGGATTCGCCCCCGCACCCGGCCGGGTGGAGCTGATGCGCCTGCCCACCGGCCCGGGCGTGCGCGTGGACACCGGCATGGGCGTCGGCGACGTCATCCCGCCGCAGTACGACTCGATGATCGCCAAGGTCATCGCGTGGGGCCGGGACCGCCCCGAAGCCCTGGCTCGCCTGCGCGTCGCGCTCCGTGAGACGACCGTGGTGCTGCGCGGGGGGACGACGACCAAGTCCTTCCTGCTCGATCTGCTCGACCGGCCGGAGGTCGTGGGAGGGACGGCGGACACCGGCTGGCTGGACCGCACCGGGATCGGCGGTACGGCCGATGCCACGCCGTCGGCGTTCGTGGCCCTGGCCCAGGTGGCGATCGACGCCTCCGATGCCGAGGAGCTGCGCGAGCGGGCGGCGTTCCTCGCCTCGGCGCGGGGCGGGCGCCCGCGGTCACGGCACGAGGTGGAGCGGACGCTGGAGCTCGGGTACCGCGGCCAGGTCTACCGCCTCACCGTCGGGAAGGTCAGCCAGGACCGGTACCGCGTGGAGCTCGGCGGCCGGTACGCGGACGTGGACGTGGACCGGCTCGGCCCGCTCGAGAGCCGCCTGACCATCGGGGACCAGAGGTTCTCGGTCGTGGCCGTCGAGGCGCCCGGCTCGCACCTGGTCGAGGTCGACGGCGTCTCGCACCGCGTCACGCGGGACGCCGGGGGAGTGGTGCGGGCCCCGGCCCCGTCGGTGGTGGTCGCGCTGCGCGTGCGGCCAGGGCAGGACGTCGAGGCGGGCCAGACGGTCGCCGTCCTCGAGAGCATGAAGATGGAGACGGCGGTGCAGGCCCCGTTCGCCGGCCGGGTACGCGACCTGCTCGCCGCAGCCAACTCCCAGGTGGACGCGGGCGCACCGCTGCTCACCCTCGAGCGGGCCGGCGACGACGCCGAGGAGGCCTCGGGCGAGCGCGTCGTCTTCCCCGGGAACGGAGCACCGGGACGCAGCCATCGCGACCGGGCGCTGTCCCTGCTCGCGGCGCTGCAGGCCCTGATCACCGGCTACGACGTCAGTGCCCGGTACGCCCAGCAGCTGGTCGCCGAGTACGGCAGCGCCCGCGACGAGCTCCCCGTGGACGACGCCGAGCTGCTGGACGGCGAGCTCGCCGTCCTCACCACCTTCGCCGACCTCTCGGAGCTGTCCCGGAACCGGCCGGCCAGCGAGGAGGAGGAGGCCGACGCGCAGGTCCACAGCCCGCGCGAGCACTTCCACGCCTACCTGCACTCGCTCGACGTCGAGCGCGAGGCGCTCCCGGAGAGCTTCCGGAGCCGGCTGTCCCGGGCGCTGCTGCACTACGGAGTGGCAGACCTCGAGCCGAGCCCGAGGCTGGAGGAAGCGGTCGAGCGGATCTTCCTGGCTCAGCAGCGGGTGGCCGACCAGCTGCCCGCCGTGCTGGCGCTGCTGGACCGCTGGCTGACGGCGGGGGAACCGCCGAGCGGCCCGGCGCGGGCGCAGGTGGGGGAGGTGCTCGACCGGCTCGTCGTCGCGACGCAGCTGCGCTACCCCTCGGTGGGCGACCTCGCCCGCGCCGTCCGGTACCGCTACTTCGAGGAGCCCGTGGTCCTGCAGGCCCGGCAGCAGGTCCTCGACGAGGCGCAACGGCTGCTCGACGAACTCGACGCCGGCGCGCGGGACGGGGACCGCGACAGCATGAAGCGGATCGAGGCACTCGTCGCGAGCCCCGAGCCGCTGATCCGGCTGCTCGCGCAGCGCTTCGAGCGGGACACCGCCGAGCCCGATCCCGTCCTGGAGGTCCTCACCCGCCGCTACTACCGCAGCCGCGACCTGCAGGGCGTCCGAGCCTTCCTGCTCGACGGCCACTCCGCCGTCTCCGCCGGCTACGAGCTCAACGGGACGCAGTTCCAGCTGCTTTCGCTGATGGTCCGGGCGGCAGGTCTGCCGTCGGCCCTCGCGTCCATTGCGGAACGGATCGCGGACGTCGCCGACCCGTCGCACCTGCTCGTGGACCTCTACCTGTCCTGGCCGGACCGGCCGGCCGACGCCGACACGATGGCGGCGGAGCTGCAGGGCGTGATCGCCGGCGTCGCCGTGCTCAGGAGGGTCCGGCGCGTGACGGTGACCGTCTCGACGCCGGACGGCGAGGTCGAGACCGTGACCTTCCGGCCCTCGCCGGACGGGGCGGACGCCGGGGAACTCGTGGAGGACCGGATCATCCGGGGTCTGCACCCGCTGACGGGGCAGCGGCTCGCCCTGTGGCGGCTGAAGAACTTCGACGGCGAGCGCGTGCCTTCGGCCGAGGACACCTACGTCTTCCACGTCACGGCGAAGGAGAACCCGAACGACGAGCGGTTCATCGCCATGGCCGCGGTACGCGACCTGACACCCCTCCGGGACGGGACCGGCGAGATCGTCGGGTTCCCGACCGTGGAACGTCAGCTGACCGCCTGCCTCGACAGCCTGCGCAGGGCGCAGTCCCGACGACGGTCGCGCCGGCCGCTCGAGCACAACCGGGTGTTCCTCTACGCCTGGCCGTCGATCGAGGTGCCGTTGTCCGAGGTGGCCGCCTTCGCCCGCACGGCGGCGCCGCTGACGGTGGGGGCCGGCCTCGAGCAGATCGTGCTGCTGGCCCGGCTGCAGGAGGAGGGCGAGGCGCCCCGAGAGGTGGCGTTGCGGTTCTCCTACCGGCCGGGGACCGGCGTGCAGATGCAGCTGACCGACCGGCCGACCGAGCCCATGCGTCCGCTCGACGACTACACCGAGAAGGAGCTGAGCTCCCGTGCCCGGGGGGCGGTCTACCCGTACGAGCTCAGCACCCTGCTGGCCGGCCCCGGAGGCTCGTTCGTCGAGCACGACCTGGACGGCGACGGCCGGCTCGTCCCCGTGGAGCGGCCGGCCGGGCAGAACCGGGCGGGGATCGTCGTCGGCGTGGTGAGCACGCCCACGAAGCGCTACCCCGAGGGCATGACCCGGGTAGCCCTCTTCGGCGACCCGACCAAGCAGTTGGGCACCGTCGCGGAGCCCGAGTGCGCCCGGGTGAACGCCGCGCTCGACCTGGCGGAGGAGCGGGGCATCCCCGTCGAGTGGTTCGCGCTGTCCTCCGGCGCGCGCATCTCGATGGACAGCGGCACGGAGAACATGGACTGGGTCGCCCGGGCACTGCGCCGGATCATCGAGTTCACACAGCGCGGCGGCGAGATCAACGTCGTCGTCGCGGGGATCAACGTCGGGGCCCAGCCGTACTGGAACGCCGAGGCCACGATGCTCATGCACACCAAGGGCATCCTCGTCATGACCCCCGACAGCGCGATGGTGCTCACCGGGAAGCACTCGCTCGACTACTCCGGAGGCGTCTCGGCCGAGGACAACTTCGGCATCGGTGGCTACGACCGCGTCATGGGCCCCAACGGTCAGGCGCAGTACTGGGCGCCCAATCTGACCGCCGCGGGCGAGCTGCTGATGCGGCACTACGACCACGCCTACGTCGCGCCGGGTGAGCGCTGGCCGCGGGCGGCCGGCACGGACGACCCCGTCGACCGGGACGTGCGCTCCTTCCCGCACCGGCATCCGGCCAGCGAGTTCACCACCGTGGGCGACATCTTCTCCGCCGCCACCAACGCGGAGCGCAAGAAGCCGTTCGACATCCGCACGGTCATGCGCGCGGTCACCGACCAGGACCACCCGGTGCTCGAGCGGTGGACCGGCATGGCCGACGCCGACACCGTCGTGGTGTACGACGCGCACCTCGGCGGGTATCCGGTCTCCGTCCTGGGCGTCGAGTCGCGGCCGATGCCGCGACGCGGCAGCTTTCCCGCGGACGGTCCCGATCAGTGGACGTCGGGAACCCTGTTCCCGCACTCGTCGAGGAAGACCGCCCGCGCGATCAACGCGGCCAGCGGCAACCGGCCGCTCGTCGTGCTGGCCAACCTCTCCGGCTTCGACGGGTCACCGGAGTCGCTGCGCAAGCTGCAACTCGAGTACGGCGCCGAGATCGGCCGCGCCATCACGAACTTCGACGGCCCGATCGTCTTCTGCGTCGTCTCCCGCTACCACGGCGGGGCCTTCGTCGTCTTCTCCGGCGTCCTCAACGACAACATGGAGGTGCTGGCCGTCGAGGGCTCGTACGCGTCGGTGATCGGCGGGGCTCCCGCGGCCGCCGTGGTGTTCACGCGCGAGGTCGACAAGCGGACGGGTGCCGATCCGCGCGTCCGCGAGGTGGAAGCCGCGATGAACAGCGCCGAGGGCGTCGAGCAGGCACATCTGCGGGTCGAGCTCGCCACCCTGAGAGCCGCCGTCCGCTCGGAGAAGCTCGGCGAGGTGGCCGCGGGCTTCGAGGCGGTCCACGACATCGAACGGGCCCGCCGTGTCGGGTCGGTGCACGACATCATCCCGGCCGCCGAGCTCCGCCCGCGTCTCATCGCCGCCGTCGAGCGGGGGATGGAGCGAGCCGTCCTGCCCTGACCCAGAAAAGAGGCCCGTCGATGAACGCCTTCGTCCTCAACCGGCACGGCCGCATGGTTTTTCCCTCGAACATCATGCCCGAGCTGGACTTCTCCACGATGGAGACGCTGGAGCAGCTCGACAGCGTCATCCGCCGGGACTTCGAGACCAAGGCGCCGAGCGGCACCGAGATCCTCGAGAGGGTCCGGACCGGCGCCTACGAGACCCGCTACGACCTGATGCGGGACCTCGCGCTGAACCTCTTCTGGGCCAACCGCTTCTCCATCACGATGTACGACAAGCGGCCGACCCGCTGGGCCGACGTCCCCCGGAACCGCACGGACGTGTTCCTCCCCGTCCTGCAGCCGTGGGAGGACGGGGAGGCGAAAGTCACCGGCGTTGAGGAGGCATTCCCGGGGCTGCCGGCCCGATGGAACGAGGGCTGCGAGGACCGCATCTTCGACATCCTGTTCGACGTCTTCGCCAACCGCCGGCACCACGCGACCACGTTGCCGGCGGTCAAGCCCACGGTCGCGGAGTTCCTCGAGCAGCCGGGCAACCTCACGTTCCGGCTGCCGCGCTACGACCCGGACTTCCCGGTCTACGACTACACCGACATCCTCGACGTGTCCGAGGACGTCCCCGAGCTCGAGGCGCTGCACCGCTGGGCCATGGTGCTGCACAACCAGTACCCGTGGGAGCGGTCGAAGGTGGAGCTGGCCGAGGCCGGCGACCTCCGGGACGACGACTACGTGGTCGCCTTCCACCCGCGGGACAAAGAGGTGCGGGCCTTCCTGCGCCGGCTTCGCGCCGGCGCCGAGCCACAGCACGTCGCCGGGCCCCGAGAGTCGCGCCCGCCGGTCCGGCCGTATCCGGAACTCGACGTGCGGCGACGCTTCTCGGTGCAGCCGCGGATCGAGGCGCTGGCGGCGGTGCACGGCGACCAGGTGTGCAGCAACGACGACCTGATCCGCAACACGGCCTACAACTGGTCGCCGATGAGCGCCGACGAGATCGCATCCAAGACCGGCATCGAGCAGCGCGAGTACAGCTCGCTCCCGCTGGAGGAGCTCGCCCTGCGGGCCGCCGAGTCGGCGCTGGACAAGGCGGGGCGGCAGCCGGAGGAGATCGGCGGCGTCCTGGTCTGCACCTGCACCAGTTCTCGGCTCATCCCGTCGCTGGCCACCTACCTCTGCGGGCAGCTCGGGATGCACCAGGTCTACGCCGCCTACGACATCATCGCCGCCTGCGCGGGCATGCCCTACGGCGTCGCGGACGCCGTCCGGATGCTGCAGGAGGTGGAGCGGCCGGTCCTGGTCGTCTGTGTCGAGAAGTTCTCCGACAAGATCGGCAACATCCGGACCTCCCGGATGATCTTCGGGGACGGCGCGGCGGCGCTGGTCGTCGGCCCGGCTGCGGACGGGACCGACGGCGACATCGAGTTCATGAAGACCTACGCCAGCGGCCCGGCCAGCGAGGTGAACTCGATCCTCTGGCCCAATCCGGAGTTCGACAACAACATCACGGTGTTCGGCCCACAGGTGAAGGCACTGGCGGGGCGCTACCTCGCGCAGATGATCGACGAGCTCGGGAAGCTGCCCGCACCGGAGGGACGGGACGGGTCGCTGATGGACGCGATCGACCTGATCGTGCCGCACCAGGCCAACAAGACGATGGTCATCCAACTGGCCGAGCGGGCGGGGCTGACCGCCGACCAGCTCTACTTCAACATCGAGAGGGTCGGCAACACGTCGTCGGCGAGCATCCCGCTGGCCATCCACGACGCGGTGCGCGACGGCGTGATCACCGAACCCCTGCGGGTCTTCGCGCCGGGGTTCGGTGCGGGCGCCGTGGCCGGGTACGCGGTGATGCGGGTGGACCCGGCGGTGGTCGCGGTCCAGCGTCCCGGCGAGCAGGGGACCGGAGCCGCCCAGCCGGACATGCCCGCGCAGCCCGAGCGCGCCCCGGCGTCCGAGGAGATGCAGACGGCGTTCGGCTGAGAAAGCCCCTCCGTCCCCACCCCACCCCTCGTCCCTCGGGGTGGGGCCCTGGGAGGGGGCCGGGCTCAGCTCGAGCGGCGCTCCACGACGTACGTGCCGGGCGCCGGCTCCAGCGCCGGGTGAGCCGAGCTGCCGACATCCGTGGGCCGCTCGACCTCGTCACCCGAGCGCTCGTTCATCCACTCCGCCCAGGGCTCCCACCAGCTCCCGGTGTGCTTCGTCGCGGCTGCCCGCCAGGCCTGCGGGTCCGGGCCGGGCTCGCCTCCCGTCCAGTAGCTGGCCCTGGGGTTACCCGGCGGGTTGACCAGGCTCTGGATGTGTCCGCTGGAGCTCAGCACGAACGTCGTCGGGCCGGAGAGCAGCTGCGTCGTCCGGTAGCAGCCGTCCCACGGCGTCAGGTGGTCGGTGAGCGCACCGGTGACGAACGTGGGCACGGTGATCCGGCTCAGGTGGACGGGCGTGCCGAGCACGCGCATCGCTCCCGGGTGGACCAGGGCGTTCTTCCCGAAGATCTCCAGGAACTGCTCGTGCAGCCGAGCGGGCAGATTCGTGCCGTCCGCGTTCCACGCGAGGATGTCGAAGGCGGGCGGGTCCTCACCCATGAGCCATTCGCTGACCAGGTAGTTGAAGATCAGGTCGTCGGGCCGCATCCAGGTGAACACCGAGCCCATCTGCCGCGCGGTGATGACCCCGCCCCGCCGCGAGTTCCGCCGCGCCAGGTCGAGCAGGCGCGGGGCGGAGAACGCGCCCAGCGGTGCCCGGCTGGAGAAGTCGAGCAGGGTGACGGCATAGCCCGCGGCGTGCACCCGGTCGTCGCCGGTGGCGGCGAGGTGGTTGAGCGCCGTCGTCATCAGCTGGCCGCCGGCGCAGAACCCGAGCGTGGTGACGTCGGGGGAGCCGGTGATCTCTCGCGCGACGTCGATCGCGGTCAGGACGCCGCCGGAGTAGGTGTCCAGGTCCCAGTCCGCCTCCTGCTTCGTCGGGTTCCGCCAGCTGATCATGAAGACCTGGAGGCCCTGGCTCACCGCGTACTCGACGAAGCTCCGTCCCGGGCTCAGGTCCAGGAAGTAGAAGCGTCCGATGGGCGGCGGCACGATGACCAGCGGTCGATGCCGCACGCGCGCCGTCGACGGTGCGTACTGGATGACCTCGAGAACCTCGTCACGGTGGACCACGGCTCCCGGGCTGACCCCGAGATCCTTGCCCACGGTGAAGGCGCTGCGGTCGACCTGGGTCGGCATCCCGCCGTTGTGCCGGAGGTCGTGGAGCAGGTGGCCGAGGCCTCGGACGAGGCTGCGCCCGCCGGTGTCGAAGGCGCGCTTCAGCGCCGCGGGGTTGCCGAGCAGGGTGTTCGTGGGGGCCAGGGCGCTGATGTACGCGTTGAGGACGAAGCGGGCCTGCTCCACCTCCCGCCAGTCCGGGCCGCTGGCCTCGTAGTCGTCGACGAGGCGAGTCAGAGATCCGGACAGCGCCACGTACGACTGGGCGAGGCGCCGGTAGCCCGGATTCTGCGACCAGGCGGGGTCGGCGAACCGCTTGTCCTTCGGCGAGGGGGCGATCTCGTCGGTGCCGCGGAGGATGCGCACGGAGTCACGCCCGAGCCGGACCGCCTCCCGTGCCAGGGGTCTGGGCCGGGCGAAGGTCGCGAACAGTCCGCGGACGACACCTCGGGGCGTGGGCAGGGCGACCGGTTCGCCACCCTCCACCGACGCGATGGCCTCGGACTCGCTCCGCGGCGCCGGACCCTCGGATCCACGGATCCTGCGCTCCGGCGAGGTCGAACTCGGCACTGTGGTGGTCGACACGGAAGCCCCCTTCGTGACCCGGATCACGCCAGAGCCCGACGGTAGACGCCACGCACGGTCCCGTGCGTTCTTCGGGTCCTCGTCCGTCGCCGCACTACGCCCTGATCACGGCCGGGGAACGTCGTGCGGAGCTCGTCGACCTCGAACCGACCGCGGTGGAACCCGTCAGTGATGCTGGCTCTCGGCTGCGCCGGACAGGTCGGTGAGGTACCGCAGAGCGGTCAGACTCGGGAGGAAGAAGTAGGCGCCCCCACGCGTGGTGACCAGCCGCGGTAGGTCGGTGAGCACCGTCGCGCCTCCGGGACCGGGTATGGAGAAGGTGCCGGCCGCGTCGTCGTTCGCACCGACGATGGGATCCTTGGACCGGCCCAGCCCGGGTGCGAAGAGGCCGTCGTTGGCCCAGTCGGCCATGAGGAACTCGAACTGGTCGCGGAGGCTCACTCCGATGAACATGCCGAGCAGGCCGCGCTCCACGCCGTCGTGCGGCCGGGCCGGGTCGAACGCCGGGCCGTAGGTGAGCCCGCGGCGCACGATGCGGTGCTTGTGGCCACCGTTCCCGGCCACGCGGGACCCTCGCGGGTACATCCGGCGGACGTGTGCCCCGATGGGACAGGCCATGCCTCGCTCGTCGGCGAACCGGCCGACGTAGTCGAAGTCGTTGAGCTGCTCGGGGGAGAGGGGAGGCTGCGGAGTATCCGCGTGGGGAGAGAGAACGAGCGGCGTCCCGTTGCGCCACCGGCCGCAGAGCTTGGCCGCGATCAGCTCCGTTGACAGACCCGTCCGACGGCTGTGCTCGGTCAGCAGCTCGGTGAAGGCGTCGACGTCCTGGGCCAGCATCCGGAAGGCGGCGAAGCTGCCGTTGCGGCCGAGGGCGTCCGGGGTCGGCACCGGATAGCTGAAGCCGACGTGCTGGCTGGGATGACCGAGCAGGAACTCGCCGGTCGGCGCGACCGGCATGGCATCCGGCGGGCCGGTGGGAGGAGCCGATGCGATGGTGGGCTGCGAGATGCCGTCGACGTATCCGAAGTGGTCCACCCGCGCTCCCAGCAGGGCTGCGTCGAACCGGCAGAGCTCCGTGAGGCCGCGGCCTGACGCGGAGACGACGGCGTCCGTCGGGCGGTTCAGGGCGGCGCCGTCCCGGGCGAACACGGAGACGAGCAGGTGCAGCCCCGGGTCGGTGAAAGCCGGCAGCCAGTTCGCCGGTGCGCTGGTACCGACGTCGCCGACCCGCTCGGCCCGGGCAGCGGCGCCCGCGATGAACTCGTCGGGGAAGCTCGCCAGCGATCTCTGGGAGACGCCGAGGGCCTGGAGCCCGGCAAAGGTGATCCCCACGTTCAGGCAGTGCTCCGGCTTGGTCTCCCACGGGGCGCCGCTGGTGACCTGCGGTGTGCTCGGGCCGCCGTCCACCAGTGAGGCCAGCAGTCGGTGTGCGACCGCGGGCACGTCGATCCGGAGCAGCACGTGGCGCGCCAGCGGCATCGTGTATCCCCGGACGATCAGCCCCTGGACGTCGGCGAGGTCCAGTGCGGACACCACGGATCAGCCGGTGGGGGCTGCCAGGATGTCGAGCACCGTTCGATCCGGATAGGCGCTGTAGAACGGCGGGACACAGCCCAGGTCGTGCAGACGGATGTACGCCAGGAACTCGTCACGGTGCGCTTGGACCGGCAACGGCGGGGCGTCGCCCACGTGCTGGAGAAGAGCGTTGAAGACGTCGCCGATGTGGTCGACGAACTCGTTGATGTAGGTGGCGAAGTCGCCGTCGTACGTGGTGATGACGGCCAGGCGGGTCTCGTCGAGGAACACGAACCGGGCGAAGTGGACGGTGGAGATCTGGTCCAGGGCCCGGATGATCGGGTTCTGCTCCCGGGGCAGGGACTGCAGCTGCTCGATCGTTGCCCGCAGGGCCGCGAAGTCCTCTGATGAGCGGATGGGCAGCACCAGCGTCAGGGGGTGCTGCACCGTCTCGTCGGCGGTGGATCGTCCGTGCGTGTCCGGCATGCGAGTGGTCATGGCGTGCCCTCTGTGCGGAGCGGCTCGATGGCGACCGCCGCCCGTTGTTGAGCGCGGCTGCCTCGCAGTGTGCCGACATCCGGCCACCGGCGGTGCGTTCCGTCGCGCGGCTCCTCGACGCACCGCTGCCGCCAGTGCTCGTCCTGTCGTCAGCCGGGGCCGGGACCTGCTCGGTGCCAGGGCACGAACAGCTACCCCAGGCCGAGCATCACCGTTGCGTGGACTGCGCGGCGGCGGCGAGGAGCACGACGGCGACGACCACGGAGAGGGTCGACAGCAGGCCGTTGGAGGACATTCCACAGGACCGATCTGACATGTGTCGAGAAGATCGCCTGGTCGCTCGCGAAGCCCAGCAGGCCGAACACCAGGAGGAACAGCGTCACGAGGACGGCGCCGGTGCGTGCGTGGCGTACACGAGGGCTCCGGGCCCGTCCGTTCCTGGAGTGTGCGGAGGTGGGGATCCGGCGCCTCGTGAGGTGACGGACACGGTGAGTCAGTGGCTGCAGGATTTCATCGGTGACGCAGCAACGCGCATTGACAGCGAGTAGCGACTGCCCAACCATTCTGAACCGCCGTGGCACCGGAAACCGTCCGTCAAACGACACTCACGGGGCCAAGGGGGAACCGATGGACCACGCGGTGGTGACACGTGTCGGCTTGCTGGACGGGTTCACCCTCGAGCTGCAGGGTGTCGGTCGTGATGCTGCACCGGAGCTCCCGCGAACAGTTCAACGACTGATCGCGCATCTCAGTCTCACCAGACGGCCGGCACGAACGGCGATCGCCGGGAAGCTGTGGCCGGAGGTCACCGAAGAACACGCACATGGCAGCTTGCGGTCCTCGCTGTGGCGCGTGCACAAGGTCGCACCGGGACTCATCACCGTGTCCGGCGGCACGTTGTCCATCGCTCGTGATGTGCTCGTCGACGTCCATGAGTTGGTGGCGTGGGCGCGGCAGGCACTGGATCCTTCCTGCTCGGCGACGGACGTCCTCGCCGCCGGAGACCTCGGTCTGCCGGGGGAGCTCCTCCCGGGGTGGTACGAGGACTGGGTTCTCCTCGAGCGCGAGCGGCTGCGACAACTCCGCATGCACGCCCTCGAGGCGCTGGCGGAGAAGTACGCGGCAGCGGGCCGCTACGGCGAGGCAGTGCAAGCGGCGTACGCCGCAGTACGAGCCGAGCCGCTGAGAGAGAGCGCCCACCGCACGGTCGTGCGTGTCCACCTGGCCGAGGGGAACGTTGCCGAGGCGGTCCGCGCATACGAGTCGTTCCACGAGATGCTGGCCGACGAGATGGGCGCTGCTCCGACGCCGCAGATGCGCCGACTGGTCGACAACCTCCCGGGGCGACGCGCGACGGCGGCGATCCGCTCCTGAGGCCGCGGAGGGTTCTCCTCGGCGACGAGCGGGCTCTCCCACCGTGGGGGAGTGGCCTCCGCAGTCGTCGCGCTGATGCCGCTTCCGTCGCGAGCTCGTGTGGTGGCACGCCTGGACCCACGGCCGGTCTGCCTCGCGATCCGGGCGGGATCGTCCGAGGTGGCCGAGGACCGACGTACCGGTGTTCCGACGGCGACCCGCCGACGTTGACATGGTCGTGACGGTGCGGTGACGCCGGGCCCCGACCATCGGGGTGTGGGGAGACGGGCGGGGCCCCCGGTGTCGCACGCCGGAGCAGTAGCGGGCTGAGCGGACAGGCAGCCGGGCCGAAGGAGCGGTGATGAGCACGCAGGACCACGGCGACCGGGCGGCCGCCAACGATCCGGGGGCCAGTGCGTCGGCCACCGCGGCGGAGGAGCGCACCTCGTCGACGGACGATTCCGCGGGTTCGGCGAAGGGCGCCCGACAGGGGGGCAAGACGCCGGCTCCGGACGACTCGACCCCCGACACCCTCGGCGAACTCATGGCAGAGCTCCGGAAACGGCAGTCGGAGCTCGCCACCACCATCAAGCAGGGCAAGGCCTCGCTCGCCGACCGCGAGAGCCAGCAGCAGAAGGTGAAGAAGCAGCTGGCCGACCTCGACCGTGCCGCGGGCGATCTCGAGAGGACGCGCACGGACAGCCAATCCGTCCTCGACGACGCGCAGAAGGCCCTGGACGACGCCCGCCCGCTCATCGACCAGCTCGACGACGACGTCGAGGAGGCGCTCGGGAAGGCGCTCGCAGCGATCGACAAGGCCATCGCCGACAAGCAGGCCGAGGTCGACGTCCAGGCCGGCGAGGTCCCGAAGCTCGAGTCGGAGCGCGACCGGCTGCAGCGAGCATGGGTCGAGCAGCAGGTGGCCCACGACGCCGCCAGCGCGCGGCTCACGGGACTGCCTGCGGCCATCAAGCAGACGACGGCCAGGCTCAAGGCGCTCCGGTCCGAACTCGTCGCCGCGACGACCGCGGGGCATGCCGCGAAGGCCTGCGTCCTGGCGCTGGAGGTCACCGCCAGGAAGACCGAGCTCGAGGACCTGCGCGACCCCTCGTACGAGGCGGATCTGATCGAGGCGGTCACCGACGCCGGGACGGCGCTCTCCGCGGCGGGCGACGCCCTCGCCGACGGGCAGTCCGCCCTCACCGAGCGTCAGGCGAAGGTCGACGAGCTGAAGGCCGAGCTGACCGCGCTGTGGCAGTCCCGGGCCGCGAAGGTCCAGCAGTTGTACGACGCGCCGTCCGACGCGGCGTCCGCCGCCCCCGCAGCCTGAGGAGTCGGGTACATGCCCCCGCAGTTGAGCTATCCCGGTGTGTACGTCGAGGAGATCCCGAGCGGTGTCCGTGCGATCACGGGGGTCGCGACGTCGATCGCGGCGTTCGTCGGCTGGACACCCCGTGGGCCGGTCGACCAGGCCGGCCACGTCTTCAGCTGGGCTGACTACGACCGCCACTTCGGAGGGCTTCACCGCGACAGCATCGTGAGTTATGCGGTGTCGCACTTCTTCGCCGCCGGTGGCCAGGAGGCGTACATCGTCCGGGTGGCGGACCCTGCGGCGACCCTCGCCGAACTGACGGTGGACGACCTGACGCTCCGGAGCACGGGCCCGGGGGAGTGGGGCAACGAGTACGGCGTCGATGTCGTCGTCGTCAGCACCGACGACGACGGGAGCCTGCGTTTCGGGCTGACGGTGATCCGCCGCAACCCCTCGGACGGCACCCGGCAGGTGGCCGAGGTCTTCGAGAACCTGTCGCTGCTCCCCTCGGACGCGCGGTACGTCGAGGGCGTCGTCAACGAGGAGTCCGAGATCCTCAACGCCGCGGTCGCCGAGGGCGGGACGACCGTCTCCGCCGTCACCGGGGAGATGCTCCAGGGCGGTTCCGGCGGCACGGTCCTCATGCCAGGAGACGCCGACTTCTGGGCGCAGGTCATGCCCACCGACGCGGACGAGGACGGTCGCCTCGGTGGGGTGCACCACCTGGACCGGGTCGATCTGGTCAACCTGCTGTGCGTGCCGGGCCTCACCGACCTCGCCAGCCTGGCGGCGCTGGCGGCATTCTGCAGGGACCGTCGCACCTTCCTCATCGCCGATGGCGGCACCACGACGAACGACGCGACCGTCACGCCGATCCAGGGTGACGCAGGGATCAACGCCGCCCTCTACTACCCGTGGGTGCGGGTGCCCGATCCGCTCCAGGAGGGGCGGGCGCGCCCGTTCCCCCCGAGCGGGATCGTCGCCGGCATCTACGCCCGGACCGACACCACCCGCGGAGTCTGGAAGGCCCCCGCCGGCATCGATGCGAGCCTCGGTCCGGTGCGTGACCTCGGCAACGTGCTCACCGACGCGGAGTCGGGCCGGCTGAACAAGAAGGGCGTGAACGCGCTCCGGACCTTTCCCATCTACGGCCCCGTCGTCTGGGGCGCGCGCACCTGCCGAGGCAACGACGAGATCGGGTCCGAGTGGAAGTACGTGCCGGTCAGGAGGACGGCGCTGTTCATCGAGGAAACCCTCCGCCGGAGTCTGAAGTGGGTCGTGTTCGAGCCCAACGACGAACCACTGTGGGCGCAGATCCGGCTCAACGTGGGTGCCTTCCTGCACGACCAGTTCCGCAAGGGCGCCTTCCAGGGGGCGACACCGCGGGAGGCCTACTTCGTCAAGTGCGACAAGGAAACGACGACCCAGAACGACAGGAACCTCGGCATCGTCAACATCGTGGTCGGCTTCGCCCCGCTGAAGCCCGCCGAGTTCGTCGTGCTCAAGCTCCAGCAGATGGCTGGGCAGGTCCAGGCCTGAGGAGGCGACGATGGCCCAGTTCAACGTCAACGTCCACCGCTTCGACCCCTACAAGAACTTCAAGTTCAGGGTCCGGTGGGAGGGCCGGGACGTCGCCGGCATCAGCAAGGTAGGAGCCCTCAAGCGAACGACGGAGGTCGTCGAGCACCGCGAGGGCGGCGATCCCAGCACCAGCCGCCGGGGCCCGGGCAGGACGAAGTACGAGGCGATCACCCTGGAACGGGGCGTGACGCACGACCTGGAGTTCGAGCAGTGGGCGAACAAGGTCTGGCACTACGGCAACGGTCCCGGGCAGGAGATGTCGCTCAAGGACTTCCGCCGCGACCTCCTGATCGACCTCTACAACGAGGCGGGCCAGGTCGTGAAGACGTTCAAGGTCTACCGCTGCTGGGTCTCGGAATTCCAGACGCTGCCCGACCTCGACGCCAACGCCAACGCGGTCGCGATCGAGACGATCAAGCTGGAGAACGAGGGGTGGGAACGCGACCGCGACGTGCCCGAGCCCTCCGAGCCCACGCTGAACCAGTGACCCATGCTCGCCGCCGATCTCGTCTCCGCCTGGGAGCAGGGCCAGAGCCGGTCACCTGCTCACCGCTGGCAGCCCCTCCTGGCCGTGCTGGGGGTCGACGTCGGCCGGCGGACGCAGCTGAGCGTCGGACAGCGCGACGCCCTGTTGCTGGACCTGCGGGGTGAGCTGTTCGGCTCGAGCATCGTCGCCGTCGCCTCGTGCCCCGACTGCGCGGAGCGGGTGGAGCTCGGCTTCGAGGTCGACGACGTGCGCACCCGCCCGCCCGGCGATCCGACGGCCACCTTCGAGCTGACCAGCGCGGGCTACACCGTTCTCGCCCGGCCGCCCGCGGCGGGGGACCTCGCCGAGCTCGGGACGGCCCGGTCCGGGGCGGACGCACGCGAGCTCCTGATGGCCCGGTGTGTCACTGCCGCCCGGCGGGGGGACGCCGACGTCCCGGTGACGGAGCTCCCTGACGGCGTCCGCGCGGAGCTGGTGGCGCGGATGGCCGCGGCCGACCCGCAGGCCGACACCCGCCTCGTGCTCACCTGCCCCTCCTGCGCGTGCACCTGGGCGGCGACGTTCGACATCGTGTCCTTCCTCTGGCAGGAGCTGGACGCCTGGGTCCACAGCCTGATCGACGACGTCCACCGCCTCGCGTCGGCGTACGGCTGGTCGGAGGCCGAGATCTTCGCCATGAGCCCGTCGCGTCGATCCCTCTACCTCGGTCTGGTCCGGAGATGACCGACTTCCTGGGCCACCTCGTGGCGCGCAGCGCGGGTCTGGGGGAGGAGCTGGCACCACGGCTCCGGGCCAGGTTCGAGCCGGTCGGCGGCCCTTCGGTGACCGACCCCGATCCAGGGGACGACGAGCCACCCGGGATCCACTCGGTGCACCGGCTCCCATCCGCACCGGATCCTGCACCCCCGGCCGGACGGGACCCCGCGGACGGCGCTCCCGCCCGCGGGGTGGCTCGAGCGGACGAGCCGCCGCCGGCTCCCGCCCCCGGTTCGGAGTTGCGCGAAGCCGGATCGGCAGGCGCGGTGCCGCCCCGGGGACCACGCCGGCCCGTCGTGGTGGCCCCCGCACCAGTCGTGGCACCCGTTGCGCCGGTTCCCCCGGCCGCCCCTCCGGCCACGGACGTCCCGCCGCCGCAGGCCGAGGTGGCGGCCGCGTCGACACCGACGGCGGTGCCGGCGCCGGCGCCGTTGCCGTCCTCGCCGTCGGCGCAGGACCGGGTCCGCCCGATCGTCGCCGACCCGGCGCACCACGCGCCCCGGCTCGCCCGGCCGGGAGACGCCGACGAGGCCGCTCCGGGCGTGGCCACGCCGCCCCCCCGTCCGCCGGCGGAGGTGGTGGCCCATCGCGGGACGCCCCCGGAGCGTGAGGCAGCCGCACCGCTCGAGGCTCCGGTCGCCGCACCCCCTCCCGGTGACGTCCCGCCGGTGCCACGACGCGAGCCCGCCCGGCGCCGGGCGCCGTCGGAGGACGTCGGTCCCGAGCACTGGCTGCGTCCGCCGCCCCCACGCGAGCGCTCGCCCGATCACGCGGACCGGACGAGCGCGCGCACACAGCCGACCATCGAGGTCACCATCGGTCGGGTCGAGATCCGGAGCCGGCCGGCACCCAGTGCGGCACCGCGGCAGCCGGCGCCCCGCGCAGGAGTGCTGCCGCTGGCCGAGTACCTCGCCCGCCGGTCGGGGAGCCGATGATGGCCAACCACCTGGCGATCGCGACGGTCACCGAGGCGCTGCGCCTGCGGCTCGCCGAGGTCATCGGGACCGAGGTCTCGGGCGTCGACGTCGTCGCCCGGCGCCCGGAGGCCACGGACGGCCAGTCGACGAGCCAGGTCACCATCTTCCTGTACCGGGTGACGCCCAACGCGGCACTGCGGAACGCGGACCTGCCGACCCGCGGCGCCGACGGCAACGACGTTCGCCGGCGTCCGCGCGTCGCCATCGACCTGCACTACCTGCTGAGCTTCTCGGGCGACGAGGAGCAGCTGGTCCCGCAGCGCATGCTCGGCACCTCGCTCGCGGCCCTCCACAGCGCTCCCGGCCTCAGCCGCGCCGAGCTGGCGACAGCGAGCCAGGACGAGCCGTGGCTGACGGGCTCGGACATGGCCCAGGAGGTCGAGTCGGTGCACTTCTCCCTCGGCCAGCTGTCGCTGGACGACATGTCGAAGGTCTGGTCGGTGTTCGTCCAGGTGCCCTACCGACTGTCGGTGGCCTACGGCGCGAGCGTCGTGCTCATCGAGGCACCGGTCACGGCGCGTGATCCCGTCCCGGTGCAGCAGAGCGGCGTCGACGCCGTCCCCGTGCGACAGCCGGTCATCGACCAGGTCCGAGTGACGGGAACTGCCTCCGCCGGTGCGCCACTCCAGCTCGAGATCCTCGGACGGAACCTCCGGGGCCCGGTCACCGCGGTGCGTGTGGACGACGGGGACCCGGCGCCGGTCGCCACGGTGACCGACCGCCGGATCGTCGTGGGCGCCGACGGTCTGCCCGCCGGCGTCCATGCGGTCCAGGTGGTGCACCGGTTGGAGATCGGCGTGCCGCCGGTCCCGCACGATGCGGTGGAGTCCGCGAGCGCGGCCTTCCTCCTGCGCCCCTCCGTCACCGCCGACTTCGTGCCCGACGCCGGCCCGCCGCCGGACCCCCGGAAGGACGTGGTGGCCGTGACGTTCGCGCCGCCCCTGGCCGCGGGCCAGCGGGTGAGCCTCCTGCTCGACGAGTTCACCACCCCGGCACCGGCCGACCGCCTGCTCGGCTTCCACCGCCTCGAGCCGGTGACCGCCCCTGCGGCGGGGGATACCACCCTGCGCTTCGTCCGGGGCGACGTCCCCGCCGGGACCTACCTGGTCCGCGTACAGGTGGCCGGCGCCGAGAGCCCGCTGGACTTCCACCGCGGCGAGACCCCGTCGAGGCCTCCCGATCCACGGGTGACGCTCCCATGAGCGACGTCGACGTCGACGCCGTCCGCCGGGACAACGACGACCGGTTGATGGACGCCACGATGACGTGGCTGCGGGCGCTCCTCGTCCCACCCACCCGCAGGTCGCGGGCGGACGGGCCGGCGGAGCCGGCTGCGCCCGAGGCAGTCGCCGTCGCCCGGTGGTGGGGCCGCAAGGAGACGCTGCGTCCTCCGCCCGTCGCGCCGGCGGAGCGGGACCCCCGTGCCGCGGCCCGGAGGGCGCGGAAGCGGCTGGAGGGGGCGCTGGCGGCCGACCCGGCTCCCCGGTTCACGCGGATGTGCGACGTCCTCGGGATGAGCCCCTTCGAACGGGACGTCGCGCTGCTCTGCGTTGCGCACGCCGTCAGCACGGAGGTCGCCCGCCTCTGCCGGGCCATGCCGGAGAGCACGAGTGGTGCGCCGACGTTCGCTCTCTCCCTCGGGTTGGCCATGGACGCCGAGTTCGACTCCGTTCCGCCCGAGCGCAGGAAGGGGATGACACGCGTCGCCGCCGCACCCGAGTGGGCCGCGCTGGGACCGGACCGGCCGCTGCGGTACTGGCGCCTGATCGACATCGCCCAGGGACCCGCTCAGGCCCTCGTGAGCAGTGCACTGCGGATGGACGAACGGGTCGTCGACCACGTACGTGGGCGGGACCACCTCGACGACCGGCTGGCCTCGGTCGTCGACGCCGTGCCGTCCACGCACGGTGACGCGATCATCAGCGCGACGCAGCGGACACGGCTGGTGGCGGCGCTGCGTTCCCTCCAGCGCGCGGCGCCCGGGCGTTCCCGGCTGCTGGTCCAGATGCCCGGAGCTGACGCCACCACGAAACGGCTGTTCGCCCGGTGGATCGCGGACGCCGTCGACCGCGAGCTCCACCGGCTGTCCCTCGACCAGATCCCGGGCGACGTCGACCTCACCACCGCCGTGGACCTGTGGAACCGGGAGACCCGACTCCTGGACGTGGCATTGCTGGTCGGCGCCCCGACCGGTACGGACGAGACCACGCCCATCCTGAGCCGGCTCCTCTCCCGGCTCACCGGCCTGGTGTTCCTGGACGTCCGCGAGCCCCTGCCCGAGCAGGACACCGCGCTGGTCCTCGACGCACTGCGTCCCGACGCGGCCGAGCAGCGCGCCATGTGGGAGCAGGTCCTCACGGGAACGGCAGGGGACTGGCCCGAGCGGCTCGCCGGTCAGTTCCGTCTCAACGGCGGGGAGATCGCGGCGGTGGCCGACTCCGTCGCCGACGACGACGCGGGCGCCGACGAGGCCGGTGAGCGCACCTGGGATGCCTGCCGGCTGCGCGCGCGTCCCCGTCTCGAAGGGCTGGCGCAGCGCATCGTCACCGACACGACGCTCGCCGACGTCCAGCTGCCCGACCGGGAGCGCCGCCTGCTCGAGCAGGTCCGCGACCAGACCCGGCACCGCGTCCGGGTCTACGACGAGTACGGGTTCCGTTCGCGGCTCTCCCGTGGCCTGGGCATCACCGCGCTCCTGGCGGGTGAGAGCGGCACGGGGAAGACCATGGCGGCCGAGGCGCTGGCCAACGAGCTGCGGCTGGACCTCTACCGCATCGACCTGGCCAGCGTGGTCAGCAAGTACATCGGCGAGACGGAGAAGAACCTTCGCACGGTGTTCGACGCCGCCGAGGAGGGCGGTGCGGTTCTGCTGTTCGACGAGGCCGACGCGATCTTCGGCCGACGCAGCGAGGTGCAGGACAGCCACGACCGCTACGCGAACATCGAGGTCAGCTATCTCCTGCAGCGGATGGAGGCCTACCAGGGGCTCGCCATCCTCACCACGAACATGAAGAGCGCCCTCGACCCTGCCTTCGTGCGGCGACTCCGGTTCATCATCACCTTCCCGTTCCCGGCGGCCGCCCAGCGGGAGCGGATCTGGAGGGGGATCTTCCCGACGGCCGACGACAAGGCCGACGACCCGCGGCGCTCGCGCGTACCGGGGGTGGACCGGCTCGACATGGCCGCGCTGGCCCGTCCCGGCCTGACCGGCGGACAGATCCGCAACACCGCCGTGAACGCCACGTTCCTGGCCGTCGCAGGGGACGGCGCGGTGACGATGGAGCTGCTCAGGGAGGCTGCTCGCGAGGAGCTGCGCAAGGGCGGCCGCCCCTTCGTGGCGGCCGACTTCGCCGGGTGGACGACGAGGCACGACGCGGCCGACGAGCCGCGGGTGACGGCGGGGGAGACGTCCCGTCCGCTGGTGAAGTCGGGGGAGCCGTCGTGAACGTCCGACTGCACATCGAGCGGCTCGTCCTCGACGAGGCCTGGGGCGGCGTGGAGCCCGCCGTGCTCGGACGGATGGTGGAGCGGGAGCTGACACGACTGCTCGCCGGTTCGCGCCTGGACCGGGGGCTGGCCGTCAGCGGCGCCGTCGCGGCGATCCGGGGCGGTGACGTCCCCGGGCGGGAGACCGCGGCCGGCGCCGGTGGGCTCGCGGCGCAGATCTCGGCGGCCGTCCACGCCGGCCTGACCGGCGAGAGCCGGGGTGCACCGTGACCGTGTCGAAGACCCTCCAGGGGCCGTCGATCCCCGAGCGGACGGCACGACCGGCCCCCGTGCCCCTTCGTCGCCGCACGGAGGGCACCTCCACCGGGCGCGGGCGGGACGAGCGACCCGGCACCCGCCCCAGCGGCGGAGCCCCGGGGCGCGCCCTCCACGGCGGAGGGGACGCGGCCGGCCTCGCGCCGGTCGTCGTCCGGGAGACGCTGCGTTCCCCCGGCCGGCCCCTCGACAGCGGGATCCGCGAGTACCTGGAACCGCGGTTCGGCCAGGACTTCTCCCGCGTGCGGGTTCATGCCGACAGCCGGGCTGCGGAGTCGGCCCGGGCCGTCCGCGCGGCCGCCTACACCGTCGGCGACCACATCGTCTTCGCCGAGGGCCGGTACCGCCCCGGGGAGGGACATGGGGTGCGCGTCCTCGCCCACGAACTGGCGCACGTCGCTCAGTCGGGACCAGCCCCACGGACGGGCGACGACATCCCGATCGGTCGCGAGGACGACCCTGCGGAGAAGCTGGCCCGTGACACCGCCGACCTGGTCACCCGACCCGGGTCCACCACCCCCACCCCGTCCTCCCGGCTCGGCCGGGCCGTGCTCCGCCGTTTCTCGGAGTCGGAGCACCGGCGCATCGGTGACGCCGCCTACACCCGGGCATTCGACGAGACCAGGTCCGGTCCGGCGACGGCCTCGCGTGCCCCGGTCGACCCCGACCTCGTGGCCGAACTGCGACAACTGCGCTTCCAGCCCGGCCGGACGGCGTACGGCTACGGCGAGATGGTGGCGATCGCCGACAACATCGCGAGCTTCGATCTGCTCGAGCAGCAGCAGGTCGATCGCCGCAGCGGGATCCCGATCCTGGGCCCGGTCTGGGACTTCCTCGGCGACAGCGCCCACTACCTCGACCTCGCCGCCCGGAACACGGCGCACTTCCACCCGCACAACTACCTGACGTGGCAGCCGTGGCACTGGCGGGCGCTCCAGGTGATGGAGCAGGCACACCAGACCGGCGAGCGGGCCGCGGACCTCAGGAGCGAGGTCCGGGACCTCCTCCGGCGCTTCCGGGCGGCTCGGCTCCGCGCCCGGCGGCTCCTCGACGCCGAGGAGGCACGGCCGGGCGCCGCAGGAGGGCCCACCGAGGCCTCGCTGCAGCGGGCGCTCGACGAGATGCAGGCCCTTCTGAGCCGGGCGGAGCGGACGCAGGCGCGCTATCGGGCGCTGCGCGGCGAGGCCGGACGGTTGGCGGTGCGGGCGATGGCGATGAACGGCTTCGCCGACCACTTCCTCACCGACGCCTTCGCGGCCGGGCACATCGTCACGCCGAGGCAGGAGCTGCTCACCGAGTACAGCACCCGGTTCCTCGGTGTCGTGCCCGTGGGCGGCGTGCTGCAGTGCGCCAACGTCCCCTCGCTGGCCTGGCACGACCTGGACAACATGCTCGGGGTCGAGGTCGACAACGTGCAGGGCGCCCGGTGGCGCACGTACGGGGACGACTACGCCGACGAGGATCGTGCACCTGGCGGCCGCACGCTCAGTCCCACCATGGAGCACGTGGTGGCGGCCACGACCGAGTCGATCAGGCAGATGTGGCGGGCTGCGAAAGGCAGCCGGGTCTCGTCCCTGCGTCCGGTGCTGGACCAGCTGCCCCGGCCCGTGCTGGATCGCTATCCGTCGTGGCAGGGCCGGGAATGGGAGCTGCAGCTGCGCCACGCCGCCGGTGAGCAGCTGGGCGCGTCCGTGGACCCCATGAGCAGCTCCCCGCGCGGGATCGGGTCGCCCGAGGTGGCTCCCAATCCGCGCGGCAACCAGGTCGGGTCCGGACTGCTCTCCGCCCGCGCGACCTGCCTGGACCTCCTGCAGCGCTTCACCTACCGAGGCTTCGTGCTCCCGACCGTGGAGCGGATCAAGCGGAACTACCGGTCGCGGTACTTCGTCGGCGCGCCGGGTCAGGTGGTGCCGGCCACGGCCCCCGCCTCGCCCCAGGCCAGCGTCACCGGCTACGTGGTCGCCGGGTCGTTGATCGGGCTCGGCGCCGGACTCCTGGGCGCGGGTCTGCTGGGCGCCGGTGTCCTGCTCGGCGGCCTGCTCGTCGCCGGAGGGTTCCTCGTCGGCGGTCTCGTCGGGGGGCTCTTCGGCCGCCGCAGAGACGTGGCGGGGTGATCCGGGTGCCGGTCGGTCCTGCTGTCGCACTTGAGGGGATGCAGCCATGACGGCCTCGCCCGCGATAGCCCCGCGCATCCTGAAGGGCGGCATCGCCCTCGTCGATCCCGGCACCGGCCGGGTCGTGCGCATCATCGCGCTCCAGTACAACCCCGAGACGCTCAGCCGCTCGTTCCAGGCCCAGGCCGTGGGCGGCGAGGGCGGCACCGACCGCTCGCAGGCGCTGCGGCTCAAGGGCCCGCCGATCGAGACGTACACGCTGGACGCCGAGGTCGACGCGGTCGACCAGCTCGACGTCGGCGACGCCCTCGTCGGGCGCTTCGGCATCCAGCCACACCTGTCGGCCCTCGAGCTGCTGCTCTACCCGTCCAGCGCGCAGCTGCGGGAGCACCACGCCGCCGCCGCCCGCGGAGAGCTGCAGGTGGCACCGGTCGAATCGCCGCTGACGCTCTTCATCTGGAGCACCAGCCGCGTGGCACCGGTGCGGGTGACGGACTTCAGCGTCAACGAGGAGTTCTTCGACACCCGGCTGAATCCCATCCGGGCCAAGGTCAGCCTGGGCATGCGGGTCCTCAGCGTCAGCGACCTCGGGCACGACCACCGAGGCGGGTCGCTCTACCTGCGCTACCAGCAGGAGAAGGAGCGCCTGGCGGCCGCCGTCCCGAGCGCCTCTCCCGCCGTGCTCGGCCTGCGGGAGGTGCCCACGTGACCGTCGACGAACAGGAACGACGGCTCCAGGCGCTGCTGCAACCGTCGCCGGGGAGCACGCCGGTCCTCTTCCCGGCCAGCCGGTACGCGACCGTCGGCACCACGGTGCTCGACCCGGACGGCGACCACCCGATCGTCCACCTCCTGCGCCGCTTCGTCCCGCGTCCCGAGCAGTTGCCCGTGCTCGGGACGCACGTCGTGACGGCGGGGGAGCGCACCGACCACGTCGCAGCGGCCGTGTTCGGCGATCCCGAGCTCTTCTGGCGCCTCTGCGACGGGAACCGGGTGGTCTTCCCCGAGGACCTGGTCCAGGAGCCGGGCCGCAGGCTGCGTGTCACCGCGCCCGAGGGCACGCCGGGGGCCGCGCCGTGACCGGCGCCTCGGCCAGCGCCGTGACGCTGTCCCTCTACGTCGGCCCGGCGGTTCCGTTGCCCGCGCCGCGGTCGATCGTCGAGGCGCTCACCGAGGTGACGGTGACCGCCGGGAGCGGGGAGGACGACGGGTTCGAGCTCAAGCTGAACCTCACCGATGACTCGACCTTCCTGCAGACGGTCTTCCTCCTGTCGGGCGGAGCCGTCCCGCCGCTCATCCGCGTGGTCGTCGCCGTCACGATCCGGGGCTCGGTCGAGGTGCTGATGGACGGCCTCGTGACCCAGACCCAGGTCGCACCGGACACCGGCCCTGGGCCCACCCAGCTCATCGTCAAGGGCCGCGACATCAGCCAGGCCATGGACCACGTCGACCTGAGCGGCCTGTTCCCCTATCCGGCGATGCCGATCGAGGCCCGGGTCGCGCTGATCCTCGCCAAGTACATGCTCCTGGGCGTCGTCCCGCTGATCGTGCCGACGCCGACGGTCGACATCGACAACCCGCTCCAGCGCATCGACCAGCACTGGGGAACCGACCTGCTGTACCTGCGCGACCTCGCGGAGATGGTCGGCTACACGTTCTACGTCGAGCCCGGGCCGGCGGTGGGCGCCAGCATCGCCTACTGGGGCCCGGTGCTCCGGATCGGGCCGGTCCAGAAGGCCCTCACCGTCGACATGGACGCCGAGACCAACGTCGAGACGGTCAGCTGCCGCTTCGACCACGACTCCGCCGCGATGCCGATCGTCAGCGTCGAGAACCCGCTCACGCGGCTGCCCGCCATTCCCGTCCCCGTCGGGCTGGTCAACCCCCTCGATCCGCCGCTCGGGCTGATCCCGCCGATCCCCAAGAAGTTCGAGATCGTCGCGGACACCGCGTTCAAGGGCTTTCCGCGCGCGCTGATGCAGGCCTGGGCCGACCAGGCGGCGAGCAAGCGGGCGGTGACCGCCGAGGGCACCCTCGACGCGCTGCGCTACGGCTCGGCCCTCAAGCCCCGCCGCCTGGTGGGGCTGCGCGGCGTGGGCGCCGCCTTCGACGGCCTCTACTACACGCAGAAGGTGACCAGCACGCTCAAGGAGGGCGAGTTCAGGCAGTCCTTCACCCTCGTCCGCAACGGCCTCGTGTCGACCGTAGGAAGGATCCCGGTGTGACCGTCATGACGGCCGCGGGCGCCGCGTCCCGGCGCGCGAGGAAGCAGTACCTGGGCAAGTACCGGGGTGTCGTCCTGCAGAACGTCGACCCCATGGGCATCGGCCGGCTGCAGGTCCAGGTCGTCGGTGTGTTCACCGTCGCGTCCAGCTGGGCGATGCCGTGCTTCCCGGTCGCCGGGGCGCAGACCGGCGCGGTCGCCGTCCCTCCGGTGGGGGCCGGTGTCTGGGTCGAGTTCGAGCGGGGTGATCCCGACTACCCCATCTGGACCGGCTGCTACTACAGCACCCGGCTGGAGGTCCCGCCGCTGGCGCAGCTCGTACCTCCGCCCGTTCCCGCCATGACGATGCAGACCCCGCTGAAGAACGCGATCCAGCTGAGCGACGCACCCCCCACGCCGGCGACCGGCGGCGTCGTGCTCCGCAGCGGCACCGGCGCCTCGGTGGTGGTCAACGACTCCGGCATCTACCTGTCGGACGGGAAGGGCGGCTCCGTCACGATCGTCGGCGGGGTCGTCACCGTCAACACCGGCGCCCTCGTCGTGAAGTAGGCGGACGACATGCCAGGGTTCCTGCTCACCGTCGGGTCCGGCGTCCAGTGCACGCACGCGGCCCCCGCGACCGCCCACACGGGCAACACCCGGGTCGTGGCCGGCACCGGTCCCGCGGTCACGGCGTCCGACAAGCACACCGTGGCCGGCTGCCCGTTCACCGTTCCGGGCCCCAAGCCGCAGCCGTGCGTGACGATCACCTGGGTGCCGGCCACCCGCGTGTTCATCAACGGGCAGCCGGCCGTCGTCCAGGTGACCGGCACCGGCCAGGGCGTCTGCCAGAGCGTCGAGCAGATCCCACAGGGCCCGCCGATCATCGCCGCGGTCCAGACGCGCGTGATCGGGGTGTGAGACGTGGACGTCGACTTCCCCTGGGCCTACGACGGCCGAGGCCGCACGGCCGAGACCACCCCGGCCGATCACATCCGCGACATGTTGGTCCTGCTGGTGCTCACCGAAGCGGGGGAACGGGTCAACCGGCCCGGCTTCGGCTGCGGCCTGCGCCAGCTGGTGTTCGCGCCCAACAGCCCCGAGCTGGCCGCGGCCCTGCAGTTCACCATGCAGGCGGCGATCGAGCGGGAGCTCGGGGACGTCCTGAGGCTCCAGGCGATGGAGGTCAGCAGCGACGACGCGACGCTCGCCGTCACCGTGACATACGTGCTGCTCGAGGACGCCGTCGAGGAGACGGTCACCGTGCCGGGAGGCCGGCCGTGACCGACCCCGACCTCGTCTGCGGCGGTGATCGCCGGCGCCCCCTGCTGCGTGCCTCCGAGCGCACGAACGGTATCGACTACGTCGAGGTGGAGCGGGTCGACGACAAGCTCGACCTGCACCTCTTCCTGCTGCGTTCGCTGCCGCAGGGGGACGACGGGCCCCTCTTCGGTGCAGAGAACGTGCTGGTCACCCGGGATGACGGCGGGGACCCGCTCGTGGTGGCCGAGGACCCGCGGTGGCTGCCCGCGCCCGATCCCGCGCGCGACGACGCCGCGGTCGTGACCGTGGACGACCCCGGTGACCGGGGCCGCTACACCCTCCGCCTGGTCGACACGCCCGATCGACCGCTCGAGGACATCGATCCTCGCTACCGGACCGCGACGTTCTCGCTCGCTGCGGGCACGCCGATCGACGTCGACTGCCTGCCCGCGCCGATGTGCCCGTCGACGGAGCTCCCGACGCCGGAGCTCAGCTACCTCGCCAAGGACTACGCGAGTTTCCGGCAGCTGCTCCTCGACCGTCTCGCGACGACGCTTCCCGGCTGGCAGGAACGGCACGCCGCCGACCTCTACCTCACCCTCGTCGAGGTGCTGGCCTACGAGGCCGACCGGCTCAGCTACGCGCAGGACGCGGTCGGGACGGAGGCCTACCTCGACACGGCGCGCCTGCGCACGTCGGTCCGCCGCCACGCGCGGCTGGTCGACTACGCCATGCACGAAGGCTGCAACGCGCGGGCGTGGGTCCACCTGACGGTCGAGGGTGACCCGGGCGTCGCCGCCGACGCGTTGTCCTTCGTCACCCGGCCGGCGGGGATCGACGTCCGCAGCGCGTCCCTTCCGTCCCATCTCCTGGCCCGTGCGCCGCGTCGCACCTACGAGGTGTTCGAGCCGGTGCTCCCCGAGGGACCGGCGGGCGTGACGGCGCAGGACGTCGTCGAGCCTCGCGCTCTCGTCGATCGCATCCGGCACGGAGACGATCCTGTCCTGGACCACGTGCGGACGACGCTGTCCGACGACGAGCGGCGGCTGTTCGATCGCGGGGACCCGGGGGACGAGGACCTGCCGGCCCTGCTCGGCGCCGTCGCGGCCCGCCTGGCGGGCCTGCTGCAGGACCCCGCCCTGGTCCACCGCGCACCTGGGGCAGTCGCACGTGCCGTCCGGCGCCACGGCACCGTCAACGCGCTGTCCGGGGCCCGGCTCGCCCGCCACAACCGGGCCGAGCTCGCGAGGCTGTTCCCCGAGGAGCTCGCCGACCCCACGGCGCTGCGGTTCCACGAGGCGCACAACGAGATCCGGTTCCACACCTGGGGCCTCACCGAGTGCTGTCTCCCGGCCGGAGCGACGTCGGCGACGCTGCGGGACGGGGAGGACGGCGGCCGCGTCCTGCGCCACCTGCGCCCCGGGGACGTGCTCGTCCTCGAGGAGGTGCTCGGTCCGCGCTCCGGGTCGCGCGCCGACGCCGATCCCTCGCACCGGCACCCCGTCCGCCTCACGGCGGTGCGGCCCGGAAGGGACGCACTGGCCGACGTGCCGGTGGTCGAGGTGGCGTGGGACCCCGAGGACGCCCTCCCGTTCCCGCTCGTCCTGTCGGCGATCGGCCCGGCACCGGAGTGTGCGCTGGTCGGGGACGTGACCGTCGCCCGTGGCAACGTCGTGCTCGTCGACCACGGCGAGACCGTCCGGGCCCCCGACCCGGTGGTGCTCCGCGACGGCGGCCGGACGATCGTCGCCGTGCCCTTCCCCCCTCCCCACGAGGTCGTCCCGGCCGCATCGGTCGACCTGTGCTGCACGTGCGAGGGCGCACCCGCCGAAGGCCCGGCGCGGGTTCCCGCGTACGAGCCGGTGCTCGATCGGCAGCCCCTCGTGTTCCGCGCCCCTCTCGCCCCCGGCACGTCCGCGCGCGCCACCGTGACGCAGGACCCGCGTCGCGCCCTTCCCGCGCTCACCGTCTTCGGGCCCGTGACCGGGACGAACCCGTGGGAGGACGTCGTGGAGCGGGAGCAGGACGCCGCCATGGCGCGGCCCGGAACCGTCCGCTACGGACGCTGGCGTGTCCGGCGCGACCTGCTGAGCAGCGGGTCCGAGGACCGGCACGTCGTCGTCGAGGTCGATGACGACCGCGTGGCCCATCTGCGGTTCGGGGACGACCAGCTCGGCGCGCGACCCACCCCGGGCATCCGCATGCTGGCCGCCTACCGAACCGGCGGTGGTGTCGCCGGCAACGTCGGGCAGGGCGCGATCCGGCACGTCGTGGCCCGTGCGCAGCCTCGGGGCGGTCGCATCGTCGGCGTCCGCAACCCGCTGGCCGCCGGAGGCGGCACCGATCCGGAGCAGGTCGACGAGGTCCGGCTGCGCGCACCGCACGCCTTCCGGGTGCAGCTGGAGCGGGCCGTCGTGGCCGAGGACTACGCGGCGATCGTCGCCCGGGACTTCCCCGAGGTGCAGCGGGCGGTCGCGACGGTGACGGTGCGCCCGCCCCGCACCGTGATCACGGTGCTCGTCGACCCCGTCGGGACGACGGCGGAGACGGTGGAGATGCGGCAGCGGATCCACGGGCACCTCGAGCGGTACCGGAGGATCGGCCACATCGTCGAGGTGACGACGGCCGTGTACGTGCCGGTCGACCTCGCTCTCGACGTCATAGTGCTGCCGGGGCACCAGCCGGGGGCCGTGCGCGCCGCCCTGCGCGACCGGTTGAGCGACCGGAGGCTCCGGGACGGCAGCCTGGGCCTCTTCCATCCCGACGCGCTCACCTTCGGTCGACCGGTGGCGATCAGCCAGGTCCTCGCAGTCGTGCACCGCGTGCCCGGCGTCGCCTCCGGACGGGTCACGAAGCTGGCTCGGACCGCCGGCGGCGACCCGCTGCCCGCGGACGACGTCCTCCGCATCGAGGCGCACGAGGTCGTCCGGCTCGACGCCGATCCCGACCGGCCTGAGAACGGGTCGCTGACCATCCACCTGGAGGTGGTCCCGTGAGCTGCCGGCCGTGCGTGGGCGCCCCGTGCGGCTGTGGTTGCGGGCACGACACGGTGGTCGGCTGCGGTCGCTGTCCCTGCGCCGTAGCAGAGGACGCCAACCCGCCGGGGTCGAGCTCGCTGTCCTACGGCCGCACGGCGTACCCGGATGCGTTCGACCGGATGCGGCAGAGACTCTCGGCGGCGGACCTGCCGGCACTGCGCGCGTTGACGACGCGGGGCGCCGGCCCGCCCATGGACCCGGCTCTCGCGCTCGTGGACGGGTGGGCCTGCCTGGGTCACGTCCTGGACTTCTACGGCGAGCGGACGGTCAACGAGCACTACCTGCGGACGTGTCTGCACCGGCGCTCGGCCGTCGAGCTCGGCAGGCTCGTCGGCTACGCGCCACGTCCGGGTCTGGCCGCGGACGCGTTTCTCGCCTTCACCCTGGACGACGTCGACCCCGAGGCACCGCTCGAGGTGCCGGCGGGAACGCGTGCGTACACGCAGCCGGGGCCGGGGGAGACGATGCAGCCCTTCGAGACCAGCGAGGCCTTCGCCGGTCGCCCCCGCTGGAGTTCCATGCGGCCGCGTCTCACCGCCCCGCAGCTGGTCGGCACCGGAACGCGCCGGCTGTACCTCGCGGGGACGGCGACGGGGCTCACGAAGGGCGACCACCTCCTGGTCGTCCTGCCCCGCGGGCAGGAGACGAACCGTGGCGTCCTCACCGTTGCGACGGTGCAGCCCGACCCGGAGCGGGACCGCACCGTCGTCGACCTGGAGAGAGAGCCGGTCGCCGAGAGCCCGCGCATCCCCGTGCCGGTCGACTCCGAACTGCTGACGGCGCTGCTCAGACGGCCCGCGGCCTTCACCGCCGACCGTGAGCGGCTCCCGCTCGATCCCGGTGCGGTCTTCGGCCGGGACTCCTATGCCGCCTACGGGTTGCTGGAGAGCGCGTACCCGCGACTGGCGCGGCTCCTGGACGTGGCCCTCGGCGGCACCGCCCACGGCGACCAGACCGGTGCCGTCCGCATCCACGCGATGCGGGTGAAGGCGGCCCTGCACGGCCACAACGCACCCCTCATCCCCGACGTCGACCCCGTAACCAAGGCGGTCCGGGGTTACCTCGAGTGGAACTCCGCGGGAACAGGGCCGACCGTCGTCACCGATGGACCGGGCATCGGCGCCGTCCCGGCGGGCGGGGGCAGCGGAGGCGAGGGTGCGCAGGCCACCACCCGCTCCGTCACCGACCTGAGCGGCGCGGTGCCGGGTCTCGATCCCGCCGAGATCGCGCTCGACGCCGTCTACGACGGCATCCTGCCGGGGAGCTATGCCGTCCTGGTTCCGCCGGATCTCCCCGGATCGGCCGACGACGGAGTGCACGAGGTCATCGGCGTGCGGACCACCACCCGGAACGCGTTCAACCTGCCCGCGCGGGTCACCGTGCTGCAGCTGGAGGGATTCTCCCGCCCTGTGGACGACGACGAGACGAGGGAGGACGTGCTCGACCGCCGCGTCGTCGTGTACGGCCAGAGCGAGCTCCTCGCCCTGGCCGAGGTGCCGGTCGCCGACGACGTATGCGCCGGGGAGCTCGAGCTGGACGGCTACTACCCGGGCCTGCACCCGGGTCGGCGGGTCATCGTGACCGGCGAGCGGACGGACCTCCTCCCCGCCGACCGCGACTCCCGGCGGCAGGTCACCGGTGTGCCGGGGACGGAGCTCGTGATGATCTCGTCGGTGCGCCACCGCGCCCCGGCGGGCGGCGGAGCGGACGGCGAGGGCGAGGAGCCCGCCGCCGCGACCGGCGACACCGTGCACACCGTTCTCGGCTTCGCCGATCCCGACCTCCGGTACTGCTACCGGCGCGACACGGTGCAGGTCCTCGCCAACGTCGCCCACGCCACGCACGGCGAGAGCCGGGCCGAGGTCCTCGGCGGCGGCGACGCCACCCGGCCGCTGCAGGCATTCCCGCTCCGGCAGGGCCCCCTCACCTACCTCCCGTCCGAGACAACGAGCGGCTCGACGGCGGCGCTGGAGGTGCGCGTGGAAGACCTGCGCTGGTCGGAGGCACCGCACGCGGCCGCCGTGGGGCCGGGAGAGCGCCGCTACGTGATCCGGACCGACGACGAGGGCACCACCCGGGTGGTCCTCGGCCTGGGTGCCCGCCTGCCCACGGGAACGGACAACGTCAGGGCCCTCTACCGCAGCGGCATCGGTGCCGTCGGCAACGCCCGCGCCGGGCAGATCACCGTGCTGGCCAGCCGACCCAACGGCGTCATGGGTGTACGGAACCCGATGCCCGCGACCGGCGGTGCCGACCGCGACGACCTCGGCAGCATCCGGCAGCGTGTGCCGATCGGACTCACGGCGCTCGACCGGCTGGTCTCGGCTGCCGACCTCGAGGACTTCGCCCGTGCGTTCGCGGGCATCGGCAAGGCGCGGGTCGTCTCCGCGCCGGCGGCTCCCGCCGAGTACACCGTCGTCGTGGCCGGCGTGGACGACGCCCCCCTCACCGCGGGCTCGGCGCTGCTCACGAACCTGCGTCGCGCGCTCGCACGCTTCGGCGACCTCGAGGACCGGCCCGGGGACCCCGTGCTGCACACGCGCGGGTCGCCGCCCGCCACGGTGGGCATCGACGTCCGGACGGCGATGCTGCTCGGTATCCGGGCGCGGATCCGGACCCTTCCCGACCATCCCTGGGAGGAGGTGCACCCCAGGCTCCGCGACGCCCTCGTCGCGGCGTTCGGCTTCCGCGCCCGAGAGATCGGGCAGGTCCCGTATCCCGGAGAGGCGATGGCCGTGATGCAGGCGGTGCGCGGCGTGGCCTGGGTGGACCTGCTGGCCTTCGGGACCATCCCGACCGGGACCCCGGAGGAACCCCGGTCCCCGGCGGAGATCGCGGACGCGGCCAGGGCGCTGTTCGACGTGGACCCGGCTGCGCTGCCGGGCCTGCCGCCCGATCCGGTCGTGGGCGTGGTCGACCTCGCCTACCTGGCGCCCGATGCCGCTGGCACGCTCCTGCTCGAGCCGGCGTCGGAGGAGCCGCGACCATGACGACCGACCGATTCTTCGATCTGCTGCCGGGAGTCGTCCGCGCGCCGGGCGGTGAGCTGAGCCATGCGCTCCGTGACCTGCTCCGGGTGCTGGGCGCGGAGGCCGACCTCGTCGAGGAGGACATCCGGCAGATGTACGCCGACCTCTTCATCGAGACCTGCGCGCCCTGGGCCGTTCCCTACATCGGCGACCTCGTCGGCTACCGCTGGCTCCCGGTCCCTGCCGGCCGCCGCGGCTGCGAGCCCGATCCGGTGGCCGGGCTGGTGCCGCGGAGCGCCGTGGCGGACGCCATCCGCTACCGCCGGCGCAAGGGGACCCGTGCCGCCGTCGAAGACCTGGTGCCGGCCGTGAGCGGCTGGCCGGCGGTCGTCTGCGACGGTGAGGACGGACCTGACTGCGCCGGTGCAGCTGTCGACACCGTGACGATCCGCGCGTGGCGGTTGCCATCCTGGCCGCTGTCCTACGTCCGTCCGTATCGCGTGCGCCGGCGGACCAACAGTTACGAGCTCAGCGTGCTGGGCAACGACGCCCCCTTGTTCACCTGCGGGGCGGCTCCGGCCTGGCAGGACGGAGTCGAGCGGCCGGCGATCCCGCGCATGCTCGGCGTCGACGCCTTGGTCGACGACCTGGCGCGCCACTACGGCCACGGGCGGAGCCTGCAGCTCTACGAGGACGGCGCACCGATCGCTCCGGAGCGGATCAAGGCCCGCGACCTCGGGGAGTGGGGCCCCGAGGTCTTCGACACCGATGTGGCCGTGGATCCCGAACGCGGGCGGGTGATGTTCCCGGAGCGGTACGAGCTCGGCGAGCTGACGGCGTCCTACTGCTACGGCTTCCCGATGGCGATCGGCGGCGGTGAGTACCGGCGCGGCCCCTTCGGCGTCCCGGTGGTGTCCTCGTTCCTGCGGACCGAGCAACTGAGTCCGCAGATGCCCGGCCACCTCCTGCGTGACCGCGCACCCTTCAGCGACTTCCTGCGCGGTCTCCTGGATCCCGCCGTGCTCGAGGCGATGGCCGACGACCCGGCGACCGCGCGAGCCCGGCTCTCGGCGGAGCTCAATCGCGTGATGCAGGCACACGACCTCGCCGCCGGTCAGCGCGACGAGCCCCTCGACGAGGAAGCGGTCGAGCTGCTGAACGGTGCGCCGGCCGGCCCCGCCCGCCTGCGGCTCAACCGGCTCGTCCTGGAGGCGGTGTACGCCGAACACATCCAGCGGGCGTACGCGGTCAGCCGCATCCGCTCTGCGGACGGGGAGCCGACCGTCGCCGAGGCGGTGCGGGCGTTGCAGGACTCGGGGCGGCCGCCGGCCCACCTGGTGGTGGAGCTGTGCGACAGCGGCCTCTACGTGCAGCCCGTCAAGCTGGAGGTCGGCGAACTGCACACCCTCGAGGTCCGCGCCGCCGAGGGCTGTCGGCCCACGATCGTCCTGCCGGAGCGGCGGGAGGACGTCGATGACATGATCGTGCGCTGCGGCCCGGGCAGCCGTGTGATCATCGACGGGCTCATGGTGGCGGCCCACCCGGTCCGGTTCTCGGGCGACCCCGTCGAGATCGTGGTCCGGCACTGCACGTTCGTGCCCGGGTGGGAGATCGACGTGCGATGCGAGCCGAGGCACGCGGCCGAGCCCAGCCTGGTCCTCACCGACCTGCCCAGGCGGCGGGGCGCACCCCTGGCAGACGCGGTGGACCGGCGGCCGGAGGAACGTCGGCACACGTGCGTCGAGGTGGACCGGAGCATCATCGGATCCGTCGTCGTCCAGCGGGACGAGGTGGGCGCAGAGCCGGTCGCGCTGTTCGTCCGGACCAGCATCGTCGACGCCACGACGGACCGCGGCGATGCGATCGCGGCACCCAACGGACGACGCGCCCACGCCGTCGCCACGATCGTGGACGCCACCGTCATCGGGCACACCCGCGTGCACGCCGTCGAGTTCGGGGAGAACACGATCTTCACCGGGCCGATCGACGTCGCCCGGAGGCAGATCGGCTGCCTGCGGTACTGCTACGTGCCCCGGGACTCGCGGACACCACGCCGGCACGCCTGCCAGCCCGACCTGGTCATGGAGTCGCCCGGAGCAGAGACGCCCGAGGACGCGGCCGAGCGCGTGCGGCCCAGGTTCGTCAGCGTGCGCTACGGCAAACCGGACTACTGCCGCCTGTCGCGGGTGGACGACGCCGTGGAGATCCGCACGGGCGCGGACGACGCCTCGGAGATGGGGGTCTACCACGACCTCTTCGAGCCACGGCGCGAGGCCAACCTCCGGGCCGCCGTGGCAGAGCACCTGCCGCTCGGCTGGGGCTGCGAGGTCGAGTTCCGGTCATGAGAGCAACGTCGACGGAGTGGGAAGCGACCCGGCGCGTCCAGGAACAGGACGGAGATACGGCCATGATCGACTTCGCGGCGCTCGCGCCGCACAGCGCGCACCACAACGACCTGTACAGGTCCGTAGATGCGTTTCCACCGGTCCAGCACGCGGCCGTCACGCCGGCCCTGCGCCCGCCCGGCAGGTCCCCCGCGGGGGCGTCACTCGACGTGCGGTCGGACGTCGGCCGCGACTTCAGCCGGATCAGCACCGGTCCGGCGACTGAATCGGTCACCGCTCGCCGCCCGCTCCACCGTGCCGCCGAGTCCTACGGAGCTGCCGGCGCCGTTCCCCGGGCGCCGATCGACGAACGCGCGAACGTGTCCCGAGCGCCGAGCGGCAAGCAGGAGGCGCTGGGCGCCGGCCTAGGAGCTCTCGGGGGAGCCGCGCTCGGTGCAGGCGTCGGCTTCGGCTTCGGCGGTCCTCTCGGCGCCCTGATCGGGGGCGGCATCGGAGCCGTCGCCGGAGGCATCCTCGGCTACCTCGCCGGCCGGCGTTCGGTGACGGTGAACATCACTCGACTCGCAGGCGCCGCGGACACGACGGACGCGGACCTGCGCACGGCCAGCACGGTCTTCGGCCAGGCGGGGATCTCCGTGTCGCGAGGAGCAGGAGAAGCGGTCTCGGCCGCCGAGTCCACCGCCATCCTCGGGGCGGACAGCGTCCTCGAGGAGTTCAGCAGCCCGACCCTGACCGCGGAGGAGACGAAGCTCCTCGCGCGCAACCGCACGCGGGGGCGCATCACCGCCTACTGGGTCCCGTCGCTGAGCGCCGGCAGTCGCGGGGAGGCCATGATCCCCAGCTACCACGGTGTGGCCGACTCCTCGATCGTGATCAGCTCCTCGGCGCGCGCGGCCGACACCTTCGCCCACGAGCTGGGACACGTCCTCCTGGACGACGGCGCGCACTCTGCCGATCCCGACAACCTCATGGCCAGCGGCTCCATCAGGAACTTCACCGACAAGCTGACCGCCGCGCAGATCACGACGATCAAGGCGAGCAGGTATGTCTGATCCACCGCGTGACCTCGAGAGCCTGCCCACCGAGATCGCCGACCTCTACGAGCGGTTCGTCGGCTCGATGCGCGCGGGCGACCTGCAGGCCGCGTCCCGGCTCGCACCGTCGATCTCCCTGACGGCGGGGGAGGCCGGTCAGGAGACGGGGCCGCTGCACCCGCAGGCCTTCCAGACCGACGAGGCGCACCACCGCCTGCTCGCCTGGTACCCGCGCGCCGAGGGGCGGGTGCTCCTGCGCTCGGGTGCCGGCTGGTTCGTCGTCGCGCCGGGTGGGGACGGGTACGAGATCGTCGACGCCGGGCTCAAACCGATCGACTGACCGACGCGCCGGTGACCGGGACGGACGACGCGCTTACGCCGTCGCCACGATCGTGCACGCCATGGGCACGTCTGTCAGACGTTCCCCGAGCCTTGCTCCCAGGGACTGGGCGACAGCCGGAGGCAGCACGGCTGGAGGAACGTCCACGCCGGGACCGACGCTCCCACGGGTAGAAGCTCCTCCGGCTGCGTCACCGCCGCGTCACCTCGTCACGCCATGCGCGCCGCCGAACGCGTACGTCCGGTGACGTCGTCGTGACGGACATGCCGAACACTGGCGCCGAGACCCACGAGCAGCTGAATGGCCCCATGATCCGACGGCAGAACCCGGGCATGGTCGAGAGCCACGCAGCCCGACCGGCTGTTTCGCGCGTCTCGCCGGATCGTCGCTCAGGCGACACGCTGATAGCAGGGAATGGTGCCGAGCATGGCTGGGTGTGCGTTCGATGCCACGGTGGACCGACGACCTGGATCGGTCGCAACTCATCGGCGGCCGCCGCTCCCATCCGGGACAGCAGGAGCGCCGGCGCAGCACCATCGAGCGCTGGATCCCGACAGTCGTCGCCGCCTGGAGCCGATCTTCGGACATGACTTCAGCCGAGTTCGTATCCATACGGAGCGCGATGCCGATCGGGCCGCCGCCGCCATCGACGCGCAAGCCTTCACCGTCGGGAACCACATCTTCTTCGCCGCCGGCAGCTATGCGCCCCACTCCGTCGCCGGGATGCGGCTGCTGGCGCACGAGCTGGCCCACACTCTCCAGCAACGGCACCACGGGTCCGGGCAGGAACTCCTCCTCGATGATCGCGGCGACGCCGCGGCGGAGCGGGCGGCGACGGCGGCCGCGCGGGGACAGCACGTGGACGACGTGGGCACTGGCGTCGAAGCAGCGATCCAGCGTCAGCGGCCGTATCGCGCACCGGGCATCGACATCCGCTTCCCGGCAGCTGAGGAGGCGGTTCGTCAGGTGGCAGGGTTGGAACCCGGCGGCCGGCCTCTGACCGCGGCCGAGAGAAGGCTCGTCGAGCCGGTGTTCGGCAGGTCCGTGGACCTGGACCGGGTACGCATCGTCGAGACCGCGATATCCCCGGGGACCACCGTCGGCAACATCATCCGCATCGAGCCCGGCTTCGACATCCGGTCCCCCTGGGACGCCGAGGTACTGATTCACGAGATGGCCCATGTCTGGCAGTACCAGCATGGTGGGACGGGCTACATCTCTGTCGCACTGAGAACACAGATCTCGGCGTCGATACGCACGGGCAGCCGGAACGAGGCGTACGACTACGTTCCCGACCGGTCCAAGAGCTTCTTCGACTTCACACCGGAGCAGCAGGGGCTGATCGTCCAGAACTTCTTCGCGATGCGCCGGGACCAGAGTGCACCAGCGCACCAGGTCCGGTTCCGCGGCAACCACATGGACGGCCGCGGCAACTTCCTGACGCTGGATCGTGCCCGCCGCACGGCCGAGATCAGCGCCGAACTACCCGTCCATGAGTCGTACATCGGCCAGTTGCGCGCGTCGGTCCCGATGGCGGAGTGGGACATCCTCAGGCAGCCGTCGGAGTTCATGCACACGCCCGGGGGGAGGCTGGGAGCGGTTCCGGCCGAGCAAGAACCCGTCCCGCTCCGTCCCTTGCTCCGGATCGACTTCTAGAGCATTCGCCATGCCGAGTCGTCGCGCTCTCGACGTAGGGGCGGACTGGAACGGCGCGACGTAGGGGATTGTCGCGACGGTCACGGTGGTCGCTACTCGGTCCCTTCGCCGTCTCTGTGGTCCGGGTGTCCCTGCCGGTCGGACCGAACGACGTGCGGGTGAGCGTCTGGGGCACGCCATTCGCAGCACGGGGACGGTGAGTCACCCCGAGGCACCCGTCCGCACCTAGGGTGACGACGGATCCTCCGCCGCCCCCCGCAGGAGCCAGCCCGTGAACCTCGAACCGGCCGCGTACGAGTGCCCCGTCCACCACGTCGACCTCACGCCCTTCCTCGTCCAGCGGCTCGCCGAGGACGACGACAGCGACCTCGCGTTCGGTGACCGCGGCCGCATCCGGGGTCTCGTCGGACGCGATCGGGGATCCACCCGGTCCCCGTCCCGGCCGTTCCAGGTGGTGGTCACCTGTCCCGGGGGGAGCTCTCCGCACACCCAGGTCTGCGAAGGCTCCTACGTCCCGTGACCGACCCCGCCGCCCCCTCGGCCGCGGTCGAACCCGACCCCCGGGTGCTGGCCTGGCGAGCTCTGGCGGACGACCTGACACCGGCGAAGTCCTTGGCCCGTATCGACGTCGCCACGTCTCGCGTGGTGACGAATGTGACGGTGGTCGGCAGTCTGCTGACCGGGCTCGGGCTGCTGGCCGCGGGACAGCCGGCGACGGACGTCGCAGCGCGCCGTCTCGCCGTGGCCGGCGTCGTGGCCGCCGTCCTCGCGGTCGCCTGTGCCCTGACCGCGCAGACTGTGAGCATCCGGAGTGGGCTCAACACCAACAACCTGGTCATGGTGAAGGAGTGGTACCGCACCCAGTTCCGTCGCCGGGCCTATCCGGCCCGCGCGGCGACCGTGCTGCTGCTCGTCGCGGTGGTCCTCGCAGGCGGAGCCGCCGTCGTGGCGCTCACGGCGCCTGACGGGACACGGCTGTCGCTGGGGGTCAGCGCGATCCGTCTGGCGGGCTCCACCGCATCAGACGGCGCCACGGTCACCGCGGAGGTGGCTTTTCGTTCACCGGATCCCGATGCGGGCGCCACGGTCACTGTCACGGCCGATGGTGGTGGCGGCCCGGTGATGCTGGCCCATGCGGCCTTGACCCCGGCGGTCGAGGGCACGGCTTCGCGCACCCTCACGGTGAGCGGCGTCCCAGAGGGCGCCACCGTCGACGTCACCGCCGTCGGGGGAGGACGACAGTGCCGGGCGACCTGGGAGACGTCCGACGACGACCGCCCCGTGGTGACGTGCGGACCGGCGGAGGGCTGACCTGGGCGCCGAGCGCGTCTCACGCGGTGTGCCGAGTGGAACCGGTTGCCATCGAGCCGTCCAGCGGAAAGAGGACGCAGACGAAGGTGCGCTGCCCCAGGTCCCACTCCGCCGAGGTGTCGGGACCAGCTGCCGTGACAAGGAATTCCAGGTCGTCGAGGTAGTCCATGCCGCGGTAGTCGCTGTACGCCGTGCCCTGGCACTCCTCGCGGATCCAACCCCAGACGTCGCGGGGGAACGGGGCATCGGGCCCGCCGGGGTGCGTCCGGATCGCGAACACCTCTGCTCCGTGGGGTTCGTCGCAGTCCACCGGGCGACCGAGGTCGGCACTGTGCGGGAAGCACTCCCCGACGGCCGGGATCTTCGGGTCGACCCGCTGGTCGGCGGCGAGCCGGTCGCCCGCCACAGACCGCAGGTCATCGCGGGGCAGGCATGTCTCACACCCGGCGATCCGCACCGTGGTGTCATCACTGGCGCTGAGGATGCCCGGCGTCTGGCCGCCGGTGAAGAGAACCGTGTTCACGGTGTCGGCATGGCGCGGTAGCCAGCCGATCCGCCGGCCGGTCTTCACTTCCCAGACGCCGATGAAACCGTCGTCGCCACCGGTGACCACCCAGTCCCCGGAGTCGTCGAACGCGGCGGACCAGAGTTCCCCGCGATGCCCTTCGAGGGTACGGACCGGCTCCCCGTCGGCGGTCCAGATCCGTGCGGTCCCGTCCGCCCCGGCCGTCACCAGGTGGGTGCCGTCCTGGCTGTAGGCGACGTCGAAGACATGGCCTGAGTGGCCGCCCAGCTGCCGCTGGAACACCCCGTCGCTGCTCCAGATCTCGAGCTCCCGGGTGCTCGACGTCGCGAAGGACGTGCCGTCCGGGCTGAAGGCGAAGGCCTGGAAGATGGAGTGGGTCATTCCTCCGTAGATCAGCGTCTGCACCTCGTCGCCGGCGCCCGCGACCCAGTTCCACGCGACGACGTCAGGATTGCCGGCGACCACGAGCCGTGACCCGTCACCGTCGAAGGTCACCTCCACGGCGATGTTCAGCAGCTGCCGTTGCGCCAGGAGTTCGCCGCTCCGCCAGTCCCACACCGACGCGGTGCCGTCGTGAGTGGCCGCGGCGACGTATCGGCCGGAGGGATCGACGTCGATCCCCTGGACCGAGGCACCTGGTCCGGTCAGGTCGGCGACCATCTGTCCGCTGGCTACGTCCCACACCCGGACATGGCCGTCCTCGCCACCCGCTACGACCTGCTCTTCCCCCGGAAGACTCGCGACGTCCAGGATCCAGTCTCCCTGGCCGGCGGGCAGCACCCGCTGCTCGGGAAGCCGGAAGAGACGCACGGACTGTCCGCTGATCGTCGCCACCACGGCGCCCGTCGGGTCCAGTTCTGCCTGGATCCAGGAGCTGTCCTCGTGGCCGCGCAGGACGGCGATCTGCTGACCGCTGGGCGCATCCCAGACCCGGACCGTGCCGTCCGAGGAAGCGCTCACGATCCGTTGGCCGTCCCGGCCGGGCCGGACGCCCAGCACCCAGGACTGATGCCCCTCGAGCTCGTGCCGCAGGTCTCCGCTGCTGCTGTCGAAGACGCGTGGGGACTTGTCCCCGTACGCGACCACGTTCCCCGCCCCGTCGAAGGCGACGGAGGCCGCGCCGTGCTCCTGACCGTCCAGCACGAGTGGCTGGCCCGGATCCGGCCACCGCCAGACACGCACCGATCCGTCGCCGTACCCGACGGCGACGGCCCCGGAATCCTCCCGGAACGCGGCCTGCCAGGCGGAGGCCCCCGTACCCTCGAGGACGGCGACCTGCTGCCCCGTGCTGCCGTCCCAGACCCGAGCGGTGCCGTCCTGACCGGCGGTGAGGACGAACGCGCCATCCGCGCTGGTGGCGATGCTCTTGATGGCGGCCGCGTGACCGACGAGTGGATCAAGCGCGGGCCGGCCGCTCGACGGGTCGAGGATCTTCACTGCGTTCGTCGCGCTGTCGGCGACCAGGATCCGCGTCCCGTCCGGGGTGAACGAGGCCGGCCACCGGACCTCGGAGGTGGTCATGATCGGCTCGTCCGAGTCACCGTCGACCCTCCACGTGCTCAGCTGCCCGGAACCGGTGAGCGTCAGCACGAACTCCCCGTCCGGGCTGTAGCGGGCATCGAGGACGTTCTCGTTGTGCGGGAACAGCCGCAGCTGCTCACCCGTCTCGGCATCCCTGATGCGCGCCGTCCGGTCCCAGCTGGCCGTCAGGACCTGGTCGCCGACCGGGTTGAACTGCACGCTGTTCACCGTGTCGCCATGGGTGAGGACGGCCGCCGGAATCGTCTGGGCAAGGGCCTGCCGCAGGGCGTCCTCGGCTTCGTGGGTCGTCGCGTGGGACAACGCCCGCTCGGCGAGGCGCAGGGCACGTGCGGGATCGATCGTGACCTGCGCTGCGGCCTCGGCGGCCAGGGCTCGCGACGTCGCCTCCTCGGAGCGCTCCGCTGCCTCGTCCCTCGCCGTCTCCGCCGACCGCAGGGCCAAACCCGTTCCGACGAGCGCGACGGCGAGCGCGGCAGCCAGCCAGCGGAGCAGCACGGTGGTCCGGCGGCGTCGCCGTCGGTCTGCCTCCGCTCCGCCGGACGCCCGGAGAAAGCTCTGCTCCAGGTCACTGACCTCGGCCGGGTGTTCGGCTGCCCAGCTCTTCGCCTCGCTCAGGACCTTCCCCGTGACCAGCAGGTCATGGGGGCGGTCCAGGGCGGCCCACTGCTGCGCCCGTTGCTGGAGCGGGCTCAGGTGGAAGAGGTGCCAGCCGGCGTTGTTCTCGCGGATCGGCTCGACGAGCTGGTCGTGGGCCAGCTCCAGCCACCGGGTGCCGCGACGAGCCTCGGTGCGGATCAGGTGTGCGTCCTCGAGAAGCCGGACGACCCGCTCGGCGGCCGCCGGATCCGCCCCCGGACCATGTTGCTGCTGCCGCCGGACGCCCTGCTCCGTGACCAGCTGCCGGCCGAACCAGTCACGGATCACCCGCTCCGGTACGCCGCTCTCCGCCGCGATGCCCGTCACCTGCGTGGCGTAGTAGTCCGCGAGCGCATCCTGGATCCGGCCGAGGCGGTCGACGTCGGCCTCGGTCATCTCGGTGGCGTCCGGCGGCAGCGAGTCCCAGAGCCGGCGGCAGACCACCTGCAGCTGCAGCGGCTCCACCACCGGGCCGGGCACGTAGACGAGCTCGCCCTCCCGTTGCGCCTGCACGCGCCGGAGGTTCTCGACGAGCGACAGGACGGCCGGCTCCTGGAACGTGCGTCCGCCCGAGGCGGCCAGGCTCTCGGCGGCTCGCCGGGCGCTGTCGGGGGACAGGAGATCCAGCCGCATCCGGGTGTGCAATCGCGTCGGCAGCTCCGCCAGATAGGGGTCCAGACCGGCGATGTAGTCCTCGCGCATGCTGAACAGCGCCCAGCGCCCGCGCTCCTCCAGCGCACTGCCGAGCTGGACGAAGAACTCCCGTTTGACCGGGTCGTCACCCGGGTCGAGGACCAGTACCTCCTCGAACTGGTCGAACACGAGCATCTCGTTGCCGGTGCCGAAGTTGTCCTGCGCGGCCCACTCCTGCAGGTAGCCCTCGAGCCCGAGGTCGAGGAGCTCGCGGGCGGAACGCTCGCTCCCCGGCCGCAGTCCTGCCTCGAGTGACTGCAGCGTGCTCACCAGGTACCGGTTGGCGTCGGTGACAGCGTCGGGTGGCCGGAGCGACACCCGGACCGGCGGGGAGACCTGGAAGCGGCGGTCGCGCAGCCGGGGCAGCAACCCCGCCTCGATCAGCGACGTCTTGCCGGCACCGGAGGGCGAGTACAGCAGCACGATCCGCTCGGCGACCAGCAGGTTGGTCAGCCGCCGGATCTCCCGGTCACGGCCGAAGATCGGCTCGCCCGGACGCAGGGGACGAGGGCCGACGAACGGGTTGGTGTCCAGCGTCGCGGGCGGCAGCACCAGCGTGCTCATCAGACGTCCCCTTCGACGTGGCTCCGGAGCTCACCGAGGAAGGTCTCGACACTGCCCCAGTACACGTTCACCGAGTGCGGCGAGCGGAAGTAGCTCTCGAAGTAGCGGCGCGCCCCGTCAGGCTCCAGGGTGAGCCCTTCCTCGGGGTCGATCTGGGCTGCCACGTGGGAGTGCTGCTCGAGCCGGTCACCGCCCTCCTGGCTCATGATGCTGTGGAACAGCACCCGGAAATCCCAGTCCTCCATGCGGAAGCCGAGGAAGAGCAGCGCGCTGTCGGCGAACGCCGACCGGACCAGCTCCGGGATCGCGTCGGGATCCCGGCCGGTCGTGCGGAGGAACTCGAAGTAGTTGTCCTCGCTCAGCACGATCGATCCAGGGTGCTGAAGGCTGCCGAAGATGTGGAAGACGAGCGGTTCCTCGGGCGTCGGCTCGTAGTCCGGCATCGTCTCGAAGATCGAGCGTGGGCACTTGCGGTTCCACCGGGCCAGCTCGACCTGAGGTCTCTTGCCCTCGGCCTTGAGCGCGGTCGTGAGCAGGCTCAGCGGCTGTGCCGTGACGAACAGCGGGACATCGAGCCTGGCCAGCACGGCGAACGGGTCGTCGAGGGGGGCGTGCAGCCGGTCCCATACCGCGTTGGTCATGTCATCGATCAGCGCGTTGGCGAGCGCAGGGTTGGTCCGCTTCGAGCGCGGAATGTCGACGAACCGCGGGGGCATCGGCTCACCTGCGGTGTCGGAGAGTTCGCGCAACCGCTGCGACAGAGTGACGATCAGGTACTCGCGCAGTTTCGCGACAGGGAAGTCCCGGGCCTGGTCGACCGCGAGGAACTGGGCGACCTGCGGGAGGTCCTCCCGGTAGTACGGAGCCAGCGGGAAGCCGTACCGATCGGCCAGGTCGCGGGCCAGCTGCTGCCGAGGACCGAGCAGCGTGTCGGTCATCCCGGGGCCCAGCAGCGGCAGACAGCTCCCGGACCAGATGTCATTGACGAGCGCCGGCCACTTGGTGAAGCCCCCGCGTCCGAAGCCTGCGGCGTACCAGAGCCGGCCACTGTGCAGCCGCATGAACAGGGCGGGCGCCCACCAGTCGCTGCGGTCCCGGATCCCTGCCCGCGCCTCGGTCATCGCCTGATCGATCCGGCCGTGCTCCTGCAACCTGGTGAAGAAGGCCGGGACGAAGCCCTCGACCGTGCCCACGCTGATATCGCCCTGCATCGCCAGGACGGCCGGGACGCCGAGCTCCACGAGCTGGGGCCCGATCGCGGACACGGCGCCGTCGTCGTGCGTGCCGGTCCCTCCGTCGGAGGCGCTGTGACAGGAGGCGAGCACGATGAGGCGAGGCAGGTGGTTGAGTTCCTTCAGGCGCTGGATCATCAGGCGGCCGGGGACGACGTGGACGGAGCCGTTCTCGTGCTCGAGGACCAGCTGCGGCTCGCCGTTGACGAGATATCCGTGGCACACGAGGTAGACCACGTCGTATCCGTCCCGGAGCCGGCCGACCAGGTTGGACAGCGTCGCTCTGCCCGTGCCGGCGAGGGAATCGGTCCGGATCGGGCCGAGCGACGCCTTCGCACGCTGCAACTCGCCGGCGACGTCCACCGGCGCCAGTTCCCGTTCCGGTGAGTCCGGATCAGCGCCCGGCGCGGCGTACCCCTGGAGGTTCACCGGGTCGGCGACGACGATCAGGGCCCGGAGTTCGGAGCGCAGCCGCATGCGGACCGGTCGCCAGTCGGTCGACGTCAGGTACCGCGAGAAGAGGACGTTGCTGTCGGTCAGCAGCGGGGTCCCGCTGTCGGGATCGAGCAGCGTCTCCCAGCGCAAGGCGTGGAGCTCGGGGGCGCTGGGCGCGATGAGGAGCCGGAGGCGCAGCGGGATGCCGCCGCGGGCCGCCGTGGTGCGCGCCTTCGCGAACTCCTGCCGCACGGTCGAGGAGGCGAACAAGCCGTCGCTGAGCAGCTGCCCGTACTGCCGCGTCACGAGTGGCCCGCCGTGGTGCAGGGTGGCGAGCCGGGTCAGGTCGACGTCCACGGGCCCCGACGTGAGGATGTCGGTGCCGATGGTTCCGCGCTCGGACGACGAGAACCGGAGCTCGGCCATCCACTCGTCCTCGCCGCGCCGGTGCAGGCCGATCTCCAGGTCAGCGACGAGGCCGGGGGCTTCGCTGAGGCTCATCGCCGTCGCTCCGCGGACACCCGTCCGGCTCGGCGCATCGCAGCACCCCGCCGATGCCGGCGCGTGGTCATGCGCGGTCACCTCCCGCACGAGTGGTCACACCGGGCGCTCGCTGTCCGTGGCGTCGTCCTCCGCACGGAGAAGAGCGGCGAGCGACATGGCGAGATACCGGAGGGACTGTCTGCGTTCCTCCTGCGCGAGCCGCAGAGCGTCCAACCCCAGTGCCGAGTAGCGGGTGTCGAACCCGCCCTCCCGCTGGGTGACGACGATCCGGACGTCGCCGCCCAGGCCGGCCCGGGCGAGAAAGCGCAGCTCGGCTCCCGGTGGTTCGTCCTCTGACCACTCCCGCCGCACGACGGAGGGCTCCTCGGCTCCGTAGACGGCGACCTCGGGGTCCCTCGCCCCGCGGACCATCTCCGCCAGGACGTCGGCCAGCTCCTGCGCCGCCGCGACGAGGCGTCGCCGGGAGCCGGGCGGGAGTTCCGCCGCCTGCCAGGAACCGTCGGTCCCGAGCTCAGGGGTATCGATCGGTCCGTCGTCCAGCGGGCTGCCTGCTCCCGGCGGTTCGGCCCCCCGGGCCGATCGCGCGGCGCCACCGGGAACGGCGTCCTGACCATCGGAGAACGCGGGCAACCGCACCGCCGGATCGCCCAGGACCACGAATCCCCGGGCGTCGTTGTTCGCCGTCCACATCGCCGACAGCGAGACGTGATCGGGGCGGCGGCCGACCTGCACCTCGTGCAACTCCGCCGACAGGTCGGCGGCGAGCTCGGCGTACCGCTGGTTGACGTAGTCGAAGGCCGAACCGATGGGGTGGCCGCGCAGCAGCCGGGCCAGGCAGCTGCGGTAGACCTCCGTCTGCCGCCCGGCGCCGGGCCACTTGAAGGAGTAGCCCCACGCCCGGTCGACGTGGCCGGCGACCGCGAGCGCCGGTCCGTTCTCGTGGCCGAGCAGCCGCCGGGGCAGAGTGGACACGAACGGCTCGGGCGCGAGCCGCTCGGGCGTCGATCCCGCCTCCCGGTGGGCGAACTCGTCCCACTCGGGAGTGCCGGCTCCGAAGCAGGCGAAGTGCAGGGCGACCAGGCCGTGCACGTGCGCGTCGTCCGGGACGTCGTCGGCGCCGAGGTAGTGCTCCTCGGTGAACTCGTCGTCGGCGTCCGGTCCCGGCCACTCCTGGCACACCAGCGCACCCTGGCGCCGCGCCTGGTGGGGATGGCCGGCCGGCCAGCCCACCCCGTGCCCCGCCGTGAACAGGAGAGCAGGGGACGAGTCGCCGGTCAGGAGTTCGAGCAGGCATGGCTTGGTCGCGTCCTCGCCCACGGAGGCCCGTACGTCCCAGTCGGCATGGTCGGTCGCCAGCCGCTGGGCCAGCGGTTCCACCAGCTCGCTCCGGCTGAGCTCGGTGGCCCGGTCGCCGGGGTTCTGGGGGGCGAAGAAGGCGACGCTCCGGCTGCGTGGGACCCCCGTCGTCTCTGCGGCCACCACGCCGTCCGCGTACCCGCGGTACTCGTCCGGCGTCTGGAAGTACAGCCGGCCCACCGCGTACTGCACGTCGAGCTGGTACTGCACGGAGAAAGGGATGTCGCTCGGACCTCCCACGAGAAGGAGGTAGTACGGCACGCGCCCGGGGTCCACCGGTCCCGGTCCCGCCCCGTACCGCGCCAGCAACCGGGTCTTCGACTCGCCCGGGCGGTAGGCGTCCTCTCCCCAGAACTCGCGGTAGTAGCGGTCGTCACCTCCCGCGCAGACCTGCGCCCGACGGTGGTCGAGCAGTGGGCGCAGCGCGTCCCGGATCGACGGGGCGCAGCTCTGCGCGAAGAGGACACCCCAACCGACCTGCGACAGGTCGCAGGGATCGCGGCCCTCCCCGGGGCCCAGCACCTTCCTCGTCGCCAGCTCGCGCCGGTAGCGCAGCTCGTCCAGTTCATGCGGGTCGGGGGCGAAGCCGCGGGCACGTCGGAAGATGGTCGCCGGCGTCACCGGAGGGAGGAGGTAGGAGCCGGTGACGCCGTCCACGCCGTTGAAGCAGAACACCTGGTCAGCCACCGGCGTGCCCCCTCGGCTCCGCGGAGTTCACACCGGTTCGCCGCCGTGCCCGACAGGCACGCACGCGGCCGATCGGTGACCCGGAGCCGTCCGCAGGCTACTGCTTACGCGGGGCGACGGGTACGCCTTTCCTCGCGCCCGCGGAGCCTTCGTGTCGATTCCAGCGGCCCGTGACCCGCCGGGTCCGGAGTGCCGTCCGGGCGGTCACGGCCGGTGGGACGAAACGCCCTGTACGCCTGATGGGAGCTGCCGGGCGGATGCGGATGCGGATGGCTCGGGGACCGGCCGCCGTCATGACCTGGCAAGGCCACGCGGTCGTCGCGCCCCAGGGCGGCTGGACGGACGGGGACGACGGAAGCGATGTCGCCGGGGGGCGCGAGAGGCCACGATCGGCTCATGGACGTCGATCGGAGACTGCGAGAACTCGGCATCGAGCTACCGGCCCCCATGGGGCCGGGTGGCAACTACGTGCCCGCCATGATCGCCGGGGACCTGCTGTTCCTCTCCGGCATGGGGCCGGTCCGGCCCGACGGCGGCCTGGTGACCGGCAAGGTCGGTGACGGCGGCCTGGACGTGGCCACCGCCCGAGACGCCGCCCGGCTCACCGGTTTGCAGCTGCTGGCCGCCCTGCGCGCCGAGCTCGGTGACCTGGGCCGGGTGCGACAGGTGGTCAAGCTGTTCGGGATGGTCAACTGCCGGCCGGGCTTCAACCGGACCCCCGCCGTCATCGACGGCTGCTCGGAGCTGTTCGCCGAGGTGTTCGGCGACGCCGGCCGCGGCGCCCGCTCCGCGGTCGGCATGGCCGAGCTCCCCTTCGACATCGCCGTCGAGATCGAGGCCGTCGTCCTGGTGATGCCGGACGTGCGGTGAGATGCCCTCCGACGACCCCACGACGATCAGGAGGACACGTGCTGCTCGAGGCGATGACGTTCGACGAGGTCCGGTCCGCGCTGGCAGAAGGGCGGCGCGACGTCGTCGTCCCGTGCGGAGCGGTGGAACAGCACGGCCGGCACCTGCCCCTGGACGTCGACGCGGTGCACGCCGACCGGATCGCCGTAGAAGTCGCCGAGCGGCTGGGGACGGCGCTGGTCGCCCCGACGATCCGGGTGGGTGTGTCGCCGCACCACATGGCCTTCCCCGGCACCATCAGCCTGCAGCCGGAGACGTTCGAGGCGGTGTACTCCGACTACTGCCGGAGCCTGGCCGCGCACGGCTTCAGCACCATCCTCTGCTTCTCCGCGCACGGCGGAAACTTCGCGCCGCTCGCGGAGATGGAGCAGCGGCTGGACGACCTGGTGGGCCCCGAAACCCGGGTGATCGTGTTCTCCGACCTCCACGGGCTCATCGACGTCTGGCGATCGGCCGTCGAGGACTCGGGAGGGGATCCCGAGCACGTCGGTGGGCACGCGGACGTCGCCGAGTCCTCGGTCTACTCCTATCTCCGGCCGGGCGCGGTGCGGACCGACCAGCTCGTGCGCGGCTACACCGGGCCCGTGGACGACGTGGTGCTGCAGCGCCTGTTCACCGGCGGGATCACAGCTCTCTCGGACACGGGTGTCATGGGCGACCCGCACGGGCTCTCGGACGCCATCGGGGAGCTGTGCGTGCAACGGGTGGCGGACATGATCGCCAGGCATTTCACCGAACGGATGAGGGCTGACGGACGGCGGTCGTGACAGGCGACCGCCGTACGCGGGCCGGGTTCCCGGGAACCGCGTTCTCATCCGATCGCGCTCGGCCGCCGCGGAGAGGACGACGGAGCAGCTCCGCGGTCGGCTCACCGGCGGCGTGCCGCCAGTGCGGCGCGCACGTCGGCTTCGTCGTAGACCTCGCCGTCGTTCATCTGCGCCTCGGCCTCCCGGATCTCGGCCGCGGCCTCCGGGTCGGAGAGGATCTCGAGCGTCTCGACCAGTGATTCGTGATCCTCGACGGCGAGAATCACGGCGACCGGGCTGCCGTTTCTGGTCACGGTCAGTCGTTCATGCGTCCCGGCGACCTCGTCGATGATGTGGCTGACGTGAGCCTTCACGGAGGCCAGGGACTGCACAGACCCGGCACGGGAGTCGGTGACCTCGGCACGCTCTCGGCTGGAGTCGCTCGCCCAGTCACGGGCCGGTACGGTCGAGCGCCTCGCAGGCTGGTGGAGGCGACATGATCTGTGACCCCGCGGTCGGTGCCCCGAGCGGCTCGCGACTGCCCGTGGTCTGCACTACGGCACCCTGCGGCGACGCCAAATCCTCCGAGGAAGCACCGGCGGGCCGCCGGTGAGTGGGGCCAGCAGCGGCAGCCTCGATCCGAAGGGTCCCTCCGCGGAGGCGATCGCGGATCTCTGGTGGCTCATGCTCGGCCTCGGTGTGGCCGTGTTCGTCCTCTTCGCAGTGCTGCTCGCGGTGGGCCTGTTCCGGCGACGGCGCGCCGACGAGGGGCAGCCGTCGGAGAAGCGCTGGATCGTTGCCGGCGGCGTGGTGATGCCGCTGGTCGTGCTCGTCGTGGTGTTCGGTGCGACGGTCGCCGCGATGCGGGCGCTGCCGGACGAGTCCCCGCCGGGAGCGCTGGAGATCGAGGTCATCGGCCATCAGTGGTACTTCGAGGTCCGCTACCCGGAGGCTGGGATCACCACCGTCGGCGAGCTGCACCTGCCGGTCGGGCAACGGGTCGAGTTCCACCTGACGTCCGCGGACGTGATCCACAGCTTCTGGGTGCCGGAACTGGGCGGCAAGATGGACATGCTCCCCGACGGCGTGAACGTCCTCGTGCTGCAGGCCGACGAGCCGGGGGAGTGGGAGACGAGCTGCGCGGAGTTCTGCGGGCTCGAGCACGCGACCATGCAGCTGGACGTCGTCGCCGAGAGCCCGGAGGACTTCGCGGCGTGGATCGAGCAGCAAGGGTGAGCGAGCTCGCGAGCTCGCCCGTAGGCACAGCAGCCTCGCGAACGCGACCGACGAGCGTGAGCGAGGAGGCCTCGTGAGCACTGATCAGGGAACACCGGACCCGGGCAGGTACACGCCGGAGGTCACCGATCCCGGGACGGCCGAGGAGCTCAACCGGATCTGGGACGACCCGCCAGGGCTGCGCGGTCAGCTGACCGGCGTCCAGAACGACCTGGTCGGCAAGCGGCTGGTGCTCACCGGCTTCTTCTTCCTGCTCCTCGGCGGCAGCTTCGACTCGCTCGTCATGCGCCTGCAGCTGGCCTTCCCCGAGCAGGAGCTGGTCAGTCCGCAGTTCTACAACGAGCTGTTCACCAACCACGGCTCGGTGACGATGTTCCTCGTCATCCTGCCGATCTTCGAGGGCTTTGCCATCCTCATCCTGCCGTCCATGCTGGGCAGCCGGGAGATGCCATTTCCCCGCCTCGGTGCCTTCTCGTACTGGACATTCCTGTTCGGCGGGCTGCTCTACTACAGCAGCGCCCTGTTCCAGCTGGTGCCCGACGTCGGCTGGTTCGCCTACGTGCCGCTGAGCGGACCGGAGTACTCGCCCGACCTGGCGGTGGACTTCTGGATCCTGGGGCTGGGTGTCGCGGAGGTCGGCGCCATCGCCGCGGGGGTCGAGATCATCATCGGCATCCTGAAGATGCGCGCCCCCGGGATGACGCTCACCCGGATGCCGCTGTTCGCCTGGGCGTTCCTGGTGATGGCGTTCATGATCCTCTTCGCCTTCACGCCGCTGATCATCGGCAGTCTGCTGCTCGAACTGGACCGCGGTTTCGGCACCCAGTTCTTCGACCCCGAGCAGGGCGGCAGCTCGCTGCTCTGGCAACACCTGTTCTGGATCTTCGGGCACCCCGAGGTCTACATCCAGTTCATCCCAGCGGTCGGGATCGTGGCGATGATCCTGCCGGTCTTCGTCCGCCACCGTCCGGTCGGCTACATCTGGTTCGTCGCCTCGCTGGTCGCCATCGGGTTCCTGTCGTTCGCGCTGTGGGCGCACCACATGTTCGCCGTCGGGCTGCCACCCCTGGTGCTCAGCTTCTTCGCCGCCGCGAGCATGGCGATCTCCATCCCCGCCGGCGTCCAGATCTTCTCGTGGCTGGCGACGATCTGGGCCGGGCGGCCGGTGTGGAAGACGCCGTTCCTGTTCGTCGTCGGATTCCTGATCATCTTCGTGATCGGGGGGATCACCGGCGTGATGGTGGCCTCCGTCCCCTTCGACCTGCAGGCGCACGACACCTACTTCGTGGTCGGACATCTGCACTACGTACTCATCGGCGGCGTCGCCTTCCCCATCTTCGCCGGCGTCTACTACTGGTTCCCCAAGTTCTCCGGCAAGCTGCTGGACGAGCGGCTGGGGAAGTGGAATTTCTGGCTGCTGTTCATCGGCGTCAACGTCGCCTTCTTCCCGATGCACCAGGTCGGGCTGATGGGGATGCCACGCCGGGTCTACACCTACGAGGCCGGCCAGGGCTGGGACATCTACAACCTGATCTCCACGATCGGTGTGCTGATCATCGTTCCCGGCATCGGCGTGTTCGTCTGGAACGTCTTCCGCACCATCCGGCGAGGGGAGCAGGCCGACGCCAACCCGTGGGGCGCCGACAGTCTCGAGTGGGCGCTGCCGTCGCCGCCGAAGCAGCACAGCTGGACCGAGCCGCCGATCGTGCGCAGCCGGCACCCGCTGTGGGACCAGACCGAGCTCGACCGGGGCGAACCGCAGCTGATGCACTTCGTCCGCGGGCTCGGTCAGTGGCCGCTGAAGTGGCGGGCGGCGGTGGTCGTCGGCACCGCGGACGGGCGGCCCGTGGAGGTCTTCCGCGTCTCGAACCCGTCCATCTGGCCGCTGATCGCCGCGGGTGGCGTGGTGCTGATCTTCCTCAGCGAGCTGGTCAAGCTGCGATGGGGCGCGGCGGTCGGCGCCGTGATCATCATCGCCGCCGTCATCGCCTGGAACTGGCCGCAGCCTGCGCCGATGACCGCGGACGAGGAGGACGAGTTCGAGCGGGAGTACGGCGTCCCGGTCAACGCCCACGGCAGCGTGATCGTGGCCCGGTCCGGCACCCTGCTCGCCATCCTGTTCGTGGCGGTCGCCTTCTCGGCCCTGCTGCTCAGCTACTTCTACCTGCGGCTGGAGAACCCGCAGTGGCCGGCGGCCGGGGTCAGCAACCCACCGCTGGGCCAGGCCGTCGTCGCTGCGGCGCTCGTCGCGGTCAGTGCGGTGGGCGTGCCGTTCGCGCACCGGCAGATCGCCCAGGGGGACATGCGTGGCTTCCGTGGCGGGCTGTACGCCGCCCTCCTCCTGGCCGCCGGTGGGGTGGCGGTGCAGGTCGTGGACCTGGTGCAGCTCGACGTGGGATGGACGGCGCACGCCTACGGCTCGATCTTCTACACCCTGGCCGGCTTCGTCATCGTCGTCGCATCCGCCGCGCTGATCATGCTGCTGATGGTCATCTACTGGGCGTCCCGCGGGACGTACACGTACCGCCGGCACGCCCCGCTGGCGAACGTGGCCCGCTTCTGGGTGGCGATGGCGGTCATCTGGTTGCTCGGCTTCGGCACCCTCTACCTCGGCCCGGTCCTGACATGAGCCCTCCGGACCCCGCGCAGGACCGTTCCTCTCGACCGGACGAGACGGCCACGGCGAGCGCTGGAACGCCCGCTCCGGTCGACGTGTCGGTCGACACCCGGGCGGTCACGGCGGTCGTCGTCTTCCTGGCCGGCCCGGTGATCAGCTCTGTCCACTTCATGCTGGTCTACCTCGTGGTGGAAGCCGGCTGCACCGGGGACGGTCCGGGATTGGACTCGTTCGACCCACCGGTTCCGACCGTCGTCACGCTCGTCGCCACCGCGGTCGCCGCGCTCGCCTGCGCGGCCACCGCCTGGTGGGGTTTCGCCCGGTGGCGGGCGCTGCACCGGGTCCGCCCGGAGGCGGGCAGCGAGGAACTCGTCGACCGGCAACCGCTCGCCTTCGGTGGGTTCCTGCTCTCCCTGCTCGGTCTGGCCACCGTGCTGTTCGTCGGCCTGCCCGCGCTGTTCCTGGGGGCGTGCGCATGATGCTCGCCCATGTCGGCGAGCCGCTGGCACCGCACGACCTGTGGTCCGCCTGGCACGCCGACCCGCTGACCCTCGGCGGTCTCATCCTCGCGGCCGTGGTGTACCAGCGCGGCCGTTCCACGAACCGGGCCGCTGAGGGCTGGCGGCCGTGGTGCTTCGGCCTGGGGCTCGTCGCACTCGCCATCGCGCTGCTGTCCCCGGTGGACGCACTGGGGGGCGTGCTGGCGTCGGCGCACATGGTGCAGCACCTGCTGCTCACCCTGGTCGCTGCACCGCTGCTCGCCGTGAGCGCTCCGGGAGGCACGCTGCTGCGCGGCAGTCCGCCCGCCGTCCGTCGCGCGTTCCCGCGGTGGCGCAGGCGGTTACGGCTGGCCACCGGGGTGCGGGCGCTGCGGCATCCCGGCCCGGCGTGGTTGCTGCACGTCGGGGCCCTGTGGGCCTGGCACGCCGGCGCGCTCTACGACGCGGCGCTGGAGCACCCGGCGATCCATGCGCTCGAGCACGCGACGTTCCTGGCCACGGGGGTGCTGTTCTGGCGAACCGTGGTCGGCGTGCGCGCGGCCCGGGTCCCGGCCGGCCTCGGCGTCCTGCTTCTTTTCGGGATGGCGATGTCGAGCGCCCTGCTCTCGCTCCTGCTCACGTTCGCCCAGAGCCCCTGGTACTCCGGCTACGCGACGACGACCCAGGCGTGGGGACTCGATCCGCTGGCCGACCAGCACCTGGCCGGCGCGATCATGTGGATCCCCGCCGGCATGATCCACGTAGTCGTCGCCCTCGGCCTGCTCATGGCGTGGATCCGCGGAACAGAGGACGGCGAGGCCCCCGCCGCACCCGTGGTCACCGGGCTGGTCGATGCCGACGCCGGCCAGACACGAACCAGGGGGCGTTAGCGTCGTCATCCGCGTGCTCAGCACCAGCGGACGGCTCCGGCGCGATCTGACCCTGGACTACAGACCAGCGGCCCGAACGTGAACGATGTCGGGGGACACCTGTGAACATGTCCGACACATCGCAGTTGTGTCCGAGGGGGCCGACGTCGGGAACCTGCGTCACGACGTCCGGAGTGACGTGTTCGGCCACCGAGAGAGGTCGTTGCTGTTGTTCTCGGCGTAGTGCCGGTCGACGAGCTGCTGGTGGGTCATCGGGAACTCCTGGTCGGTGGGGGAGTGGACGTCACTGGGCGGGAGCCGGCGCGGGCAGCATTCCGAGCTGGCCGAGCATCGTCAGCTGGTCGAGGTAGACGGTCACGGAGGATCCGTTCATCGCGCCGGGTCGCGATCCCGCAGAACGGCAGCACGACCGACCGGCCGGTGGGCGGGACGACGCCGGCGGGTCCGGCCATGGGGTCAGTGTGCGTGCCGGTCCAGATCCCTTCGATGGCGAAGCGGACGCCGGCGTCGACGACGTCGGTGATGGTGTGGCTGCCGTCGGGGCAGGCAGCGGCGAACGAGCGGTTGACATCGAGCCAGGCCGCGATCGACAGCCGGTCACCGAACGGCGAGCTCATCTCGGCGTCGAGGTGCAGCACGGTCGTGACGTCGGCCCAGCGGTGGCTGTCGATGACCTCGAACAGTCGCTCGGCCAGGGTGCGCGCGTCGGTCATGGGTTCCTCCTCGGTGCGGGTCCGACGCGGACGAGCCTGTGCCGACCAGGAGGACGGCACATGGGGGAGTTCCCCTATGTTCGCGCGGTCTCCGCGGAGAGGAGTCCGTGCTGCATGGCCCGCAGTGTCGCGGCCGAGCGGGAGTGGACGCCGAGCTTGGCGTAGACAGCCTCGACGTGGTGCTCCACCGTCTTGCGGGAGACGACGAGGGCTGCCGCGATCTCCGGGTTGGAAGCGCCTCGTGCCAGCAGCCGCAGCACCTCGGCTTCCCTGGCGGTGAGCCCGCCGACGAGCGCCTGCCGTCGTCGGGCCGGATGCCCGGCCGCAGCCAGCACCGCGTCGACGGCGTCCGCGTCCAGGCGGCCGGCCTTCGCCTCGGCCCGCAGGGCCGTCGCCGCTTCGGCCGCGGTGCACGCCGGACGGTGGGCGCGGTCGGCGACGAGTGCGGCGTACACGTCGGACGCTCCGAGGATCCGCGCGGGAACCGTCAGGTCCGCGCCGCGCTGCGCCCGGTGGTAGCCGCTGCCGTCGACCCGCTCGTGGTGCTGGCCGGCGAGCGTCGACAGCGGCCGGAGCAGCGCCGAGCGCGCGAAGACACGCTCGGTGAAGTAAGGGTGCAGCCGCACCTGCTCCGCCTCGTCGTGGTCGGGCGGGCCGGGCTTGTGCCAGACCGGGATCGACACCGCGATGCGCCCGACGTCGTGGATCCATCCGGCCCGGCGTAGCGCGGCGGAGTCGGCACCGGGGAGCCCACAGTGCGCAACCGCGTCCCCTGCCAGGGCCGCGACCGCCCGCGAGTGCCCGGCCGTGACGGCGATTTCAGGTCGGTGAAGTCAGCGATCGCGGACAGGACGCCGTCGATCCCTTCCGGGCCCAGCACCGGGGAGCCACCGGGCTCCATGGCGAGGACCTCGCCCCACGGATCTTCTGGGTCGGTCATCAGCGGACCGGCGTCAGCAAGGAGGCGTCGGCGACGTCGGGCAGGAACGCTCGGCCCCGCCGGTCGCACACCATCGCGAGCGTGCCCTCGCGATCCACGAGACGGAGGTGCACGGTTGCGGCCTCGGCCAGCTGGACGACCTGCGCGGGCAGCGAGAGCTCCTCGCCACCGAGTCCTCTCGGGAAACCCCTGCCGTCGGGGCGCTCGTAGACCATGGTCACGTCGTCGCGCAGCCGCTCGCGGAGGTCGGCGTCGAAGCCGAGTCGGTCGAGGAGCATCCGCGCCACCTCGCACACCGCCGCCCCGGCTTGTTTCATCACGCCCGCGCGGGCGAGCAGCTGGAAGAGCGCGGCGGGCCGCTGGGCCAGTGATCGCGAGCCGACGGTGAGCTGGACCAGATATGGCATCAGGGCCCGGCCGTCGGAGACATCACGGGTTCCGAGCCCCGCACGGAAGATCCGCCCGTCGCCCAGGTAGTCGGCCAGCGCGGAGTTCTCCGCGGTGCACCCGATGTGGCGCAGAAGCGCCAGGTAGTAGACGCGGCGCTGCTCGGCCACGTCGAGGTCCATGAGCTGTGCCAGTCGCACGGCGCGGGAGCAGACGCGCAGACCGAACTCCGTCGGCATGACCATGCCGACGTCGATCGCTATGGACCACGTGGCCATCAGCTCGGACACCCGAATGCTGTCGCGCGTCGCGGGGCGGACGTCCCCCATGACGGCTCACGCTACTGCCGGCATGCGTGTGTGGCGGGCGACGCTCGCCGGCCGATCCACCAATCAGAGAGCCAGGGACGAACGATGTCCCGAGACGCCTGTGAAGGCGTGTCCCGCGACACGCACGAGTGTCCGAGGGGCGACTCGCTACATAGGCGCACGAGTGCTGGCGCCTCCCGGGAGACCGAAGTGGTCGGCCTCATCGCGCGCGGGCACACCGATGCCGAGATCGCGCGGCTGCTGTGGCTGTCCCTGTGGACGGTCGGCGACCACCTCGAGAGCGTGTTCGAGAAGACGGGGGTGCGCAGTCGCGGTGAGCCCACCAGCCGGCTGTTCTTCGACCACTACCTGCCCCGGCTCGGCGGCTGACCCGACCAGACCTGACCAGAAGCGACACCGGCTGAGGGCGTGGAGCTCTGGCTCCGGTTCGGCGGCGGCGACGACGGTGGCTGAGGGCTCGCGGCTTTCCGAGCGGGCGGCCTGGAGGCGAAAGGGATCGCATCGCGTTCGCGCCCTTCCCTGGAACCTCGAATCACCGAGGAATCATGCCGACGTCGTGATCGACGGCCGGACCCTTACGGCCTGAGCTGACGGGCTCCTGTCATCCGCGGCCCGATCTGAACGCGCGGATCCGCTGCTGAGCCTTGACACCCAGCGCCATGAGGGAGGTCATCCCGCGTTCGGCGGAACTGCCCTGTGGCGGCAGCAGCCCGAGCTGTCTCATCAGCGAGGCGCTGTCGTAGTAGGCGTGCAGCGCAGTGATCCTGCCCTGCTGCACGTCGAAGAGCTCGGCGAGGCGGAGCTCGATCGTCCGCCCCGTGGGAGGGATGGTGCCCCCACCACTGACCAGAGGCCCGCGGTGGGTCCCACGGCCGACGTGCTCGGTCGCAACGCGAGGGCCCTCCGCCATGACGGTGACCAACTCGGCGGATGCGTCGGGGAGCGCTGTGCGGAACATGCCCAGCCATTGCCGGCAGCCGTCAGGGCCGTTCAGCGTCTGCCCCGCGGCGACGTCGGTGAGTTGGAAGTCGTCGGACACGAGGCCGGCAGCGCCGTCCAGATCACCTGCGTTGAAGGCGTCGTACAGAGCGCGAACGATCTCGATCTCGGGTCGCTCCATGTCCTTCCCCACCTTCTCGGTCAGCCAGGGCATCACCCCGGCCCGCGTTCGAGGCAGCGCGGTCAGCAGCGTCCTGGGCAGCGCGTCTGCGGCCCTCCCGGGGAGATGTGTCTGCGATGTCCAGTTCCACGATGCTGCGGCGCCGAGCGCCGATCCCGCCCGTACGCGAAAGGGTGCTCCCGCGCGCTAGAGGGAGGCAACACCTCCCGGTCCCCGAGCCGCTGCGACGCTCATGTCCGCCCGGTCCTGCTGTTCCGCCGGAGGCCTCGGAGAGTGTTCGGAGTGGCCTCGGCGCGCCGATCACCGCACCTCGCCGGCCGGTCGGACGACCCACTGACGAGGGCCGGCCGATCGACCCTCGCGTAGCCCGACGTCGGGACATCACCCGCACGGGCGACGACGACCGCCACAGTCGATGCTGCTGTCGGACGCGGTGACGACGGCGAGCGAGGAGGGGCACGCCGCGATCGCGGCGCACGTACGTCATCCGCCGGTGAGACGGTCGGAGCACGACCTCACGCGGGTGCCGAGAGGACCGACAGATGCTCGTGGGCGATCTTCCGGTCGCCGGCGTCACACACCATGACCACGGTGCAGTGCACCCGTCCGCTCAACCGATCGTCGCCGATCGACGCCTCGTGAACACCGGCCGTCGAAGCCGCGGAGTGCCGCGCGCATTCAGCGGTAGCAGTAGGAGTCCGAGGAGGCGTCCCCTCCCTGCAGGCGCACCTGGTGTGCCCGCCGGCCGCGGAAGTCCGTGTCGTGCGGGAAGAACCGTTCGTCGATGCGGAGCCCGCCGGCCGACGGGTCGGTGTCGATCTTGGCCATCCACGCCCCGACGCCGTCGGGGAAGAACTGGTCGTCCCAGGCGCCGTACAGCGAGTTGGTGACGTAGATGCGCCGGCCGTCGCGGCTCACCTCCACCATCTGCGGGCCTCCGGCCAGATGCTCCGACGGCGCGGCCGGGTGCGCCGTCCGGCGGACGATCCCACCGAGCTGGACCGATCCGACCTCACGCGGACCGGAGGGGTCGGACACGTCGAACTGCTTGAGCTCGCCGGTGCCCCAGCAGGAGACGTACAACATCTGGTCGTCGACGGACAGGTCGATGTCGCTGATCAGCGGGGGAACCGCGCCGAACGGTTGGAGTGCGGGCGGCAGGTCGGCCGGATCCGCAGGCTCGGGGGGCACCGTGATGACCTTGTCGACCTTCCATCCATCGCCGTCCCGGTGCCAGCGCCACACCGATGCGGACAGGTCGGCGGTCGAGACGACGACGCCGGCGAATCCCCAGGTGGCCTCGGGGTCGTGCGAGGGCCGGAGCTCCAGCACCATCTGGTGTTCGGAGCCGAGGTCGACCGTCTGCAGGTTCCGCCCCTCGGCCAGGTCCCAGAAGTGGAGCCGGTGCCCGTACTTCTGACCGAGCAACAGTTCGGGCACGAGGCCCTCCTCGATCATCGAGGGCGTGCCCCATTCGCTGGACACGAGGACGTTCTGCTGCAGGTGCCACCAGGCGTCGTAGGCCAGGTACTGCGGTCCGCGGTCGGTCTCCCACGCGCGGAGGACATCGAACGTCGCGTGGTCGAGCAGCGCGATGCCGCCCGGCCCGTCGTCCTGCCCGGCCCCGCCGAGGCAGGTGAGGAAGACGCCGTCGGGCCCGCAGTGCAGCGTGTGCGGCCTGGAGTACCCGGCGCGCTCCGCGAGTTCCGCCGCCTCGATGGTCTTGTGCAGGCGCGGTGAGCGCAGATCGGGGTGCGTGTCGTAGACGTGGATGCGAGAGCTGCGCAGTCCGGGCAGCAGCAGGAAGCGACGTTGCAGTCCGTCACTGCCCATGTGGTGGCCCTCGTGCATGAGCGCGCTGGAGCAGGCGTTCCAGCCGAAGTGATGCAGCTCGTCGCCGGTCGTGGGCAGGTCCTCCCAGCCGACGACGCGGCCGTAGTCGTCGGAGATCTCGTCGACGTCGACGACGGCCAGGGCGTCCGGGAGCGTCCCGGCACGGTCGAACGCGACCACGTAGGCCAGCTGCTCGATCGGGGCGGCGATGGCCTCGGCCGGGCTCCGGTAGAAGGTCGGGTCGGTGATCGTCATGTGTCCCCCTCTGACGAGGCGGCTCACGGGCCACGCCGCGTGGTCGCCCGGGACGGTGGTGGGCGCTGAGCGGGTGTGTCTGGAGGTGTCACCCGGAGACCGACCCGGCGCACACGCCCGGTGGATGCCGCCATGCTCCTCCTGCAGCCCCGTGGTGGGAAGAAGAGGGAAGGCGGCCTCGGTCAAGTGATCAAAAGACCACTTGACAAGCGGCGGCAGGAGGCCAACGCTCTCTCCATGGGCAGCCGTGCCGCCAAGGACTCTCTCTTCGACGCCTTCGTCGAGACGGCGCGCGCGCTTGCCAGCGGTCGGCGAGCCGAGATCGTCGACGTCCTCAGCCAGGGAGAGCGGTCGGTCGATGAGCTCGCCGGGGAGGTCGGGCAGAGCCTGGCCAACACCTCACACCACCTGCGCACCCTCGCCCGCGCGGGGCTGGTGCACTCGCGGCGAGAGGGGACGCGGATCTACTACCGGCTCGCCAGCGACCGTGTGACCGAACTGTGGGCGGCCCTGCGGAGCGTCGCCGTCGAGCACGTCGCGGGCATCGACCGGCTGACCGAGGCATACCTGGGCGACCGGACCGATCTGCGGACCGTCGATCGGCGCGAATTGGCCGGCCTCGTCGCGGCCGGCGCGGTACTCGTCATCGACGTCCGGCCGCCCGCCGAATACGCCGCCGGGCACATCCCGGGGGCGCGCTCGGTCCCGCCCGACGAGCTGCTGCGTCACCTCGGCGAGCTGCCGACGGACACCGAGATCGTCGCCTACTGCCGCGGACCGTACTGCGTCTACGCGGACGACGCCGTGCGCGCACTGAGCCGGCACGGTCACCGGGCGCGGCGGTTGGAAGACGGATTCCCCGAATGGAGACGAGCCGGCCTGCCGGTGGCGGTCGGGTAGTGGAGGTTGCCATGTCCACGACGTCCGACGTCCTCGTCGATGCCGGCGCACTCCGCGACCAGGTGCGGGAGAAGTACCGCGCGGTCGCGACCGATCCGGCCGGCCCGTTCCACTTCCACACCGGCCGGGACCTGGCTCGGCGGCTCGGCTACGACGCCGGCGCCGTCGCTGCCCTGCCCGACCGCGCCGTCGAGTCGTTCGCCGGCGTGGCCAACCCCTTCCAGCTCCGCCGGCCGGCACCCGGTGAACGGGTCGTCGACGTCGGCTCCGGAGCCGGTTCCGACTCCTTCCTGGCCGCGCAGCAGGTCGGCCCCACGGGGCACGTCATCGGCGTCGACATGACTCCGGAGATGCTCGACAAGTCGACGGCGACCGCCGCGGAACTGCGGCTGGAACACGTCGAGTTCCGCGAGGGGCTGGCGGAGGCGTTGCCCGTGGAGGACGGCTGGGCCGACGTCGTCATCTCCAACGGCGTGATCAACCTCTGCGCCGACAAGCGCGCCGTGCTCTCCGAGATCCGTCGCGTGCTCGAGCCCGGCGGATGGCTGCAGTTCGCCGACATCGCCAACGGCCGCCCGGTGCCCGACGGAGCGCTGCGGGACATCGACCTGTGGACCGGCTAGATAGCCGGCGGGCTGCCCCGTGCGGGCTGGCAGAAGATCCTGACCGACATCGGATTCTCCGACATCGCCATCGGCGAGCCGGTGGACACCTTCGGCGGAGCCGCGGGGGAGAAGAACGCGCGGGCCTACGAGGTCTACGGCTATCCCTTCCTCACCCGCAAACCGCGCTGACGAGGCACGTCATGAGCAGCCCGGATCAAGGCCTCGAGGAGGCGACCATGGGGATCGACGTGACGCCTGTGGTGGACGACGGGCTGGGCAACAGCGCCTACCTCGTCGACCTCGGCGACGGCAGGGGGCTGGTGGTGGACGCCAGCCGGGATCTCCGCCCGGTGCGCGCCGCCGCGGAGCGGCGGGGACTGCACGTGGCCTACGCGGTGGACACCCACGTGCACGCGGACTTCCTCACCGGCGCGGTCCAGTTGGCCGCCGACGACGGCGCCCAGGTGATCGCCTCCGCCCGTGGCCATCGGGAGTTCCCGCACGTCGGGCTGGACGACGGAGACGAGGTCGACCTGGGCGGGCTCCGGCTGCGGGCCCTCTTCACGCCGGGGCACACCGACGAGCACCTGGCCTACCTGCTGCTGGACGGGCAGACCGCGGTGGGGGTGTTCAGCGGTGGCTCGCTGATCGTCGGATCGGCCGCCCGCACGGATCTGCTCGGCGCCGACCGGACCGACGAGCTGACGCGGGCGCAGTACCGGTCGCTGCAGCGGCTGACCGCCCTGGCCGACGACGTCGTCGTGTGGCCGACCCATGGCGCCGGCTCGTTCTGCTCTGCGCCCGCCGGGGACCGGCGCACCACCACGATCGGGGCGGAGAAGGCGGGCAACCCACTGCTCGCCGCACCCGATGAGGACGCGTTCCTGGCCGCGCTGCTGGGCTCGCTTGGCAGCTACCCCGCCTACTTCTCCTGGCTCGGCGAACTCAACCGTCGGGGGCCCGACGTCCTGGACGCCCCGTCCGCAGGCCGGCTGACGCCGCTGTCGGTCCCGACCGTGGACCGTCTCCGGGAGAGCGGCGCGGTGGTCGTCGACGTCCGGCCGGTGTCCGACTTCTCGGACGGGCACGTCCCCGGTGCTCTGTCGATCCCGTTGCGTCCGCAGTTCGCCACGTGGCTGGGCTGGCTGGTCTCACCCGGCACTCCGCTGGTCGTCGTGCGCGATCCCGATCAGGACCCCGAGGAGGTCGCCTGGCAGGCGCGCAAGGTGGGCTACGACCAGCTCGCCGGAGAACTCGCCGGAGGCATGAACGCCTGGCGCGAGGCCGGCGCGGCGATCCGAAGCATTCCGCTGGTCACCACCGAGCAGTTGCCGGACATCGATTCCGGCGACCTGGAGATCCTCGACGTCCGGCAGGACAGCGAGTTCCGGTCCGGCCACGTACCCGGGGCCCGGCACGTCGAGCTCGGCACCCTCGCGAACCGGGCGGCCCAGTTGCCCGCGCGCCCGACGGTCGTGATGTGCGGCCACGGAGAACGGGCGATGGGCGCGGCCAGTCTGCTGGCACGGGCGGGGAGGTCTCAGGTGACCGTGCTGGCCGGCGGACCGCGGGACTGGTCGACCGCCACGGCGCGGCCGCTGGTCGCCGGCGGGTGAGCAGCGGCAGGAACGCCGCGGAGGAGGGGGCCGCCCCGCGCACGGTCGCGACAGCCGGGCCACCCCGCCTCGGCCTGCGGGAGAACGCCGCCCAGTTCGCCCTCCTGGTCGCGGTCAACGCCCTGGTCGGAGGCATGCTCGGCCAGGAGCGCACGGTCCTGCCGCTGCTGGCCGAGCGCGAGTTCGGCTTGACCGCCTACACCGCCGTTCTGACCTACATCCTGGCGTTCGGACTGGCCAAGGCCGTCACCAACTACCTCGCCGGCGCCTGGTCGGACCGGTACGGGCGCAAGCCCGTGCTGGTGGCGGGGTGGATCGTCGCCGTGCCGGTGCCGCTGCTGCTGATCTGGGCGCCGTCCTGGGGCTGGGTCGTGGCCGCCAACGTGCTGCTCGGCATCAGCCAGGGGCTGACCTGGTCGACCACTGTGATCATGAAGATCGACCTCGTCGGCCCCGCACGTCGGGGCCTGGCCATGGGGTTCAACGAGGCCGCCGGTTATCTCGCCGTCGCCGTCACGGCGCTGGTCACCGGCTACCTGGCCGCGGCCCATGGACTGCGACCGGAGCCGTTCTTCCTCGGCATCGCCTACGCAGCGCTCGGCCTGGGCCTGTCGACCCTCGTCGTCCGGGAGACGATCCAGCACGCCCGCTCGGAGGCGGGTGCGCACGTTCCCCGCGCCGACGGTCTGCACGACCACCTGCACGAGGAACTCACCCAGCGGCAGGTGTTCGTCCAGACCAGCTTCCGGGAGCCCGCGTTGTCCTCGGCCAGCCAGGCCGGGTTGGTCAACAATCTCAACGACGGGCTGGCCTGGGGGCTGTTCCCGGTGCTGTACGCCTCCTCCGGTCTCGGCGTCGGCCGTATCGGCGTCCTCGCCGCCCTCTACCCGGCGGTATGGGGCTTGGGCCAACTGGTCACCGGCGCCCTGTCGGACCACTGGGGGCGTAAGCCGTTCATCGTCGGCGGCATGCTGCTGCAGGCTGCTGCACTGGCGCTGGTCGCCGTCGGCGACGACTTTCCTGTCTGGGTAGTGGCCGCCGTCCTGCTCGGCGCGGGTACCGCGATGGTCTACCCCACGCTGCTCGCCACGATCGGGGACGTCGCTCACCCGCGGTGGCGGGCCCGCTCGGTGGGCATCTACCGGCTGTGGCGGGACGGCGGCTTCGCCGTCGGCGCCCTGCTGGCCGGCGTGCTGGCCGACCTGTACGGCATCCGCGCTGCGGTCTGGGTCGTCGCCGCGCTCACCGCCGTCTCCGGCGCTGTGGTTGCGATGCGGATGTACGAGACCCACCACCGCCGCACGGGCGTGCCTCGCCCGGCCGATCCAGTCGGCTGAGTGCCCCGGTGACTCGAGAGCCGCCGACGCCCGCGGAGGAATTGGAACCCTAGGCGTGGTCGGCGACCCCGCCCACGCCCTCCTCCGTGGCGCAGTGGGCACAGCAGAAGAACCGGCCGTCGCCCTCCACGCCGTGTCCCATGTGTTCGAGGGGCGACTTGTTACATGTGCACACGGTTCGCGCCAGGTCGGAGTCTGTCGCACACAGGCGGAGAAATATGTCGCTGACGGTCAGCGGCGGGCCCGGTGCGCCATGTCCGCCCAGAACCTACGAAGGTCCTCGGGCAAGGTGCCCTGCCAAGGGGCCGCACGTCGTCGAAAATGGCTGCGGCCGAGCAACGTCTGCTGTCTCCGGCAGAATGCCTCACTCATCTCGGCCCGGTAAGACTGGATGCCCTTCGGTGGATAGGGACACAACTCGAAGGGGCATCCGCCGGCGCAGTTGGAGCCGGGTTGTACTGCACTCGCGTCGCCGGCCGAACGGTTGGGGTCGAGCGGTGAGCGCTCGCGCTCCAGACAAGGCGGAAGGTCCGGCCGGTTGGCACGCTCAAGGCGTGGCTCGCGGTCGATGGAGCGCTGTCCGCGGTCAGCGAGGCTGAGCAGCAGGAGTACGTCGGCGACGAGCTGCTGGGCACGCGGGGCCAGGGAACTCCACCCCGTGGACGGCGGGATCCAGAGGTTGTGCTTGCGGGGGGCTCCTGGCTGCTTGTTGCGGGAGCCGATCTTCGACGTGACGCCGAAGACGTCGATCCAGATGAAGCGCTCCGGCTCACGTGACTCCAGGGCGAGGATGGCAAGCTCCGCGGCCTCCTTGACGAACGGATGCTGGCGGTCCACAGTGCTCCGGCGGTCAGCGTCGGCAGTCCGGTCTCTCTTGGTCCCAGCCGACTGGAGCCAGTGCCGGATCCGAGTGTCGGGATCGGGACTCCATGCCACCTTTCGCTTGTCCCGGCGAGCGTTTCGGGGGCGGTCGACGTCGACCACACCGTCGTCCGGCAGAGACCAAAGGGTGAGGGCGTGGAGCAATGTTAGCTGGCCGGCCCAGAATTTGGTGCGCTTGAGGAGCTCTGCGGCCTGCTCCACCAAGAACGACCGCGCCTCGACCTCCGCGTACGGGTGTCTGCGCCTGCGGTTCGCCGCGTACGTGAAGCCTTGGGCCAGCGCCACCTCGACCGAGATGGGCAGCCGTAGCTCACGGTCGCCGACCGGGGTCGCGCCCACCCGCCTGACCCACTCCATCAAATTCTTCTGCGCGTCCCCCAGCGTCTTCTGGGCCTCCTCCGCTGTGGTGGTCGCCCCTCTGCTGCCTGGGCTCACGGAACCGAACAGCAGCGGAGCCAGCCAGGCAGACATGATCCGCAGACGCCACCACTGCTCGGAATCAGGATTCTCGTCGTCGTGCAGTGACGCGATCTCGTCGTGCAGCGCCGCCTCAAAATCTTTGTCGAGCTGACGGAATGCCCCGTGTCCACTGACCCCCAGTTCCTGGGCGACAGTGTGTCGGACGGCGTAGGACGCCGACTCCCGCCAGCCGATCTGGAAGAGAGCGTGGTACGCAGGGGACACCAACTCGGAGAATTCCCTGCGCGCCGCTCGTCGGTCGATCTGCCGGGCGGCATCCCCAAATCTGCGGACGAGGCCGATCTTGGCCTCCTCCAGCGTGCGCTGGTCCGACGCTGTGAACGTGCCCCAGGCTTCGCTCACGCTCCGCGCGATGTCGTGGTGCTGCGGAGCGTCGAGCACGCTGTCAATTTCCAACGCCGCGGCGAACATGTCGAGCGCCTTGTTGTCCTTGCGCCGGGACGCCCTCTTCACGAGAGCCGAGACCAGGTCGCGCAGACGGGCAAGCTCCACGGCGTCGTCTCCGGTTATCGGGTTGTCCGCGCTGAGCCCGCCCGCACCTATGTCCGGCCCCGCGCGACGCCGCGACATCAGGACCAGGGCGATCAGCAGCTCCCGGCCCGGGCGTTTCGGGGCCCGGAGGGCGGCATCCCTGAAGTCCTTGCTCACGATCACTTCGTCGAGCAACAGCGAACCGAGGTAGGCCTGGAGGATGCTGTGGTCGAACCGCACTTCTTCACCGCGAGCTTCGAGCAGTCCGAGCCGGCTGGCCCAGGAGGCCGCGAGGCGGATCTGCACGGGGCGGATGTCGCGACTCTTGAGGAGGGCGGTCACCCGCGAACGGAGCGCCTCGTCCTCGAGGATCTCCTCTTCGTCGTCGCTGTCCTGGGAATGACGCTGGGACTCCTCGGAGTCGTCGTCGCGCTCGTCGCTCCGACCGTCCCCGCTCCCGTCCTTCATGTGCACGACGTCGGAGTACTTCACCTCCAAAGAGTCGCGTTTCAGTCCCTCGATGGCCAGGGCCGCCGTAAGGGTGACGGTGACCAGACGCTCGTCCCGGGTCAGCGGGATTTCCGGCAGGAGGTGGCCGTGGATGAGTGCCCACAGCCACGTGTCCAGCAGGTTCAGCCGGAGCGCCGAACGGTCCAGGTTCCGCGTGTTCACGCCGCGCGCCTTGACGCCGTCGGTCAAGTGCTGAAGCAGCCCCCTGTCGTGCAGCTCGCGCGTGATCCTCAGGTAAATGGGTGATTCGGCAATGTCCGCAGTCTCGACGATCCAGTCCAGTCGCTGGCGATCGCCCGCGGCGTCGCGCCGCTCCAGGTACCCGAGGGATTCGGACTTGCTCAGGGGTTCCAGCTCGAAGATCGCGGCATCCGACCCGCGGAGGGTGTCGTGCGGTCGAGACGCAATGACCAGCGGCAGCTTGTCCCGGCGTGCGCGGCGGATGCCGACGCGGACCATCGCCTCACGGTCGTCGTCCGCGCCCTGGTCGCTCAGTGCTTCTTCCATGCCGTCGGCCAGGACCACGATGCGGTCGTGCTTCCGGAGGTAGCGCCACGCCCGCTCCGCCTCGCCTTGCGAGAGGACCGACTCCTCGATTTCGGACAGGAACTGCCTCCGTGCCAAGCCCTGGAAGTCGAGCACGCCCTTGTCGGCGTCGCGGAGTCGCACGGGCACCGGAACGGCTTTCCGCGACGCCAGGATGCGGGTCAGCTCCACGATCACAGCCGTCTTCCCGGCGCCGACGCCGCCTAGAAGGATGTGCGGGCGGCGATCGTCACTGTTGCGGAGGTCGTCAATGATCACTTCGCAGATCTCGTCCCGGCCGACGATGTCGCCCACGATGCTTCCAGCGGTCGGCACGAGTTCGGACGGCCGCTTGACTGCCCTCGCTTTGTACGGCCGTGTCACCGCCAACAGCCTGAGCAGGAGGAAGAGCGCCGTCGCCGCCCCGACCGTCAGCCAGGTGAGCACGAAGCCGGAAAGGATGCCGCAGGAGGTGCCTACGTCCGAGCACGTCTCGTCCGGGTTGAAGCGGAACGGGAAGTTCCACGGCTCCCGCAACCAGAGAGCCACGTAGGCGGCCCGGAGAAGCCATAGGAACAGCAGGATCGCTGCAGTGATCGCAACGATCCACGTTGCCATGGCGCGCTTGCCGCTGCGCCACTTCGCCGGCTTCCGATCAGGGCCGCGTCTCGACGGCCTGATGCTGCGGTTCGTGCGTCGACGACGAAACGGGCCGACCATCCGGCTCCACCGTCGCTTGAGGCGCAGCGTGATCGGCCCGGGAGCGGCGCGATCCCGAGGTGCCGCCGGTGTGCGTCGTGGGCCCGCAGATTGTCGTGTACTCATGGCCGGAGTCAGACAACCCGTCGACCGTCACCGCGCCGTCACCGCTGCCGTACTCGGACGGCTCGGCACGGACCCGCAGGGAAGAGCCGCCGGAGGTCAGCAGCGACATGTCGCTATTCGTTGGGGGCTTGCATGCGAGAAACCCGACGACGAGAGTTGCGTTGCACCGGAACCCTGCCTACGCCACGACTGACGACCATGACAGTGAAGTTCGAGGCGGCGCTCTGCAGCGCTGACGCGGTTCGAACGGTGGTGTCCGAGGGGGGACATTGGTACATACGCACACGCCTCTGCTCCTGACTCGAAGTGCCACTCCTGCGCTGTCGACGGCGACCGCCCCAGGGGGCCGGCTGTTGGGCGGTGTTGAAGGTCGGCGCGCACCATCCGCATGCGCCGGCTCGTTCCATCGACCGGCTGCCCAGCCGGCCTACTCGTGGCCGACGAAGGGTTGCCCGAAGCCCCTCGAGGATTCGCCGACGGCGCCGCGACTATTCGCCCGGAGTGCACTGGTCGTCCTCCGGTGTCACACCACGGCAGGCGGCGGCAGACCCGAGTCCGCGCGAGGATCTGATCCGGCTGCTGGCCGGCTTCCCGGCCGGCGGTCCCGGGCAGACGAACCCCGACCGGCTACGTGCCGCTCTCGGCTTGTAAGGCGTCGCGCTTTCGAGCGGCGCCGAGCTCCCGCTCGCAGCAGCCCCCTCCCGTGGTTCGGGACGGGGGGCTGCACCGAGGCCACCGGGGGGCGACGGCGGGAAGTGGTCCGGTGCTGGGCGACCTGAATGGCGCGGAAGCGCGAGTCAGCGGGGCCCCGGTCCCAGCGGGTCGACGCCGGCGATCGTGCCGGAGGACGACCGGACGGCGAAGCGGGCGAACAGCTCCTCCGCGTACCAGCCCTCCTGGCGGGTTCGCTCGATGACGGCTGTGTGCGGTGATCGTCCGTAGGCGAAGGCGTTCAGCGACGACGACGAGTCCCAGATGCTGAAGGTCCCCTGCAGGCCTAGCGGCGCCTCACCGATGCCCAGCGCCATCCGCAGTCCGGGGGCCTCGTGCAGGTCCGCGGAGACCGGGGGGACGGCGGTCCAGAAGCGTGCCGCCCGCCGCAGCACCAGGCGAGCGCGGGTGACGGCGGCGACGGGGCCCTCGAAGACCCGGGGACGGGGTTTGCCGAACGGCTCCTGTCCAGACCACAGCCCGCGCGCGGAGAGGGGCTCGAAGTGGGCCACCCACTCCTCGTCCGCGAAGCGGCGCCAGCGCGCAGGCAGCCCGGAGTCCTGGAACGCCATGGGCGCAATCGGGTCGTCCCAGACCGCGAGCAGTCCCCACTGGCGTGGATCCGCGTCTCGGACGGTGAAGGTCCGCCCACTGCCGGTGCCGAGCAGCTTGGCGAACCGCAGGCCAGGCGTCCGCCGCAGCGGTCGGCGGTCGGCGACCATGTGGACGAGCGCGCGCGGAATCGCGTGCGTCGAAACCTGCCACAGATGCAGGGTCACGACAGCCGGGAGGGTCACCAGGAGCATGCTGCCGCACGTTGTGCGACCAGGCATGGTGCATGGCCAGTATCCGCATCTTGCGCAAACCCCCGAGCCGATTCCCGGTCCGGTCGACATCCTCGAACTCGGCACCTGGCCAGTGAGCCTCTGACCGACGGCCTCGAGCCGCGCTGCACCACGGGGCCGAAGCTCCAGCGGGACCGCCGCTGGCCGCGCTCCTGCCAGTGGTCGGCCCGTCCGCCACGGCTTGCGCCATAGTTGTGACTTCGTCGATCAGCAGCAGAGCGCTGCTTGAGGGGGTTGCCGGCTATGCCCAGAGCTCTGCTGCTCGAGAACATCGACCCGGTAGCGGTGGAGCTGCTCGCCTCGGCCGGCTACGAGGTCGAGTCGCTGCGGGGTGCGCTGGACGAGTCCGACCTGACCGCTGCACTGCACGGCGTCGACGTGCTGGGCATCCGCTCGAAGACGCAGGTGACTGCGGAAGTCCTGGCCGCCCGGCCGGAACTCAGGGCGGTGGGCGCCTTCTGCATCGGCACCAACCAGATCGACCTCACGGCGGCCACATCTGCCGGCGTAGCGGTGTTCAACGCTCCGTACTCCAACACCCGCAGCGTCGTGGAACTGGCGATCGCGGAGATCATCAGCCTGGCCCGGCGACTGAATGACCGGGACCGTGCGCTGCACGCCGGGATCTGGGACAAGTCGGCGACCGGCAGCCACGAGATCCGGGGGCGGACACTGGGGATCGTCGGCTACGGCAACATCGGCAGCCAGCTGTCGGTGCTGGCCGAGGCCTTGGGCATGCGGGTGCTCTTCCACGACCTGGAGGACAAGCTCGCCCTGGGCAACGCCGAGGCCTGCGGCAGCCTGGAGGAGCTGCTCGAGCGCGCCGAGACCGTGACGCTGCACGTCGACGGACGAGGTGGCAACGCCGGGCTGTTCGGCGCCGAACAGTTCGCGCGCATGCGCCCGCGCAGCCTGTTCCTCAACCTGTCCCGCGGCTTCGTCGTCGACCACGAGGCATTGCGCGACCACATCCTCAGCGGCCACATCGCCGGCGCCGCCATCGACGTGTTCCCGGACGAGCCGAAGGAGCAGGGCGACGAATTCAGCTCCGTGCTCCGAGGCCTGCCCAACGTCATCCTCACCCCGCACGTCGGCGGGTCGACGCAGGAGGCCCAGTACGACATCGGGCGCTTCGTCGCCGGCAAGCTGGTCGACTACACGCGCAGCGGGACGACGACGCTCAGCGTGAATCTGCCCGCGGTCGCCCTGCACGGCTCCTCGGCGGCCCGGTTCGCACTACTGCACCGCAACGTTCCAGGCGTCTTGGCCCGTGCCGACGCGCTGGTCGGCGAGCACAGCCTGAACGTGGACGGACAGGTCCTTGCCACCCGAGGCGAGCTCGGCTATGTCGTGACCGACGTCAACGATGCACTACCTCCTGCCCTGCTGGCCGCCCTCCGTGCCATGCCCGAGACCCTCCGGCTGACGGCGCTTCCCGAGCGCCCCTGAAAGACCTCCTCGCGCAGGCTGGAGCTCGCCGGCCCGACCGAGGGTGTGACCCGCGACCGGCCACCCCGCGCCCACGCGACAGCTTGGTCGCAGACGTAAGCCTTCGCGTTCAGCTCGGCGTGTTCGGCCCGCCGCGCGGGGATGAGCACGGCGGGGGTCATGGTGGAGGTGCCGGCTCTCGCGCTGCGGGCCCGCGAGGTGCTCGCCGAGGTCGACTTCGTCTCCATCGAGCCAATGACCTGGCCCAGCACACCATGGCCACGGACCGCCTCGCGGGGAGCTGACCGACCTACTCGATCCAGCAGCCAGCGGTGCTGGACCTCGTGGCAGTGACTGCGGAGGCCGGCGGGAACTGGACAAACCGGTGGGCGTGTGCGAGCAGCGAGCGGACCGCCGTCGTGCTTGCGACGCTGGCCGATCACCGCATCGCCGGCGGATCGGTCTACGACGCGCTGGTCGGGGCCGCGGCCGCCGAGCACGGGCTCAGGCTGATCAGCCGCGACCGTCGTGCGTTCGATACCTACCGCGCACTGGACGCGGCGGTCGACATGATCGATTGAGCCGGACCGACATCGGCGCAGTTGGCGCCTTGCCCATGAGGCGACGACCGACCGGCGTCGGAGAAGCAAGGCCACCCGGCCGGTCGATGTGGCCCTTCAGGCATCGAGCGAACGTGCCGACAGCAGAAGCAGGAGAACCCCCACTGGCTTGGGAGCGCGTGGGGGTTCAACTCGGTGTCCGAGGAGCGAGTCGCTACATATGCACACGCCTCGTTGCACGACGCCAGGAGTTTCCTTGAAGACCTTCATCGCCGCCACGAACCTGCGCAACCGGAGTTTGCCGACAGCGCGCTAGGACGGGACTGCCGTCGGGTCAAGGCGCCGTCGGCAGCCAGAGCAGTTCGCGCAACCGATGCGGCCGCAGGCCGACGGCGCCGCTGGCCGGCTCGATGTGCGGGAAACTCCACTCGCTGGCCTCCTGCTGATCCTCTGGACCGTCGCCCGCAACTGCCGGTACCGCCGTTCTCCGTGTTGGCGCCGTGACCCGGCTGTCCCGTCCGACCGGTCGTCGGACGCGGGTGCCGGCCTGGGCGTAGGGCCCACCAGGGTTGTCGACGGCCCGTCGGGTCCTTCAGCCGGAGGCCGTGAAGGCCGCCCGCAGCGGGTCGTGGTCGGAGACGCTCGAGCTCGTGGCGTCGCCGGCGTAGTCGGTGGCCACCCGATGGCCGGGAGCGAAGACCAGGTCGATCTTCGCAGAGCCCAGGGTGTCCTCGTCGTAGACCCCGTCCCCGCCGGATCGGTAGCGGTCGGCCTCGTGCATGCCCCCGGAGCCGGAGTAGCAGCGGGTCTTACCGGCACCGAACCGGCCCGTGTACCAGTCCTTCAGGCCCGCGGCGACGTTGCTGTTGCGGCACCGGCGCACGTCGAGGTTGAAGTCACCACCGACGACCACCAGCATCCCGGCGGCGGTCCACTCGTCGACCAGGCGGTCGGCCGTGACGGCCTGCGATGCGGCCTCGCTCTGCGACGACGACGTCAGGTGCGTCGTGCATAGCCGCATCCCGATGCCCACCGTGACGTCGGCGCACAGCAGTGTCCGTTCCTCCCCGCTCGTCTCCACCCCGAGCGTGTGGTGCACCGGACCGGTGAGGACATCGCTGCGGGCGAAGACGGCGATGCCCCAGGCGGGATCGGTGGACTGGCAGCGGGTGTCGGTGGTCGTGTAGGTGGAGTGGAACGCGCCGACCCACCCGGGCGGGAGGTCTGCGAGGACCATGTCGAAGGTCGAGCGGCACATCTCCTGCAGAGTCGCGGCGTTCGGTGTCCAGGACGTCGAACCGAGGCTCGCCGCGATGGCGTCGGCGCGCTGTTCGGGGGTCACCTGGCAGTCGGGGAAGTTGCGCCCGTACTGGTCGCAGGCGTTGAAGTCCCACACCTGCAGGCGCACCGTCGCGGCCGTGGCCGGCACGGGAATTAGCAGGGTGAGCCCCAGGGCCAGGGCGAGCGCCAGGGCGAGCGCCGGGGCGCGTCCGGATGACCTGCCTGCCCCGGTGGACATGGGGCCCGTCCTCCTCCGCTCCGATCCGGAGCTCCTCATCGGTAGCTGCACGTCGCGACGGAGACGCCCTGGGCCCCTCGGCCGATGGCCAGCGGACGGCTCGGGCCACCGCTCCGGTCCCACGCGACCAGCGCGCGGGACGGATCGCCCTGCCCGGCGGCGGGGACCACGCCGAGCAGCCGGCCGGCGTCTGGGGCCACCGGCGTGACGTCCTGCGCGTAGCCCTCCCGGACCGTCGTCGCACCGCTGGCCACGTCGTGGCGCACCGTCCGGAACCGGGGCGGTGACTCCACGGTGTCGCCCACGGCCTGGTGCCGCACGGCCGCGACGACAGTGCTCCCGTCGGCCGACCACTCCACGTCGGCGTGGAAGTCGGTCCCGTCCGCCGTGTGGACGACGACGTCCGCGTTCGTCGCCACGTCGCGGATGCGCAGCGTGTGCGCGACCGAGCCGCGCGCGATCTCGATCACCTGCGCATAGGCCATGCGGGCGCCGTCGGGACTCGGCGCGACGGCGGTGACCGCGCTGAACAGGCCGGTGTCGGCGTCGGGTGCGCGGGGCAGCGTCCGGGTGGCTCCGGGCGAGGCGAGGTCGACGACGGTGATGCTGTGGACGTCGTCCCCGGTGCCCGGGCGCTCCTCCACGGTGTGCGCCGCGGCCAGCCACCGCCCGTCGGCGGAGACGCCCAGGTCGACGATCCCGCCGAGCTCGACGAGCCGGGTGACCCGCCCGGTGGTGAGGTCGTGAGTCTCCACCAGGCTGGCGGACTCGAGTGACTCGCCGAGGACGCGGCCGCTGCTGCGCATCTGGTAGACCGTGCGGGCGTCGGGAGCGATCACCGCGCCCGTGTGGAGGCCGTCGTCCGTGAGGCGCCGTACGTCCCCACTCACCGACAGCGCCCACGCGTCGACGCCCTGCACGGTCGGGCCGTCGCCCGCATCGGCGGTGGGCTCGGTGCCGACGAATACCCCGATGACCGACCCGGCCCCTGGGCAGGCGCGCAGGCTGTCCAGCGGAGCGCCCGGATCGTCGACGGGGCGCGCGCAGCCGGCGGTGACCGTCAGCAGCAGGCCGCACCCGGCCAGCGCCCGGCGCGGTCGTCCCCGTCCGTCGCAGCGGAGCACGGGTGCCCCCTCCACCGTGGTGCAGTACCGGGACGGCGGCCCCGCGGGGAGCTTTCCGCGTCCGCTCCGCGCCCGGTCGGCGTCCCGGCGAGGGACAACTGTGTCCCTCGCGCCGTCGGCGGGCCAGGGTCGATGGTCCTTCCGGCGGACCGGGTGGTCCGCCACCGGTCCAGTTGGCCGAGCGCCTCCATCGGGTGTGCCTGCGGCGACGCCGACGTGCGGCCGTCCACTGTCACGAGGTCGTACCGGGCCGGCGGCCCGCGTCCTCGCCCCGACGGGTAGTGCCTGCGCCGGTCGGGGCCGGCGGAGAAGGCGGCCGGACGGCGGGAGAGCTGCTCGCGTGGGCCCGGGGGCGCCGTGAGGATCGGCAGCGGGCGGCCCGGGACGAGGCCGCGCGGCGGGCGGAGGCGCGCCGTCTGGCCGCCAGGCGCGCTCGGGAGATGCACCTGAGCGAGCTCGCGTCGCGGCAGGAGCGGGCATGGCGCGAGGTCCTCGAGCTGGTCGAGCGCCGCACTGCGGCCGACTACGACACGGCGGTGGCGCTGCTTGCCGATCTGGCCGAGGTCTGCAGCCGGGAGGGAACGAGCGAGACGTTCGCGGCCCGGATCGCGCAGCTTCCCGGGAGCAGCGCCGCAAGATCTCCTTCATACAGAGACTCGACCGCGCCGGCGTGGTCTGACCCGACGCTGCGCCTTGTGAACAGCGCTCTCGGTGTTCCACCGTCGGGCTCCTCGCTGACGTCGCAGTGGTGGCGAGGTCCGAAAAGCCAGAGACGTCGTCCGCCGGGGGCTCTACCGTTCATGGACCGTGGGGGGTCTCTACCTGGTCGAGTTCGGTGACGAAGAAGAGCGTGCTCGCATCCGGACCGAGCGTGAGGCAGAGCGCGGTCGCGTCCGGCAGCGGTACGTCGAGCGGCTGGTCACCCACGCCGGCCTCGATGGGATGACCGCGGACCGTGTGATGGCCGTGTTGTTCGACCACGTCGCGGACGACGGGTCGCGGTGCCTGTGCGGCTGCCATCCGCAGCTCTCGTCGCAGCACGGCGACGGGTCGGACTGCCCGTGCACCTGGGACCGGGAACGGCGCGTGGCCTCGCGGCGGGCATGGCTGAACGACCTCCGCAACAGCGAGTGGGCGCAGGCCATGCGGGAGCAGCACGAGGCCGAGAGACGGGAGATCGGCACGTGGCTCTCCGGTCAGGTGGACGTGACGGCGGAGCGGACCAGCTCGTACGCGCCGGAGCAGTGGGAAGGGGTCGTGGACGGCCACAGCTTCTCCTTCCGCGAGCGGCACGGCGAGTGGCGGATCGAGCTGGACCTGCAGCCGTCCGGGCGGTTTGCCGATCGCGTCGTCGATGCGGAGCAGGGCGGGCGGCCGGTCACCGAGCCGGTGGAGCTGACCGAGGGCGAGGTCATCGCCGAGGGCGTCGACACTGCCTTGGGCTCCGGTCCTGTCGAGCACCTCGACCTCATCGTGCGCACCATCCGCGAGCACCTGTGGCAGCAGTCCTGCCCGCACGACGGCGCGCTGCTCTACTGCCCGCAGTGCGGCGCCCGGATGTGACCGAGCCGCTCGGGTGCATCGGCCGGGCTTGTCCAGAATTCGTCCAGGTCGGAGGCGGTTCACCCCACCGCCACAGCAGGGCCATGCCGAGCAGGTGGATCAGTCCGTGCGCGGTGAGCAGGACTGCGCCGGCGATGCGGTGGGGCTGGTGCGTCCGATGAGCGCCGATCGTCGCCATGCGCCGTCTGCACGCAACCCATGCGAGGCCAGGGATATCGAGCCGTGATATCCCTATGCCCCCACTGGATGAGGGGAGTGGCAGTATGGCCAAGACCCTGGTCGACATCCCTGCGGACAAGCTCGCCCGAGCTCAGGCGCGGCTCGGCACAGCTACCAAGCGGGAAACCGTCGAGCGGGCGCTGGATCTGGTGCTGGAGCAGGCTGAACAGCGAGAGCTCATCATGGCCGTGGCAGCGGGACAGGTCTCGTCGCACTTCACTCCGGAGGTCCTGGGCAAGGTCAGGCCGGGTGCCTGAAGCGATCCTCGACAACTTCGCGTACGCCCGCATTGCTCGGCACGCTTCGGTCCGCGAGGCCGTCCTCGACTACCTGGACGGCCCACTCGACACCCTCCGGTCAGTGCTGGTGCAGCGGTTGGAGATCTGCACCTCAGTGCGGAACATGGCGGAGTTCGACGCCGAGATGCAGGCGCTTGCTGCGATGCCGCTGCTGGAGGACACGCTTCCCGCGGTGGGCGTTACGGCGCAGTCGCTGCAGCGAGCGCTCGTGCAGCGCGGCACCCATAGTGGCCCGAAGGTGGTGAACTTGCTCATCGCCGCAACCGCACTGGTGCACGATGCGGAGATCCTCCACTACGACAGCGACTACGACTTGCTTGCTGCTGCCGAGCCGAGGCTGCGGACCCGGTGGATTGTGCCGCGGGGGAGCGTGGCGTAGCTGCCGTGAGCAGCCGGCGAACCCCAGCCGACGGCGCCGCCTCGATCGACCAGATGCACACCCACGTCGGTGTGCATCGGCTGGTGTCGGAGAGGTGACTCGGTACATACGCACACGTCTCTCGTGCGGGGGCTGACCTTGAGCGCGACCATCGACCCGGTTGCACGGCTCGGGCGGCTCCTGTGCGGATCTGTTCAGCACCGGTGGCGGTCGAGTTCCGCGGTCCTCTCCGCCGGCGCGTCCCCATGGCGAAGTAGCTGGATCGGCGAACCAGTGCAGGGAGAGCGTGGAGGCTCCGGGCGCTCTGCCCGCCGGGCGGCTGGAGGCTCGGCGCTCAACGGTCGGCCGCGTGGGCGGCGAGGACATCGTCCATGACCCGCTCCTCATGAACGATGCCACGGTGCTCGTTGAACGCGATGGCCAAAGCCGGGTCCCACGGCGTGGGGGGCGCGGCTACCGGGTCACGAGGTAGCTCGACCCCCGCGGCCGAGGCCTCGTCGAGAGCTCCGACGTAGGCCGACGCCGTCATCAGGAACGGCTCGCACCCGGCGTCCCGAGCACGGTTCACCATTCCCAGGCCGGCCGCATCGAAATCGCCGTGGTACCGCAGCCGCGCCCCGCATGCGCGGAGTTGGGCGATGGCCAAGCTCGGGGCCGTCGTCGGGTTGCCGTTGGTGCAGAGGAACGCAGCCACGAGGTGGCGTTCGGTCGCTGCCTCCACCAGCCGCGGGTTCTCCACCACCAGCACCGGGGTCCCGGGCGCGACGGTCAGCGGCGGCACCCTCGGCCCGGGCCTCGATGATGAACCCGAACATCTCCTCGCAGTAGCGCGACTCCTCGCCGAAGCGGCGGCGCAGTTCTGCCCAGTCTTCCGGCGCCACGTCGTCGGCATGCAGCACCGGGTCCTCGACCAGCCGCCTACGCAGCGAGGCCCGGCCGGTGCCGTCGCCCGCGGCGCGGGCGAGCAGTTCCTCTGCCGAGCGGGCACCGACGAGCGCAGACGCCGGCAGCAGGGCCATCCGGTCGTTGCGGACCTCGAGCAGGGCGTCGGCTTCCGCGTCGGTTCGTAGCCGTGACCGACCGGTCGAGCTCGCGCACCACGTCGTGCTCCACCAGCCAGCGCAGGGCGGTGACCGGGGCCCGGCGTTCGCTCGTGGCGCCGTCGAGGGAAATGCCGGCGTCGGCGGCTGCGGAGCGAACCTGCAGCACCAGGTCGCGCAGGTGATCCGGTCCGGCCCGGCCGCGGTGGCGGCGAGTACGAGCGCGAGCAGGGTGTACTCGCGCGCGGTGAACGGACGCTGCGTCGGGGTGCGCAGCGGCCGGTCCGCCGGGATGTGCCCCGACTTGACCAGTCGCGCGGTGTCGGTGCCGACCACGAGACGGTAACCCAGGCGCTGGGTGAACCAGCGGTCCAGCTGCTCGCCGTGGCGACGGATGAGCAGGAACAGCGGGCGATCAGCCTCGGCGGTGCGCGACGGGCGGGTCAGCAGCGCCCGGGCCGCGCCGGTCAGCTCGCCGGCGCGCTGCGGATCGTCGTGCATCAGTCCTCCGGGGCCGCGCTGATCGTCACGGTCAGGTCGATCAACCGCAGCGCACCGGCGGGAGTGCGCACGGTGGTGGACCCCGCGCGCCGAGGCAATGGAACGCAAATGAGGGACGATGACGATGAGTGACCGAAGGTAGTTGCCTAATCGCGTTTGCGCGGGGCAGAGTCGACGGAGGCAACGTCAAGCGCCTACGCGCAAGCCCGATCGGCGCCGTTTCGCATGAGCGCTAAAAGCCGCTCAGAGGAGCGGAGGGTTATTGGTTCGAGAACAACCGGGGGAGCCAACTGAGCCGCCCCTCACCTGCGTAGATGCAGCGTGAGGAGCCGTTCGCCTTTGTGAGCACTTTGAGGGCTCTTCACATTCCAGAGTGTAGTCGCGGTCTGAAGCCGCCGGTCTCGAGCCGCGATCTGGCGATGTAGTTGGTGAGGTTGCGGGACCCGAGCGTGGCCTGATTCGCGGACCCGGACCGAATCGGCACGATTCCATACTTTCGCAAGAACCGCACCCGGCGGCAGGCCGCGCGGCGCTGCATGCCGCGCAAGTGTTAGTGACCGGTGGTGACCGGCTTCTCCCTGCCGAGCAGCGCGCGGTACTTCTGCCGCGCGGCTTCGCCGCTGGTCCCCACTGCCTCGCCGATGCGATCCCAGGGGACGCCTGCCTGCCTGGCAGCGGCAACAGCCTCGCCGAGTTCGCTCTCGGCGAGGGCTCGGCGGAGGGCAGCAGCTCGGACCCCTGCCTCTTCCTTGGAGACGGCCGGAGCGAAGTCCTCCTCGAAGACGCGAGACAGTTCCTCGGCCTGATTGACGATCTCCTCGTAACTGCGCGGCATCGTGATCACCCTCCCTCTAGATACTTGCGCCGGGCCCTCATGGCATGGACGACCACCAGAAGACCGTCCTCACTCATGAGGTAGCTGACTTCCACCATGGTCGCCGTTGCGAGCCGGGCCGACGGCCATGCTGAGCTCGTGGTCGCCCTGGTCCGGATAGTCGAAGACGGCGTTGCGAAGCGCGTGGGCGATGTCGTCGTCCGCGACGCCGTGCTTGCGTGCGGCGGAGAAGATCTCGATCCGCACCCACGCAAGTTAACTTGTCGTCATCCGTCTCCAGCTACCTTGGATGCACACTGGCGGTGAACACCACGGCTCATGACGCAGCAGAGGCGGCGGCGGAAGATCGGCGGCTCGCCATAAGCAGAAGGCCAGTGCTGTCAAGCCGGTGTGCATCAGCCGGTGTCCGAGGGGCGACACGCCACATACGCACACGTCTTCGCTGACTCGTCGCATGGAGCGGCGCCCGTCTGCGACGACGGCGAGACCCGTTGTCTCACGGAGAATCGGGGGTGATTGTGGTGTATGTCGTCGCATCCATCGTACGAGCAGTCGAAACAGGTCGCCGAGGCCAGCCGCGAGACCGAATGGATCAAGCCGTCGTTCGGCAAGGAACTCTTCCTCGGCAACTTCCGCCTCGACCTGATCCACCCCCAGCCGGAGCTCGACGCGGCCGCGGTGAGGAAGGGCGAGACGTTCCTCGAGCGCCTGCGCGCCTTCCTCACCGAGCATGTCGACCGGCAGCAGATCGAGCGCGAGGCGAGGATTCCCGACAGCGTCATCCAGGGCCTCAAGGAGCTGGGCGCCCTCGGCATGAAGATCCCCGAGGAGTACGGGGGTCTCGGGCTGAGCCAGGTCTACTACAACAGGGCCCTCGCGATGGCCGGCACCTGGCACTCGTCGATCTCGACGCTGCTCTCTGCGCATCAGTCGATCGGCCTGCCCGAGCCGCTGCGGCTGTTCGGCTCCGAGGAGCAGAAGCGCGCTTGGTTGCCCAGGCTGGCCAGGGACCACATCTCGGCGTTCCTGCTCACCGAGCCGGACGTCGGCTCGGACCCGGCGCGCATGAGCACGACCGCCGTCCCGACCGATGACGGCACCGGCTACCGGATCAACGGCACGAAGCTGTGGGCGACCAACGGCGCGATCGCCGACGTGGTCGTGATCATGGCCGTCGTCCCGAAGTCCGACGGCCACAGGGGCGGTATCACCGCATTCCTCTGCTCGTGCGACCGCGAGGGCATCACGGTCGAGCACCGCAACGAGTTCATGGGGCTCAAGGGGATCGAGAACTCGGTGACGCGCTTCGACGACGTCTTCGTCCCCCGTGAGGACGTCATCGGTGGCGAGGGCAAGGGTCTGCGGATCGCGCTCACCACGCTGAACACCGGGCGACTGTCGCTGCCGGCGTTCTGCCTGTCGGCGACGAAGCACTCGCTCAAGATCGCGCGGGAGTGGTCGACGGAACGGAAGCAGTGGGGGCAGCCCATCGGCAAGCACGACCCGATCGCGCAGAAGCTCGCCTGGCTGGCAGGGACGGCGTTCGGCCTCGAGGCGGTGCTCGACGTGTCGAGCCGCCTGGCCGACGACAAGCGCAACGACATCCGCATCGAGGCCGCCCTCGCCAAGCTCTACGGGTCGGAACTCGGCTGGACCGCCGTCGACGAGATGGTCCAGATCCGCGGCGGTCGCGCCTACGAGACCGCCGAGTCGCTCGAGCGGCGCGGTGAGAAGCCGGTACCGGCCGAGCAGATGTTGCGCGACATGCGCATCAACCGCATCTTCGAGGGATCCACGGAGATCATGCACCTGCTGATCGCCCGTGAGGCCGTCGACGAGCACCTGAAGGTGGCGGGGGACCTGGTGCTCGGCGACTCGAGCCCGGCCGACAAGGCCAGGGCCGCCGCGAAGGCGGGCGCCTTCTACGCCAGGTGGTTCCCGACGCTGACCGTGGGCGCCGGCCAGCGTCCCGGCTCCTTCTCCGAGTTCGGCGACCTGGCCAGGCACGTGCGCTACGTCGAGCGCCACTCCCGCAAGCTCGCGCGTTCGACCTTCTACGCGATGGGTCGCTACCAGGCGCGCCTCGAGCAGAAGGGCCACCTGCTCGGCCGGCTCGTCGACATCGGTGCCGAGCTCTACGCCATCGCGTGCGCGTGCGTCTACGCGGACACCATCGGGCGAGAGCAGCCCGACCGCCGACACGAGGCCATGGAACTGGCCGACCTGTTCTGCGGTCAGGCCCGGCGTCGGGCCGACCGGCTGTTCACCGAGCTGTGGGCCAACGACGACCACGCTCAGTACAAGGCCGCGCAGAAGGTGCTCTCCGGCCGATACGCATGGTTCGAGGAGGACGTGCTCGACCCGGCGGGTGATGGTCCGATGATGCCGACGCACGCACCGCCGGCCGCGGAACAGTTCGAGGTGTCGCCAGCGGTGGCGGCGCCCACGGTGAGGGCCACGGCCACCCAGTAGGAGACCGGCTCACGTGCGGGCGGCTCGACGTTCCGGACCCGCGGCGAGGAGGACGACGGTGGCGCCGGCCCACACAGCGACAGCCTGGGGGTCGAGTGCCGTGGTGATGTCGCGGAGCACGGTTCGCAGGCGCGGAGGGTTCCTGCGGTCAGTGGCTTGCGCCTGCGGAAGCGCCTGGCGGCCGGGCAGGAGCCGGAGCGGTCGGCTTCGTCGCCGGCGTCGAGGTCGCGACCCCCGCCGCGGCCGCCAGTGTGTCGATCTCGTCGAGGATGTCGCCGAGGAGCACGTCGACGTCCGGAAGGAGTTCCGCGCACGAGACCAGGCCCCAGTCGAGGCGGTCGAGGTAGCTCTGCACGGTGATGTTGAGGCCCTGGCCTTCGACGATGGTCGAGACCGGGTAGTAGTGCTCGAGCCGCGCGCCGGCGGCGTAGAGCGGCGTGCGCGGACCGGGCACGTTGGAGATGACCAGGTTGCCCGGCGTCAGCCGAGACCCGAGGCGGAGCCGGGCGCTCAGCCGCATCGCCCTGGCGAACACTGCCGGCGGCGGGAACTCGGCGAAGTCAGTGAGCCGCTCAGCGGGGAGCGCCGAGAAGATCTTCTTGCTGCTGGACATCGAGTCGTGCACGCGCCGGACCCGCCGGACGGGGTCGGGCTCGTCGGTCGGCAGGACGGCCGAGAGCATCGATACCCGGTTGGTCCAGCGGTCGGTCTCTTCACCGGTTCGCACCGAGACAGGGACGAGGGCCACGAGCGGGTCGGCCGGCAGCGCCTCACGGCGGTCGAGAAAGGTGCGCAACCCGCCCGCACATGCGGCCATGACCACGTCGTTGAGGGTGACGCCCAACGCCGACTTGACCTGCTTGAGCACGTCGAGCGACGTCGACCGGATGGCCAGTTTCCGGTGCGGGGTGATGGGCCCGTTGAACGGCGTGCGCGGTGGCCGGACGCTGGGCACGGTGGGCGGTTCGTCGGGTTCCTCGGGCCGGCGGCGTCCCAGGTTGAGGACGGTGCCGAGTGGTCCACGCAGGCTTCGGCGCACGTCGTTCGCGGTCCGGACGAGCACGGGGTTGCGTGTGGCCCGGCCGATCTCCCGGGCGCTCCAGGCGGCGAGCAGGAGCCCGCGCGCCGGCTTGCGGGCGAGACCGAGCGCGCCGCGGGCCAGCATCTCCAGGTCGCCAGGAGGACGCTCCGGCGTCCATCGGTCGTCCTCGGGCGCTCCGGCGACGCCCTCGGGTCTTTCGTCGAGCATCAGGGTCATCAGCTCGACGCCGGACGCCCCGTCGATCGTGGCGTGGTGGACGATCGTCAGGACGGCGAAGCGACGCTCGGGCAACCCCTCGATGACGTACGACAACCACAGCGGCTTGCGCCGGTCGAGGGGGCGCGAGACCAGACGCCCGACGAGCACCGCGAGCTGGTCGTCGGTGCCCGGCGGCGGGACGGCGGTGTGGCGCACGTGGAAGTCGAGGTCGAAGGCCGGGTCTTCGATCCAGTAGGGGTGATCGAGGCCGAGGGGGACCTCGGCCAGGCGCCGGCGCAGCGGCTCGAGGAGGTGCAGCCGTTGCTGGAGCTGGGTCCGCCACGCGTCGTAGGGCCGGTAGTCGGGGACGTCCGGGCGGGTGTAGATCGACAGGCTGGACACGTGGCCGAACTGCGCGGACGTCTCCAGATGCAGGAACGTCGCGTCCAGACCCGACAGCTGCTTCATGGCCCCGGCCTTCCCGCGGGGACCACGAGCCGGCCCGGTGTCCGTCCCGGGACATGGCCCGCACCTCCCGCTGTGGCGAGCTGTGTCAGGCGTCACACTCTCACGTGGAGGAGCTTCGACGGCAGGGAACGGGTATCGCCTGCCCGCTCGGGTCATGACGGAGACGAGGAACGACATGCGTACAGCCGCGCCCGCACAGCGGACACCCGGTGAGGGGACACCCCCGTGGATCGGGGCCTCCCCGGTGGCGGCCCTGCTCGCCCTGCAGCGGCCATGGCTCGAGGCGTCAGAGCTGTTGGGGTCCTCCGTGTGGCGCGGGCACGGCGTCCCGGATGGCGGCGGAATGCCGGTCCTGCTGGTGCCAGGCTTCCTCGCCGGGGACCCGTCGCTGTCGATGATGAAGCGGTGGCTGCGCGCCCGTGGCTACCGACCGTGCACCTCGCAGATCCGCTTCAACGTCGACTGCACGCGCCAGGCGGTCGAGCGCCTGGAACGCCGACTGGTCGAGTTCACCGACCGGACGGGACGACCCGCGGCGATCGTCGGGCAGAGCCGCGGCGGGCTGTTCGCCAAGATCATGGCCATGCGGCAGCCCGACCGCGTCGCGGGGATCGTCACCCTGGGCAGCCCGAATGTCGACCACATGGCGATCAACCCAATGGTCGCCCGGCAGGTGCGCTTCGTCGCCGCACTCGGCACGGCCGGTGTGCCCGGGATGTTCCGCGACGACTGCCTGCGGGGGCAGTGCGCCGAGGAACTGGCCGAGTGGCTGGACCGGCCGTTCCCCACGCAGGTGCCCTACGTCTCGGTCTACTCGCGCAGCGACTGGGTGGTCGACTGGCACGCGTGCGTCGACCCGGCTGCCGACAACGTCGAGATCGACTCCAGCCACGTCGGGATGGGCGTCCACCCGCAGGTCTACCGGCTGCTCGGCGACCGCCTGGCCGATCTGGCCGATCTGGCCGGACGGGACTGCGTCGCGACCGGGGAACCCGGCTCTGGACGGGCCGGCTGGCCGGAGCCACCACCGAGCGGCCTGCGCAGCTAGCGTCGGATCATGACGACCGACGAGGACGTCGGAGTACTGCGCCGCGGACTGGATCAGCTGGCGGGTCTGCTGGACGACGTTCCCAGCGGAGCACGCGGAAACCCGACACCGTGCCCGCAGTGGAGCCTCCAGGACCTGGGCGACCACATCGTCGCTGCCCCGTCGCGGTTCGCTGCCATGGCCCGTGGCGAAGCGGTCGACTGGTCGGCGACTCCCTCGGCCGGGCCTGACCCGGTCGCCCGGTTCCGCTCGCATGCGGGGGACCTTCTTCGCGCTGTGGCCGACGACGGGGCTTCCGGTGGCGGACCCGTCTCCGTCGACTGGCAGTGTGCCGAGCTCGCCGTGCACACCTGGGACCTCGCCACCGCCATCGGACGGCCGACCGATGACCTCGACGCCGAGGTGGCCGTGCGCGGGCTGGCCTTCATGCGGGCCGGCCTCACCGACGACAACCGGGCCCCGGCGTTCAGACCCGAGCAGCCGGCGCCCGAGGGAGCCGACGCCTATCAGCGCATAGCCGCGTTCGCCGGTCGGTCGGTCTGACTCCTCCCGCGTCGCTGCGTGTTCGGTGGAAGACCTGATGAGCTACTGACCACCTCGACGACGAAGGCCCCGCGGTCAGCGACCGCGGGCCTTTCTGCTGTGTCCGAGGGGCGACACGCTACATACGCACACGGTTGCGGCGGTGATCGATTGAGTGCTTCATGCCCGGGCCTGCCGGATACCCCGGCCTTCCGGTCAGTGACACACGGATTGTCGGCGGTGCCCTTGGAACTGATGGTCGATCTCTTCAAAGCCCGGTAGCCCGGAGGATGGGTCGCGATGAGCGAGTACCAGTATTACGAGTTCGCAGCCATCGACCGACCGCTGTCCGTCGACGAGCAGGCCGACCTGCGCGCCATCTCGACACGGGCCCAGATCACGCCGACCAGTTTCGTGAACGACTACGAGTGGGGCGACCTGAAGGCTGATCCGCGCCGGCTGGTCGAGCGCTCTTTCGACGCCTTCCTGTACCTGGCCAACTGGGGGACGCACCGGCTGATGTTCCGGCTGCCCATCGAGCTGTTCGGCACCCCGGCCACGGCCGGGGTGGGGCAGTACCTGGTCGGCGACTGTTCGACCGCGTGGACGACCGACGGGTTCGTCGTCATCGACCTGGTCGCCGAGGACGAGGACGGTGAGTACGAGGAGTGGCTGGACGGCTCCGGCCTGCTGGCCCCGATCGTCCCCGTCCGGGCTGAACTCATGGCTGGGGATCTCCGGCTGCTCTACCTGGCCTGGCTGCTCGCCGTCCAGAATCACGAGGTCGACGAGGACTCGCTCGAACCGCCCGTTCCGCCGGGCCTCGGGCAGTTGAGCGCCGCCCTCCGTGCGGTGGCCGAGTTCCTGCGCATCGACCCCGACCTGGTCGCCGTCGCAGCGGAGAGCAGCGCGCCGCTGAGCGGTGACGACACGCTTGCCGAGCTGCCCGGCTGGCTGGCGCAGCTACCGGCGGAGAGCAAGGACCTTCTTCTTCTGCGGGTGGCCCAGGGGGACGGGGTGAGGGTGCGTGCCGAGCTGTTGGCCGGCTGCCGGCGAGCGGCTGCGCCGGTCGAGACCGGGGACGGCTCCGGCCGGTCCGCGGCGGACTTGCTCACGGAGTCCCGACGGCGCCGTGAGTACCGGCAGCGTGCGGCCGGTGAGCGCGCCCAGCGACAGGCAGAGGAGCGCCGCCGCGCCGCTGAACTCGCCCGCGAGAACCATCTGAGCGCACTCGCGGGGCGGCAGGATCAGGCGTGGCGTGAGGTCGTGGAGCTCGTAGAGCGACGCACGGCGGCCGACTACGACGCGGCGGCGGGTCTGCTCTACGAACTGGCTGAAGTCTGCCGCCGCGAGGGGACGAGCAAGGCGTTCGCGGATCGGGTCCAGCAGCTTCGCCGGGAGCAGCGCCGCAAGATCGCGTTCATCCAGCGGCTCGACCGGCTCGGCATGGTCTGACCCGACGTGGGACTGACTACCGGACGAGGCGGCGCGGGTCCGGAAAGCCGAGGCTGGTGTAGCCGGGGGCGCGCTTGCTCAGCGATGAGGCGAGGACGCCGGTCGCGACGTCGTGGTAGTCGTGCACCTCGGCGGTGGACTTGCCGGGGAACGGGCGGAGGATGCGGCCGGCGTACTGCACGAGTCGGCCCTTGAAGGCGATCGGTGCGGCGAGGAAGAGCGTGTCGAGCGCCGGGCAGTCGAAGCCCTCGCCCACGTACGGGCCGGTGGCGACGACCAACAGTGGCGGTCCGTCGGTCTGCGGCACGAGCCGGGCGAGCGCTGCGGCCCGGGACTTCGCGCCCATGCCGCCACGCAGGACGACGGGCTCGTGGCCCCGCTGGCTGAGTTCGGCGACGAGCCGGTCCAGGTGTGCGGTCCACTGGGTGAGCACGAGGCAGTGCCTGCCGCGGGCGAGCGCGGCGACGACGTCGTCGGTGATCTGGCCGGTGCGGGCGTCGTCCGCGACCAGGTCGCGGTAGATCGCCGCGATGCCGCCGGGGGAGGAAGGCTCGGCGTCCCCGGCGTAGCGGTAGCCCGTGGAGTGGACGTGCAGGACCGGTTCGGGTGTCTGCGAGTCCGGGGACCGGTTGCCCAGGGTGCCGGTGGGCGGTGGAACGAGGGTGTGGCGGATTGGCCCCAACTGCAGGGCGATGAGGTCGTCGAGCTGGTCGCGCCGGTAGGGGGTGGCGGTGAGCCCGAGCCAGCGGCGGGCCGGGATCTGCCGCACGGCGTGCTCGAAGGCGGCGGCGGGCACGTGGTGGCACTCGTCGACCACCACCAGGCCGTAGTGGCTGGTCCAGCCGGCGATGTCATCGCTACGGGCGAGGGTCTGCAGGGTGGCGACGTCGATGATGCCGGTGGTCTTGCCGCGGCCGCCGCCGCGCTGCCCGGCCTTCACGCCGAGCAGTTCGCCGATGCGGGCGCGCCACTGGTCGGCCAGGGCTTTGCGGTCGACGAGCACGAGGGTGGGGACGGCGTGGTGAGCGATCAGCGCGCAGGCCATGACCGTCTTGCCGGCCCCGGGCGGGGCGACCAGCACGCCGGCTTCTTGGTCGGCGAGGGCCTTGAAGGCTTGCTGTTGCTCGGGATCGAGTTCTGCGGCGAACTCGAAGGTCTGCGTTTCGCCGGCGGTCCGTTCGTCGGTGAGCTGGAGGCGGCTACCGGCCTGTTCCACAAGGGCTGCGAGCCGGTCCTGCAATCCGCGCGGCAGGAGCAGGTCGCCGGTGAGTGTCTCGTCGTAGTTGCGCAGGAAGCGTGGGGTGTCCCAGGTGGAGGCACGGCGCCGTTGCCGCTCGTAGAAGACCGGGTTGGGCATCGACGCCGCGTGCTTGAGTGTGGCGAGCAGCGCTGGGGGCAGCGCTGCTGTTTCGACCGTGATCCTGGCACCGAGTCGGGCGTGGACAACAGCTGGCGGCTGCACCGCGATTTTCGTGGAGGTGGGGGAGCGGAGCCGGTTCACCTCGGCGCCGACGGCGACCTGGCCGAGTCGCTGCGCCAGCCGGTCGACCTCCTTGGGTGTGAGTCGGCCGAGGCTGGACAGGTAGGACCACTGGTCCTCGTGCGGCTCCATGGTGGCCAACTCGAGGAACACGGTGGCTCCGCGGCGGCGGGCGCGGCCCTGCAGGGGCGCCGCGATGAGATTGCCGAGACCGCCGACTGCGAGGACGTCCTGGGAGGGGAAGAGCCGGTCGTAGCTGGCCAGGTCCATCCGCCCGCGCACGGCGATCGCCTCGCGCAGGAGTCCGGTGCCCACCTGGCGGGCAGTGGCCGCGGGGACGGACGCGGTGAAGAACAGCCAGACATGTGCGCCGAGACCTGAGCGGGACACCTCCAGCGCCGCCGATGCGCCGACCGTGCGGGCGGCCTTGAGGTAGGCGAGCGCATCCAGCATGGCGGCGGGGCCGTCGAAGTCGGCGGCCAGCCAGTGGCAGCGGTCGCCGTCCAGCAGCGGATACAGGCCCAGCTCCAGCTCGCCAGACAGATGGGCAGTGATGACCTCGTCTGTCAATGGCAGGTACTCCCTGTCCGCGGCCGGCACGCCCTTGCGCCAGCCGCCGCGCACCGCGGGCAACCAGCCTCCGCGGCCGGTTCGGGCGTTCTCCCACCGCAGCGCGTACACGTCGGTCCGGGCGGCGAACAGGCTGGCGAAGAACGCGACCTTCGCCGCCGGCGTGGAACCGGCGTGCGCCGGTCCCGGCTGGCCGTCGAAGACGCCGGTCTGCACGGGGCCGGGTGGGCGCGCCTGCCGCGGCGTCAGTTCCAGCAGTCGGAGGAGTCGGGCGTTCTCCGCTCGCAGCCGGGCGACGTCCTCGCGCAGCGCCGACAGCTCGTCGTCCAGGCCGATCAACGGCAGCGTGCCCTGATCAGCGGACCCGGACGGAATCGGCACGACTCCATACTGTCCCGGGAGCGCGACCTCGCGGCAGGGCCCGCAGCTGCCACATGCCGCGGAGGGGTCGGTGCGCGGCCTTGAGCAGGTTCTCCCTGTCGATAGAGGCACGCCGTAAATCGTTGTCTTACACTGTCGCCGTGGGGCTGCACTGGGCGGACGAAGACGCCGCCTACATCCAGTCCCGCTCGAGTCGGTACGCGGGTGCGTTCGACATCGAGCCGGCCTGGACGGTGGAGGTGATGGCCGATGCGCGGCTCGTCGAACTCTCGCCGTACCCGACGTCTCGGGTTGGCGCCACCGGCTTCATCGGATACTCGCCGTCCGCCGGCAAGGTCCTCGTTGTCATCGCCTACCGCGATCTCGACGGCGATCTCCACGGCATGAACGCCTGGCCGGCCAGCGGCCGCGATCTCGCGATGTACCTACAGGAGGTTGGCGATGGCGAAGAAGCTTGATCCTCGCGAGGCTAGCGCCGCACGCGAGGACGCCCGGCGACTGGAAGCGGGGGCCGACACCGGCGAGCCGTACCCGGACGGCACGGTCATTAGCCGCCCGAACCAGGCGAGTCGGATGTTCAATGTTCGCCTCTCGGAGGAACAGTTCGCAGCAATCCAAGAGATCGCCGAGAGCCAGCACCTACCGATGTCCACGATGGCCCGAGCGTGGCTCCTGGACCGACTCGACAAGGAACGCCACGCGTCCTGACGAGCGCCGCTCGCCAGTTGGGGAGACGCCGGTGTGCATCAGCTGGTGTCCGAGGGGGGACTTGAACCCCCACGCCCGATAAAGGGCACTAGCACCTCAAGCTAGCGCGTCTGCCATTCCGCCACCCGGACGAGTGCCTGACCAGACTACCGGACCGGATGCGTCCTTCCGACACCCCCCGGCCGGTCACCCGGGGGCGACGGAGACCCGGCCGCGGCCTGGCACCGACGGGTTGGTCAGGACGTTCAGCCCGCAGGTGAGGAGCACCGCGCGGGCGGCGATCAACGTCCAGGCGTCCCTGCGGTCCAGGACCTGCGGGGCCGGCACGGCGACCCCGCAGGTGGCCACGAAAGCACAGCGGCCGCCGACTCGGCGGCGACGTGGCCCCTGGCGCTGGAGGGCAGCCGGCGGCGACCACAGGGATCAGGGTGCGGCTGCGGGCAAGCCGTCTCCGGCTCGCGCCCGCATGGTCATCCCCGTCATCTTGAAGGCGTCGGTGCCGCCGGAGCCCTGAGCGGCGGCCCTCTCGCGCGCTGACGCGTACGACCCCGTAGGGCCGAAACCTCCGGCCGGAGGACGTCCGCGAGAGACGACCGCATCCCGGCGTCCTACGCTCGACCGATGGACAGCAACGCTCCGGTCAGGGCAGAGGACGAGGTCGCCGAGCTGCTGTCCGACCTCATTCGGATCGACACCACCAACACCGGCGACACGAGCACGAGCGCGGGGGAGCGGGCTGCCGCGGAGTGGGTGGCGTGCAAGCTGGCCGACGTCGGCATCGAGTCCGAGATCCACGAGTCCGAGCGCGGCCGGGCCAGCCTGGTCGCCCGCATCCCGGGCGCCGACCGCAGCCGACCAGCGCTCCTGGTGCACGGTCACCTCGACGTCGTCCCCGCGGACCCGTCGGAGTGGAGCGTCCACCCCTTCTCCGGCGAGGAGCGCGACGGCTACATCTGGGGCCGGGGCGCGGTCGACATGAAGGACATGGACGCCATGGTCCTGGCGCTGGTCCGCGACTGGGCCCGCACGGGCGTCCAGCCCCCGCGCGACATCGTCCTGGCCTTCCTCGCCGACGAGGAGGCCGGCGGGAAGCTCGGCGCGCGGTGGATGGTCGACGAGCACGCCGACCTGTTCGAGGGCTGCACCGAGGCGATCAGCGAGGTCGGCGGCTTCAGCATCACCGTGCGCGACGACCTGCGTCTCTACCTCGTGCAGACCGCCGAGAAGGGGCTGGCCTGGATGCGGCTGACCGCCTCCGGCAAGCCGGGCCACGGGTCTTTCGTGCACGACGACAACGCCGTCACGCGGCTCTGCCAGGCCGTCGCCCGTCTCGGCTCCGCCCGCCTGCCCACCGTCCTGACCCCGCCGATGCGCCAGTTCCTCGCCGCGGTCGAGGACGCCTACGGCGTCGAGATCGACCCCGACCAGCCCGAGGAGGCGCTGGCCCGCCTGGGGAGCATCAGCCGGATGATCGGCGCGGCCCTGCGCAACACCGCGAATCCGACCATGGTCGATGCCGGGTACAAGGCCAACGTCATCCCCGGGACGGCGTCGGCGACCGTCGACGGCCGCTTCCTCTACGGCCAGCACGAGGAGTTCGAGCGCCAGCTCGCCGGTCTCATCGGCGAGGGGATCCGGCGCGAGTGGATCGTCCACGACCAGGCGGTGGAGACGACGTTCGACGGCCCGCTGGTCGACCAGATGGTCGCCGCGCTGAAGGCCGAGGACGACGGCGCGCGACCGGTCCCCTTCACGATGAGCGGCGGCACCGACGCCAAGAGCTTCCAGACCCTGGGCATGCGCTGCTTCGGCTTTTCCCCGTTGCGGCTGCCGGCGGACCTGGACTTCGCCTCGCTGTTCCACGGCATCGACGAGCGGGTGCCGGTCGAGTCGCTGCAGTTCGGCGTCCGCGTCCTGGACCGGTTCCTCCGCAACGTATGAGCCGTGGTGTGATGCCGGGGTGACGACTCCCACACCCGCCCCCGGCTCCGTCGCTCTCATCACCGGAGGGACCGGTGGCTTCGGCCGCGCCCTCGCCACCAAGCTGCGGGCACTCGACGTCACCGTCGTGCTCGCCGACCTCGACAGCGAGCGCAACCGGCAGGTGGCCGCCGACCTCGACGCGCACTTCGTCGTCCTCGACGTCACCGACCGGGCGGCCAACGCCGCCGTCGTGGCGCAGGTCGAGGCCGACCACGGCCGGCTGGACGCCGCATTCCTCAACGCCGGCATCGCCGGCAAGTCCCGCGAGGCGCTCGACGTCGACGAGTTCCTCCGCGTCGTCGACATCGACCTCTTCGGCGTCGTCTACGGCACCGAGGCGGCGCTCCCGGCGCTGCGTCGCGCGGGTGGCGGCTCGATCGTCGTGACGGCGTCACTGGCGGGCCTCTCGCCCATGGCCACCGATCCCGGCTACAGCGTCGCGAAGGGTGGCGCGGTGGCGTTCGTCCGCTCGATGGCGCCTCGGCTGGTCGGCGAGGACATCGTGGTCACCGCGATCTGCCCGGGCTTCGCCGACACCGCGATCATCGACCCGATCCGCGAGGAGTTCGAGAGGGCCGGCTTCCCGGTGCTCACCGCCGAGGAGGTCGCCGACGCGATGATCGCCGCCTGGACCCAGGGGGAGCCGGGAGCGGCCTACATCATCCAGCCGGGCATCGGCGCCGTCCCGTACAAGTTCAAGGGCGTGCCGTCGGCGAAGACCGAGAGCGGCGAGACCGCCGTCGTCCCCGAGGCGCTGCGCCCGCCCGGCATGCGCTGACCCGTCCTCCCTCACCGCTCGGGGTCCTCCCGCACCGTCGACCGCGAGGTAGGACCCTCGGTGATCAGGTCTCCTGATCACCAGAGGGCCCGGTGACGGCGGTCACGAGGCGTCTGGCAATGTCGGACCCATGCGTGCATGGCGGGTACACGAACTGGGTGATCCCTCGAAGGTCATGAGCCTCGACGAGGTCGAGCGGCCCACCCCGGGCGAGGGCCAGGTGCTGGTCAAGGTGCGGGCCGCCGCCCTGAACTTCCCCGACGTCCTCATGGCGATGGGCATGTACCAGGAGAAGCCACCGCTGCCCTACACCCCGGGTGTCGAGCTGTGCGGCGAGATCGTCGAGACCGGCCAGCGGGTCATCGGCTCGCCCTCGGGCGGTCCGGGTGCCTTCGCCGAGTACGCGCTGATGGACGCGAACAACGCCTGGCCCGTCCCCGACTCGATGACCGACGAGAAGGCCGCGTCGCTGTACCTGACCTACCAGACCGGCTACGTCGGTCTGCACCGCCGCGCGAACATCCAGGCCGGCGACTGGCTGCTCGTGCACGCCGGCGCCGGGGGAGTGGGGACGGCGGCCATCCAGCTCGGCAAGGCCGCCGGTGCGAAGGTCATCGCCACCGCCGGCGGGGCTCGCAAGACCGAGGTCTGCACCCAGCTCGGCGCCGACCACGTCATCGACTACACGACCGAGGACTTCGTCCCGATCGTCAAGGAGATCACCGGCGGGCACGGGGCCGACATCGTCTACGACCCGGTCGGCGGCGACGTCTTCGACAAGAGCACGAAGTGCATCGCGTTCGAGGGGCGGCTCGTCGTCGTCGGGTTCACCAGCGGCCGGATGCCCGAGGCGAGGGCGAACCACCTGCTGGTCAAGAACTACAGCGTGGTGGGCCTGCACTGGGGGCTGTACCGCAAGCACGAGCCCTCGATCTTCGGGACGGTGCACGACGAGCTCGTGAAGCTGGTCGGGTCCGGCGCCGTCGACCCGCTGGTCGGCGCGGTTCATCCGCTCGAGGAGGCGCCCCAGGCGCTGATGAAGCTGGCCTCCCGCGACACGGTGGGCAAGGTCGTCCTCGTCCCGTAGGAGGCGGCTGCTGCGCGTCCCCGCGGCCGAAGGTGCGCGAGCCGGCGGCGGCCGTCGACCGCCCGGGACCGTGGGGGTCTCCCGACAGCGGACTGCCGGCGGAATGGCGGACGGAGGTAGCCGCAGCGACGTCGGGCGGGGGCAACCGAGCGGAAGCGCGAGCCTGCGCCGTCATCAGGCGTCGCTGCGGCCGCCGCCGCCCCTCCGTCACGGACACTCTCCACGGGTACGGCATGTGGGAGCCTTGGTCCGGAGCGGTCGGCGACGCCGCCCTGGCCTCGTGGGAACCGACCAGCGGCAGATGCGGAGGCGATGTGCCGCACGCAACCCGCCTGCTCCTGCGGGCCAGCACCTGGCTCATGCTGATCCTGGGATCGCTCTACGCGGTCACACTCCTGCCCGGTGTCCGTCAGGCTCCGGGTTACCAGGCGGCCATCGACTGGTGGCTCAACACGATCGTCGACGGCCTGGTCATCGTCGTGCTCGGGCTGCGCACCGTGATCGACCGCCGGGACCGGGCCGCCTGGCTGTTCATGACCGCCGGCCTCGTGGCGGCCATGGCCGCGAGCACCTCATACTTCGCGTACTACCAGCATCTCGAGCCCATCCCCAGCCCGTCCCTGGCCGACGCGGGTTGGCTCCTCTTCTACGCCCTGCTCGCCGTCGGCCTGGTCCTGCGACTACGCGCGCGAGCGCACCGCATGCCCGTCAGCCTCTCCCTCGACGGCCTGATCGCCGGCCTGACCGCGGCGGCGCTGGCGGAGACGTACGTGGACGGGGCGAGCGTGCCGTTCGGTGACGACGGTGCGACGCCCCTGACCGCCGCGTACCCGATCGCCGACCTGCTGCTCCTGTCCCTGGCGGTCGCCGCGCTCGCCATGCTCGGACGCAGCGCCGGCGCGTCCTGGTGGTTGCTGTGTGCGTCGTTCGTGACCTTCTTCGTCACCGACGCGATCTACGCGGAGCTCGTCGAGCGGGGGGCCTACATCGGCGGTGAGCCGATCGACCTGGGCTGGCTCGTGGCCCGCCTCCTGCTCGCCGGGGCGGCGCTGGCCTCGTTGCGCCGGGTGGAGTCGCGGCGCGTGGACCTCGAGGGGGTGAGCGTCCTGGCCCTGCCCGGCGTCTGCGGCCTCGCTGTGCTCGGTCTCCTGACCCACGGCAGCCGCGGAGCAGAGGTCAGCTGGTTGGCCACGCTCGTGGCGGTCGCCGCTGGGGTGCTCATGATCGGGCGGACGACACTGACGTTCCGGGAGCTCCGGGCCCTCACCACGGCCCGCCAGCGGGCACTGAGCGAACGCCTCGTCGAGGCCCAGGACGACGAGCGCGCCCGTATCGCCGCCGACGTCCACGACGACTCCATCCAGGCGCTGGCGGCCGTGGACCTGCGCCTGGGTGCCCTCCGGAACCGTCTGCGCCACCGCGCCCCGGACGAGGCCGACGGCGTCGAGACGGCGATGGACGCCGTGCACGGCGCGGGGATACGGCTACGGCACCTGCTGTTCGAACTGGAGACACCGGTCCTCGACGCGCCGCTGCACGACGGCCTGCACGAGGCGGCCGCGCAGATCTTCGAGGACTCCGACATCGCGTGGTCCGTGGAGGAACGGGGTCAGGCCACGCTTCCCCAGCAGGTCCGGGTCTCGGCGTACCGGATCGCCCGCGAGGCGTTGGTGAACGCCCGGAAGCACGCGGAGGCACGCCACGTCACCGTCACGGTCGACGCCACCCACGCCGGCGCGGAGGTGTGGGTCATCGACGATGGCATCGGGGCGGACCGGACCGCCGCGACGCGCTCGGGGCGCCGCCACTCGGGGGTGGTGGGGATGCGCGACCGCGCGATGGCGTCGGGCGGCTGGTGGCGGTCCGGGCCGGGCCCCCGTGGGATGGGTACCGCCGTGTCGTTCTTCCTGCCGGCGCCCGGTGCGGACGTGTCCCTCGCGCACCCCGTCGGGAACGGGCGTGCGCCGGTGGGGACGCGCGACGTCGACGGCGCGTGAGGTGAGCGCGCGCGGCAGCTCCGCCCGGCACGGTCCCTAGGGGTGGCGGTAGAGCATGCGGCGGACCACGTCGGGCGCGCCGGGCACGCCGACCACGAGATGGCCCTGCATGCACCTGCGCAGTACCGCCGGCAGGTCGCCGGCGCCCGTCCCCTTGAGCAGGTACGCCGATCCGCCCGCTGCCAGGACGCGGATCCAGCTGGCCGAGTCCGCCTGAGCGGAGAACACCGCCACGATCGGCCGGTGGGGAAGGGCGACCAGCCGTCGCACGAGGTCCGGGCCCCCTCCGGGCATCCGCATGTCGGTCAGGGCGAGTGCCGCCGAGTGCTCGCGAGCGACCCGGACTGCGTCGTCACCGCTGAGGACGTGAGCGATGACCCGGAAATCCGGCTCTTGCTCCAGCAGGCCGGCCACGGCAGCCCCCACCCGCGCGTCGTCATCGGCGACGACGACGGAGATCTCGCCGCTGACCTGCGTGGGCACAGGAGAACGCTGGCGGACGACCCGCCGGTTGTCGTGATGCGTGCGCACTGCCGGTCTAGTGCGCGGGTACCAGGCGGCACGACCGTCCGGTCCTTCCGGCACTCAGTGGTACCGCCACCGGTCGGACCGGTCTCCGGGAGGCGGGCTCGTGTCAGACTCGCGGCGTGATGCGGCCCGAGGCGCCCGACGGGCCCGCCCCCGCCGCGGTCCGGGTCCTGATCGTCGACGACCACCAGATGTTCGCCACCAGCCTCGCGCATGCCCTGCAGTCGCAACCCGATGTGCTCGTCGTGGGGCAGGCGACCTCCATCAGCGAAGCGCAGAGGTTGGTGGCTTCCGCCGCCCCGGACGTCGTCCTCCTCGACCACCGGCTGCCCGACGGTGACGGGGTGAGCGCGATCGCAGGCCTGCACCACATCCGGCCGTCCGCGCAGATCGTGGTGCTGACCGCCGCCACTTCCGAACGGGTCCTGGTCTCCGCGATGGAGGCCGGTGCCGCCGGATTCATCGCCAAGACCCAGCGGCTGGACGACGTGATCGACGGCGTGCGCGCGGCCGCGCAGGGCGAATCGGTGGTGAGCGCGAAGCTGCTCACCCGCCTCCTGCCGCGGCTGCACCGGCAGACCGGCGGTGGCCGCACCGAGCTGACCGAGCGGGAACGCGAGATCCTCGACCTGCTGGCACGGGGGCTGTCCAACGCCGACATCGCCCAGGAACTCACGATCAGCGTGCACACCGTCCGGAACCACGTCGCCAACCTCTCGGCCAAGCTCGGGGCGCACTCGAAGCTCGAGGTCCTGGCGATCGCCGTCCGCGAGGGGCTCGTCGAGGGCGGCTGATCGCCGGGACGACGGACTCCAGCCACCTGGGGCCGGCACTCGCAGCGGGGGCCGGGCCGGTGCTGGTGCATGCGCACTAGGCGGTTGGCACAGGCGCATCTGGTGGCAGCTCCACCGCCAGAAGAGGCTGGAGCCATCCGGTGCGCAGCAGCGCACCGGATCGCCACGAGAAGCACAGGAGCGGACAGGTGGCCACGGCACACCACGACGGCTCACCGGGTGACGACGAGGCGTCGGTCAGGACCCGCGACGAGGTCGACCACGCGCCGCCCGCTCCGGCGACGGGGGACTGGGCGCCGGTGCCCGGCGTCCGGTGGGACGGGCCAGCGACCGTGCTGCTGTCGTGCTCGCTGTCGGGCACGGTGCTGGCCGCCGGCGCCGCGTTCGCCGCGCTGTCCGGCCACCCCTGCTCCGAGGTCCTCGGTGCACCGATGCGCACGCTCCTCCAGCCCTGGTCCCACGCGCAGCTCCAGCACGTCCTGCGTGCCGCCCGGAACGGCAGCGCGTCCGGGACCACCCCGCTCCGGATCCGGCACGCCGACGGCTCCGGCCTCGAGGTGGACACGTCCTGGTCGGTGCTGACGGGCGCCGACGCGAACGCGACCCAGGTGGTCTTCGTCTGCTCCGTCGTCCCGGAGGGCGCGGTGCGCGAGGACGTGTCCGCGTGGGAGAGGGACCGCGCCGTGCGTGCGTCGGAGGCACGGTTCCGCGCCATCGCCGAGGCGTCCGCCGAGGGGATCTGGGTCGTGAGCACCGCGGCGGAGACGCTGTACGCGAACACCCGCGTGGCGGCCATCCTCGGGGTGCCGGCGGAGCAGACCGGCGACCTGCTGGCAGTCCTCGACCCGTGGGCTGCAGCGGTCGTGTCGGACCGGCCCGGGAACGGCTCCGAGCGCGGGGCCGAGCGGTCCGAGATCGCCTATCCCCACCCCGACGGCTGCGAGCGGCGGCTGCTGGTCTCCGCGACCCCGCTGCACGCGGGCGACGGGACGCCCGAGGGCTCGCTGGTGATGATCTCCGACATCACCGACGTCCGTCGGGCCGAGCAGGAGCTGCGGACGGTCGCGCTGGAGGACACCCTGACGCAGCTGCCCAACCGCACACTGCTCTTCGACCGGCTGACGCACGCCTTGACGACGGCCGGGCACTCGACCGCGGTGCTGCTCGTCGACCTCGATCACTTCCGGATGCTCAACGACTCCCGGGGTCACGACGTCGGCGACCAGTTGCTGGTCGGTGTCGGTGCTCGCCTCCGAGCAGCCGCGCTGGGCAACGCGACCGTCGCCCGATTCGGCGGGGACGAGTTCGTGATCGTCTGCGAGGACGCCGACGAGGACCAAGGGCAGGCGGTGGCCCGCGGTCTCGTCGAGGCCCTCGCCGAGCCCTTCCTCATCGGCGGAGCCGCCGTGCACGTGGCGGCATCCATCGGCGTCACCGCCGCGCAGGCCGGGTCGTCCTGCTCGGCAGCGGACCTCGTGCGTCAGGCCGACACCGCCGTACACGCCGCGAAGGGCGCCGGCCGCGCGCGGGTGCACGTCTTCGAGCAGACGCTGGGTGAGGACGTGGAGCACCGGTACGCACTGTCGGCCGACCTGCGCGCGGCGCTGGCCGCCGAGGTCCTCCACCTGGAGTACCAGCCGATCGTGGACCTGCGCACGGGAGCCGTCGTGGGCATGGAGGCCCTGGCCCGCTGGACCCATCCCGAGCGCGGCCCGGTGCCCCCCGGCAGCTTCGTCACCGTCGCGGAGATCACCGGTCTGGCACCCGAGCTCGATCGGTGGGTGCTCCGCCGGGCGGTGTTCGAGATGGCCGCTCTCCGCGAGGCCGGCGCGGTGCCCCCCGACGCCTACGTCGCGGTGAATCTGTCCGCCGCCAGCCTGACCGACGCCTTCGACTTCGGCGACCTGCTGAGCTGGACGAGATCGTCGGGCCTGCCGCCTACGCAGGTGGTCCTCGAGATCACCGAGACGGCGATCATGCAGAACGCCGACGCCGCCGTGGCCCTGCTGCGGCGCCTCCGCGAACAGGGCTTCCGGGTGGCCATGGACGACTTCGGCACGGGCTACAGCTCGTTGGCATACCTGCGGGATCTGCCGATCTCGGCGCTGAAGATCGACCGCAGCTTCGTCGCCGGCATCACGGAGCGGCGGGACGCCCTGGCCATCGTCGCGTCGATCGTCGAGCTGGCCCGGGCGGTGGGAGTCGCCGTGGTCGCGGAGGGCGTCGAGACCCCGCAGCAGAACGCCCTCCTCCGCCGGCTCGGCGTCGTCACCGCGCAGGGTTGGCTCTGGAGCACGGCCGTGCCGGCGTCCGCCCTGTCGAGCGGCCGGGAGTGGCTGAACCCGATCGCGACGGTGACCGCGCCCACCTCACACGCCTGGACGCCGAGCCGCCCCAGCAGGGACGCCGGTGTGGGCGGTGCCCTTCGGCGACTGCTCGAGCTGCATCAGTACGGTGCCCCGCTCGCCCGGATCGCGGCCGCTCTGAACGCGGAGGGCTACCCCACACCAGCGGGCCAGCGGTGGGAGCCGAGCAGCGTCGCGCGGGTCATCGCGCACCAGATCCGCCGCTACGCCGGCCCGCCCGACACCGGGTCGACCGTCAGGCGATCGTCCGGACGAGTCGAAGGCTCCCATTCCGCGGGACGAGCGGCGACCGCGCTGGACATGTCCGTCGTCCGGCCGTCCCACGACACCGCCGTCGACGGTGCGCTACGCCTGCGATCGCTCGGACAGGGCGTCGAGGAGCCCGGGAGGCCCGGCTGAGCCGGCCGGTCGGAGTTGTCCGCGGACCGAGCCGAACACCTGTCGTTCGGTCCGCGAGACGCCGGAGTCGGTGCCGCCCGTCGGGCGGCACCGACTTCGATGTGCGCCACCGGAGTGGTGGACCGGCTCGGCGCGCGGTCTCCGCGCTCCCGCGGCGCCCCGTGTCTCCCAGAGGATGGGGAGGCGGTGAACGCGGTGGAAGGCGTCGGCCGACGACCGCTCGCCGCATGCGCCCTCATCACGCCGGCGGGGCGTCCGAGATGGGACCCGGCGTCTAGATGACCGGCAGCGGCAGGTAGGAGAGCCGGACGCGACGTCGCAGGATCGCCTTGCGGGTGCCGTCGGGGTGCAACTGCAGCCTCGCCAGCTCCCAACCGCCGGTGTCCGCCTGCAGGCTCAGCATGGTCGCCGCTGCGGACCGGGATGTGCCCGGCGGGATCCGCAGCGGCGCGTACTGATAGTCCGCGGCCGCCTCCATCACCCGCGATTGTGCACGTCCGCCGCCGATCGGTCACCCGATCGGCCTCCGGTCTGCCGCAGGTCACCGCCTTGGGCAGGATGGGGACCGCGACCCGCCACGGCTCGACGAAGGAGGACGACGTGACCGGACCCGGTACCCCGAGCGAGGTGCCCGACGCCGACCGCGCGGAGCAGGAGGGGCTGCTCGATCCGCCGGCCGTGACCTCGGCCGGCGACGCGAATGCCCCGCGCGAGGGCGTACCCGAGGCCGATGCCCTCGAGCAGCAGCTGTCGGCCCGTCCCGGCGAGGCGGGCAGTCCGTTCCGGCCGGTGGGCGACCGGGAGGCGAACGAGGCCGATGTCCTGGAGCAGAACGCCGACCTGCCGGTGGACGACGACGACGTGAGCTGACGTCCGCGGGTCACGCGACCGGGTGACGGCCCGCGGCTGACCGCGGCGCGGCTCCGTCCGACCCGGCACCGTACGGTCCGTGACCGCTGCCTGGCTGACCATCGCGCTGCTCCTCGTGGGCGCACCGCTCCTGGCCTGGTGGCTGGGCGGCCGGACGTTCTGGGCGCGGCTGCGTCCCGGGCGGGATCCCGATCCGTGGGGGGACGTCGTGCGGCGGCATCGGCTCTCCGCCGGCGAGGCGGCGCGGCTGGGCCGCGAGGTCGCGCGGGGCGTCCGATTCGACGACGAACGTCAGCGGGCGGCGGCGGTCGACCTCGCCGGGCTGCTGCTCGGGCAGGGGCTGTTCCCGGACGGCGCGTCGAGGACCCAGCGGGTGCTGGTCGTCGTGCTGGTCCTGTGGCTCACGGCGGTCCTCGCCCGCGTCGTCTTCCTGCTGGTGTCCGGCAGGCCGCAGGACGTGAACTGGGTCACGGTCCTCATCTGGGCGGGCGCCATTCTCTGGCACCGGACCCGCCGTCGAGGACTGCGGCGCACCATCGCGCTGAACAGCTGAGCCCACCGCAGGCGAAGCTGGCCCGAGCGACCTCACTATGGTTAGGCTGCCCTAACCACTGAGGAGGGCGCCATGTCGACCTGTCCGAGCCGCCCCGCGCCGGAGCCGCATCGTCCCGACCTCGCGGGCCTCTGCCCGGGGCCGGCCGAGCGGGCGCGGACGGTGGCGGCTGGACGCGGTGCGACCGTCTGCGCCGCCGGGGTGGAGAGCAGCCGGGTGCTGGCGCACGCGGTCACCGAGGCGGAGCAGTTCCTCATCGCCGTGCCGGCCGGCGGCGACGTCGTGCGCGCCGTCGGAGCGGCTCCTCGGTCGGACCTCTCGGCCCTGGTCATGGTCAGCGACCACGCGCCCGTACCCCTCCGCCGTCCGGTGCGCGCCCAGCTGTGGCTGTCGGGCTGGCTCACTCCGGTCCGTCCGCGCGACGAGCGGGCCGCCGTCCTCGCGTTCGCCGACACCCGCCCCGACGGTGTGCTGCTGGACGTCGGCCGGTCGGTGGCGCTGCTCCGGCTCGACCTCGCCGAGGTGGTGCTCTCTGCCGGCGGGCGGGCGCTGGACGTGAGCCCGCTGGATTTCCTCGCCGCCCGGCCCGATCCGCTCGCCGCGATCGAGGCCGAGCACCTGGCGCACCTCGACCGCGATCACCCCGAGTTCCTGCGCCTGCTCGCGGAACTGCTGCCGGCCGGGTCGCTGGCCCCCGGCGACGTCGTGCGCCCGCTGGGCATGGACCGGTTCGGCTTCCGCCTGCGCATCGAACGGCCCGGCGGGCACCAGGACATCCGTGTGCCGTTCGCCGGCCCGCTGACCTGCACCGGGGACCTCGGTGCAGCGGTCGGCCGGCTGGCCCGTGCGGCGCGCAACCGGGTGGCCGACCGCGGCTGATCCGCAGATGCGGCGGAGATCACGCCGCACATGTCGATCTCTTTGCGGGTCGATGTCCATCGCTGGTGTTCGGGCTTCGGGGCCGCCGCGCGCTGTTAGCTTCGCCAATCGACGCGGGGTCGGTGCGATCCAGGCAGGAGGCCGGATCGCGCGCCGACGGAGGCGGTTCCTCTCACCCCGCCGTACACCACGCTGCTGCGCTCCCAGGGCGTACGCGGTGGACCGTGCCCAACGGACCAGCAAGGCCGGAACGCGTCAGGGACGCGCCCGCGCCGTCCGGGTGGGGGGTCCGACGAGAGAGGTGAAGGTGCCAGCAGTACAGGTTGATGAAGTGTTCAAGGTCTTCGGTCGACAACCCGAGCAGGCGGTCGCCCGGCTGCGGCAGGGGGCGTCCGCGGCGGAACTGCGCGCGGCGGGGTCCACGGCCGCGGTCATCGACGTCTCCTTCAGCGCCGATCCCGGCGAGATCTTCGTCGTCATGGGCCTGTCCGGTTCCGGCAAGTCGACGCTGATCCGGATGCTCAACGGCCTCCTGGCCCCGACCGCGGGACGGGTGCACATCGGGGACACCGAGCTCACCGCGCTCGACCCGGCCGGCCTGCGCCGGCTCCGGCAGGAGCACATCAGCATGGTCTTCCAGCACTTCGCGCTGCTGCCGCACCGCAGCGTCGCCGAGAACGCGGCGTACGCCCTCGAGGTGCGCGGCGTCGACCGGCGCACCCGCCTGGCTGCCGCTCGGGAGGCCCTCGAGCTGGTCGGTCTGCAGGGCTGGGCGGACCACCGGCCCGACCAGCTCTCCGGCGGCATGCAGCAGCGGGTCGGCCTGGCCCGAGCCCTGGCCGCCGAGACCGACGTGCTGCTCATGGACGAGGCGTTCAGCGCGCTGGATCCGCTGATCCGCCGCGAGATGCAGGACCAGTTGCTCGAGCTCCAGCGGCGCTTCGGCAAGACGATCATCTTCATCACCCACGACCTCAACGAGGCCATGCGGATCGGCGACCGCATCGCGGTCATGCGTGACGGCCGGATCGTGCGCACCGGAACGCCGGGGGAGATCCTGGCCGAGCCGGGCGACGAGTACGTCGCGAGCTTCCTCGCCGACGTCGACCGCGCCCGCGTCTTCACCGCCTCCGACGTCATGACCCCGCTACCGGCCGACGTGGATGCCACGGCGTCGACCGTCTCGGCCCGGGCACCGCTGGCCGACCTGCTGACCACGGCGGCGGGCACCGACCGGCCGCTCGTCGTCGAGGACTCCGGTGGCCGGCGCCTCGGCGTCGTCACCCGCACCGCCCTGCTCGCCGCCCTCGGCGGCGAGACGCCCGACGGCGACCACCGGCCTGCCGCCGCGGCCGGGCCCCGCCAGGGGCCGCAGATCCTGGAGGGCCTTCGTGCGTGAGTTCCTGCTTCTCGCCGCCACCGACGAGGAGGGCGACGGCGGCCTGCCCCGGGTGCCCGTGGGCGACTGGGTCGACGCCGGCTTCGACTGGCTGAAGGAGAACCTGGATCCGGTCTTCGACGCGATCAGCACCGTGACCGAGGGTGCGGTCGAAGGGCTCGTCGACGGGCTGCTGTTCCTGCCCCCGGTGCTCTTCGCCGTCCTGCTCGCGGCCCTGGGGCTGGCGGCGCGCTCGGTCGTCTTCGGGGTCGGCTCGCTGGCCGGACTCCTGCTCGTCCAGAGCATGCAGCTCTGGGAGCCGGCGATGGAGACACTGGCGCTGCTGCTGTTCGCCACGATCATCTCGGTGGTGATCGGCATCCCGCTCGGGATCGCCGCGGCCAAGAACGACCGCGTCAGCGCCGCGGTGCGACCGGTGCTGGACTTCATGCAGACCATGCCGGCCTTCGTCTACCTCGTCCCGGCGGTGATCTTCTTCAGCATCGGAGTGGTCCCCGGCGTCGTCACCACGATCATCTTCTCGCTGCCACCCGGGGTCCGGCTCACCGAGCTCGGCATCCGGCAGGTGGACCGGGAGACCGTCGAGGCCGGCCACGCATTCGGCAGCTCGCGCGGCCAGATCCTGCGGGGCATCGAGCTGCCCCTGGCCCGTCCCACGATCATGGCCGGGATCAACCAGGTGATCATGCTGGGGCTGTCCATGGCGGTCATCGCCGGGCTGATCGGCGCCGGCGGGCTCGGCAGCGTGGTGGTCACCGGCATCTCCCGGCTCGACGTCGGCCTCGGCTTCGAGGGCGGTCTCGCCGTCGTCATCCTGGCCATCTACCTCGACCGGCTCACCGCCTCGTTCGGCGAGCGCGGGCGCTCACGCGGGCTGCGGGCCCTGCTGACCCGTCGACGGGCACCCGTCGAGGCGGTCGCCGACCCCGCCGCCACTCCGGACGCGACTCCCGTCGCGGCCGGATCCAGGACCTGACCGTCCGAACCACCTGACCTGCGCGGCCACCTGCCGTCCTTTTGGACGGCGGCTGCCGCGTGCACGGGCCCGCACGACGCGGGCCGTTCTGCACCACCGAGAGGAGCACCAGTCCGTTGAGCACGCACACGACACGCCGAGGTGTCCGCCTGGCCGCCGGCATGGCGGCCATCGCCCTGACCGCCACCGCCTGCGGAGGCGGCGAGGACGAGAACACCGATGTCTCCGCGAGCGGCGGCGACTCCGCCACCTGCGACTCGGTGACGCTCGGCTTCATCCCCTCCTGGACCGACGGCCTGAGCATGGCCCACCTGTGGCAGGACGTACTCGAGTCCCGCGGCTACGAGGTGGAGTTCGAGGAGATCGCCGACGCCGCGCCGCTGTACGCCGGCCTGGCCGGCGGTGACGTCGACGTCTACCCCTCCGCGTGGTCGGAGGTGACCCACGCCGACTACATGGCCGAGTACGGCGACCAGATCGAGGACCTCGGCGCCTGGTACGAGGGCGCCGTCCTGACCCTCGCCGTCCCCGAGTACACCGACATCGACTCGATCGAGGATCTCGCCGGCAACGCCGACATGTTCGGCGGCCAGATCATCGGCATCGAGCCGGGTGCGGGCCTGACCCGGACGACCAAGGAGAGCGTGATGCCCGGCTACGGGCTGACCGACTCCTACACGCTGGTCGAGTCCTCGACGACGGCGATGCTGGCCGAGCTGCAGGCGGCGATCGACGCCGAGGAGGACATCGTCGTCACCCTGTGGCGGCCGTTCTGGGCCAACAGCCAGTTCCCGGTCAAGGACCTCGAGGACCCGCAGGGCACCCTCGGTGAGCCCGAGGGCCTGCACAACCTGGCCCGCGCCGGCTTCTCCGAGGACTGCGGGGAGGTCGCCGAACTGATGAGCGACTTCACGCTCACCGACGAGCAGTACGGCTCGTTGGAGAACCTCGTCGTCAACGAGTACGGCGAGGGCCAGTACGCCGAGGCCGTCGACGCGTGGTTCGAGGAGAACCCGGACGTCGCCGACACGCTGCGGGGCGAGTCCTGATCGGCTGAACCACACCGGCACGGGCGCGGCCCGTCGACCCTCGGTCGGCGGGCCGCGCCCGTCGGCATGCGGGTCGAGCCGCGCCGCGGAGCGTTGAGCCGCGTCAGCGCGCGGCTCAACGCTGCCTGGCCCGGCCCGACCTACCCGTCCTGAGCACCTGCCCGATGGCTCAGCCGGCGAGGTCGCCCAGCTCCGCCAGCAGCGAGGCCAGGCGGGTGCGGCGGGGCCGGACGTCGACCTCGCGAACCGCGCGGGCCAGCGCCGCGCCGGAAGCGTGCACGATCGACAGGTGCTGCTGCGCGCGGGTCAGCGCGGTGTAGATCAGCGGCCGGGAGAGCATCCCACCGGCCTCCGGCGGCACGACGACCACCACGCCCGGCCACTCGGAGCCCTGCGCGCGGTGGACGGTGATCGCCCAGCCGTGCCGCAGATCCGACATGGCCTTGCCGGTGACGGTCACCGGACCCGAGGCGAACGTGACGTCGAGCGACCCGTCACCGGTCTTGGTCACCACGCCGACCTCGCCGTTGGCGAACCCGGTCGGCTCGAGCTCCAGGTGGTTGGCGGTGGCGACCACGCGGTCGCCGGCGTCGAAGCCCCAGACGGTGCCGTCGCCGGGGTTGAGCACCGCCTTGAGCGCCTTGTTCAGCTCGATCGTGCCCGCCGGCCCGCGGTGCACCGGCGTCACCACCTGCACCGAGCCGGGGTCGATGCCCAGCGCCCGGGGGATGGAGTCGGTGACCAGCTGGACCACCCGCCGCGACGCCTCCGCGCTGCCGGTGGCCGGGACGACCACCACCTCGCGGTCGGGGGAGTCGACCGGCGGCAGTTCACCGCCGCGGACGGCGGTGGCCAGCCGGGCGATCGCACCGCCCTCGGCCTGCCGGTAGAGCGTCGTGAGCTCGGTGACCGGGACGGCGCCCGAGTCGATGAGGTCGCCGAGCACGTGGCCCGGGCCGATCGAGGGGAGCTGGGCCGGGTCGCCCACCAGCAGCAGGTGCGTCCCGTCGGGGCACGCCTCCAGCAGCGCCGCGGTCAGCTCGACGTCCAGCATCGATGCCTCGTCCACGACGACGACGTCGGCGTCCAGCGGCCACTCCTCGTTCCGGGCGAACCCGCCGGTCATGCCCTGGGCGCCCAGCAGCCGGTGCACCGTCGTCGCCGGGTGGTCGGTGAGTTCCTCCAGGCGCTTGGCCGCCCGGCCCGTGGGCGCGGCCAGCGCGATCTCGGTGCCCTTGGCGCGCAGCAGCTTCACCACCGCCGCCACCGTGCGGCTCTTGCCCGTGCCCGGTCCGCCGGTGAGCAGGCTGACCCCGGACCCCAGCACCTGGGCGACGGCCTTCTTCTGCGCCTCGTCGAGGCCCTTGGCCACCGAGCGCACCGACGCCGGGTCGGCGATCCGCCCGGCCGAGGCGGCGAGCCGGGCGACGCCCTCGGCGACGGCCTCCTCGGCCATCCCGTAGCGGGCCAGGGAGAGCGAGCGCAGCGCGGGATCGGGCTCGGCTGTGTCGTCGTCCCCGCCCGCCCCCTCCGGCTCGGACGGCTCGTGCTCCAGCACGTCGCCGGACTCCACCGCCGCCACGATCGCGGCCGCGGGGTCGGCGATGCCTTCGGCCTGCAGCGCCGCGACGACCAGGTCGGCGGGCAGCACGGTGTGCCCGTCGCGGGTCGCGGTCCGCAGGGTGAGCCCGACGATGGCGCGGCCCCGCCGGCTGTCCTGCCGGTCCGCGCCCTTGAGGACGGCGATGGCCAGCCGGTCGGCGTCGCCGAGGGTGACGCCGGCGAGGCTCAGCAGCGCCCACGGGTCATCCCGCAGCCGCCGGGCGGCATCCGGCCCCAGGGTGTCGGCGACGCCCGCGGCGAGCTTGGCCTGCAGGCCCGCTCCGACGAGCAGCTCGACGACCTCGTAGGTCGGCTGCGCGGCCAGGAAGCTGGAGAACAGCCGCTCGGCGCGCTGCCGGCCGACCCGGGGAAGCTTCATCAGCCCGTCTGCGGTGACGTCGTCCGGGGCGGTGATGCCGGCCGCCGGCAGGTCGGCCGCCGTCCGCCGGCCCAGTCCGGGCCAGAGCCCGGCCGCGCAGAAGGCGGCGAAGACCGGGTCCCCGGCGGGAGCCGAGGGGACCGTCATGCTTCCGACCGGCGCTCGGGGTAGCTGAAGGCGGGCGCCGAGACGTCCTCCAGTGCGGTGCGGATCGCGGCCGGCAGGCGCACGCCCTCGGCGTCCAGGCTCGCCTGGAGCTGCTGTGCGCTGCGGGCGCCGACGATGGGGGCCACGACGCCGGGCCGGTCGCGCACCCACGCCAGCGCGACGGCCAGGGGAGTGGTGCCCAGCCCCTCGGCCGCGGTGATCACGGCCTCGACGATCCGGTCGGCTTTCGCCGAGCGGAGCCCGTCGATGAAGCCCTGCCACTGCGGGGAGGCGCCGCGCGACTCCGACGGCGTGCTGTGCCGGTACTTGCCCGTGAGCAGCCCCCGCCCGAGGGGTGACCACGGCAGCACGCCGAGACCCAGGGACTCGGCCGCCGGGACCACCTCGCGCTCGACCCCGCGCTGGAGCAGCGAGTACTCGACCTGGGTGCTGATGAGCGGGGTGCGACCCGGCCACGCCCGCTGCCAGGTGGCCGCCTGCGCGGTCTGCCAGCCGGTGAAGTTGCTGATGCCCACGTAGCGGGTCCGGCCGGAGGAGACGGCGACGTCGCAGGCGGCGAGGGTCTCCTCCAGCGGGGTCGTCTCGTCCCAGGCGTGCAGCTGCCACAGGTCGACGTGGTCGAGGCCCAGGCGCTCGAGGGAGGCGTCCAGCGCGGCCAGCAGGTGACCGCGGGAGGCGCCCCGCCCCATCGGCCCCGGCGCGGTACGCCCGACCGCCTTGGTGGCCACCAGCACCTCCGAGCGGGGGACGACGTCGGCGAGCAGGTGGCCGAGGACGCGCTCGCTCTCGCCGTCGCAGTAGACGTCCGCGGTGTCGACCAGGGTGCCGCCGGCGTCGACGAAGGCGGTCAGCTGCATCGCGGCCTCGTCCTCGTCGGTGTCCCGGCCCCACGTCATCGTGCCCAACGCCAACCGGGACACGACCAGACCACTCCGCCCCAGCGCGCGTTGCTCCACGACCGGCCAACCTACCGGCGGACCGTGTCCGGCAGCGGGGAGCACCCGGCCGCCCGGAGCGGCGCGGCGGGTCGTGCGGGCGGCGCGCCTAGGGTGACCGGTCGTGCCTGTACTGCCCCCGCCCCGACCTGTCCGCGCCGCCCTCGCGGGAACGCGCTGATGGGCTGGATCGAAGCGGTCGTCCTGGGTGTGGTCCAGGGGCTGACCGAGTTCCTGCCGATCTCCTCCAGCGCCCACCTGCGGGTCGTGGGGGAGGCCTTCGGCTGGGAGGATCCCGGTGCGGCGTTCACCGCGATCACCCAGATCGGCACCGAGGCCGCCGTCCTCCTGTACTTCCGGAAGGACATCCGGCGGATCATCGTCGCCTGGCTCGGCTCCCTGGCCGGCCGGCGGAAGGGCGACCCCGACGCCCGCATGGGATGGCTGATCATCGTCGGCAGCGTCCCGATCGTCGTCCTCGGGCTGCTGTTCCAGGACGACATCGAGACGACGCTGCGCGACCTGCGGATCGTGGCGACGGCGCTCATCGCCTTCTCGCTGGTCCTGTTCTGGGCCGACCGGGTGGGCGCCAAGAAGCGGGAGCTGGAAGACCTCACCGTGCCGCACGGCATCGGCTACGGCTTCGCCCAGGCGATGGCGCTGATCCCGGGTGTCTCCCGGTCCGGCGGCACGATCACGATGGGGCTCTTCCTCGGCTACTCCCGCTCGGCGGCGGCGCGCTACTCGTTCCTGCTCGCCGTCCCCGCCGTCCTGGGGTCGGGGTTCTTCCAGGCCTACGAGGCCCTGACCGGCGACGTCGCCGGTCGGGGAGTCTCCTGGGGGCCGACGATCCTGGCGACCGTCATCGCCTTCGGCGTCGGCCTCACCGTGATCGCCTGGCTGCTGCGCTACCTGGATCGCGGGAGCTTCACGCCGTTCGTCGTCTACCGGATCGTGCTCGGCACGCTGGTCCTCGTCCTCGTCTGGGCCGGGGTCCTCGACCCGACGTGAGCAGGTCCGCCCTGGTGGGCGGCCTAGGCTCTCCTCCGTGACCACGGTGATCCTGCTCCGGCACGGCCGGACGACGGCGAACATCGGCGGCGTCCTCGCCGGCTGGACCCCGGGCGTGCACCTCGACGAGACCGGGGCGGCCCAGGTCGCGGCGGTGGTCGAGCGACTGGCGAAGGTTCCGCTCGCCGCCGTCGTGAGCAGCCCGCTGGAGCGGTGCGCGCAGACCGCCGCCGCCGTCGCGGCCGGGCGGGACGTGACCGTGCAGGCCGACGACCGGCTCGGCGAGGCGCGCTACGGCGACTGGACCGGCCGGACGATCAAGGAGCTGGTCAAGGAGCCGCTCTGGAAGGTCGTCCAGCAGCACCCGTCGGCCGCGGTCTTCCCCGGTCCCGAGGGGGAGGGGCTGGCGCAGACGCAGGCCCGCGCGGTGGCCGCCGTCCGGTCGTGGAACGCGCAACTCGGACCCGACGCGGTCTGGCTGGCCTGCAGCCACGGGGACGTGATCAAGGCGATCCTGGCCGACGCCCTCGGCCTGCACCTGGACCAGTTCCAGCGGATCGTCGTCGACCCCGCCTCGATCTCCGTGGTGACCTACACCGAGACCCGGCCATTCGTCGTCCGGGTGAACGACACCGGTGGCGACGTCTCCGCGCTGATCCCGCCGCCTCGCCGGCGCCGCCGTACCAAGGCGTCGTCGGACGCCGTCGTCGGCGGCGGGGCGGGGACGACCGTCTGACCTCGGTGTCGTCGGGGCCGGACGTCGGCCACCCCGCGTAACCTGGGCGCGTGCCCCGTCAGGTCCATCTCTTCGAGCGTCCGATCCGTTTCGTCGCCGGCACCGTGGGCCAGCCCGGAGACCGCACGTTCTACCTGCAGGCGTCCGACGAGACCGGCCGCACGGTCAGCGTCGCCCTGGAGAAGACGCAGGTGCAGGTGCTCGCCGACCGGATGAACGAGCTGCTGGACGAGGTGGCCGGCCGCGCGAGCACCGACATCCCGGCCGAGGCCGAGGTCGACGACCTCGAACCGCTCGCCGCGCCCATCGACGAGGAGTTCCGGGTGGCCGCGATGGGCCTGGCCTGGGACGGCTCGGCCGAGGCCGTCGTCGTCGAGGCCGTGGCCGCGGGCGAGGAGCCGATCGACGAGGAGGCCATCCTCTCCGACAGCGACGAAGGTCCCGATGCGCTCCGGGTGACCATCACGCCGGTCGCCGCCCGAGCATTCGTCGCCCGTGCCCGGCGCGTCGTGGCGGCCGGCCGGCCGCCGTGTCCGCTGTGCTCGCTGCCGCTGGACCCGGCCGGGCACGTGTGCCCCCGGCAGAACGGCTACCGCCGCTGACCGGCGGCTTCTCGATGAGCGAGCAACCTGTCGAGCCGGATCTGCGCCCCCCGGCGGACGACGACGAGGCGCTCCAGCTGCTGCGCGAGGGCGTGATCGACCTCGAAGGGCGGATGCTGGACGCGTCGAACGTGACCCTCGTCGGCGCCATCCGGACCGACGAGCTGGCCGCCGAGTGCGTCTACAAGCCGGTCGCGGGCGAGCGGCCGCTGTGGGACTTCCCCGACGGCACCCTGGCCGGGCGGGAGATCGCTGCCTTCCTCGTCTCGCAGGCGACCGGCTGGCGGGTCGTGCCGCCGACCGTGCTGCGGGAGGGGCCGTTCGGTCCCGGGATGGTGCAGCTGTGGGTCGACGGCGACGAGGACGTCGACCTGGCCGCGTTCGTGCGCCGCGACGAGCCGGCCCTGCGCCGGATGGCGGTGTTGGACGCCGTCGTCAACAACGCCGACCGCAAGGGCGGGCACATCATCCCCATGCCCGACGGCCACGTGTACGGCGTCGACCACGGCATCTGCTTCTCCGTGGACCCCAAACTGCGCACGCTGCTGTGGCGATGGGCGAACAAGCCGCTCACCTCCCACGCCGTTGCCGTGCTCGAGCGGCTGGGCGACGAGCTGCGCGGTGACCTCGGTGAGCAGTTGCACGAGCACCTGACCCGGCGCGAGGTGCGCTGCACCCAGCAGCGGGTCGCCGAGCTCCTGCGCACCGGCCGGCACCCCGAGCCCAGCGGCGAGTGGCCCGCCCTGCCCTGGCCGCCGTTTTGATTGCCGTCCTCCGGACGGCACCGCGGCCACGTGCCGTCCCCCAGCTGCGTTGAGCCCTGCCTCGTCACGCCTCGGGGAGCCTCCGGCCCCCGCTCGGCGCGGCGACCTCGCGGGGCGCCACGCGTCCCAGCGTCCTCGTCCCGCGTCCCGTCCTGACTCGGGGGAGCCTCCGGCCCCCCGCTCGCCACGACCCCCTCGTTCCCGGCAGCATGCTTTCCGTGCCTCATCGTTCTCGGCTGTCGATCCTGCTGCTCGACCTGCCGCCGGAGCACCACGTCGCCGGCACCGACTTCTGGGCGGGGGCGACCGGCCGCTCGGCCGACCCCGACCACACCGACGAGAAGTGGGCGTCGCTGGGTTCGTTCGCCGACGGCTGGCACGTCGAGATCCAGAGGACCGGCGAGGGCACGCCGCCGCGCTGGCACGTCGACATCGAGACCGACGACATCCCCGCCGAGGTGGCCCGCCTGGAAGCCCTCGGCGCGAAGCGGCACAAAGACATGGGCGCGTTCTGGCAGATGCTCGACCCGGCGGGGCTCATCTTCTGCGTCGTCGGCATCCAGACCGGCGAGGCGTTCGACCGCCACGCCGTCACCTGGCCCTGAGCGCTACTCCAGCTCGACCAGGTCGATCATCGCGGCCGCCTGGAGGCCGTCGCCGTCCACGGTGAGCACCTCGAGGGGAACCCGGCGCCACACCGCGAGCAGCAGATCGCCCGCGGTGCCGGTCAGCGCGGCGATGGGGAAGGGCCGGCTGCCGGGAAAGAGGGTCCGCTCGGCATCGGCGTCCACGGCGTGGAAGACGACCGGGTGCGCACCCGGCGGCGGGCCGTCGGGCAGAGCGCCGGGGACCATGACCTCCAGCCACTCGTCGAGCCCGTCGAGCCCGACGTCCGTGGGGACGGGCCGCACGTCGCCGAGCACCTGCTCCACGTCGACCGTGTGGACGGTGGCCTCCTGCGCCTGGCGTCGGAGCACGAACGCGACGTCCTGCTGCGGGGCCCACGTCCAGACCCGGGTCGTGGGGTCGGCGCCGGCGAGCACGGTCTCCAGTTCGGCGTTCTGTGCGGTGAGGAAGCCGAGCAGCTCGTCGTCGGGATGCCGCCGGGGCTCCACGTACGTCGAGGGGTCCGGCGCCCGCGTCCGCACCACCCACGCCCAGAAGTGCTGGACCTCCGAGAGATGCCAGACGAGGTCGTTCAGCCGCCAGCCGGGACAGCCGGGCACCGGAGCCTGCCAACCGTGGGCCAGCACCGCCTCGGCCGCCGCGCCGGCGAATCGCGCGTTCGCCTGCTCCAGGACCGGCAGGTACTCGTCCAGCTCCATGGCTCCTCCTCGTGCCGCCGTCCCGCATTCGTCCTGGACGCTAGGGGAGAGGTGCGACGAACGGGGCGGTCCCGGTGTGCGGCGCAAGATCGTCGGCACCCCGCTCTAGGCTCGTGCCGTGCTCTCCTGGCCTGCCCCGCTGCTTCCGACCCTGCCCGGGACCGGGCCCGTGCTCAAGGTCCACGACACCTCCCGCGGCGAAGTGGTGGCCACGAGCCCCGGCCAGACGGCCCGGATGTACGTCTGCGGCATCACTCCCTACGACGCCACGCACCTCGGCCACGCGGCCACCTACCTCGCGTTCGACCTGATCAACCGGATGTGGCGGGACGGCGGCCACGCCGTGCACTACGTCCAGAACGTCACCGACATCGACGATCCGCTGCTCGAGCGCGCCGACCGCGACAACGAGGACTGGGTCGTCCTGGGCATGCGGGAGACCGCGCTCTTCCGCGAGGACATGACCGCGTTGCGGGTCCTCCCGCCGGAGGACTTCGTGGGAGCCGTCGAGTCGATCCCGCGGATCGTCGCCCACGTCGAGGACCTGCTCTCCGAGGGCCTGGCCTACGTGCTGGACGACGGGACCGGCGACGTCTACCACGACGTCTCGCAGGCCCCGGGCTTCGGCAGGGAGTCGCGGTACGACGAGGACACGATGCTGCGGTTCTTCGCCGAACGCGGGGGCGACCCCGAGCGGCCGGGCAAACGCCAGCCGCTGGACCCGATGCTGTGGCGCGGGAAGCGTCCCGGCGAGCCGTCGTGGACCGGCCCGCGGGGCACCGCCGGTCGGCCCGGCTGGCACATCGAGTGCGCCACGATCGCGCTCGACACCATCGGCATGGGCTTCGACGTCCAGGGTGGCGGCAGTGACCTGGTCTTCCCGCACCACGAGTACTCCGCCGTGCACGCCGAGGCGCTGACCGCGACCAAACCGTTCGCCCGCGCGTACGTGCACGCGGCGATGATCGGCCTCGGCGGCGAGAAGATGAGCAAGAGCCGGGGCAACCTGGTGTTCGTCTCCAAGCTCCGCGGCGAGGGCGTCGACCCCATGGCGATCCGGCTGGCGCTGCTGTCGGGCCACTACCGCACCGACCGCGCCTGGACGGCGGACCTCCTGCGGGAGGCCGAGGAGCGCCTGGACACCTGGCGCCGGGCCGTCGCGCTCGACGCCGGTGCCCCCGCCGCGCCGCTGCTGCTGGGGCTGCGGGAGCGGCTGTCCGACGACCTGGACAGCCCCGGCGCGATCGCGCTCGTGGACGCCTGGGCGGCCGAGACGCTGGCCGGGGGAGAGGACGCCGAGGAGGAGTCGCCACGGATCGTGTGCGACGCGGTCGACGCCCTGCTCGGCGTGGCGCTGGACGCGTGCGCCCGGGACAGAGCGCTGGGCGACCGCGGATGAGCGTGCCCGGGCCCTTCCGGTTCACCGACCGCGCCGCGCGGGAGGCGGCGGAGGAACGACTCGCTCCCGCCGCCGTGCGTGCGGCCGCCAGCCGCGGCCGGGCCCGTCCGGAGCCCGAGGACCCCTTGCGCACGGCGTTCGAGCGCGACCGTGACCGGATCCTGCACGCCAAGGCGTTCCGCCGGCTGAAGCACAAGACGCAGGTCTTCCTGAACCCCGACGGCGATCACTTCGTCACCCGGCTGACCCACACGCTGCAGGTCACCCAGGTCGCGCGATCGCTCGCCCGGGCTCTCGGCCTCAACGAGACGCTGGCCGAGGCGATCGCGCTGGCGCACGACGTCGGGCACTCGCCGTTCGGGCACCTCGGTGAGGACGCGCTGGAGCCCTACGTGCCCGGCGGGTGGCACCACGCCGCCCAGGGGGTGCGCATCGTGGAGGTGCTCGAGCACCTCAACCTCACCTGGGAGGTCCGCGACGGCGTCCGGTCGCACAGCTGGAAGATCGACCCGCCGCCGTCGACCCGCGAGGGCGAGTGCGTCCGCTACGCCGACCGGATCGGCTACCTGTCCCACGACGCGCTGGACGCCATCAGAGCAGGCGTGATCCGGCCGGAGGAACTTCCGGCCCGCGCCCGCGACGTGTTCGGCGCACCCGGGAGCGAGATGGTCGGCACGATGATCGACGCCGTCGTCGAGGGTTCGCTGTCCCCGGAGAACACCGCCGGTGCGGTCGTCATGGGGCGTGGCCCGCTGGAGGCCATGCACGAGCTGCGGGCGTTCATGTTCGAGCGGGTCTACATGTCGGATACGGCCGCCGGCCAGAAGCACGTCGCCATCGACGTGATCCGCCGGCTGGTCGACCACCACCTGGCCCACCCCGAGTTGATCCCCGAGTCCTACCGGGACACCGAGGCCGACGCCGTCACCCAGGTCGTCGACCACGTGTCCGGCATGACCGACCGGTTCGCCCTCGCCATGCACGACCGGCTCTTCGACGCCGACGCCACCTCGCAGATGACGCCGTTGCTCCGCGCGGACTAGGAGTCAACGCGCCGTCGCGTCCCGCCCCCGTCGACCTGACGACAGATCGACACCCGGCGCCGCTCAGCGAGTGCGGAGTCGATGCCGCCGACACGCAGAGACACGCGAGGCGCAGCGACCACAACCGCACGCTCGGCCGGCGCCGGCGGCCGGCCCAGCACCGATGAGCCGACCCGGCCGGACTCACAGTCTTCTTTCAGCCGCCGGAGGCGCCGCGGCGGCGGAGGTAGCGCTCGAACTCCTTGGCGATCGTGTCACCGCTGGCCTGAGAGAGGTCGAACTCGGCAGCCCGCTCCTCGAGCGAGCGCACGTACTCGACGACCTCGTCGTCCTCGTTGGCCATCTCGTCGACCGTCTTCACCCAGTCCTCGGCCTGCTGCGGCAGGGCGCCGAGCGGCACAGCGATCTCGAGGACCTCCTCGACCCGCTGCAGCAGCGCGACCGTGGCCCGCGGCGACGGCGGCTGGGAGACGTAGTGCGGCACGGCGGCCCAGAAGCTGATCGCCGGCAGCCCGGCCTGCACGCAGGCGTCCTGGAAGACGCCCAGGATGCCGGTTGGCCCCTCGTACCGGGAGGTCTCCAGGCCGTACGTGCGGGCGGACTCCGCGTCGTACGCCGAGCCGGTGACCGGGGTGGGCCGGGTGTGCGGGGTGTCGGCCAGCAGGGCACCCAGCGCGACCACGATCGAGACGTCGAGCTCGGTCAGGATCGCGATGAGCTCGTCGCAGAACCCACGCCACCGCATGTTCGGCTCGATGCCCCGGATGAGGACGACGTCGCGCTCGCTCCCCGGCGGCCGGGCCACGGAGATCCGGGTCGTCGGCCACTCGATGCGGCGGCTGACCCCACCGATCAGCGAGACGGTGGGCCGGTTCACCTGGAAGTCGTAGTAGTCCTCCGGGTCCAGCGCGGCCAGCGGCTTGGCGTCCCAGATCAGCTCGAGGTGCTCGACGGCCCCGGTCGCGGCGTCCCCGGCGTCGTTCCAGCCCTCGAAGGCCACCACCACCAGGGGGTCGGTCAGCCGGGGCAGGTCGTCAGCTGCGGACTGTGGATCGGTCACCTCTGCGAGCCTACGTCGATCCGGTCGCCCCGCCCGGTTCTCGACCCGTCCGCATGATGTCGACGACACCGAGGCCACAGGGAATGAGACGATGGGCGGGACATCGGGAGCGCCCAAGCCTGGGCCAGCCCGCCGGGGTGCCGGAGCATCGAAGCCCGCACACCCACAGCAGAGCACCACTGGGGATCGCCTGTGTCCGACTCACCCATCCTCCGCCCGGATGCCACGGCCGCGCTGACCGCCCTGCTCGACCAGCGGATCCTCGTGCTCGACGGCGCGATGGGCACCGCCATCCAGCGGGACCGGCCGGACGAGGCCGGCTACCGCGGGGAGCGCTTCGCCGACTGGCCGACCGACGTGCAGGGGAACAACGACCTGTTGAGCATCACCGCTCCCGAGATCATCACCGCGATCCACCGGGAGTACCTCGATGCCGGCGCGGACCTCATCGAGACGAACACGTTCAACGCCACCACGATCTCGCTGTCCGACTACGGCATGCAGGACCTCGCCTACGAGCTCAACGTCGCCTCCGCCCGGCTGGCCCGCCGGGAGTGCGACGCGATGACCGAACGCATCCCGGACAAGCCGCGCTTCGTCGTCGGAGCGATCGGGCCGACCAGCCGGACGGCGTCCATCTCCCCGGACGTCAACGACCCGGGCGCCCGCAACGTCACCTACGACGAGCTGGTCGAGGCCTACCTGGAGCAGGCGAACGGGCTCGTCGACGGCGGCTCCGACGTGCTGCTGATCGAGACGATCTTCGACACGCTCAACGCCAAGGCGGCGATCTTCGCGCTGGAGACGCTTTTCGAGGAGCGCGGGCGCCGCTGGCCGGTGATGATCTCCGGCACCATCACCGACGCCTCCGGCCGCACGCTGTCGGGGCAGGTCACCGAGGCCTTCTGGCACTCGGTGCGGCACGTGAACCCGCTGCTGGTGGGGCTCAACTGCGCCCTCGGCGCCAAGGAGATGCGGCCCTACATCGCCGAGATGTCACGGATCGCCGACACGTTCGTGTCCTGCTATCCGAACGCGGGCCTCCCGAACGCGTTCGGCGAGTACGACGAGTCGCCCGACGAGACCGCCGCGGTGCTGGCGGAGTTCGCCGACAGCGGCTTCGTCAACCTCGTCGGGGGCTGCTGCGGCACGACACCGGCACACATCGCGGCGATCGCCGGCGTGGTCGAGGGCCGGAAGCCGCGGATCCCCGTCGAGGTGCAGCCCGCCCTCCGGCTCTCCGGTCTCGAGCCGGTGACCGTCACCGAGGACAGCCTCTTCGTCAACGTCGGCGAGCGCACGAACATCACCGGATCGGCCCGTTTCCGCAACCTGATCAAGGCCGGCGACTACCCGGCGGCGCTGGCGGTGGCCAGGCAGCAGGTCGAAGCCGGCGCGCAGGTCATCGACATCAACATGGACGAGGGGATGATCGACGGCGTCCAGGCGATGGACCGCTTCGCGAAGCTGATCGCCACCGAGCCCGACATCTGCCGCGTGCCCACGATGATCGACTCCTCGAAGTGGGAGGTGATCGAGGCCGGGCTCAAGTGCGTCCAGGGCAAGGCCATCGTCAACTCGATCTCGCTGAAGAACGGCGAGGAGGAGTTCGTCCACCACGCCCGGCTGTGCCGCAAGTACGGCGCGGCGGTCGTCGTCATGGCCTTCGACGAGGACGGCCAGGGCGACAACCTCGTCCGCCGCACGCAGATCTGCAAGCGCGCCTACGACATCCTCATCGAGCAGGTCGGCTTCCCGGCCGAGGACATCATCTTCGACCCCAACATCTTCGCCGTCGCCACGGGGATCGAGGAGCACGCGAACTACGGCCTGGACTTCATCGAGGCCACCCGCTGGATCAAGCAGAACCTGCCCGGTGCGCTCGTCTCCGGCGGCGTCTCGAACGTCTCCTTCTCCTTCCGCGGCAACAACCCCGTGCGCGAGGCCATCCATTCGGTCTTCCTGTACCACGCGATCGAGGCCGGCCTGGACATGGCGATCGTGAACGCCGGCCAGCTCGAGGTCTACAGCGAGGTGCCCGCGCTGCTGCGCGAGCGCATCGAGGACGTGATCCTCAATCGCCGTCCGGACAGCACCGAACGCCTGCTGGAGATCGCCGGTGACTTCGCCGGCGACGGCTCGGTCAAGGAGGTGGCGACCGAGGAGTGGCGGTCGCTGCCGGCGGGGGAGCGGATCACGCACGCGCTGGTGAAGGGCATCGACGCGTTCGTCGAGGACGACACCGAGGAGTTGCGCGCCCTCATCAGCGAGCGGGGCGGCCGGCCGATCGAGGTGATCGAGGGCCCGCTGATGGACGGCATGAACGTCGTCGGCGACCTGTTCGGCGCCGGGAAGATGTTCCTGCCGCAGGTGGTGAAGTCCGCGCGGGTCATGAAGAAGGCCGTCGCGTACCTGATCCCGTTCATCGAGGCGGAGAAGCAGCCCGGCGACGCCGAACGCACCAACGGCAAGGTCGTCATGGCGACGGCGAAGGGCGACGTCCACGACATCGGCAAGAACATCGTCGGCGTCGTCCTCCAGTGCAACAACTACGACGTCGTCGACCTCGGCGTCATGGTGCCGGCACAGAAGATCCTGGACGCCGCGAAGCACGAGGGCGCCGACGTCATCGGCCTCTCCGGGCTGATCACGCCGTCGCTGGACGAGATGGTGAACCTCGCCTCGGAGATGGAGCGGCAGGGCTTCGACGTCCCGCTGCTCATCGGCGGGGCGACGACGTCGCGCGCGCACACCGCGGTCAAGATCGCGCAGAAGTACCACGGACCGGTCGTCTGGGTGAAGGACGCCTCGCGGTCGGTGCCGGTCGTCGCGGCCCTGCTCTCCGACGAGCAGCGCCCGAAGCTGCTGGCCGAGACGGCGGCCGAGTACGAGGCCCTGCGGGAGCGGCACGCCGCCCGGCAGGACAGCCGGACGATGCTGCCCATCGCCGCCGCCCGGGCCGCGGCCCCACGAATCGACTGGAGCACCTACTCCCCGCCGCGGCCGCGCATGCTGCTGCAGCAGGCGATGGACGTCTGTGCGGGCCCCTCCTGCGACCACGTCCACCACGTGGCGACCCAGTTCGTCCGGACGTTCACCGAGTATCCGCTCGAAGAGCTGCGCGGCTACATCGACTGGCAGCCGTTCTTCAACGCCTGGGAGATGCGGGGCCGCTTCCCCGACATCCTCCACAACCCGGTGTCCGGTGAGGCCGCCCGCCGGCTCTACGAGGACGCGCAGGCGATGCTCGACCAGATCATCGGCGAGAAGTGGCTGACCGCGAACGGCGCCCTCGGCCTGTTCCCGGCCAACCAGGTCGAGGGCGACGACATCGAGGTCTACACCGACGAGTCGCGCTCCGCCGTCCTGACGACGCTGCACCAACTGCGGCAGCAGACCGAGGGACGGGACGGATCGTCACGCAAGTCGCTGGCCGATTTCGTGGCGCCGAAGGCGACCGGGTTGCGCGACTACGTCGGGGCCTTCGCGGTGACCGCCGGCCTGGGCTCCGTCGAGCGGGTCATGGCGTTCAAGAAGGCCAATGACGACTACAGCGCGATCCTGCTGGAGTCACTCGCCGACCGGCTGGCCGAGGCCTTCGCCGAGCGGCTGCACGAGCGGGTGCGCAAGGAGTTCTGGGCCTACGCCCCGGACGAGCACCTCGACGCCGACGGGTTGATCGCCGAGAAGTACCACGGCATCCGGCCCGCTCCGGGGTACCCGGCCTGCCCGGAGCACACGGAGAAGCAGACGATCTGGGATCTGCTGGACGTCGAGGCCACCACCGGCATCCAGCTCACCGAGAGCATGGCCATGTGGCCGGGTGCCGCGGTGAGCGGGTTGTACTTCTCGCACCCCGACTCCCGGTACTTCGTGCTGGGACGGGTCGGTCGTGACCAGGTCGAGGACTACGCGCGACGCAAGGGCTGGACCGTCGCCGAGGCGGAGAAGTGGTTGTCCCCGAACCTCGGCTATCGCACGGAGGACGAATGAAGGACCCCGTCCTCCCCATCCCTCGCAAGCTCGGGCGGGCCCCTGGGCGGAGCCGATGGGGCCCGCCGCCCGCCGTCAAGGGTTCAGCCGTGTGGCAAGGACAACGGGCCGTCGTAAACATTTCGTAGTACTTTCGTTATCTGTCTGCCGGGCCCCGTTCCTCGACCGAGGACCCCGCCGGACACCGCCGAACTGCGCGCGGCCCAGCGCCGCGAGCAGACCGGGGACCCATGGTTCCTCTGGGGTGAATCCTGCGCGCATGCGCTGCAGGTAGGGCAACTTCCGGCCCGAACCCGTCAGCTAACTCGGTAGGCGGCTGAGGAAGAACGGAGAGACGCCCCCCTGTGGCGCCCCTGAACCTGAACACCGCACAGCCCACCGACGACGTCACCGGCACGGACTCCGTCCGCCTCGCCCGCACGAGCCGCCTGGCAGCGCCGGGCTCCCGCGTGGCCTACTCCCTCGGCATCGCCACCGTCTGCGTGCTCGCCGCCTTCGACCTGGTGGCCGGGAAGCCGGCTCCGGCCACCGCCGAGACGCAGACGGCGTCCGTCGTCGTCGCCGATGCCCTGGGTATCGACGGGGCCGGTATCGAGGCCCCCGCGCCCGAGGACTCCGAGCTGCTGGGCCAGCTGGCCGCCAGCCGGTCCGAGCGCGACGCGGAGCAGGCCGCGGCCGCCGCGGCCCAGGCGCAGGCCGAGCACGACGCTGCCGCGGCGAAGGCGGCGGAGGAGGCACGCCTCGCAGCCGAGGCCGCTGCCGCCGCTGAGGCGGCCGCTGCAGCGGAGGCGGCCGCGGCGGCGGAGGCGGCCGAGGCAGCGGAGGCGGCAGCCGCCGCCTCGCCCGCGCCGGCTGCCGCGGCGGCGTCCGTGACCGCCACGGTCATCGCGAAGATCAGCAACAGTGCGGGCGCCCTCAGGCCCGTCGCACAGGCAGCCGCCAACGCGGTCGTGTCCAACGTCCCCGGGGCCGACAGCATCACCCTCGGCGGCACCCGCGCGAGCGCCGCCGATCCGGGAGGCCACCCCTCCGGGCTGGCGGTGGACTACATGGTCGGCTCGAACGCGGCCCTCGGTGACGCGATCGTCGCCTACCACGTCGCGCACTGGGACGAGCTCGGCGTCGACTACATCATCTGGCAGCAGCGGATGCTCAGCTCGCCCGGTGGCTCCTGGAAGCAGATGGAGAACCGCGGCAGTGCCACGGCCAACCACATGGACCATCCGCACGTGAACTACCGGGGATGAACCGCGCGGCTCGAGGCGTCGGTGAGCTGCGAGCCGTGCTGTTCGACATGGACGGCACGCTGGTGGAGACGGAGCAGTACTGGGGCGAGGCGATGTTCGAGCTCGCCGCGAGCCTCGGCGGGAGGATGTCCGAGCGCGCCCGGGCGGCCACGGTGGGCTCCACCATGCGCCGGTCGATGAGCATCCTGCACGCCGACCTCGGGCTGGCCCGGACCGAGGAACAGCTGCTGGCCGACGCCCGCTGGGTCGAGGACCGGACGGCGCAGCTCCTTGGCTCCGGCATCTCCTGGTGCCCGGGTGCGCGCGAGCTGCTCATCGCGGTCCGGGCCGCGGGTCTGCGGTCGGCCCTGGTCACCACCACACCGCGGCGGCTGGCCGACATCGTCCTGACGACCATCCGTGCCGATCTGGGTGGTGATCCGTTCGACGTTACCATCTGCGGTGACGAGGTGCCGGCGCGCAAGCCCGACCCGGCGCCCTACCTGCAGGCGATGGCCGCACTCGGGGTGGAGCCCGCCGGGTGCGTCGTGGTCGAGGACTCGCAGTCCGGGGTGGCGGCGGGTCTCGCCGCAGGTGCCGCCGTCCTGGGCGTCCCGACCGTCCAGGAGATCCCCAGCGCACCCGGGCTCACCGTGCGGAACGGCCTCGGCGGCGTCGACGTGGCCGGACTGGCCGACGTCCTGGCCCGTGGCGACATGGCCGACGCGTCCGCCTGAGCGGAGCTCCGCCGCTACTGGCGGGGCAGCGGCACCTCGCGGCCCCGCGACACCACCGTGCGTGGCCGCTGCAGAGCCGTCACGTCGATCAGTGGGTCGCCGTCGACCAGCAGTAGATCGGCCTCCAGGCCCACGGCCAGACGTCCGGTGCGCCGCTGCAGGCCGCACGCCCGGGCCGCCAGGCCGGTTGCCGACGCCAGCGCCTCGGTCGCGGGGGCTCCGCACGCGACGAGGTCGGCGACCGCCATGGGCACCAACCCGTGCCTCTTGGACGGGCCGATCCCGGCGTCGGTGCCGGCGAGGAACGTGATCCCGGCGTTGACGAGCTCAACGACGTGCACGAGGTGGTCCTCGAACGTCGACCCGATCGCCGCCAGACGTGCCTGTACGTGCGGGGGTGGAGCGACGCCGGGGACGCGCCCGACGGTCGGGCAGACGTAGGTACCGGCCTCGACCAGTCGTTCGGCCAGCGCCGGGGGCAGTCGGGCACCGGTGTGCGTCAGGCAACTGCAGTGCTCGATGCCGTCGACGCCGGACTCGACGGCGAGTTCCACCGCCGCGAGTCCGTGGGCATGGGCTGTCACGGGGAGCCCGTGGCCGTGGGCCTCGTCCACCACGGCACGCATCTCCCCGAGGCTGAACTGGCAGGCGAGGACGTCGGTGTCCGGTGTCAGGACACCGCCACTGGTCATGATCTTCACGACGCCGGCACCGCGATCCACCCGCTCGCGGACAGCCTCGCGCAGCCCTTCCGGGCCCGTCGCGACGCCCCCCATCGACCAGCAGTGACCACCCGGGACCGTGAGCGGAGGCCCGGATGCGACGACGGTGGGCCCGTCGTCGCCCGTGCGCGACCGTTCGACGACAGCCCACCGGTCGTCCCCGAGATCGCGCACGGTCGTCACGCCTGCCTGGAGGTGCTGCTCCTCCGCGGTCGTGATGACCGCCTGCAGCTGGTCGGCGGACAGTTCGGCGAACTGGTCCAGCGCCCGCGGGCTGCTGTCGCCACAGAGGTGCACGTGCGTGTCGATGAGGCCGGGCAACAGCGCCGCGCCGTCGGTGACCGGGCAGCCGTCGGGTGTGGGGGAGGAGGCGGACTCGACCCCGACGATGACGCCGTCGTCGACGAGGACGAGCGCGCCGCCCGGCAGTCGTCGTTCGCCGTCGAAGGCGACATCGGCCCGGTAGGCGCGCACGGTGCCTCCCCGGGGACCGCCTCTGCCCAGTGACGGTAGCGGCCGACGACCGGCCCGTGGGACGTCGTCGCCGCGGTGACGTCCCGGTTTGAACCGGGTGCGCCTCCATCTGGCCGAGCAGACCGCCTGGCACGCCGGCCACGCCGACGCCATCCGCGAGCCCCTGGACGGCGCGACCGTGTGACGGTCTCGGCGAGCGGTCAGGCGCGCTCGACGACGGGCAGCACGGTCTGCCAGCCGGCGGCCGCGGCCGCTTCCGCGGGGAAGGGCGGGGGAGTGCCACCCCACTCGGGACAGACCGCCTGGTGGTCGCACCAGCCGCAGAGCCGGGTCTTGTTGGGCCGGAAGTCGCCGGTCGCCACCGCGCGTCCGATCGCGGCCCAGATGGCCTGCAGGGTGCGCTCGAACCGGAGCAGCTCCGCCTCGTCCGGGGCGTAGGTGAGCGTGTCGCCGTCCCCGAGATAGATCAGCTTGAGCTGGGCGGCCACCACGCCACGAGTGCGCCAGAGCACCAGGGCGTAGAACTTCATCTGGAACAGCGCCTTGGCCTCGAAGGCCTCGCGGGGCATCGAGCCGGTCTTGTAGTCGACGACCCGGAGGGCGCCGTTGGGCGCGACGTCGAGCCGGTCGACGAACCCGCGCAGCAGGAGCCCGTCCGGCAAGGTCACCTCGACGAGCTGCTCGCGTCCGTCCGGCTGGATGCGGGTCGGGTCCTCCAGCGTGAAGTACTTCTCCACCAGCTTCCCGGCCGACGCCAGCCACGCGTCCACGGACTCGGGGGCGTTCGCGTCGGTCTCCGCTCCTTCGTCCTGCGCCGTCGCGAACAGCTCGGCGATGCCCGGCTCGTCCCGCAGCTCGGCCCAGGCCGGCTCGATGAGCTCCTGCGCCGCCGCGACGGTGCGGCCGGCCGGCGGGAGGTCGTAGAGCCGCTCGAGGACGGAGTGCACCAGGGTGCCGCGGACGGCGGCCAGGCTCTTGCGCTCGGGCAACCGGTCGATGGTGCGGAAGCGGTACAGCAGCGGGCAGGTCTTGAAGTCGGCCGCCCGGCTCGGCGACAGGGAGGGACGGCGGGGTGCGGTCGCGTCGGCAGCGCTCTCCACGGGGAGCTCGGGTGCCGGTTCCGTGTGCAGGATCGCCGTCATGGGTCCGAGGCTAGGTCGGGCCTCCGACAATTCCGACCGGCCGCGCCGCATGCGTACCTCGGGTCACATCCACGCCGTCCGTAGGCTGGCCGCCCGTGGACACGCAGCACGACGCCGCCGAGGCCGTCGCCCCCGAGCCCGAGCCGGCGGCCCCGACCCCCCGGGAGCCGGTTGCCGGCGCATTCGTCGCCGGGGACCGGGTGCAGCTGACCGATCCGAAGGGCCGGTTGCACACCGTCGTCCTCGAGCCGGGCAAGCAGTTCCACACCCACCGCGGCGCGATCGAGCACGACCACCTGATCGGCGCCCCCGAGGGCTCGGTCGTGATGTCGACGGCGAACACCGGCTACCTGGCCTTCCGGCCGCTGCTGGCCGATTTCGTGCTCTCCATGCCGCGCGGCGCCCAGGTGATCTATCCCAAGGACGCCGCACAGATCGTCGGCTTCGGCGACGTGGGCCCGGGCATGCGGGTGCTGGAGGCGGGCGCCGGCTCCGGTGCGCTGAGCTGCTCGCTGCTGCGTGCCGTGGGGTCCGGGGGCTCGCTCACCAGCTACGAGCGGCGGGAGGACTTCGCCGACGTCGCCCGCGGCAACGTCGAGGCCTTCTTCGGCGAGGTCCCGGCCAACTGGTCGCTGCGGTTGGGCGACCTCGCCGACCATCCGGCCGAGGAGGCCGTCGACCGCGTCGTCCTCGACATGCTGGAGCCGTGGGCCGTCCTGCCCACGGTGGCCGCGGCGCTGCGGCCCGGGGGAGTGCTGGTGGGGTATGTCGCGACCACCACGCAGCTGTCGACCTACGTGGAGGCGCTCCGCGCACAGGGGGTCTGGACGGAGCCGCATGCCTGGGAGTCGCTGCTGCGCCCGTGGCACTCGGTCGGCCTCGCCGTCCGCCCCGAGCACCGGATGGTCGCGCACACGGCGTTCCTCGTCACCGCCCGGCGACTCGCCGAGGGAACCGTGGCGCCCATCCGGCAGCGGCGGGCACAGAAGCACTGAAACGGCCCCGCTGCAGGGGTCCGCGCCGAGCTCGCGAGGCGTGGGGGCAGCGGGGTCCTCCTACCGCGAGCCCACGGCGAATTGTCCGGGCGCGTGTATAGATTTGCGTCGTGGCTCCCTCGGATGCCTGTGGAGGTGCGCGATGAGTCTGGGTCCCGACGAGATTCGAGCGCGGCGTGAACGAGACGTCGCGGCACTGCTCAGCCAGATCTCCTACCTCGAGGAAGAGATCGGTCTCCTCCGGCGGAAGGTGGCCGACAGCCCCCGGCAGGTGCGGCTCCTCGAGGAGCGGATCGCGGAGGCCGAGGGGCGTGCGGCGTTCCTCTCCGAGCGCAACGACAAGCTCGCCGGCACCCTGCGCGACGCCCGCGAGCAGCTGGTGTCGCTCAAGGAGGAGGTCGACCGGCTCGGCCAGCCGCCGTCCGGCTACGGCATCTTCCTGACGCGGTTCGAGGACGGCACCGTCGACGTCTTCACCGGTGGCCGCAAGCTGCGGGTGTCGGTCTCGCCGAACGTCGAGGTCGAGAGCCTGCGCACCGGCCAGGAGGTCATGCTCAACGAGGCGATGAACGTCGTCGAGGCGCGGGACTTCGAGCGCTCCGGGGACGTCGTCATGCTCAAGGAGCTCCTCGAGCCCATCGACGGCGTGACGCCGCGGGCGCTGGTCATCGGGCACACCGACGAGGAGCGGGTCGTCTTCCTCGCCGACTCGCTCACCGGTCAGCCGCTGCGGGTCGGGGACTCGCTGCTGCTCGAGTCGCGCTCGGGCTACGTCTACGAGCGGATCCCGAAGAGCGAGGTCGAGGAGCTCGTCCTCGAAGAGGTCCCCGACATCGACTACGGCGACATCGGTGGCCTCTCGCGGCAGATCGAGCAGATCCGCGACGCCGTCGAGCTGCCGTTCCTGCACGCCGACCTGTTCCGCACCTACGAGCTGCGCCCGCCGAAGGGCATCCTGCTGTACGGCCCGCCCGGTTGCGGGAAGACGCTGATCGCCAAGGCCGTGGCGAACTCGCTGGCCAAGAAGGTCGCGGCCGTCCGCGGCGACGGCGACACGAGCCAGGGGAAGTCCTACTTCCTCAACATCAAGGGCCCGGAGCTGCTCAACAAGTACGTCGGCGAGACCGAGCGGCACATCCGCCTGGTCTTCCAGCGGGCGCGGGAGAAGGCCAGCGAGGGCACCCCGGTCATCGTGTTCTTCGACGAGATGGACTCGATCTTCCGCACCCGCGGGTCGGGGGTCTCCTCCGACGTCGAGTCGACGATCGTGCCGCAGCTGCTCAGCGAGATCGACGGCGTGGAGGGCCTGGAGAACGTCATCGTCATCGGCGCCTCCAACCGCGAGGACATGATCGACCCGGCGATCCTGCGGCCCGGCCGGCTCGACGTGAAGATCAAGATCGAGCGGCCCGACGCCGAGGCCGCGCGCGACATCTTCAGCAAGTACCTGACGACGTCGCTGCCGATCAACCCCGACGACCTGGCCGAGCACGGCGGCAGCCGCGAGGCGACGATCGCCGGGATGATCCAGCGGACCGTCGAGCGCATGTACACCGAGAGCGAGGAGAACCGCTTCCTCGAGGTCACCTACGCCAACGGTGACAAGGAGGTCCTGTACTTCAAGGACTTCAACTCCGGCGCCATGCTGCAGAACATCGTCGACCGGGCGAAGAAGATGGCGATCAAGGAGCACCTGGAGACCGGCACCTCCGGTCTGCGGGTCAGCCACCTGATGGCCGCCTGCCTCGACGAGTTCAAGGAGAACGAGGACCTGCCCAACACGACCAACCCCGACGACTGGGCGCGGATCTCGGGCAAGAAGGGCGAGCGGATCGTCTACATCCGCACGCTGATCAGCGGCAAGGGCAACGAGTCCGGCCGGGCCATCGACACGGCCACGAACACCGGCCAGTACCTCTAGACCACGCGAGGACGGCCCGGTCACCGTGCGGTGACCGGGCCGTCCTCGTTCCAGCGACTCAGCCGAGGGTGAGCACCTGACCCGGGAAGATCAGGGTCGGGTCCTCGCCGATGACCGCCTGGTTGGCGGCGTACACGTCCCGCCAGTCCAGGCCGTGCGCCGCTGCGATCCCGGAGAGGGTGTCGCCGGCGACCACGGTGTAGGCCTGCCCGGCCGGAGCCGGTGCGGGTGCGGTAGCCGGTGCTGCGGCGGGTGCCGCAGCCGGTGCGGGCGCGGGTGCCGCCGCGCTGCCGGCCTTGTCGGCCTCACCGAGGCCGAGCTTCGCCGAGCAGGCCGGCCAGGCGCCCCAGCCCTGCACCGCCAGGGTCTTCTCGGCCGTGGCGATCTGCTGTTCACGGGTGGCCAGGTCGGCCCGCGGGGCGTAGGCGGTGCCGCCGAAGCCTTCCCAGGTGGACTGGGAGAACTGCAGGCCGCCGTAGTAGCCGTTGCCGGTATTGATGGCCCAGTTGCCGCTGCTCTCGCACTGCGCGAGGCGGTCCCAGGTGGCGCCGTCGGCGGCGTTCGCCGTTCCGGACGCGAGGAACGGGGCGACCAGGACGGCGCCGGCGGCCGTCAGACCGGCCGCGCGACGCCGGAGGGAGCGGGTGGACGTACGGGGGTTCGTGCTCGGGTTCGTCATGATCCTCTCGAGTGGCGGGCGCCCGACGTCACCGGCCCGTCGGGCACGGCGCGCTCCGCCCACGGAGCCAGGGAGACGAAGGAACGCGGCCGCTGGGCGGAGGAGAGGGCGCGCGGCGCGTCCGGTGGGCTCACGGGATCGGCTCGACGGCCGGGACTCCGCGTGGGCCACCCGCGGCCACTCTGCTGCAGCCCGGGCAGCTCCGAGGCTACGTAACCGTTCCGTAATGTGCCACCCGCGCCGGGGGGCCCCGGGCCGCGACGCGGCTGCCGGCCGCCCGCGGCCTAGGGTTGGCCCATGAGCGTGCGGCGGGTCATGGGGACCGAAATCGAGTACGGCATCTCGGTGCCGGGGCAGCCGACCGCCAACCCGACGACCCTGTCCAGCCAGGTGGTGAACGCCTGGGCGGTGGCAGAGGCGCCGACGCCGCGCCGTCCGCGATGGGACTTCGAGGAGGAGTCACCGCTGCGCGACGCCCGCGGCTTCGACCTGTCGCCGGCGCAGGCGCTGGACCACAACGACCTCGACGAGGACACCGGGATGGCCAACGTCATCCTCACCAACGGAGCCCGCCTCTATGTCGACCACGCTCACCCCGAGTACTCGACACCGGAGGTCACCAACCCGCGCGACGTCGTCCTCTGGGACAAGGCGGGGGAGCAGGTGATGGCCGAGGCGGCCCGACGGGCGGCGCGCATCCCGGGCCAGCCGACGATCCAGCTGTACAAGAACAACACTGACGGCAAGGGCGCCAGCTACGGGGCGCACGAGAACTACCTGATGGACCGCAGGACGCCGTTCATCGACATCATCCGCGGGCTGATCCCGTTCTTCGTGACCCGGCAGGTCTTCGCCGGCGCGGGGCGGGTGGGGATCGGCACGGAGGGACGCACCCAGGGATTCCAGCTGTCCTCGCGGGCGGACTTCTTCGAGGTGGAGGTCGGGCTCGAGACCACGCTCAAGCGGCCGATCATCAACACCCGGGACGAGCCGCACGCCGATGCCGACAAGTACCGCCGGCTGCACGTGATCATCGGCGACGCGAACCTGGCCGAGCTGTCGACCTATCTGAAGGTGGGGACGACGTCGCTGGTGCTCGCGATGATCGAGGCGCGGGCGCTGTCCCGGGACCTCGTGATCGAGGACCCGGTGGAGGCGCTGCAGGCGATCAGCCACGACCCGACGCTCAGCCACAAGGTGCGGCTGCGCGACGGGCGGCAGATGACCGCACTCGAGGTGCAGCGGACCTACCTGGAGCAGGCCGAGAAGTTCGTGGCGGCGCAGGGCGGGTCCGACGAGCAGACCGATGACGTGCTCCGGCGCTGGGCAGAGGTGCTCGAAGACCTGTCGATCGATCCCATGCGGTGCGCGGACCGGCTGGACTGGCCGGCGAAGCTGCGGCTGCTGGAGGGGTACCGGTCACGTGACGGGCTTTCGTGGGGCGACTCGCGGCTGCACCTGGTCGACCTGCAGTACTCCGACATCCGGCCGGACAAGGGGCTCTACAACCGCCTGGTGGCGCGCGGGTCGATGCAGCGGCTGCTCGACGACGACGAGGTGACCCGGGCGATGGTCACCCCGCCGGGGGACACCCGCGCGTTCTTCCGGGGGGAGTGCCTGCGGCGGTATCCGGCGCAGGTGGCTGCGGCGTCGTGGGACTCGGTCGTGTTCGACCTGGGGCGGGAGAACCTGGTCCGCATCCCCACCATGGAGCCGCTGCGCGGTACGCGCGAGCACGTGGGCGCGTTGTTCGAGGCATCTCGCACCGCGCAGGAGCTGGTCGACACCATCACCGGCAGCTGACGTCGCGTCGAGCAGACGGCTCGACCGGCCGCCTTCCCGTCAGCCGCCGGCAAACCGGCACCGCGCCCGCTACTGGCCGAACATCTGCTCGACGTCCTGGCGCAGGTCCGGCGGCAGGGAGGACACGAGGCTGGAGAACTGCGCGGTCCACGCCTCCACGTCGTCGCCGTAGTCGCCGCTCCGGGCCATCTGCATGATGTTCTGCAGCTGCTGCCTCCGCTCGTCGGCCGGCAGGTCCTGCAGGTCCTGCAGGTCCTGCCGCAGGTCGTCGGGCAGCCAGTCGGAGGCGTCCATCTCGGGGAGCTCGCCGACGAGGTCCTGGGCCCGCTGGCGGGCTTCCTCGAGGGCCTGCTCAGCCTCCTCGACGGCCTGCTGCGCTTCCTGGCGCGCCTCGTCGTCACCCTCGTCGACGGCCTGCTGAGCTTCCTGGCGTGCCTCGTCGGCACCCTCGTCGGCGGCCTGGCCGGCCTGCTGCGCGGCGTCGTCGAGAGCCTGCTCGACGTGCCTACGGGCTTCATCAAGGGCCTGCCGCACCTCGTCCACGGCCTGCTGGACCTGCTCCTGGACCGTGTCGGCGGCCTCCCCGACCTCGTCCGCCGGAGCGGCGGCCGCCGCCGGCGCCGCGAACACCGCCGCGGCCATCATGGCCGCGGCCCCAGCGCCGGCCAGGGCATGTCGTCGTCCTCGCGATCGCAACGTCACGGTCGGTCTCCTTCACGTGTGGACTCTCGGCTGCTGCAGCCGTTCAGCCCGGGCCGGGCTCCGCGGCCGGGAGCCTGTCTGCGACGGTCGTGGCTCCTCGTCGTTGTGTTCCCGCCGGAGGCGCCCGCCACGAGTCCGGGGCGATGACAAGGCGATGACGCTGTCGCGACATTCGTCCGACAGTTCGTGCGACGGCGGTTTCCGGTGACCCGCCCCGGTCGCACGGAGGAGGGAACGGCGGATGTGCACTGGCCCGGCGCCGCCCGACTGTCGGCCCCGACGAGTACGTTTCCCCCAAGCACCGGCACGAGCACACCTGGAGGGCGGCCATGGCCACGAGGGACACCGGCGGGCAGCAGAAGGCGACGCGATCGCGCGAGGAGACCGACGAGGTCGAGGCCTCGGTCGACACCGAGGTCGCCGAACGCCACAAGGAAATGACCGAGGACGTCGACTCCCTCCTGGACGAGATCGACGAGGTCCTCGAGTCCAACTCCGAGGAGTTCGTTCGCCAGTACGTACAAAAAGGGGGCCAGTGAGTAACTTCGTACAAAACCGACTATGAGTACGAAGTTCTGTCGAGACTGTGCCGACTACCGCCCTGTCTCAGAATTCACCAAAAATGCGCGATCAAGAGACGGCCTGGCCTTCTATTGCCGCACGCATCTCGCCGAGCGGTCGCTGCGCAGTCGAGAAGCGCGGCGTACCAAGCCGCGCCTCTACAGGCAGCCGCCGCAGGACCTAGTCGTCCCTGTGGGGTACAAGTGGTGCGCGGACTGCGACCGCGTTCTGCCACTGGAGGACTTTGTTCGCACAGTCCGCACGCGCTCCGGCTATCACGCCTACTGCAAGCCGTGCCATAACAAGCGTGGGCAAGCGTCGCGCGAGAAGGTGGGCGGTTCACGCACCTACCACTTGAGTCGGCGGTACGGAATTACGGCCGCTGAAGCGGACTACTTGCTCTCCAAGCAAGACGGCCTGTGCGCCATCTGCAAGAATGCAGCCGCCGTGCACGTGGACCACGACCACGCGACGGGCGCGGTGAGGGCGTTGCTGTGTTTCAACTGCAACGGCGGGCTGGGCCAGTTCAAAGACGATCCAAACGTGTTGCGTGCCGCGGCCGATTACGTTCGCTTCCACACCCTGCGCCAGCACGTGATCAATGCGTTCACGGCGGCTGGCATCGGACCGGTCCGGACCATCCGACCGGGGGAGCCGCCGGTAGGGTCGCAACGACGCCCGGGCGCTCGCAGCACCAGCACGCGGAGCACCGGGCGGAGCAGCGGTGCACGCCGGCGGACGCAGGCGGGAGAGGCGGATGGGTGAACGAGTTCTCAACTGGCCGGAGCGGGTTCACGCCCGCCTACCTGGACCGGGTGGGCTCCTCGTTCACCGACTTCCTCTCGACGGCGGCGCCTGACCTCCTGCCCGGTCGCCGCCCCGTTCCGACCATGCCCATGGGAGATCTCGCCCCCCACGGCACGACGATCGTCGCGGTCAGCTACGAGGGCGGCGTCCTCATGGGTGGGGACCGGCGCGCCACCATGGGCAACCTGATCAGCTCGCGCGACATCGAGAAGGTCTACCCGGCCGACTCCTACAGCGTCATCGGCATCGCCGGCGCTGCGGGCATCGCCATCGAGATGGTGAAGCTCTACCAGGTCGAGCTCGAGCACTACGAGAAGATCGAGGGGCTCACGATGAGCCTCGACGGCAAGGCCAACCGCCTCGCGCAGATGATCCGCGGCAACCTCGGCGCCGCCCTGCAGGGCCTCGCCGTCGTCCCGCTGTTCGCCGGCTTCGACCTCGACGCAGCGGAAGGGACCGCCCCGGGCCGGATCTTCAGCTACGACGTCACCGGCGGGAACTACGAGGAGCGCGGCTACGCCGCCGTGGGCTCCGGCTCCCTCTTCGCCAAGAACTCGCTGAAGAAGACGTGGCGCAGCGGGCTACCCGCCGACACGGCCACCCGCACCCTCGTCGAGGCGCTCTACGACGCCGCCGACGACGACTCGGCCACCGGTGGCCCCGACCCGGTCCGCCGGCTCTACCCGATCGTCTACCGCGTCGACGCCGACGGCGCTGTCCGCCTCACCGACGCCGAGGTCGCGGCAGTGGCCGACACGATCGTCACCGAGCGGGCCGAGGCCGACCGCCACAACGTGGACCGGGAGGCCTGAGCCATGACCATGCCGTACTACGCCTCGCCCGAGCAGTTGATGCGGGACCGCTCGGAGTACGCCCGCAAGGGCATCTCCCGCGGTCGCAGCGTCGCCGTCCTCACCTACGCCGACGGCGTCCTGTTCATCGCCGAGAACCCCAGCTCGACGCTGCACAAGGTCGGCGAGCTCTACGACCGGATCGGCTTCGCCGCCGTCGGCCGCTACAGCGAGTTCGAGAGCCTGCGGGTGGCCGGTGTGCGCCTCGCCGACGTCCGCGGCTACTCCTACAACCGCCGCGACGTCACCGGCCGGGTCATCGCCAACGCCTACGCCCAGACCCTCGGCGAAATCTTCACCCAGCAGACCAAGCCCTTCGAGGTCGAGCTGTGCGTTGCCGAGGTCGGCGACCGCCCCGAGAACGACCAGCTCTACCGGCTGACCTTCGACGGCTCGATCGTCGACGAGCCGGACTTCGTCGTCATGGGTGGTCAGGCCGAGGCGGTCACCGGCCACCTGCGGGAGCACTTCCACGCGGGCATGGGGCTGTCCGATGCGCTGGAGGTGGGCGTCCAGGCACTGTCCGCCGTCAGCCCGGTGACGGCCGGGTCCAGCAACGGCGGGCCCACCCGCCTCACGGGCGCACAGCTCGAGGTCGCCGTCCTCGACCGGCGCCGTCCCAAGCGGGCCTTCCGCCGGGTCACCGGCTCCGCCCTGCGCCGGCTGCTCGGCGACGAGCCCACGCCGGACGCGACGGCGGACGCTCCGCCCACGACCGTCCACACCCCGAGCGTGTCCGAGCCGGGGACCCCCGCGGGGCTCGGCGACCCGGCCAACCCCGACACCGCCGGCGGCCCGCCGCCGACGGAGGAGGACTGACCGTGCCGATCTACCGCGTCAATGAGGACGCCGTGAAGCAGGCCCGGAAGCTCATCGACGACGGCAAGGTCGACGTCGACACCGAGTGGTCCGACGCCGCGCCGTCGGCCGACGACGGGAACGCCGAGATCGAGAAGCACGGCTACGAGGGGTACGGCGCGTGGCACCTCGCGATCGACACCGACGCCTCCGAGGAGACCAAGGGCCGATACAAGTTTCCCTACGGCGACTTCTCCACGGTCAACCGGGCCGCGCTCATCCACGGCAAGCAGCGCGCCGCCCAGAACGACCACGACGCGATCGAGAAGGCGTTCGGCGACCTGTTGCAGCGGCTGGACGCGAAGCACTCCTGACGGGGACAAGGTTCACCTGCTCGTGACCGTTCCTGTGGCACGGGACACGCGCGCTGTCGCTCCCGGCGCCTAGTCTCGGATCGTGGACCGACGGATCTTCGGCATCGAGACCGAGTACGGCGTCACGTGCACCTTCAAGGGGCAGCGCCGGCTCTCCCCGGACGAGGTCGCCCGCTACCTGTTCCGGCGGGTGGTCTCGTGGGGGCGCAGCTCCAACGTCTTCCTGCGCAACGGCTCCCGGCTCTACCTCGACGTGGGCAGCCACCCCGAGTACGCCACCGCCGAGTGCGACGACCTCACCGAACTCGTCGTCCACGACAAGGCGGGCGAGCGGATCCTCGAGGGGCTCCTGGTCGACGCCGAGCAGCGCCTGGCCGAGGAAGGCGTCACCGGCGACATCTACCTGTTCAAGAACAACACCGACTCCGCGGGCAACAGCTACGGTTGCCACGAGAACTACCTGGTCGGCCGGCACGGCGAGTTCAGCCGTCTGGCCGACGTCCTGATCCCGTTCCTGGTCAGCCGGCAGATCGTGGTCGGCGCCGGCAAGGTCCTGCAGACGCCCCGCGGCGCCATCTACTGCGTCAGCCAGCGCGCCGAGCACATCTGGGAGGGCGTCTCGAGCGCCACCACGCGCTCCCGGCCGATCATCAACACCCGCGACGAGCCGCACGCCGACGCCGAGCGCTACCGCCGGCTGCACGTCATCGTCGGCGACTCGAACATGAGCGAGACGACGACGCTGCTCAAGGTCACCATGACCGACTTGGTGCTGCGGATGATCGAGGCCGGCACCCCGATCAAGGACATGACGCTGGAGAACCCGATCCGGGCCATCCGCGAGATCAGCCACGACATGTCCGGACGCCGCAAGGTCCGCCTCGCCAACGGCAAGGAGATGTCGGCGCTGGAGATCCAGTCCGAGTACCACTCCCGCGCCGCCGACTTCGCCGACCGCGAGGGCTGCAGTCCCGAGCACCGGCAGATGCTCGAGCTGTGGGGGCGGGTGCTCAAGGCCGTCGACACCGAGGACCTGTCCCTCATCGACCGCGAGGTCGACTGGGCGATCAAGTACAGCCTGCTCGAGCGCTACCGCGCCAAGCGCGACCTGCCGCTCAGTTCCCCCCGGATCGCCCAGATGGACCTCGCCTACCACGACATCAGCCGCCGCCGGGGCCTGTACTACCTGCTCGAGCGGGCCGGCCAGGTCGAGCGCGTCACCCACGAGCCGCGCATCTTCGAGGCCAAGAACGTGCCACCGCAGACCACCCGGGCCCGGCTGCGCGGAGAGTTCATCCGCAAGGCCCAGGAGAAGCGGCGCGACTTCACCGTCGACTGGGTGCATCTCAAGCTCAACGACCAGGCCCAGCGCACCGTGCTGTGCAAGGACCCCTTCAAGGCCGTCGACGACCGGGTCGACAAGCTCATCGCGAGCATGTGACCGCCATGCGCGGGGCTGTGCGCAGCGGGCGGCGGATCGCCGCCGTCCTGGCGGTCACCGTCCTGAGCGGCTGCGCAACGCCCGCCGGCTCTCCCGCGGTGCCGGTCGATCCGGGCCCGGTGCGGCCGGCCGCCGGAGGCGCAGCCCTCGTAGCGGAGGCGCATGCGCCCGAGCAGCCGGTGGTGCTGGACCGCTTCCCCGATGGCCTGCTCCTGCAGGAGCTCCGTCACAACGAGGCCGTCGCCCACCCCGGCTACGAGCCCGCCCGGGCCACCTTGTACGGCGACCCCACTCTCGCCGACACACTCGACGGGCCGGTCCTGCTCGTCGGCACCAGTTCCGGCTCGGCGTTCCTCGGCGGCCCACCGTGCTGCCTGCCCGGTGAACGCCAGGTCGACCTCGGCGGCCGCGACGGTCTGCTGGTCCACGACGCCGATCGAACGTGGGTGAACGTCGACCCCGGCAGCTTCTCGGACCATGTCCAGTTCGTCGTCGCCCGGGGCGTCAGTGACGACGACCTGATCGCCGCGGCCGCCACTGCGGACTTCAGCACCGCCACCGCCGCGCTCGCCGCGGACGCCGTGCCCGCCGGCCTCGCGCCGCTGATCGCCGGCAGCCCCGCCGACGGGCCGTTCACCGGCTCCGTGGGCGAGGAGTTCGTGCTGGCCGGGGAATCCGGCTGGGTGATCGTCTCGGCGGTCCGCGCCGACCCGCGGTTGGCCGCGCTCTGGGGCTTTTGGACCGATGATCCGGTCGGCACCGTCGTCCGCGGCCAGCCGGGCTCGCTGGGCGACATGCACGGCATCTACTACGGAGACGACGCGCGGGGCTACGTGTGGGCGGAGAACGGGCTGGTGCTGTCGGTGATCGGCCTGGGCGACGGCGACCAGTTCCTCGAGCAGGTGGTGCAGGACCTCCGCTTCGGTACCGTCGCCGACCTGGAGGCCATGCGGCATGGCGCCATCGACCGGCTCGCGACCCCTGAGGGCATCGGCTGCCAGGCCGGCACGCCGATCGTGACCGGCGGAGACGGCGATCTCCGCTGGGCGATCGGGGTGGAGCCCGGCCCTGCCGGCGGCGACCAGTGGGTCAGCTGCCTGCAACTGTTCACCCTCGACGGAGTTCCTCCCAACGGCTCGGGCCCCATCGACCTGCCGCCGGTTGGGCAGATCGCCGTCACGTCGGTGGGATCGGGAGAGGGCGTAGCGACCTTTCCCAAGGACGTGCTCATCGGCGGCGTCGCTCCGCCGGAGACGGCCCGGGTCGTCATCGGTGACGCCGACGGACGGACAGTCGACGCGGTGCTCGCCGAACCGGGGCCCCGGCCGGGGGAGGTGCTCTTCGGCACGTTCATCCAAGACGTGCCCGTCGTGATGAACGGCCCGCGCCTCGTCGTGACCGCCTACGACGCCACTGGCGCGGTTCTCGACACCGCACCCTGACCGGAACGTCGGGAGGTCAGGTGTCCGCGGGCTCGGCGGCCCCGGTCTCCGGGACGGGGACGCGGAGGGCGGCGTACCGGCCGGCAGCCGCGGAGGCCAGGAAGTACGCGCGCTCCTCGGGATAGCCGCGCCCCATCGTGCGCAGCGGCACGGGGGAGAGGACGAGTGCGTCGTCGAGGCCGTCGGTGTCCACCCAGACGACGGGGTTCCGGTCGGGCTGGCCCGCGAGGTCCTCGTCGACCTGCCCACCGAGCTCGGAGGAGAGCCCGCGCGGGGCGATCAGGGTGACACCGCCCAGCGCGACCCGGCCGAACGCCGTCAGCGAGTGGTGCGAGACGCCTCGGTGACGGGTCCGCGGGTCGGCGTCGGAGATCCGCAGGGCGCCGATCGCCTCACCGCCGAGCACGGTGACCGCGTTGCACGCCTCGCCGGCGGCCACCCCGGAGTAGCCCCACGGCGTCCCGGTGCCCAGGTTGCCCGGTCCCTGCGCGACGATCGCCAGGTCGGCGTTCAGCACGTGCCGGGCGGCCAGCAGGCCGGTGTGCACCGTGACCGCCTCGAGGTCGCCGCCGAACGCCTGCCCGACGGTGATCACGCCGGCGAGGGACTTCGCCAGCGCGTCGAGGGTCCGCGAGAACGCCGCGGGGAGCGCCCCGCCGTCGGTCATCACGTAGGCGACCTTCAGGTCCGGGTCGGTGGCCAGCATCCCGATGAGGATCGCCGGCAGGGCCGAGTGCAGGTCGGCGACGACCACGGGCATGCCGCCCAGGTCGTCGGCCTCGGCCAGCAGCGCGTGGTGCTCGGTCTCCTGCTCGTCCACGCCGCTCACCGTCACCTGCAGCGGCGTGTACCGGGCCTTCACCAGGTGACCCGGCCCCTCCGGGTCCGGCGGCAGCCGGTCCGGCACCGCGACGACCATCGCGAAGCCACCGGTGCCCAGCCCCTGCGCCAGCGCCGTCGTGTTGAGCAGGACGTCGTCCCCGATCTCTGGAACTCCCACCAGCGAGGGGTAGGCGAGCGCGGGCAGGGAGCCCTCGTCGGGGACCTCGACGGTCAGCTGGAGGGTGTCGCGGCCCCGGCGTCCGGTCTCCGTGACCCGTCCCCGCCGCCAGCGGATGCGCGAGGGCAGGGGAGGAGAGGAGGAGAAGGGCATGCAGGCAGGCTAGCCAGGGACGACGACACCGGCGCACCGGAGCCGAGCGGTCTGACTAGCCTGGGCGCCATGGCGGCCAAGCGGGCGGAACGACTGGTGAACCTGGTCATCGCCCTGCTGAGCACCCGGCAGTACGTCACCGCCGCCAGGATCCGGGCCACCGTGCCCGGCTACGAGGCCGACGACGGCTCCGAGCGCGCCGACGAGGCGTTCAAGCGGATGTTCGAGCGGGACAAGGCCGAGTTGCGCGAGATGGGTGTGCCGTTGGAGACCGGCCGCACCAGCGCCTTCGACACCGAGGACGGCTACCGCATCGCCCGGGCCGACTACGAGCTGCCCGAGATCCGCCTGACCGGCGAGGAGGCCGCCGCCGTAGGTCTCGCCCTGCGGCTGTGGGAATCCGCCCAGCTGGCCGGCGCGGCGCACAGCGCGCTGGTCAAGCTCAAGGCGGCCGGCATCGACGTCGACAGTTCCCGCGCCATCCCGCTCCAGCCGCGCCTGGACGCCGGCGAGCCCGCCTTCGAGCCGTGCTACGCCGCCGCCCGTGACCGCCGCGGGCTCGAGTTCGGCTACCAGCGCCCCGACGAGGACACTCCCGCCCGTCGTCGTGTCCAGCCCTGGGGCGTCGTGGCCTGGCACGGCCGGTGGTACCTCGTCGGCCACGACCTCGACCGGCAGGCGCCGAGGGTCTTCCGGCTATCGCGCGTCGTCGGCATGCCGAAGGCGACCGGCCCCTCGGGCGCCTTCGAGCCGCCGGAGGGTCTGGACCTCGCCGAGGTCGTCGCCGGCCAGGTCACCGGCGAGGAGCAGCTCGTCGTCGTCCGGGCCCGGCCCGGGACGGCGATCGGCCTGCGCCGGCACGCCACACCGCTGGGACCGGCCGACGACGGCGACGACCGGCTCCAGCTGCGCACCACCGAGCCCGGCAGGTTGGCCGACCAGCTCGCCGCCTACGGCTCCGACGTCCTCGTGGAGGCGCCCACGGAGATGCGGGAGGCCGTGATCGTCCGGCTCACCCGGCTGGCCGCGATGGGGACGCCGGCATGACCACCACCGGCAGCACCGACCGGATGACGCGCCTCCTCGCGCTCATCCCGTACCTCACCGCCCGCGGGGACGGGGTCGCCGTCGCCGAGGCCGCCCGCGACTTCGGGGTCAGCGAGCGGCAGCTGCGCAGCGATCTCGAGCTGCTCTGGATGTGCGGCCTGCCCGGCTACGGGCCGGGCGACCTGATCGACCTGTCGTTCGAGGGCGACCGCGTCCGCGTCACCTTCACCGCCGGCATGGTCCGCCCGCTCCGGCTGACCACCGACGAGGCGGTCGCCCTGGTGGTCGCCCTGCGCACGCTCCTGGAGCTGCCCGGCCTGGCCGAGCGCGACGCGGTGAGCCGCGCACTGGCGAAGGTCTCCGCCGCCGCAGGGCACGCCGCCGACCGGGTGACCCCGGTCGCGGTCAGCGTGGACGCCCGCGAGGAGGCACTCGCCGTCGTCCGGGACGGGCTGGAGCGCAAGCGGGCCCTGCACCTGCACTACTACGTCCCCACTCGCGACGAGCGCACCGAGCGGACCGTCGACCCGATGCGGCTGCTGCTCGTCGATGGCAGGTGGTACCTGGAGGCGTGGTGCCGGCGCGCCGAGGGCGTGCGGCTGTTCCGCCTGGACCGGGTCGACGACGTCGTCGTCCTGGAGGAGCGCGCCGCACCGCCGCCGCAAGCGCACGAGCGCGACCTCGACAACGGGGTCTACCAGCCGGACCCGGGATCACCGGCCGTGCGGCTGCGGCTGTCCCGCAGCGCCCGCTGGGTGGCCGACTACTACCCGGTGGACTCCGTGACGCCGGTCGAGGACCCCCCGGGCGGCCTCGCGGTGACGGTGCGGACCCAGGACCTCGCGTGGGCGCGCCGGCTGGTCGCCTCCCTCGGCGGCGAGGCGCTGGTCGACGAGCCGGCCGACCTGGCGGCACAGGTGGCCGCCGGCGCCCGCGCCGCGCTGGCGCGCTACGGGGTCGGCCCCACCGGCTAGGGTCGGCCCGTGCTGTTCTGGATCGTGCTGGCCGTCGTCCTCGTGCTGGCGCTCGTCGTCCTCGGCGTCGTCGGCTACGGCGTGTTCGGTGCGTTCGGCCGGCTGGGCCGGGAGCTGGAGGCCGCCGAGCGCGAGGTGCGGCCGCTCCTGGAGCAGGCGCAGGCCACCGCAGCCAGGGCGCAGGAGATCGGCGACCGCAGCTGACCGACAGCGGGACATCCGTGCAGACGCCCGGCTGCGAACGCCTGTCGGCGTAGGATCGTCCGCGAAGACCCCACCTCTGGAGGACCTGTCATGGGCGGACTCGGCCCGCTGGAGATCGGCCTGATCATCCTGGCCATCCTGCTGCTGTTCGGCTACAAGAAGCTGCCCGACGCCTCCCGCTCGCTCGGTCGTTCCCTGCGGATCTTCAAGGGCGAGATGAAGGGCATGAAGGACGACGACGTCCGCACCAAGGACGCCGCGCAGACGACCACCCCGGTCCGCGGCGAGATCGTGACGCCCCCGACGTCCTCGGCCGCCAGCGACCACACCGCCCGGCTGCAGGACGAGGCGCACCAGGCGGAGCTGCGTGCGGCGGAGGCGCGTGCCCGCGTCGAGCGGGCTCGCACGGGCGACGTCCCCCGCTGACGCACCCGTAGCAGGCAGGTCGACGGTGAGCGGTCCCCGGCTGCGTCGGCGCCGCGCACCGCGCGACGCCGAGGCGACGATGACGCTCGTCGCGCACCTCACCGAGCTGCGCAACCGCATCGCCAAGGCGTTGCTCGCACTCCTGCTCGCCACCGCGGTGTCGTTCTGGTGGTACGAGCACGGTCTGGGCGAGTTCATCCGGGCCCCGTACTGCGGCCTCGACGAAGACCTGCGCTACGAGGGCGACCGCGGCTGCGGGCTGCTGATCACCGACGTGTTCGGCGGGGTCTTCATCCGGCTGAAGGTCGCGTTCCTCGCCGGCGCGGTCCTCTCCGCACCGTTCTGGCTGTGGCAGCTCTGGGCGTTCATCACGCCCGGCCTCAAACGCAACGAGAAGCGTTACGGCGTCGGCTTCGTCGCCGCGTCCTCGGTGCTGTTCGCCCTCGGCGCGGTTCTGGCCTACGTCTCGCTGTCGGCCGGTCTCGAGCTCCTGCTGTCACTGGCCGGCGACGGCGTCGTCATCGCGCTGACCGCCCCCGACTACATCGGGTTCGTGGTGTCGCTCCTGGTGGCCTTCGGGGTCAGCTTCGAGGTGCCGCTGATCGCCATCGCCCTCAACCTGGTCGGAGTGCTCAGCCACGAGGTGCTGAGCAAGAGCCGGCGGTGGATCTTCTTCCTCACCATCGTCTTCGCCGCGTTCGTCACTCCCACCCAGGACCCGTTCACGATGCTCCTGATGGCCGGGCCGATGATCCTGCTGTTCGAGCTGGCCATCCAGGTCGCGCGGATCGTGGACAAGCGGCGGGCGAAGCGCGAGGCGCTGGAGCACTTCCACGACCTCGGCGACGACGAGGCGTCCCCGCTCGACCCCCGCCCGTCCGCCCTGGACGACGCGCCGTCGCCCACACACCGCTGAGCGGCCCCTCGATGGGCGCGGGGGACGTCGCCGTCCTCGTCAGTCCGGCGGCCGGCCGGGGCCGGGGTGCCCTGCTCGCGGTGGAGGTGCTCGCCGCGTTCCGCGCCGCCGGCTTCTCACCGGACCTGCTGCCCGCCACCAGCGACGTCGAGGCGGAGCGGCAGGCGCACGACGCCGTCGCGGCCGGCATCCGTGCGGTGGTCGCCGTCGGCGGTGACGGCACCGTGCATGCCGCCCTGCAGGCGGTCGCCGGGACGGCGACGCCGCTGGCGCTGATCCCGGCGGGGACGGGCAACGACCTGGTGCGGGCCCTCGGGGGCCTCGCCGACCCGGTGGCCGCTGCCCGCGCCGCCGCGGAGGACCTCGCGGCCGGTACGACGCGGAGCGTGGACGCCGGCCGCACCGGCGACCGCTGGTGGGCGACGGTGCTCTGCTGCGGTTTCGACTCCGCCGTCAGCGACCGCGCGAACCGGATGCGGTGGCCCCGCGGGCGGCGCCGGTACGACGTCGCCGTGCTGGCCGAGCTGGCCCGCCTCCGGCCGCGGGAGCTGACCCTCGTGCTCGACGGCGAGGCGCAGACGCTGCCGATCACGATGGTCGCCGTCGGCAACACCGCCTGGTACGGCGGCGGCATGAAGGTCTGCCCGGGGGCCGATCCGGCCGACGGGCTCTTCGACGTCACCGTCGTGGGCCCGTCGACGCGCCTGGAGCTGATGCGGCAGAAGCCCCGGCTGACCACCGGAACCCATGTCGACCACCCGTCGGTGTCGGTGTTCCGCGCGTCCCGCGTGGAACTGTCCAGCCCCGGCGTCACCGCCTACGCCGACGGGGAAGCGGTGGCGCCGCTGCCCGCCGTCGCCGACTGCGTTCCGGGCGCCCTGACCGTCATCGGCACCGCCCGCCGCCACTGATCGATGATCAGCTTCCCTGATCGTTCTGGGTCCTCCCTCACCGTCGACGGTGAGGGAGGACCCTCAGCGATCAGGTCACCTGATCGTCGCCGCGGCCAGCGCCTAACGTGGGGGCATGTCCAGCCCCGCTGAGCGGTACGCGGCTGCCCGGCGGCGGACCGCCCATCCCACGCTGTCGGACTTCACCGCCGAGCTGGGCTTCTCGCTGGACCCCTTCCAGGCCGAGGCCTGCGAGGCGCTGGACGCGGGCTCCGGTGTCCTGGTCTGCGCGCCCACCGGCGCCGGCAAGACCGTGGTGGGCGAGTTCGCCATCCACAAGGCGCTCTCCGAAGGCCGCAAGGCGTTCTACACGACGCCGATCAAGGCCCTCTCCAACCAGAAGTACGCCGACCTCGTCGAGCGGTACGGGCCGGACAGCGTCGGCCTGCTGACCGGTGACAACGCCGTGAACGGCGACGCGCCCGTGGTGGTCATGACGACCGAGGTGCTGCGGAACATGCTCTACGCCGAGTCGCCGGCGATCGACGGCCTCGGCTACGTGGTCATGGACGAGGTGCACTACCTCGCCGACCGGTTCCGCGGCGCGGTCTGGGAGGAGGTGATCATCCACCTCCCGCAGTGGGTCACCCTCGTCTCGCTGTCGGCGACGGTGAGCAACGCCGAGGAGTTCGGCGAGTGGCTGGTCACCGTCCGGGGGCACACGAAGGTCGTCGTCAGCGAGGTGCGCCCGGTCCCGCTCTGGCAGCACATGCTCGTCGGCAACCGCGTGTTCGACCTGTTCTCCCTGCGGCCGGCGGCCCATGCGGGGGAGCAGGGCGAGCACCCCCGTGAGCTGTCCACCCGCGAGCGCGGTTCCTCCGTCGTCGACCCCGAGCTGGTCCGTTACGTCCGCGAGCAGGAGCGCCGGATCGACAGCTGGGGCGGCGGCAACAGCAGCTCCCGCCGCGACTCGTGGCACAAGCCCCGCTACCGGCCGCCGGCGCGCCCCGACGTCATCACCCGGCTCGACAACGCCGGCCTGCTGCCGGCCATCACCTTCGTCTTCAGCCGGAACGGCTGCGACGCGGCCGTCCACCAGTGCCTGTTGAGCGGCCTACGACTCACCGACGAGGCCGAGCGGGCCGAGATCGCCGAGATCATCGATCGGCGGACCGGGTCCCTGCCGGAGGAGGACCTGCACGTCCTGGGCTTCTGGGAGTGGCGGGAGGGCCTGCTGGCCGGCCTCGCGGCGCACCACGCGGGACTCGTGCCCGCCTTCAAGGAGACCGTCGAGGAGTGCTTCGTCCGCGGCCTGGTGAAGGCGGTGTTCGCCACCGAGACCCTCGCCCTGGGCATCAACATGCCCGCGCGCAGCGTCGTCCTCGAGCGGCTGGTGAAGTGGAACGGCGAGGCGCACGTCGACGTCACGCCGGGGGAGTACACGCAGCTCACCGGCCGGGCCGGTCGCCGCGGGATCGACGTCGAGGGCCATGCGGTGGTGATCTGGGCGCCCGGGATGGACCCGTCGGTGGTCGCGGGCCTCGCCAGCACCCGCACCTTCCCGCTGAAGTCGTCCTTCCGGCCGAGCTACAACATGGCGGTCAACCTGGTCAGCTCGTTCGGCCGGGCGCGGGCCCGGGAGCTGCTGGCCTCTTCCTTCGCCCAGTTCCAGGCCGACCGGTCGGTCGTGGGTCTGGCGCGGGTGGCCGCCCGGCACGAGCAGGACGCCGCGAAGTACGCCGCCGAGATGCACTCCGACCGCGGCGACGTCGGCACCTACGCCGGGATCCGGCGCGAGATCGCCGACCGGGAGAAGGAGCTGTCGCGGGACTCGCAGGCCAAGCGGCGCATGGAGGCCGCCGAGGCGCTGGCCGCCCTGCGACCGGGCGACGTCATCCGCGTGCCGTCCGGGAGGCGGCAGGGGCTGGCCGTCGTCGTCGACGCCGGCATCACCGACCTCGCGGACCCGCGGCCGCTCGTGGTCACCGAGGACAAGTGGGCCGGCCGGCTCGGATCGGTCGACTTCCCGACGCCGGTCAGCGCGCTGGCCCGCGTGAAGGTGCCCAAGAACTTCAACCACCGCAGCCCGCACGCCCGCCGCGACCTCGCCTCCACGCTCCGCAACGCCCGCGTCGAGAACGACCTCGGCGCCCGGCGGATCAAGAACCGGTCGGCGGCCGCGGACGACCCGGTGCTCGCCGACCTGCGCCAGGCGCTGCGCAACCACCCGGTGCACCAGCTGCCCGACCGCGAGGAGCGCGTCCGGGTCGCGGAGCGGTGGCTGCGCGCGGTGCGGGAGGCCGACGCGCTGCAGCGCAAGATGACCGAGCGGACCGGATCGCTCAGCCGCCAGTTCGACGCCACCTGCGACGTGCTGGAGGAGCTCGGCTACCTCGTGCCCGAGGTGGTTCCGCTGGTGCCGGCCGACACGGCGGTCCTGGGCGCGGCCGACGACGTCCCCGTGGTCACCGACGACGGCCGCCGGCTGGCCCGGATCTGGTCTGAGGCCGACCTGCTGGTCGCGGAGTGCCTGCGGGCGGGTGCGTGGCGCGGCCTGAACGCGGCCGAGCTCGCGGCCGCCGCGTCGACCCTGGTGTTCGAGGCCCGCCGGGACAACCCTGCTCTTCCCGCCGTCCCCTCAGGGAAGGTGGCGGCGGCGATCGGGGAGATGCGCCGGATCCGGGCGCGGCTGCACGACGTCGAGGCCGACCACGGCGTCCGGGGAACTCGCGATCTGGATCTCGGCTTCGCGTGGGCCGCCTACCGGTGGGCCGACGGGCAGAACCTCGACCGGGTCCTGGCGGGTGCCGAGCAGGCGGGCACCGACCTCTCCGGCGGTGACTTCGTCCGGTGGGCGCGCCAGCTCATCGACCTGCTCGACCAGCTGGCCAAGGTCGCCGACGAGCCCGTGGCCGGTGTGGCCCGGGCCGCCGTGGGCCGGGTGCGCCGCGGTGTGGTGGCGGTCGCCGTCGGCGGGTGAGGTGACGTTCCACCGGGGGCCGGGGCGCCCCCTCGTAGGGCATCATTCGACCGCCCGCGTTCGGCGACGACGCGGGGAGGACGCCGGACCGGGGAGCGACCATGACCAACCCGCCGCAGGGCAGCGACGAGCCGGGCCCCATCGGTCCCGGACAGAACCCGGGAGAGCTGCCCGATCCCGACCGCCACCCCACCCAGCCGGTGCCGCCGGTCGGTCCCCCGCAACAGCCCTACGGCGACTACGGGCAGCCCCGGCCAGGGCCGGGCGGCGCCTACGGCCAGCCCTACGGCCAGCCGCCGTCCCAGCCCTACGGCCAGTACGGCCACCAGCCCTACGGGCAGGCGCCGCAGCACGGACCGGCGCCCTACGGGCAGCCCCAGTACGGGCAGCCCCAGTACGGCGCCGCGCCCGAACCGCACGGTCAGCCGGCGGCCTCGCCGAAGTCACGGGTCGGCCTGATCGCCGCGGTGACGGCCGGCATCCTCCTGCTCATCGCCGTCGGCGTCGTCCTGGCACTGAACATGTCCTCGACGGTGCTGGACCGGACCGCCGTCCAGCAGGACGTGGCGGTCCAGTTCGAGGAGCGCGAGGGCGTGGCCGTCGATCTCGAGTGCGCGGAGGAGATGAAGGTGACCTCGGGGGCGACCTACGAGTGCACCGGGACCACCGCGGACGGCGAGGACGTGACCCTGCAGATCGCGATCACCGACGAGCAGACCGCGGCCTACACGTGGACCGAGCCCTGATCATCGGCCGACGGCGTCGGCGGGCCACCCCAGGGCCGCGCCCAGCCGCTTTACCGAGTTCTCGATGCCGTGGCGGGCCGCCAGCTCCGCCAGCGCCTCCGGGTCGGCGGGGGAGCGGGGCAGGGCTCCCTCGATCGGCGAGAGGTCGATGGTCGTCGCGACCGCCACGACCACCGGGGCGGCGTCGAGGTAGTCCGCCGCGGCGTGCATCTTCCTGAGGACGGCGGCGGTCAGCGGCGGCCTGGGGACGACGGTCCGCCCGACGGCCGCCCGGATGCCGGCGAGATCGCCGAACTCGTTGATCAGCGCGGCCGCGGTCTTCGCGCCGACTCCGGCCACGCCGGGGAGCCCGTCGCTGGGATCGCCGCGCAGGACGGCGAAGTCGGCGTACGCGCGCCCGGGGATGCCGTACTTCGCCGTCACCCCGGCCTCGTCGACGAATTCGATGTCGGTGATGCCGCGGGCGGTGTACAGCACCCGGACGCCCCGCGCGTCGTCGACCAGCTGGAAGAGGTCGCGGTCACCGGTGACGACGTCGACCGGTCCGCGGGCGCGCGTGGCCAGGGTGCCGATGACGTCGTCGGCCTCGTAGCCGGAGGCGCCGATGCGGTCGATGCCCGCCGCGGCCAGGACGTCGATCAGCACCGGAACCTGCGGGCCCAGCTCGTCGGGCACCTCCTCGCCGCCCTCGGGAGCCACGCGGTGCGCCTTGTAGGAGGGGAGGGCCTCCACGCGGAAGGCCGGCCGCCAGTCGTCGTCCCAGCAGGCGACCAGCCGGTGGGGGGCGTGCGTGGTCAGCAGCCGCGCGGTCATGTCGAGGAAGCCGCGGACGGCGTTGATCGGTCGGCCGTCGGGCGTCGTCACGCTGGTGGGCACGCCGTAGAAGGCCCGGAAGTAGAGGCTGGCCGCGTCCAGCAGCATCGTGGTCACGAGTTCTCCTCGCCGTCCCCCGCAAGCGGGAGGTGCCCCCAGCGGGGCGTCCTCGTGCCCGTTGGTGCTGTGTTCCTGGCTGAACTCGCACGTTCGATCACGATGGCGGACGGTAGCGGTCCGGCAACGATTGCGGAAAACGGCGGTGCCCGTGGCTACTCTGCGCTGGTGGGAACCGCGACTGCACCGGCCGGAGCCGGCCCCCTGGTGACGATCGACCGGGTGCACGCCGCCCGGGACATCGCGGCCGAGACCGGCGTCGACCTCCTGGTGCTGACGCCCGGGTCGGATCTGCGGTACCTGTGCGGCTACGACGCGCACGCGATGGAGCGGCTGACGGCCCTGGTCGTGCCGCGCTGCGGGGATCCGTTCCTCGTCGTCCCGCGGCTCGAGGCGCCGATGGTGGACGCGAGCCCCGCCGGGAGTCTCGGCCTGGAACTGCTGGCCTGGGACGAGACCGACGACCCGTTCGCCCTGCTGGCGCGCGCGGCCGGTGCCCGCCTCGGGGCGGCGCCCGCACGGGTCGCGGTCGGTGCCCGGACCTGGGCGGAACACGCGCTCGGCGTCCAGCGGGCGCTGGCCGGCTCGGCGCTGGAGATCGCGAGCCCGGTCGTGGACCGGCTGCGGATGGTCAAGTCCGCGGCGGAGATCGAGGAGCTCGCGCTGGCCGGCGCAGCCATCGATCGCGTGCACGCCCGGATGGCCGAGTGGCTCCGCGTCGGGCGGACGGAGGCCGAGGTCGGCGCCGACATCGCGGCGGCGATCATCGCCGAGGGGCACACCGGCGTCGACTTCACCATCGTCGGGTCCGGGCCGAACGGCGCCAGCCCGCATCACGAGCTCTCCGGTCGGACCGTCCAGGCCCGCGATCTCGTCGTCGTGGACATCGGGGGCGAGACGGTGACCGGCTACCGGTCCGACTGCACCCGTACCTACGTCGTCGGCGGCTCGCCGGACGCCGAGGTGGCCGAGTGGTACGCCGTCCTGCAGGCCGCGCAGGAGACCTCCACGGCGGCGGTCCGCCCGGGCGTGACCGCCGAGGAGGTCGACGCCGCGGCCCGCCGGGTGATCGACGACGCCGGGTGGGGGGAGCACTTCATCCACCGCACCGGCCACGGCATCGGTCTGGACACCCACGAGGCGCCCTACATCGTGGCCGGCAACGACCTGCCGCTGGTGCCGGGGATGGCCTTCTCGGTCGAGCCGGGCATCTACCTCCCGGGACGGTGCGGCGCCCGCATCGAGGACATCGTCGTCTGCACCGAGGACGGCGTCCGCACGCTGAACGAGGGCCGGCGTGAACTCGTCGAACTCCCCGGCTGAGCCGGGCGCGGCAGTGCCCGCCGTGGACGTCGACCGTGCCCTGCTCGCCGCCCTGGCCCGTGACGGGCGGGCCAGCTACACCGAGCTCGCCGAGAAGGTCGGCCTGTCGGTGTCCGCGGTGCACCAGCGGGTGCGGCGGCTCGAGCAGCGCGGGCTGATCACGGGGTACCACGCATCCCTCGACGCGAAGACGCTGGGACTGCCGCTGACCGCCTTCGTCTCGATCACGCCGATCGACGTCGCCCAGCCCGACGACGCCCCCGCCCGGCTGGCCCATCTGAGCGCCATCGAGGCGTGCCACTCGGTCGCCGGCGTGGAGAGCTACGTCCTCAAGGTGCGGGTCGCCTCACCCGACGCCCTGGAGCACCTGCTCCACGACATCCGGGTCGCCGCGAACGTCACCACGCGGACGACGGTCGTGCTCTCCACCTTCTACGAGGACCGCCCACCCATCTGACGCCGGACTGGACAGGCGTTCGAACATGTGTTCGCATGAGGCATGAGATGGGACGCGCAGCGGCTCGACCTCGAGGACCCGACCACGCTGCCCGGCATGCCGAGCATCCGCGGACTGCTGCGCAGCGTCCAGGTGCCGGAGTTCCCCGGGCTGACGTTCCACGAGGTGCGCGCGAAGAGCGCCCTCAACCACGTGCCGGGCGAATCGGCCATGCCGTTCCCCTGGACGATCAATCCTTATCGGGGCTGCAGCCATTCCTGTGTGTACTGCATATCGGGGGATACGCAGGTTCTCATGGCCGACGGCAGCCAGCGACCCATTGCGGAGCTACGCGTGGGGGACCGCATCGTCGGCACCGAAAAGCGGGGCACATACCGCCACTACGTGATGACCGACGTTCTCGCGCACTGGTCCACGGTCAAACCGGCGCACCGGGTATCGCTGGCCGACGGAACGCAGATCGTCGCAAGCGGCGACCATCAATTCCTCACCGGTCGCGGATGGAAGCACGTCACCGGTTCGATGAGTGGTGCAGACCAGCGCCCCTATCTCACGACGAATGACAGCCTGCTCGGTTTCGGCAGGACCGTGGACACGCTCGCCGCATGTCACGAATACCGGCGCGGTTACCTGACCGGCATGGTCCGCGGTGACGCCGATCTCGGGGTCTACCGCTACGAGCGTCCGGGACGGGCGCCCGGGGACGTCCACCGGTTTCGGCTGGCCTTGGCCGACGTCGACGGGCTGCACCGCACGCGGGCCTACCTGGCGCAGGAGGGTGTCGTGACCGACTGGTTCGACTTCACCCTGGCTACCGAGAAGCGGCGCGCGATGACCGCCATCCGCACGTCCGCCGCAGCCAAGGTCGCTCGGATCCGCAGTCTGGTCGAATGGCCCCAGGACCCTGGGGAAGCGTGGCAGCGGGGCTTCCTCGCCGGCATCTTCGATGCGGAGGGATCCCGCAGCAAAGGCGTCCTGCGGATCAGCAACTCCGACGACGAGATGCTCCGTCGGACGGAGAAGGCATTCGCGACGCTCGGCTTCGACGCCGTGCTGGAGGACCGGCGTCTGCCCGATCGCGTACGGAACGTCCGTCTTCGCGGCGGTCTACGGGAACACATGCGTTTCGCGCACCTCGTCGATCCGGCGATCCGGAGGAAGTGTTCCGTCGACGGCATCGCGGTCAAGAGCGACGCGGATCTGCGAGTGGTCAGCATCCAGGCACTCGGCCTCGAGGTGCCGATGTTCGACATCACGACCGGTACGGGCGACTTCATCGCCAACGGGGTGATCAGCCACAACTGCTTCGCTCGAAAGACGCATGAATGGCTCGAACTGGATTCCGGGCGGGACTTCGACACGCAGGTCGTGGTCAAGACGAATCTGGTCGACGTCCTCCGGAGGGAACTGGCCCGGCCGTCCTGGAAGCGCGAACACGTCGCCCTCGGGACGAACACCGACCCCTATCAGCGGGCCGAGGGGCGGTACCGGTTGATGCCCGGCGTCATCCGGGCGCTGGCAACTTCCGGGACGCCCTTCTCCATCCTGACCAAGGGCACGCTGCTGCGCCGGGACATCCCGCTGCTGGCCGAGGCGGCAGAGCGGGTCCCGCTCGGCTTGGGCGTCTCCATGGCGATCTGGGACGACGAGCTGCACGCCGGCCTGGAACCCGGTGTCCCGACGCCGCGGGCCCGCCTCGACCTGGTGAGAGCACTCGCCGATGCAGGTCTGCCCTGCGGGGTGTTCCTCGCTCCGGTGCTGCCAGGGCTGACGGACGGCGTGGTGGAGCTGGACGCCGCTCTGGAAGCCGTCGCCGCCGCCGGGGCCTCCGGCGTCACCGTCATCCCGCTGCACCTGCGTCCCGGTGCGCGGGAGTGGTTCATGGCCTGGCTGTCCCGGGAGCACCCCGAACTCGTCCCGCGCTACCAGCAGCTGTACGCGCGGCGGGCGTACGTGCCGGCCGACTACCGCACGTGGCTGGCTCAGCGCGTGGCGCCCCTGCTCGCGAAGCACGGCCTGGACCGGCAGAGCGGGGGAGCGGCGCGCGGAGCCGACCCGGCCGTGGCCAGCGGCGTCCCCGGTGACGCCGAGGTGGGGTTTCCGGACGGCAGCCTGCCGACCGGCGGCCTGCCCGGAGCCCGGCCCGGGAGCACGTCGCCGGTGCCCCCGGTGCGCGCAAGCGCTCCGGCCACAGCAGCAGAACAGCTTCCCCTCCTGTGATCTACGGAGCGTCCCCATCGTCGGCGATGAACAGTCCACGGCGGCAGTCCTTGATCGTCGTGCCGGCGGGGAAGACCCGGCCGCTCATCGCGATGAAGATGCCGGCGGGAAGGAGCTGCAGGGCGCCGACGGCCAGACCCACGTTGAAGGATGCGTCGCTGTCGATCATCCGGGCCGGTTGCATGGCGCCGGTGAGCACGACGACCTTTCCGTGAACGCCCTGGAGGTGCGCTGCGGTGGTCGTCATCGAGTCGGTGCCGTGGGTGATGAGGACGTGTTCGGTGTCGGAGGTCTCGGCGCGGTGACGGATGAGGTCGCGGTCGTCGTCGTCGAGGTCGCGGCTGTCCTTGCGGCAGACGCTGTCGATGGTGACCTCGAGGTCGGTCCGAATCCGTTGGAGCAGGGTGCCGATCATCGGTGGTCCGGTGACCATCGTCCCCTGGAGGGAGTACTCGACATCGATGGTGCCGCCGGTCGTGATCACGTGCAGGCGCATCAGCCGGCCCGGGAGGCGATGACGTCGAGTTCGACCCGCGCACCGAAGGGAAGCTCGCCGACAGCGAAACAGGTGCGGGCCGGCAGGGGCTCGGGAAGGGTGGCCAGGTAGACCTCGTCCATTGCATGTCGGTCGGTCATGCTGGCGAGGTAGACGGTGATCTTGACGATGTCGGGGAACCCGAGGCCCGCCGTCGACAGGGTTGCGGCGAGGTTGGCGAAGGCCTGCCGGGTCTCGGCGAGGATGCCGCCGCGAACGATCTCGCCGTCGGCCACGCCGAGTTGACCGGAGACGAAGACGACGTCACCGGCGACGCGGAGCGGGCTGTAGGGGTGGGCGGCGTCGGAGAAGCGTTTGGGCGCGGACGGGGCAGTCGCGGTCACGCTGGTTCCGGCCTCGCGCAGCGGCAGTTCGTCCTCGGTCACGCCGAACACCTGACCCATGGCAACGGCGGCCTTCAGGCCGGTGCCGGTCAGGACGACCACGGTCGTCTCACCGGGGCGGATCGCCCCGCGGGCGGCGAAGACGTCGATCGCGGCGGCTGCCGACGCGCAGGTGGGTTCGGCGTAGAGGCCGATGCCGGCCAGGCGGCGGGTGGCGGCGACGATGTCCTCTTCGGGGATGGCGGCGGTGTCCCCGTCCGAGCGCCGGATCGCCTCGACGACCTCCGGTAGCCGGATCGGCGTCCTGATCGCGGTGCCTTCGGCGATCGTCGGTCCGAAGTCGACATCCGTGTGCCCCTGGAACGCCGCGTGGATCGGCGCGCACCGCTCGGGCTGAGCGACCAGCAGCCGGGGGAGGCGGTCGATGTGGCCGGCGGCGAGCAGCTCGCCGAAGCCGAGGTCGCAGCCCAGGACGATGCTGCCGGCTCCGGCCACGGTGACGATCGCGTCGGGGGCGGAGAACCCGAGGTCCTCCCACAGCTCGTAGGCGAGGGTCTTCACGCCCTGCAGGAACAGGGGGTGCCAGTTGTGGCTCGCGTAGCAGGTGGTGGCGGCCTCGCGGACGGCCTGGGCGCCGGTGGCATCCCGGTCGCCGGGCACGAGGGCGACCTCGGCACCGTAGGCGCGGGCCTGCAGCACCTTGGTTGGCGACGTCGATTCGGGGGCGAGGATGCGGGCGGCGATGCCGGCGGCGGCGCAGTAGCCGGCGACCGAGGAACCGCCGTTGCCGGAGCTGTCCTCGATGACGGCCTCGACGCCGACCTGGGACAGGGCCGAGATCATGACACTGGTGCCGCGGTCCTTGAAGCTGCCGGTGGGGTTGAACCACTCCAGCTTGAACCGCACGTCCTGCTGACCCCAGCGCGCTGCGACCAGCGGGGTGCACCCCTCGCCGAGAGTCACCGGCGCGGCGATCTCGCCGGGGAGGGCCCCCCGATAGCGCCACAGCGACCGCTCGACGGTGTCGATCTGCGCTGGTCCGATGCCTGTCCTGGGCGTCATCGTGAGCGGAGCGCCGTCCTCGCCACGCCAGCGCACCGGGTCGTAGGTGTAGGTCCGACCCGACCGAGGGTCGAGGAGAGCGTCCATGGACGCCTTCCTATCATCGGCCGGACGAGCGGTTCACCGTCGACGGTCTGTGCGCGTCGGCACGATCACCGGCACTACCTCGGCGCTGTCCCGGGGCAGGCGCGGTCCAGGTGTCAGCCCGCCAGGCGGGCTGACCGACCGGCTGCCCGTGCTGCGCGCACCACGCCCCGCGGCGAGACCGGCGGTGCCCCGGCGGCGAGGGCGAGACGCCGGTAGGAGTCGTAGGACAGCTCCCGGTACGCCACGGCCAGCTCCTCGGCCCACGCCTCGCGTGACGGGGCAGCGGTCGCCCGCAGGTGCTGCGCGGTCCGGACGGCGTGCTTGGTGAAGGTGGCTTGCAGCGCCTGGTTGGACAGCCGCCCGCCGATGCGCGAATCCAGTCCCGGACCGCGCCGCAGTGCGGGCAGCACCCAGGGGCTCTCCGCCAGCGCAGGGAAGCGCGAGCGCACCGACTCCCACGCGTGCCACGCGGTCGACGCACCCGAGAGCGACCACTCACCCTCGTCGGTCGACACGAGCAACCGCCGGCCACTCGGTCGCACCTGCTCGCGGCGCAGCGAGCGGAACGCCGCCACCGGCGCCGGCCAGCCGAGCGCGAGGGCGCACCAGGTCACCGATCGCAGATGCTCGGGGTCCTCGTTGCGGATCTGGGTCAGGGGGCGCAGGTCGAGCTCGGGCGGATCGGGCTCCGGTGTCGCGACCCGCGGCAGGGCCACACCGCCGTACCGGGCGACCTTGGTGTACAGCGCCACCGTCGCCGGCTTCCAGCCCCGGGCCGCCGTCAGCGGCTCGAGCCCTGTCTCGCCGAGCTGATCCGGGCCGAGCCCGAGTTCCAAGGCGGCGTCGGCCAGCCGGCGCCACTGCGCCTCGTACCCCGGGGGCGCGTCCAGTCGGCGCCAGGCGCGCGCCGGGGGAGGGGCCGGCATGTCGGGCAGCGGCTGCTGCCATCCACCTCGCATGACGGAACACTACCGTTATCCCCAACAAAAATGCATCTCTGTTTTGTGGTCACCTGCCGAACCCGAGGAACGACGCCCTCCGGGCGCCGCAGCAGCAATCGCTGGGGCGTCGGGGCCGGTTGCAGGGTGACCAGGAGGGATGGGGACCAGAGGTCCCCACGAATTGTCGTGACTGATGTTGGGGATAACGGATGTCGATGTCGATGTCGGATACGGGCTCATCGATGTGCTCTCGGCCGTGCCGGCTGAGCCGACGTCGCTATTCGCACCGGTCTCCCCGCGGGGCACCGCCCGGGCGGCACACAGCCGAACGGGCTAGATTCCGGCCATGTACACGGCGAGCTGGCGCGACGTCGTCCGCGGCAACCTGTTCGGCGCACTGCCTCCGCGAAGGGACCGGCCCTACCGGTTCATCATCCGGCTCTGCCTGGTCGTCTTCCGGCTCTTCCGCTTCCGCTTCGACGTCCGCGGCTCCGAGCACGTGCCCACCACGGGCGGCGCGATCATCTGCAGCAACCACGTCAGTTTCTTCGACTTCACCTTCCTCGGCCTGGGCGCGCTGCCCCAGCACCGGATGGTGCGCTTCATGGCGAAGGCCGCCGTCTTCCACCACTGGTTCTCCGGTCCCTTCATGCGCGCCATGCAGCACATCCCGGTCGACCGGAAGGCCGGTGCCGCCGCCTTCGAGTCCGCCGTCCGGGCCCTCAAGGACGGCGAGGTCGTCGGCGTCTTCCCCGAGGCCACGATCAGCACCAGCTTCACCGTGAAGGACCTCAAGGCCGGTGCCGCCCGGATGGCCGTCGACGCCGGCGTGCCGATCATCCCGGCAGCGGTCTGGGGCGGGCACCGCGTCGCCACCAAGGGCCACAAGGTCGACCTGCGCCGCGGCGTGGCGGTCACGGTCATCCTGGGCGAGCCCCTGGTGCCGGAACCGGGGGAGAAGCCACAGGCGCTCCTGCGCCGCACCCGCGCAGCCATGGAGGCCCTGCTGGACCAGGCGCAGCGGACCTATCCGCAGCAGCCGGCCGGGCCGGAGGACCGCTGGTGGCTTCCGGCGCACCTGGGCGGCACCGCCCCGACGCCCGAGGAGGCCGCGGTCAAGGACTCGCTCCGTGCCGCAGGCAAGGAGGTCACGGCCGAGCGGCCGCACCCGATCAAGCGGCTGCTGGTCCGGGTCCGCCGCCGCTGACTCACACCACGACGACGGGTGCCATCAGCCGGAACGTCTCCAGCTCCACCTCGTACCACCGGCGGAACCGGCCGATCGGCGCCATGCCCAGCCGGGCGCACACCGCCATGGAGGCCCGGTTTCCAGGCCGGACGACGGCGTAGACCTCGGGCACCCCGTCGCCGAACCCCCGGTCGATGACCGCGCGGGCCGCCTCGGTCGCGTAACCGTGGCCCCAGGAGTCGGGATGGAGGTGCCACCCCACCTCGACCTCCCCGACACCGTTGGGCAAGGGCTTGAACAGCACCGTGCCGGCGACGGTGGGGGAGTTGCGGATCTCGATGGCCCAGCACCCGTAACGCTCGTCGAGCGCGCTCACCGCGGCCCAACGGGACACCAGCTCCTCCGGCGGGATCGACGGCGTCCCGCCGATCCCGCGGATGATCTCCTCCCGGGAGTAGATGTCGGTCAGCCGGGCGATGTCCGCGGACGACGTGGTCCACGGACGCAGCCGCAGGCGCTGGGTCCGCAGTAGCACCTCATGCGTCGTCCCCACGGACGGTGGCTACCCGGGGCGGCCTCCCGGACACCCGGCGAGTGACGTTCAGCCGAGCAGGTCGGCCGCCGAGGCCGCCCGCGAGCTCGCGGCGCGCCGTTCGGCCGCAACCGGGTCCTGCTCCCGCTCCGCCCACCACGCCTGCCCGCTCGCGGGCAGGGTGCTGATCGGGTCGTAGTACGTGTAGCGGCGGTCCAGCGCCGCCTCGTCGCTGCGCTCGATGCCGGTGCGGTAGTTCTTCGTCCAGTAGCTGATGCCGCGCTCGCGGTCGTACTCGGCCACCTGGTGCACCCAGCGCTTGCCGACATAGGGCACGTCGCAGACGATCCGCGGCGTCGCGAAGCCGGGCAGGTACCCCATGATGTCGTGCTGCAGCGTCTGCGCCTGCGCCAGCGAGACCCGCCAGTGCTCGGCGCTGGGGATCATGTCGCACATGTAGAAGTAGTACGGCGTGATCGAGGCGCCGTCCTGGAGCGCGAAGCACAGGTCCAGCAGCTGGGTCGCCGTGGCGTTGACGCCCTTCAGCAGGACGCCCTGGTTTCGCACGTCCCGCACGCCGGCGTCCAGCATCGCCCGCGCCGCCTCGGCGACGAGCGGTGTCACCGACTGCGCGGCGTTCACGTGCGTGTGCACGGCGAGGGAGACCCCGCGCGCACGGGCGGTCGACGCCAACCGGCCCATGCCCTCGACCACGTCGTCCTGCAGCCAGTGCTGGGGGAGGCCCATCAGCGCCTTGGACGCCAGCCGGATGTCGCGCACCGACTCGATCTCGAGCAGCCCCGCCACGAACGCCTCGAGGTTCTTGAACGGCAGGTTGGCGACGTCGCCGCCGGACACCACGACATCCCGGACGCCGGGGGTCGCGCGCAGGTAGTCGAGCATCGCCGTCTGGCGGTCGACCGGCTTCAGCTCGAACTTCAGCTTCGGGACGGCGGGCGTCGAGTTGCCCACCAGGTCCATGCGGGTGCAGTGGCCGCAGTACTGCGGGCAGGTGGACAGCAGCTCGGCGAGCACCTTGGTGGGGTAGCGGTGGGTGAGCCCCTCGACCGCCCACATCTCGTGCTCGTGCAGCGAGTCCCGGGCCGCGTACGGATGGCTGGCCGCCGCACCGGGCAGCCGGTCGGAGGCCACGGGGAGCATGTAGCGGCGCACCGGGTCGGCCAGCATGGCCTCGGTGGACGGCACCGCACCCGGCACCATGGTGTTGAGCATCTGCGGCGGGAGGAGCAGCGACATCGTCGCCCGGCCGGCCTGGTCGGTCTCGACGTCGGCGTAGAAGGACTCGTCGAGCAGGTCGCCGTACACCGCGCGCAGCTGCCGCAGGTTCTTCACGCAGTTGACCCGCTGCCACTGGGCGCTCCGCCACTGCGCCGGCGTGATGTCGGCGAAACCGGGCAGCCGCCGCCAGTCCGGCTCGACGAGCTCGCGCGCCGAGTAGTCATAGGGCTGTTCGAGCACGGTGCCGCCTCCTGTCCCGCCACGGGGTTCCGCAACACGGGTGAGCCTACGGGAGAATCTTCGGCAGAACACTTGAGACGCGATAGGTTCTTCTGCGACAGACGGGTGAGGCGGGAGGGTCGCGTGCTGGAGACGATCGAACGGGCGCTCGGGGCGCACCGGGTACTCGAACCCCGCGGTGCGCTCCCGCAGGCGGCCCTCCGCCTGGACGCCGACCCGGCCATCGGGCCCGACGAGGTCCGGATCGCCGTCGAGCGGCTCAACCTCGACGCCGCCTCCTTCCGGCAGCTGTCGGAGTCCTGCGGCGGGGACGGCGAAGCCGTCCGGGCAGCGGTCCTCGAGATCGTCGAGGCGCGCGGCAAGATGCAGAACCCGGTCACCGGCTCGGGCGGCATGCTCATCGGGGTCGTGGACGCTGTCGGATCCGGATCACCGCTCGGTCTCACCGTCGGCCAGCGGGTCGCGACGCTCGTATCGCTCACGCTCACCCCGCTGCGCCTCACCGACGGCCTCACCGCCTGGGACGGCCGCAGCGAGCAGGTGCCGGCCGCCGGCACCGCCATCCTGTTCGCCCGGTCGATCGCCGCCGTCCTGCCCGACGACCTGCCGGATCCGGTGTCCCTCGCCGTCCTCGACGTGTGCGGGGCGCCCGCCGCGACGGCACGGGTGGTGGAGCGGACCGGTGCGCGTCGCGTCGCCGTCCTCGGGGCCGCGGGGAAGTCGGGCTCGCTCTCCCTCGCCGCCGCCCGGGCCGCCGGGGCAGCCGATCTCGTCGGGTTGGTCCGGAACGACGCCGAGGCTGCCGCGCTCGGTGCCTCCGGTCTCGCCGACCGCGTGGTGGTCGCCGACGCGACCGACCCCCTCGCCGTCGCGGCCGCCGCGGGAACCCCCGCCGACGTCACGGTCGTCTGCGTCGACGTGCCGGGCGCCGAACACGGGGCCGTGCTGGCCACGGCCGAAGGCGGCACCGTGGTCTTCTTCTCCATGGCCACGTCCTTCTCGGCGGCGGCCCTGGGCGCGGAGGGGATGGCGGCGGACGTGACGATGCTGGTCGGGAACGGCTACACACCGGGGCACGCGGCCCTGGCCCTGGACCTCTACCGGTCGAACGCCGGCGTGCGTTCGCTCATCGACCCCCGCGTCGAGGCATGAACCTCCTGCTGACCGACGTCACCGTCGGCGACCGACCGGGCCGCGCCGTCTCCGTCGTCGACGGCCGGATCGCCTGGCTGGGCTCCGCGACCGACGCTGCCACGGACGCCCCGCCCGCCGGCCGCGTCATCGCGGGGGAGGGCGCGCTGCTGACGCCGGCCTTCGTGGATGCGCACGTGCACGCGACCGCGACCGGTCTGGCGCTGAGCGGCCTCGACCTCCACTCGAGCCTGAGCCTCACCGATGCGACCGCAGCCATCCGTACCCACGTCGACCGCACGCCCGACGGCATCCTCCTGGGCACCGGCTGGGACGAGACCGGCTGGCCGGAGGGCCGTGGGCTGACCCGGCACGACCTCGACGCGCTCGTCGGAGACCGGCCCGCCTACCTCGCGCGGGTCGACGTCCACTCGGCGACCGTCTCGACCGCGATGCTCGACCGCATCCCCGGCATCACCGACCTGCCCGGTTACGACCCGGACGGGCAGCTGCGGCTGGACGCCCACCACGCCGCCCGGCAGGCCGCCTACGGCGCCGTCGGTCCTGCGCAGCGCCGGGCCGCCCAGCGGGCCACCCTCGACGCCGCGGCGAGGCTGGGCATCGGCAGCCTCCACGAGATGGCCGGGCCCGAGGTGTCCGGCGCCGACGACCTGGCCGGACTGCTGGCCCTGGCAGTGGAAGAGCCCGGTCCCCTCGTGGTCGGCTACTGGGGCGAGCTCGCGGAGCGCGGCGGGCTGGAGCTCGTCCGGGAACTGGGGTTGACAGGCGCCGGGGGCGACCTCTTCTGCGACGGCGCGTTCGGATCGCACACCGCCGCGCTGTCGCAGCCCTACACCGACCGCCCGGAGACCAACGGCGCCCTGCGCTTCGAGACGGCGTCCCTGGTCCACCACGTGCGCGCCTGCACGGAGGCATCGATCCAGGCCGGGTTCCACTGCATCGGCGACGCCGCGGTGAACCAGGTGCTCGAGGCCGTCGGCGTGGTCGTCGAGGAGCTGGGCGCCGCGGCCGTCCGCGCCTGCCGGCACCGGCTCGAGCACCTGGAGATGTGCGACGACGCGGTCATGGAGCGCATGCGTGCCTGGGGAATGGTGGCCAGCGTGCAACCGGCCTTCGACGCGGCCTGGGGCGGCGACGGGGGCATGTACGCCGAGCGGCTCGGTGTCCGGCGCGCCGCGGCCACCAACCCGTTCGCCGACCTGGCCGACGCCGGCGTGGCCCTCGCTCTCGGCAGCGACGCGCCGGTCACCCCGCTGGACCCGTGGGGCGGCGTGCACGCCGCCGTCGACCACCGCACGCCCGGCTCGGGACTGCGCCCGTTCGACGCCTTCGATGCCGCCACCCACGGCGGCTGGCACGCCGTCCGGGCCGAGCACGCCGCCGGCCCGCTCGCCGTGGGCGCCCCGGCCCACCTGGCCCTCTGGGCCACCGGGCAGACCCTCTCCGCCGTCCTGTCCGAGCGCGCCCGGCCCACGTGCCGGCTGCTATTCGTCGGCGGCGAGCCGATCGGAGACCTGCCGTGACAGTTATGGCCATAAACGCACCTGGGGGACGCCGATGACCGCGCTCGGCCTGGACCCCACGCTGGTGGCGGGGGCCCGGGAACTCGCGGCACGAGCGGCGCAGCCGGTGATCGACCTGGCCCACCGGCACACCACCGTCTCCGTCGAGCGGGCGGTGCTCCGGCTCGCCGGCCTCACCGGCACCGATCCGGTGACGGGGGAGGGGAGGCTGGAGGACCGGGTGCCCTGGGCGAACCGGATCGTCGACGCCGTCCGCGACCAGGTCGGCCTGGAGTCCGGCGTCTCCCTGCCCGTCTGGCACGCCCTGGCGTCCGGCCAGGCCCGCGACCTCCAGGACCTGGCCGAGCAGGTCGGCGCCGGGACGGCGCGCTTCGCCGTCCCCACCGGTGCCGACGCCGAACAAGCCCGGGCCGCGGCGCGGGAGGCTGCGGGCGCGGGCATCGCCCGCATCGACGCCAACCGGCGGCGCCGCGAGGAACTGGTCGCCACCCATGGGGACCCGCCGCGCCGGCCCTGGATCTACCTGATCGTGGCCACCGGCGACATCCACGAGGACATCCCGCAGGCCCAGGCCGCCGCCCGCGCCGGCGCCGACGTCATCGCCGTCATCCGCTCGACCGGGCAGTCGCTGCTGGACTACGTGCCCGAGGGCGCCACCCGCACCGGGTACGCCGGCACGTACGCCACCCAGGAGAACTTCCGGCTGATGCGGGCCGCCCTGGACGACGTCAGCGCCGAGCTCGGCCGCTACGTGCGGCTGACCAACTACGCGTCCGGGCTGTGCATGCCGGAGATCGCCGTCCTGGCCGGTCTGGAGCGGCTGGACATGATGCTCAACGACGCGATGTACGGGATCCTCTTCCGCGACATCAACCCGCGCCGCACCTTCGTCGACCAGCGGTTCAGCCGGATGGTGCACGCCCGCGCCGGGATCATCATCAACACCGGCGAGGACAACTACCTCACCACCGCGGACGCCGTCGACGAGGCGCACACGGTCACGGTCAGCCAGCTGCTCAACGAGACCCTGGCCAAGGAGGCCGGGCTCGAGGACTGGCAGCTCGGCCTCGGGCACGCGTTCGAGATCGACCCCGACGTCCCCGAGTCATTCCGCCTGGAGCTGGCCCACGCCCTGCTGGCCCGCAGCCTCTTCCCCGACGCGCCGCTGAAGTGGATGCCGCCGACCAAGCACATGACCGGCGACGTCTTCCGCGGCTACCTGCTCGACGGCTTCTTCAACCTGGCCGGGGCGCTCACCGGCCAGGGCATCCTGCTGGTGGGGATGATGACCGAGGCCGTCGTCACCCCGTGGCTGTCCGACCGCGATCTCGCGCTGCGCAACGTCGGCTACGTGCTGAACGCCGCCGGCAACCTGGCCGAGGACTTCGCCCCGCCGCCCGGGGGCTTCATCGACCGCCGCGCCGACACGGTGCTGCGCGAGGCGGTCGACCTGCTCGGCCGCATCGCCGACCACCCCGAGGGCCTGATCCAGGCCATCGCCGACGGCACGTTCGGCATCACCAGGCGCCCGGCGGACGGCGGCAAGGGCCTGGACGGCGTCGTCGTGACCGGCCCGGACGCCTACAACCCGGCGCTGGAGCTCCTGGAGAAGGAGGTCTCCCGTGCCTGAGAACGGCGATTATGGCCATAAACGCCCTGACGGCGGGAGCGTGATCCGGCCGTACGGCGACACGACCGGCGACGGGATGGTGCAGACGTCGTTCACCCTGCCCGTGCCAGCCGGACCGAAGGCCGAGGGCGCGGCGCTGCAGCTCGCGAACAGGATGGGCATCGAGCCGGCGATGGTCGTGCACAGCCACGCGATCGACAGCGGTTACACGTTCTTCGTCGTCTACGGCAGCGTGCGGCACCTGGTGGATCTGGACGCCGTCGTGGTGGAGGAGCGCGCCTACCCGCTGCTGTCGTCGTCAGAGATCAACGCCGCCATCCGCACCGGCCTGAACCGAAAGATGGTGGTCCTCGGCGCGTGCATCGGCACCGACGCGCACACCGTGGGCATCGACGCCATCCTGAACGTCAAGGGCTTCGCGGGGGAGAAGGGCCTGGAGTACCTCCGCGAGATGGCCGTGACGAATCTCGGCGCCCAGGTCACGGTGCCCGAGCTGGTCACCAGGGCGCGGGACACCCGGGCCGACGCCGTCCTGGTGTCGCAGGTCGTCACGCAGAAGGACGCCCACCTGCGCAACACCCGGGAGCTCGCCGCCGCCTTCCGTGAGGCGATGGGGGAGTCCCGCCCGCTCCTGGTGGTCGGCGGACCGCGGTTCGACCCGGCCATGGCCGCCGACCTCGGCGTCGACAAGGTCTTCGGCCGGGGGACGACGCCCGGCGAGGTCGCCAGCTACCTCATCCACGCACTCACCCCTGCCCGCCAGACCTCCGAGGAGAGCCCCGCATGACCGACCCACGGCTCGGCCTGACCGTCACCCACCGCCGCTACGTGCCGCACGCACACGCTCACTACGGCGGCGCCCTGGTCGACGGGGCCTACACCCTCGGCCTGTTCGGCGACGTCGCCACCGAGGTCGCCATCGTCATGGACGGCGACGAGGGCCTGCTGGCCGGCTACTCGGAGGTGTCCTTCCTGGGGCCGGTGCGCGCGGGCGACGTGCTGGAGGCGACCTGCGAGGTGGTTCGCATCGGCCGCCGCAGCCGGGAACTGCGGTGCACCGCCCAGGTCGTGGCCCGGGCCGAGCCGGAGCGCGGCCCGTCTGCCGCCGGCGTGCTCGACCCGCCACTCCCGGTCGTGGAGGCGACGGCGACGCTCGTCGTCCCGGGCTCTTGACGACGGGATAACGATTCAGCCACAGTAGCTCCCGCAGTCACCGTAAGTACGCGCACGGACGCGCGCAGTTCTTACAGTCGCTGCAGTTCCATCCGGGAGCACCGTGATGCGCTCCTCCGGGTCGAGCCGCGAAGCCCTCCGACCATGCCGGGTCGAGGGAGCGCGCGGCCTCGCGGAGTTGCGCGGACCGGCCACCCCGGCGGGGCCCACTCGGATCCGCGTCATCAGACAACGGTCGCGCCGCTCGCTGCCAGCGAACGGCCGTCCGGCCCGAAGACGCGGAGCCCGCGCGGCGCGCCTGCCGGCCGCTGAACCCTGATGGGGGAACGACCGGAGAAGGACCCCGTCCTCCCCACCCTTGGCGAAGTCAGGGTGGGACCCGGGACGGGGCCGTACCGGGATGGGATGCTGGGTCAGGACCGCGGCGACGGCGCGGCGGTCCGGACCCCGTCCGACCGGCTCGGGGTGCCAGGCCGGTACACGGGTGGACCACCCGGGCACCGGAGCGGTTCCGGGAGGCTGTGGGTGCCGGCAGGAGCAGGACGGCCGGCGGTCGGCACGCTGACGCGACCGGTCCCGCCGTCCGAGGAGCCGACGGAGCGCAGCGGACGCTCCCCGTGGCCCTGGCGCACCCTGCTCGCGGTCGCCGGCGGTCTGGTCCTCGTGCTCGCCTATCCCGGCTACGACCTCGTGGCCCTCGCGGTCCTCGGTCCGGCCGCCCTCGCCCTCGCCGTGCACGGACAGCGCGTGCGCTCCGGCCTCTGGCTCGGGCTGATCTTCGGGCTCGCCTTCTTCGTCCCGCTGCTCTCCTGGACCGGCATCTACGTCGGCGCCTTCCCCTGGCTCGCCCTGGCCGTCTGGGAGGCCGTGCACCTGGCCCTGCTGGGCGGTGCCACCGCGCTGACCTCCCGGCTGCGGTTCTGGCCGGTCTGGACCGCCGCCCTGTGGGTCGCCGACGAAGCCCTCCGGGGCCGGTTCGTCCTGGACGGCTTTCCCTGGGGCCGGCTGGGCTTCAGCCAGATCGAGGGGCCGCTGCTCGCGCTGGCCGCCTACGGCGGCGTGCCGCTGGTCAGCTTCGCCGTCGCGCTCACCGGTGCACTGCTGGCCGCGGCGACGCTCGCCCTGATCCGTGCCAGGCGGAAGGCGGCGGACACGGGGGAGCGGGGACCGGCGCTCCGGACGGCGGTCCTCCTCGTCGTCGCCGCGCTCGCCGTCCCGCTGGCCGGTGCCGTGGCCTGGCTGCCGCTGGCCGGGTCCTCCCTGACCGCGGGCGGCCCGACGTCAACGGTCGCCGTCATCCAGGGCGACGTGCCCCGAGCCGGGCTGGACTTCAACGCCCAGCGGCGCGCGGTCCTCGACAACCACGTGCAGCGGACCCTCGAGCTCGCCGAGGCGGTGGCAGCGGGGGAGGAGCCGCAGCCCGACGTCGTCATCTGGCCGGAGAACAGCTCCGACATCGACCCCTACACCAACGCCGACGCCGCGCGGCAGATCGACCGGGCGGCGACGGCCATCGACGCGCCGATCCTGGTCGGCGCGGTCGTCCAGGGCCCGGGGGAGTACCTCAGCAACACCGCGATCGTGTGGGACCCCGAGGACGGGCCGGGGGACACCTACGTCAAGCGGCATCCGGTCCCGCTGGCCGAGTACGTGCCGGCGCGGAACTTCTTCCGGTTCTTCAGCGACAAGGTCGACCTCGTGCGCCGCGACTTCATCGCCGGCGACGAGGTCGGCGTGCTGGATGTCGGGGGCATGCGGCTGGGCGACCTCATCTGCTTCGAGGTCGTCTACGACGGGCTGGTGCACGACGTCGTCGACGCCGGGGCCGGGATAATCGTCGTCCAGACCAACAACGCCACCTTCGGTCACACCGACGAGAGCGCGCAGCAGCTGGCCATGAGCCGGCTCCGGGCCGTCGAGTTCGGCCGCACCGTCGTGGTGGCGGCCACCAGCGGGATCTCCGCGATCGTCGCCCCCGACGGCTCGATCGTGCGCTCCTCCGAGCTGTTCACGCCCGACGTCTTCGTCGAGGACATCGCTCAGCGGAGCTCCGCCACCGTCGCCCTGCGGCTGGGTGCGGCCCCCGAGTGGGTGCTGACCGCCGTCGGCGTCGGCGCCCTGCTGGCCGCCGCCTGGCCGGGGCTGCGCCGGCGCCGGCAGCGGAGGACCGCACGGTGAGCGACCGGGTCCTGGTCATCGTCCCCACGTACGACGAGGTCGAGAACCTCGAGCCCGTCCTGGACCGGCTGCGCGCCAGCGTGCCCGGGGCGCACGCCCTCGTGGTCGACGACGGATCGCCCGACGGCACCGGCGAGCTCGCCGAGAAGCTGGCCGCGCTCGACGACCGCGTCCACGTGCTGCACCGCACCGCCAAGCAGGGGCTGGGCCAGGCCTACATGGCCGGGTTCCGGTGGGCACTGGAGCGCGGCTACGACGTGCTCGTGGAGATGGACGCCGACGGCTCGCACGCCCCCGAGCAGCTGCCCGACCTGCTCGCCGCCCTCCGGACGGCGGACCTCGTGCTGGGCTCGCGGTACGTGCCCGGCGGAGCGGTGACCGACTGGCCGGTGCACCGCCTGCTGCTCTCCCGGGCGGGCAACCGCTACACCCGCTGGGCCCTGCGACTGCCGCTCAACGACGCGACGGGTGGCTACCGCGCGGTCCGGGCGGAGCTGATCGACCGGTTGCCTTTCGACGACGTGTCCAGCCACGGCTACTGCTTCCAGGTCGACTGGGCCTGGCGCGCGGTGCGGGCCGGGGCCCGCGTCGCGGAGGTGCCGATCACCTTCACCGAACGGACCTCCGGCAGGAGCAAGATGAGCGGCTCGATCGTTAGGGAGGCATTGGTACGCGTCACCCTGTGGGGCCTGCAGGACCGGCTGGCCGACTGGCTGCCGGGTCGCGTGCGCCGTCCGGTGCCGGCGCGAGCCGGAGGCAGAGAGGCAGGACAGCATGAGTGACGCCGTCGGACGACGGGTCCGGATGGTCGCCGGCCTGCTGGTGCTGGCCGAGCTGGTCGTCTACGTCCTCGTGGCGCAGTGGATCGGGCTCGGCTGGACGATCCTGGCCACGCTCGCCACGACCGTGCTCGGCTGGATGCTGCTGGCCCGCCAGGGCACCCGTGCGCTGGCCGACCTGCGCGAACGCGCCCGCACCCGTCGGTCGCCCGGGGCCGAGCTGGGCAACGCCGGGCTGGTGGCCGCGGGTGGGCTGCTCATGGTCCTGCCGGGCTTCATCGGGGACGTCGTCGGCCTGCTCTGCCTCCTGCCCGGGACACGCTCCCTGGTCCGCGGCATCCTGACGCGGCTGGTGCTGGCACGGCTGCCGGCCGGCCTGCGCCCGCCGGTGCGGGTGGAGAGCGTCCGGACCGTCGAGGTGCCCCGCGCCGACGACGTCCGCACCGACCGTCCCTCGCCGCCGGTGATCGAGGGCGAGGTCGTGCGCGGCCCGGACGGTCGACCGCTCGCCTAGCGGAACACCCGGAACCGCAGGGTGGTCCGGGCGCCCTCCTCGTCGACGCCGAGCTTCTCCAGGCACACCGCCCCGGGCGGGACGCCGTCGAACAGCCGCCGCCCGCCGCCCAGGAGCACCGGCATCACGTCGATGCGCAGCTCATCGATGAGCCCTGCAATCAGCAGCTGCCGGGTCACGTCCGCCCCGCCGAGGACGGTCACCGCCCTGTCACCGGCCAGCTCGGTCGCCCGACGGACGGCGGCTTCGAGCCCCTCGGTCACGAAGGTGAAGAACAGTTGGTCGTTGCGCTTCGGCTGCCGCTCCGGGAGTCGATGGGTTACGACCACGATCGGCACCTGGAACTCGTAGCCCTCGGCGTACCCGTCGGGGTCAGGAGCCATGTCGAAGAAGCGCCGCCCCATGATGGCGGCGCCCGTCTCGGCCTGGGCCGCCTTCATGTACGCCGAGTCCTGGAGGTGGTCGAAGTCGGCGTAGAGGGGCGCGATGCTCCCGTCGGCGTCCTCGAAGAACCCGTCCAGGGAGACGGTCATCCCGCCGATCACGTGTGTCATGCCGGTAGGACCGCCGGCGGCACGGGAACTCATCGCGGACGCAGAACGGCCCCGGTGGAATCCACCGGGGCCGTTCCGTGTCGTGCTGGGGGTCAGCTGGCGCGGGTGCGCCGGCCGCGGAGCACGTCGAGACGCTCGGCCAGCACCTCTTCGAGGTCCTCCACGGAACGCCGCTCGAGCAGCATGTCCCAGTGGGTGCGCGGGGGCTTGACCTTCTTGGGCGCGGGCTCGGCGCCACCGACCAGCTTGGCGGCGGAACCGTCGAACTTGCACTCCCAGGTGTCGGGGAGCTCGGCGTCGTCGGCGAAGGGCACCGTGAACAGGTGACCCGACGGGCACCGGTACTCGGCGTACTGCCGGTCGATCGGCGCGGTGTTCCGCTCGGTCTCGTAGCTGACGCTGCCCAATCGGCTGCCGCGCAGGGAACGCTCGCCCATGGCACACCGTCCTCTCGTTCGTGGTGTCGGTCGCGACTCGATGTCCGGCGACGGGGGCATACCCACGAACCCGGGGAGTCACTGAGATGAACGACAGAAATCACGCGAGGATTCCGCCGAATCAGTTGTTCATCATCGCATGGGGTCAGAAAGCCGGACGCAGTGCCCCTCGGAGGGGTGACCCGCACGATTCAGGGCAGCGCCAGCTGACCCGGTCCGGCCGGTGTGGGGCCGAGTTCGCCGCGGACGTAGTGCCGCCGGCACAGCACCTGGTACCGGACGGCGGGGGAGCCGACGACCTCCCCGGGAAGCTCGGCGGGCGCGGTGTCGGCGACCACGACCGTCTCGCCCGAGCGCACCATGGCGCCGTCCACGACTCGTGCGTTCAGCAGCCCGGGCAGCCCGCACCAGCAGAGCACCTCGACCTGGACGCGTTGCACGTCGTCGGCGAGCTCCAGCAGCCGGTGGGTGCCGGGGAAGAGGAGGGTGCGGAAGTCGGTGGTCAGGCCGAACGCGTAGACGTCGACGTGCCAGTCGTCGACGAGGTGGGCGAGCTGGTCGACCTGCGGGCCGGTGAGGAACTGCGCCTCGTCGACGATCAGGTAGTCGACCCGCTGACCGTCGGCCCACCGGTCCCGGACCAGCGTGTGCAGGTCGGTGGCGGCGTCGATCTCGGTCGCCTCGCGGGCCATTCCCACCCGCGAGCTGATCCGTGGTGCGGTGGACCGGTCCCCCTGGGTGAGAAGGACGCCGTGCCGGCCCTGGCGGCGCTGGTTGTGGTCGACCTGCAGGGCCAGGGTCGACTTCCCGCAGTCCATCGGGCCGTGGAAGAACCGCAGGTGGGCCGGCGCCGGGTGCCGGCGGCGGTCGCCGGAGGCCGGCACGGACGACGGCTCGGGGAGGGCAGGGGAGAGGGCGGCCTCCGTGGCGAATCGGTCGCCATCGAGGCTCACAGGCGTTCCGGTGGCGTGTTGCCGGCGGCGAGGACCGCACGCCGTATCGGAAGGGCGGCGAGGGCGATGAACCCGGCCACGAAGAAGATGACGAGGCTGACGATCGCCAGCCGGTAGGAGCCGGTCAGCTGGTACGTCAGCCCGAAGGCCAGAGGCCCGAGCCAGCTGGTCCCGCGGTCGCTGATCTCGTAGAAGCCGTAGTACTCGGCCTCCTTGCCGGCGGGGATGAGCTGGCTGAACAGCGACCGGGAGAGCGCCTGGGTACCGCCCTGCACGAGCCCGATGACGGCGGCGAGGGCGTAGAACTGCGCGACCGCCCCGGTCTGCAGGAAGAACGCGGCGAACAGCACACCGATCCAGGCCACCAGGGCGCCCAGGACGACCCGCTTGGCCCCGTAGCGCCCGGCCAGGCGGCCGAGCCCCAGCGCGCCGAAGATGGCAACCACCTGCACCATCAAGATCGCGCCGGTGAGCACGTCCTGGGCCAGGTCCAGCTCCTCGGTCGCGTAGGTGGCCGACAGCGAGATCACGGTCTGCACGCCGTCGTTGAACAGCAGGTAGGCGCCGAGGAACCACAGGGTCAGCGGGAAGGCCCGCATCTCCCGGAAGGTCGTCGCCAGCTGCCGGAAGCTGCTGCCCGACCGCGCCGCGGAGGCGGCGACCGGGCGGTTCCGCAGCCGGGACACCGAGAACAGGGTGAACGCGCCCCACCACAGGCCCGCGGTGGCCAGGCAGATCCGCACCGCCTCACCGGTGGTCAGGCCGAGGTCCTCGGCGGCGACCACCAGCCCGAGGTGGACGGCGAGCAGCAGCGCGCCGCCGACGTAGCCGAACGCCCAGCCGCGGCTGGAGACCTTGTCCCGGTCGTCCGGGCCGGCCAGGTCGGGCAGCCAGGAGTAGTAGACGACGGTGGCCGCGCCGAAGCTGATGTTGGCGAATACGAACAGGACGGCGGCGAGCAACCACCGGCCGTCCCCGGCGAAGAACAGCGCGGTCGTGGCGATCGCACCCAGGATGGCGAAGCCGGCGAGCATCTCCCGCTTGCGGCCCGTGCGGTCGGCGACGGCGCCGGTCAGCGGGAGCACCAGCACCTGCAGGACGACCGACGCCGAGAGCACGTAGGAGAACCAGCTGCCGGCCGCGATCGACAGGCCGAGGAACGACAGCCGCTCGTCGGGACCGGCGGCGTCCCGCGCGATGGCGGTCAGGTACGGGCCGAGGAAGACGGTCGTCACCGAGGTGTTGAAGACCGACATGGCCCAGTCGTAGGAGTACCAGCCGAAGCGTTCGCGCTTCAGGGCCTTGTCGACGGACGGGCCCTCGGGCGGATCGGCGGGCCCGGCTCCGGTGGAGGGCGGCGCGGTGGTCACGGGCGCAGGTTCCCAGCCGCCGGACGGCCGGTCCAGCACCGGACCGTCGTCCTCACGGAATGTCCCAGGGAACCACACCACCGGGGTACGCGGCGACGGCGGTCGTCGGCCGGGTGGGGTCGACGAACGCCGGGCGGTCCGTCTCGTCGGCCCGCAGCGGCACCAGCCCTCGGGTGATCGCGGCCGCGATCCGGTAGCGGGCCCGGTTGGCGTCGCCGACGCGGCCCATCTGAAGGTCGTCGAGCTGCACGGGCGGGCCGATGTGCACCTTCAGCGCGGGCCGGCGCACGACCGCTCGGACGGCGGTGCGCAGCTTCCCCCAGTCGTTGCCGTACTGGAGCACCTCGTGCGCGCCCCACTGGCTGACCGGGATGACAGGCACGCCCAGGCCGAGCGCCAGCCGGGCCATGCCGGTGCGCCCGCGCTCGGGCCAGCCGTCGGCGGCCAGGCCCACCCGGCCCTCGGGGTAGGCGACGACGTGTCCCCCGGAGACGAGGGCGACCTCGGTGACCCGCACCGCGTGTCGGGCCAGCTCCGTCCCTCGCTCGACGCGGATGGCCCCGGTCCGCTCCAGGAGCGGGCCGGCGACCGGCGCGGACATGATCCCGCCGGTCGCCATGATGCGCGGGACCACGCCGACCTCGTGCAGGGCCACGGCCACGACGAACGGGTCGAAGTCGCCGATGTGGTTGGCGGCCAGCAGCAGCGGCCCGTTCCGCAGTTCCTCGGGGACACCGCCGGTGACCTCGACTCGGCCGAAGATGCTCACCAGCCAGGAGAAGCTGCCGAGCACGAAGCGCCAGACCCACCACGGGGGAGCCGCCGCGATCGCCATCTCGCGGGCGAACCATTCCGGGTCGTCGGGCTGGACCAGGCGGGCGAGGTCGTCGGGGAGCTCCGGCGGGCGGGGCTGCCAGGTGAGCAGCCGGGTGCGCAGCCGTGTCCCGAGGCTCACCGGTGGTACCACTGGCCGCGCTTCTCCAGCAGCTCGCGCATCATGGCCGGGCGGTCGGTCATGATGCCGTCGACGCCCAGGTCGAGCATCCGGGTGGCCTCGGCCTGCGTGTCCACGGTCCAGACGTGGACCTGCAATCCCCGGGCGTGGGCGGCGGCGATGAAGCGCTCGTCGACCAGGGCCCGCCCGCCGAGCTGCAGCGGCACCTGGGCGCAGCCGGCCTGGATGCGGACGAGCCCGGCCGCCTTGGGCGAGTACGAGGACAGCCGCAGCGCGGCCACGCCGCGGGGGCCCAGGGACGTGCAGACCGACGGGCCGAACAGCCGCCGGGCCGCCGCGATGCGGGCGTCGGAGAAGGAGCCGAGGCAGATGCGGTCGGCGACGTCCATCCGCCGGACCGTGCGGACCAGGGGGGCCAGCACGCCGGCGGCCTTGATGTCGAGGTTGAAGCGGATGTCGGGCCAGGCACCGAGCAGGTCCTCCAGGCGCAGAATTGCCTCCCGGCCGCCGATGCGGGCCTGCGAGACCTCCGACCACGGCAGGTTCTCGACCCGGCCGGTGCGGTCGGTGACCCGCTCCAGCGTGGCGTCGTGGAAGACGACCAGGACGCCGTCGGCGGTCACCCGGACGTCGGTCTCCAGGTAGCGGTAGCCGAGGTCCACGCAGGCCTGGAAGGCCGGCATCGTGTTCTCGAGGTGTTCGATCGCACCGCCGCGGTGCGCCATGGCCAACGGGGTGGGCCCCTCCAGGAAGGCGTGATGCACGGCGGGCACGGCGACAACGCTAGTGCCAGGCCGGAGCGCTCCCGCGGGGCCCCGGTGGGCCGCGCAGAGGTCCGGGATCAACCCCGCCGGACGGCGTCGGCCATGCGCTCGACGATCGCCGTCAGGACGGGCCGCGGGGTGGCGAAGTTCAGCCGGACGTGGCCCGCTCCCGGGGCTCCGCACTCCGGTCCGTCGACCAGTGCGACCCCGGCCCGCTCGAGGAAGAACTCGCCGGCCGACGTCGGCAGATCGAGCTCGCGGCAGTCCAGCCAGGCGAGGTAGGTGCCCTCGGGTGGGGTCCAGTGGACGCCGGGAAGGTGCTCGGCCAGCAGCCCGCCGAGGTGGCGCCGGTTCCCGTCCAGGTACGCCAGGACGCCGTCCAGCCAGACACCGCCGGCGTCGTAGGCCTCCGTGCTCGCCAGGACGCCGGGGGTGGAGGCGCCGTGGGCGTAGAGGAAGCCGACCCGCTCCCAGAGGGCGGCGTCCTCGGCGTTGCCGAGGATGAGCTGGGCGGCCTTGAGGCCGGGCAGGTTCCACGCCTTGGAGGCCGACGTCGCGGTGACCGTGTGCCCCGCGGTGACCGGGGAGAGGGACGCGTACGGGCGGTGCACCGCGCCGGCATGCACCAGGGGTGCGTGGATCTCGTCGGAGAACACCCGGGCGCCGGCGTCCTCCACCACCTCGGCCAGGGCCAGTTGCTCCTCGGCGGTGAACACCCGGCCGAGCGGGTTGTGCGGGTTCACGTGGACGAGCAGTCGGGAACCGCCCGCGAACGCCCGGGCGATGCCTTCGAGGTCGTAGGACGCCCGCCCGCCACGCTCGACCATCGGTACCTCGATCAGCTCGCGGCCGAGGAGCCCCGGGACCGAGAGGAAGGGCATGTAGGCCGGGGTGGGCAGGACGACGGCACTCCCCGGGGGCGTGAACCGCTCGATGGCCACCTGCAGGCCGGCGACGACGTCGGCGAGCGGCGTGATCCGGTCCGGCGGCACCTCCCACCCGTAGCGGCGCAGCTGCCAGTCCGCGCAGGCGCGGGCCATGTCGGCGGCGGCCTCGGGAGTGAGGTAGCCCAGACGGCCGCGGTCCACCGCGTCGTGCAGCGCTGCGGTGACCTCCGGGGCGGTGCCGAAGTCCATCTCGGCGACGAACGCCCCGATCGCCGGCCCGTACCGGGTCCACTTCAGGCTGCCCGCGGCCCGGAGGAACTCCTCGGTGCGGGTGTGCCAAGCCGCGGAGGAGTCCAGCGGTCCGCCGTCGCTGCCCTCATCTGTCATGGCCGCACCCTCTCCCGCCCGCCGCCCAGGTGGCGCGTTCCTCGCTGGTCATCTCTGGCGTGTCCCCGAAAGCTGTCGCCCCGGACGTCTACCGTGCGCAGACGTGGCAGAACGACACGCAGCCGGCACCACGGCGGAGCTTCCCGTGACGGCGATCCCGAACCGGGGGAGCGACGAGCAGCGGCGCTGCGGCTGGTGCCGGCGGGTCCTGCCGTCCCAGGGGTCGGTCGGGCGGCCCCGGCTGTACTGCGGCCAGGCATGCCGGCAGCGGGCGTACGAGCAGCGCTCCGCGACCGCGAAGGCGGGGTTGCCCGGCGACGTCGTCCTGGTCTCGCGCAACGAGCTCGACGGGCTGCAGGACCGGCTGTACCAGCTGCGCTGCGCCCTCGAGGACGCCCAGACGCTGCTGACCGAGAAGCCGACCAAGGCCGAGCTGGAACGGCAGCTGGCCGAGCTGATCCGCTCGACCGGGCGGCTGGACCGGCTCTGGGTGAGCGAGCGCGCCGGCTGAGCTACTCAGTCCGGGTCCATCGTGTCGTCGTCCAGGTCGTCCTGCTCCTGGTCCGGGTCCGAGGTGTCCGGCAGGTTCTCCCTGTCGGCCTCCTCCGGCTCCAGCTCGTCGACCTCTTCGTCCGTGGTCCCGTCGTTCTGGCCCTCACCGGCCGCTTCGCAGCCGGTCATCGTGGCGCCACCCCCGAACAGCGCCAGCGCGGTGAACAGGGCGGCGATCGGACGTCGGATGCGCATGTACCGACCCTACGAAGACGCGGCGGACGGCGCCCGTCGAACCACCGACATCGCCCTCATTACGTCACCGTGACGTAATGAGGCAGGGGTGCGTGGACCGGGGAAGTGGGCTCTCGGGGGTCTCCGGGACGTCGCGGCGGACGACGAGAGTCCAACAGGCCGGCGGCGAGGTCGGCTCAAGCACCAAGATCATCGGGAGCCGATCGGCGCGTGGGGGAGTCGGACGGGAAGGTCGGCGGGCGTGGTGCCCAGCATGGCACGGGGCGACGCATGAGGGCCTTCGGTCACGGCGCGGGCTCCATCGACACGCGTGCCGTTCATCCTGACGCGAGAACGCGTCGGCCGGCACGACCGGGCGCCGTCGCGGCCGTACGACGTGTCGAGATCGCGACGGAGTCGATCATGGCCCCGCCGGCCCCTTCCGGAGCACCTCAGGGCTGCGCCGATAATGCACATTATGTCAACTCACGGAGCGCGGACCGGCTCCCCACCATCCTCGGTACGTCCTGCACGGGAGTCGCCGTGCGACCGCCGTCACGCCCGGCGATCCAGGTCGCCTGCTGCTCAGCGTCGACGTCCCCGACGTCGATGCGCTGCTGCCGCAGGTCGAGGGGCTCGGCGGGACGGCGACCGGCGGGACGAACGACATGCCCTGGGGCCAGCGGGTGGTCCACATCAAGGACCCGGACGGCAACGTGATCAACCTGGGCCAGACGCCGTAGAGGTGCTTCGACGGCCTCGAGGAGTCGCGAGAGGTGAGTCTTGGCCTCATGCACATCGACCGTCGTAGACATGCAGACAAGCGCATGACTAAGTCGGACTGAGTCATAGGCGCCTGGTCTGGCGTCCTCCGTGGGGCGATGCCCGCCGAGTGCGCTCTCGCCGCCGCGCACATCCGCGGGCCCAGGAGCGCGTTTATGGTCGGGGTCCGGGTAGCTGCACGGACATGAGCGAGCAGCGCCCCGACACCGACGAGCGCGACGAGCCGGCAGGCACATCGTCGCCCGGCCCGGACAACCTGACCGCCAGGCCCGCGACCCCCGGCACGGACGACGCCAGGCAGGCCGCCGCGGTCCCCGGCGCCTACGAGGCCGACGACGCCGAGCGGAAACACGGCAAAGCGGTCAAGCCGGGCAACTGAGGATCAGCGGCTCGACAGCGCCACCCGGAGCCCCAACCCCACGAGCACCGTGCCGCTGACCGCCTCGAGCCGGGCGCGGATCCGCGGCCGTCGAAACCAGGTCCCGGCGCGCGCCACGCCGGCGGCCAGGGCCAGGTAGAGGCCGGTCTCCAGGGTGATCTGGACCAGCCCGAGCGCCGCCGTCGTGGCGAACACCGGGCCGTCTGCCGGGACGAACTGCGGGTAGAAGGCGATCATGAAGACCGCGGCCTTCGGGTTGGCCAGCTGCACCAGGAAGCCTTCGCCGAACGCACCCCACCAGCGCCGGCGGCCCACCGGCGGTTCCGGCTCCACCGGGAAGGTGCCACCTCTCCCCCGCCACGCCGCCCGCAGCGCCCGGAAGCCGAGGACCAGGAGCACGGCGGCACCGACGACCCGCAGCAGGAGATAAGCCACCTCGGACGCCGCCACCAGCGCCGCGAAACCGGCGCCGGCGAACAGCGCCCACACGTACAACCCGGCCTCGAGCCCGAGCACCGTGGGGACCGCGCCGCGCAGCCCACGAAGGGCGGCCCTCCGGAGGATCAGCGCCATCGCCGGCCCGGGCGAGGCGGAGATCAGCAGCACCGCGAGCACGAAGGCACCGAGAGAGGGGAGCACGTCCACACCCGGGATGCTGGCACTCCCCTCCCCCGACGTCGAACGACTACGGGCGCCGCTTCCCGGCGCACCCAGGTCCGTGCGGTTGACTCGGGGCGTGGAGGTCCTCGGTCGGTTCTGGACGCAGGTCACCGCCACCGTCCCCGACCTGTCCACGACCGTCCTGCTGGCGGCGGCGGCCGCCGCCGCGTTGCTGGTCCTCTCCCCCGCGCTCTGGCGGCCCGCCCGGCACGCCGTGACCATCGCCCACGAAGGCGCCCACGGACTGGTCGCCCTGGCCGCGGGACGCCGCCTGTCGGGCATCCGGCTGCACTCGGACACGTCCGGGCTCACCGTCTCGGCCGGCAAGCCCACCGGCCTCGGCATGGTCCTCACCTGCGCCGCGGGGTACACCGGCCCGGCGCTGTTCGGGCTCGGCGCCGCGGCCCTGCTCGCCGCGGGGCACGCGATCGGCCTGCTGTGGGTCCTGCTCGGGCTGCTGGCCCTCCTGCTGGTGCAGATCCGCAACTGGTACGGGCTGTGGTCGGTTCTGGTCACCGGCGCCGTCGTCTTCGCCGTGACCTGGTGGCTGCCGCCGGAGGGTCAGGCGGTCTTCGCCGCCGTCGCCACCTGGTTCCTGCTGCTGGCCGCCCCGAAGACCGTCCTGGAGCTGCAGGCCAAGCGCCGCCGCCGCGGTGGCGCGCCCGATTCCGACGCCGACCAGCTCGCCCGCCTCACCCGGTTCCCGGCGCTGTTCTGGGTGGGCGTCTTCCTGCTGGTCGACGTCGGCGCCCTGGTCCTCGGCGCCCGGTGGCTGCTCACCTGAGCGCGTCGGAGTCGTCCGCCGTCACGTGCTCCTTCGGCGTGGTGCCGGCGCGCGCGCGCCGCCGTGGCTCGCAGCCGACCGGCTGACGCACCGGATCCACCTGGGGCGCGGGCGGGATGTCGAGCACCAGGTCGGAGTGGTCGACGGTCACCTGCCGGCCGTGGTGGCGGATGTCGAGCGGCTCGCCGTCCTCCAGCCGGTACGTGGCGGAGTCGTGGGTCACCGTCACCGTCAGGCGCCGGCCGCGGTAGACGACCCGGAACCGCATCCGCGTGATCCGCTCGGGCAGTCGCGGGCCGAAGGTGAGCTCCCCGTTGTGGTCCCGCAGGCCGCCGAACCCGGCAACGGCGACCGTCCAGCCGCCGGCCAGCGAGGCGATGTGCAGCCCGTGCCCGGAGTTGTGGTGCAGGTTCTGCAGGTCGGTGAGCGCCGCCTCGGCCCAGTAGTCGTAGGCCAGCTGGAGGTGCCCGGTCTCGGCGGCGACCACCCCCTGCTGGCTGGCCGACAGCGACGAGTCCCGCGTCGTCCGCGCCTCGTAGTAGGCGAAGTTCGCGATCTTCTCCTCGAGGGTGAACGCGTCCCCGCGCAGGTGCAGCGCCATCACCAGGTCCGCCTGCTTCACCACCTGCTTCCGGTAGATGTCGAAGTAGGGGTAGTGCAGCAGGAGCGGGTAATCCTCCGTCGGCGTGTTCGCGAAGTCCCACTCCTCGTGGTGGGTGAAGCCGTCTGACTGCATGTGCACGCCGCGCTGGGTGTCGTAGGGGACGGCCATCAGAGCGGCGGCGCGCAGCCATTCGTCGACCTCGTCCCGGGTGACGTCCAACCGGCCGGCCACGTCGGGCTGGCGCGTCACCGCCTCGGCCGCCTCGCGCAGGTTCCGCTGCGCCATGAGGTTGGTGAAGACGTTGTTGTCCACGACCGCGGTGTACTCGTCGGGGCCGGTCACGCCGTCGATGCGGAACCCGTGCTCGGGGTCGAAGTGGCCCAGCGACGCCCACAGCCGCGCGGTCTCGATGAGCAGTTCGGCACCGAAGTCGCGGTCGAAGTCCTCGTCGAGCGTGGCGTTGTAGTAGCGGACGACGGCGTCGGCGATGTCGGCGTTGATGTGGAAGGCCGCCGTCCCCGCCGGCCAGTAGCCCGAGGTCTCCTCACCGCGGATCGTGCGCCACGGGAAGGCCGCCCCGCGCATGCCCAGCACCCGGGCGCGCTCGCGGGCCTTGTCCAGGATCGAATGCCGCCAGCGCAGCGCGTCGCGGACGGCGTGCGGCGCGGTGTAGGTGAGCACCGGGAGGACGTAGGTCTCCGTGTCCCAGAACGTGTGCCCGTCATACCCGGGACCGGTGAGCCCCTTGGCCGGGATCGCTTGGCGCTCCCCGCGCAGGCCGGCCTGCAGGACGTGGAACATGCCCACCCGGACGGCCTGCTGCAGCTCGTCGTCGCCGTCGATCTCGACGTCGGCCTCGTCCCAGTGCTGGTCGAGCAGATCCCGTTGCTCCCTGAGCAACCGCTCGAACCCGCCGAGCTTCGCAGTGGCCAGCGCCCCCTCGACCTGGTCACGCACCGCCGGTGCGGAGCGACGGGAGGACCAGCCGTAGGCCAGGAACTTGGTCAGCGTCAGGGACCCGCGCGGCGGGATGCGCGCGGCGAGGGTGTACCGGGCCAGGTCGCCGTTGGCCTCGATGTCCTCGGTGCTGCTGTCGGGGATCTCGACGACGTGGTCCATGCCGGCGGCGACCCGCAGGCGGCTGCGCAGCGTCCGGTGCACCAGGACGGCCCGCCGGCCCCGCCCGACAGCCAGCTCGCAGTCCAGGGGGCGGGCCAGGGCAGCCGCGCTCCGCGGGTCGCCGCCGGCGGTGGTCTCGCCCGCGGTCTCGTTGGCCAACAGGTCCGACTGCAGGGCGACGTAGAGGTCGCCGAGGTCGTCGATGAGCTCGACCCGGTACTCGATGGCCGCGATCGACCGGCGGACCAGCGAGACCAGCCGGGTGCTCGTGACCCGCACGGTGCGCCCGCCGGGTGAGCGCCACTCGGTCATCCGGCGCAGCACCCCGGCCCGCAGGTCCAGGGTGCGCCGGTGGTCGATGATCTCCCCGTAGTTGAGATCGAGGGGCGAGTCCTTCACCAGCAGCCGGATCAGCTTGCCGTCGGTGACGTTGACGACCGTCTGCCCCTGCTCGGGGAACCCGTAGCCGGCCTCGGCGTAGGGCAGCGGTCGCTCCTCGAAGAAGCCGTTGAGGTAGGTACCGGGGACGACGACCGGCTCGCCCTCGTCGAAGGAGCCGCGCATCCCGATGTGGCCGTTCGCGAGCGCGAACACCGATTCGTGGACCCCGAGCGAGTCGCGGTCCAGCCCCACCTCGGTGAGGCACCAGGGCTCGATCGGGAAAGTGGCCCGCCCCTCCGTCACCTGTCCTCCTCGCTGGCGCTCGTCGGCCACGTGACCGTGGTCGCTCTACCCATTGGTGACCTCGCAAGCTCGGTCACGCACCCTCCCCCAGCAGCTCGGCGAGGTCCTCGACGACGACGTCCGCGCCTTCGGCCCGCAACGCCTCGGCCTGCCCGACGCGGTCGACCCCGACCACGTAGCCGAAGCCGCCGGCTCGCCCGGCGGCGACGCCCGACAGCGCGTCCTCGAAAACCACCGCAGCCGCCGGTTCGACGCCGAGCAGTCGCGCGCCCGCCAGGAAGGTGTCGGGCTCCGGCTTGCCCCGCAAGCCGTCGCGCGCGGCGACCAGCCCGTCGACGCGGACGTCGATCAGGTCGGCGAACCCACCGGCGGCGATGACCTTCTCGCCGTTGGCGGACGCAGTGACCACGGCGGTGGGCATACCCGCCTCCTTCACCGCACGCAGGTAGCGGACCGACCCGGGATAGATCTCCACGCCGTGCTCGTCGAGTTCGCGCAGCACCATGTCGTTCTTGCGCGTCGCGATCGCCTGGACCGTCGCCACGTCGGGGGGATCCCCCGGAGTCCCCTCGGGAAGGGTGATACCGCGGCTGGCGAGGAAGCCGCGGACGCCGTCCGCCCGGTGCTTTCCGTCCACGTGGTTGTTGTAGTCGAGCTGGCTGAACTCGGGCTGCCCCGGCTCGAAGCGCTGGAGGAACTCGTCGAACGTGCGCTTCCAGGCGGCGAAGTGGACCGTCGCCGTCCGGGTGAGCACGCCGTCGAGGTCGAAGAGACACACGCGGACGGAGTCCGGGAGGCCCAGGGGCCCGGGAGCTGGCACGCCGGGAACGCTACCGGCGCACGCGCTCCTCGACGTGCCAGGACGGCTGCCGTCGCGTATCGGGTCGGCGCAGGCAGGTGACCGCCGCCGCCGACGGGCGGGCCGGGCGGGCCGTGCCTAGGGTCGGCCCAGCGCGTCTTGCGCACCTCCCGTCCCCGAGCCCGTCCGAGAAGAGGAGAGCCCGCGATGGCCGACCGGCCGCTGTCCTACGACCCCTACGCGCACCTGCCGCAGGTGCCGCAGGTGCCGAGCTTCACGGTGACCAGCACCGACTGCGCGGACGGCGACGTCCTGCCCACGCCGCACGTCAGCGGCGTGATGGGTGCCGGCGGCGAGGACCGGTCCCCGCAACTGACGTGGTCGGGGTTCCCCGAGGGCACCAGCAGCTTCGCGGTCACCGTCTACGACCCCGACGCGCCCACGGCCAGCGGCTTCTGGCACTGGGCGGTGGCGAACATTCCCGCCTCGGTGACCGAACTGCCCAGCGGGGCCGGCGACAAGGACGCGCCGCGACTCCCCGCGGGTGCCCACCAGCTCCGCAACGACGCCGGGTTCGCCGGTTACGTCGGTGCGGCCCCGCCGTCGGGACACGGCCCGCACCGCTACTTCGTCGTCGTGCACGCCGTGGACACCGAGACCCTCGACGTCACGGCGGACACCACGCCCGCCGTCCTGGGGTTCAACCTGTTCTTCCACACGCTGGCCCGCGCCACGATGGTTCTCACGTACGAGGAGAGCTGAGCGCCACCGGGTGGTCACGCCCGATCAGCGGCACACCGGGAGTGCATGATTCGTGAAGCACAGCGGTGCTGCAGGGGGACCATGGCGTTATGTCGCGCGCAACCGACCGCCCGGCCTGCCGGATCCCGTCGTTGCTGCGGCGGGTGCTGCTCCCCCTCGCCCTCCTCTCCCTGGTCGTCGGCGAGGTGCTGCTGCCCCCGGACCGGCGTGCCGTGGCCGGCGGCCCACCGGCGACCCAGGTGGTGCCGGCGGTCGTGGCGGCCTATCCCCCGGTCGGAACGCTCGCCGTCGTGGTGGCCCGGCAGCACGTGCCGGTCGCCGGGCTCTCGATCCGTGCGGCGGAGGCGCGCAGTGCGCGGCTGGCGGCCGCGACCGCCGGGAACGCCGCGGCCGACCGCCCCTTCCCGACCGCGTCCATGGTCAAGCTCTTCGTGGCCGCGGACGTCCTGCACCGCGCCCGCACGGGTCGCCTGTCGCTGCGCCCCGACGACCCGGTGCTCCTCCAGGAGATGATCCGCAGCTCCGACGACCCGGCCGCCTCGACGCTGTGGGTCCGCTACGGCGGCGGTCAGATGGTCACCGACGTCGCCCGCCGGTACCGGCTCACCGGAACCGCTCCCCCGGCGGTCCCCGGCCAGTGGGGCCAGGCGATGACGACGGCCCGCGACCTGGCGCGCTTCCTGGCGCTGCTCCCGACGGTGGCCCACCCCGACGACGCGACCGCGATCCTGTCGTGGATGCGCGGGGCCACCCCGCTGGCCGCGGACGGCTTCGACCAGCGGTTCGGCGTGTTCGGGACCGCACCCCCGCAGACCGCGGTGAAACAGGGCTGGATGTGCTGCGTGGACGGCAACCGGCACCTCCACTCCGTCGGTGTGGTCGGCTCGCGGGTGGTGGTCCTGCTCAGCGAGGTACCGCGCGCGACCGGCTACGACGCCGCACGGGCAGCGCTCACCGCGGCGGCCGAGCCGATCCCGGCGCCGGCTTCCTGAGCAGCGGGCGGGCGTTCCGGTGAGCGGGCTCAGGCGGGCGGGCGCAGGTCGGCAACGGCGGACGTCGCCAGGCGGGCGAAGCCCACGCGCTCGTAGACGCGGGCCACGTCGTCGTCCCCCGCGGCGAGGAAGACCATGCCCGCCGTCTCGGTGGCGTGCGCGACGAGCGCAGACGCCATGCCTGCGCCGACGCCCCGGCCGCGCAGCCGTGGGAGCGTCGCCACTCCCATGACCTCGCTGACCTCGGTGCCGTCGATGTCGACCGGCTGGTGCGAGCCGACCGCGACCGGCTCCCCCTTCTCCACCGCCACCATCATCACGGTGCGACCGGAGGCGATCCGCTCCCGCAGCACCTCCGTCCGCGCCCGCGCGTCGTCGGAGGTGTCCAGCGGGATGTCGGTCACGTCAGCGGGCCCACCGGGGTGCGCGAACGCCGTGGCCGCCACCCGCTGGTAGTGCGGCAGCTCCGGATCGTCGGCACCGACGACGTAGAGGCGGAGGCCCACGGGCAGCAGCAGCTCCACCGGGTCGACGGCGACCAGCAGGGGCAGCTCCTCGACGGTCAGGCCGGCGGTCCTCGCGGCGACCGTCGTCTCCGGCGAGCACTCCAGCACCCACTCCAGGGCGGCGGGCAGCCCGGCCTCCTGCTGCAGCGCGACGGCGGCGCGCACGTCCTCCGCGGTCACCGGGTCACCACCGGCGCGGGGACGGGCGGGGTAGGGCCAGGCAGGGTCGCCGATCGGCACGTCGAGCCCGCCCACGGGGAGGATCCGCGCGTCCGGGAGCGGAGCGGCGGCGAAGTAGCGCTCGATGCACTCGAGCAGTCCCGGACGGGTCGGCACACGCGAACCCTAGACGCGCGGCGCGTCTGCGTCCGCCTCCCGCCCTTCCCGGCGCCGCTCCCCCACCCGCGCGGGTGACCCGAACGAACGGGGCGGGAGGCACGGACGGCACGATGGGCCCGTGACGGTCGGTGCACGCGGCTCCATCTCGCCCTACGCGGTCTTCGACCGCGCGTCGTGGCGTGCCCTGGCCGCGGGGTCGCGCCTCCCGCTCGACGAGGCCGAACTGCGCGAGCTGGCCACCCTCGGCGACCGGATCGACCTCGACGAGGTGGCGACGGTCTACCTGCCCCTGGCGGAGCTGCTCGACCTGCACGTGGCCGCCAGTCAGCGGCTGTGGGCCGCGCAGAGCGAGTTCCTCGGCAACACCACGGCCAAGGTGCCCTTCGTCATCGCGGTCGCCGGCAGCGTCGCCGTCGGCAAGAGCACGACGTCCCGCCTGCTGCAGCGGCTGCTGGCCGCCGCGCCCGGCTCCCCGCGCGTCGACCTGGTCACCACCGACGGCTTCCTGCTGCCCAACGCGGTGCTCGAGAGCCGAGGGCTGCTGGGCCGCAAGGGCTTTCCGGAGAGCTACGACCGCCGGGCGCTGGTCCGGTTCCTCGCCGACGTGAAGTCCGGCCGCGAGGAGGTCTCCGCCCCGGTCTACGACCACCAGTCCTACGACATCGTCCCCGACGCCCGGCAGGTCGTGGACCGGCCGGACGTCCTGGTGCTCGAGGGACTCAACGTGCTGCAGGCCGGAGGTCGCTCCGACGGGACGGCGCCCCCGGTGTTCCTCTCCGACTTCTTCGACTTCTCCGTCTACGTCGACGCCGCCGAGGCCGACATCCAGCGGTGGTACGTCGAGCGTTTCCTGGCGCTGCGGCGCACCGCCTTCCGCGACACCACCGCGTACTTCCACCGCTTCGCCGACTTCACCGACGAGCAGGCCCGGGACACGGCACTGGGCATCTGGACCGCGGTCAACGGGCCCAACCTGCGCAGCAACATCGCGCCGACCCGCTCGAGGGCCCGGCTCGTGCTGCAGAAGGCCGCCGATCACTCCGTGCGGCGGGTGCTCCTCCGCAAGCTGTGAGGCCCGATCCGGCGGACACGCCGCCGTTCACCTGCGCACATCTCCCGGTGCCGGGGCGGCCCTGGCAGGACCTGCCGACTCCATCGGATGATCTGGTGATCCAGCTCACTTCCAGATGCTTCAGTCCGGGCGCACACTTGCCGAATCCAGTAATCAGACGAGCACGATACGTGACACCGGATCGTGTCGTGGATACCGAACGAAGAGGAACCGCCATGTGCCACCACGTAACGCCCTGCCCCGACGCGGCCAGCGAGGCGCGCGACCTCGCCGCCGTCCTCAGCAGCCACCCCGAGCAGGGATGGCGCCTGCTGTGCAACGGCGTCGTGCTCTTCGACGACGACGGCGAGCTGCTCCCCGACGGCCGGGCCGTGGGCGACCACCACGTCTGGCTCTCGCCCGAGCTGGTCGAAGCCTGACCCGGGGCCTGATCACCGGGCTCGGAGGTCAGCCTTCGCCGGCCTCCCGGGCGACCCGCTCCAACCGATCGCGATAGCTCCCCCACCAACCCGGGTCGGCCCGTCGGCAGGTTGTCGTTTCCCGCGCGCAGACCGGCCGCCCCGTCGATCAGCTCCCGCACGATGTCCGCATGACCGGCGTGCCGGTGGGTCTCCGCGATGACGTGCACGAGGACTCGCCGGCGGTGGCCCACAGGTCCCGGTTCGGCTCGCTGCCGTCGTCGATCCAGGCCTGCACGTCGGGAACGGGCCGGCCGAAGACACCACCGAAGTAGCCCGACCCCACGAACGCCAGGTGCTTGACCAGCCCGAGCAGGTTTCTGCCCGTCGGCGTCATCGGCCGCCGGACGTCGTACTCCGACAGTCCGTCGAGCGTCCAGAGCAGCGCGTCGCGTCCCGCCTGGAGATCGCGCCGCAGTTCGACCTCGCCGACCCATGGTCGCCGAACCTGCCACGCGGCGCCGACAGTCCCGTGACCGCTAGGCCTGAGCGCCCACGACGTCGGTCGTCGCGCCGAGGTCGTCGGGGTGGCCCTCGCCGCGGGCGGGAACCGCGCCGTCGGCCGGAAGCGCATGGCTTCCGAAGTCGTGCTCGGCGAAGGCCTCCGGCGGCGGGCACGAGCAGACCAGGTTGCGGTCGCCGTAGGCCTGGTCGATCCGGCGCACCGGGCTGAGGTAGCTGCGGCCCTGCAGGGCGGGCACCGGGTACACCGCTGTCGTCCGCGGGTACGGCCGCTCCCACTCCCCCGCCAGCATCGCCAGCGTGTGCGGCGCGTTGCGCAGCGGGTTGTCGCTGCGGTCGTACTCGCCGGTCGCGACCTGCTCGATCTCCTCGCGGATGGTCACCATCGCCTCGACGAAGCGGTCGAGCTCCGCCTTGTCCTCGCTCTCGGTCGGCTCCACCATCAGCGTGCCGGCCACCGGGAAGCTCATCGTCGGGGCGTGGAACCCGAAGTCGATCAGCCGCTTGGCGATGTCGTCGTTGGTGATTCCGGTCGCCTTGGTCAGCGGGCGGATGTCCAGGATGCACTCGTGGGCGACCAGCCCGTCGGCGCCGGTGTAGAGCACCGGGTAGTGGTCGCGCAGCCGGGTGGCCACGTAGTTGGCGGCGAGGATGGCGTGCTCGGTCGCCGTCAGCAGGCCGTCAGGCCCCATGAGCCGGAGGTAGGCCCAGGAGATGGGCAGGATGCCGGCCGAGCCCCACGGGGCACCGGACACTGCCGGTCCCTGACCGCCGGTCTCCACGAGCGGGTGGCCCGGCAGGAACGGCACCAGGTGCTCGCGGACCCCGATCGGCCCGACCCCGGGCCCGCCTCCGCCGTGCGGGATGCAGAAGGTCTTGTGCAGGTTGAGGTGGCTGACGTCGGAACCGAAGCGGCCCGGCTTGGCCAGCCCCACCATCGCGTTGAGGTTGGCGCCGTCGACGTAGACCTGGCCTCCGGCGTCGTGCACGGCACCGCAGATCTCCTGCACGTCGACCTCGAACACCCCGTGCGTCGACGGGTAGGTCAGCATGATCGCCGCGAGCCGGTCGGCGTGCTGGTCGACCTTGGCCCGCAGGTCGGCGAGGTCGACGTTGCCGGCCTCGTCGCAGGCCACCACGACGACACGCATGCCGGCCATGACGGCGCTGGCCGCGTTGGTGCCGTGCGCCGAGCTCGGGATGAGGCAGACGTCGCGCTGCTCGTCGCCGCGCGAGCGGTGGTAGCCCCGGATGGCCAGCAGCCCGGCGAACTCGCCCTGGGAGCCGGCGTTGGGCTGGACGCTGACCGCCGCGTAGCCGGTGACCTCGGCCAGCGCGGTGCACAGCTCGTCGATCAGCTGCGCGTACCCGCGGGCCTGCTCGGACGGGACGAACGGGTGCAGGTTCGCGAACTCGGGCCAGGTGATCGCGGCCATCTCCGTGGCGGCGTTGAGCTTCATCGTGCAGGAGCCGAGCGGGATCATCGTCCGGTCGAGCGCGAGGTCCTTGTCGCTCAACGACCGCAGATAGCGCAGCATCGCCGTCTCGGAGCGGTGCGCGGAGAAGATCGGATGGGTCAGGTAGGGGGTGCGGCGGCGCAGGTCGGCCGGGAGCGCGTCAGCTCCGTCGTCGTCCAGGGCGGAGTCGTCCACGGCGACGCCGAACGACTCGGCAACGGCCCGCAGGATCGCCGGCGTCGTCGTCTCGTCGCAGGCGACCGCCACGGTGTCGGCGTCGACGAGCCGCAGGTTGATCCGCCGCTCCGCGGCGGCCGCGACGATCGCGGCGGCGCGGCCGGGCACGAACACCTCGAGGGTGTCGAAGAAGTGCTCGTGCACGATCTCCAGCCCGCCGGAACGCAGCCAGCCGGCCAGCACGGTCGCACTCCGGTGCACACGAGCAGCGATCGCCGCCAGGCCCCCCGGCCCGTGGTAGACCGCGTAGGCGCCGGCCATGACGGCGAGCAGAACCTGAGAGGTGCAGATGTTGCTGGTCGCCTTCTCGCGGCGGATGTGCTGCTCACGGGTCTGCAGCGCCAGCCGGTAGGCGACGTCGCCGTCGGCGTCCACCGAGACCCCGACCAGGCGGCCGGGCAGCTGCCGGGCCAGACCCTCGCGGACCGACAGGTAGCCGGCGTGCGGGCCGCCGAAGCCCAGGGGGACGCCGAAGCGCTGGCTGGTGCCGCAGGCGACGTCGGCGCCCCACTCCCCCGGCGCCTCCAGCAGCGTGAGGGCGAGCAGGTCGGCGGCGACGACGACCGATGCCCCGGCCTCGTGCGCGACCGTGGCCAGTGCCCGGTGGTCGCGGACGGCGCCGCTGGCGCCCGGGTAGGACAGCAGGACGCCGAACGCGCCGGCCTCGGGCAGGTCGGAGGGCCAGCCGCCCGAGAGGTCGGCCACGTGCAGCCGGATGCCCAGGGGCTCGGCGCGGGTCTGCAGCACGGCGAGGGTCTGCGGGAGCGTGTCGGCGTCGACGACGAACACCGCCTCCGCCTTCGCCCGGCCGGCCCGACGGACCAGCGTCATGGCCTCGGCGGCGGCGGTGGCCTCGTCCAGCATCGAGGCGCCGGACACCGGCAGCCCCGTGAGGTCGGCGACCATCGTCTGGAAGTTGATCAGCGCCTCGAGCCGGCCCTGGCTGATCTCTGGCTGGTACGGCGTGTAGGCGGTGTACCAGGCCGGGTTCTCCAGCACGGTGCGCTGGATGACCGCCGGGGTCACGGTGCCGTAGTACCCCAACCCGATCATCGAGGTGTAGACGTCGTTGGCCCGGGCGCGTTCGCGCAGCAGGTCCAGCACGGCCGCCTCGTCCCGGGCGGCGGGCAGGTCCAGCGGCGTCCGGTCGCGCACCCCTTCGGGGACGCACGCGTCGACCAGCGACTCCAGGGTCTCGTGCCCGACGGCCGCGAGCATCGCGGCCGTCTCGTCCGGCCGGGGGCCGATGTGCCGGGCGGCGAAGGAACCCGCCGGATTCAAAGAGCTCAGTGACGGCAGGGATCCAGCACGGTCGGCCACTGGCCGAACGCTACCAGCGCCTGCGGAGCGCCCGGCGCCCGACGATGGGCGCTGACGGGTGATTCTGCGGCTCAGAACTACGCGTCAGCGCACACTGTCCGACCGATCACACTGCGGCGCGGCGGCGACGACGCAGGGACAGCTCGTCCTCCGCGGAGTGCACCGGGCCACCGTCGAGGCGCTCGGCAGGCAGCTCAGCCAGCTCACCGGAGAGCTCGCGCAGGGCGCCGGAGACCGCGATCCCGAAGACACCCTGACCGCCGGCGAGCAGGTCGACGACCTCCTCCGCCGAGGTGCACTCGTAGACCGTGGCGCCGTCGGAGAACAGGGTGATGTTCGCGAGATCCTTGATCCCACGCGTGCGCAGGTGGTCGACGGCCTTGCGGATGTTCTGCAGCGAGACGCCGGTGTCCAGCAGCCGCTTCACGACCTTGAGCACCAGGATGTCGCGGAAGGAGTACAGGCGCTGGGTGCCCGACCCGGTGGCGCTGCGCACCGACGGCGCGACCAGGCCGGTGCGGGCCCAGTAATCGAGCTGGCGGTAGGTGATCCCTGCAGCGGCACACGCCGTCGGGCCGCGGTATCCGACGAGATCGGTGTCGACCTCGTCGTACGGCGGGGCCCCGACAGCGGCATCGCTGAACAGCTGACCTTGAGAGCCGTCCCTCTGGTCGCTCACGTCCAGCGTCCTCCTCTGGTCCCGTGCCACTCGTGCGGTCCGGGTCGACGGTTTCGCACCTGTGATCCGATCTCGTGGGCGTTGCACCCACTGACCTCAGATGTCACACCGTTGTTGTTCGCAGACCGTAAGCCGGGCCGCGGACTCGGTCAACTGAGCGAGGCGGCGTGTCGCCTCGCTCATCATTTCGAGTGGAGCTCGGGTCCTCGTTGCCGATAACGACCGGTTGGCCGCGGCCGGCGCCCGGCAGGGTCCCGGCTGTCGTCAGGCGGTGCCGCCGGACCCGGAGCCGGCGCCGAAGTCCTCGGGCGAGATCTGGTCCAGGAACTCCCGGAACTTCTCGACCTCGTCCTCCTGCTCGTCGGGGATCTCGATCCCCACCTCGTCGAGCAGGTCGTCGGCGCCGTAGATCGGCGCACCGGTGCGGACGGCGAGGGCCACGGCGTCCGAGGGGCGGGCGCTGACCACCCGCTCGTCGCCGAACACGAGTTCGGCGATGTAGATGCCGTCCCGCATCTCGGTGATGTTCACCGCCTCCAGAGTGGCGCCCAGCGCACTCACGACCTCGCGCAGCAGGTCGTGGGTCATCGGCCGGGCGGGTCGCACCCCCTGCTGCTCGAACGCGATCGCGGCCGCCTCGACGGCACCGATCCAGATGGGCAGGTAGCGCTCGCCCTGCGTCTCCTTGAGCAGCAGGATCGGCTGGTTCCCGGGCAGTTCGACGCGGACACCGACGACTCGAAGCTCCTGCACGGTGCGACTCCTCGGCTGCGGCCCGGGGGGAGCGGGCGGCTCGGTCTGGTCAGGCGGCGGTCGGACGCCGGGAACGGGTCGGGGGCGTCGGGCCGTCCCGTCCCGAGGCAGGCGATCTGCCACGTCCACGGTACGCCGCAGTCATGGGCGCAGGAGTTCCCGGAGGCGCGCCTCCAGCAGTGCGGTGTGCAACTGCGCCGAGAGCGTCGCGAGCTCGCGCAGCTTCTCGGCGGCCCGGGTCCGCGCCTCCTCGGAACGGGCGCGCAGCACGGGCGCGACGAGCTGCTCGACGAGCCCCGCCTCGCGCTCGACCCCACTGCGGTAGACGCGAAGGTGCCGCGGTTCGATGCCGTGCCGGGCCAGGCCCGCGGCGGCCCGCGCGACCGGCAGGTCGGAGGCGGGATGCCGGCCATCGGCGTCGGTGGCCAGCAGGCCGAACTGCACGCAGTCGGCCAACTGCTCCGGCTCCAGGCCTGCGGCGCGGGCGAACTGCTCGGAGGTCAGTGGTGGCACCCCCGCCTCGGCGTCGACCTCGGCGGCCGGCGGTGGGGGGACCGAGCCGGGCCCGCCGGGGGCCGTCGGCAGCGGCTCACCGCGGTCGAGGGCCTCGAGGTGCTCCTTGATGACCCGCAGCGGCAGGTACTGGTCGCGCTGGGCGGCCAGGACGTAGCGCAGTCGGCTCACGTCGGCTCGCGAGAACTTCCGGTACCCCGACGGCGTTCGCTGCGGGTGGACCAGGTCCTCGGATTCGAGGTAGCGGATCTTGCTGATCGTCACGTCGGGGAAGTCGTCGCGAAGAACGGCCAGCACCTCGCCGATGGTCAGCCGTGGCGTGTGCTGATCGGCGGCGTCCCCGAGCGCGCTGTCGCGCTCGGGCACCGCCGTCACGTCCCTGTCTCGCCGACGCCCTGGACCGGGGCGTCGGATCGTGCCCCGCAGGCGCGGGAGCCCGCCGGTACGCCCACTAGCGAGCGGCCGGCTCGCCCGTGCGGGGACCGGTGAGGTAGACGAGGCGGAACTTGCCGATCTGGACCTCGTCACCTCCGGCGAGGTTCGCGACGTCGACCGGCTCGCGGTTGACGTAGGTGCCGTTGAGGCTGCCGACGTCGTGCACCGAGAACCCGCCGCCCTCGCGGTGGAACTCCACGTGCCGGCGGCTGACGGTGACGTCGTCGAGGAAGATGTCGCTGTCGGGGTGCCGCCCGGCGGTGGTCACGTCCTGGTCGAGCAGGAAGCGGCTACCGGCGTTGGGCCCCCGCTTGACGACCAGCAGGGCCGAACCGGCCGGGAGCGACTCGACCGCGCCGGCGTGCGCGTCGGCGGCCGACTCGGTGATCTCCGGCTGCTCCGTGGAGTCCTCGCCGCCGACCTTGGGGATGACGCTCGTCGACTCGCCGATCCGCTCCTGGGAGAGCGCCGAGCCGCACTGCGCGCAGAAGCGACTGCCCTCGGGGTTCTCGTGGCCACATCGAGTGCAGTGCACGTCTGTCTCCTCCTGTGCGAGGGGCCCCGCCGCGGGCCTCGGAACGGGCCGCGAGCGGCCGGCGGACGACGGACCGGACGGCCCGTCGTGGGTCGGCCGCCGCTGGAGCGGCGGACCGTGGGTCATGGAACCAGCCGGTCGGCCCGAGGGTCAACCGGACGGTCAGGGTCGTGGAACCGAGGTCCCCGTGCCGGTCACCGGCAACCGGTGGCCACACGCGATCATAGTGATCGCCGGGCCGCCGGGGCCCGGCGGCGGGGCCGTCACGACGCGTCGACCAATGCCTGGTAGGCATCGGCGTCCAGCAGCCCGCCGATGGGGTCCCCACCCTCACCGGGAACGCTGATCTCGACCAGCCACCCGGCCCCGTAGGGGTCGGCGTTGACCGTGTCCGGCGCGTCCTCGAGGGCCTCGTTGACGGCGGCGACGACACCGGCGACCGGCGCGTAGATGTCGGACACCGACTTGGTGGACTCCACCTCGCCGATCGGCGTCCCCGGGGCGACCTCGTCACCGACGGCCGGCAACTGGACGAACACGATGTCGCCGAGAGCGTCCTGGGCGTGATCGGTGATGCCGACCCGGACGACGGTCGACGTGCCGTCGGTGCCATGCACCAGCGCCCACTCGTGCTGATCGGTGTAGCGGCGGTCGTCCGGGGTGCTCATGCGGTGGGTCTCCAAGGGTTGCCATGGCCTCCCTGCAGGGGCCGGCCGCGAGCGGTCGTGGCAGGGAGGTCCTCGATCAGTCGTCGGTGTCGGGCGAAGCGTATTGAGGCGTGTCGAGCGGCCGCAACGCGTCCACCACGACCTGGTCGGACTGCTCGATCGTGACCGAGGCGCCCTGCCGGTTCAGGTCCTGCACCACTCCCCCGGGGATGTTCAGCGCGGTGTCCATGTTCTGCGGCGAGCCGATGACGACGAACTCGTAGGGTGAGGTGATGGGCCGGCCGTCGACCATCAGGTTTCCGGGCGTCCCGGTGACGGCGGTGGAGACGCCGACGCGCACCCCGTCGATCTGCATGGTCTCGGCACCCGCGCCCCGGAGTTCCTGGATCGCGTCGACGATGTCGCTGACGCGCACCTCCTCGTCGGCATCGCGGACGGTGATCACCAGCCCCGGACCCTGGGCCGAGACCGTGCCGTTGAGGATGCCGATCGCCTCGGCCCGGGCGCGCGCCGCCTCCAGCGCCGCCGCGGACTGGCTGTCGGAGCTGGTCAGCTGCTCCAGGGCGTTGCGCTGCTCGGCGATCTGGTCGCGCAGGCGCTCCTCGCGGGCGTTGAGGTCGTCGAGGATCCGGACCAGGTCCTCCTCGCGGGCGCCGGCATAGTCCTGCTCGTCCCCGACGGCCCGCACCTGGACGGCGAAGGCGAAGCCGAGGAGCAACGTGAGGACGCCGATCAGTGCGGCGGCCAGCGGGTCGCGGGTCCGGCGGGCGGGCGCCGCCGCCGGCTCCTTCGCCGACTCTTCCCCGGACGCCGTCTCCCCCGCGGCCTCCGGCGTCCCGTCGGCGCCCGTGGCGGCCGGCTCCGCGGCGCGCTGCCCCAGAGGGCCCGGACCGAACGGGTGTGGCACCACGACGTCGTCGTCGGCCGGACCGGGGCCCTGGTCCGGGCCGGGCCGCTGGTCGCCGCTCATGCGCGAAACACGTGTCGGCGGATGGCGGCGGCGTTGCCGAAGATGCGGATGCCGAGGACCACCACGACCGCGGTCGACAGCTGCGCGCCGACGCCGAGCTGGTCGCCGAGGAAGACGATCAGCGCGGCGACGACGACGTTGGACACGAACGAGATGACGAACACCTTCGCGTCGAAGATGCCGTCCAGCCGGGCACGGAATCCGCCGAAGACGGCGTCCAGGGCGGCGACGACGGCGATCGGCAGGTACGGCTGCAGCCACAGCGGCACGGTGGGGTCGAAGAAGAGGCCGAGGAGGACGCCGGCCGCGAGTCCGAGGATCGGGATCACGGGGGGTCAGCCTCCAGGCAGGGGGTCGGGGGCGGGGGCCGGTCCGTCGCGGCCTTCCGGTCGGGCGGAGTCGAGATCGAGGACGGTGCCCGCGGGAAGGGTCAGCTCCTCCTCCGCGGCGTACTCGAAGCGCAGTCCGAACGTCTGCGAGATGGCCGCCAGCGCGCCCACCTCGGGGCTGGCGAGGAACTTTCCGGCCAGCTCATCGGGATCACCGATGGCTCTGATCTCGTAGGGGCTGGTGACCGGGCGGAAGTCGACGAGCACCGCCTCGCCGGCGAACCGGATGGCCGTCGTGGGCCCGAGGCGCTGACCGTTGATGCTGATGGCCTCCGCGCCGGCCGCCCACAGGGCGTTGACGACCAGTTGCAGGTCGCCGTCCTGGACCTGTTCGCGGGGGTCCTCCTCGGTGGTTCCACCGCCCACGGGGTCCTCGTCGGCCGTCGGGTCGGCGTTGGCGAGGGTGACGAGCAGGCCCGGCCCGGTGACCGCCACCGCGGCGGCGGCCCGTTCGGTCCGTGCCAGCGCATCGCGGGCCCGCTGCCCCACGGCACTGGCGGCCAGCAGCTCGTCCCGAGCGCTGGTGACCTCGGCACGCAGGAGCTCGAGCTGGTCGGCCAGCTCGTCGGTGACGTCGGAGTCGCGCTGGATGTCGTCGACCAGGGCGGCCCGCACCTGCTCGCGGCCCTGGACACTCGCGGCGGCCTGCTGGTAGGTGATCGCCACCAGCACGCCGGCGAGGGCCATCGTCAGGGCGACGGCCACGCGGCCCCGGGTGCGGGACGGCCGCCGGCCGTCGTCGGCGGCCCGGGCCGCCGCCGCCTGGGCGTAGGCGGGGTCGAGCGTCTCGGCCAGGACGGCGTCGAGGAGGGACGCGCCCATCGAGCGCGGCCCGCCGCCCCGCGGAGGTGTGGTCACCGCGCCGTCCGCGACGCATCGGCGGCGCGCTCGGCGCGCACGATGCCGGTCACCTGGATCACGTAGAACAGCCCGGCCAGCACGTAGAGAGCGGTCCCCCAGATCGTGAACGCCCAGGCGAACGGCTCGATGGCCGTGGCCAGCCAGCCGCTGCCGTCGGCGAGCAGCAGACCGGGGAACGCGTAGAGCAGCAGCAGGGTGGCGGCCTTGCCCAGGTAGTGCACCTGCAGCGGCGGATAGCCGTAGCGGCGCAGCACGAGGAGTGCGACGCCGAGGACGAGTTCCCGCCCGACGAGCAGCGCGACCACCCAGACCGGGACGATTTCCCGCAGCGCGAGCGCGATCAGCGTGCTGACGATGTAGAGCCGGTCGGCCGCCGGGTCCAGCAGAGCTCCGAGCCTGCTGCTCTGATTCAGCCAGCGCGCGAGCTTCCCGTCGAGCCAGTCGGTGAAGCCGGAGACCATCAGGATGGCCACGGCCCAGCCGTCGGCCTCGGGGCCCAGCAGCAGCCAGAGGAAGACCGGGACACCGAGCAGCCGGAGCAGCGAGAGGGCGTTCGGCACGGTCCAGACGCGGTCGGGCAGGTCCTCGCGGTCGGTCACCGGCGGCGAGCCGGCGGTCCGGGGGCGCCCGGCCGGCGGAACCGGGGCAGCCGCCGACGGACCGTTCGACGACGTCACTGCTCCTCCACCTCGCCCGACAGCCCGCTGCGCACCGAACACGAGGCTAGTGTCCCGCGCCGCCGGCGCGGGATGCGGCGCACCGGAGCAAGGAGGGCCTGCGTCACGCCTGTTGTCGCCGACATGCGTATCACTGCGGTCATCCGGGTCGCACAACCGCAGTCATGCGTAACAGCGCGACTCGGCCGGGGCGGCGGCGCGACCGGCCGCGCTCAGGCCGGGACGGCGGCCGCGGAGGCCGGCGCCGGTTCGTAGCCGAGGGGGCGGCGGGAGAAGGAACCGGTGCCGTGGGTGACCGACCGCAGCACTCCCGGATAGGTCAGCAGCTCGACCTCGGGCACCTCCGCGCGCACCGTGGTCCGGTCACGGAGCGGGTCCGCCTCGCTGCCGGTCACCCGGGCCCGGCGCCCGGACAGGTCGCTCATGACGGCGCCGACGTACTCCCCCGGAACCACCACGTCCACCTCGCACCACGGCTCGAGCACCCGGGTGCCGGCGGCGGCCGCGAGCTCGCGCAGGGCCAGCGCGCCGGCGGCCTGGAAGGCGGCGTCGGAGGAGTCCACCGAGTGGGCCTTGCCGTCCACGAGGGTCAGGTGGACGTCGACGAGCGGGCGGTCACCGCTGATCCCCCGTTCGGCCTGCATCCGGATGCCCTTCTCCACGCTGCCGTGGAACTGGCTGGGCACGGTGCCGCCGACGATGCGCTGCTCGAAGACGATCCTCGAGCCCGGCGGTCCCGGCTCGGCCTCGATGACGACGACGGCGTACTGACCGTGGCCACCGGACTGCTTGACGTGGCGGCCGGTGACCCGGGCGCTACCGGCGAGCGTCTCCACCATGGGGACGCGGACGGGCACCGTGGTGACGGAGACGCCGTGGCGGGCGCGCAGTCGTTCCAGCAGGACCTCGGCGTGCGCCTCGCCGACGCACCAGAGCAGGAGCTGGCCGGTGTCGGGACGGCGGTCGAGGCGCACGGTGGGGTCCTCGGCCACCAGCCGGGCCAGCGCCGTGGCGAGACGGTCCTCGTCGGACCGCGAGGCCGCCTCGAGCGCGACCGGGAGCTGCGGAGTAGGCAGGTCCCACGGCGGGACCAGCCGGGGGTCCTCCGGCGAGGACAGCGTGTCCCCCGTCTCCGCGCTGGTGAGCCGGGCGACGGCGCAGATGTCTCCCGCCGGGCAGGAGGGCACCGGGCGCAGGGTTGCACCGAGGGGTGAGGACAGCGCCCCGATGCGCTCGTCGACGTCGTGGTCGGGATGACCGCGGTCGGCCATCCCGTGCCCGGACACGTGGACGGGGATGTCGGGCCGGAGCGTCCCGCTGAAGACACGGACCAGGCTGACGCGGCCCACGTACGGGTCGGTGGTGGTCTTGACGACCTCGGCGACGAGCGGTCCCTCGGGGTCGCAGGCCACCGACGAGACCGCTGAACCGTCGGTCCGGGAGACCGGCGGGCAGCCGTGTTCCAGGGGGCTGGGGAAGCCGGCGACGATCAGTTCGAGCAGGTCCGCGACGCCCACCCCGATCAGCGGGGCGGCGCACAGCACCGGGTGGAAGTGCGCGCGGGCCACCGCCGTCTCCAGGTCGGCGATGAGGTCGGCCTGGACCAGCTGGTCGCCGGCCAGGTACCGCTCCATCAGCGCCTCGTCCTCGCTCTCGCCGATGATCCCCTCGATGAGCTCGGAGCGGAGACGGTCGGCCTCCGGGGCGTCGGCGTCGGGCTCCAGGAGCGAGACCAGGCCCCGCACGGCCCCGTCCGGTCCGCGGTCGACCAGGTGCACGGGGTAGACGCCTTCCCCGAGGAGCAGCTGGCAGAGCCGGACGGCGTCGTCGACGTCGGCCCGCGCCCGGTCCAGCTGGGTGATGACGACGGCGCGCGGCATCCCGACCGCGGCGCACTCCTCCCACAGCTGCACGGTGGCGGCGTCGACACCGTTGACCGCCGAGACGACGAACAGCGCGGCGTCCGCGGCGCGCAGCCCCGCCCGGAGCTCCCCGACGAAGTCCGGCGACCCCGGGGTGTCCAGCAGCGTGATCCGGCAACCGGCGTGCTCGATCGTCGCCACGCCCAGGGACACCGAGCGCTGCTGACGGACCTCCACCTCCTCGGTGTCCAGACACGTCGTGCCGTCCTCCACCCGACCGGCCCGCGGCACGGCGCCGGTGGCCGCGAGGAGCGCCTCGGCGAGCGTGGTCTTCCCTGCCCCGGCGTGGCCCACGAGTGCCACGTTCCGCACGTCCGCGGCCGGTCGTGGTGCCGGCGCCGTCCCGGTGTCCTTCGCCATCAGGCCGGGCGCTCAGCCGTGCGCCGATTCGGCACGGACCACCGAGGCGGTACCGGCCGGGAAGAAGAGCGCCGTGTGCCCGTCGGGCTCCCAGCGCACGCGGTAGGGCGGCCCTCCCCCGGGCTCGGCGCACTCGATGACCTCGCCGACCCGATCGGGCTCTCCCTGATGGGTGGAGCGCACGACGATCCGGTCTCCGACATGAGCTTCCACGGCGTCCTCCCGGAGGTGCGACTGTGGCGTGGTTCACAGCCTGCCCGCGATCCCGGGGCCCGACAAGACCTGCACGGCCAGTTCTGGGCGACGAACCGGCCGGTCGAGCGACGGGCATCGGGGCGCGCCATGGCGCGGAGGCCGGGGACGATCCGGTCGGCGGTCAGTACGCGCGTTCGAGCAGCTCCAGGACATCTGCCTCTCGGACGTCGAGTGGAGCGAATGCCACGACCATGTCCTCCATGGCTGCTCGCGCCAGCGCCGGGAACTGCTCCCTCCTCACTCCGACCGCCGAGAGCGTGGTCGGCAGGCCCAGCCCCGAGATGAAGCTGCGGACGGCCTCCACGCCGACGGTCGCAGCCTCCTCCGGCGTACGTCCCGACACGTCCGCGCCCATCGCGGCAGCGATGTCGGCGAGACGCTGAGGAGCCACCTCCTTCACTCGCTCGAGAACGGCCGGCAGCATGACGCACGACGTCTCGCCATGCGGCACGTCGCACAAACCGCCGATCTGGTGCCCGATGCCGTGACTCAGACCGAGCGTGACGTTGGCGACGCCCAGCATCGAGAGCCAGCCCGCCACCAGGCAGTTGACGCGGGCCTCGTGATCACGCGGATCGCGGGACGCGGGCAGATTGTGTGCCAGCAGCTTGATCGCATGGAGAGCGGTGGCGTCTGTCACGGGAGTGGGCGAGCGGGACACGTAGGTCTCGATGGCGTGGTCGAGCGCGCGGATCCCCGTGCCCAGCCACAGGCGCTCCGGCGTGAGCACGGTCACTGCGGCATCCAGGACGACCACACGAGGAGTGAGACGCGTGTCCGAGTAGAGGTCCTTGACCCCGGCGGATGACGTCATGCCGAAGATGCCGTCGTACTCGGCCGCTGACAGCGTCGTCGGAACAGCCACGATGGGCAGGGGCGGGCCGGTGAAGGGGCGGAGGTCGACCGTGTCCGGGTAGGTGAAAACGATCCTGTGCCGGTACAGCGACTGGCCGTCCTCGTAACCCTCGCCGATACTGGCGCTCACCGCCTTCGCGGCGTCGGTGACCGACCCGCCGCCGAGAGTGACGATGAGATCGGGGGAATACCCGCGAGCCTTCTGGACGAGGACATCGACGGACGAGGTCGGGACGTGCTGGACGACATCGCTCAGTACCCCGACGCAGCGCTCCCCCAGCACCTCCCGTACGCGCGCCTCGAGAGCAGTGCCGAGCAAGGACCTCGTGGTGAGCAGCAGTACGCGCTCGCCCCCCAGCGTGTCCACTGCCTCGGCGAGGCCGGAGACGGCGTCCGGCCCGTATATGACCCTCTCCGTCGTCGGGTACTCGTAGACGAAAGCCATCGTTCCGCTCCTTCTAGCGCCGGATCTGCCCACCGTGGAACAATCCCGACCGACCGGTCGGTTGGGTGCCTCACGCGGCATGCTTCCCCTTGCACACCCTCTGGTCAACAGAAACAGGCCGGACCAGCTGAAAGACCGAGGAGACACACATGACGGCGGAGGCGCGGGTCAGTCGGAAGGAGCAGCTCATCGAGGCCGCAGCGGTCCTGTTCGACCGCCAGGGCTACTACACGACAGGCGTCGAGGACATCGCGCGCGCGATAGGGCTGAGCAAGCCGACGTTGTACCACTACGTCCGGACCAAAGGTGAGATCGTCGCGTGGATCCACGATGAGATCATGGACATCCTGCTCCGGCGGCTCGAGGAACGTGTCTCCTCCGGCCTGAGCCCCATCGAGGTCCTGCGACTCAACGTCATCGACATCATCGACGTGATGGACACCAAGCCCGGGCACCTGAGGGTGTTCTTCGAACATCACCGCGAGATCCCCGAGGCGCTGCGTCGAGAGGCGAAGGTGAAGCGGGACCGGTATCAGGCACTCATCGAGCTGACGATCGCGGACGGCATCGAGAAGGGCATGTTCCGCAAGACCGACGTCCGGCTCGCCACGCTGGCGCTGTTCGGTATCACGAACTGGTCCTACCAGTGGTATCGCCCAGCCGGCCCGGCGAAGTCCCAGGAGGTCGCCCAGCACCTGTTCGACGTCTTCCTGGGAGGCATATCCGCGACTGGGCCGGACGGCTCGGAGCCCGTGCCGGCGGTCCTCCACGGAGCTGACGGCTCGCCGTGATCGCGGACGTGTGGGCACAGCCGCTCTGGCACCGGCCAGGTCGTCTGGACGTCCCCGAAGTGCGGAACGTCTTCGTACGGTCCGGGCGGGCCGACGCGCTGGACAGGCCTGTCGAGCCGGAGGCTCTAGTCGAGGCCATGGACGAAGCCGGCGTGGACGTCGCCCTGCTCTCCGCCTGGCACCGTCCGGGCGGATGGGTCGTCAGCAACGACGACGTCGCCTCGTTCACCACGCGGCATCCGGAGCGCTTCGCCGGCGTTGCCAGCGTCGACCTGTCCGACCCGGTCGGTGCCGTCCGGGAGTTGCGGCGAGCCGTGGAGGACGACGGATTCGTCGGCCTGCGCCTGCTGCCGTGGCTGTGGGAGAGGCCGCCCGACCACGCCCTCTACTACCCGCTGTACGCCGCGTGCGTCGATCTCGGAGTCCCCTTCTGCACCCAGGTGGGGCACACAGGGCCGCTCCGCACATCCGAGACGGGTAGGCCCATCCCCTACATCGATCAGATCGCTCTGGACTTCCCGGAGCTGGTCATCGTCGGCGGGCACATCGGCTATCCGTGGACCGACGAGATGATCTCGCTGGCGTGGAAGCATCCGAATGTCTACATCGACACCTCTGCCTACCTGCCGAAGTACTACCCGCCACAGCTGGTCCACTACATCGAGACCTATGGACGCGACAAGGTCATGTTCGCCACGAACTGGCCGCAGCTGGACCATGTCCCCTGCCTTCAGCAGGTGGCAGGACTGGGCCTGAGCGACGCCGCGCAGGAGGCCTTCCTGGGTGGCAACGCCGCACGGGTCTTCCGGCTACCCGCGGGACCGGCGACCCAGCAGGGTGCCCATCCCTGAGCTCCGCACCAATGCCGCGGACAGCATCGGGAACGTCGTGCCGCGCCAGAACCGCGGATCACCGCGATCGGGCGGGGGCAGCGGACGGACTCCGCAGGCTGGATACCGACAGCTCGCCCCACCGATCGGACGGGCTCCGACGCGACCAGGCCGAGGACGGACGAGGGGGTGGCAGCGCCACCAGAGCGCTGCCACCCCCGACCGCAGGTCGTCGATCAGCCCTCCGCTCGTTCATAGGTGATCGCGCCGTCCGCACCCACGCGGTAGACCATGGGCACGAGGAAGTCCGTGGTCACAGCGGTGTGCTCGGTGTCCGAGAAGGTGTACTCGCCGCGGGCAGCCTCGAAAGCGTCTCCCGACTCGATCTGCTCGATGACCGCCTCGGTCTCCGTGCTGCAGCCGGCACGCTCGAACGCATCCAGCAGCACCTTCGCGCCGTCGTACGAGCTGGCGGGGGTGCCGCCGAACGCCGGCACCGGCCACTCGCCCTCGCCGTAGTACCGGTCGTTGCCGTACGCCTCGAGATACATCTGCGCGAAGTTGCGCGCCGACTCCGTCTCCGGCTCGCCGCCCGAGAAGGCCTCGTACTGCACGACGATGGTTCCGTCCACGAGCTCGGCGGCCCGCTCCTGGTAGGGAATCGTGCCGGCCCCGTTGCTGATGACGAACGGCGTCTCCAGCATGTTCAGCCGCGCCATGCCCTGCCGGATGGTCGCCGTGTCGGCGCCCAGGCCCACCATCGCGATCGCGCCCGGGTTCGCCTGCTGGATCCGTGCCAGCTGAGCGGTGACGTCCGTGGCCCCCTGGTCGTAGCTCTCCCGGGCGACCACCTCGACGCCTGCTTCTTCGAGGACCATCTCGATCTCGTTGAGCCCGGTCTCGCCGTAGGGAGTGCTCTCCGCGATCAGCCCCACGGTGTCGAAGTTCTCGCTGAGGTACTGGCCCATGAACTCCGCCTCGACGACGTTGCCCAGCGAGAAGCTGAACACGTTGTTGTACGGCTCGTCCTGGCCCTCCGGGGTGACGATCGTGGACGTCTGGGCGATCGTGTTCATCATGATCTTGTTCTCGGAGTTCACGAGCGGAAGGACCGCGAGGGTGGGGCCGCTGCCCGCCGGCGACATGATGAAGTCGACGTCGTCCTCGCCGAGCAGACGCCGCATGTTGGCCTGCGCCGTCTCTGCGACGAGCTGGTCGTCGTAGGCGATCAGCTCCACCTCCTGATCACAGGCTCCCGATTCGTTGAACTCGTCGATCGCCAGCCGAATGCTGTTCTCCATCGGCTCGCCGAACTCCGAGTACGCCCCGGTGAGCGCGGTGGTCAGACCGATCCGCACCGGGCCGTCTCCCCCGTCGCCGCCGCCGCCGTCTCCGCCGCCGCCTACGGCACTGCCACTGCATCCTGCAGTGAATCCGAGCACTGCCGTGGCAGCGGTCGCCGTCCAGATCCTGCGGGCCAAAGTGGTGCGCATGTCGTCTCCATTCATCGATCGTCTTCAGGGGGAAGTGCTCGCGCCTCTGTCCATCCGTGGGCGGTGGTCACCGCGTCGGCGCCGTCAGGAGAGAAGGTCCTCTCGTGGGCCCGGTCCGTCCTTCGTGAGCGACGGGTCGCTCGTCGCCGCACCGCCGAGGTAGGCCTCCTGAACGCTCATCTCTCCCAGCAGTTCGTGAGCGGGCCCCGAGGCGACGACCGATCCGCGCTGCAGGACCCACGCCTCGTCCGCCACCTGCAGAGCCAGTGCGGCGAGCTGCTCGACCAGCAGGATCGTCAACCCTTCCTGCCGCAGGGTGGCGATGAGCTGGAAGGTCTCGTCCACGAGCTTGGGGGCAAGGCCCAGGGATGGTTCGTCGAGCAGCAGCACCGACGGCTTCGACATCAGGGCCACCGCGGTCGCCAGCATCTGCTGTTCGCCCCCGCTCAACGTCGCGGCAGCCTGCCGACGCCGCTGCCCGAGGATGGGGAACCGCTCGTACTGCGCGTCGACGTCGGTGAGGACGTCCGCCCGCTTGGCTCTCGACCGGTACCGATCAAGGGCGCCCAGCAGGAGGTTGGCGTGGACGGACTGGTCGCCGAAAACGCGGTGCCCTTCGAGCACGTGCGCGACCCCGAGACGGACCCGCTTGTGCGCCGGGACCTGCGTGACGACGCCGTGCCCCTCGAACTCGACCTTGCCGGTCGACGGGGCGACGAGGCCGCTCAGCACTTTCAGCAGAGTCGACTTGCCGGCACCGTTGGCGCCGATGACCGTGCCGACGTGGCCCTGCTGCAGGTGCAGCGAGACGTTCCGCAGCGCGCTCACCGGACCGTAGTTGACGCTGACATCCGTGACAGTGAGCACCGATCACACCCCCGTAGCCGCGGCCGAGGCACCGAGATACGCCTCGAGCACCCGTTCGTCGCTTCGCGCCGCAGCCGGCGTCCCGTCGAAGATCACCTCGCCCTGGTCCAGTACCGTCACGGTCTCCACGAGCCGGAGCAGGAAGTCCATGTGGTGCTCGATGAGCAGGACCGTCATGCCGCCGTCACGCAGCGTCTGGAGCAGCGACGCCAGCTCGACCAGGTCGTCCTCGGCGAGGCCGGCGGCGGGCTCGTCGAGCATGAGCAGCAGGGGCTCGCCCGCCAGCGAGCGAGCCAGCTCGAGCAATCGTTGCCGGCCGAACGGCAGGCCTCCCGCCAGTGCCTCGCGGAGTTCCTCCAGCCCGACGCGCTCGATGGCCGCCTCCGCGGAGCGGACCATGCGACGTTCCTCCCGCACGGCGGCGCGGGTGCCGAACAGCAGCTGGACCAGGCGCGAGCGGAACAACCGCTCGGCTCCGACGACGACGTTCTCCCGGACAGTGAGCTCGTCGAAGACGAGGGGATGCTGGAAGGTCCGGCCGATGCCGAGCGTGGCGACCTGGTGCGGCTTGCGTCCGTCGGCACGCACTCCGCCGAAGGACACCTGCCCGCTGGTCGGCTTGTAGACGCCCGAGACCACGTTCAGCAGCGTGGTCTTGCCGGAGCCGTTCGGGCCGATCAGGCCGTGGATGCTGCCCTTACGGACCGAGATGCTGACGCCGTCCAGAGCGCGCACGCCGCTGAAGTTCATCACGACGTCCCGCACCTCGAGCAGGACGTCGCCCTCGGCGACCCCGGCTGCCGCGGCACCGTCACGACTCTGCTCGGCCGGCTGCACCTCGGCCGGCTCGGCCTTCTCGTCCCTCCGCCGGTCGACGCGGTGGTGGATGAGACTGGTCCGGTAAGGGAACAGCCCTGCGAGACCACGTGGCAGCACGATGAAGGAGAACAGCAGGATCAGGCCGTAGATGAGGTGCTGCCACTCGCTGAACGCCTGCAGTTGATCAGGAAGGTAGGTCAGCAGCGCGGCGCCGAGGAAGGGCCCTGCCAGCGTCCGCATTCCGCCCAGGACGGCGAACACGAGGATCGCGATGGACGCATTCACCGAGAAGGCGTCGGGACTGACGAAGCCGACGACGTGGGCGTACGTCACGCCGGCGATGCCGGCCAGCGCAGCGCTGAGGACGTAGGCGAGCCGCTTCCGGCGGGCCGGGTTCACGCCGAGCGTGGACGCCGCCAACTCGCTCTCCTGGAGCGCGACGAACGAGCGGCCGACGTGCGACTTGAGGATGTTGGCGAGCAACCAGGTCACGACGACGACCAGGACCACCGTGACGTAGAAGTACGACACCAGCCCCAGGGTGTAGCCGAAGACCGTGAGCGAGCCCAGCGGCGGTGAGGGGATGTTCCCCAGGCCGGAGAACCCGCCCGTGACCTCTCCCCACTGGCGGAAAATCGTGAAGGCCAGGATGCCCAGCCCGAGGGTCACCATGGCGAGGTAGAACTCGTGGACCCGGCCGGCCGGGATCGACACGAGCGCCCCGACGATGATCGCCATGACGATCCCGGCTGGTACCGAAGCCCAGAGTGGCCAGTCGTACTGCACGGACATCACCGCCGTGCCGTAGGCCCCGGTGCCGTAGATGGCTGCCTGACCCAGCGAGATCTGGCCGGCGTAACCGGTGAGGACGTTGATGCTCTGGGCCAGCAACGCGTTGATGCCGAAGATGATCGTCAGTTGCACCAGACGTGGTGGCGACGTGAACGGGATGACGAGCACCACCACAACCGCCGCGGCCGCGAAGGCCCACGGTGGCAGGGCGCCAGTGATCCGCCGGACACCGTCTCGAAGGGAGTTCATACCTTGAGCGCCTCTCGCTTCCCGAACAGGCCCGACGGCCGCACCATGAGGATGAGAATGAGAACCGTGAATGCCACGGCGCTCTGCGCGGCCGTCGAGATGTAGCCGCCGACCATCAGTTCCGCGACACCCACGGTGAGCCCGCCGACGAGGGTGCCGACCGAACTGCCCACGCCGCCGACCACGACGGCGGCGAATCCGTTGAGCAGCAAGGTGAACCCGAACGCCGGACTGATGCCGGTGACCGGGGCGATGAGGACGCCGGCCAGGGCGGCCAACGCGGCGCTGACGAGGAACGACGTCGTCACGACCGCCTCGACGCGAATACCCCGCAACCGCGCCGACTCCGAGTCATGGCTCGTGGCCTGCAGGACCATGCCCCAGGACGTACGCCGGACGACGAGCTCGAAGAGTGCCAGGACGACGAGGGCCACACCTGCGACGAGCAGCAGTTGCAGCGACATCCGCACGCCGAAGATGTCGACGTAGTCGCTGGCGCTGAAGATGATCCCAGGGAAGGACCGCACCTGCGGCCCGTAGATGTGGTCCGCGATCGCTTCGATGACGATCGCAGCCCCCAGGGTCGCGACGATCCAGCCCAGACCGCTGGCGTGCTTGATGACCGGACGTACCGCCACACGTTCGAGTACGACGCCCATCACCGCCACGGCCACGACCGCGATCAGGATCGCGAAACCGAGCGGGATACCGGCGGTCCACGCCGACAGCGCGAGGAACACGGCGATCATCAGGAAGGCGCCGTGTGCGAAGTTCACGACGCGAAGCGTCCAGAAGGTCACGTTCAGGCCCTGCCCGACAAGGGCGTACACGGCGCCGAGCGCGAGGCCCTGGAGAAGCAGTTGCAGGAAGAAGCTCACGGTCGCTCTCGTCTCCCGTCGCGGTCGGTACTGCGGGCTGAGCCGGACCCCACGGCGCTCATGCGATCGTCGCGGTGACGAGATCGCGGAGCGGCCGGTTCTCGATGTCGAGGACGACGTCGACGAACTCGTCCAGTCGGTCCTTGCCGAAGGGCATGTCGTCGACGATCGCGCTGAGCCGATCGGCCGTCTCCACGCGATCCCAGTTGAACGTCTCGGGCGTCGCGATGTACTCGGCCGTGAAGTCGCCCCGACCGGTGCGCACGCTCAGCCGGCACGAGTTCGCCGGCAGCTCCGGATCCGGCACGATCTCCACGCGACGCACCAGGGACATCAGCGTCTCGTCATCGAAGTCGCGCAGGTCTCCCAGGCGGACGGTCCGCTTGCGGATGGCCACTGCGAGGCAGTAGGGCGCGCTCATGAGGGAGCCCCCCACATCCGTGAAGGGGCCGTGCTCATCCGTGCCCGGATACGCCGCCTCGGCCGGGGAGAGTCGCAGCGTCACCGCCTCGACCTCGTGCTCGCCGACGTCGTGGCGGGACACCAGGTCGGTCAACACCGTGACCGGCACCTGGTTGATGGCGCAGATGGGGAACGGCTTGTAGGTCACGTCGAGGATCTGCCACCGGGAGCCGAGTTCGCGGCCGATCTCGTCCGCGCCGTCACTCGACCCGGCGAACGCGGCGAAGTGACCCATCACGCCCTCCAGCGCGTCGGGCGCCCCTGAGACCCCCTTCTGCGCGAGCAGCGCGGCGATCATCCCGTTCCTGCTGGCGGATCCGACCTGGTACTGCCACTCCTGCGTGCCGGCCACCCAGGTCTGGTTCGTGCCGCCTCCGAACGCCGCGGCCAGGCCGAGAGCGTTTGCGGTCTGCTCGTCAGTCAGCCCGAGCAGCCGGGCACAGGCCGCGGCCGAGCCGAACGGGCCGTAGATGCTCGTGGCCCGCAGCCCGCGCTTCGTCGACGTGGCGGCATGCTGCGCCGCGATGGCCGACGTCGCCTCGTAGCCGGCCACCATCGCGGTGAGGAAGGACCGGCCACTGGTGTCGGCACGGTCTCCCAGCGCGAGCAGGGACGGCAGCACCGTGCAGCCGAGGTGGGTCAGCACGCTGAGCTGGGTGTCGTCCTGGGTGCGAGCGTGCATGAGTGCGCCGGTCGCGAGAGCGGCCTGCTCGACGGTCACGCGCGTACCTGCGACAGGAAGCCGGGCGCCGTCCTCGCACCGCCCGATGTCGGCAGCGAGCTCGAAGGCGGGTCCCGCGCTCTGGTGGCCGGCCAGCGCGACACCGAGGTCGTGGAGGAGGGTGACCTTGGCCTTCTCGAACACTGCCTCGGGAGCGCTCGACAACTCGAACCCCGACACGAACTGCGCGACCCGCTGCGTTGCTGTCGTCATTCTCCTTGGTCCTTTCCGTGTGGGGCTGCTGCTATGGATTCGCTGTGCGTGTGCTCAGGCAGGAGCAGGACCTTTCCGAATACGGCGCTGTCCTCCAGCAGCTGCTGAGCGCGGGCGGCCTCCGCCAGGGGGATGCGGTCGTGCACCACCGGGCGCAATCTGCGCTGGCCGACGAGCTCGAGGACGTGGAGCAGATCCGACGTGGTACCGGCGAAGGAGCCGACGATCTTGTGTTCCTTCACGAAGAGCGACCAGAGGTCGATCTCGACGGTGAATCCGGAATGCCCCCCGCAGGTGACGAGAGTTCCGCCGCGGGTCAGCGCCGTCAGGCTGCCCGCCCACGTGGCCTGCCCGACGTGCTCGAACACGACGTCCACGCCCCGGCCGCCGGTCAGGCGCCGAACCGTCCGCGGCCAGTCCGGGTCGTAGTGGTCGACCACCTCGTCCGCCCCGAGTGCGAGTGCTCGTTCCCGCTTCTCGCCGCTCCCGGCCGTCGTGATGACCCGGGCGCCGGCGAGCTTGGCGATCTGGATCCCCAGCGCGCCGATGCCGGAGCCGCCCGCGATGACCAGGACGTCGTGGCCCACACGGACACCGGCCCGGGTGACCAGCATGTGCCAGGCGGTCGCTCCCGTCACCGCTACGGCGGCGCCGTCCTCGAAGCTGACGTCGTCGGGCAGCGGCAGCAGCCACTGGGCCTCGACGACGACGTGCGAGGCGTATCCCCCATCGGTCTGCACGCCGAAGATCCGGCCGCGCAGGCAGGCGTTGTCCCGCCCCGCCCGGCAGAACTCGCAGCGTCCGCAGGAGATGGTCGGGTTGACCAGGACGCGCATTCCCATCGGGAGATCGACGCCCGCGCCGACCGCGGCCACCTCTCCGGTCACCTCGGTCCCGGAGACGTGCGGCATCACGATCGGGGCCGGCGTCTGACCCTCGCGGGAGAGGATGTCGACCCGGTTCACGCCGCAGGCGGCGACCTTCACCAGCACCTGACCGGCCGCCGGTTCGGGGACCGGCAGCTCCTCCACCTGGAGGACCTCCGGACCGCCGTGCCGGTGGAACCGCACCGCCCGCATCACCCGCGCACCGTCCGCAGGGCGTCCAGGAAGCGCGCCTTCGCGGTCTGGAACTCCGTGGAGCCGAAGCACAGCGAGTTGGTGATCGCCTCGAGCTTGAGGCTGTCCTCGAGCGAACTGTCGGCGCCGTGTCTGACGACGTGCTTGAGCAAACGGGACGCGTCCGCACCGCGGACGCCGATCCCGGCCGCCAGGGAGTCGACGTGCGTGCGCAGGTCGTCCGCCGAGTCGAAGACCTGGTTGACGAAGCCCCATCGCTCTGCCGTGTCGGCGTCCACGCGCTGCCCGGTGAAGGCCATTTCCATGGTCCGCGAGGGCCCGATGACCCGCTGCATCAGCCACGTCAGGCCGAAGTCCTGCACGACGTCGACGCTCCCCGGGATCATCCAGAACCTGGAGCCGCGACGCGCGTAACGGAGGTCGCAGGCCATCGCGAGCCCGAGCCCGGCGCCCCCGACCGCGTTCCCCTGCAGGCACGCGATGGTGAGTTGGGGCAGCCGATGCACGGCCGAGATCAGTCGGTGCTGTTCGTCGAGCAGCCGCATCCCGGCGAAGACCGACGGGTCGTCGACGTGCTCCATGAAGAACGGCGTCCCGAGGTCCACCCCGGCGCAGAATGCCGGCCCCTCGGCGTCGATGACCAGGACGCGTACGTCGCCGTCCCGCTCCACGAGCGTGAGGGCGTCGAGCAGTTCCTGCAGCATCTGGGGGTCCAGCGCGTTGTGCTTCTCTCCCCGGGTCAGCGTGATCCTGGCCGCGCCGCCGGAGACGGCCAGCCGGATCCGGCCGGCGTCGAGAGCAGGGAACGCTCCGGCGCTCACGCGGCACCCCCGTTGACGTGCCAGACCTGGCCCGTGACGAAGCTGCCGCCGTCCGAGGCCAGGAAGGCGATCACCGACGCGATCTCCTCCGCCGTCCCGGCGCGGTTCAGGAGGCCGTAGTTGCTGGAGAGCCGCTCGAACCGCTCGCGGAAGTCGTCGTGGATCGCGGAGTCGACCAGGCCCGGCGCCACGGCGTTGACGAGCACGCCGTGCCGTCCGAACTCACGGGCCAGGCCGAGGGTCAACGTGTCGATCCCGCCCTTGGACACGGCGTAGTGCATGCTCTCGCCCGCTCCCCCGGTCCGGGACACCACCGAGGAGAGATTCACGATCCGGCCGCCGCCCGCAGCCACCATGCCGTCCAGCACGGCGCGGCAGCAGTTGACGGTCCCGACGATGTTCAGCTCCAGGGTCCGCCGCCAGAGGGCGTCGTCGATCTCCAGGAACGGATGGAGCTCCAGGAACCCGCCGGCGCTGTTGACCAGCACGGTCGGCGCGCCCAGTTCGGCGACCACCGTGCGGTACGCCCGTTCGACGGATTCGGTGGAAACGACGTCGAGCTGGACGGGCAGGGCGCCGCCCCCGGCGGAGCGGACCTCCTTCGCGACCTGCTCGGCCCGGTCGGCGCCCGACCGGTACCCGACCGCGACATCGAACCCGTCCGTCGCGAGCCGGACAGCGGTCGCGGCTCCGATGCCGCTGCTGCCACCCGTCACGAGCGCGACGGGCCGGCCGTGCCGTCCAGCCTGGGACATCATGAGCCCCCCGCCGCGGGGCGGTCGGGGCCGCCGGCCTCCACCTTGGCGACGAGCAGCTCCAGGAACCGCGCGGCCTGGACACCGTCCATCGCCGCGTGGTCGAAACTGAGGCTCAGGTACAGCACGGGGACGGCCACGGGCGAGCCGTTCTGGAGACGGATCTCGTCGCGGACGGCTCCGACGCCCAGGATCGCCAATTGCGGCGGATTGATGATCGGGGTGAAGAACTCCACCCCGTGGGCACCCAGTGTGCTCAGCGTGAAGGTCGCGTCGGCGAGGTCCGCGAGCTTGATGCGGCCCGAGCGGGCGCGGTCGCTGACGTCCACGATCGCCGCCCCCACGGCGTCGACGTCCATCTCCTGCGCGTCACGGAGGACGGGGACGGTCAATCCGTCCTCGAGTGCCACCGCCACGCCGAGGTTCACCCGTTTGTAGAGCCGGATCTCGCCTTCTTCGGTCCTGCCGTTCACCCGGGGGTACTCACGAAGGGCTTCCACCACCACGCGGGCGAGGACGGCGGTCAGGCTGAGCCGCGGCACGTCGGCGCGGGCGTTGAGGCCGGCCCGAGCTGCCACCAGTGCCGACGCGTCAGCACGCGCATGCAGCGTCACGTGGGGCATCTCGGCGACCGCCGCGCGCATCGAGCGTCCTACGGCGCGACGGTTCCGGTCGCTGGGCAGGACGTCGTAGAGCTCCTCCGCGCTCGTCAAGTCGGATCACCACTGGTCGCCTCGACCCGGGCGATGACCTGTCCTGCCTCGACCTGCGCGCCTTCCTCGACGAGCAGCTCGGTGATCCGGCCGGAGACCTGGCTGACGATCTCGGCATCGGCCTTGTCGGTCTCCATCTCGGCGACCGGCTCGTCCTCCGTGACGAGGTCGCCCACCTTCTTCAGCCACACCACGAGGTGCGCCTCGTCCATCGTGACGCCCCACTTCGGGACCACAATCTCCATCAGGCCGTCTCCCTGTCGAGCATCTGGCGCACGGTGGCGACCAGCTGGTTGGCGTCGTTGTAGTAGTCCGCCTCGAGGCCGGGCGGGAAAGGGGCCGGCGCGAACGGCGGGCTCAGGAGTGCCGCCCCGGCCCGCAACGAGCCGAACCCCTCGGTCGCGGCGACCCGGATGACCTCCGAGCCGACGCTGCAGGGCCCGTGCGCGTCCTGGATGACCGCCAGGTGCCCCGTCTTGGCCAGCGAGGCGAGCAGCCGCGGCTTGTCCAGAGGACTGAGCGTCCGCAGGTCCAGGACCTCGGCGTCGATGCCGTCGGCCTCCAGTAGCTCCGCGGCAGCCATGGCCCTCGCCACGGTTCCGCCCCAGCACACCAGGGTGACGTCGCTGCCTTCACGACGGACCAGTGCTTCGCCGATCGGCACCAGATGGTCCGGGTCGTCCGGCACCTCGCCCCGGACACCCCACTGGCTCATGCTCTCGATCACCACGACGGGGTCGTCGTCACGGATCGCCGACTTCAGCAGGCCACGGGCATCCGCCGGCGTGGCCCCCCAGACGACCTTCAACCCCGGGACCGACACCAGCCAGCTCTCGAGGCTCTGCGAGTGCTGCGGCCCGTTGCCCCGCTGTGCCCCGCACAGCGTCCGGAGAGTCATCGGGACGCTGTAGCTGCCCGAGGACATGTACGACATCTTCGCGGCCTGGTTGACCAGGGCATCCATGGCGAGCGTGATGAAGTCGAAGTACATGATCTCGGCAACCGGACGCAGGCCGGACATCGCCGACCCCACCGCCATGCCGCCGATGATCGCCTCGCTGATGGGCGTGTCCCGGACGCGCCATTCGCCGAACTTGTCCTGCAGTCCCCGTGTCGCCCCGTAGGGCCCCCCGGCAGCGCCGACGTCCTCGCCGAAGATGTGCACGAGCTCGTCGCGTTCCAGCTCCTCGCGCAGCGCGTTGTTCACTGCCTGCCAGTACTTCAGCTCGCTCATCGCGCTCGCTCCGTCGCGACGTCGGCTGCCTCGAAACCGGTCGGGTCGCGGTAGACGTCGGCGAGGATCGCCGACGTCTCGGGGTGCGCGTCGGCCTCGGCCCAGCGCACCGCGGCGTCGACGAGTTCCCGCGCCTCCGCTGTCGCCGCCTCCAGATCGGCGGCCAGCGCGCTGTCGTCGGACACCTCGGCCATCAGCCGCACCAGGGGGTCCTTCTCCCGCCACGCGGCCACCTCGGACTTCTCCCGGTACCGCTGCGGGTCCCCCTCGAAATGTCCGTGCCAGCGATAGGTCCTGCACTCGATCAGGGTGGGACCCTCACCGGCGCGGGCCCGGGCGACGGCCTCCTCGGCCGTGGCACGGACGGCCAGGACGTCGTTGCCGTCCACCTGCACCCCGGCCATCCGGTACGGCGCCGCGAAGTCGACGACGTCCTGCGCCGACAGATGGACCGACACCGGGCTGAGCTCCGCGTAACCGTTGTTCTCGCAGACGAAGATCACCGGCAGCTTCCACAGCGCCGCGATGTTCATCGATTCGTGGAAGGCGCCCTCGGCCACTGCGCCCTCCCCGAAGAAGGCGACCGCGACCTGGGTCGTGCCCCGGGCCCGAGCGGAGAAGGCCCCCCCGACAGCGATGGGGATGCCTGCTCCCACGATCGCGTTGGCCCCGAGGATGCCGAGCTTGGGATCAGCGATGTGCATGGAACCGGAGCGGCCGCCGCAGTACCCGCCGCTGCGGCCGAAGAGCTCGGCCATCATCGGCTCCATGCCGCCGCCCTTGGCGATGCAGTGCCCGTGCCCCCGGTGCGTGGAGGTGATGAAGTCGTCGGGCTCCAAGGCGTCACAGATGCCGGCGGCCACGCCCTCCTGGCCGATCGACAGGTGAACCGATCCAGGGAGCTTTCCCGAGGCCATCAGTCGCGACGCCGTGGTCTCGAACTGCCGGATCAGTGCCATGGTGCGGTAGAGCCGCCGGACGGTCTCGCCGTCGTGGCGTACGGCAGATGCGGTCGCAGGTGTGCTCACGCGGACTCTCCCTGCGTCAGGGGAAACCCGATGACGGCCCATCCGGGCGCGCAGAGTTTCCCGTCCTGGTTGTGCTCGAACAGCTCGCACTCGACGACGCCGAACCCGTCCTCGGTACGCGTGGCGGTGACCCGCCCGTCGCACGTCAGCACGTCGCCCGGGACGGCGAGATGCCGGTTCTCCCACCGGAAGCGGCGCAGCCGCGCCCCGGGGCCGGCCCAGTCGAGGGCCGCCTGGATCAGGAAGGCCCCGTGCAGATGGGACTGGACGAGGACGGCCGGATAGCCCTCGCTCCGGGCATAGGCGTCGTCGTAGTGGATGAGGTGGGCGTTCCAGGTGACGGCGCTGTAGCGGAAGAGTTGGAGGCCGGTCGGCCGCTTCACCAGCGCGGGGATGGCCTGGCCGACGGTGATGTCGGCGAATCGGGGGGGCGTGGTCTGGGTCGCCATGGAACTCCTCATCGGGCGATGAACGACTCGCGGCAGGTGAGGACCTCTCGGCCCTCACCGTCGACGTAGCGCCGGAGGACCCGCACCAGGAGCAACGTCCCGCTGCGGCCCTGCTTCAGGTCGACGCCGTCCAGGCTGATGTGGGCGACGATGTCCATGCCGTCGACCACGTCGTGATGCAGCTCGATGTCCTGGCCGGCGCCCATCAGCCGCAGCCCCTCGAGCGGCAACCCGACGGTCTCGCTCTTGCCGGTCCCGTCCGGCCGAAGGTCCTCCTCGGCCGGCCCGGGCTCCCATCCCATGACCCCGGACAGGAACAGCGGGGGTGCCACGGCCTCGGGGAAACCCTCGGCGCGCGCAGCGTCGTCGTCCACGTAGCGCGGGCTGACGTCCCCGCAGGCGTACGCGAACCGCTGGAACTCCTTCTTCGACATCCGCCCCAGCGGCAGCTGGTGCACCTGACCGACGACCGCCTTGGCGCGCTCGTACGTCTGCTCGAAGAGGTCGCCGCTCATGATCCGGCCCCGCTCTCCGCGCTCCACTGACGCAGGACCTTCTTCTCGATCTTGCCGATCGAGGTCTTCGGCAGACCGTCGATGATCTCCACGACGGTCGGCACCTTGAAGCCGGCCAGGTGCTCACGGCAGTGCCGGAGCACCTCGTCCACCGTCAGATCGACACCCTCGCGTGCGACGACGAACGCCTTCACGGCCTCGTCGCGAATGGGATCCGGCACCCCGATGACCGCGGCCTCGGCGACGCCCTCGTGGGTCAGCAGCGCCACCTCCACCTCGCTGGCCGAGATGTTCTCCCCGGACCGCTTGATGACGTCCTTCTTGCGATCGAAGAAGTAGACGTAGCCGCGCTCGTCGAAGTAGCCGTTGTCGCCGGTGTAGAGCCACCCGTCGCGGAGGGCGGCAGCGGTGGCGTCCGGGTCCTTGAAGTACCCCTTCATCAGGGTGCGGCCGGGGATGCCCCAGACGATGATCTCGCCGGGGCTGCCGAGCGGGACGTCCTCGCCCCGCTCGTCGACGATCCGCACGATGCGGTCGTAGGCAGGGAGGCCGATGGAGGGCCACCGCTTCTCACCGAACACCGGGGCGACGGTGACGATCGTCATCGCCTCGGACAGTCCGTAGCCGTTGACGAGCTCGACACCGTACCGGCGCTCGAACTCTTCCTTCTCCGAGTCGAGCACGTTGATGGCGTAGAAGTTCCGGCGCAGGTGGTGCTGCCGGTCCTCGTCACGAGGCGGCTGCGCCAGCAGCGTGCGCACCTGCATCGCCACCAGGCTCACCGACGTCGCACGGTGGCGGATCAGCTGCGACCAGAAGATCGAGGCGCGGTACTCCTCGAGCAGGATGCAGGTGCCACCGACCGTGAGCGACGCCATGATCGTCATCGACTGGGCGTTGACGTGGAAGGCCGGGAGCGCGGTCAGGAACCGGTCCTGGTCGTCCGCCGCCGCTGAACGCGATGCGCGCTCACCGGAGCGGAGACAGTTCGCATGCGTGAGCATGACGGCCTTCGGCCGGGACGTGGTCCCCGACGTGAAGATCATCTGGGCGACGTCCTCGCTGTCCACCTCCACCACCGGCGGTTCGGCGTCGGCAGCCAGGAAGTCGGTGAACAGCACCGCTTCGCCCATGGCGGTGGTGGTACGAGCCAGGACGCGATGCTTCACCGTCGGCGCCCCCTGGACCGCCCGGTCGATGACCTCCCAGTGGTCTGCGGAGACGACGACGGCCACGGCCTCCGAGTGACCGAGCACGTGCTCCATCTCGGTCGCGGTGTTCGCCGCGTTGGCAGGCACGGCGACCGCACCGATCCAGGTCAGCCCGAACCAGCTGAAGAGGAACTCCGGGCAGTTCGGCAGATGGATGACGACCGCGTCGCCCTTGCCGATGCCCAGGCCGGCGAAGCCGGCCGCAGCCCGCTGCACGTTGCGCAGGAACTCGCTGTAGGTGAACTCCTGAACATCGCCGTTCCTGCCCTCGAACACGAGGTACGGCTTGTCGGGCTGCCTGTCCACACGCTCGGTGAGCAGGTTCCGCAGATTTCGCCGACCGACGACGTCGACGCTGAGAGCAGTCATGTCCATGCGTCTCCTCCTCAGTCGCGCGAGGACAGACCGAGCATGTTGCGCGCGATCATCCAGCGGTGGATCTCGCCGGTCCCATGGCCGATGCGCCAGACGCGGACCTGGCGGTAGAAGCTCTGGATCGGGACCTCCTTGCTGTAGCCGAGCCCGCCGAAGATCTGGAGGCAGCGGTCGGTGACCCGCTGGGCCATCTCGGTCGCGTAGAGCTTGGCCATGAAGGCCTCGTTGCGGATGTGCTGCCCCTCGTCGGCCATCCAGGCAGCCCGGTACACGAGCATTCGGGCCGCATCGAGCTCGACGGCCGAGTCGGCCAGCATCCACTGGATGGCCTGGCGGGTGGCGATCGGCTTGCCCCACGTCACGCGCTGCTTGGCCCACTCCACGGCCAGGTCGATCGACCGCTGTGCGATGCCCAGCTGGTACGCGGCGATCTTGAGACGGCCGTGGGTGAGCTGCTCGGACGCGAGCTCCCAGGCCCCGTTCACCTCGCCCAGCCGGTTGGCGTCCGGGACGACGCAGTCCTCGAAGGTCAGTTCGTAGGGCTCCCACGCGTCGCCCATCGTGGGGATCGGGCGGGACAGCTCGAAGCCCGGTGTGCCGATGTCGACCAGGAAGCAGGTGATGCCGCGGCCGCCGAGGGCCGGGTCGGTGGTGGCGAACAGGATGCAGAAGTCAGCACGGTCGGCCTCGGAGATGAAGGTCTTGCGGCCGTTGATGATCCAGTTGTCGCCGTCCCGCTTCGCCTGCGTGGTGATGCGGGCGAAGTCGGAGCCACCTCCCGGCTCCGTGAAGGCGTAGCAGCTGCGCTTGCCGTCATCGATGACGCCACGCAGGTACCGCTTCTTCTGATCCTCGTTGCCCTCGTAGAGGGCGGGCTCGGGGCTCCCGCCGAAGTCGAACATGGCCGGGTGCTTGTAGAGCTCCTCCGCCACGAGGCACGTCGCCAGGGTCCCCATGCCCTGGCCGCCGTACTCCTCGGGCACGTCCAGCGCCCAGAACCCCAGCTGGCGGGCGCGCTGCTCGAGCTCCGTGCGCTGTTCGTTGGTGAAGTTGCCCTTGAGCAGGAATTCCTGCTCCAACGGCATGAGTTCGCGCTCGCGGAACTGCCGGACCGAGTCGACGAACTGCTTGAGCTCGTCGGGGATGCTGAAGTCCATAGGGACGCTTGCCTTTCGCTGCGATGAGGAGGGATCGAGCCTTCAGATGCGGTAGGCCCAGGTGTTGCTGAAGCCGCCGTCGACCACGACCGTCGTCCCGGTCACGTAGCGAGCGGCAGGGGATGCCAGGAAGACAGCCGGCCCCGCCAGGTCGTCGGGCTGACCCCAACGTGCCTGTGCGATCCGGCCTCTGACGGCCTCGTAGAAGGCCTTGTCCTTGCGACCGTTGGCGTTCATCTCGGTCTCGATGAACCCCGGCGCCAGGGCATTCACCGTGATGCCGTGCGGCGCCCAATCTGCGGCTAGGCACTGCGTCAGGGAGCGGATCGCGGCCTTGCTGGGTGAGTACGGGATCGAGCGCGAGATCCCCTGCTCGGACAGCACCGAGGTCACGTTGATGATCCGCCCGTAACCGCGGCTGATCATGTGCGTGCCGACCGCCTTGATGAGGGCGAATGTGCCTCGCACGTTCACGTCCATGACCCGGTCCCAGTCCTCGACGGACAGCTCCTGGGCCAGCCGGGCGAAGGGGCTCGTGGCCGCGTTGTTCACCAGCACATGCAGCTGCGAGAACTGCTCGCGGGCCAGCTCGGCGACGTGCACGGCCTGGTCGGTCTGGTTGATGTCGGCCACGAGCGGCAGAGCTGCCCCGCCCTGGGCCTCGATCTCGCGGGCGACGTCGTCGAGGGTCTTCTGCTCACGCCCCAGGAGGACGACGTCCGCGCCGGCGCCCGCCAGCGCCAAGGCGATCGACCGACCGATTCCGCGGCTGGCGCCCGACACCACGGCGGCCTGCCCGTCGAGGCGGAAATCTGGCCCCATGTGCGCCTCCGGAGATGTTCGACCGACCGGTCGGTTGGCTGATACGGTGAGGACTATCACAGCGGCTGCCGCGAGCTGTCAAGAAGTCATCTCGATCTCGCCCGTGGTTCGGTCGACGACTCGGCACGTGGCCAGAAGGCGTGTTCCAGGAGGGGTCCAGTGACGCCGAGACTGATGGGAAAGACGGCTCTCGTCGCCGGTGCGGGCGGCGCCTTGGGAGCGGCGATCGCGACCGCTTTCGCCGCCGAGGGCGTGCGCGGGCTGTTGCTGGCCGATCTGGCACCGGACGGCCTACGGCCGCTGCGCGACCGGCTGGCCGGCGCAGGCCACACGGTCGTCACCGCGGCCCTGGACGTCACCGACGGAGAGGCCTTCGACGAGGTAGTCGCCGACGCGGTACAGCGCTGGGGCCGGCTGGACGTGCTGGTGAACAATGCCGGGGTCGTGCCGCCGAACGCCCGGCTGCACAACCTCTCGACAGAGGCCTGGTCCTCCTGCCTCGCGGTGAACCTGACGGGCACCTTCCACGGCATCCGGGCGGCCGCCCGCGTCATGCGCGAACACGGGGGTGCCGTCGTGAACACCGCATCGGTGAGCGCGGTGACGGCCTGGCCCCATGCGGGGCCCTACGGCGCGGCGAAGGCCGGCGTGGTCCACCTCACGAAGGTCGCCGCACTCGAGTACGCGAAAGAGAGGATCCGGGTGAACTGTGTCTGTCCCGGCGCCTTCCCGTCGGCCATCCACGACGGACTGCCGGCCGGCGCTCTCGAGTCCATCGCGTCCCGGCATCCGCTGGGCCTGGGCCGCCCCGAGGACGTCGCAGCGGCAATCGTGCATCTGGCCAGCGAGGAGTCACGGTGGACGACGGGTCACGCACTGATCGTGGACGGCGGGTACTCACTGCCATGACCGACGTCCACCCCGAAGGTCGGAGGCTGCTGCGCGTCGAGGTCCGCAACGCGCGCGTGCCCGTCGAGAAGAAGCCACCCTGGATCAAGGTGCGGGCGGTGACCGGGCCGGAGTACGTCGATCTCAGGTCGCTGGTGCGCCGCGAGGGCCTGCACACCGTCTGCGAAGAGGCCGGCTGCCCCAACATCTACGAGTGCTGGGAAGACCGCGAGGCCACCTTCCTCATCGGGGGCGACCAGTGCACCCGACGCTGCGACTTCTGCCAGATCGACACCGGCAAGCCCGCTGACTTCGATGCCGACGAGCCGCGCCGCGTCGCCGAGAGCGTGACCACGATGGGCCTGCGGTACGCCACGGTCACCGGCGTCGCCCGCGACGACCTGCCCGACGGCGGGGCCTGGCTCTACGCCGAGACCGTGCGGCAGATCCACGCCCAGCTCCCCGGCTGCGGCGTGGAGCTGCTGATCCCGGACTTCAACGCCGACCCCGACCAGCTCGCCGAGGTGTTCTCCTCCCGTCCCGAGGTGCTCGCGCACAACGTCGAGACCGTGCCGCGCATCTTCAAGCGCATCCGGCCCGGCTTCCGCTTCGACCGCTCGCTGGCGGTGATCACCGCGGCCCGCGAGGCCGGCCTGGTCACCAAGTCCAACCTGATCCTCGGCATGGGCGAGGAGCCGCACGAGGTCGCGCAGACCATGCAGGCCCTGCACGACGCCGGGTGCGACCTGCTGACCATCACCCAGTACCTGCGCCCCTCGCCCCGGCACCACCCGGTGGTCCGCTGGGTGAAGCCCGACGAATTCGTCGGCTTCCAGGCCGAGGCCGAGCGCATCGGCTTCCCGGGCGTGCTCGCCGGTCCCCTCGTGCGCAGCTCGTACCGGGCCGGGCGGCTCTACCAGCAGGCCGTCGAGGCCCGCGGCCTCACCCGCCCCGAGTTGGACCCAGCAGGTCGTTGACGGCCCGTCAGACTCCGACCGACAGCGCGCGTCGACCTGCACGTCCGGCTCCAGGTGCGACCCCAGGAGCCGTGAGGGCCCGCCGAACTCCCCTGACCGTGCTCTGGCCGAGACGCCCGTTCGAGAAGAGGTAGCGCCCCGTGAACTCCCTGCCCGAGCTGCAGACCCTCCACCTGGAAATCGAGGAGGACACACTCACCGCGATGATCAACAGGCCGCGACGCGCCAATGCGGTCAACCGGCAGCTGCTGCGGGACCTGATCAGCATGGCGGACTGGCTGCGGGACCGTAGCGACGTCGGCTACCTGGTGCTCGCCCACCAGGGCGATGTCTTTTCCGCCGGTGCCGATCTGCAGGAACTTCACGACGAGCTCTCCGACGAGGAGAACCGGCGTTCGAAGATGCGGTCCCTGCAACACCTGGCACAAGAGATGATGGTCAAGCTCGAAGGACTCGAGCAGATCTCGTTCGCGGCCATGAGCGGATCGGCGTACGGCGCCGGATTGGCCATCGCCATGACCTCCGACTTCAGGGTCATGGCCGAGAACGCGGTAGCGAACCTTCCCGAGAGCAGGCTCGGGATGTTCCTCACGTACGGAGCCACCCCGCGGCTGGTGGGCACCGTCGGGCTGAGTCGCGCCAAAGAGATGATCATGTTCGCCGAGGACGTGTCCGCCCAGGACTGCCTCGAGTGGGGCATTGCGCAGCGGGTCGTGCCCCGAGACGAGGTACTGCCCGCAGTTCGAGACATGATCGCCCGCCTGCGCATCAACGACCGCACCGCCATCAGGATCGCCAAGCAGATGGCCAATGCTTCCGCCGCTGTCGCCTTCGGTGACATGGTTCGCGCCGAGCCGCAGCTGGTCGGTAGCACCCTCGGCGACGGCAGCGTACTCACGCACCTCTCGGCCTTTCTGAACCGCACGCCGTGACGCGGGGGCGTCGCCGGCCCGCTGGGCCGTACGGGTGCTGCGGCCCCACCTCGACGGCAGCGCACATGGGCGTGCGATCACGAAGGTCCTGAGTGGACACGGGACGGTATCTGCCGTCGGGCCCGTCGCTCCAGTACGCGCGCGCCGCGGCGGTGCAGCAGCCGGCCGCCGGCGATCAGGAGCACGCCGGACGCCAGGAATCCGAGGTCCCAGCCGAGCCGGCCGCCGAGGTCGTCCCGGACGTGGTGGACGCCGAGGATCTGGTGGTCGATCAGGCCCTCGACGAGGTTGAAGATGCCTCAGCCGGTGAGCACCAGGCCGAGGTGGAAGGAGAAGTTCGGCGCCAGTCGTCCCTGCTGCCAGGCCCGGATGGAGGTGATCGACGCGGCGACGACGAACAGCCAGGTGGCCAGGTGGAAGAAGCCGTCGGCGAGCGTGTTCACCTCCAGACCGGCGAGCGTGGTCGGCGGCCGTTCCGCACTGATCATGTGGTGCCACTGCAGGATCTGGTGGAGCACGATGCCGTCGACGAAGCCGCCGAGGCCCAGCCCGAGCAGCAACCCGGACGTCCGGGGAGGCGGCCGGCCGGCCGAGGGGTCGCGCGCCATGCGGCTGACCTACCCGGCCCCGACATCGCCATTCCCGTCAGCCGGCCACTGCGTCGGTCGCAGTGCGGCGGCATCGCGGAGGATTCAGCGCTGACCGGTGAGTCGCGCAGCTACCCGGTCCACCTGCCGCCACTGCTTCAGTGTGAGCCGGACCCTGGGGCGGTGAGCCGGGTTGAGCTCCAGCAGTTCGATGACGTCGGCCTGGGCAGGGGTGGGCTCGCGCGCGTCGGTGACGTCGAGGGCACTGTCGTGGATCACGGGGACCTCCGGGGACTGCGACTGCCGATCGACCGTTGCCCGCCGCCGATGGCCGGAAAACCGCGGGCTCCGGCGTCGTAACCGGACTGCAAGCAAGCGGTCCGCCGGCCCGATGACGGGATGTCCTCGCGCGGTAGCCGCTGCGCAGGCCGCCATGACGGTTGCGTGACAGACCGTCCGCGCACCGGGCTCCGGCCGGCAACCCCGCTCCATGCTGGACCGGGAGGGGAGCACGCCGCGGCGCGTGCCCCACGGCGAGGGGAGACGACGGACATGTCCGCCCACCAGGCCGACCAGTGCTGGCCGTCGTGCTCAAGCCCGCGCCGTGACCGGACCTGCGCACCCGGCCACAGCGAGACGGAGACCCGACATGACCGAGAACCGCCCGTTCAGAAACGCACCTCTGCGCGATCGCATGTGGCACGGCGCGCCCCGTCGTCCTGACGCCGGTGCGCGAGATCGCGGCCGCACCGCAGCGGCGAGCGGCCCGTTCACCCAGACCGTCGACGGGCGACTGGGCATCGTCCGACCCGGTGGGCGCCTCACGGCGCAGGCCGGCGAACTCCTCAGGGAGACCGTCGAGGCGCTGCACGGCAGCGGCCACACGCGGGTCCGCCTGGACCTCGGCGGCCTGGACGGCGCTGACGACGGCGGACTGGACGCGCTCTGCGCCCTGCAGAGCTCGACGGCGGCCCCGGGGCGCTCGCTCGTCGTCGTCCGCCGGGTCGAGCCGGTGGACTGACGACGGCGACGTCTCATTACGGTTCCCCGACAGAACGCCCGCCCATGCCTCACCGGCGTGGCCGGTGGCAACCACGTGATCATGCACGTCGCCTCGACCGATGACGGATCCCAGCCCTCCCCCGTGCCGGCCGGGCCGTCCGTGGTCTCCCTGGACGACGAGACGGCCGTCCGGCCGGAGCTGACCGGCGCGAAGGCGGCGGCACTCGCCACCGCCCGCCGTCACGGCCTGCCGATCGTCCCCGGTTTCGTGATCACCACCGCAGCCGTCGAGCGGGTCGCGGCCGGCACACCCCTGGACGACGTCCTGGCGGCCTGGCGGGAGCTCTCCCAGGAGGGTCGCCACACGCTCGTCGTCCGCAGCAGTTCGACGGTCGAGGACCTCGGCGACTCGTCGATGGCCGGCCGGTTCGAATCGGTGGTGGGGGTGACCGGACCGGAGGAGTTCCGTCGCGCCGTCGAGGTCGTCGTGGCCTCGCGTCAGCAGGCCGCCACCGGCTCGGACACGCTGACCGGCCGGGAGCCCCTGGCCGTCCTCGTGCAGCCGCTGCTCGACGCCCGCGGCGGCGGTGTCCTGTTCGGGATCGACCCGGTCTCCGGCCGTGAGGACCGGCTGGTCGTCGCCGCCGTCGAAGGCGGACCCGACCGGCTCGTGAGCGGTGCGGTCGACGGCGACCGGTACGAGCTGGACCGGTCCGGCCGGCGGACCGAGGTCACCCGCGGCGACGGTGGTGTCCGCCTGCGCCGGTCGCAGCTGCGCGCCCTCGCCGAGCTCGCGGCGCGGACGGCGGAGGTCTTCGGCGGACCGCAGGACGTCGAGTGGGCCATCGACGGTGCGGGGCGGTTGCGGCTGCTGCAGAGCCGGCCGGTCACCGCCGAGCCGCGAGGCCGGCCGGTCGGACCGGTCCTCGGTCCCGGCCCGGTCGCCGAGACCTTCCCCGAGGCGCTCCAGCCGCTGGAGTCCGATCTGTGGGTCGTCCCGCTGCGCGAGGCGCTCCGGCAGGCCCTCCTCCTCGCCGGCACGGCCGACGAGACCGCCGTGGACGCGTCCCCGCTGGTCACCGTGCTCGGCGGACGGGCCGCCGTCGATCTCGACCTGCTGGAACCGCGGCAGGAGACCCCGCGCGTGCGGGAGCGACTCGATCCCCGCCCACGGCTCCGTCGGCTGCGGGCGTCGTGGCGGGTGGGCCGACTGCGCTCGGCGCTCCCCGCGCTGGCCCGGGACGTGATCGAGTCCGCGGATCAGGTGCTGGCCGGCGTCCCGGTGCTCTCCGAGCTCACCGACCGGCAGCTCGCGGCCGTGCTGCACCGTGCCCACCCGGCCCTGGTCTCGGTGCACGCGCACGAGGTCCTCATGGGCATGCTCGTGGACCCCGCTGCGCCCCGTCTCACCGGGGTGAGCGCGGCGATGCGCGTCCTGGCGCGGTCGCGGCAGGCCGGATTCCCGGACGCCGAGATCGTCGCCGCCAATCCGGTCGTGCTGGCCCTCGCGGCGCCCCGGATCTGCCGCTTCCCCCAGCTGCCACCCGATGTCGAGGCGCCGGAGGGTGCGCCGCCGGGCGACGCGGGCGATGCCGGGCTGCTGCGGGAGGCACTCCGGCTGCGGGTCCGCTGGCTGCAGGAGGTCACCGCCCGCGTGGCCTGGATGCTCGGCGAGCGGCTCGCCGCGGGAGGCCGGCTGCCCCGTCCCGACGACGTCCGTGGGCTCCGGCTGGCGGACCTCTCGGCCGCGGTCCGAGACGGCGACCGGACGCTGCGCCCGGAGTTCGTCGACGAGGGGGAACCGCTGCCCGCCCGCTTCCGCATGGGCGACACCGGGCGGCCCGTTCCCGTGGTGGGCACGTCCGGTGGGACGGGAGCCGGCGGCGGGACCGGCGCGGGCCCCGTGCACCACGGGGCCGACCCGCCCGCCGGGGCGGTACTGGTGGTCCGCACCCTGGACCCCCCGCTCGCGCCCGTGCTGCCGCGGCTGGCCGGCCTCGTCGCCGAGACGGGCAGCGTCCTGGCACACCTCGCGATCCTGGCTCGGGAGTCCGGCGTGCCGACCGTCGTCGGCTTCTCCGGGGCGGTTGACCGGTTCGCTCCGGGAACCACCGTCCGGGTCGACGGAGCCAGCGGGGCCGTCGAGGAGGAGACCTCGTGAAGAAGCTGAGCTGGATCGTCGCCACGGCCGGGCTGATCGCCTCCGGCGCCTACCTCTTCGTCTACATCTACCGCTGGGAGTGGCACCGGGCCCTGCTGGTCGGCATCCTCTTCGTGGCCACCCTGGTGGGGCTGTGCACCGCCCTGGTCCTGCGCCGGGTCACCGCGCTGGCGGACCGCTCGCCGGCGGGCGACGACGGTCCGTCCGGCGCGCTGGCGCGGCTGCGCGCGGCGCCGGTGGAGACCAAGCCGTTTCCCTGGCTGCGGCCCGACGCCCTGGACCGCACCCACATCTTCATCCCGGTCCTGCTGGGCGGCGGCTTCGTCGTGTCCGGCATCGCCTGGGCGATCGAGCGGGTGGCCGGGAGCTCCGCCCGCTCCGGGGTCGAGCAGCAACTGGCCACCGACCTCGAGGGCATCGCCTTCCCCACCACCCCGCTCGTGCCCACCGATGCGGAGCTGCTGGCGTCCGGCGACGACTTCGCCCACGACTCGGCCCTGCGCATGCTGCTCGGTCCGGCCGCGAGCGGGGCGCAACGGTGAAGCGCGCCGCCGTCGGAATCCTCGTCGTGGCCCTCGCGGCCTTCGGCATCATGCTGCTCCGAGCGGAGCTGATGACCGTCGACGTGGACCAGCCCGAGGGCTCCTACACCGACGCCGTCGTGGCCGCGTCGACGGTGCGCGAGGACCCTGCCGTCCAGGAGGAGATGACCAGGGGGCTGGTCAGCACGTGCCGGTTGCTGGTCAACGCCGACGTGGCGGAGGACTCCTTCGTCCAGGTCGACGACGGGGTCTTCGCCTTCCGGCTGAGACCCGGGCTCGACGAGTTCGACCGACGGGAGCTCCGGGGCTGCCTGAGCGACCTGCGGGTGCAGCACCTGCTGCTCGACGTCCGCCGGCTGACGACCGTCGTCCCTGACCAGGAGGCCGGGGACCGGCCCTGACGGCCGGCGGAACGAGGCTCGCCCGGCCCGTGTTGGAACCGATGACAACGCACGCGCCTGCATCGGAGGTGGACGGAGATCGTGGCGGAACTGAACCGACGGCAACTGCTCGGGGCCGCGCTCGGCGCCGCCGGGACGCTGGCGGCCGGCTCCGGGGTCGCGGGGCAGATCTGGCCGCTGCTGGGCCGGGAGGACCTCGTCCCGGGCCGCGCACCGCAGCTCGCCCTCCAGGAGGCCGCCTGGACGCGGGCGGCCGACCGGATGAGCTTCGCCGCGGTCGGTGACACCGGCAGCGGGGGCCGGCAGGCCATGGCGGTGGCGCACCGGATGGCGGAGGGCTATCGCCAGGCGCCGTACGGGCTGGTGACCCACCTGGGCGACCTCTGCTACTACGGGAGCGTCGAGGACCGCTTCGACGACGTCTTCACCCGGCCGATGCGCCCGCTCATCGACGCGGGCGTCCGCTTCGAGCTCGCCATCGGCAACCACGACGGGGCTTTGCACCACAGCGACGCCAGCCTCGCGGAGATCGACGCGGAGCTCCGGCTGCTGGGCACCCCGGCCCGCCACTACACGACCAGCCACGGGCCGGTCGACTTCTTCTACCTCGACTCCAGCGCGCCCGGGCTCTTCGGGGAGGACTCCTCGGAACAGCTGGAGTGGCTCGACGACGCCCTGGCCAGCTCCACGAATCAGTGGAAGGTCGTCTGCATGCACCACCCGGTCTATTCGTCCGGATCCCACGGGTCGACCCCGGGGGCCGACGAGGTGCTCGAACCGCTGCTGGCCCGCCGGAAGGTGGATCTCGTCCTCTCCGGGCACGACCACCACTACGAGCGCACGCGGCCGCAGCACGGCGTGACCTACGTCGTCAGCGGTGGCGGGTGCAAGACCACGCCGGTGGGGCGCAGCCGCTTCACCGCGTCGTCGGCGTCGGCACTGCAGTACCTGCACGTCGACGTCGTCGACGACCGGCTGACGGGGCGGTCCGTCCGTGCCGACGGACGGGTCCTGGACCGGTTCGAGCTCCGCGCGCGGGAAGGCCGGTGATCGTCTCCCGCGCTCTCGCCCTCGGCCACTCCGTGCTCGTGCTGGGTGCCGTCGTGACCCCCGCGCTGGTCGTCGAGCACGCAGGTGACCGGGGCGGGCTGCGTGCCCCGGGCGATGCGGACCTCATCGTCGCCAGCGTGGCGGTGGGCGTCCCGGCGGCCGTGCTGGCCTGGCGCCGCCTGCACCCGCCGGCGTCGCGGTGGCAGTCCCGCACCGACGTCTGGATCGCCGCCCTCACGTCCTTCGGCGTGCTGGCGGGGGCCGCGTCCGCGCTGCCCGCCGTCGTCCTGCATGCCACGACCGGCCTCGCTGCGCTGGATGCCGACGCAGGCTGGCGGGTGCCCGCCGTCTGGGCGGGCTCCCAGCTGGCGGCCGTGGCGGCCGGCGAGGCGACCCACCGCGCGGTCCTGCGCTGGCTGGCGCGCTGACCGGCCGGCCGGCGCCCCGATGTCCGACGGTGGCGCGTTCCGGACCGTGAGGCGGGACGTCGCTCTGCCCACGGCGCTCGATCCGGCCCGGTCATGGATGCGGCGGCTCGCGGTGCGACCCACTGCCCGGCACGATCGTCTCGCCTCCGGCGCGCTGCTGCCGTGCCTCGGCGCGCGCGAAGGCGTGGGCGATCGGCACGTCGGTCGACGAGTGCGCCAGGATCGAGGCGACGATGACCAGCGCCACGAGATGGAACATCGCATCGGCCCCCGGCACACCGGCGTCGAGGATCAACAGGCCGTAGACCACCGAGGCGAACCCCTTCGGCCCGAACCATGCGGCGGCGGCGCGCTCCGGCCGGGGCAGCCCGCTGCCGAGCAGGGAGATCCCGATCGCGACCGGCCGCGCCAGCAGCAGGGCCAGCACGGCGAACACGTAGCCGGTCACGGGGATCTCCCCCAGGAACGCCGGCGAGATCAGCGCACCGAAGACGAGGATCGCGGCCAGTTTCAGCAGCTCGGTGACCAGCTCCCCGAACTCGGCGAAGGACTCCTCGACGTCCCGGGCGAAGCTGGCGATGGTGATGCCTGCGGTGAACGCGGCGAGGAACAGGTTGGCGTGGGTCAGGTTCGCGGCGCCCAGCACCATGAGTCCGATGGAGAGGCCGCTCAGCGACGCGTACAGCGGCGTGGACGAGGTGAAGCGGCTGCGGAGCAGCAGCACCGCCACCGCCGGGACGGCGAATCCCAGGGCGATGCCCAGCGCCAGCTCGGTGGCCAGCGCGGAGTAGGAGACCCCGTCGCGGGAGAGCACCGAGATGAGGACCAGGACCACGGGCAGCGCCAGCCCGTCGTTGACCCCGCTCTCCACGTTGAGCAGTGACCGCAGCCGGCCCGGCACCTCCGGTCGCCCGACGATGGCCGAGGCGAAGACCGGGTCGGTGGGGGCGAGCACCGCCCCCACGAGCATCGCCTCCGTCCACGACAGCCCGGCGACGACGTAGGCGAGGACCGCGGTGACCGCGAAGGTCAGGGGCATGCCGAGGACGAGCGCCCGCCCCGGCAGCCGCCACGCGGACCGGAGATCGGAGAAGCCGACCCGCATCCCGTCCGTGTACAGCACCGAGAACAGGGCCAGTTCGGCGAGCCCCACGACGATCTCGTCGTCGGGACCGAGCGCCAGCACGCCCGTCACGCCGTCCCCCAGCACGAAACCGGCCACCAGGAACAGCACGGCGGTGGACAGGATGGTGCGGTGGGCGAGGCCGGAGATCAGGACCGCGACGAAGAGCAGGACGGCGAAGACGAGCAGCAACTCCACCGGGGGCTCCTACCCCCACGTCGACCCACCGGCCTCATGACAGTTTGCCGACGGGACGAACGGCGCCGGCGTTGTCACACGATCGTCGGGGTCGCCCACCGTTGGCCACCGACGACGACGGGTACGCCAGCTACCCATGAACCGGCTCCCACCCCACGCCTCAGCACCGCCCCCGGAGCAGGAACGCACCGCCGGGATGGGCCGCTTCGGCTCGCGGGCGGCCCTGGGGCTCGTGGCGCTCCTGGTGGGCGCCGTCCCCTTCCTCCTCCTGATGCTCCTCGTCCAGGCGAACTGGTCGCCGCTGGCCTCGCTGGACGGTGAGGTCGGCGCGGAGCTCAACGCGGTCGTGAGCGGGAACCCCACGCTGGTCGGGGTGCTGCGAGGCGTCACCGATCTCGGCGGCAACGGGGCCGCCATCCTCGTCTTCACGCTGACGACCGTCTTCCTGCTCATCCGGGGCCGGCGCCGGCTCGCCGCCTTCGCGGTGGCCACGGGCGTGGGACTGGCCGTCCTCGTCCCGGTGACCAAGGCGCTCATCGGGCGGGCGCGGCCGGTGGTCGAGTCCCCGGTCAGCGACATCCCCTCCAACGCCAGCTTCCCCAGCGGGCACGCCATGGTCTCGGTGGTCACCTTCGGCATGCTCGCCCTGCTGGTGCTGCCCGCCGTCCGTCGCCGGGCGCGGCCGTGGGTCGTCGTCGCCGCCGTCCTCGTCGCCCTGGTGGTGGGCTTCACCCGGCTGGCGCTCGGCGTGCACTTCGTCTCCGACGTCCTCGCCGGATGGTTCCTCGGGGCCGGCCTGCTGGCGGTGACCACGGCGGCGTTCCGCGTGTGGCAGCACCACCTCGGGCACCGGACGGCCGAGCCCCTGGACCCGCTGGAGGTCGAGGCACGGGACGCGCCCCACCTCGCCCTCCCCGGGCGGCGCGTCCTTCCGGACGGGCGGCGCACCGTGCTGGCCCTCCTCGGGTGGGCGACCGCCATCGCCGTCACCCTCATCGTCCTCGGCCTGCTGGTCACCGGCGCGCTCACCGACACCGTCGTGGGCAGGTTCGACCGGGCCGTCGTGCGCACCTTCCTGGAGTGGCGCGGTGAGACGCTGACCGACGTCGCCACGCTGGTCGGCACGCTGTCGGGGACGCGGATGGTGATCGCGGTGTCGCTGACCCTCGCGGTGGTGGCTCTCGCGGTCACGGCCAGCTGGCGGCCGGTCGTCTTCGTCCTCGTCAGCGTGCTCGGCGAGGTCGGGCTGTACGTCGTCGTCTCGCGGCTGGTCGACCGCGTTCGGCCGACGGTGCTCGACCTGACGTCCGGGCTGCCCACCGGGGCGAGCTGGCCGTCAGGGCACTCCGCGGCCGCGGTGGCGATCTACGGGGCGCTGGCCGCCCTGGTGATCGCCTGCGCCCGCGGCCGTCGGCGCCGGCTGGTGCTGGTCGTCCCGGTGCTGATCGCGCCGGCGGTGAGCCTGTCGCGGATCTACACGGCCGCCCACTACCCCACGGACGTGCTGGCCGGGATGCTGCTCGGCACTGCCTGGGTCCTCGTGTGCGCCCACTACCTCCTCCCGGGGTCGCCGAGCAGGTGCGCTACCCGGCGCGCGCCGGGGCCGGCCGGGAGGACGCCGTGCCCCGATCGACCGGGCAGCCGGTCCCGCGGCGCACGGCAGCTCGGACACGGGTCCGGCAGAGTGCCGATTCGGGCCGCGGGTAGCCCTCCCGCATGACCGACGTGACCTCCTTCGACGGCACCCGCCTGGCGCTCAGCTCCTGGGGACCGCCCGACGCTCCCCCGCTGCTGCTCGTGCACGGGCTCGGGCTGTCCACCGAGTCCTGGGGGGCGGTGCCGGAGCGGCTCGCCGACCGCTACCGGGTGACCGCCTACGACCTGCGCGGTCACGCCCAGAGCGGCGACGCGAGATCCGGTGGCTACACCATGACGGCCCACGCCAGAGACCTCGGCGCGGTGCTCGACGAGGTGGTGCCGGACGGCGCTCGGGTCGTCGTGGTGGGGCACAGCCTCGGCGGCGGCATCCTCCTCACACATCTGGACGCCGAGGCCGACGACCGGATCGCAGGTGCGGTGCTCGTGGGTTCGGGCGCGTCGGGTGTCACCGCGCCGGGGTTGCCGGCCCGGAACCTGCCGCGCTGGGCCCGGCTGCGGCTCCGTTCGGGCTGGTGGACGCTCCTGCGCTCGGCCGTCCGGATCGGCCGGCGGATCAAGAGCGTCCAGCCGGTGTCCGACCGGCTGATCCGCCGGGCCGCGTTCGCCCCGGGGGAGCCTCAGGAACTGGTGGCCCGTGTGCGGGACAGCTTCTTCGGCAGCCGTCCCCTGGCACTCGCCGGTACGACGATGGCCAGCCTCAGCCACGACGGCGTCCAGCTGGCACCGGCGATGCGCGTCCCCACGCTGGTGGTGCACGGCAGTCGCGACCCCGAGGTCCCCGGTGAGGAGGTCGAGGAACTCATGTCCGTGCTGCCGGACGGCGAGCTGTTCACCATCCCGGACGCCGGTCACATGCTGCCGCTGACCCATCCCGACGTCGTCGTCGCGCAGGTGCGCCGATGGATGGACCGGCTCACCACGGGCACCGGTCGACCGTGATGGCCGGCCGGTCGGCCGGTCGCGCTCAGGCCTGGACCTCGACCTCGATGATCGGGTAGCCGGAGGCGCCGTCCGGTGCAACCGGTGTCCGCTCGTCGGTCTGGACCTCTCCGCGTCCGTCGGTGGCCCGCGCCCGGATCACGTGCCGCCCAGCCGTGGCGTCCCAGGGCAGGTACCACTGCCGCCAGCAGTCGACGTCGAGCCGCTCGGCCAGCTCGGCCGCCCGCCACGGGCCGTCGTCGACGCGCACCTCGACCCCCTCGATCCCGCGCGTCGGCGCCCAGGCAACGCCCGCGATCGGCTGCCGCCCGGCCGCCACGGTCGCTCCGGGCCGGGGGACGTCGATCCGGGACTGCGTCTTGATCGGCCCCTCCTTGGCCCAGCCGCGGGGGATCCAGTAGCCGTCGACGTCCCAGTCCGTGAGCTCGATGGCCGCGAGCCACTTGGTCGCCGAGACGTACCCGTACAGCCCCGGCACCACCAGACGAGCGGGAAACCCGTGCTCGGCCGGCAGCGGCTCGCCGTTCATCGCGACGGCGACCATCGCCTCCTCCAGATCCAGGGCGGTGATCGTCGGGAACCCGGCGGTGAAGCCGTCCACCGACCGGCCGAGGAGCTGGGTCGCGCCCTCCTGCACGCCCGCCCGATCCAGGAGGGCGCGCAGCGGCACGCCCTGCCAGCGGGCGTTGCCGACCAGGTCCCCGCCGACCTCGTTGGACACGCAGGCCAGCGTGATGTCGGCTTCGATCTGCGGCAGCTCCATGAGCTCGGCGTAGGTGAGGGTGAACGGCTCGTCCACCATGCCGCGTACCTGCAGCTGCCAACTCTCGGTGTCGACGATCGGGACCCGCAGCGCCGTGTCGATCCGGTAGAAGTCCTCGTTCGGGGTGAACAGCGGGGTGAGGCCGGGGATCTCGAGGTCCGCCCCCGGTGGAACGGGCTCGGCGCGGCGCACCGGGACGGGCAGCCGGATGGATGCGATCAGCTCACCCAGCCGCTCGCGCCCGGAGAGCAGGAAGCCACCGACACCGGCCAGGACGGCCAGCGCGGTGGTTCCACCTGCCACGGTGAGAAAACGTCTGCGGCCGGCGTCCACCGTGCCCGCCCGCTCGGCGACGCCCTCTGCGCGGGCTACCGGAATGGCCTCGCTCGCAGCCCGTCCCGGGAGGCGCCCCGTCCGGGCCACGCCCATCAGCAGGAACAGCACGCCGATGCCCGTCGCCGCCCCGAGGACGCCGACGAGCACCGTGAGCAGGACCGCGCCGCGAGGATCGGCCTGCGCCGCAGCGATCCCGAGCCCGGCGAACAGTGCGATGCCCGCGGCGGCCAGCACCTGCCGCCGCCGGGCCAGGATGCCGAGGCCGGCGGCGATCAGGGTCGAGACGACCAGGATCCCGGCGAGCAGCACCGGCTTGTCGGCCCGGCCGAGGGTCGCGATCGCCCAGCGCTCCAACCACCCGGGCACGCTGTCGATGACGACGTCCCCGACGGCGATGATCAGCGACGGGGCACGCTGGAGCACTCCGGCGACCAGCTCGGCCACCCCGAGGGCGGCCGCCACCGACGCGATCCCGGCCAGCGCGGCGGTGCCACGGCTCACCGGTCGCGCCTGGACCGCGCGGTCAGCCGACACTTCGGATCTCTGCGTCACACGGGTGGCGATGTCCGGCAGAACCGGCCGGGACACGAGCCGTCGCGATTCGACTCGGGATCGTCATGCGGCGCCTGGCGGCCTCCCCCTCGGTCCGGCGACGGTGGACGTGAGCAGAGCGCTGCACTGGCGGCCGGTGACTCAGGGGCGCCGGTCGGCCAGCCCGATGGATCCCCAGCCACGGATCGGGCGGCCGACCACGTCCGAAGCGAGCTCCAGCGCGCGACGCCGTATCCCGCGCGACCGCCACTCCTCCGGCAGGACGCGTCGGCTGAGGCTCAGGTCCTCGTCGAAGTGCCCGTCCAGCACCGCCAGGACCGCCCGGTCCTCGATCACCAGGGCCACCTGTTCGTTGAGGGCCAACGAGCGGACGTCGAAGTTCGTCGTGCCCACCATGGCCACGGCGCCGTCGACGGTGATCGCCTTGGTGTGGAACAGCGAAGGCTGGTAGCGCCAGATCTCCACGTCTGCGTCGAGGAGGGGCTGGAAGTCCACCTCCCCCTGCAACTGCACCCCGGGCCGCTCGACGTGCGGCCCGGAGACGAGCAGCTGCACCTGCACTCCACGTGCGGTTGTGGCCTGCACGAGGTTCAGGAGCCACCGGGGCAGGCGCGCGTACGGTGTCGCGATCCGCACCCGCCGGCGGGCGGTGTGGAGGAGTGCCGCGATGGCGATCGCCGCCTCGCTCCAGCCGGGCTGCGACGGCGGCCGGAGTACCTGGACCGCGACGTCGCCCACCGGTGCCAGCGGCGGAAAGCTGTCGCGGTCGGACAACAGCGGACCCGGGAGGCGGACCTGCGCCTGCATCCACGCGGACACGAAGGCCGAGCGCAGTCCGGCGACCGCGGGGCCCTGCACGCGATAGGAGGTGTCCCGCCAGTCCTGCGGCCGGCGTCCGTCCCCGTCCCAGTTCGGATCGATACCGGTTCCTCCGGTGAACGCCACGGTCTCGTCGCACAGGAGCACACGGCGGTGCGAGCGCATGTTCCACACCGTGGGTCGCCAGCTGGGCACCTGCCGGTAGTAGAAGGTCAGGCAGCCGGCGTCCCGCAGCTGTCGGAGTTGCGCGGGCTCCATGTCCTTGGACCCGAAGCCGTCCAGCAGAACGCGCACCCGGACCCCGTGACGGGCACGCTCGGCGAGAGCTTCGGTCACCTGCCGGCTGACCCCACCGCCGGCCCAGGCGAACCAGAGCATGTCGATCGTCCGGCGGGCTCCTGCGATGGCCTCCAGGAGCGCGGGGAAGGTCTCGTCGCCGTTCTTGAGGACGTCGACACGGTTACCCTCGGTGAACGGCGTCCCGACCACCGCCTCGAGCACCGGGCGGGCCGAGATCGCGGCCGTGCGCTGATCAGTCATCGCCTATCCAGCGGCCCACGGAGGGTCATCGCTGCGCTCCTCTCAACGCAGGGCTTCGGGGCCCGCGTCCATCCGGTGGGGAGCCGACCCGCAGCCACGCGGTATCCGCTCCTCGGCGACGGTCCGTGATCCGCTGCCCGCCGGGCCGGACCCGAAACGCCCGACGGGACCCATGACACGCACATGACATCGGCATTCGAGTGGCGAGGAAACCTGAGGGCCTCGACCTGGAGAACTGCTCGACATCATCGAGGCCGAGCTGCGAGACGCCGCGGATCGCGTGCAGTGGGCGATGAACCACTGCTGGCTCAGATCGGGATCGGGACAACTGCTGGGAGACCGTCGGACGGGCTGTAGGACAACGCCTGCGGGACAGCACCCAGCGTGCCGCGGTGCGCGAGCTCGCGCAGGAGCCGGAGTCTCCGCAGGTCCAGCACGTGGCCCACCACCTCGTCGTGCACATCATTCGATGAGGCCGAACGGTGATCGTCGAGGACATTCGCTGGACGGATGGATCGCTGGGCCCGACTGTGGTCGGGAACATGACGACCGTGCCGAAGGAGACACCGTGACCCGTCCTCTGCTGCGGATCAACCGCGAACGGCTGTGGGCGAACCTCATGCAGCTCAAGGACATCGGGGGCTACGACGACGCCTCGACGGGCCTGCGCGGGGTCCGGCGGCTGGCCCTCACCGACGAGGACGCCGAGGCCCGCCGGCTGGTCGTGTCGTGGATGCGCGAGGCGGGCCTCCGCGTGCGGGTGGACCGGATGGCAACGTGTACGCCGAGCGCGCCGGGGAGGACCCGTCGCTGCCCTGCGTCCTCATGGGCAGCCACATCGACACCGTCGCCACCGGCGGCGCGTTCGACGGCACGCTCGGCGTGCTGGGCGGCATCGAGGTCATGCGCGCCCTCGACGAGGCGGGCATCCGCACCCGGCGCTCGATCGAGGTCGGCTTCTTCACCGAGGAGGAGGGAGTGCGATTCGGCACCGACATGCTCGGCTCGGCGGTCACGGCCGGGCGACTCCCCCTCGAGTACGCGCACAACCTCACCGACGCCGACGGTGCCAGGGTCGAGGACGAGCTCGTCCGGATCGGCTTCGACGGGGACACGCCGGAGATCCGGCCGGTCCCCCACGCCTACATCGAGTGCCACATCGAGCAGGGCCCGATCCTGGCCAACGCGGGCGTGGACGTCGGGATCGTCACCGGCGTCCAGGCGATCTCCTGGCAGCGTCTCACCATCAATGGGGCCGCCGCGCACGCCGGCACCACGCCGATCGAGGCGCGCCAGGACGCCGGCCTCGCCGCGGCCGAGGTCGTCGTCGAGATCCGGCGGATGTGCGACAGCGGACGGTTCGGCCGGCTGCGTGGCACCGTCGGCAACCTCGCCGTGCAGCCCGCGCAGACCAACGTCATCCCGTCCGAGGCCGTCCTCACCGTCGACCTGCGCAATCCCGATGACGACCTCATGACCGCCGCCGAGAAGCATCTCGCCGCGTTCGTCGACGACCTGCAGCGGCGCCACGGGGCCACCGCCACGTGGGAGCGGATGGCGAAGACGGGCATGGTGCCGTTCTCCGAGACGATCCAGGACGTCATCGCGGCCAGCGCCGAGCGGCTCGGCCTGCCCTACGTGATGGCGATGTCCGGCGCCGGCCACGACGCCCAGGAGATCGCCGCCACCTGCCCCACCGCGATGGTCTTCGTCGCCGGCGAGCACGGCGGGATCAGCCACACGCCCCGCGAGTACTCCCGACCCGACGCGTGCGGAAACGGCATCGACGTCCTCGCCAATGCCATCCTCGCCCTCGCCGAACCCGTCGACACCGATCCCGCCGCATGAGCCCCACCCCCATGAGTCAGGACCTCGCCGCACGAGTGCGCCGCTGGCGCCACGACCTGCACCAGATCCCCGAGACCGGTCTGCAGGAGCACCGCACCGGCGACTACCTGGCCACCGAGCTGGAGGCCATGGGCGTCGAGGTCACCCGCGGCATCGGCGGGACCGGCCTGGTCGCCACCCTCCGCCGCGACGAGGCGGGCACCACCGGCCGGCCTGCGATCGCCCTGTGCGCCGACATGGACGGGCTCCCGCTTGCCGAGCGCGGCGACCGCCCGTACCGGTCGCGGCACGACGGCGTCATGCATGCCTGCGGCCACGACGGCCACATGGCCATGGTCCTCGGCGCCGGGCACGTCCTGGCCGCCGAGGGCGGCTTCACCGGTGCCGTCCACCTGGTGTTCCAGCCCGCCGAGGAGCACGGGCTCGGAGCCGAGGCGATGATCGCCGACGGGCTGTTCGACCGGTTCCCCGTCGAGGCCATCTTCGGGTTGCACAACATGCCCGGTCATCCCGCGGGCCGGATCAGCACCCGCGCGGGCGCCCTGATGGCCGGCGAGGACAACTTCGAGATCCTCGTCACCGGCCGCGGCGGGCACGCCGCCCGGCCACAGATGGTCATCGACCCCATCGTCGTCGCCGCCCAGATCGTGCTGGCGCTGCAGACCGCCGTGTCCCGCAACCTCGACCCCGCCGACCCCGCCGTCGTCTCGTGCACCGAGATCACCACCGACGGCGCACGCAACGCCATCCCCGGGGAGGTCGTCATCCGGGGCGACACCCGCAGCTTCACACCCGGCGTGCGTGCCGTCCTCGAGCAGCGCATCCGCGAGATCTCCGCGGGCATCAGCGCCGCGCACGGAGCCAGCTGCGCGGTCACCTACACCCATGAGTTCGAACCCACCGTCAACGAGCCGGCCGCCACCGTCCTGGCCCTCACCGCCGCCGCACTCACCGTTCCCGACGATCAGGTCGATCCCGACACCGCACCGTGGACGGCAAGCGAGGACTTCGGCGCCTTCCTCCGCGAGGTCCCCGGCTGCTTCGCCCTCCTCGGCACCGGCGAGGCCGGCGCCGCCGGCGGCACCCCGCTGCACAGCCCGGACTACGACTTCAACGACGACGTCCTCGAGACCGGTGTCGCGTACTTCGTCAACCTCGTCCGCACCGCCCTGCCCACCGGCGGCCCGACCGGTACGCCCGTCCGTCCAGAGCCGCCCGCCCCCCAGGGACCCCGATGACGACCTCCGAGCCCATGTCCGCGTCGAGCGACGACCCCGGAGACGGGACGTGGTTCCTCAACCCCGGCCGCTACCCGGCCTGGACATGCCCGGCCCCGCCCCCCGACGTCCGGGACTTCCACCGCACACTGCCGGGCTACGCACCGACCGGCCTGGCCGACCTGCCTGCCCTCGCCCGGGAGTTGGGAGTGGCCCACGTCGTCGCGAAGGACGAGTCCAACCGCCTCGGATTGCCGGCGTTCAAGGGGCTGGGCGCGTCCTGGGCCATCCACCGCGCGTTGAGCGGCCGCACCGGAAGCGGCGCGGGTGAGCACGTCACGATCGTCACCGCGACCGACGGCAACCACGGCCGCGCCGTCGCCCGGTTCGCACGACTGTTCGGCCACCGCGCGGACGTCTTCGTGCCCGACGGCGTGCACCCGGCGGCGGTGCAGGCCATCCATGACGAAGGCGCCCAGGTCAGCCAGCTCGCCGGGACCTACGACGAAGCCGTGCACGCGGCGGCCACCCACGCGGCCCAGCACGACGACCGTCTGCTCGTGCAGGACACCGCCTGGGACGGCTACGAGGACGTCCCCAACTGGATCGTCGACGGGTACTCCACCCTCTTCGCCGAGATCGACGACCAGCTCCGGGCCCGCGAACTGACCCGGCCCGACCTCGTCGTCGTCCCCACCGGTGTCGGCTCCCTCCTGCAGGCGGCCCTGGCCCACTACCGCAGCAACCCGGACCTGCTCGCCACGTCGGTCGTCTCGGCCGAACCCGTCCACGCGGCCTGCGTCCTCGCCAGCGTCACCGCCGGCCGGCCGGTCGCCGTGGGCACCGGACCGACCGCCATGGCCGGCCTCAACTGCGGCACCGTATCCACGCTCGCCTGGCCGTACATCGCCCCGGGTCTCGACGCCTGCGTCACCGTCACCGACGCCCAGGCGGCCCGGGCCGCCCGGGACCTGCAAGCCCTCGGCGTCCCGACCGGCCCCTGCGGGGCCGCACCGCTGGCCGCGGTGCGGACGCTCAACGCCGTCGCAGGGCAGGGACGCAGCAGCTCCCCCGGGAGGTCGCTCGACCTCTCCCCCACCGCCACGGTCGTCCTGCTCGTCACCGAGGGCACCGCAGCCAATCCGGGACTCCTCCCCACCGGGAGCGCCGAATGATCCCGTACCGAGAAGGAAGACATGCGATGTCGCGCGTGATGTGGTTCTTCACCCCTCCGGAGGAGTCATCCCTGCCGGAGCGCCTGCAGGGCTTGTTCCAGAAGGCGCGCGAATCAGTGGGCTTCGTCCCCAACGTCTTTCGCGCATACAGCTACCGACCAGAGCGGTTGTCAGCGTGGTTCGGCCACTTCAAGCAGCTGCACGTGTCCACGGAGCATCTCGACGAAGCCGACCGGGAGATGATCGCGGTCGTCGTCAGCGCCTGGAACCGGTGCTCCTATTGCATCGTCGCCCATGGGCACGCTCTCCGCGTCGCTCTGGACGATCAGGTGCAGGCCGACCTGATCGCGATCAACTGGCGCCATGCGGGCCTCGACCAACGCCGCACCGCCATCTGCGAGTTCGCCGAGAAGCTCACCGCGACCCCTCACGAGATGGCCGAAAGAGATCTGCACAGGTTGCGCGACGTCGGGCTGACCGACGAAGAGGTGTGGGACGTCGCGGAGATCGCATCGATGTACAACTTCACCAACCGCATGGCGCTTGCCCTCGACCAACGACCGAACGAGGAGTACCACCGGCTCGACCGCTGAGATCGCGGTCCGGGCGTGTGATCGCCTTCGCCGAGCATGGCTCTGCAGCGAGGCGCTGCCCATCACCCACGTCTCCCACGATGGCGCCCGCCACGCCATGGACGCGCTCGCCGACCGAGAGCCCGTCCGGTGCCGGCAACTGCCGCTCTTCCGCTCGCTCGCAGACGCGGCGGCGGCGTTGGACGACCCCCGTCAGCTTTCCGGCACGCTCGCTCACTCGGTCGGCGGCCTTCTTGTGCTCGTCGTGGTCCCCTCGGACGCGATGGACTCCGAGTTACTCGAGATCCCGGCGTGGGGAGTCGACGCTCGCCTCGTGGAGGGAACCTCCCGGGTCACCGTCGCATCGACAGGCCCGCTTGCCGAGCATGACGTCAGATCTGCCATCGAGCAGGCGGGCTACCGCCTCGTTCGAGCCGGGTCCCGGAACCGCGCCCGCGCCTCACGCGCACGCCACGCAGCTCACCGCCCCGGTCGGCGAGCCGTGCTCCGCAACGGACCGCGGACCGGGGCGAGCGCACCGCAGCTCATGTTCCGCTCGTCGCCACACCTACCCACATGCCAGCCCCCAGCCCCAAGAGCAGCGAGACCACGGCGGCCATATGAAGGATGATCACAGGATGGCGTTGGAGCCTCTGTGCCGTGCCGGCAGCGGTACGCGGACCGCTGCCGGGCGCTCCCTCCCCCGCCGAGGGTGCGGCAGGTATCCCGGCGAACGCCGGGGCGATCCACCGCAGGTAGTAGAAGAGGCTGGCGACGGTGTTGATCGCCGCGACGACGACCAGCCAGATCAGATCCCCGTCCCACGCCGCAACGAAGACGGCCAGCTTGCCGATGAAGACCGCGGTCGGTGGCGTCCCGACCAGGCCCAGGAGGCACACGGCGAGGCTCACCACCAGCCAGCGGTGGCGCCCGACCGCAGTGGCCCAGTCGGTGATCGTGCGCGCTGCGGGGGTGGCCGCAACGGCGGCGAACGCGCCGATGTTGGTCACGGCGTAGCCGGCCAGATAGACCGCCAGGGCCGGGACGGCGAGGTCGGTGCGGGCTGCTACGGCGACGACCATGAACAGGTAGCCCACCTGGCTGACCGTCGAGTAGGCCAGCAGCCGCAGGACGTCGGTCTGGCTGAAGGCGGCCAGGTTGCCCAGGGTCATGCTGACCGCGGCGATGACGGCGACCAGTAAGGGCACGTCGAGCGGGACGCCGGCGAAAAGCTCCGCGAGCAGCCGGAACGCGGCGGCGACCGCGCCGATCTTGGGAATCGTGGTGATGTAGGCGGCCATCGGCGGGGTGGTGCCGGCCGTGACGTCGGGAACCCAGAAGTGCACCGGGACCGCACCGGCCTTGAAGGCGACCCCGGCGAGCACGCCGAGGACGCCCACCGCGAGCAGCGCCGGCGATGCCTCCGGGAGCAGCGCGGCGAGGTCGAGGTAGCCGGTCGTGCCGGCGGCGAGCACCAGGGCGGCGACGCCGACGAGCATCAGCACGCCCACGAAGGCACCCATGAGGTAGTACTTCATCGTCGCCTCGACACCGGCGGAGTCCTTGGCGAAGCCGGCCAGCGCATACAGCGGGACGCTGGCCAGCAGGTAGCCGGCGACCAACAGCAGCAGGTCGCCGCTAGCGGCCAGCGCGATGCTGCCGAGCCCACCGAGCAGCATGAGGACGTAGGCCTCGGTCTCCCGCGGATGTCCGGCCAGCGAGGCCGACGCCAACCAGACCAGGACAGCCACACCGAGAGCGACCACGATCCGGACGACGCCGGTGGTGGTGTCGACGACCCAGGTGCCCTCGAACACCCGCTCCGCCGGCTCGAACAGCGCGACAGCAGCGGCGATCGCACTGGCCAGGCACGCTGCGGTGACCAGGAGCCGGACCCGCCACTGCCGGTGCTGCGGCGTCCAGAGGCCCAGCAGCAGGCCGCCGACGGCGCCGAGAAGCAGGAGCAGTTCGGGAAGCAGGGCGAGCACCCGCTCGCCGCCCCCCGACATGCCGGTCACCGGCCCACCAACTCCACCACCGCCATGGCGGCCGGCTCCAGCACGTCCAGCAGAACCCGCGGAACCAACCCGAGAATCACGGCGAGTACCAGCAGCGGGACGACCGAGGCCACCTCGTGGCCGCGCAGGTCCTGCATCCGGGTCGCCGTCCGCGGCCGGATGGCGGTCGCCGTCGTGCCGTCCGGCCGGTCCAGATCCGGGCCCTCCTCCGTCGTGTCGGGGTCTGCCTCGGATGGGACGGCGGTGTCGCCGGCGAGCAGCCGCTGCAGCGCCAGCAGAAACAGCCCGGCGGTCACGAGGATGCCGATGACGGCGATCACCGTGGCCACCGGCGCCGCCTGCAGCGCGCCGGTGAACACCTGGAACTCGGCGATGAACCCGGAGAACCCGGGCAGCCCCAGGGAGCCGAACGCGGCGACCGCGAAGCAGGCGGCGAACACCGGCGCGGGACGAGCCAGACCGCCCCAGCGGTCGAAGGCGTAGGTGTGTCCGCGGGACCACAGGACGCCGCTGAGCAGGAAGAGCGCGCCGGTGAGCAGGCCGTGGCTGACCATCTGGTACATCGCCCCGACCGTGGCCACGATCCGCGCCTCCTCGTCGGCGGAGGCGACCAGGCCGGCCGCGCCCAGGCCGAGCAGCACGTAGCCCATGTGGTTGACCGACGTGTAGGCGATCATCCGCTTGACGTCGGTCTGGGCCAGCGCCACGAAGGCGCCCCACAGCACGCTGATCACCCCGACGACGACGGCCACCATGGCCCACCGCTGCCAGGCATCGGGGAGGATCGGCATGGCGATCCGCACGAACCCGTAGGTGCCGAGCTTCAACAGGATCCCGGCCAGCACAGCCGACCCGGCGGCCGGGGCGTCGGTGTGCGCGTCGGGCAGCCAGGTGTGGAACGGGAACAGCGGCGTCTTCACCGCCAGCCCCAGGCCGATCGCCAGCAGGACCAGGCCGCCGGCGACCGGTGAGTCCGCGAGCGGCGGGTTCGCGGCCAGCGCCACCATGTCGAAGGTGCGCTCCTCACTGCCGAGGAACAGCCCGATGAAGCCCACGAGCAGTGCCAGCGACCCGATGAAGGTGTAGAGGAAGAACTTCAGCGCGCTGCGCCGGGCGTTGCCGTGCCCCCAGCCGGCGATGACGAAGTACATCCCCACGATCGACAGGTCGAAGAAGACGAAGAACAGGATCAGGTCGAGCGAGGCGAACGTGCCCAGGCAGGCGGTTTGGAGGAAGAGGAACAGCGCGGCGTAGGTGTGCGGCCGGTCCGGCTCACGCAGTGAGTAGATGGCGCAGGCCAGGAACAGCACCCCGGTCAGGGCCAGCAGCGGCAGCGAGAGCCCGTCGACGCCGACGTGGTAGCCCGCATCGACGGTCGGGATCCACTGCAGATTCACCTCGTACGCCAGGCCGTCGACGACTCCCGAGGCGCCCTCGCCGGGCTCGAAGCGCCACGACATCCAGCCGACCAGCGCCAGGTCGACGGCGGAGGCAGCCACCCACACCCCGATCGCCGCGCGACTGGGGATCCTCGGGACTGCCAGCAGCACACCAGCAGCCAGCAACGGCAGGAAGATCACGACGGTCAGCAGCACGACTACCTCACCACGAGCAGGAGGACGAGCAGGAACCCCAGACCGACGACGGCCTGGGCGTAGTACTGGTGCAGCAGCCCGGTCTGTGGGCGGCGGGCGGCGCTCCCCGCGCGGCGGAACGCCCTCGCCGTTGCACGTACGAGGCCGTCCACCACGCCGGTGTCGATCCGCGCGGAGCCGGCCGCGGTGCGGCGGGTCGCCGCGGCGACGCCGGACACCGCGCCGTCCAGGACGCCGTCATCCGCCCGGCCTGCCATGCCCGCAATCCGCCGGGCTCCGACGGCCACACCCATGACCGCCCGGTCGATCAGCATGTCGTCGATGACTGCCAGGGTGCGGGCGACCGCCATGGCCGGCCGGGGCGACAGCAGTCGTCTCAGCCCGGCCCACGACGCGAGCGGACTCCGGGACAGCTGCTCCGCGACGGCGGGGCGGGCCCCGACCACCGCGACGGTCAGTCCCAGCACCACCACCGCCAGAACCGCGGAGAACACCAGCTCCCCCAGCCCCGGAGACGGCTCCCCTTCCACGCCCAGGACCGCCTTGACTTCTTCTGCCACGGCCGGCAGCGCGAGCACACCAAGCCCGGCGGCGAACACGGCCAGCACGCCGGCGACGACGCTGACGGCGCCGGGCACGCGCCGGGTGCCCGGCTCCTCTGCGTCGAACGCCTCGTCCCCGGCCGGTCGGGCGAGGACGATGGCGAGGATCCGTCCTGCGTAGACAGCCGACACCGCGGCGGCGGCCAGGCCGACCACGTGCAGCGCTGTTCCGTCGACACCGGCGAGTACCTCGTCCTTGGTGGCCCACAGCGACAGCGGCGGCACGCCGGCCAGGGCGAGGGCGGCGACGGTGGCCGCTGCCCCCATTCCCGGGTACCGGCGGGCGGCGCCCCGGAGACCGGCCAGTTGCTTGGTGCCGAGCGCGGTGAGCCAGGCGCCGGCGGCGACGAAGAGTCCGGCTTTGACCGCGGCGTGCGCAACCAGCTGGGCGGTGCCGCCTGCGGTGGCGCCCACCCCGGCGGCGAGGACGACGAAGCCGATCTGCGCGGCGGTGCTGGCCGCGAGCAGCTGCTTGAGGTCGGTCTGCGCCACGGCCACCGCACCCAGGACCAGGGCGGTCAACGCCCCCGCCCACGCCGCCGCCGTCGCGGCCCAACCCGTCGCCGCGAGCAGCGGCTGCATCCGGATGAGCAGGTACCCGCCGGCGGCCACCATCGTGGCCGAGTGCAGCAGCGCGCTCACCGGGCTCGGCCCCTGCATCGCGGCCGAGAGCCAGGCCGAGAAGGGCAGCTGCGCCGACTTGCCCAGCGCGGCGATCAGCACGCCGGCGGCGGCCAGGTCCGCCCAGCCGCCGTCCGCGCTCTCCAGGTCAGTCAGCACCAGGCTCCCGGTCGCGGCCAGCGCCGCCCCGGCGGCGACGTACAGGCCGAGGTCACCGGCCCGGGTGGTCACGAACGCCCGGGTGCCGGCGGCCAGCTTGCCCGACTCGTCCCAGTGGTAGGCGATGAGCGCATAGCTGGTCGCCCCCATGACCTCCCAGGCCAGCAGAAGCGTGGGCAAGGTTGCCGCGGTGACCGTCGCCAGCATGGCCGCGACGAACAGCAGCAGGTAGCCGAAGAACCGCCCCCGAGCGGCATCCGCCGGCAGGTCCACGACGGCGAACACGGTGACCAGCAGGGCGATGCCGGCCACCAGGACGACGAGCACGGCGGAGAGCCCGTCGACGACCAGGCGCAGATCCCCGCCTTCGACGATCCCGAGGAACGGCACGGACAGGCGCGGCCGGGTCCCGGCCATCAGCGCAGCCACCACCACACCTGCCGCGGTGACGGCCACGGCCAGCGGACCGGCGACGCGGTCGGCCCCCCGCCCGCCGACAAGCAAGGCGGCCCCGCTCAGGGCGGGGAGCAGCACCAGGGCGCCGAGGACGGCGCTCATCCGCGCAGGTCCGACGCCATGTCGATCATGTCGAGCTGCCGAGCTCGATAGAAGGCGACGGTGACGGCGAAGCCCATGGCCATCTCCACCGCCATGACCACCAGCGCCACGACGACCAGCACCTGGGCGTCGGGCAGCTCCGGTGCGAGGAAGTACCAGGCCGCTCCCCCGGCCAGCAGGACGCCGTTGAGGACGAGTTCAAGGCCCATCATCACCATGACGATCGTCTGCTGGGACAACGCCCCGAAAAGCCCGACACCGATCAGGCCGGCGGCGACGGTCAGCACGATCTGGAGCACCATCTCGGCGGTCATCGGGGCAGTCCCCCGGCCACCGGGTCGTCGGGACGCTGCGCGTCCAGACCCGGGCCGAGGCGATCGTAACGGCCACGCGCGGTGGCCAGGACGGTGCCGGCCAGGATCGTGGCGAACAGCCCGATGCCGATCACCAGCATGACGAGCATGTGGCTGCCCATTATCGCCTCGCCGAGCTGGCGGGTGCTGTCAGCCGGGCGGGAGGTGTTCCGCGTGGGCCAGTCGATCGTCCAGATGCCGGCGACGAGGACGACGAACGCACCCGCACCCGTCACGGCCGAGCCCTTGGCGTTGTGCACCATCGTCATCGGCATGAGCCCGGCCGGGTTCATCATGAACATGATCATGAAGACGGCCATGATCGCCATCTCGATCGTCATCATCAGTGCCGTCACGACGGCCAGGTAGACCAGGTCGAGGGCGAGCAAGATGCCCGCCACGGCGAGGAACGACGCCAGCAGGGCGAAGGTCGCCCGTGCCATCGAGTCGACGACGAAGACGGCGACCCCAGCGGCGACCGAGAGGACACCGAGGGCGGCGACTGCCGCGATCGCCCAGCCGGAGAGCTCGGTCAGCATCCCGCCCCCCTCACGCGTAGAAGCCGTTCAGAACGAGCACGGCGACGACCAGCGCCTGCAGCAGCGTCAGTGGGACGAGGACCATCCAGCCGACCTCCACCGTTCGGTCGGGCCGCAGCACCGGCATCCGTCGTCCCACCCAGACCAGAGCAGCGACAACGGCCAGCGTCTTCAGCAGGTGCCACAGCGGGCCGGGCAACCAGGGGCCGGAGTCGCCGCCGAGGAACAGCGCCGCCGCCATGGCCGCGCTCGCGCCGAGGAAGACGGCGCGACCGGCCTCCACCAGCAGCCGGTCCACCCCGGACAGTTCCGAGGCGACGCCGCCGGCGATGTCCGGACCGGCGGGTGCGGCGAACGGGCCCCAGAACGCGAAGGCCGCGGCGCTGGCCACGAAGACGACGAAGGCGACCGGCATCGTCACCACGAACCACAGATTCTCTTGGGTGGCGAGAATGTCCGTCGTCCGCAGGGAACCCGCTGCCAGGCCGGCCGTGATGAGCGCGAACATCAGCGGCAGCTCGTACGCCAGGCCCTGCGCGAGGAACCGGTATCCACCGGTCAGCGCATGGACCGCGTTCGGGCCCCAGCCGACCAGCCACACCGCCGCCCACAGCAACGCCTCCATGGCGTTGAACCACACGAGGTCGGCGCTGGTCGACCACAACGTCCGACCGCCTACGGGCACCACCGCCAGAGACAGCAGCGCCAGTGTCGGCACGGCGACGCATCCGATCCGCCACAGCAGCCGATCCGGCGCCAGCATCGTCCGCCGCTGCTCGACGAGCAGACGTGCGCCGAAGCGGATCGGCTCTACAGCGGCCCGCGACGCGCCGAGGACGACGACGCGGTCGACCGCCGCCACCACGACGCCCAGGACCAGACCGACCGCCACGATCCCAAGGACTGCCGGGACCAGCCCCCACACCTCCGCCAGAGTCTGCTCAGGCATGCACGTGCCCCGGAGCCGACACCGCGGACACGGGGCTGAGGTCGAGGCTGGCCACGATCAACCGTGCGCTCCCGATCTCCGCGCCCTCCACCAGGGCTGCGACGCCGTCCAGTGACATCGCGGGCAAGTCCTCGACCGACTGCCCCGACGCCATGTCGCACCAACGCCTGACCCGGTCCAGGGCCTCTCCCCCAGACCCGCGCCTCCCGATGCCGCCGGCCGTCCACGCCAAGGTCCGCGACCGGCTCACCCGCCGCGCCAGGGCCTCGGCAAGCCGTTGCGCCTCATCTCGGTTGGCCCCCTCGGCCGCCCCGTCCCTGGCACGGCGTGCGTCTCGGGCAGCCGTCGGCCAGCCGGCCACGTCCAGGAAGCGGGCGAGCCGGTCGAGTGCGGCCCGCTGGGAGTCGGACTGCTGCTGGGCGGGTGGGGCGGTGCCGGCGTCGAGCCAGGCCAGTTCTGCGGAGGTGAGGACGTCACCCTGCAGATCCGCCCGCAACACCAGACCCGTCGGCCAGCCCGGCAGTACCGGCCCGAGCGCCACCTTCAGAACGTCAAGTTCGAGCCCGTCCCGGTCCGGGCCGGTCGAGGCCATCGGCAGCCCGGCCACCTCACCACCGTGGTCCATGCCCTCGTGACCACTCCCGTGGTCCATGCCCTCGTGACCACTCCCGTGGTCCATGCCCTCGTGACCACTCCCGTGGTCCATGCCCTCGTGACCACTCCCGTGGTCCATGCCCTCGTCGTCGGCGTCCTCGTCCTCGTTCTTGCCGAGCAACGAGGCCGGCGACGACCGGTCGTCTCCTCTTGCTCCTGATCCGGCCCGCCGGACCAGCGCCGCTCGGCCCTCGTCCAGAGCGACGGCGACGTCTCTGGCGCGCTGGACGTCCACCCGGTGCCGCGGCTCGGGAACCTGGCTCCACAGCACGTCGACGGCTTCTGCGAGCGCCGGACCGGGCCCGCCAAGGACGACCAGCAGATCGGTGTCCGCGGGTGACACGGCGCGCCGCCAGCCGCGCCGGTCCAACTCGGCCTCGACGGACCACCGGAACGTCGTCGCACCCGGGGCATCGACGAGCAGCACCCGCGGCCTCGCCAGCGCCCAGTTCCGCAGGCGGGCGATCAGGTCCATCGCAGCGCACCTTCACGCCAGACGTAGGTGACACCGACAAGCAGAACGGCGAGGAAGCCGAACATCTCGACGACCGCCGCCGCCCCCATGTCCGCGACCACGACCGCCCACGGGTACATGAAGATCATCTCCATGTCGAAGGCAAGAAAGAGGACCGTGACCGCGTACCACCGCGCGTGGTAGCGAGAGACGGCGTGCTGCTGCGGGAGCAGGCCCGACTCGTACGACAGGACGGCGGCGGGCTCCCGGGCGGTGCGCAACGCCGACGACAGCGCGTACAGCCCGACGATCCCGGCCGCGACCAGGGCAGCCAGCGACAGCAGCGCAACCATGGCGCCCTCCTCGCCTCAACGGAGATGCCGCTGGGGACGGCCGGTACTGGGTCAGGGAAAGACAGTGATCATCCGGACGACCGTCCGGATGTGGCCGACTGTAGGGGCGGTCGGAGATGTTCGCGCGGCGACGATCACCCGCCTTGACAACCGCGCCAGCCTCGACACGCCACCTGTCAGTCGTCGTCCGGCGCCGCGTCTGAGAGGACCACCAACTGGCGGAGGCAGTGCTCCCGCAGTGGCTCGGGAAAGCCTTCGGCGAGGCGGTAGAACACGACGCGCCCCTGCTTCCGGTTGGTCACCAGTCCCGCCGTGCGCAACAACCGGAGCGCGTACCCCACGGCGTCCTCGTTGGCCTCCAAGGCCAGAGCCAGGTCGCCGACGCAGAGCTCCTCGACCAGGTCGAGCGCGAACAGGACGCGGGCCCGGGTGGGATCGGCCATCAGGCTCAGCACGCTGGTCAGCTGGGCGGCTTCCTCCCGGCTGGGCAGCCGGGCTCGGGCATGCGCGACACGTTCTGGGTCGACCGGATGCGCGTGATCAGGTTCGGACATCGAGAAACACCTCCTGGCCGCTCATACCCGTACGGGTCTGCGGGTACCGCCGGACTCGTCGGCGCCACATCCGGGCGACATCCGAGCCGTCCGGCGCCGAGCATCCGAGGAGACAACCATGACCGTGGCAGCCCAGATGCTCGACACCTACCCCAAGGACCTCGGCGGAGTGGACAAGCAGAAGCTCCTCGAGTGCATCGAGGCCTGCTTCGAGTGCGCCCAGGCCTGCACCGCCTGCGCCGACGCCTGCCTCAGCGAGGACAAAGTCGCCGAGCTGACCAAGTGCATTCGCAGCAACACCGACTGCGCCGACATCTGCGACACGACCGGTCGCGTGCTCTCCCGGCACACCGGCTACGACGCCAACCTCACCCGCGCCGTCCTCGAAGCCTGCGCCGCCGCCTGCAAGGCATGCGGTGACGAATGCGAGAGCCACGCCTCGATGCACGAGCACTGCCGCGTCTGCGCCGAGGCCTGCCGGCGCTGCGAGAAGGCCTGCCGAGACCTCATCACGTCGCTGGGCTGACACCGTCCGTTGATCCACAGCCCCGACCGGCTGCCGGACGCCCAGCCAAGGATATGCGGGTTGGGCGCCCGGCCCTGATGTCTCATGAATCATCGGCGTCGGGCCGACGACGCAGGTCTTCCCCCAGCACCGAGAGCCGCCGTCTTCTGACGTGAGTGCATCCGACGGATAGAGGCCGCGGGGAGCGCGGGGGCGGCACAAGAAGCCGCACCCCACGGCCCCCGACTCAGCCGCCGAGTTCGTTCAGCAGCTGCTGCATCTCGTTGATCTCGTCGTTCTGCGTCTCGACGATGACCCGAGCTAGGTCGATCGCTTCCTCGTTCGCGCCATCGTCGATTTCGATCTGCGCCATGATCACCGCGCCGTCGTGGTGCTCGATCATCGACTGCAGCCACATGACGTCGAAGTCGGGACCGGCGGCCGGCATGTCCCCCATGCCGTCCGAGCCATGGTCCATGCCGCCGTCGGATCCGTGATCCATACCCCCCGTGCCACTGGACTCCACCGGCTCTCCCCACTCCTCCAGCCAGCCGGTCATCAGATCGATCTCCGGTTCCTGACCGGCCTGGATGCGCTCGGCCAGGTCGAGCACGCGAGGATCGCTGGCGCGCTCCAGGGCCATCTCAGCCATCCCCAGGGCACCTTCGTGATGCGGGATCATCCCCTGCGCGAAGGCGACGTCGGCGTCGTTGAACTCTTCGGACACGATTGCCGAGCTGTCGGCGGAAGTGTTCCTGTCTGCCGCGGTGCCGTCGACGGCGCTGGAGCAGCCGCCGAGAAGGACTGCGCCGGCGACCAAGCCACCGGCGATACGGACGAGTCGAGCTGTCGTGCGGACCATTGCGAGTCTCCTGTCAGTGGGTTCTGGACCTGCCTGAGCGACCCCGCCCAGCGGACGCTGGCGGGGTCGGGGCGTTCGGCCTAGATCCGCAGGAGGCAGAGAGCCGAGAGATCCGGCGCAGGGGGCAGCCGGTGGAGCTGCCGCAGCCCGCGCAGGGGAGGTGGCGGGCCTCGCACGCAGAGGGCGGCCCACCCACGGACCAGCATCGCGATGCCCGCCAGCGCCAGCGCTGCGAACACCACAGCCAGGCAGATGGTCCAGATCTCCGCTCCATGGGCCGGCAAGCCGTCAGCAGCGGCGTGGTTTGGCATGGTCGCGTCCGCGCCGAGGGCGGCGACCTGGTGGGTTCCGGCAGGGAACGCGATCAAGCCGCCGTCGAACACGGTGAGAGAGGCGGCTGCTGACACGGTGACGTGGGCAGAGCCGACAGATCCGCTCATGCATTGCACCCCGTGCATGGCCAGGACGGCGGCCACGATGAGCAGTGCCCGGATCCGCCGGCCTCGCATGACACCCCCGCTCCACACCGCCGACCGACCGTGCCTGCAGGCTCGACGGCGGGCACGACGCTACCTGTTCCGATTGTCCGGACGAGAGCACCGAGCCACTCATGTTTGTCCGGACGACCGTACGGGCATGCGGACGCCGTTCCACAGACTCACAGTCTGCGCACGCACAGTCCCGGCCTCACGCGCGGACTTGCCGATCCCACGCCACGCGCCTGTGACGCAACCAGCATGTGACGGGCGGGCCCGGTGACGAGGAGCCGTACGACGTCCAGCGCCCTTCCAACCCGACGACAGCAGAAACGGAGATCGGTTCCATGGCGACGAAGAAGAGCGACGAGGCGAACGAACAGCAGCGTCACGGCGGCAAGCTGTCGCACGAGACGAAGATGTACCTGCGCTTCGCGGCCATGATCTCGACGGCCATGGTCGTCATGTACTGGACGATGTTCGCCGGCACGTGGGAGTGGAGCCACGTCCAATTCAGCGAGAGCCGTGTGTTCATGGCGATCACCATGGGCGGCACCATGGGGCTGGTCATGCTGGGCTGGATGCTCAACATGTACAAGAACATGAAGGGCAACATCGCCATCGTGGCGGCGAGCCTGCTGCTGCTGGGCGGCGGCATCGCCCTCGACCGCACCCAGGTCACCGTGGACGATCTCGGCTGGATGAAGGCGATGATCCCGCACCACTCGCTGGCCATCACGCGATCCGAGCGTGCCGACATCGATGACGTCCGCGTGTGCCAGCTCGCCGTCGACATCATCCGGGCACAGGAGATCGAGATCAGCGAGATGGAGTGGCTCATCGAGGACATCGAGGAGAACGGCGAGGCCGAGACCCTCGAGGAGGCGCAGGCGCGACCCGTCCCCGAGTTCGAGGCGTCGGCACTGCGCGACTGCCCTCCGTCGAACTGACCACGACATAACCGGCGCACCGGGGCCGGTGGGTGAGCACCCTTCCAGGGGCCCCGCCGGTGGAGTGGGAAGTGGCCGATGGGGCGACCAGGGGGGCCAATCGACCAGCACGGTTTTCAGCCTTGAGGACTGACCCCCGCCAAAGTGACATCGACCAGCCGCCGGACCGCAGCCTCGGACGGCAGGCTCCCCGCGGCCGTCAGAGCGTGTAGGCAGTAGCTCGCGAGCTCGTCCGGTGCCAGGTCGTCCCGGAGCCCGTCGGCGGCAGCCACTTCTACGAGCAGGTCCCGGATCAGGTCGACGATCTGCTGCTGCGCGCGGTCGACGCGCTCTCCACGGTTCAGGAGAGCACTGAGCTCCTCGGTGCCATGGCGTCCACGGTGATGCGCGATGAGGGCATACGCCTCCAAGACGCCTCTCAGTCGTGTGCCGGCGTCGCCGGGTCGGTTCCGCAGCTCGGCCAGGCGACCGAGGTGCTCGGCCACATGGCGCTCATGGCAGGCGAACAGGATCGTCTCGACGTCGGGAAAGTACTTGCACAGCGTCGCGCGGCCGATCCCGGCCTTCTCGGCGATCTGCGACATCGTCACCGCCAGCAGGCCGCGCTCGGTCACCAACGCCCAAGTGGTGTCCAGGAGCGTCTCGCGGACGGCGTGCCGGTGCGTCGCGATCGTCTCGGTCCACAGCTTCGGCACCGGGGAAGCCGACGATGCGCCGCTGGCCGAACACCATGTGTTGAGCGCAGACATGGTGTCTCGATAACCTGCACCCGGTCGCCCACTCGGTCGGCCAGAACAGAGGACGCTGAGATGGCCGAGACAACTCCCCGCCCAGGCGCCGACCACGGAACGCCGCCGCGTATGCCCCGTTGGGTGAAGGTGGCCGCGATTGTCGTCGGTCTGCTGGTCCTGCTGTTCGTCGTCCTGCAGCTGACAGGTATCGGCGGCGTGCACGGTCCGGAACGGCACATGTCCGGGGCACCCACACCCCACGCCGGTACGCCAGCCGTCGCGCACGCGTCGGCGGCCCCTGTTCTCGGATGACCATGCCGCCTCGCCTGCGCAAGGCGATCCTGATCACACATGTCACGACTTCGGTGGGCTGGCTGGGTGCGGCCCTCGCCTACATCGCTCTCGATGTCACCGCCGTCGTCAGCACGGACGTCGAGCGGGTGCGTTCTGCCTATCTCGCGATGGACGTCATCATCAGCTATGCCATCGTTCCGCTGGCCCTTGCATCGGTGCTCGTCGGGATCGTCAACGCATTGGGTACGTCCTGGGGCTTGTTCCGTCACTACTGGGTCCTGGTGAAGCTCCTGCTCACCCTCGTCGCCACGACCATTCTGCTGCTCGAGGCGCAGACGATCCGTTCGCTGGCCGAGGCCGCAGGGTCGGGTGCCGATCCGCATGGATTTCCGGGCTCGTTACCGCACTCCGTCGGCGGTGTCATGGTGCTGTTCCTCATCACGGTCCTCTCGATCTACAAACCAAGAGGCCTGACGCGGCACGGCTGGCGCAAGCAGCAGGACGAGCGGCGTCGCCACCAGGAGCAGCCCACGACACCGGTGGCCTAGTAGTAGTCCAGTCCTCGGACTCACCGACGACATCCTCGCCGTGGTCCCACTACCGCTGTCAGCGTGTTCTCGATCAGGCAGGTCATCGCGAACCAGCACCACCGCGAGGGTGGCGATCGTGCCGGGGGCCGCCGGCATCAGGCGCTTGTCGGCCAGCCCACCGCGCCTGCCACGATCGGACAGAGTGACCGGGGCCTACGATAGGCGATAGTAGAATATTGCTTGGTCCGAACCCGGACGGCCAGTAGCTCAGGAGGTCCCGTGCCAGGAGCCCCAGGCCGAGCCGCCCTCGGCTCTGCCGTTCTGGTCGGCGGGCTACTGCTGACCGGCTGCGGCCAGGGCGCCACGGGAGCGGTCGAGGCCTCGCCGGCGGGCGGGGCCCGCGTCACGACGCAGGACGATGGCTTCCACGGCACCCGGATGCAGCAGGCCCAGCCCCGACCGGACCTGACACTGCCCACCACCAGCGGCGACCTATTCGACCTCGGCGACCGCCCCGAGGACGAGATCACGCTGCTGTTCTTCGGCTACACGCACTGCCCGGACCTGTGCCCGACCACGATGGCCGACCTCGCGCTGGCGCGAGACATGCTCGCCCCGGAGATCCGCGACCGGGTGCAGGTGGTGTTCGTGACCGAGGATCCGGAGCGGGACACCCCGGAGGCGCTGCGGGAGTGGCTGGACCGGTTCGATCCGGAGTTCATCGGGCTCATCGGCGGCAACGAGGCCACAGCCGCGGCGCTGCGGGAGCTGTACCTGCCTGAGAGCGCGCAGGTGGCTGACCCGTCGACAGCGATCGTCCACCCGCACGAGGCCGACGAGCACGCCGGGGAAGCACACGGGCAGGACGGGGGCGGGCACAGTCACGGGAACTACGGGGTCGACCACGCCGGAGCGGTGTACGCCTGGGGGCCCGGGAGCCGGTCGATCGTCTACACCGGCGGAACCACGCCGGACCAGTACGCCGAGGATCTAACCCGACTGGCCGCCGCCGACTGAGCCGGCCGAACCGGCCCCGGCTGGAACGTGGCGCGGGCGAGTGGACCGCCGCTCCGGCGCGGGCCCACGCCTCGGCGGCCGGTCGGGTCAATCCCCGGACAGGTCGCGCTGCATCCGGAGGTACTCCTCGCGGTCGATCTCGCCAGCGGCGTAGCGGCGGCGCAGCAGCTCCTGCGCGCTAGCCACCTCGTCGCGCTTGCCCGGTGCAGTGGGGGTCGTGTCCGGCCGGGCCGGGGAACGGTGCTTGACCAACCAGATGGCCGCAAGGACCGCAACCACCAGGACGGCGATCCCGACCAGGGTCCAGAGCAGCATCCAGCCGCCCATCATCCCCATCATTCCGCCCTCCATCATCCCGCCTTCCATCATTCCGCCGTCATGGCCCACCGGCCGCTCCTTCCCTCGAGTCGGCGGGGCGCCCCCGGGAGCGCCCTGCCGCGTGTCGTCTGCCGCTACCGGCGGCCGGCTGACCGATCAAGCGTGGTCGGGGGCGCCCTGGTGCATCAGCTCGCACATCTGCGTCATGCCGGGGTTGCCCTCCTGCATGAGCTCGTGCATCTGGGTCATGCCGAGGTTGCGCTGCTCCATGAGCTCGTGCATCTGCGCCATTCCAGCGGGCGCGTCGGGCGGCCCGCCATCGCCACCGCCAGGGTGAGCCTGGGCCGCTCGGGCGGGAACTGCGACTCCTCCTGCGACCAGTGCAGCGACCAACGGAGACCTCACCATGACCTGTTCCTCATTCCCGTATGCGCTTTCGACTAGCTCGACTACTATGGAAGATAGTACGCCACTTTCACAGGGCGACCGTCTCCAGCTCGGGTAGCGACCAGAGGCGCGGGCGGGTCGACCAGGAGAACGTGGCGGGCAAAGGCACAGGAATCGCGATGGCGGTGAGGCCAGCAGATGACCACCAGTGAGCTTTTTGTCGTACTCGGCGGGATCGCGCTGGTTGCCGCGCTGGCCTGGCATCCGGGTACAACACCGCGGCCATCCCGGTTGCCGCCGGTCTGCTCTACCCGGTCACCGGCGCGCTGCTCTCCCCGATGATCGCCGCGACGGCGATGGCGCTGTCCAGCATCAGCGTCGTGCTCAACGCTGCCCGGCTCGATCGCTTCACCTCGCCGCCGGTACCCGAGACCGGGCGGACATCCCCCGCTCGGCACCCGACGCCGGTGGGCACGTCGGCCGGCCCGTCTCTGCCACCAGCGGAACGGCGGTGACAAGCGCGTCTGTCCTGCGCGGCTATCCAGTCCTCGGCAGTGGCGCCCTGGGGCTGGCGGCTGCCTGCAGTTGGTGGGCGCTGCGGCATCAACGGTCTCTGGCTGTGGCCCGGTGGGCTCCGGGCCGGGGCCGGCAGCGCCGGGCCGGGCCGCTGCACGTGCGCGTCCTGGGCTCGGGCGAACCGGTGCTCCTGCTGCTGCACGGCCTGGCCGGGGCGGGCAACAAATTCGGCGCCGCCTACGACGAACTGGCGCGAGCAGCGACTGTGGTCGTCCCCGATCTGCTCGGATTCGGCGGGTCGATGGACGTGACCGGACCTGCCGACGTGCAGGCGCACCTCGCGGCCCTGGACGCCGCCCTGGACGCCCTCGGCCTGCAGGACCGGCCGACCGTCGTGTCCGGGCACTCGATGGGCGGCGTCCTCGCGATCCGCTGGGCCGCTCAGCACAGCCAGAAGGTGCGCTCGGTGCTCACCTTCGGAGCGCCGCTATACCTCACCCGGGCCGAGGCCGACGCGCACATCGACGCGATCGGGCGGATGGAGGCCCTGCTCGCCGGCGACGGACCCCTGCCCCGCGCCGCCTGCGCCTGGATGTGCCGCCACCGGACGCTCGCCTCCTGGATCGCCGTCGCCGACCGCCCGGATCTTCCGGTCCCGGTGGCCCGGTCAGGGGTCAAGCACACCTGGGACACCTACTCCAGCGCGATGGACGGCCTCATCCGCGATGACGGGTGGCTTCCTGCCCTCGATGGACTGACTCGAGTACCGCTGACCCTGGCGGCCGGCCAGTGCGATCCCGTGCCGGTACCCGGGCGAGCTGTCGAGCTGGCCCGCACCCGACCTGCCCTCCGGCCCGTCGTCCATCCGGAGGCCGACCACGGGCTTCCGTTCACCCATCCGGACTGGTGCCGGCAGTTGATCGCGGAGGCGCTGACGATCGAGCCGCACTGAAGACGCTCAGGCGTCCCCGGAGCGGAGGAGGTCGTCGATCAGGCGCTGCAGCTCCTCGGAGGTCAGCTGGCCGACCACCCGGTCGATGACGCGGCCGTCGGCGTCGAGCGCGAGGGTCACCGGCAGCCCCCGAACTCCCAGCTCCTTCAGCAGTTCGCCGTCGACGTCGACGGCGTGCGGGTAGTCGATGTCGTGCTCGTCGAGGAACCAGCGGGCGGCCTGGATCGTCCTGCACGTCCACACCCAGGAAGCGGACCAGCTCGCCGTGTCGCGCGTAGGCCTCCTGCAACATCGGCATCTCCTCCCGGCACGGGCCGCACCAGGTCGCCCACAGATTGACCAGGGTCGGGCGGCCGGTGAGCCGGTCCAGCGCCACGTCCGTGCCCGGACCCAGGCAGGGCAGGGTGAGCTGCGGCAGGGCGTCCGCGCCGGCCGGCACGATGTCCTCGGGCAGCTGCTCGCAGGCCGGTGCCGGCGGAGCCGCCTCGGCGGTCGCGGGCCCAGTCCTCGCAGTGGTCACGTTCGGCTCGGCGGTGGCGCAGCCGGCCAGCAGGGCGGCCGTCAGCAGCCCGCCGGCCAGCCGCACCGGCATCAGGACTCCTGGTACAGCTCGGTGAAGGTCTCCCCACCGTCGGAGGAGGCCAGGACCGCGCCGTCAACGGCGACGTAGACGTCGTCCCCCTCCACGGTCAGCGCCTCCGGCGCGCCGCCGACACTGCCGCGCTCGGCCCAGGTCCGTCCGCCGTCGGTGCTCACGAACACCGTGCCGTCGGGGGCAACGCCGACCGTGGAACCGCCTTCGGCGGCGATGTCCACCAGCACCATCAGGGGGGCGCCGGCGACGGCGGTGAAGTCCTTCCCGGCGTCCTCGCTCACCATCAGGCCGGCCTCGGTGGTGGCCAGCAATCGTTGCGGATCGGTGGGATCGGCAGCCAGGTCGGCGATCCGCATCTCCCCGCGGTCAGCCCACTCGACGCCGTCCTCGCTGACCAGCAACCGGCCACCGCTGTAGCCGAAGATCACGCCGTCGGCGGCATCCAGAGCGTGGAAGTCGGCCTCACCCGCCAGCGACAGCGTCTCCCAAGTCTCCCCGCCATCGGTGCTTTCGATCAGACCCAGGTTGCCCGGGCCGTCCTGGCCTGCGCCGGGGTGTCCGCTGGCCAGATAGTGCTCGGGACCGACGACGGTGAAGCCCATGAAGTCCTGCACCCGGTCGGCGATGCGCGTCAGCTCCCCGTACGGAGAGATGCGCACCAGTCCGTAGTGCGTGCCGGCGTAGAGGGCCTCGTCGGCCGGGTCGACGCCCAGCCCGTGCACGTGCTCGAGGGTCAGGTCCTCCGGGTGGGGATGGGTGCCGTCGTCGTGGCTGTGCGTCTCGCCGTCAGCCGCGGTCTGGTCTCCGGCAGTTGCGTCGGTGCCGCACCCGGCGAGGAGCAGCGATCCCGCCGCAGCGGCGCCCACTAGTACCCGGCGGCGACCGGCTGCCCACGGGGCAGGCAGAGAGGACCGGGTGGATCGGGACGGCAGGACGGACGGTGACATGAGCTCCCCACAAGACCAGACGGACGTACTACCTCAGATAGTAGACGCTTCTGGCGGCCGCGGAGCTCAGCTCCAGTCGGCTCCGGGGAGGACGCACAGCCCGCTGGAGACCGCGGACACCAGCGGCCAGGCAGCCAGCGCCACCGGCCCGGCCACCACCAGCACCGCCGCTGTGGCGGCGACCATGCGTTGCGCGGCGCCGAGAGGAGCGGCCGGCCGCAGCAGCCGGCCCACACGGAGCACGCCGGCACCCTGCGCGGCGGCCAGCGCCGGGGCAGGGGCGCGCATGCCGGCGAGGGTCACCAGGGCGGAGGCGACCTCCACCCGGTTCACCTGCCGGGCGGCGGCGTCGTCGGCCAGCAGCTCGACCAGCCGCTCGATCTCCGCCCGGCTCCGGGAGAAGAGGGGCACTCCGGGGAAGGCCCGGTCCAGGATCCGGGCGGTGCCCACGGCCAGGTGGTGGCGACCGCGCAGATGGGCTCGCTCGTGGGCCAACACGGCGGCGAGCTCGTCGGCGGAGAGCGCGTGGAGGGCCGCGGTGGTCACCACGACCGTACGGAGCCGTCCGGGCAGGCAGAAGGCGGCCGCGTGGTCGGACTCCAGCAGCACTGCTCCGAGCGACTGCTCGGGGCGAGCACCAACCAGGATCGTCGCGCGCAGCCGGCGCCGCTCCCGCTGGTCGCGCAGGCGAGTGCGGACGGCGACCCAGCCCAGGCGTAGGAGCACCCCGCCCGACAGCAGGACGCCGGCGAGCACGGCGGCCAGTTGCCCGGGCGAGCCGTAGACGGCGGCGATGGTCGCCGCGCAGGCGTCGAGGATCGATGCCAGGCCGTCGGCCACCGCACCGGCCGGCACCAGCAGCGCCAGGCCCGCGAGCACCACGGACACGAGCACGCCGGCAGACACCGCCTGCCAGGCGGCGACCGCCAGCCGCGGCGAGCGATCGGCCCAGCCGCCGATCGCCCGCGGAGCCAGCACCACCAGCGCCGCGGCGAAGGTCAGCAGCGCGACGGTGGTGGTCACGACCTCTGCGCCTGCCGGGCCGATTCCACCGCTGTCCGCAGGCTGGCCACCGCATCGGCGTCGAGGTCGGCGACGAAGTGCATGAGCACCTCGTCGCGATCCCCGGCCGCACTCAGCACGTCCTGCAGCATCGCCGCGGAGTGCTCCGCGCGGGTCCGGGTGGGGCGGTACCGCCAGGCCCGGCCTTCCATCTCGCGGCTCAGCGCGCCCTTGCGGTGCAGGTTGTCCAGCACCGTCATCACGGTCGTGTAGGCCAGCGCGCGGGATGCGGTCAGCTCGGCGAGCACCTCCCGGACGGTCGCCGCCTCGCCACGGCGCCACAGCATGTCCATCACGACGGCTTCCAGCTCACCGAACGGGCGCACTCGCCACCTCCTCATCCCCTCCGCGCCGCTGCGCGACCCGGTCAGCTCCAGCAACCCGTCGGCCATGGCGCAGCTTCCCGTCACAGTACTACCGGCGGTAGTGGACGACGTCCCTGTCGGTGGTGCCGCCCGGCGCCATCTCATCAGGGCCAGCACCCCCGGGCGGCCGGCCCCGCAACGACCCGATCCTCAGCAGGGCCACTCCCACGGCGACCAGCAGCGCTGACCACAGCTGCGGCTGGGTCAACCCGAGCACCGCCTCCGGGTTGACCCGAATCTCCTCGACGAGGAACCGCGCCGACCCGCTGAGTACTGCGTACAGCCCGAAGACGTGCAGCGGTGACCACCGGGTCCGCAGAATCCACAGCAGCCCGCCGACGGCCAGTGCGACGACGGCTTCGTACAGCGCTGCGGGATGCACCGGCACGAAGGTGGGCACCATGCCGTCGGGGAACGCGGTCGCCCAAGGCAGGTCCGAGGGCTGGCCGTAGGAGCCGTCTCCGGCCAGGAAGCAGCCGATCCGGCCGATCCCGTAGGCCACCGACAGGGGCGCGGCCGCGACACCGGCCAACTGCGCCAGCGGCAGCCCGTAGCGGCGGGCCATCACCACCACTGTGGCGACCCCGGCGATCAGGCCGCCGTACCAGGTGAACCCCGACGGCCCGGAGGAGTGCGCCGACAGGTCCCCGGCGTGCTCGGCCAGGTAGTACAGCTTGCCGCCGACGAACCCGACGACGGTGGCTGCGACCACGATCGACCAGGCCCGGTCCGGATGCCAGCCCAAGCGGCGGAACTCCCGGGCCAGCAGGTAGCCGGCCACCAGCGCGGCCGCGGCCTTGCTCACTCCGTAGCTGTGGATGGGGAGGCTGAAGACCTCGAACAGGACAGGTCTCACCGCTGGGTGCCTCTCTCGGTGCTCGGGATGGAAGGTGTCGCAGTGGCCGCGATCACGAGCCCGGGAAGGACCGGAGCTCCGGCCGCAGGTCGATTACTGGGCGCGCAGCCGGTCCCGCTCGGCGCGCGCCTGACGGAGCTGCCGCTGCAAGCCGTCGTCCGCCGTCGGCGTCCGGGCCGGAGCGGGGTGGCAGACTCCGCCGCGCATTGGCCGCAGGCAGCACCGGTAGGTGGCGGCCAGGGCCGCCACCAGGACCAGGGCCGGCAGCAGCCAGCCGCTCATCGGCTGGACTCGGTCAACCTCGGGTCGCCGCCGTCGCCGGAGCGCTCTGCACGCAGCTGGTCGATCTCGGCACGCAGGCCGGCGAGCTCGGCCTGCTTGTCCTCGGCCGGCTGCGGCGCCGATCCGTGGCCGCGGCTCATCATCCACATCATGGCGCCCATGCCGACCGGGCAGGCCAACAACGCCAACAGGTAGAACAGCTCCGACATCGGTGCCTCCAACGGCTGTCGGGCGCCACACTGGCGCCACTATGCCCGATAGTAGACCGCTGCTCCTACCTGTCATAGTAGGGATGTGGTGAGGACGCATCTCAGTCGTACAGCCAGCCGCCGCCTCTCGGGTTCCACCGCGGCGGCACGCCGATGAGCCGGCCGCTCAGTCGCCGGACCCTCTTGCTGGCCGCCGGTGGCGCCGCCGCAGGCGCGCTGGTCGGCTGCTCCACCGGCGGGAACGACACCGTGAGCTCCACCGGGGAGTACGAGTTCACCGAACCCACGCCGGCGGCGACGGTGGTCGCTGAGGATCAGCGGTCACCTGCCCCGGCCTTCTCCGGCGAGCTGCTCGACGGCACTCCGTTCGAGTCCTCGTCGCTGGCCGGGGACGTCGCGGTCATCAACTTCTGGGGGTCCTGGTGCGTGCCGTGCCGGGTGGAGACCCCGGAGTTCCAAGCCGTGCACGCCGACGTCGCCGACCGTGGCGTGCAGTTCCTCGGCATCGACGTCAAGGACCAGCGGCAGATGGCCGTCGCCTTCGTCGAGCGGCTGGGGGTGGCCTACCCGTCGGTGTTCGATCCGCGCGGTGAGGTGGCGATGGCGTTCCGCGGGTTCCCGGCCAACGTGGTGCCCTCGACCATCCTGCTGGACCGCGACGGCCGCGTGGCCGCCGTCTACACCGGCCAGGTCCGCGGTGAGGACTTGCGCGCCGCCGTCGAACTGCTGCTCGCCGAGGACCGAGCGTGAGCGAGCTCGGGGCGACCTTCGCCCGCATCGTCACCGACGGCTCGCTGCTGGTGGCCATCGCGGTGGCCGCGCTGGTCGTGCTGATCAGCTTCGCTTCCCCCTGCTGCCTGCCACTGATCCCCGGCTACGTCAGCTACATCGCCGGGCTCGCCGGCTCCCAGGCCACCGCCGGCCGGCCCCGAGTTCCGCAGCCTGCTGGCGGTGGGCCAGCCGGCGCGACATCGGCCGGCTGTGCTGCCGAGGCCGGCACCGCCCCCTCACCGCCGGCGGCCCCGGCCGCTGCCGGCCGCGGCCGGGTGCTGGCCGGGTCCCTGCTGTTCATCGCCGGCTTCAGCGCCGTCTTCGTCTCCTTCGGCGCCCTCTTCGGCGGCCTGGGCCGGCTGCTGCTGGAGTGGTCGCCGGTGCTCACCCGGGTCGCCGGCGTCGTCGTGATCGCGATGGGGCTGTCGTTCCTCGGCGCGATCCCCTGGCTGATGCGCGAACGCCGCATCCACCGCCGGCCGCCGGCCGGCCTGGCCGGTGCCCCCGTCCTCGGCGTCGTGTTCGGCCTCGGGTGGACGCCCTGCCTGGGCCCGACGCTCGCCGCGGTGAACACGCTGGCCTACACCCAGGCCTCGGCCGGCCGCGGTGCCATCCTCGCCCTGGCCTACTGCCTGGGACTGGGCATCCCGTTCGTCCTGGTGGCCCTCGGCGCCCGCCGCGCCCTGGCGTTCTCCGACCTGGCCCGCCGGCACGCCCCTACCGTCATGCGGGTCGGTGGGGGCCTGATGATCGCCTTGGGCATCCTGCTGCTGACCGGCTGGTGGGACGCGCTGATGATCTGGCTGCGGGCCTGGCTGGGGGCTACGGGTCTTGGATCATCCGCGTTGTGACGGGACGAGTTGGTTCTCCGCGGATCTCACGGGCGTCCGGATCAAGCGGGCTTCTTCTCAGCGCCGTAATAGGTCACTCCGACGGCGCGAGCCAATGCGCCAACCACGAATTCCAGTAGTCATTCCACTTCTGGCATGGGACAGACGGGGAACACTGACAGCGACGACCGAAATCGCCCCTTCCGGGTCCCGCAGGACCACCGCCCGATCAAAGCGTCGCCGCTTACGCCCCCACGTAGACGGAGATGGCGCCGAAGACGGCGAATCCGGCGGTGAGGAAGATGGGCCCCAGCCGTGAAGTCTCACCTTCGTGCGCCTCTCCGATCATCTCCTCGACCACGACAGCCGTGAGCGCGCCACCGGTAAGCGCGAGCACCGACAAGGTGACGATCTCGGGGGCGTCCCGGAGGGCGAAGTAGCCGAGCGTGGCGCCGAGGAAGATCGGGACGGCGAAGCCTGCCGCGAGCAGCACCCGCCGACCGCGGCTGATGCCGGCCCTGCGCATCGTCGCGATGGCCGCAAAGCCCTCCGGGACATCGGCGGGGACCTGCCCAAGGGCAAGGAGAAGGCCCAGAGCTGGGTTGAGGACCGTGCCGGTGCCGATCATGACGCCGTCACTGAACAGGTCCAACGAGACGCCGGAGAAGATCCCCAGTGCGCTCCCCTGCTTCTCGCCCCCGCCCATCCTCGCCTGGACATAGCCGATGGCTCGGTCGAGGCCGATGAAGGCAGCGCCTCCCCCCACGAACGCCAACAAGGGGACCCACGGGAGACCTGCCGCCAGAGCCTCGGGCATCAGCTCGAGGCCCACGACGGCGAGCACGATGCCGGCCGCGAGGTGCAGCGCGAGGCTGAGCGTGCGTTCGGAGACGCGAAACGACTCGGCGAGCACTCCCCCGGCGAAGTTTCCGGCCGCGGGCAGAGCCGCGAGGCCCAGGACGAGCAGGTATCCGCTCACGTCTCGTCCTCGTCGTCCTCGACCAGCTCGCCTTCCCAGGCTTCACGGCCCTCGTGGACGGCGAAAGATGCGATCACGAAGCCGGCCACCGGGTCGAGCCACGGCCATCCGACCACGGCGTAGAGGCCGAGGCCGAGCAGGGTGGAGATGCTCAGCAGCACGCAGATCCGGGTCTCGGCGGCGTCAGCAAGGATGAGCGGGTCCCGCAGCCGCTCGCCGACGTGGCGCTTGGCGCGAGCCAGGAGGGGCATGACGACGATGGAGGCGGCGAGCAGCACGAGGGCGACAACCGACGTGTCGGGGTTGTCCCCGCCCACGAGGCTGCGGATGCCCTCGAACGTCACGTAGGCGGCCAGCACGAAGAAGGTGACGGCCACTGCCTTGAGGGTGCGGCGCTCCTTGGCCTCGTCGGCCTCGCCATGGCGCAGGCGCGCAGCCAGGCGCAGGCCGACCAGTACCGCTGCCACCGACTCGATACCGGAGTCGAACCCGAAGCCGATCATCGAAACGAGACCGGCGAGGATGCCGACCGTGACGGCGATGGCGCCCTCGACGACGTTGTAGGCGACGGTGAACTGTGCCAGGCGCAACCCTCGCCTGGTGAGCCGTTCGATCTGGACCGGGCTCAGGGTGGCATTCGTGTCGCTCACCGGACCGGTCCTCCGTGATGCAGCCATGGCGACCGGAGGCATGCATGCGGCTGCACAGAGAGCCATCGCCGTTCGGTGCTCGTTCCGGTGCCGGACGTGGCGCGTGCTCCGTGGTCGGTCCGGGCGGCCGCAGGCCTGAGCGGGCCGATCACCGGGCCTGTTCCCGGATCGTGATCTGAAGGGTCCCGGACGCCGGCGCGGCGCTGGGCACGCAGCAGGCGTCGGTGCACCCATCGGCGCAGCCGCACGTCGAACGTGCGTCGTCGGGGGTCCCACCGGGACGGGCAGGGGCACAGCAGCCCTCGCCGCGCCAGGCTTCAAGGCCCTCCTTGACCGCGACGGCAGCGATGACCAGCCCGGCGACCGGGTCGGCCCAGCCCCAGCCGAGCGTGGCGTTGAGGATCAGCCCCACGAGCAGTACCGCGGACAGGTAGGTGCACAGCAGCGTCTGGGTTCCGTCGGCGACGACGGCATTCGATCCGAGCGCGCGGCCGGTGCGCCGTTGTGCCCAGGACAGGAAGGGCATGACGATCAGCGAGGCGATCGCGAGGCCGATCCCGACCATCGACGACTTCGGTTCGGTGCCGGAGACGAGGGCGCGGACGGACTCGAAGGTGACGTAGCCGGCCAGGGCGAAGAACGACAGCGCCATCAACCGCAGCGCTGTCCGCTCCCGGCTTTCAGGTAGCCGGTGGCGGAACTGCCACAGGATGATCAGGCCGCTGGAGACCTCGACGATCGAATCGAGGCCGAAGCCGATCAGCGCCACCGAGCCGGCGGCGACCCCTGCGGTGATGGCGATGACCGCTTCGACGACGTTGTAGCTGACCGACGCGCCGGCCAAGAGCTGCGCCCGGCGACCGAGCCGGCGGCGCGTCTCCGCGGAGACCTCACGGTGGCCGTGGGCGGGAACAGCGCTCATCGGCTCGCTTCCTCGCCGTAGGCCGGACAGAGGGCCACGGCATCGCCGGTCGTGGCGAGCAGCCGCTCGGCGGCGGCGAGCACATCCAGCAGTTCTGCCCCGGTCGCCAGTGACCACATCGACGCCCGCCCCTGCGGCCGGGAGGTCACCAACCCGCAGTCCCGCAGGCAGGCGAGGTGCGCGGAGACTGTCGACTGCGCCAACCCGAGGTGGGCGGTCAGCTCGACGACCTTGTGCTCACCTAGCGCGAGGTGCCGGAGGATGGCGAGCCGCGTGGGATCGCCCAGGCTGCGGAACATGCACGCCGCCGCGGACAGTGCGGCGGCTTCGTTGACCCCCGCCTCCGCGGCGCTGTCCATCATCGAGTTCATCGCCATGCGGCGATGATAGCCAATATCACCGGCGGCAACCGGGCGACCAAGGAATCGAGTCTCGCTCACGCAAGGCCACCCCGTGGGCTGCGGTGACGCCTGTCCGGTCGTCTTCCCGGGCAAGCGCAACCTCGCTGCGTCCTGACGGACCAGGCTGGCAAGGGGGTCGAGTCGGTGAGCCATCCGCGACCAGATCGAAGCCCGCGTCCGCGGGCTGCTCACCGGGATGCAGGTGTGCATGCGCCCCAGCCACTGAGCTACGCATCGGCGGACGGTGCGGGTGTGCGGCTGGCGGCGAAGCCGACAGCGGCGGCCAGCAACAGCAGCATGCCCCCGAGGTAGTAGACGGCGCGGATGCCCACGGTGTCGGCGAGCAGCCCGCCGACGCCGAGGCTGGCCAGGCGCCCGCTCTGCCAGAGCAGGTCCATCAGGGCGAAGACCCGCCCGCGCGTGCGGTCGGTGACGTGCGACTGCAGCAGGCTGTTGAAGGTGACAGCGCCGGTGGAGGTTCCGACGCCGTACATGGCGAGGGCGGCGGCGGCGACCGGCAGCGAGCGGACCGAGGCCAGCACCAGGTCGACAACGCCCCGCAGCACATACGAGCCGAACACGTACAGCGGGCGGCGCGGATCGGGGATCAGCCGCAGCAGCAAAGTGGGACCCAGAGCGGCGCCCACGCCGATCGCGCCGACCAGGATCCCGTAGGCGTCCGCCGGCGCGCCCAGGTGCTCGGCGGCCAGCACCACCAGCAACGCACTGGTCGCGCCGGCCGACAGCGCGGCCAGCAGCTGTCCGATGGCCAGCGCGCGCAGCAACCGGTCCCGGCCGACCAGCGCCACACCCTCGCGGGCGTCGGCGAGCAGCCGGCGGCGGCCGACCTCGCCCGGCGGCTCGACCAGCCGCAGGCCACGCAGCGCCAGCGCCGAGACGAGGAAGCTCGCGGCGTTGAGGCCGAACGCCCAGCCGGGACCGACCAGTGCGACCAGGCCTCCAGCCAGCGGCGCGAGGACGACCTGTGACAGCACCGCCGCCGTCCAGACGGCGCTGTTGGCCGCGACGATCTCCCGGTCGGCCACGACCGAGGACAGCACGCTGTGGGCGGCCGGGTTGAAGAGCGCCGCACCGGCCGACAGGCCGAACGCGACCGCGTAGATGCCCAGCGGGTCGTCGTGCCAGACCACCAGCACGCCGGCCAGGGCGGCACGGAGTACGTCGGCGGCAACCATCCCCTGGACGCGGGCAGCCGGTCGACGACCACGCCGGCGAACGGGGCGATGAGCAGCACCGGGATGATCTCGGCGACGACGACGCCCGCCACGCCCAGCCCCGAGCCGGTCAGCCGGTCAGCCGGTAGATCAGGATGGCCAGCGCAACGAAACCGAAGATGTCACCCCACTGACTGACGGTGCGCGCCACCCACAGCCGCCGGAAAGCGGACTGCGCCAGCACCGCGCGCATCCCCGGCCGCCGTCGAGCCTCCGCCACGACCCGCCCGCCTCTCGCCGTCCCCGTCGTTCAGCCGTATCCGGACCACCTGTCCCGGGCCGGTCCTGCTGGCACGTGGCCAGCTCGCAGAGCCCCCGCACGGCAGTTCTGTCACACGCCGCGAGGCCCGTGCAGCCGAGCAACCGCCGGGCCTACAGGTCCAGCGCCTCGAGCGCGGTCAGGTATCCCTCGGTGTAGGTGGGGAACTGTGCGACCTGGTCGAGCAGGGTGTCGATGCCGATGCCGGCGCGGATGGCCAGGGACGCCTGGTGGATCCACTCCCCCGCCTGCGGGGCGACCGCCCAGGCGCCCAGCAGCACCCGGCGGTCCGGATCGGCGAGCAAGCCCAGGTGGCCGCGGGGATCCCGCTCGTAGGTCCACGGCCGGGCGATGGCCTGCGCGAGGTCGACCTCGGCGCTCACCGTCGTCAGTCCCTGCTCGTGGGCCTGGCCCTCGGTGAGCCCGGCGGCGGCGATCTCCGGATCGGCGAAGACGACGCGCGGGATGCCGTCGTACCGGGCGGCGCGAGGCCGGCCGAGAATGGCGTCGGCGACGATGCGGCCCTGGTACTTGGCGACGTGGGTGAACGGCAGGACGCCGGTGACGTCGCCGAGAGCCCACACACCCTCGGCGGCACGGCAGTGCTCGTCCACCACGATTCCACCGGACTCGGCGATCTGGACTCCGGCGTCCTCGAGGCCGAACCCCTCGGTACGAGGGATACGGCCGGTGGCGACGATGACCACGTCGCCGCGGACGGAGCTGCCGTCGGCGAGGTCGAGCACAGAGTCGGCACCGTCCCGGCGCGCCTGCACCGGCTCGTTACCCGTGCGGACGTCGACGCCGGCTGCCCGCAGGTGAGCCTCGGTCAGCTCCCCGACGCGCGCATCCTCGCGGCTCATCAGCCGGTCGCCGCGCTGCAGGAGCGTGACCTGGACACCGAAGCGGACGAGGAACTGCGCCGTCTCCACACCGACGGCGCTGCCGCCCACGATCAGAGCCCGGCCGGGCAGGTCCGCGGCGGTGTAGGTCTCGCGGTTGGTCCACACGGTGACCTGGCCGAGGCCGTCGATCGGTGGGACGCGCGACTCCGAGCCGGTGGCGATGATGACGTGATCGGCGGTGAGCTCCCGGCCGTCCACGGTGACCCGTCCCGGACCGCTGATCCGGGCATCGCCCTTCAGCACCAGCGCGCCAGCGTCCCGGTAGCCGCTGACCTGGCCGGCGTCGTCGAGGTGGCGGGCCATGTAGTCGCGATAGTCACGCGCGGTGGGCCAGTCCAGCCGCGCGCCCTCGGCGCCCGGAGCGCGATCGACCCCGCCGGCAGCTTCTGGGGACCGCAGCACGGTCTTGGACGGGATGCAGGCCCAGTAGGCGCATTCTCCCCCGATCAACTCACGTTCGATCACCGCGACCCGCCGTCCGCCGGACAGCAACCGACTTGCGGCGACCTCACCGCCCGGGCCCATGCCGATCACGGCGACGTCCACGTGCTCTGTCATCGCTCTTCCCCTCGTCGATGTGCGTGAACGGGCGGTCCTGCGGATGCGCTGGTACTCAGGCGCAGCAGGAGGTCGGCATCTGGTTGCGGAAGAGTCCGGCCGCGATGCGCAGGCCCTCCGCCATCGTCAGGTAGGGCGCCCATGTGTCGGCCACGTCGTCGACAGTCATCCGGGCCTTGATGGCGTAAGTAGCGGCGAGCATCATCTCGCCGGCCCCCTCGCCCAGGGCGTGCACACCCAGCACCCGGCCGGAGTCGGCATCGGCGACCACCTTCACCCCGCCGCGGGTGTCTCGGTTGACCAGCGCCCTCGGGACGTCGGTCAGTCCCAGCACCCGGCATTCGCAGCGGTGCCCGGCCGCGAGCGCCTCCGCCTCGGTCAAGCCGGCGGAGGCCAGCTGAGGACGCGTGAAGACGACGGCAGGCAGACCGGTGTAGTCGACGCGGGCCGGCTCGGTGCCGCCGCCGGCGCCCAGTGCGTTCAGTGCCGCTACCCGGCCGCCCGCGGCGGCGACGTAGACGTACTGCGGTGCGCCGCACACGTCCCCGGCCGCGAAGATCCGCGGGTTGCTGGTGCGCTGCTGGTCGTCGGTGACGACGAAGCCGCGAGCGTCGGTGCGCACCCCGGCGGCTTCGAGCGCCAGACCATCGGTCTGCGCCCGCCGGCCGGTCGCGACGAGCAACCGTTGCCCACTCACCTGCCGGCCCGATGCGGTCGTCACGGTCGCGCCATCACCGGTGCCCCTCACCGTGTCGGCGCGCTCCTCGACGACGGTGATCCCGTCGTCGGCGAAGATCTGGCACAACTCCTCGGTGAGTTCGGGCTCTGCGTGCGGAGCCAGGCGGCCGACGACGGTCACGTCCGCGCCCAGGTGGGCGAACAGTTGCGCCTGCTCCATTCCCACGTAGCCACCCCCGATCACGACCAGCGACTCGGGTACCGCAGTCAGCTCCATGGCGGTGGTGGAGGTCAGGTGCTGCAGCTGGTCCAACCCCGGCAGCGCCGGCACGTCCGGTACAGCACCGGTCGCGACCACGTAGGCCCCAGCGCGCAGCGGGACGCCGTCGATCTCCACGGTGTCCCTGTCGCGGAAACGTGTCTCCCCCTGCCGGACGGGAAAGCCGTAGGCGTCTGCAACGTCGGCGTACTTGGCCTGGCGCATTCCGGCGATCAGGCCGTCCTTCTGGGCGACCAGGGCCGCCAGGTCCACCCCGTCGGCGGACAGGGCCACCCCTGTGTACGGGTTGGTCATCGCGGCGTGCCGGAGACCGGCCGCGGCCAGCAGCGTCTTCGATGGCACGCATCCTACGTTGACGCACGTGCCTCCCAGGGTGCCTCGCTCGACGAGCACGACCTGCGCCCCGGCCTGTCGCGCGGCGATCGCCGCGGCCATCGCCGCGCCTCCGGAACCGATCACCGCCAGATCGACGTCCTGGTCGATGGCCATCGCACGCTCCCTCGGTTTGCCGGTCGGCCGTCCACGCCCAAGGCTGGACCTTCCAGTGCAGGGAAAGGTCAAGCCGGAAGGGGAACCGACGTGCGGATCGGCGAGCTGGCGGCGACCACCGGCACCACCACCAAGACGTTGCGCTTCTACGAGGCCGCCGGGCTGCTCCCACCCCCGCAGCGCACCTCCGCCGGCTACCGCACCTACGACCCGGCCGTCACCGAGCGGCTGGACTTCATCCAGCGCAGCCAACGCGCTGGTCTCACCCTGGCCCAGATCCGTGAGGTACTGGCGATCCGCGACGGCGGCAATGCGCCCTGCTCCCACGTGCAGCATCTGCTGGGCGATCGGCTGGCCGACCTCGACCGCCAGCTCGCCGACCTCACGGCGCTACGCGCCACCGTCGCCGCCCTGCTCGACCAGGCCGACACGGTCGCACCCGACGCCTGCCCGCCCGCCACTGTCTGCCGCTACCTCTGATCACTGATCCGGCTCAGCGGCCCGCGCAGGACTCCCGTGGCCTCAATTGCTGAGCCCCGCTGTCTTTTCGACGGCGGGGCTCAGTTCTTAGTGCTGCCAGATTCAGTCGGCATCACTGCGTCCGGCTCAACACGGAGGACGCCGCTGTCGCACATTCTGTGGATGGAGCGCTGGATGACATCGAGCGACTCTTGCTGCGCGAGGACCGGGCCTGACGCGTGAGTGCCGCCACCACGCGGTGGCACTGCCGGGCCAGCTCCTTCAGCTGGTCGCCCTCCAGGCTGCGCTGGACTCCCCGGAGGGCGCCGCCAAGTTCCCCGAGGCGGCTCATCTCCTCCCGGTTCCCGCCGGGTCAGCGTGTCGAGCACCCAGGCCGCGGTCGAGTGTTTCCGCAGCTTCCCGATCTCCCGCGCCAGCTGGCGGTCGCCGTCGGCACCTGCCTCCTTCCGGCGGCCCGTGCGGGTGTCGATGAACTCCTCCGGTGGCACGCCGTACAGGTCCTCGGCGACGTCGGAGAGCCTCACGGCGAACCCTCGGGTCCCCTACGCCGCGCGCGCTCGAGGACGGCGAAGGTCCGCTCGGCCATCAGGCCGGCGTCCATCTCCTGGACCGCGCGCCGGCGGGCCCGGACGCCCAGCCCCGCACGGCGAGCGGGATCGGACAACACGGCGGTGAGCGCCACGGACAGCGCCGTCACGTCACCAGGCGGGACGACCAGGGCGTCCTCCCCCACGGCCACGGCCACGTCGCCCACGTCGGTCGCCACACACGGCAGGCCCTCGGCCATCGCCTCGAGCAGCACCAGAGGCAGCGCTTCATGGCGTGAGGACAGGCAGAACACGTCGAGGCCGGCGAGGAACGCCCGGACGTCCGTCACGAAGCCGCAGAAGGTCACCGGCAGCCCCGCCGCCATGGCGCGCAGCGCGGCCTCGTCCCGACCGGCACCCCCGATGACCACCTCCACCGGCCTCCCGTCCGCGACCAACGACCCGACCGCATCGATCAGGACGTCGAAGCCCTTCTGCCCGGTCAGCCGGCCGAGCGCCCCGACCCGGGGCACCGAGCGGCCGGCCGGTCCGCTGGGGACGGCGGGGACGGCGACACCGTTGGGGACGACGTGCGCCCGCTCCCCCGACACGCCCAGCTCGGACGTCACCTGCCGGCGGCCCTCGGCCGAGGGGCTCACCACGGCCGCCAGACGCCGGTACAGCGCCGCGAGCGCGTTCCGTCGCTCCCCGGACCCGGTGTCCCCGGCCAGGTGGAGGACCCCCACGGTCGGCGCGACCGCGAGCCCGGCGGCGAGGGCGGCCGCGTTGGAGGGCGGGTCCACGAGGTTGACCGCCACGACGTCCGGATGCCGCGCGGCGACGGCGGAGCGGATCGCCGGGGCCTCGGGCCGGCGCCGGGCCAGCGGCACGACCGTGAGCCGGTCCGTGGGAACCATCGCGGCGAAGCGTTCGGCCACGGGCTCGGCGCAGACAAGTGAGGCCGCCCACTCGTTGTCCTCCGCCCGCTCCATCAGGTGGGTCAGGTACACCTCGGCACCGCCCCAGGCGTCGCTGTCGGCCACGAAGGCGACCCGGGGGCTCACCAGGCGCCCTGGCCGAGCAGGTCGCGGGCTGCCGCGAGCACCTCCCCGGGGCGGACCGAGGCCGCGCACCGGAAGTCGATCGGGCAGACCAGATGGGGGCAGGGCGCGCACTCCACGTCGGCGGCCACCGTCCGGTGCCGCGGGCCGGGATGCGCCCAGCGGACCGGATCGCCGGGCAGGAAGACCGTCACGGTGAACGCCCCCACGGCCGCGGCCAGGTGGGCGGAACCGGTGTCGTTACCGACGAGCACCGCGCAGTCCCGGAGGAGCGCGGCCAGGCCGCCGAGGCTGGTCGCCCCTGTGAGGTCGGTGGCCGGCGCGCCCATCCGCGACTGCACCGCGGCGCTGATCGGCCGCTCCCCCGCCACCCCGGTCAGCACGACGTCCCACCCGACGGCGGCCAGCGCGTCGCCGACCGCCGCATAGCACTCGGCCGGCCACCGCCGGGTCGGGGACGAGGCGCCCGGATGCAGCACCACGTACCGGCCGGGGACCAGACCGGTGTTCCCGAGCGTGGTGGCGTGCTCGGCGTCGTCCGCCTCCGAGATGGGGAAGCTCATCCGCGCCGGAGGCCCCGAAGGCACGCCGAGCTGTTCGAACAGCCGCAGATGACGATCGGTCTCGTGCAGGTGCGCCGGGTACCGCAGGTAGAGCGGCGCGGTGTCGGCGGGAGGGTCCCATCCGGTGGGGGCGAAGCCGCCGACCAGACGCGCGCCGAGGGCCGCGGTCACGCGGTTGGCGGCCGGCCGGTCCCCGTAGACCTGCAGAGCCAGGTCGAACCGCCGTTCTGCCGCAGCGCACATGAAGGATGCCCAGCCGTCGGGGTCCGGCGTCCGTTCGGGGATGCCCTCGGCACCGGGGAAGGGCAGGAGCTCGTCGACCATGCGCCCCATCCGGTCGACGATCGGGGCCGTTTCCGGCCAGGTGATGAGGCTGACGTGCACGTCCGGTCGGGCCGAGCGCAGCCGACCGAGCGCCGGCATGGAACAGAGCAGATCACCCAGCCCCACCCGCAGGCGGACCAGCGCCACCCGCCGGACGGACCGGTCGGCGAACGGGGCACGCACGGCGGGATCCTGCCCGCCCGCCCGAGCGGGCAATCCCGTGCTTCACTGCAGGTCGCCGAACAGGGAGGCGCGGATGCCGGGTTCCATCGACACCGTCGTCGAGCGTCACGTACTCCGGCTGTGCAGCGTGTTCGAGCCGTCGACGGGCACGGAACAGGGGGCGGCCGGCCATCCCGGTGAGCTGGATCCCCGGGCCACCCGGTTCGACCCGATCGGCGGCATGCAGAACCACACCGCCGCCCTCACCCGCGCCCTGGACACGCAGGCCGTCCAACAGACGGTGGTCACCTCCCGACTCGCCGCGCCGCGGTCGGTCACCCGGCTCGGGCAGTCGGCGCAGGTCCACCGGAGGGGCCTGCCCATCCCGGGCCTGCGTCAGCTGTGGGCTCTGACCGCCCTGGCGCACGTGCTCCGCCGTCCGCCCGCCGGCGCCGTCCGGCCGGTCGATCTGGTGCACGCCCACCAGGGAGAGGACATCGCGACGCTGCTGCTGGCGCGGCTGGCCGCGCGCCGGCACCGCGCCCGGCTGGTCGTCACCGTGCACTGCAGCGTGGGCCACACCCTGCGCGGCGGCACGCTCCGGGTCCGGCTGCTGCGTTCGCTGGGCGGCGTCGTGGAGCGGAGCACGCTCCACCGGGCCGACGCGGTGATCGTGCTGACCCAGCGGACCGCAGCTGCCCTGCGGTCCGACGGCGTCGACGCGGACCGGATCCACACGATCCCGTCCGGCTTCGAGCCGTCCCTGTTCACCGCGGCCGAGAACGACACGCGGCCGCCATCGGCGCGTCCCCGGATCGGCTACGTCGGGCGCCTGGCTCCGCAGAAGCGGGCCGACCTCCTGGTCCGCGCGTTCGGCCGGATGCGCCGGCGGGCCGAACTCGTGATCGTGGGCGACGGGCCCGACCGCCGGCGGGTCGCGCACCTGATCCGCGAGAGCCCGGCCGCCGACCGGATCACGATGACCGGGTTCGTCGAGCACTCCGCCGTCCCGGGGGTGCTGTCCTCCCTCGACGTGCTGGTGCTGCCCTCGGCCTACGAGGAGATGGGATCGGTCCTGGTGGAGGCCATGGCCGCCGGCCTGCCCGTGGTGGCGAGCGACGTCGGCGGCATCCCGGAGGTCGTGCGACACGGGGAGACCGGCCTGCTCGTCCCGCCAGGCGACGTGGACTGCCTGGCGGAGACGCTGGACCGGCTGGTGGCCGACCCCCAGCTCCGGGCCCGCCTCTCGGCCGGGGCGCGGGCCCGGGCGCGGGCCTACGCCTGGCCGGCGCTGGCCGCCCGCGTCACCGGCGTGTACGCGGCGGTCATGGAACCCGACGCGTCGTCCGTTCCCCTTGCGTGACCCCGCTCCCCGGGTCTCCGTGCTGGTCCCCGTCCACGACCAGTCCGCCTTCCTGCCCCGGGCCCTGGACAGCCTCCTCGGTCAGCAGGTCTGCGACTGGGAAGCCCTCGTCCTGGACGACGGCTCTCCCGACCCGGAGGCCGTGGCCGCCGTGGTCGCCGCGCTCGCGGACCCCCGGATCCGGCTCGTCGGCTGGCCGGACAACCGCGGGGTCGGTGCCACGCTCAACGCGGGACTGGACGGAACCGCCGCGCCGGTCGTCGCCCTGCTGCCCGCCGACGACGTCTGGCACTCCGACCACCTGTCCCGGGTCCTCGACTGCCTGAGCGACCCCGAGGTCGTGCTCGTCCGTTCCGGCCTGTCCGAGCCGGCGGGTACGCCCTACGCCCAGCTGGTCCAGGTGGCGCACCGCCGCACCGGGGACCGGTGGACGGAACGGGCCGAGCTGGAGACCGACGACCTGGAGCGGCTGTTCTGGGCACGGTTGGCGGCCCGCGGACGCACCGCGGACACCGGCCGGGTCACCTGTTCCTGGACCCGCCACCCCGCGCAGCGGTCCCGCGCCATCCGGGAGTCCTTCGACGGCGGCCTCAACGTCTTCCGCAGCCGGTACCGGGTCGCCGGGCCGCTGCGCTTCGCCTCCACCGACAGCGGAGAGGTCGACGAGGTGGCGCGATACGCCCGCTTCCGGGACGCCCGGTACCCGGCGGCACCGCACGGCCTCAACGTGCTCGTGGTCGGCGAGCTGGCGTTCAACCCGGAGCGGGTCCTCGCCCTGGCCGAGCGCGGCCACCGGCTCGGCGGCCTGTGGACGACCGACGGGCTGGGCGACGCCACCGTCGGGCCGTTGCCCTTCGGGCACGTCCCCGACCTGGCACGCGAGCGCTGGCCTGAGGCGGTACGCCGGCTGCGGCCGGACGTCGTCTGGGCGCAGCTCAACTGGCGAGCCGTCCCGCTCGCGCATGCGGTGCGGGCGGCCTTCCCCGAACTGCCCTTCGTCTGGCACTTCAAGGAGTCACCCCAGCGCAGCATCGTCCGCGGCGAGTGGCCGCTGCTCGCCGACCTCGTCACGCACGCCGACGCCTGCCTCCTGGCCACCGACGAGGAGCGGGACTGGTTCGCCGCGGCCCTGCGGGGACGGGTCGATCCCGCGCGGCTCGGCGTGCTCGACGGCGACCTACCGAAGCGGCAATGGCTGGACGCGCCGCTCGCCGACAAGCTCTCCGAGGCCGACGGTGAGGCGCACACGGTCGTCGTGGGCCGGCCGGCCGGCCTCGACGCTGCCTGGGTCCTCGACCTGGCCCGGCGCGGCATCCACACCCACCTCTACGGCCAGGTCCGGGCACCGGGCCCGAAGGGGTCATGGACCACCTGGCTCGACGAGGCGCTCACCGCCGCCCCCGACCACGTGCACCTGCACCCGCCGGTAGGCCCCGAGGACTGGGTCGGCGAGCTCTCCCGGTACGACGCCGGCTGGCTGCACCGCTTCGACAGCGACAACGGCGGCGAACTGCACCGAGCGGGCTGGGACGACCTCAACTCCCCCGCCCGGCTGCCCGTGCTGCTGGCCGCCGGGCTGCCACTCCTGCAGCAGGCCAACCCCGGATCGCTGGTCTCCGTCGAGCGGGTGCTGCGGACGGAGGGGACCGGGTTGTTCTACCGCTCGGCCGACGACGTACGGGCCGTCCTGGCCGGGGAGCTGGCCGACCGCCGCGGCGGCACGGCAGCCCTCGCCGTCCGGGAGCGGCACACCTTCGACGCCCACGCCGACCGGCTGGTCGAGCTCTTCCGGTCCGTGCTGCGCTGAGTCAGAGAGGGGCGGCTGTCGTTGTGACCTCTGGTCGCCCGGGGATGCGGACCGTGGGGTCGGCGCTTCGATGTCCCGCTGGGCGTGGACCGCACATCGGACGGGGCATCGCTGGCGGTTCGGTGTCCGGTCGCGCACGTGACTGGCAACCACTCGAGCGGCGGAGCCGACGAGTCGGACCCGCACGGCGGATCAGTCGGCGTCGAAGCGCAGCACCGCCTGGAGCGTGGCCCGCCGACGGGCGGCGAGGTCGGCCAGCAGCTGCGGGCCGTCGTCGAACGGCACGATGTCGGTGACGAGCTGGGTACGGATGTCCTGTCCCCGCTCGCGCAGCAGGTCGAGGGTGACGGCGGCCAGTGCCGCGCGCGGCCAGGTCCCGGCCATGCCGCGCGGCACGCGGCCGATCTGGGCGCAGACGACGCTCAGGCCGTTGTGGTGGAACTCCTCGCCCAGCCGGACCGCCTCGGCGCCCGCCTGGTAGAAGCCCAGGTCGACCACGGTGCCCTGCGGTCGCAGGGCCTTGAGGGCGGTGGCCAGGGAGACGTCGTGGCCCCGGCACTGCAGCACCACATCCGCGCCGACGTCCCCGGGACCGTGCCGCCACCGCTGCTTGACCTCGAGCCACGCCGCCCCGTCGGCGTCGTCGACGCTGTCCAGCCCCAGTGCCGCGGCGACGGCGCGGCGCTCCGGCGAGGGCTCGGCGACCAGCATGGCTGCCGCTCCGTGCCGGACTGCGAGCAGTGCGGACAGCAGGCCGATGACGCCGGCGCCGGTCACCAGGACGTGCCGGTCGCGGACGCCGGCGTCGACGGTCGCGCCGGGGCCGGCGAGGTTCGCGGCGGCGTGCAGCAGCCCGTTGACACAGATGGGACCCATCTGGGCCAGGTAGACGCCCAGCAGCGGATCGAGGTCGTCAGGCACCGGGACGACCGTCGTACGAGCGGGATCGGCGCACCGGCCGGTGCGGTGGCCGTAGGCCATGGCCACCAGGGAGCCTTCGGGCATGGAGCCGACGCGGCTCTCGGTGACCCGGCCGACCTCCATGTAGCCCAGCCCCCGGATGGGATAGCCGGCGGGCGGGCCGTTCCCGTCGAACGACCGCAGATCGGGATCCCAGCGCAGCTGGTGGTGCGGGTCGGTGCCGCGCACGAGCGCCACCTCCGTCCCCGCGCTGACGCCGCTCCACTCGGTTCGGACCCACGCCTGCCCGGGCCCGGGCTCGGATTCGACGTCGTCCAGCATCTCCGGCCGGCCCGGCGTGGCCACGCCGATGGACCGGACCGGTCGCTCACTCATGGAACGGCTCCGCCGCTGCCCTCGCGGCGGTGTCCAGCCGCACCGGGATCCCCTCGCGGGCGGAGCGATCGGCCGCGCAGGCCAGCGCGTGGGTGCGAAGCCCCTCCTCGTAGGGGACGCGGACGCGCGGGGCCTGTCCGAGCAGGACATCGAGGAACTCCCGGTCCTCGCGGGCGACCGGGTCCTGCTCCGACCGGACGAGCTGCTCCTCACCCGTGCCGCTGACCACCCGCAGCTCGTGGTCGGTCAGGCCCCGTTCGGAGACCTCGAGGGCCCGGCCTTCGGCCACCAGGTGCAGCCCGACGAGGTGCCGCCAGCCGAGGACGCGGGCCGACGAGATGCTTCCCACCGCGCCCGAGGTGAAGGCGAGCAGTGCCGTGGCGGCGGTCGGCACCTCACCGTCCCGCCCCGTCTCGGGAGTCACGGCGTGTTCGAGAGCCGAGACGCTGTCGACCTCGCCGACGAGCAGACGGGCCAGGTCGAAGATGTGCGTGGTCTGCTCGATGACCTGACCGTCCGACCCGGAGCGGAACGTCCACCACGGCACCCGCGGGGTCTTGTCCAGCCAGTAGCCGGAGACCAGCTGCGCCGGCGTCTCCCTCAGCATGTCCGCCGCCTGCTGCACCACCTCCAGGTGCCGCCAGTGGTAGCCGACCGCAGTGACCAGGCCGCAGGCGGCGACCTGCCGCGCCACGGTCCGGGCGGTATCCAGGGCCAGGGCGAGCGGCTTCTCCACGAAGAACGGCAGCCCTCGGGCGACGGCCGCCGTCTCCAGGGGGCCGTGCGCGAACGGGGGCACGCAGAGCCAGACGGCGTCGAGTTCCTCCTCCTCCAGCAGCGCGAGGCCGTCCGCGTACGGCCGGGCCCCGCATCGGATGGAGGCCGCCTCGGCGCGTTCGGGCACGGCGTCAGCGACCGCGACGACTTCGACGTCGTCGAAACCGGACAGGGCGCCGAGGTGCTGTCCGGCGATGAAGCCGGTGCCCACGCAGGCCACACGCAACCGGCTCATCCCCGCCTCACGACGGCGGCCAGCAGCTCTCGCTCGTAGACGTCGGCCGTCCGGGCGGCCGTCCGCTCCCGGGTGGACTCGGCCAGGTACCGGCGCCGGCCCGCGGCGCCTCGGCTGTGGCGGAGCCGGGGATCGGGGAACAGGGCCGCGATCGCGGCGCGCAGCGCGGCCGGATCCGCCGGCTGCACCAGGTACGGCAGGTGCCGGGTCTGCACCACGACCCGGCATCCGGCTAGGCGAGCGAGGCGGACCCCGTCCCGGTCCTCGGACCTCGTTCCGACGTGGCAGTGGAAGACGTCCGCCGGGTGGCCCGCGAGGAAGCCGCCGATCAACTCGGCGAACCGCGGATCGCGGGGCGACGGCAGCCGGAGCATCCGAGCTCCCAGCTCGGCCGCCCGATGCAGCATCCGTCGGCCACCGTCCGTCGGACGGACCATCACCGAGACGTCGGCCGCCCCGGAGTACTCGGTGATCAGGTCGAGCACGTGCACACGCATCCCCGACGGATCCGTCGAGGATGTGTGGAAGCAGATCGACCGCCGTCCGGGCACCGTTGCCCCCCACCGCCGCTGGCTTGACCCCGCCGTCTCCGGGGCTGGAGACGAGCTACCTCGGCACCGGCGACAGGAAACCCCCACCGGCTCCGTCGGCGCCCTCATCCCCTGGGAGCCGCGGCGGGGGTCTCCTGTGGATCGACCGCGGGTCTGGTAAGCCGGGCGGATGCTCCTTCGACTCGGCACCCGACACTTCGACCTCGCCGAGCGGCCGGTGGTCATCGGAATCCTCAACCGGACCCGCGACTCCTTCTCCGACCGGGGCGCCTACTACGAGCTCGACCGGTTGCTCACCCGCGCCGAGCAGTTGGTGGCCGACGGCGCCGACGTCCTGGAGGTGGGCGCCCGTCCGGGCGGGGTCGGGGTTGCCGAGGTCGGTCCGGACGAGGAACGCGACCTCGCGGCCGAGACCATCGCCGCGCTGCGATCGCGGTTCGACGTCCCCCTTGCCGTGGACACGACCCGGGCCGGCGTGGCCGAGGCGGCATTCGCAGAGGGAGCCGTGCTCGGCAACGACATGAGCGGCTGCCTCGACCCGGCCTACCTACCGACGGTGGCGGCGGCCGACGCGGCGGTGGTGGTGACCCACATCCGCCGTCCTCCGGGCGTCCCCGATCCTGACCCGGTCTACGCCGATCTCCTCGGTGAGGTCAGCGACCGGCTCACGGCGCTGGCGCAGGCGGCTCAGGACGCCGGTATCGACGGCGATCGGGTGATCGTCGACCCTGGCATCGACCTGGGGAAATCCTGGCGCCAGTCGCTGCAGCTGCTCGCCCGCCTCGACGACATCGTCTCGCTGGACTGTCCCGTCCTGGTCGCCGTCTCCAACAAGATCTTCCTGCGCCGCACCCTCGGGCTCGACGGCGCTCCCCTGGACGTCGCGACGGCGGCGGCCTGCGCGCTCGGCGCTTCGGTCGGAGGACACGTCATCCGCGTCCACGACGCCCGGATCGGCCGCCAGGCCGCCGACCTGGCCTATGCCCTCGCAGCGGCGCGGGGCCGAGGAACATGACTTCCGGGCGATGGTGACTCGAGAGGCCGGACGGCCGGACGGCGGACCGGAGAGACCGGCGAGGCACCGGCGGCCGCCCTCCGACGTGTCGGCGCGTGCCCTCGTGGTGTGTGCGGACGCGACGCAGATGCTCCCGGCGCTGCCGAGCGACTGCGTCGACGCGGTCGTCACGGATCCGCCGTGGAATCTGGGCCGGCCGTACGGGAGGAACCGGGATCAGTTGCCCGATGAGGACTACGTGTCCTGGCTCAACGAAGCACTGGCGGAGTGCTGCCGGGTCAGCACGGGACCTGTGGTCGCCTGCATCGGCGCCCACAACGCGCAACGGATCGACCAACTCCTCCTCGGAACGGGTCTGCAGGTCGCCCACCGGCTCTCCTGGCACCGCGAGTCCGGGAAACCGGAGACCGTGGTCGTCGCCGCACCGCCTGGCTGGGCAGCTGCCCGGCCTCGGGTCGACGCGGCAGACCGTGTGCTGCGACGGACGCCGGAACTCCGCCGGCGATGGGCCCACCCGGTTCCCAAGCCGGTCGCCATGATGGCCGCACTGGTGCAGCTGGCCTGCCCGCGGGGTGGCCTGCTGCTCGATCCCTTCGCGGGCACCGGCTCGACGCTCGTCGCCGCACACCGGGCCGGACGGCGATCGATCGGCCTGGAACTGGAAGAGGACTATTGCCGGACAGCCGTTCGCCGGCTGCGACATGGGCCCTGAACCGGGCGCCTCTCCAGGCACGGCTTGCTCGAGAACCGCCTGGACCCGGACGTGCACCGGCGGGTCGGCGGCCGCTACCGGCCGGTGCCGCGCCGGGTCACCGCATCCGCCGCGGTGCTGCATCCAGCTGAGCCGAGATCGCGTCGCCGACTTCGGCGGCCGGGACGGAACCATCATCTGTGTCGCCGCGGGCAGGGCTTCGTGGCCAGTAGCGCGTTGGCCGGCGTCCTGACGTCACCGGGACAGACAGACGCCGTCGACCTGCCCGATCGATCGCGCCCCTGATCAGCTGACCGACGCCGGTCGCCCCGTCAGGACGGAGGTCACCACGGGTTGCAATCAGATGCGGTCGACGTGGCCTTGCGTAGCCGCAGGATCCGCTCGCTCAGCCGCCTGGCCAAGGCCGGGACACCGGTGAGCTGGACCAAGGCCTCCTTCTTCCCTCGGACACGGCGAGGACGCCGTGCGTGCGCCGCGGCGCGACGGGTACGCCGGGGATCACGACAGGACGGTGCTCCTCCGACGTCGCCCCGTGGTCGGCCACGGCCATCGCCCCCGTTACGAGAAGGGATCCAGCGAATGAGCAACGAGACCCCCGACACCCCGGGGCTGAGCGAGACCGAGCTGCGGCAGATGAAGGTCGACGAACTCCGGGACAAGGCCCAGGAGGCCGGCGTCAGCGGCGCCTCCTCCATGAAGAAGGACGAGCTGGTCGAGGCCATCTCCCATGCCTACCGCGAGGACGGTAGCCACGAGAGCGACGGGTCGGCCGGCCCCGCGAACGGGACCGGTGAGGGAGAGGCTGGACTGCCCGGCGACCGCGGTCCCGACGACGGGCAGCTGCGCACCGGCGAGCAGACGTCCAAGTCACTCAAGTACTCGCAGGAGATCACCTCCCTCGAGGACGATCCCGAGCGCGAAGGTCGGAGCCTGGCCACCACGAGCCACGAGGTCATCCGCCGGTGGGCCGAGGAACGCAGCGCGGTACCGGCGACCGTGGAAGGCACGGAGCATGGTGACCATCTCGGCGTGCTGCGCTTCGACTTCGGCGGGGACTCCGAGCGGCTGCGACACGTGAGCTGGGACGAGTGGTTCGAGACCTTCGACGTCCGCAAGCTCAACTTCCTCTACCAGGATCAGCGCAAGGACGGGAATCAGAGCAACTTCTTCCGTCTGGAGAGCCCCGACCGCGAGGACGCCTGACCGACGAACGGGGGGGGCAACGGCCGGCCCGCGCGTGGCCGACCGTGGTCAGGCGGATGACGAGGTGGGCTGCGGAGGAAGCCGCGGACAGTGGCCGGTGGACGCCGATGCCGTCCTGGCCGAGCAGCAGCGGCTGGCCGCCCTGCAGCCATCGGCCTGGTACCCCGAGAGGACGCCCCTCGAGGTGGCGGCCGCGGTCGTGACCTACGGCTGCGGCGGCCAGGGACACAGCGGGGCCGATGAACCCGCCTGGGCGAGCGCTGTCCTGCTGCGCGGATCGCAGCTCATCGCCGCGCGGGTCCTCGAAGGCGTCGCCCGAGCCGGCTACGTCCCTGCCTTGCTGGCCGTTCGCGAGGGGCCGCTGCTCGCCGCAGCGGTGGAGTCCCTCGGGACACGGCCCGACGTCCTCCTCCTCGCCGCCGCTGGCCGGGATCATCCTCGACGTGCAGGCCTCGCCCTGCACCTGGGCGCCATGCTCGACGTCCCGAGCATCGGCGTCACCGACCGTCCCCTCCTCGCTCGGGGCGCTCAGCCCGGGGCCCACCGCGGGGACACCTCTCCGCTGCTGCTCCACGGCGCCGAGGTCGCGCGCTGGGTGCGGACGGCGACGGGCGTTCGTCCGCTCGCCGCCCACGCCGCGTGGCGCACCACCGCAACCGTGGCCGCCACCGTCCTGCTCACGACGACCTCAGGGGTACGGACACCGCAGCCCCTGCGCGAAGCACGTCGACTGGCCCGGGAGGCCCGGGACCGACGACGAGTCGAGCGACCTGGTTGGTGAGGGAGACTCTGTCCGTACAGGTCCAGCAGCACAACGAGTTCTTCGGGATCCGCACGCCGTGCCACTCGATCTCCGCGGTGCCCGGCCGCCGGTGAACGGGGCGAACGGGTAGAAGCGCCGCACCTCGTGGGGCTCGCTGCGGCGCTCCGCAGCGAGCTTCCTGCTGGCGGCCGGAACACACACCAAGATCGTCCAGGAGCACCTGGGTCACTCGTCGTACGCCATCACAGCGGACATCTACAGCCACGTCGGTCCCGTCAGCATCGGGAGGCGGCGGTTCGCTCGACGAGGCGCTCCGGTGGGGACCGTTGCTGCACTCCGGCCGCATTGCTGTACCCCGTTGCTGTATAAACGCAGGAGGCGGGCCGACCTTCACGGCCGACCCGCCTCTGACCTGCAGTTCTTCTGTCGGGCTGACAGGATTTGAACCTGCGACCCCCTGACCCCCAGTCAGGTGCGCTACCAAGCTGCGCTACAGCCCGCGTGCCGCGTGCTTCCCGGAGACTCCCAGGCCGCGCGACGACCGCCTGAGCAGGTTACCGCACCGCCAGGTCCTCTTCGCCGCCCCCTGGACCTCCCGCGCCGGGCCGCACGCAAAGGCGGTGACAGCCGACGGAGCCTGTCGCTAGCGTCGCGGCACGGGGATTCCACCGCGCAGCCGAGCGCGGGCACCACAGGTGCCGGAGGTGTCCGTCATGGGCAGGTCGTTCGCTTCCCGAGTCAGCCACCCGAAGCTGAAGTGGGTCGTCCTCGTCTTCTGGCTGGTGCTGGCCGCCGCCTCGGCGCCGCTGGCAGGCGGCCTCACCGACGAGCAGGACAACGAGATCTCCTCGTGGCTGCCCGGCGATGCCGAGTCGACGCTCGCCCTCGAGCAGCAGACCGACCTGGGCTCCGATCCCGACATCATCACCACGGTCCTCGTCTACGAGCGGCCCGAGGGGCTCACGCCGGCCGACCTCGCCGCCGTGGTGGAGAACGCGGAGGTCTTCGGGCAGCTCGCCGAGGTCGACGGCGACGTCCTGGGACCCATCCCGGCCGAGGACGGGCAGGCCGCGCAGCTCGTGGTGCCGCTCAACGTCGGCCCCGACGGGTGGGTGGCGATCGCCCCGCTCGTGGACGGCATGCGCGCCGAGGCCAGGGACGGACCGGACGGGCTCGAGGTCTACGTGACGGGCCCGGGCGGGTTCGCGGCAGACTCGTCCGATGCCTTCGCGGGCATCGACGGCACGTTGCTGTACGCCGCCCTGGGTGTCGTCATCCTGATCCTGCTGTTCACCTACCGCAGCCCGGTCCTGTGGATCCTGCCGATCTTCTCGGCGGTGGTCGCCCTGTTCTGCGCACAGGCGCTCATCTACCTGCTCGCCCGCTACGCCGATCTCACGGTGAACGCCCAGAGCGCGAGCATCCTCACCGTCCTGGTCATCGGCGCGGGCACCGACTACGCCCTGCTGCTCGTCGCCCGCTACCGCGAGGAACTACGGCTGCACGCCGACCGGCACGAGGCCATGACCGAGGCCGTCCACCGCACGGGCCCGGCCGTCCTGGCCAGCGGGAGCACGGTGATCCTCGGAATGCTGTGCCTGATCGCGGCCACCATGAACTCGACCAGGGGTCTGGGTCCGGTCGCTGCCATCGGCGTCGGTGTGAGCCTCGCGGTCCTCATGACCCTGTTGCCCGCGCTGCTGGTCATCTGCGGGCGCTGGGTGTTCTGGCCGGTGCGCCCGGCCCTGGGCAGCCCCGAGCCGACCGCGACCGGGCTGTGGGCGCGCGTGGGGTCGGCGGTCCGCCCGCGCCCGCGCGTGGTCTGGATCGTGACCAGCGCCGCGCTGCTGGTGGCCTGCCTGGGGGTGTTCACCCTGAACGCGAAGGGCCTGTCCCAGGCCGAGTCGTTCCGCGGCACGCCGGAGTCGGTCGTCGGCCAGGAGGTGGCGGCCCGGCACTTCCCCGCCGCCGCGGGCGACCCCCTCTACGTGCTCACGAGCGCCGGGACGGCCGAAGAGGTCGCGAGTGCGGTGGCCGCGAACGACGGCATCGGCTCGACCGCGGACCCGTTGATCATCGGGGACACCGCGCTGATCGAGGCGACGCTGGCCGACCCCGCGGACAGCCAGGCCGCCTACGACAGCGTCGACGCGCTGCGGTCCGAGCTCGACGACGTGGGTGACGGCGAGGCGCTGGTCGGCGGCAACACCGCCATCAACCTCGACGTCCAGACCGCGTCCCAGCGCGACAACCGGGTCATCATCCCGCTGATCATGGCCGTGGTGCTGCTCGTGCTCGGCGTGCTGCTGAGGGCCGTGGTGGCGCCGCTGATCCTCGTCGCGACGGTGGTGCTGTCCTACGGTGCCGCGCTGGGGTTGAGCGCGCTGATCTTCGACTGGACGATCGACGTCGACTCCACCGACAGCGCCTTCCCGCTGTTCGTCTTCGTGTTCCTCGTCGCGCTGGGCATCGACTACAACATCTTCCTGATGACCCGCGTGCGGGAGGAGGCGTCCGACCACGGCACGCGGCGTGCGGCGCTGGTCGGGCTCGCCGCCACCGGCGGGGTGATCACGTCGGCCGGCCTCGTCCTCGCCGCGACGTTCGCCGTGCTGGCGACGCTGCCGCTGACGTTCGTCACCCAGCTCGGCATCGCGGTCGCGCTCGGCGTGCTGCTCGACACGATCGTCGTGCGCTCGGTGCTCGTCACCGCGCTCACGCTCGACGTCGGGCGGTGGATGTGGTGGCCCAGCACGCTCACGCACCGACCCGACGAGCCTGAGCCGGCGTCCGGGGTGGGGGCCGAGGGCGCTCGGGTGCCGGTCCCGCGCGCGAACGCGGACGCCGTCCAGGACGTCCGGCCGGGGAACTGAGGGAGCGCCGCCCGGCTCAGCCCTTCGGGCGCTCGCTCCCCCGGCCCTCGCGGACCTTGACCGAGACCTCGATCGGCGTCCCCTCGAAACCCCAGCGCTCGCGCAGCTTGCGCTCGAGGAAGCGGCGGTAGCCGGCCTCCAGGAACCCCGTGGAGAAGACCACGAACCGCGGCGGCCGGACGTCGGCCTGCGTGACGTACTTGATCTTCGGGGCGCGCCCGCCGCGTGCCGGTGGCGGCGTCTCCTGGACCAGAGCCCGCACGAACGTGTTCAGCTCCGACGTGGGCACCCGCGACTCCCACGACGCCAGCGCCGACCGGAGGTGGTCGGCGAGCTTGTTCACCCCGCGCCCGGACTGGGCCGAGATGTTCACGCGGGTCGCCCAGCGCACCCGCGCCAGCTCGCGCTCGATCTCCTTCTCCAGCTGGAAGTGCCGGTCCTCGTCGAGGGTGTCCCACTTGTTGATCGCGATGACCAGTGCCCGGCCGGCGTCGACCACCTGGCTGATCACGCGCTGGTCCTGCTCGCTGATCACCTCGTCGGCGGCCAGCAGGACGACGGCGACCTCGGCCGCCTGGATGGCGGCCTCGGTGCGGAGGCTGGCGTAGTACTCCATGCCGCTGGCGGTGTTCACCTTGCGGCGCAGCCCCGCGGTGTCGACGAAGCGCCACTCCTCGCCGCCCAGGGTGACGATCGAGTCGACCGGGTCGACCGTCGTGCCGGCCACGGAGTCGACGACGGAGCGCTCTTCCTTGGCCAGCCGGTTGATCAGGCTGGACTTGCCGACGTTGGGCCGCCCGACCAGCGCCACCCGGCGCGGGCCGCCCTCCTCCAACTGCTCGCGTGGCGCGGTCGGCATCGCCTCGAGGACGAGGTCGAGCAGGTCGCCGCTGGAGCGGCCGTGCAGGGCGCTCACCGGCTGCGGCTCACCCATGCCGAGCGACCACAGCTCGGCGGCGTTGGCCTCGCTGCGCTCGTCGTCGACCTTGTTCGCCACGAGGATCACCGGACGGTCGCTGCGGCGCAGGATGCGGGCCGCGGCGAGATCGGTGTCGGTGGCCCCCACCTGGCTGTCCACGACGAACACGATCACGTCGGCGGTCTTCATCGCGTACTCGGCCTGGCGGGTGATCGCCGCGCCCAGGCCGGCGGCCTTCGGGTCCCAGCCGCCGGTGTCGACGACGGTGAACCGCTTGCCGTTCCACAGCGCCTCGTAGCTGATCCGGTCGCGGGTGACGCCCGGGACGTCCTGGACGACGGCGGCGCGCCGCCCCAGGAACCGGTTGACCAGCGTGGACTTGCCGACGTTGGGCCGGCCGACGATCGCGACGACGGGCAGCGGCCCGCTCTGCTCCTCGCTCATGCCCGCTCCCCTGCCGCGACGGTCGACGCCGCGAGCTCCACGATCCTGGCGACGACGCCCTGCTGGTCGAGGTCGGTGCTGTCCACCACGACGGAGTCCTCGGCCGGGCGCAGCGGGCTGTCGGCCCGGCTGCTGTCGTACTCGTCCCGGCGGCGCAGGTCGGCGGCGAGCACGGCGATCTCCGCCGCGTCGGTGATGCCCAGCTGACCGGCCCGGCGCTCGGCACGCACCTCCGGCGCGGCGGTCAGGTAGATCTTCAGCGTCGCGTCCGGGAGCACGACCGTGCCGATGTCGCGGCCCTCCACGACGACTACCTCGGCCGAGGCCACGAGCGCCCGCTGCTGGTCCACCAGCTGACGACGGACGGCGGGGACAGCGGAGACGGCGGACACGGCACGGGTGACTTCGGCGCTCCGGATGCGCGTGGCGACGTCCACTCCGTCGACCAGGACGAGCTCCGTGCCGGCCTCCGTGCCGACCTCGATCCGCGCCGCGGCGACCGTGCGGGCCACCGCGTCGGCGTCGTGCGGGTCGACCCCGGCGTCGAGGACGGCGACGGTGGCCGCCCGGTACATCGCTCCGGTGTCCAGGTAGGCGGCCCCGAGCCGCGCCGCGACGCCGCGGGCCACGGTGGACTTGCCGGTGCCCGACGGCCCGTCGAGCGTGATCTGCCCCCGGAACGCGCCTCTCACTGGGCGATGTCCCGTCGCAGAGCCACGGCGCCGCGCAGGTACACGTGCTGGATCTCGCTCCGCGGCCTGTCGGTCTCCACGTGGGCCATGAGTCGCAGCACCCGCGGCAGGGCGTGCGCGACGTCGATCTCGGAGGCGCACATCAGCGGCACGTCGCCGAACCCGAGCTCGCGCGCGGCCAGCGCAGGGAACTCCGAGACCAGGTCGGGAGTGGCGGTGAACAGGATGCTGATGACGTCGTCGCGGTCGAGCTGGTTGCGCTCCATCACCGTGCTGACCAGCTCACGGGTGGCCTCGAGCACCTGCTCCCGGTCGTCGGCGTCGACCTGGGTCGCGCCCCGGATGGCTCGGACGGCCATGTACAACTCCTCGATCGATTGCAGCACCCGGATCGCCGGGGCCCCGTCGAGTCTAGGGAGGCCGCGCGACCGGCCCGCTGCCACGTGCCTGAGGGCAACTGTGTGCGCGCATGCGCAGAAATCCAGACGGAAGCTGCGCATCCGCGCACACCGTTGCGTTCCCGCGGGAACGTCAGAGGCCGACGAGCTCCTGGAGGGTGCCGAGCTCCTCCTTGGACAGCTTGCGGATCGAGCCCGAGCGCATCCGCTGCAACTGGATGGGGCCGACGGCGGTACGCGTGAGCCGCGAGACGGGCAGACCGACGTGCGCCAGCAGGCGCCGGACGATGTGCTTGCGGCCCTCGTGCAGGACGACCTCGGCGACCGACTGCCCGGCGTGGGTGTCGACGACCCGGAAGCTGTCCGCCTTCACCGGCCCGTCGTCCAGCTCCACCCCCGAGCGGAGCCTGCGGGCCAGGTCGCGGGGCACCGACCCCGACACCTGGGCGAGGTAGGTCTTGCGGACCTCGTAGGAGGGATGGGCGAGCCGGTGAGCCAGTTCGCCGTCGTTGGTGAGGAGCAGCAGCCCCTCGGTGTCCTGGTCCAGCCGGCCGACGTGGACCAGACCCTTGGCCAGGTCGCCGACCATGTCACCGACGCAGGCGCGGTTGCGGTCATCACTCATTGCGGTGATGACGCCCGGTGGCTTGTTCATCGCGTAGGTGACCCGGTCCTCGCGGATCTCGATCCGGACGCCGTCGACGGCGATCTTGTCCTTGGCCGGGTCGACGCGCATGCCCTGCACCTGGACCACGGCGCCGTTCACGCTGATCCGGCCGGCCTCGATCATGTCCTCGCACACGCGTCGCGAGCCGACCCCGGCCCGCGCGAGCACCTTCTGCAGCCGCTCGCCCTCACGGTCCTCGTCGGGTTCGGCCGAGGGCCGGTCGCCGGGGTGGACCGGGGCCAGCTCCATGTCCTCCGACCAGCCCTCGCCGGCGTCGGTGGTGCTCTCGTCGAGCGGATCGGAGTCGTCGGGTACGGCGTTCATCGCCGCCCAGTCTCCCACCCCCGGGAAAGGTCGCCGGTCACACCGAAGGCGGGTCAGGAGTCGGGGTGTTCGTCCAGCATCGCCGCGGTCTCCGGCAGGAAGGGTGCGAGCTCCGGGAGGTCGGCCAGGCTCTCCAGCCCGAGCCGTTCCAGGAACAGCGGCGTCGTGGCGTACAGGCCACCACCGCTGTCGGGGTCGCTGCCCACCTCGTGCACCAGCCCGCGGGTGAGCAGGGTGCGCATGACGCCGTCCACCCCGACGCCGCGGATGGCCGAGACCCGGGCCCGGGTGACCGGCTGGCGGTAGGCGATCACCGCCAGCGTCTCCAGTGCGGCCTGGGTCAGCCGGCTGCGCTGCCCGTCGACCAGGTAGCGCTCCACGACCGGGGCGTGCTCGTCGCGGGTGTAGAGCCGCCAGCCCTCCCCCACCCGCCGCAGCACGAGCCCCGAGCGCCTCCGGTCGTAGTCCTCGGCGAGCGCTGCCAGCCCGGTGCGCGCCTGCTCGACCGGGCACCGCAGCGCGGCCGCGAGCGTCTCGACGTCGACCGGGTCGTCCATGACGAACAGCAGGGCCTCGAGGCCGCCCTGGAGCTCCTCGGGGTCGAGCAGCTCGAGCTCGTCCGCCGGCTCCTCGGGCGCCGGCTCCCCTGCCGGCACGTCGGCCGGCGTGGGGTCCTGCGGCGGGGCAGGCCGGGGATCGGGCTCCTGCGGGGCCGGCGCCGGCTCCGGAGACGGCTCGACCGGCTGCTCGGCCACCCGCGCGGCCAGCTCGGCAGCGACGGCGTCCCATGCGCCGGGGTCCTGCTCGCCGCGCCCCTCGGCGAGCTCACGGGTCGCGGCGAGCTCCGCGGCCAGCGCCTCCCAGGAGATGGGTGCGTGGTCCTGCTCCGGACGGTCGAGCCCCTCCGGGAGGTCCTGGCCCGGTGGTCCCTGTTCGCCGCTCACGTGTACTCCTCGTCCACGTCGGGTTGCGCGCCGGCATCGTCGCCGGCGCCGTCCACGTCACCGCTCCGGCTGTCCGCCGGGGCGGTGCCGCCGGTCCAGCGCACGTGCAGCTCACCGAGGGGTGTCAGCTGCTCGAACACGACGCGCTGCTGCCGGTAGAGCTCCAGCAGCGCGAGGAAGCGGGCGACCACCTCCAGGGTGTGCCCGCAGTCGGCGGTGAGCGCCCGGAAGGTCGCCGTCCCCGAGCGCACCAGGTGGTTGCGGACGGCCAGCAGCTGTTCGGCGACGCTGACCGGCGGGGCGTGCAGGTGGGAGACGCTCACGACCTCGGGCGCCTTGGGCGTCAGCACCCGGGCGGCCATGGCCGCGAACTGCTCGGGGCTCAGGTCCAGCAGCACCTCGGGCACGAGGTCGGCGAACCGCGGCTCGAGCGCCGCCGCGCGGGGATAGCGGTGCGCGGCCTCGGTCTCCCGTTCGCGCAGGAAGCGGGCCGCCTGCTTGTAGGCCTTGTACTGCAGCAGCCGGGCGAACAGCAGGTCACGCGCCTCCAGCAGCTCCAGGTCCTCCTCGTCCTCGACGTCGGCTGCCGGGAGGAGCCGGGCGGCCTTCAGGTCGAGCAGGGTGGAGGCCACGACCAGGAACTCGCTGGCCTGGTCGAGATCGAGCTGGTCGCCCAGCGCCCGCAGGTGGGCGATGAACTCGTCGGTGACCGTCGAGAGCGCGATCTCGGTGACGTCGAGCTTGTGCTTGCCGATCAGCTGCAGCAGCAGGTCGAACGGGCCCTCGAAGTTCGTGAGCTTGACCGTGAAACGCGCCGGCGCGGCCTCGGAGACCGGGGAGGTCTCCGAGGCCGCGCCGGCGTCACTGCTCACGGACACCGAGCCTAGGCCCGGCGGGTGGGAGGGCCGTCGTTCACTCCCCGCGCAGGCGCCGCACCAGGATGGACTCGTCGCCGCGCTCACCGAGGTCGGCGAGCAGGACCGAGATCGCCTCGCGCACGATCCGGCCACGGTCGGCCGCGACCCCGTGCTGGCCCCTGAGGGTCAGCCGGGCGCTCTCCAGGGCGAGCAGCTCGTCCGCGGAGATGTAGACGGTGATCTTCTCGTCGTGCTTGGTGCGGTCCGCCCGGCGGACCGGCCGGCCACGGGTCGGGACGTGGGGCTGCAGGGTCGGGACCGGCTGCGCCACGCCGCGGAAGCCGGCGAGCTGGTCGCCCTGGGCCGCCGCGCCACCGGGGACGAGGGTCAGCGGCATGCTCTGCTGCGCCTCCCCCGTCTCGTCGCGGCGACCGGCGGAGGACCCGCGCAGGGCCGGCGAGCTGGTGGTCGAGCTCAGGCTGGGCAGCTCGGTCACCTCGGGAGTCGAGGATGCCGAGTCGGTGCGCCGGAACAGCTCCGACGCTCCAGGCAGAACCGGACGACGCGTCATGCCGACACCTCTTCGCTGGCGCTCGTCGGCTGCATGACCCGAGTCGCTGTGCCCTTGGGCGATCTCGCAAGCTCGATCACGACGCTCCTCGCTTCGCTCGTCGTCGCCGTGATCGGCGATGCTGTGTCCTCTTGTGACCTCGCAAGCTCGGTCACAGTGACAGCACCTCCTTGGCGAGGTCGCGGTACGCCGAGGCGCCCGACGACGTGGGCGCCCACGTGGTGATCGGCTGTCCGGCGACCGTGGTCTCCGGGAACCGCACGGTGCGCTGGATGACGGTCTGGAACACCACGTCGTCGAAGGCCTCGACGACCCGGCTGAAGACCTCGCGGCAGTGCACGGTCCGCGAGTCGTACATCGTCGCCAGGATCCCGGAGATCTCCAGCGACGGGTTCAGCCGCTCCTTGACCTTGTCGATCGTGTCGACGAGCAGGGCCACGCCGCGGAGGGAGAAGAACTCGCACTCCAGCGGGATGATCACGCCCTGGGCCGCGGTCAGCGCGTTGACCGTGAGCAGGCCCAACGAGGGCTGGCAGTCGATCAGGATGTAGTCGTAGTCGTTGCGCACGTCGGCGAGCACCCGCAGCAGCGTCTGCTCCCGGGCGACCTCGCTGACCAGCTGCACCTCGGCCGCGGACAGGTCGATGTTGCTCGGGACCAGGTCCAGCCCGGGGATGTCGGTCGGCACGCGCACGTCGGCCAGCGTGGTCTTCCGCTCCATGAGGGCGTTGTAGATCGTCCGGTCCATGTTCTGGGCCGGGATGCCCAGACCGACCGACAGCGCACCCTGCGGGTCCAGGTCGATGAGCAGGACGCGGCGGCCGTACTCGGTCAGCGCCGCTCCCAGGTTGATGGTGGACGTCGTCTTGCCGACGCCACCCTTCTGGTTGCACATCGCGATGACGCGGGCGGGCCCGTGCTCCGTGAGGGGCTTGGGCTCCGGCAGGGGGCGCTGTCGTGCTCTCGCCGGGTCCTGCCGGGAGATCGCCCCCATCTCGGGGCCGCTGTCGTGCGGGCGCGCGACGGCAGAGGCCGCGTCCGCTCGGGTAGCCATGGGTCTCGTTGCCTCCACCTCGTGCCGATCCCGGTCGTGCCGGGTGCGGTCAGCCGTCCTGACCGCTCGGGTGATGAGGACGCTACGAAGGGTGGCGAGGATTCCCGAACAGGCACGCCGGACCACTTGTCGACATGGCGATTACTGACTACGCCTGTGACTGCTCCAGCCGAACCGGTTCCAGAACCTGCCAAAGCGCTCGGTCGCATGGTGTCAGGTCAGGGCCCTCGGATGACTGGTCGCGTACACCTCGCGGAGCCGGTCGACGGTCACCAGCGTGTACACCTGCGTGGTGGTCACCGACGCGTGGCCGAGCAGCTCCTGGACCACGCGGACGTCGGCCCCGCCGTCGAGCAGGTGGGTCGCGAACGAGTGCCGCAGCGTGTGCGGTGAGACGGTCGCCGGCTCCAGGCCGGCACGCTCGGCGGCCGACCGCAGGATCGCCCACGCGCTCTGCCGCGAGAGCGGCCCACCCCGCACGTTGAGGAAGAGCGTGCCGCCTCGGACGCCGCCTCGCTTACCTGTCAGCCCGTTGGCCGCCAGCGCCGGACGCGCGCGCACCAGGTAGTCCTCCACCGCACGCAGGGCGTAACTGCCCACCGGGACGACGCGTTCCTTGCCGCCCTTGCCCGCCAGCCGCACCGCCGCCTGCCCGCGGTCGAGGTCGTCGACGGCGAGGCCCACCGCCTCGGAGATGCGCGCTCCCGTGCCGTAGAGCAGCTCCAGCAGGGCGCGGTCCCGGAGGCCCCGCGGCGCCTCGACGGCACCCGCCGCCTCGATGAGGGCCACGACCGACTCGACCGGAACCGCCTTGGGCAGCCGGCGGGCGGGTGTCGGCGGGCGCACCTCGTGGGCGACGTCGTCGGGCACGATCCCGTCCAGCAACGCGAACCGGTGCAGGCCGCGGACGGCGACCACCGCGCGCGCCGCCGACGTCGCCGACAACGGCGGGTGGTCGTCGTCCCCCTGTCGCAGGGCGGCCAGGAAGCCGGAGACGTCGGACTCGGCGACCTCACCCAGACCGCGCACGCCGGCGGCGGCCAGGTACTCGGCGTAGCGGCGCAGGTCGCGGCGGTAGGAGGCGATGGTGTTGGGCGCCAGCCCGCGCTCGACGGTGAGGTGGTCCAGGTAGCCGGTCACCACCCGTTCGACGTGGGGGCCCGCGTTCAGCGTGGTCGTCAGGGCAGGACCTCCTGGAGCGGCACGGCGCTCAGGCCGTGCGCCTCGGCGACCTCCGGCAGGACCACCTGCCCGCCGACCACGTTGACGCCGTGGGCCAGAGCCGGATGGCTGCGGACCGCGGCAGCGGTGCCCTCGTCGGCCAGCGCCATCACGTACGGGAGCGTCACGTTGGTCAGGGCGTGCGTCGAGGTGTTCGGGACGGCGCCGGGCATGTTGGCCACGCAGTAGAAGACCGAGTCGTGGACGCGGTAGGTCGGGTCGTCATGCGTCGTCGGCCGGGTGTCCTCGAAGCAGCCGCCCTGGTCCACGGCGATGTCCACCAGGACCGAGCCGGGCTTCATCCGGGACACGAGCTCGTTGCTGATGAGCGTCGGCGCCTTGGCTCCCGGGACCAGTACGGCGCCGATGACCAGGTCGGCGTCGAGCACAGCCCGCTCCACCTCGTAGGCGTTGGAGGCGACGGTCTGCAGGTGCCCGCGGTAGATGCGGTCCGCGGCGCGCAGCTTCTCGACGTCGCGGTCCAGCACGATGACCTCGGCCTGCATGCCCAGCGCGATCGTCGCCGCATTCATCCCCGAGACGCCGGCTCCGATGACGACGACCTTGGCCGCGTAGACGCCCGACACCCCGCCCAGCAGGACGCCGCGGCCACCGTGCGCCCGCTCGAGGCTGTGCGCCCCGACCTGCGGCGCCATCCGCCCGGCCACCTCGGACATCGGTGCCAGCAGCGGCAGGGCGCCGTCCGAGGTCTGGACCGTCTCGTAGGCGATGGCCGTGGTGCCGGACGCCACCAGCGCGTCGGTGCACTCCCTGGACGCGGCCAGGTGCAGGTAGGTGAACAGCGTCTGGTCAGCCCGCAGCCGGCCGTACTCCTCGGCCACGGGCTCCTTGACCTTGAGGAGCAGGTCGGCGTCGGCCCAGACGTCGTCCGCGGTGGCGCGGATCTCCGCCCCGGCAGCGACGAAGTCGGCATCCGGGATGGAGGAGCCCTCCCCCGCGCCCTGCTCGACGAGCACGCGGTGCCCGCCGCGCACGAGTTCCGTCACACCGGCCGGGGTGAGCGCCACCCGGTACTCGCGATTCTTGACCTCTCGGGGAACCCCGACCCGCATCTTCGACTCCCTGCTCCGTGGCGGGCCGGCCCCCGAGGGTGTCGGGGTCGGCGTCCCGCGTCGTGGGCGACCCGGTCGGGGCGCGCCTCGGCCGGAGTCTAGGCACGGAGCTGCCGCTATCCGTGCAGACCGGCGATTCCCGTCCAGCTCCGGCGGACGGGTTCCGCCCGATTCGGACGTCGTGAGTGGTCAGTTGTCGCCGGCCCGGACGGCGTGGTGCACCGTGTCGCCGGCAGCACCTGCGCGCTGGGCCGTCGCGCCGGAGGATGCAGCGATGCAGCTCTACGCCCAGGATCCGGTCCAGCGCACCCGCCAGCTGGCCGCGGACGTGGGAATGCTCGCCTGGCTCGTGGTGTGGGCGCTGGTCGCGCGGGCCGTCCACGGTGCGGTGCTCGTGCTGGCCGAGCCGGGACTGGCCGTCGAGGAACTGGGCACCTCCGTGGCCGGCACCATGTCCTCCGCGGCGGGCGTCGCGGAGGACGTCCCGGTCGTCGGGGACGAGCTGGCCGTGCCCTTCGACGCGCTGTCCGACGCGGGCGGCTCGGTCACCGGCGCCGGCCAGGCCTCGCAGGACGCCGTCGGGACGCTGGCCACGATCCTCGCCGTCGTCCTCGTCGTCCTCCCGGTCGGCTGGCTGCTGCTGCGCTGGCTGCCCTGGCGGCTGCGCTACGTGCGGGAGGCCGGTGCCGCCCGCCGGCTGCTGGCCGGGACGCCGGGCCTGGAGATCCTCGCGGCGCGGGCGCTGGCCACCGCTCCGCTCGCCCGCCTGGCCGCCCTACCCGAGGGGACCGGCGCGGCCTGGCGAGCGGGCGATCCTGCGGCGGTCCGGGCACTCGCCGCGCTCGAGCTCCGCCGGCTGGGACTGCCTCCGTGCGACGCCGACCGCTCGGGCGCGACGGCCGTCCAGCGAGCCGGAGAGCCGCCGTCACGCAGGTGACGGCAGGTCCGACAGATGTTCGTGGGCGATCTTCCAGTCGCCTCCGTCGTCCACCATGACAGCGGTGACCCGTGTCCGGCTGGCCACCCGGTCGCCCTCCGCCATGGCCTCGAAGGCGAAGACGGCCGTCACGACCGCGACGGGCCCGAAGACGTCGATCTTCACGTCGTCGAACGCCCCGTGGATGTCACTGACGGACCGGAACTCCTCGGCCTCCAGTCGCATCGCCGTCGCGAAGTCCTGTCGCTCCCAGGGCGGCAGGTCGTTGAACTTGCTGAACTTGGGGCTGTCGAGATGGAAGTCGGTCAGCCGCCCCATGTCGACGGCCTGGACGGCTACGAGGATCTCGTCGAGCCGGCGCTCTATCGCGCGCCGCGCCTCGTCGTCCGGGTCTCCGGGGTGGCTCGTCACCGCAGATCGCCTCCTCGGCGCGACTGGCACGGTCCAGCGTCCGCTGCTGTGCCGGGCGCCGTCAATCCTCGGTCGCGAGCCGGCGCCGGCGCGGTCAGCCGGCGTCGGCCGGCCGCAGCCTCGGGGCGCTGCTCCGGACCTGCGCGGCGGCGAGCAGCCCGACGACGGCGGAGGAGTTGCGGATGTCGCCGTCGAACACCCGCTGGACGGCGTCGGCGAGGGGCACGCGCTCGACGGTCATGTCGAGCTCCTCGTGCTCGACGACGAAGCCGTCGGGGCGGGCAACCTCGGACAGCTCCTCCGCGAGGTAGACCAGGACCTGCTCGTCGCAGAAGCCGGGCGTGCTGTACGTGGTGGTGAGCAGCGACCAGCGGGCGGCGCCGAGCTGGACCTCCTCGGCCAGTTCGCGCTTCGCCGTCGCCAGCGGCGGCTCGCCGTCGGAGTCCCGGAGGCCGGCCGGCAGCTCCCACAGGTAGCCGCCGACCGGGTGCCGGTACTGCCGCAGCAGTACCACGCGGTCCTCGTCGTCGAGCGCGACGACTGCGACCGCCCCGGGATGGGACACGACCTCCCGGACGCTGTCACCGCTGCCGGGCATCGCCACCGTGTCGCGGCGCAGCGAGATGACGTGCCCCTCGAACACGGTCTCGCTGTCGAGCACCCGGTACTCGTGCGGTGCCGGGTCGCCCATCAGATGCCGACCTTCTCCGCCTCGTCGAAGGCGACGGGGAGACGCGCGGCCTCCTGGAAGTCGATCGCCGCCTGCACGAACCCCGCGAAGAGCGGATGCGGCCGGGTCGGGCGGCTCTTGAGCTCCGGGTGGGCCTGCGTGCCCACGTAGAACGGGTGCGCCTCGCGCGGCAACTCGGCGAACTCCACCAGCAGGCCGTCCGGCGAGGTGCCCGAGAACACCAGGCCGGCCTCGGAGAGGCGGTCGCGGTAGGCGTTGGCCACCTCGTAGCGGTGCCGGTGCCGCTCGGTGATCTCGGTGGATCCGTAGGCGGTCGCGGCCACCGAGCCCTTCTGCAGGCTCGCCGGGTAGCTGCCCAGCCGCATGGTGCCGCCGAGGTCGCGTTCGCCGGCGATGACGTCGACCTGGCTGGCCATGGTCGCGATCACCGCGTCCGGCGTCTCGGGGTCGAACTCCGCCGAGTTGGCCCGCTCCAGGCCGGCGACGTCCCGGGCGTACTCGATGACCATGCACTGCAGGCCCAGGCACAGCCCCAGGGTCGGGATGCCGTTGACGCGGGTGTACTTCAGGGCGCCGAGCTTGCCCTCGATCCCCCGGACGCCGAACCCGCCGGGGATGCACACCCCGTCGACACCGGACAGCGCCTTCTCGGCGCCCTCGGGGGTGTCGCAGTCGTCGGACGGCACCCAGCGGATCTGCACGCGACTGCGGTGGGCGAACCCGCCGGCGCGCAGCGCCTCGGTGACCGAGAGGTAGGCGTCGGGCAGGTCGATGTACTTGCCGACCAGCGCGATCGTGACGGTCTCCTTGGGCGCGTGCACCCGGTCGAGCAGGTCGCCCCAGACGGTCCAGTCGACGTCCCGGAACGGCAGCCCGAGGCGGCGGACGACGTAGGCGTCGAGGCCCTCCCGGTGCAGCACCTTCGGGATGTCGTAGATCGACGGCGCGTCGGCGCAGGAGATGACGCCCTCGGCGTCGACGTCGCACATCAGGCTGATCTTCCGCTTGAGCCCGGTCGGGATCTCGCGGTCGGACCGGCAGACCAGCGCGTCGGGCTGGATGCCGATGCTGCGCAGCGCGGCGACCGAGTGCTGCGTCGGCTTGGTCTTCAGCTCGCCCGACGGCGCGATGTAGGGCACCAGCGAGATGTGCAGGAAGAAGCAGTTGTCCCGGCCGATCTCGTGCCGCACCTGGCGGGCGGCCTCGAGGAAGGGCAGCGACTCGATGTCGCCGACCGTGCCGCCGATCTCGGTGATGACGACGTCGACCCGCTCCGGCCCCTCGGCGCCGGCCATGATCCGGGACTTGATCTCGTTGGTGATGTGCGGGATGACCTGCACGGTGTCGCCCAGGTACTCACCGCGCCGTTCCTTGGCGATCACCTCGGAGTAGACCTGCCCGGTGGTGACGTTGGCCCGCCCGGAGAGGTCGATGTCGAGGAAGCGCTCGTAGTGACCGACGTCCAGGTCGGTCTCGGCACCGTCCTCGGTGACGAAGACCTCACCGTGCTGGAACGGGTTCATCGTTCCCGGATCCACGTTGAGGTAGGGATCCAGCTTCTGCATCGTGACGCGGAGGCCACGGCTGGACAGCAGGGCGCCCAGCGAACTGGCGGTCAGCCCCTTGCCGAGTGAGGACACAACACCGCCGGTGACGAAGACGAACTTCGTCGGCTGGGAGTTGTGCAGGAGTCCGCGTGATGCGAGCGATTCAAGCGTTCCAGACGGTCGATCCACGGGAGACGACCGTAACACGATCCGGGCCCTCCGCCGGGCCGGAGTGGGGCGCGCCACCCGAGGACTCCCCCGACGTGGTGTCCTTCCCACCCCGTCCGGCGGCCAGCCAGACCAGCAGCGGCACGAGCAGCGCGGCGGCGGTGGCGGGCAGTGCGACCCCGGAGTCGTTGACCGCGGCCCCCAGGGTCAGGCTCAGGGCGCTGGCGAGCAGTCCGGCACGGAGGACGGCGGCGTCCCCGGCCGGCAGCCCGGCCCCCCCACGCAGCAGCCCGCCGGGACGCAGCAACCAGACGGCCGCGACGAGGGCGACCGGCAGCATCCACGCCAGGGGGCTCCCCAGCAGGATGTCGATGTTGGCCGACGCCTTGCGGCTGACCACCGTCCAGGCCTCGCCGGTGAGCACCTGCTCGACGAACCGGCCCAGGTGGGTGCGCTGGTCCGGCGGGCCGGTCCAGTCCAGGACGGCGACCGTGCCGACCGCCAGCACGGCGGCGAGCAGGATCGCGGCGAACCGCAGCAGGGTGACCCGGACGCGGGCCATCAGCATCGCCAGGAGCAGGAAGCCCGGCATCGCCGCCAGCACGCCACCGAAGTCCCGGCCCAGCGACGGCGCCCCGATGACGGCGACGGTGAGCAGTCCGATCCCGAGCACCGTGACGGCCGTGACCGCCCGCGCCCGCCTGCGCCCGCCCCGCCGCGCGGCGGCGGCCGCGGCGGCGGCGGTGACCAGCAGGGCGCTCACCGACAGCAGGCCGAAACCGAGGTTGCCGTACCCGGTGAACCGGCCGGCGACGATGGCGTCGTACCCGAGCAGCCCGTTGAGCTCCAGGGCGGAGCCGGTGAGCACGTCGAGCAGCAGCGTCGCCAGCGTCACCGCGAGGACGACCATCGGGGGGCCGATGCGGGAACGCCGCCAGGGCCCGGCGACGGCCAGCGCCACCACCGCCAGGTCGGCGGCGATGACGGCGGCGACGAGCGCGGGCACGGGCGACGCGGAACGCTCCCAGGGGAACAGCCCGGCGAGATAGGTCGCCACGGGCACCGCGGCGGCGACCAGCGCCAGGAGACGCAGCAGACCACGCGTGCGGGGCCCCGACGCAGCCGGGGCGGGCCGCCGCTGCCAGCCCCCGAGCAGGACGATGCCCGCCGCGACGACGAGCGCGGACACGAAGACCAGGATCCAGAAGAAGTTCCCGACGTTCCGGTGGTGCACCGTCGCCGCCACGTTCAGGTCGCGCAACTGCTCCACGGCGACGTCCAGGGCCGGCCGGTCCCCGACGGCGCGCATCGGCTGCCCGTTCATCGAGGGCGGACGCTCCAGGCCCAGGGCCCGGAGGACGGTCGGTGCCACGTCGATGAGCTGGACGTACGGTGCGCGTCCGGTGCTCGCCGAGGTGAGCCAGCCGGAGCCGAAGCCGGGCCCGGAGGCCATGCCGACGTGCAGCTGCGGCCGGCCGTCGTTGACCTCGGAGATTCCGGCGAGCAGCAGCAGCGTCTCCCCGGGCAGTGTCGCGATCGCGGCGCGCAGCTCCCCCACGGCCCGGTCGATGCGCATCAGCGCCGCCGCGCGGGGCTCCGGATCGGTGCCGTCGTCGGTCTTCTCGACACCCGGCCTGCCGGCGTCGGTCAGCTGGTCGAGGGACACCAGCGAGAGCGGGCAGTCGTCCAGGACCCCGGCCAGCTCGGCCGGGTCCGGCGGCAGGGCGTCGGCGCGGGTGAGCTCCACACCGGGGACGGCGGCCGCGAGGGTGGCTGCCCGGCCGGACACCGTGGCGCAGCCCACGGCCTCGCCCAGTGCCCCGGGCTCCGCTCCGAATCTGCGGGTTCCCTCGTCGCCGGCGGTGCGCTCCACGGTCGCGAACGGGTCCTCGAGCGCCCGGTTGGCGGCCCGCTCCTGGAGCCCGCAGTAGGACAGCGAGGTGTACAGCTGCGGCTCGGGGGCCGGCTCGCCGTCGGCACCGGGAGCCGACGTCGCGGGCGCGGACTGGTCATCGGGCAGCGGGACGGTCGGGAGCGGTACCGGTGGCAGCCCGTCGTCGGGCCCGGGGACGCGGGCCCGGTTGCCGGCCCCCAGCGTGGCCCAGCCGTCGAGCACGCAGGTCGTCCCTCGCGCGGCCCGCACGGAGAGGGCGCCGATGGTGGCGTCCCCGGCCAGGGCCCACAGCTCCGGAGTCCCCTCGGGGTCGACGTCGCCCCAGGTCAGGCCCGGCACCCCGACGACGACCACCGCATCGGCGACGCCCGGGCCGCCGTCGTCCGCCGCCGCCGCCGGCACCACGAGCACGGCCAGACCGACGAGGACCGCGGCCAGCACCGCACCGCAACGCCGGAAGGCTGTCATCAGCGCCCGCCGTCCGCGGGGCCGAGCAGCTCCCGGTAGACGGCGACGAGCTGGCGCGCCGTCGCCGCTTCGTCCGGCCAGCCGTCCGCCTGGCGCCGGCCCGCCTCGACCAGGTGCGACGCCCGGTCGGGGTCGCCCAGGACGCGGACGACCGCGTCGGCGAGGGCACCGGCGTCCCCGGGCGGCACCAGCTCGGCCGCGTCCCCCAGCAGTTCGGGCAACCCGCCCGCGCGGGAGGCGACGAGCGGCGTACCCGCCCGCAGCGCCTCCTGGGCGGTGAGGGAGCGCGCCTCCCAGCGGGAGGGCAGCACGCAGAGATCGGCCGCGGACAGGAGGTCGGCCACGTCGTCCCGGCGGCCGAGCAGCAGGACCGGGAGCCGCTGTGCACGGATGCGCTCGGCCAGCTCGCTCTCCAGGGGGCCGTCTCCCGCGATGGCGACGAGGGGAGCCGGGCGCAGGCGGTCCGCCCCTTCCCAGGCGGCCACCGCGTCGAGGAGGACGTCGTAGCCCTTCTGCGGGTGCAGCCGGCCGATGGCCACCACGAGCTGTCGCCCCTCGTCGAGACCCAGCTCCGCCCGGACCTCGGTGCGGGACCGGGATGCGGGCCGCAAAGGTGGCGCCGAGACCGGCGCCATCCGGACGTCCCGCGCGCCGAGCACCCGCGCGTTCGCCGCCAGGTCCTCGGAGGCCGCCAGCACCACGTCGGCGGCGCGCACGGTGGCCCGTTCGGCCCCGCCGAGGAGGCGGCGCCGGATCCCTCGGCTGTCGGGTGCCGCGTTGTGCAGGGTGAGGACGAACGCCGGTCGCCCCGGCGTGAGACGCCGGGCGGCGGCGGTCACCAGCCCGGCGCGCAGGCCGTGGGCATGCACGAGGTCGGTCCCGCCGAGCGCTCGACGGAGCGCGACCACCGCCGCCGCATCGGCGGCGGGCGCGAGGCCGGCGGAGATCTCGACCGGCCGGAAGCTCGCCGCGCCGGCGGCGGCGAACCCGAAGAGCTCGTCCGTGGCCCGGGGGCCGCAGACGCGGACGGCTGCCCCGGCCGATCCCAGCCGCGGGAGGAGCGATCGCACGTGCGTCCCGACCCCCCCGGTGCTCGTGGCGAGCACCTCGACGACGTGGCGGCCGTGCAGGGGCGAGCGCTCAGTCACCGTGCTCCTCCTGTCGGTCCGTTGCCGGCACCGGGCGCTCGGGTGCCCGCAGCGCTGCCCATGCCTCGGCCAGGGGACGCCGTGCCACGCCCATCATGACGGTCAGGGCGATGACCAGCACGATCCCTGCTCCGGTCAGGCCGCCTCCGACCGCCACCAGCAGCCCGCCGGGCACGGGGTCGGCGCCCAGGGCTCTGGTGGCCAGCAGCCCCAGGGCGGCGCCGAGGGCGGATCCGGCGAGCGCGGCCGCGCCGGTCCGGGGAAGGCCGGCCAACGCTCCGGGACCGGCGACGCGGAGAACGGTGACCAGCAGCCCGAGCCCCGCGACGACGACACCGAGGCTGTGCCCGGCCCCGAGCGCCAGGCCGCGGTCCTCGACCGGCAGCAACCGCGCGAGGACGACGTCGGCGGCGACGGCGAGCAGCCACCCGCCGACGACGCAGACCGTCGGTGCCTTCCACAGCCCCCGCGCGTACAGCGCACGGGTGAGCAGCGCGACGAGCGCGTACCCGGGCAGGCCGGGCGCGAAGGCGATGATCGTGTCGCGCAGCGCGGCGACGACGGGGTCGGGCTCGCCGGCCAGGAAGATGCGGGCCATGGGTCCCGCCACGGCGACCAGGAGCCCCGCCGCCACCGTCGAGGCGGCGACGACGAGCACCGTGACCGGCGCCAGGGCCCGGCGGTACCCCGGCTCGTCGCCGCCGTCGGCGCGCTCGGCGAGCCCGGGATAGGCCGACGTGGCCAACGGGACGGCGAGCGCCGCCCACGGGACGAGGAAGAGGGTGAGGCCCGCCGCGTAGACGACGAGCGTGCCGTCGGGGCCGTCCGTGGCCAGCCGGATGGCGACGGCGGCCACGAGCTGCTGCCCGGCGAGGGTGAGGACGCCGGCGACCGCCAGCCGCCGCACGCGCGGAGCGGCGCCCACGGGGAAGCGCAGCGCCGGCCGGAGCCCGAGCCGCAGTCCGCGCATCGGGACGAGCAGGCTCAGGCTCAGCGCCACCACGCCGAGCGTCGTCCCCACTCCCAGGACGAGTTCGGCGGGCCGCGAGAGGTCGTCGACGTCCTCCGCTCCGCCGATCGCGGCGAACGTGAGGTAGGCGCCCGCGACCACGAGGCTGGACAGCAGCGGCGCGATGGCCGGTCCGGCGAACCGCCGATGGGCCTGGAGGACACCGGTGAGGACGATGCCGATGCCGTAGAGCACGACCTGGGGCGCGAACACCAGCAGGAAGCGGGCGGCCAGCGCCACCTCGGCCTCGTTCCCGTCGCCCAGCAAGAGCTGCGCGATCGGCTCGGCCAGCACGGCGATCGCCACGGCCAGGGGCGTGAGGATCAGCAGCGTCCAGCCCAGCAGCGCCGACGCCGTCCGGCGCACCTGCTCGGAGTTCCCGGCGGCGATGCCGCCGGCCAGCATCGGGACGACGAGACTGGCCAGCGCCCCGCCGGCGACCACCTCGAAGACGATGTTCGGGACGGTGTTCGCGGCCTGGTACGTGTCGCCGGTGCTGTCGGCGCCGACGGTGTTGGTGAAGACGAGGGTGCGGCCGAAGCCGGCGAGCCGGGCCAGCAGGGTGAGGACGGCGATCAGGGCCGCGGCCCCGGCGACACCCTGCGCGACCGTGCGGCGGTTCACGACGCCCGGCGGCCGAGGCGGTCCAGTTCGCGGAGTCCCGGGGTGGCCTCGATGACCTTGGTGAAGCTGATCCGCTCGCTGGCCAGCGTCAGTGCGATCACGCCGGCGAGCAGGCCGGCCCGCGGTGCGCGCGCGGGGATGGCGGCCAGCCGCAGCCCGATCAGGGCGCCCAGGGCGTTGGCGCCGGAGTCGCCGAGCATGAGCCGCTCCCCCAGGTCGTCCGGGAGCACCGCCAGGGTGGCGCCGAGCGGGCCGGCGACCAACGATCCGCCCGGTCCGCCCAGGCAGGCCGAGGCGGCGAGCACGCCGGCCTTGCCCGCACGCCCGGGCCGCAGGTCGAAGAGGTTGACCAGGTTCGCCGTCCCGGCCACGAGGCCGGTGGTGAGCACGCCGTCGAGGAGGGCTCCCACCCCCGTGCCGCGGCGGGTGAGCACGGCGGCGGCTGCAGCCGCCGCCCCGATCCCCGCCACCTTCACGGCCCCGGCCGAGACCCGGCCGGCCCGGAGCGCGGCGAGGTGGCCGGCCAGCCCCTTGTCACGGGCCTGCTCGGGGCGGGCGCCGGCCAGGTCGTCGTATCCCCCGACCAGGCCCGAGACCGTCCCGACGAGGGCCGCCGCCGTGCGCGTCCCGGTGGGTGCGCCGAGCACCGCCGACGCCGTGGCGGAGGCGGCCAGGGCCGGCCCGCCCAGCAGGGTCACCGGTCGTCCGGCGTAGTTCATCCGGCGCCACGGCGCGCCTGCGGGGCGGCCGTCGAGAGCTGCCGCCCCGGCCAGCGCCGCACGCGCGGCGACCGCACCCGCAAGAGCGAGCTGCAGCCTCCGGCCGGCGCCCATGGTCGTGCCCACGCCAGCGACCCTCACGGTGCGGAGGCGGGCACCGGCGGCACCGGCTGGGCGCCCTCCCCCGTGCCGTAGACCCCGGAGGTGCCCTCGCTCTCCGCGCCGAGCGCGAGAACGGTGCTGATCTGCCCCGGCAGCGTGGCCACGTTGTCGACCGTGGACACCGCGGCTGCCAGCGACGGGTCGGCGCGGATGGCCCCGACCAGACCGGTCTCACCCGCGGAGGCCGCGTTCCCGGCGACGACGGCACCGGAACCCGCGGCGTCGAGGGCGGTGACCAGGTCGATCACCGTCTCGTTGCGTGCCTCACCATCCTCCCCGGTGAAGGCGTCGGCGGTGAGGACGACGGCGTGATCGGCGGGCGAGACCCCGTCGCTGTCCACCGCCAGCACGTCCAGCGAGGCGAGACCGGCCAGCACCGAGGAGACGACCGCACCGTCGCTCGCGGCCCCCTCGGCCGGGATCATCAAGGTCTGGGCGAGCAGGCTGCCGACCAGTTCGCCGGTGTCGTCGGTGGCAGGCAGTTCGATGCCCGCGGGCAGACCGCCGGGATCGGTCACGTAGTTCTGCAGGGCCGCGGACGTCGAGGGATCGCTGTACTCCGGCCGGAGCGAGAGCTCCCCGTTGATGGTGCCGCCGGCCTCGGCGATCAGCGTCCGGACCTCCTCGACGACCTCGGGGGCGACGTCCTCGTTGGTCGTGACCAGCAGCACGCTGCGCCCGGTCAGGGTGCCGTCGACCAGTACCGGCGCGACCGCCTCCTGGAAGGCGTCGGCGGTGTCCAGCTGGGTCTGCAGTTCCTGCGTCTGGTCCTCCAGGGCGCGCTTGTCCTGCTCGAGGTCGGCGACCTGGTTCTCGATGTCGGCGAGGATCGGCTCGTTGAGCGCGGTGGTGCCGATGACGATCCCCAACGCGACCGCCAGGAAGACGGCGATCAGCGAGACCAGGTGATAGCGGAAGTCGATCACGAGAAGAGGTTCTCCAACCAGAACATGAAGCTGTTCCATTGGTCGAACAGCAGGTCGAGGTACACCCGGCCGGCCGCGGACAGTGCGAGGGCCGAGCCGATGGCGAGGAACGCGGCGAGGACGAGCACCACCAGCGCGGCCGTGGAGATGCGGCTCTTGTAGAGGCGGCTCACGCCCTTGGCGTCGACGAGCTTGCCGCCCAGGCGCAGCCGCGTGAGGAAGGTCGAGGCCATGCCGCCCCGGCCCTTGTCGAGGAACTCGACCAGGGTGGCGTGCGTGCCGACGGCGACGATCAGGGTGGCCCCCTTCTCGTCGGCCAGCAGCATGGCGATGTCCTCACTGGTGGCCGACGCCGGGAAGGTGATCGCCTCGACACCGAGGTCCTGCACCCGGGCCAGGCCGGGCGCGCGGCCGTCGGCGTAGGCGTGCACGACCACCTCGGCGCCACAGGTGAGCGAGTCGTCGCTCACGGAGTCCATGTCGCCGACGATCATGTCCGGCTGGTAGCCCGCCTCGCGCAGCGCATCGGCGCCGCCGTCGACGCCGATCAGCACTGGCCGGTAGTCCCGGATGTAGGGGCGGAGGGCCTGCAGGTCCTCCTTGTAGTCGTAGCCGCGGACGACGACCAGCACGTGCCGGCCCTCGATCTGGGTGGCCACGTCGGGAACACCGACCCCGTCCAGCAGGAGCGCGCGCTCCCGCTTCATGTACTCCATGGTGTTGGTGGCGAAGGCCTCGAGCTGGGTGGACAGTCCGGCCTTCGCCTCGGCCATGGCCACCCCGACCGACGCGTCGTCGTGCACCCGGCCCTCGGCGACGACCTCGCCCTCGCCGGAGATCAGCTGGTTGCCGTCGAGCCGGAGGTGCGCGCCCTCCTTGCACTTGGCGAACACGTCCTTGCCGACGTCGTCGAGCAGGGGGATGCCGGCGTTGATGAGGATCTCCGGGCCCAGGTTGGGATACCGGCCGGAGATGCTGGGCGCGGCGTTGACCACTGCGGCGACCTTGCACCCGACCAGCGCGTCGGCGCTGACCCGGTCGATGTCGACGTGGTCGATGACGGCGATGTCGCCGGGCTGCAGCCGCTTGGTGAGGTTCTTCGTGCGGCGGTCCAGCCGGACGGTGCCGGAGACACCGGGCCCGGCATCCTGTCCCCGACCACGCCGAAGTGTGCCGATGCGCATGCGGCCGATGCTTTCACGACGCGCTGACCGGCCGGTCGTCCGACGCGCGTGCGCGACCTGCCAGTCACGCACCGTGTCCGACACCACGGTGGGGGCGACACGCCCGCTCCGGCCTCTCCGGCTCGCGAGCGAGACCGTTACCGAGTTGTGACTAGCGTTGCGCATGTGACTGGAGTGGCCCACGCCCTGCCCCGAACCACCCCCCTCCCTGCCGGTGAGACGTCCCCGGCTACCCCGGGTGCGGTGATCAGGGCAGTTCCGTCGACCCGTCCCGAGGTCCAGACGCCTCCCCCACCCGGTGGGCAGCCCGGGTTGGGGACCCGGCGGGGTCGCGCAGCCGAGCAGGGAACGGGCGTCCGGGAGCGCAAGCGTCAGGAGACGCGGGCGAAGATCGTCGACGCCGCCGCCGAGCTGTTCGCCGAACGGGGCTTCGACGCGGTCAGCGTCATGGAGATCGCCCGGCGCGCCGGTGTGGTGGAGAAGACGGTCTTCAACCACTTCCCGGTCAAGGAGGGCCTCGTCTTCGACGCCGACCCGCCGATGCGCGCCGCGCTGCTGGACGCGGTCCGTCGCCGGCCGGCCGGCGAGTCGGTGTCCGCGGCCGCCGGCAGCTTCGTCGTCGGGGCGGTCAGCCTGCTCGGGTCACCGGAAGCCGCCTCCGGAGTGGCTCGGATGGCCCAGGTGATCCGCGGCAGCCGCACGCTGCAGGTGCGCGAGCGGGAGATCCTCGGCGAGCTCACCGACGCCCTCGCCGGGCTGATCGCCGAGGAGACCGGGGCGCGCCCCGGCCAGGTGGAGCCGTGGCTGGCCGCGCACGCCGTCCTCGGCCTGTACGCCGCTCTGCTCGAGCTCGCCCGTGACCGCGTCCTGGCCGGCGTCGGCGGCCTCGAGCTGTCGGCGGAGCTGCGCCGGCAGGGCCGCCGCGGGCTCTCCCTCCTGCAGTTCGGCCTCGCCGGCTACGCCAAGCGGCGCCCCTGACCCTGGCGCCCGGACCCCTGTGATGATCAGGAGACCTGGTCATTCAGGGTCCTCCCTCGCGGTCGACGGTGAGGGAGGACCCATGGTGATCAGGGACCCTGATCACCATCGGGCCGTGGTCAGCAGCTGAGCTGCAGTGACCTCAGCAGCTGGTCGGCCCGATTCCCAGGGACGTCGGCGATCCGGGTGAACAGGGCGATGGCGACCATGTACCCGTCGTCGCCGGCCCAGCCGCGGCCTTCGTCGCACAGGCGCCGGATGTGGTCGCGGACCTTCGGCTCGCTGCTGTAGGGGCCGTAGTCCAGGCCCATGGCCAGGAAGTTCGCCACCCGGTAGCCCAGATCGCCGGCGGTGCGGACGGTCTCGACCGGGTCGGAGTAGCTCGCCACCGCCGCGATGACGGTGTCGTAGCCGGCCTTGAGCAGCTGGAGCATCAGGTCGTTGCCGTGGACGCCGCCCCACAGCTCCGGCATGCGGATGTCGGGGTCGGGTGCCGGGATGTAGGGGGGGTTGGAGATGACCGTCGAGACCGGCGGGCCCCCGGCCGAGTCGGCCTGGTCGAAGAAGTCACCGAGCTCGACGGTGTACCGGTCGGACACCCCGCGCACGGCGATGTTCGCGCGCGCCGTCTCGACCGACGGCCGGCTGATGTCGAAGCTGCGGACCCGAAGCGCCGGCAGTGATCGCACCACGTCGGCGATGGCGGTGGCGTCACCCGTGCCGAGCTCGACGACCCCCTCCTCTTCCCATCGCAGCTGCGCGCGGTACTGCTCCAGCAGCATGCACACCGAGAAGCCGTAGTGCGCCGACTCGTCGGCGGAGGAGAAGCACGTCACGGTGGCCGCCTACCCCGCGGTCGGACGTGGCACGCCCGCCCTCACCCTTCCGTGGCCCGTGCCACTCCCGCGGGCGTCGCTCAGCCGCGGCCGGCGGCCGCGACGGCCAGCAGCTCCCGCGCGTGCGCCTGCCCGGTGTCGCTGTCGCTGAGCCCGGAGAGCATCCGGGCCAGTTCCCGGACGCGGTCCTCGTCCTCGACGGCCCGGATGTCGGTCGCGGTGACCCCGGCCGCCGTGTCCGGCGACTTGTCGACGACGAGGTGCGTGTCGGCGAACGCGGCCACCTGCGCCAGGTGGGTGACGACGACGACCTGGTGGTCGCGCGCCAGCCGGGCCAGCCGCCGCCCGATCTCGCCGGCCGCCTGACCACCGACCCCGGCGTCCACCTCGTCGAACACCATGACCGGCACCGGGTCGGCACCGGCGAAGACGACCTCGATGGCGAGCATCACCCGGGACAGCTCACCGCCCGACGCGCCCTTGTGCACCGGGCGCGGCGGTGCGCCGGGGTGGGGTGCCAGGAGCAGCGCGACCTCGTCGATGCCCTCGGCACCCGGCTCGTCAGGGTGGCTGTCGATGGAGAAGGAGACGCCGGCGCTCTTCATGGCCAGGCCGGCGAGCTCGGCTCCCACCTCCGCGGCGAAACCCTGAGCGGCCGCCCGCCGGCCGGCCGAGACCTGCGCGCCGAGGTCGTCGACCTCCGCCCGGGCGGCGTCGCGGGCGGCGGACAGCGCCTCGAGGGCCTCGTCGGAGACGTCCAGCTCGGCCAGCCGGGCCACGGCGTCCTCCGCCCACGCGAGCACCCCGGCCACGCCTTCCCCCGGCCCCGCGAACTTACGCACCAGGGCGGTGATGGTGGCGCGGCGGTCCAGGACCTCGGCGAGGCGTCCCGGGTCGGCGTCGAGATCGGCGACGTAACCGGCCAACTGCGCGGACACGTCCGACACCACCGCCACGGCGTCGGCGAGGTCCTGGGCCAGGAGGACGAGCGTGGGGTCGTCGGATCCCGCGAGCGCCCGCTCGGCGATGGCCAGGGCGGCGGTCGCGTCCTGCGGAACCTCGCCGCCGCCGAGGTCGCCGGTCACGTCGCCGATCAGCGCCATCCGCGCCTCGTCGGCCGCGGCGCGAAGGGCGTCGGCGTCGGCCAGCCGTTTGGCCTGGGTGTCGAGGGCCTCGTCCTCCCCGGCCTCCGGTGCGACGGACTCGATCTCCTCGAGGCCGTGGCGCAGGACGTCGGCGGCCTGCGCCAGCTCCCGCGCCTGGCGGTGCCGCCGCTCGAGGTCGGCCGCCAGCTGCCGCCACCGCTGGTGGGCCTCGCGATAGCGGTCGAGGACCGCCAGGTGAGCGGCACCGGCGTAGCGGTCCAGGGCCCGCCGCTGCTCGGCGGGGCGGGACAGCCGTTGCTGATCGGTCTGCCCGTGGACGGCCAGCAGCCCCTCGGCCAGCTCCGCGACGACGCCGACGGGCACGCTGCGGCCGCCGAGGAAGGCCCGCGAGCGGCCTTCGGCACTGACGGTACGGGCCAGGATCAGGCTGCCGTCGTCGTCGGGGTCGGCGCCCGCGTCGGCGGCCCGTTCCCAGGCCGGGGACTCCGGCGGGAGGATCAGGCGGCCCTCGACGCCGGCCTTGCCGCTCGCACGGACGCGGCCCGGATCGGCCCGGCCACCGAACAGCAGGGTCAGGCCGGTGACGACCATCGTCTTTCCGGCGCCGGTCTCGCCGGTGACGACGGTGAGGCCGGCGCCGAGCTCGAGGGTGGCGTCGTCGATCGAGCCCAGCCCCCGGATCCGCAGCTCGGTCAGCCGGCCGGGGTGCCCGTCGACCACCGGTGCGGCCGGGGCAGCGGACCGCTCAGGCGTCGTCGTGCGAGCCGGCACCGGTCACCTCCGCGGCGGGCGCTCCTCCGTCGGTGACGCCGTTGCCGGCCACGACATCGCAGCTCAGCACGTTGCGGCTGGTGAAGAGCTCGTGGCCCGGTCCGGCGTGGCGGGCGTCCCGGAACCCCCGGACGGGCAGGCCGAACTTGGCCACCAGCCGGTCGCCGAACGTGGCGGCGTGCACGCGGGCGATCCGCACCGGGCGGTCGGCCCGGCGGACGTCCACCCGCCCGCCGTCGGGCACCTCGAGGATCCGGCGGCCGTCGGCCGACACGCGGGACCGGTTGCCGTCGGGCGGGACGGCGACGGTGAGGACCGAGTCCGGGGAGGTGACCAGGGGACGGGCGAAGAGGGCGTGGGCGTTGCTCGGGACCAGCAGCAGCGCCTCGACGTCGGGCCAGACGACGGGGCCGCCGGCGGAGAAGGCGTAGGCCGTCGAGCCGGTCGGGGTGGCGCACAGGACGCCGTCGCAGCCGAAGCTGGTGAGGGGCCTGCCGTCGATCGCCAGGACCACGTCGAGGACGCGGGAGCGCTGCGCCTTCTCCACCGAGACCTCGTTGAGGGCCCAGGTGCCGCCGACGACGGTGCCCGTGCCGTCGAGGACGTCGACCTGCAGGGCGAGGCGCTCCTCGACGGAGTACTCGCAGCGCTCGATCGCCAGGAGGGTCTCCTCCACCGCCTCGGGTTCGGTCTCGGCGAGGAAGCCCACCCGGCCGAGGTTGACCCCCATCAGGGCGGCGTCGGTGTACCGCGCCAGCTCCGCGGCGCGCAGGAAGGTGCCGTCGCCGCCGAAGACCATGACGATCTCCGCGCCGCTGGCCGCGTGGGAGTCGGCGGGTACGACCTCGGCGTCGGCGATGTCGAGGTCCTCGGCCTCGTCGACCAGCACCCGGACCACGATTCCCGCGGCGGTGAGCCGGGCGGCCGAGGTGCGGGCCAGGTCGACGATGTCGCGGCGGCCGGTGTGCACGGTCAGGAGGACCCGGCGTGGCTCCTCCTGCGGTGCGGGCGTGCCCTGGCGGGGCTGGCTCACGTGGTCTCCTCGCTGGCGCTGGTCGCGCGTGCTCGCGACCCTGTGCAGTCTCTGCGTGAGCTCGCGCCGGTGCTCACGGCGGGCCCTGCTGAACGGCCCGACGGACGTCGTCCTCCTGCGGTGGGGGCGCGTCGCGGCGCAGCCACAGGAAGAACTCCACGTTGCCGGCCGGACCGGGCAGCGGGCTGGCCACCACCCCCGCGGTTCCCCACCCCAGGGTCGCGGCGGCGGCGGCCACCTCGAGGACGGCCCGGACCCGGTGCTCGGGGTCGCGGACCACACCACCGGCGCCCAGGCGCTCACGGCCCACCTCGAACTGCGGCTTGACCATGGGCAGCAGGTCGGCGTCGTCGGTCGCGCAGGAGGTGAGGGCGGGCAGGACCAGGCGCAGCGAGATGAACGAGAGGTCGGCGACCACCAGGTCCACCGGTCCCTCGATCGCCTCCGGGGTGAGCGTGCGGACGTTGGTGCGCTCGAGAACCCGCACCCGCTCGTCGGTGCGCAGCGACCAGGCCAACTCCCCGTAGCCCACGTCGGCGGCGACCACCTCGGCCGCGCCCCGGCTGAGCAGGACCTCGGTGAAGCCACCGGTGGAGGCGCCCGCGTCGAGCGCACGGCGTCCCTCGACGGGGACCGGGAACGCCTCCAGTGCACCGAGGAGCTTGTGCGCGCCGCGGGAGACCCAGCTGGGTTGATCGGGATCGGTACGCACGACGACGGGAGTGGCCGCGTCGACGCCGGTCGCCGGCTTGGTGGCGGCCTGCCCGGAGATCGCGACCCGGCCCTCGGCGATGAGGGCGACGGCGTGCTCGCGCGAGCGGGCCAGGCCCCGCCGCACGAGCTCCGCGTCGAGCCGGCTGCGGCGGGCCATCAGAGCTGGTCGATCGTGCCGAGCTCGCGCTCGAGCCGGGCGTGCTCGGTCTCGAAGACCGCCACGTGCTCGGCGATGGGCCGCTCGGCGAGGTCGGTGAACGGGTCGGCGGCAGACGCCTGCTCGGGTGCGGCAGCAGTCGCCGGAGCGGGCTCGCCGGGGCGCGGCGGACCAGGGACCGGTCGCGGCGTGCTCGGCTCGGTCATCGCCCTGCCTTCCCGTGGAGTGGCCCCCAGCCGGCGTACCTCGGTCGGCTGGTTGTCGTCGCTGGCGAGGTTACCGGCCACGGACGACGGGCACGGGCGGACGAGCGGGGCGATAGCGTCTCGCGACCGGTACGACCCTTCCAGCGTTGGAGGCCCGCCCGCGTGGCGACGATGGATCAGTGCATGACGGCGCTCCGGAGCATCCTCGGAGACCTGGCCAGGAACCCGGCGGCCGAGGGACTCGATCGCAGCCTCTCCTGCCGGCTGACCGACCTCGACGAGGTGGTGCTCGGGCGACTGAGCTCCGGGGCGGTCCGGGATCTCCACGTACAGCCGCACGGCCCGGCGGTGCCGAAGGCCGACATCCGACTGACGATGACCAGCGACGACCTGGTGGCGATGGTCGACGGGCACCTGCACTTCGGTCAGGCCTGGGCGGGCGGACGGGTCAAGCTCGAGGCGGGCCTTCGCGACCTGCTGCGGCTGCGCAAGCTCCTGTAGGACGACGCCGCCACTCGCCGCTGCCGGTCGATGAGGTCAGGCTCCAGCGGCGGAGGGCCTCCTCCGCTCGCGTGCCGGCCGCCACGACGCGGGCCGGCGCCCCCTGGGCAGGGTGCCGGGACCAGTGCGCCGCGCACAGCACCCGGAGCCCGTCGAGACCGTCGTCGGCCCCCTCGCCCGCCGCCGACTCGAGGACGAGGACATCCCCGCCCTCGCCGGCCCGCGCCGTCCACTCCCCGCACCGCCACGACGGCCCATCGGGAACCACCGGCGGATGGGTACGCAGCAGGCCGGCGCAGTCCTCCGCCAGCAGGTCGGGGCGCTGCTGCGGCTCCGCGGCCAGCAGGACCGTGGGGTCGGTGACGCCGGTCAGGACCAGCAGGCTCGCCGCCCCGGCGCGGCGGGCCCCCTCGATGTCGGTGTCGAGCCGGTCGCCGACGACCAGCGGCCGGCGCGCGCCCGTCCTGCGGACGCACTCGGCGTGCATGGCCGGATCGGGCTTGCCGGTGACCAGCGGCGCCTGACCGGTGACGTTCCGGACGACGCCGACCATCGCCCCGTTTCCCGGGAGCGGGCCCCGCGGCGAGGGAACCGTCGCGTCGGCGTTGGTGGCGACGTGCCGGGCACCCTGCCGGACGGCGACCACTGCCTCGGCGAGTTCGGCCCAGCCCACCTCGCGCCCGTACCCCTGGACGACGGCGACCGGCTCGTCCTCGGCGCGCTCGACCACGGTCAGACCGGCGGCCGTGAGCGCGGCGGCGATCCCGGGGCCGCCGACGGGGAGCACCCGCGCGCCGGAGCCGAGCAGACCTGCCACCACGGTGGCCGCTGCCTGCGAACTGGTGATGACGTCGTCGGCGTCGGCGGGAACCCCGAGCACGGTCAGGTGGTCGGCCACCTGCTCGGGCGTGCGGGCGGCGTTGTTGGTCACGAATCCGAGGCGCATGCCGGCCCGCCGGGCGGCGGCCAGCGCGTCGGGCACGCCGGGAACGGCGTCCGGACCGACGTAGACGACCCCGTCGAGGTCGAGGAGCGCGACGTCGTAGACCTCGGCCGGGGGAACGCTGCTGCCGGCGAGCAGTGGGACGGCGGTGCCGGGGGTATCCGGGTGGGCGGCGGTCACGCGGACTCGGCCGCCTGCCGGGCCCTGACCCCGCGCAGCGCACGCGCGTAGTGGCCGACGTCCGGGCGCATGGCGACCGCCAGCGCCAGGTGCTCGGCCGCGAGCCGCAACTCCCCGGCCCGGCTGGCCGCCAGGCCGAGACCGAAGTGCGCGTAGTCGTCCGTGGGGCTGACGGCGGTCAGCGTGGTGAAGCTGATGACGGCCTCCTCGTAGCGGCCTGCGTCGTACTGGGCCCGTGCCAGCGCCTCGAGGATGCTGCGCGAGTCCGGCTCCGCCGCCGACGCGCGGCGGAGGAGGGTGGCCGCGGCCGCGGGATTGCCGTCCCGCAGGAGCTGGATGCCGCGCTGGTACCACTCGTAGACGCCGCCGTCGGGGGAAGTCTCCGGCACTCCTACCCCTCCTTCCTCGGCTGGGCCGAGCGCCTCCGGTCGGCGCGAGCCGGCCCGGACCAGACGGCTCGTGCCGGCCCGCAGCGGTGCGCTCCTACGATCGGTCACGTGCTCGAATCGACGTCGTCCCGGTCGTCCGCGTCGGCGACGGGACTCGACGTCCGTCCCTTCCGCGCCCTCACCTATCGGCACCGGGATCCCGGGCACCTCGCCCGGGTCAGCTCGCCAGCCTACGACCTGGTGACGCCGGCCGGCCGGGAGCGACTGGCCGGGGCCGACCCGCACAACATCGTCCGGCTGATCCTCCCGCTGCCTGGTCCGGGCTCCGATGACGAGGGCGATGCCGTCCAGCGCTCGACGGAGCTCGCCGCCGACACCCTGCGCCGCTGGCAGGAGGACGGGGTGCTGATCCGCGAAGCCGAACCGGCCTTGTGGCTCTACGAGCTGAGTCCGGCCGGCGGCGGTCCGACGACCGTCGGCTGGCTGGGAGCGGTCGCGCTGCCGCCGCCCGGCTCGACGGCGGTCCTCCCCCACGAGGACACCTACCCCCGCGCGGTCGAGGGCCGACGGGCGTTGCTGGCGGCGACCGGGACCGACCTCGAGCCCATCGTCCTCGCTCACGACCCGGACCCGGAGGTCACCGCGCTGAGCGAGGAGGTGCGCCGGGGCGAGCCGGACATGACCGTCCGGGACGTCGACGACGTCGGGCACCGGCTGTGGCGGGTGACCGATCGCGGATTGCTGGACCGGCTCACGCGCGCCCTCGCCCGGACCGAGGCGGTCATCGCCGACGGGCACCACCGCTTCGCGGCCGCTCGCGCCCATCAGCACGGCGCTTCCGCGGGGCCTGGCAGCGACAGCGTCCTGGCTCTGCTGACCCCGATGGGTCCGGGGGGTCTACGGGTCGATCCGATCCACCGCGTCGTTCCTGAACTGGACCTGAGCGCCGCCGTCGGCACCGCTGCCGCCGGCTTCCGCGTGGCCGACGTCCCCACGACCGGGGGTACGACGGCCGACGCAGTCCGGCGGTGGATGACCGCACCGCGGGAGTCCGGCTTCCTGGTCACCGACGGCAGGCGGCTGGTGCGGCTGTCCGATCCCACGGACGACGTCCGCGCGGCCGTGCCCTCCGAGGCACCCCCGGCCTGGCGCGGACTCGACGTGGTCGTGGCGCACCACAGCCTCCTCGGCCGGCTCTGGCAGCGCTCGGACGACCCTGACTCCGTGCTGATCTCGCACAGCGTGGAAGAGGCACTCCGGGTCGCGGTCGAACGCTCGGGAGTGGCGCTCCTGCTCAGGGCGCCGTCGCCCGCCGACGTCGCCGCCGTCGCCCGAGCAGGCGCCCGGATGCCCCGGAAGTCCACCCTCTTCGTGCCCAAGCCGCGGACGGGTCTGGTGCTGCGGCCGCTGGCGGACTGAGCTCGCCTCACGCGGTCCGCTCGCCGGCGCCGACGCCCGATCGGGGCACCTTCCGGCCCTTGCGGCAGTTCACCTCGCAGACGGACGCAGTGCCGCTGCCGGTCCGCCAGAACCGCCGCTGCAGGGCGCCTTCCACCTCGACCACGTCTCCGGGTTGCCAGAGCGCCGCACGACGCTGCAGGCCACGGTCGTAGGTGATGCAGGTGAGCACGTCCACCGACTGGCCCCGCGCTCGCGGTTCGAGGCGGCGCACCACGAGACGGAAGGTGAGCAGCGGATCACCGCTGGGCAGGGCCCGGATCTCCGCTGGGGCGGACAGCCGCCCGCGGAGCACCACGTCGTTCCGATCGATCACAGCAACGCTCATGCAATGAGCGTGCTGCGACCGGGGTCCGGCGCCCAGCGCCCGGCCGCATCTGTGGACGCCGCCGGGCGATGTGGACGACGCCGCCCCTGATGTGAGAGGTCAGTGCGTACCGGTGTGGCCCTCGCCCGGCTCGGCGGCGTCCGACGGCGGATCGACCTCTCCCAGCAGTTCGGCCACTTCGGCCTCGACCTCCTCGTCGAAGCTGCGCCCCAGACCGTGGTCGTCCTCGGGCAGGGGTGCGACGACCTCCGGCGGTGCCGGCTCCTCGGATCGCCCGGGCTGATACGGCGCCTGATCGTCGAAGGCCTGGGCGGTCTCCCTCGCGTCGACGTCGACGACGACGTCTTCCAGATCGGTGAACTCGATGCCCAGGCGGTCGACGGCTCCGGTGATGTCCTCCGGATCGGCCCCCGCGATGGCCACGAACCAGTCCATCGCCCGGTCGGCCTGCCCCTGCAGCTCCAGCAGTTCGGCGTAGGCGGAGGCCAGCCGCAGGCGGGCGTGGTCTCCCGGGTGCAGAGACGACGGGTCCAGCGGACTCCCGAGCGCCGCCTCGAGCACGAGCCGGGCCGCTGCGGCCTCACCGAGATCGAGCCGGGCCCCGGACTCCACGATGCGGAGTTCGACCGTCTCGTCCGCATCCGGTTTGTCCGCGAGAGCCTCGGCGACGAGTCGCAGCGCAACCTCCGGGCGTCCGAGTGCCCGCTCGCAGTCCGCGAGGACGGCTCGATAGCCCTCGTCACCGCTCATTCGGCGGTAGGCGCGCAGCTCGCGGGCTGCCTCGGCGTAGTCCTCGGCGTGGTAGGCAGCAACCCCGACGGCTTCCCGCACGGCGGCGACCCGGGACGCGCGGTCACGGGCGGCACGTGCATGCGCGAGCGCGGCCGCCGGGTCCTCTTCCACGAGAGTGCCGGCGGCGACGAGGTGCGCGGCTACCCGCTCCACGTTGCGCGGGTCCATACCTCGCAGCGCGCCGCGCACCGCAGGGTCCAGGTCACGGACGTCCACCCACTCCGGGATGGCCGGGCCGGGTGGGAGCGGCGGCCGACGCTCCTCCCCCGCTGTCGGCGGTCGCCGGGCTCCTCCGGCCGGAGCACCCCGGCGGTCGTCGGAGGGACGCCGATCACGCCAGCCGCCGCCGCCGCGTGGAGCGCCCGGACGTTCCGGACGGTCACCCCGCGACCGGTGGTCCTGCCACTGCGGCCGATCGCCGGACGCGCGATCAGTCTGCGGGCCACCGCGTTCGGCACGCTCCTGCCACTGCCCGCGGGTGTTCCGGGAGCCCCCGGAGCGCCCGTGATCCCCACTGCGGGGACGATCCCCCTGCGGACGGCGGTCCTGCCACTGGGGCCGGTCACCGGCCGGACGGTCACTGCGGGGTGCGCCGGAGCCCTGCGGCCGCCGACCGCCGGAGGGACGATCGCCCTGGGGACGGCGGTCCTGCCACTGGGGCCGGTCACCGGCCGGACGGTCACCGCGGGGCGCGCCGGAACCCTGCGGCCGCCGACCGCCGGAGGGACGATCGCCCTGGGGACGGCGGTCCTGCCACTGGGGCCGGTCACCGGCCGGACGGTCACCGCGGGGCGCGCCGGAACCCTGCGGCCGGCCACCGCCGGAGGGACGATCCCCCTGCGGACGGCGGTCCTGCCACTGCGGCCGGTCCCCGGCCGGACGGTCACCGCGGGGCGCGCCGGAACCCTGCGGCCGGCCACCGCCGGAGGGACGATCCCCCTGCGGACGGCGGTCCTGCCACTGCGGCCGGTCCCCGGCCGGACGGTCACCGCGGGGTGCGCCGGAGCCCTGCGGTCGCCCACCGCCGGACGGACGTTCCCCCTGCGGACGGCGGTCCTGCCACTGGGGCCGGTCACCGGTCGCACGGTCACCCGGCGGTCGGCGGCCCTGCCATTGCGGGCGATCCCCCGTCGGACCCGATCCCTGCGGACGCTCCTGCCGCTCAGGCTTTTCGTCACGGGACGAACCCCCGCTTCGCGCGCCGGCCGGCCGTCCCGCGGATGCCCCCGTGCCGCCACGCGGGTAGCCGCCACCTCCACGGCGAGGGCCACCACCGGTCCGGGCCCCGCCACGTCCGGCGGCGCCGCCCTGAGCGGCGCTGGACCTGTTCTTGCCGGCGGACCCTCGCCCCGCTCCGGAGCCGCGGTCGTTTCGCGCTCCACCGGAGTCGCGTCGCGGAGATGTCATGACTGCGGAGTACCTCTTCGATTGGCGGCGCTCATCGGCAGGGGGCCGACGGCATTACCGGACGCACACGCGAACGAGGGCCAGAGCCTGTGGCTCTGACCCCCGTTCGGTAATGGTTGTCCGGCGGCGTCCTACTCTCCCACCCCGTCTCCAGGGCAGTACCATCGGCGCTGAGAGGCTTAGCTTCCGGGTTCGGAATGTTGCCGGGCGTTTCCCTCTCGCCATGGCCGCCGTAACTCTGTGAACATGTACGAACCGTCTGGTTCGTGCGTTCAGAACCGCACAGTGGACGCGAAGCATTCTTCGAATAGTTGACTCTGACCAGGGTTCTGCACCCACCGCCGGTGGGTGTGTGTGGTCAAGCCCTCGGCCTGTTAGTACCGGTCAGCTGCACACCTCGCGGTGCTTCCACTTCCGGCCTATCAACCCGCTGGTCTGGGCGGGGGCCTTACCCGGTTGACCCGGTGAGAGACCTCATCTTGAAGCGAGCTTCCCGCTTAGATGCTTTCAGCGGTTATCCCTGCCGAACGTAGCCAACCAGCAGTGCACCTGGCGGTACAACTGGCACACCAGAGGTTCGTCCGTCCCGGTCCTCTCGTACTAGGGACAGCTCTTCTCAAGTCTCTTACGCGCACGGCGGATAGGGACCGAACTGTCTCACGACGTTCTAAACCCAGCTCGCGTACCGCTTTAATGGGCGAACAGCCCAACCCTTGGGACCTACTCCAGCCCCAGGATGCGACGAGCCGACATCGAGGTGCCAAACCATCCCGTCGATATGGACTCTTGGGGAAGATCAGCCTGTTATCCCCGGGGTACCTTTTATCCGTTGAGCGACACCGCTTCCACATGCCGGTGCCGGGTCACTAGTCCCAGCTTTCGCTCCTGCTCGACCCGTCGGTCTCACAGTCAAGCTCCCTTGTGCACTTGCACTCGACACCTGATTGCCAACCAGGCTGAGGGAACCTTTGGGCGCCTCCGTTACATTTTGGGAGGCAACCGCCCCAGTTAAACTACCCACCTGACACTGTCCCTGATCCGGATCACGGACCGAGGTTAGACATCCAATTCGACCAGAGTGGTATTTCAACGGCGACTCCACGAACACTGGCGTGCCCGCTTCACAGTCTCCCACCTATCCTACACAAGCCGAACCGAACACCAATATCAAGCTATAGTAAAGGTCCCGGGGTCTTTCCGTCCTGCCGCGCGTAACGAGCATCTTTACTCGTAGTGCAATTTCGCCGAGCCTGTGGTTGAGACAGCTGAGAAGTCGTTACGCCATTCGTGCAGGTCGGAACTTACCCGACAAGGAATTTCGCTACCTTAGGATGGTTATAGTTACCACCGCCGTTTACTGGCGCTTGAGTTCTGAGCTTCGCGCCCGAAGGCACTAACCCGTCCCCTTAACGTTCCAGCACCGGGCAGGCGTCAGTCCGTATACATCGTCTTACGACTTCGCACGGACCTGTGTTTTTAGTAAACAGTCGCTTCTCACTGGTCTCTGCGGCCCCCCACCGCTGCCCCGCGCAAGGCGGTTCACAGTTTGGGGCCCCCCTTCTCCCGAAGTTACGGGGGCATTTTGCCGAGTTCCTTAACCACAGTTCGCTCGATCGCCTCGGTATTCTCTACCTGACCACCTGAGTTGGTTTGGGGTACGGGCCGCTCGGAACTCGCTAGAGGCTTTTCTCGGCAGCATAGGACCATCCAATTCGCCTCATTCGGCTATGCGTCAGGCCTCACCCTGTGTGCGACGCGGATTTACCTACGTCGCGGGCCACACCCTTGCCCCGGTACTACCACTCACCGGTAGGACTACCTTCCTGCGTCACCCCATCGCTTGCCTACTACCAGTCCGGGTCCCGCGCTAGTCCCCGCCACCGATCCTCGAAAGAACCAGTCACGGGTGTTCGGGCGGTTAGCATCGCTGGGTTCAGCATGGGCGTTCCTTCGCGGGTACGGGAATATCAACCCGTTGTCCATCGACTACGCCTGTCGGCCTCGCCTTAGGTCCCGACTCACCCTGGGCGGATTAGCCTGGCCCAGGAACCCTTGGTCTTCCGGCGGGGGAGGTTCTCACTCCCCTCTCGCTACTCATGCCTGCATTCTCACTCGCGTGGCGTCCACGGCTGGATCACTCCGCCGCTTCGACCGCCACACGACGCTCCCCTACCCATCCACACACCTGGCCGGCTCCTGAAAGGGAACCGACGGGCTGCCATCCGAGGACGGCGCGTGAATGCCACGGCTTCGGCGGTGTGCTTGAGCCCCGCTACATTGTCGGCGCGGAATCACTTGACCAGTGAGCTATTACGCACTCTTTCAAGGGTGGCTGCTTCTAAGCCAACCTCCTGGTTGTCTCTGCGACTCCACATCCTTTTCCACTTAGCACACGCTTAGGGGCCTTAGCCGATGATCTGGGCTGTTTCCCTCTCGACTACGAACCTTATCGCCCGCAGTCTCACTGCCACGCTCTCACTTACCGGCATTCGGAGTTTGGTTGACGTCAGTAACCTTGTGGGGCCCCTCAGCCATCCAGTGCTCTACCTCCGGCAAGAAACACGTGACGCTGCACCTAAATGCATTTCGGGGAGAACCAGCTATCACCGAGTTTGATTGGCCTTTCACCCCTACCCACAGCTCATCCCCCAGGTTTTCAACCCTGGTGGGTTCGGTCCTCCACGCGGTCTTACCCGCGCTTCAACCTGGCCATGGGTAGATCACTCGGCTTCGGGTCTAGGGCACGCGACTGACTCGCCCTGTTCGGACTCGCTTTCGCTACGGCTACCCCACACGGGTTAACCTCGCCACGTACCACTAACTCGCAGGCTCATTCTTCAAAAGGCACGCAATCACCCCGCACCCGAAGGTGCTAAGGCTCTCACGGCTTGTAGGCACACGGTTTCAGGTACTATTTCACTCCCCTCCCGGGGTACTTTTCACCTTTCCCTCACGGTACTTGTCCGCTATCGGTCACCAGGGAGTATTCAGGCTTAGCGGGTGGTCCCGCCAGATTCACACCGAATTTCACGGGCTCGGTGCTACTTGGGAAACACGTCCGGGAGACAACGCGTTTTCGTGTACGGGGCTCTCACCCTCTACGGCGACCCCTTCCAGAGGCCTTCCACTAACGACGCTGTTTTCTTACTCCCCGCCGGATCGGCAGATCCGACTGGACGGTCCCACGACCCCGACCACACAACGCCTGCCGGCTATCACATGCAATCGGTTTAGCCTCATCCGCTTTCGCTCGCCACTACTCACGGAATCACGGTTGTTTTCTCTTCCTGTGGGTACTGAGATGTTTCACTTCCCCACGTTCCCTCCACACGCCCTATGTGTTCAAGCGCGGGTCACACCACATGACTGGTGCGGGGTTCCCCCATTCGGAAATCCTCGGATCAACGCTCGGTTGACAGCTCCCCGAGGCTTATCGCAGCCTCCTACGTCCTTCATCGGCTCCTGGTGCCAAGGCATCCACCGTGCGCCCTTAACAACTTGGCCACACAAAATCCCACCCATCCACGCCGGAAAGACATCGATGAGCGGGCCTACAAGAACTCTGCTAATCAGAGTCAAAAAGATGCTCGCGTCCACTGTGCAGTTCTCAACGTACGACCAGACACCCCCCACATGTCCCCGCCAGACCCACCACCCCACAGGGCGACAGCGGTACGAGAAGCAGGAAGGCCCCGACACGAGATCGCAGCACCCGGTTCCCCGGATGGCCCGCTCCCTCAGGACCCAACAGCGTGCCTACGAACCGACCACCCACACCCACCCCGTTCCCCACCCCGCGAACGGGGCCGTACTAGGAGCAGCCGCAGCTGCCGGCCGAACTGGTCAGCGTTCCACCCTCGAGCACCACCCCACACGCTCGCCGACCACTCCAGACGAGCGGCCGATCACGGTGCGGGCGCGGCTCTGCACCACACCCAGCAAGGGGTGCGGTGAAGTGCTCCTTAGAAAGGAGGTGATCCAGCCGCACCTTCCGGTACGGCTACCTTGTTACGACTTCGTCCCAATCGCCGATCCCGCCTTCGACGGCTCCCTCCACAAGGGTTGGGCCACCGGCTTCGGGCGTTACCGACTTTCGTGACGTGACGGGCGGTGTGTACAAGGCCCGGGAACGTATTCACCGCAGCGTTGCTGATCTGCGATTACTAGCGACTCCAACTTCATGGGGTCGAGTTGCAGACCCCAATCCGAACTGAGACCGGCTTTTTGGGATTCGCTCCACCTCACGGTATCGCAGCCCTTTGTACCGGCCATTGTAGCATGTTTGCAGCCCTAGACATAAGGGGCATGATGATTTGACGTCATCCCCACCTTCCTCCGAGTTGACCCCGGCAGTCTCCTATGAGTCCCCACCATCACGTGCTGGCAACATAGGACGAGGGTTGCGCTCGTTGCGGGACTTAACCCAACATCTCACGACACGAGCTGACGACAACCATGCACCACCTGTGCACGGCCCTTACGGACCCCCCATCTCTGGGAGATTTCCGTGCATGTCAAGCCTAGGTAAGGTTCTTCGCGTTGCATCGAATTAAGCAACATGCTCCGCCGCTTGTGCGGGCCCCCGTCAATTCCTTTGAGTTTTAGCCTTGCGGCCGTACTCCCCAGGCGGGGCGCTTAATGCGTTAGCTGCGGCACGGAACTCGTGGAATGAGCCCCACACCTAGCGCCCAACGTTTACGGCGTGGACTACCAGGGTATCTAATCCTGTTCGCTCCCCACGCTTTCGCTCCTCAGCGTCAGTTGTTGCCCAGAGACCCGCCTTCGCCACCGGTGTTCCTCCTGATATCTGCGCATTTCACCGCTACACCAGGAATTCCAGTCTCCCCTGCAACACTCTAGTTTGCTCGTATCGACTGCAGACCCGAGGTTGAGCCTCGGGATTTCACAGCCGACGCAACAAACCGCCTACGAGCTCTTTACGCCCAATAATTCCGGACAACGCTTGCACCCTACGTATTACCGCGGCTGCTGGCACGTAGTTGGCCGGTGCTTCTTCTGCAGGTACCGTCACTTGCGCTTCGTCCCTGCTGAAAGAGGTTTACAACCCGAAGGCCGTCATCCCCCACGCGGCGTCGCTGCGTCAGGCTTCCGCCCATTGCGCAATATTCCCCACTGCTGCCTCCCGTAGGAGTCTGGGCCGTGTCTCAGTCCCAGTGTGGCCGGTCACCCTCTCAGGCCGGCTACCCGTCGTCGCCTTGGTAGGCCACTACCCCACCAACAAGCTGATAGGCCGCGGGCCCATCCCCAGCCGATAAATCTTTCCACCACCAGACCATGCGGTCAGCAGTCATATCCGGTATTAGCCCCAATTTCTTGGAGTTATCCCAGAGCCGGGGGCAGGTTGCCCACGTGTTACTCACCCGTTCGCCGCTAGCACACCACCCCGAAAGGTGGGGCTCGCTCGACTTGCATGTGTTAAGCACGCCGCCAGCGTTCGTCCTGAGCCAGGATCAAACTCTCCGTAGATGAATTCGATACCGGCTGAGAACCGAGAGCTAGCACTCTCGATATCAATCAACCAAAGGAATCCCAAACCAGAACCCGAAGGGCCCCGGCACGGGGTATTACTTGGCACTGACTTTCGGCACGCTGTTGAGTTCTCAAAGAGCGGACGCGCTCGTACCCCACCCTCGCGGGCTTCGTCCGAGACGTTCTTCTCGTGTGTACGTCGCACAACGGTCAGGCCCCGCAGGGTCTTCCCGCCGGCCCCAGACGGGGTCTCGCGCGGCGCAGAGAGAAAGTTACGTCCGTGGGGGCCGCGGTGTCAAACCGGTTGGACCGTGACGCCCGACACGCAGCGGACACCGGCCTGCAACGCCACGGACACCGAGGCGAAAGCCCCGGTCACGGGGCCCGATGAACTCCGGCGACCGCCCGCTTCCCGCGGCGCAGGACCAGCCAGCCACCTGCCAGCCAGGCGTCCTCCCCCGGAACGGCGTCGGCATCGGTGACCCGCGCGTTGTTCAGGTACGCGCCACCCTCCTTCACCGTGCGTCGGGCCTCGGAGAGGCTGCTCACCAGCCCGGTGAGTTGCAGCAGCTGCGCGATCGACGGCACCTCGCCGTCCACGGTGACGCTGCCGGCCTCCCGGAGCGCCGCCGCGAGCGTCTCCTCGCCCAGCGCTGCGAGGTCGTCGCGCCCGAACAGTGCCCGGCCGGCTGCCTCGGCCTGACGGAGCTGCTCGGGGCCGTGGACGAGAATCGTCAGCTCCTCCGCCAGGGCCCTTTGCGCCGTCCGTGCCGCAGGTCGTTCGATGCTCTCGGCGATCAGCGCCTCGAGGTCCTCGGCGGAACGCTCCGAGAAGAGCGGCAGCCACGTGCGGGCGTCCGCGTCGTCGGCGTTCAGCCAGAACTGGAAGAACGCGTACGGCGTCGTCAGTGCGGGATCGAGCCAGACGGTGCCGCCCTCGGACTTGCCGAACTTGGTGCCGTCGGACTTGGTGACCAACGGCGTCGAGAGCGCGTGCACGGCAGCGCCCTCCGTCCGCCGGACGAGGTCGATGCCGGCGGTGAGGTTGCCCCACTGGTCGGACCCACCGGTCTGCAACGTGACGCCGTGCCGACGGTGGAGTTCCCGGAAGTCGTTGGACTGCAGGATCTGGTAGCTGAACTCGGTGTAGCTGATGCCCGCCTCGGAGTTCAGTCGCGCCGACACCGCCTCCTTGGCCAGCATCTTGCCCACCCGGAAGTGCTTGCCGAGGTCGCGCAGGAAGTCGATCGCCGAGATGGGTGCGGTCCACTCCAGGTTGTTCACGTAGATCGGGCCGGGCAGACCGTCCCGCTCCGCCGGGAGGTCCAGGAAAGGCGCCACCTGGTCGCGGATCCGCTGCACCCACGAGGCGACCGTGTCCCGGTCGTTGAGCTGGCGCTCGGCCGTGGGGCGTGGGTCGCCGATCAGCCCGGTGGCGCCCCCCACGAGGACGACCGGCTGATGCCCGGCGCGCTGCAGGGCCCGCAGCACCATGAACTGCACGAGGTGTCCGACGTGCAGGCTCTGCGCGGTGGGGTCGAAGCCGCAGTAGTAGGTGACCGGCGCCTCGGCGAGATGGGCGCGCAGCGCAGCCTCGTCGGTGCTCTGGGCGATCAGCCCTCGGCGGTGCAGGTCGTCGATCACGTCGTTCACAGCGCCCCATCCTGCCCGGCGCGGCGACGGCGCGGCTTCCCACCCGGCCGGAACACGCTGACCGAGGGTGCCTCGGTCTGCCAGAACCGCCAGGGAAGGTCGGTTGCCAGGCTGATGCCGACGCGGGGCCCCGACGAGATCGAGGCCGGCGCAGGTCCGCGGTGGAGCCGGACCACGGAAGCGGGATCGAGCAGGTCGGCGCCCCGGTCGTCAGGACCGATCGCCAGCGCCTGGGTGAGGCGGGCGGGCCCGCGCGCGAGGTCGCGGGCCGCACGAGCGGCCGGTCGGCGTGACCGGGCCAGCTCCTCCCCCACCACCACCTCACCGGCCCGCATCAGGACCGCCTGCCCGCGCCCCTCCGGCCCCACGACGACGTTGGCGCACCAGTGCACGCCGTAGCTGAAGTAGACGTACAGCCGGCCCGGCGGACCGAACATGATCGCGGCCCGCGGCGTCGGGCCACGGTGGGAGTGGGCGGCCGGGTCCATCCCGTCGCCCGAGTACGCCTCCACCTCGGTCAGCCGCAGCGCCACGCGCCCTTCCGGGCGGTCGGTGACCACCCAGCAGCCGAGCAGGGACGGCGCCACGACGTCGACCGGGCCGAGCAGGTCGTCCTCGGTGAGGAGTGGCCCCGGCTCGGGCAGGTCGGACGACGGCAGAGCACTCAGAGGGCGGCCGCCACGGGCGAGGACGCCGCCCAGTCGGCGTGCGCCGCGGCGAGTGCCTCGAGCGCGCTCAGCTGCTCGGCCACCCGCTCGGGCGCCGTCCCCCCGCGTGCCTTGCGGGCCGCCAGGGCCCCCTGCACCGACAGGACCGACCGGACGGCGGGGGTGAGCCGCTCGTCGATGCCGGCGAGCTGGTCGTCGTCGAGCTGGTCGAGCTCGAGCCCGGCCTCCTCGCAGAAGGCCACCATCGCGCCGGAGATCTCGTGTGCCGACCGGAACGGCACCCCTGTCGACACGAGCCACTCGGCCACGTCGGTCGCCAGGGCGAAGCCCTGCGGGGCTGCCGCCTCCAGCACCTCCGGGCGCAGGGTCAGCGTCGCGACCATGCCGGTGACCGCGGGGAGCAGGAGCATGAGCTGCTCCATGGAGTCGAAGACGGGCTCCTTGTCCTCCTGCAGGTCGCGGTCGTAGGCCAGCGGCAGCCCCTTGAGCATCGTGAGCAACCCGGTCAGGTTGCCCACGAAGCGGCCCGACTTCCCGCGGGCCAGCTCGGCGATGTCAGGGTTCTTCTTCTGCGGCATGATCGACGACCCGGTGGCCCAGGCGTCGTCCAGCCGGGCCCAGCCGAACTCCGTCGAGGTCCAGAGCACGACCTCCTCCCCCAGCCGGGAGAGATGGACGCCGAGCAGCGCGGCGGCGAAGCAGAACTCGGCGGCGAAGTCGCGGTCGCTGACCGCGTCGATCGAGTTGTCCGCCGCCCGGTCGAAGCCGAGTTCGGCCGCGACCGCATCGGGATCCAGACGGAGCGACGAGCCGGCCAGCGCGCCGGCGCCTAGCGGGCTGACCGCCGTCCGCCGGTCCCAGTCCTGGAGCCGGTCGACGTCGCGACCGATCGAGTGGGCGTGCGCGAGGAGCTGGTGGGCGATGAGGACCGGCTGCGCGTGCTGCAGATGGGTCATGCCCGGCGCGGCGACGTCCTGGTAGCGCTCCGCCAGCCCGAGCAGTGCCACCTCCAGCGACGACAGCTCGGCCACGAGTGCCCGGACGTTGTGCCGCAGGTACAGCCGCAGATCGGTGGCCACCTGGTCGTTGCGGCTGCGTCCGGCGCGCAGCTTGCCGCCGAGCGTGCCCAGCTTGTCGGTGAGACCGCGCTCGAGGGCCTCGTGCACGTCCTCGTCGCTCTCGATGGGCGCGAAGGTGCCGGCGGCGACCTCGGCCGAGAGCTCGGTCAGGGCGCCGACCATCTGCTCGACCTCGTCGTCGGTGAGCAGCCCGGCGCGGTGCAGGACACGCGCGTGCGCCCGTGACGAGGCCAGGTCGTAGGGCGCGAGCCGCCAGTCGACGTCCGTGGACTTGGACAGCGCCGCCATGGCCGGGGACGGGCCGCCGCCGAAGCGACCTCCCCACAGGCGCGTTTCGTTCGCTGCCGTCGCGGCGGGGATGCCGGGCGCGGCGGCAGGATCGACAGACGTCACGGGTGCGACTCCTCCTCCAGGTCGGACGTGAGTTCGGGGTAGTTGGGCGTGGTGCCGGCCGCCAGGGCCCGCAGGCGGTCGGCCAGGGCCGGTCCGCCGTCGGGGTCCCGCGAGACGACCAGCAGAGTGTCGTCCCCGGCGATCGTGCCCAGCACGTCGGGGAGGCCCACCTTGTCCAGCGCCGAGGCGAGGAACTGCGCGGCCCCGGGCGGAGTGCGCAGGACGGCGAGGTTGGCGCTGCCGTCGGCGTGGGTGAGCAGGTCGGCCAGGAGCCGGGTGAGCCGGGCCGGCGCCGCCTGCGCGGGCCGCAGCGGGGCGTTCTCCGGCGGGAGCACGTAGCTCGCCGGCGCACCGTCGGACCCGCGCATCTTCACCGCGCCGAGCTCCTCCAGGTCCCGCGACAGCGTGGCCTGGGTGACCTCGACGCCCGATTCGGCGAGCAGCGCCGCCAGATGGGTCTGCGAGGTGACCGGCTGGGCCTCGATGAGCGCCCGGATGCGGGCCTGCCGCGCCGAACGCGTGACCGCCGCCGTCATCGCCGGAGCAGTCGCGGACGTCGTCGGGATCGTCGTCGGGGATGCCTCATGACCGCTCCAGGAGCCACAGGAGAAGGGCCTTCTGGGCGTGCAGCCGGTTCTCGGCCTCGTCCCACACCACGCTCTGCGGCCCGTCGATCACGTCGGCGGAGATCTCCTTGCCCCGGTAGGCCGGGAGGCAGTGCAGGACGACGGCGTCGTGGGCAGCCCGGGCGAGGGCCGCCTCGTCGACGGCATACGGCTGGAACGGTGCGCTGCGTCCCCCGTACTCGCCCTCCTGGCCCATGGAGACCCAGGTGTCGGTGGCGAGGACGTCGGCGCCCTCGGCGGCCTTTCCTGCGTCCGGCGTCCATTCCACCGAACCCCCGGTCTGGGCCGCGATGCCGGCCGCGCGCAGGAAGATCTCGGGATCGGGCTGGAACGCCTCGGGGCAGCCGATCCGCACGTGCATGCCGGCGGTGGCCCCGCCGAGCAGGTAGGAGTGCGCCATGTTGTTGGCGCCGTCACCGAGGTAGGTCAGCGACCGGCCGGCCAGGGTGCCCTTGTGCTCGACGACCGTCTGCAGGTCGGCCAGGATCTGGCACGGGTGGTAGGTGTCGGTGAGCGCGTTGACCACCGGCACCCGGCTGACCGAGGCCATCGCCTCGATGCGGTCCTGGCCGAAGGTCCGCCACACGATGGCGGCGGCCTGCCGGTCGAGCACGCGCGTGGTGTCCTCGATCGGCTCGCCGCGGCCCAGCTGGCTGCCTGCCGCGTCGATGACCAGCGGGTAGCCGCCGAGCTCGGCGACGCCGACCGAGAAGGACACCCGGGTGCGGGTCGAGGGCTTGTCGAACAGCACCGCCACCGCCCGCGGCACGCCGTTCGGAGCGGCCAGCGGGGTCGGCGCCTCGGCGGTGTGCCGCGACGCCTTGAGCGAGGCAGCCAGCGCCAGCACCTCGGCCTGCTCGGCCGGGCTCAGGTCGTCGTCCTTGAGGAAGTGCCGGGTCACTGGTTCTCCAGGGAGGCGTCGAGGGCGGCGGGCAGGGCCGCGACGAAGGCGTCGACCTGCGCGTCGGTGAGGACGAGGGGCGGCGCGAGTCGCAGCACACCGGGTGCCACGGCGTTGGTGAGGAAGCCGGCGGCCCGCAACTGCGTCTCCAGCGCCGGGGCCACGTCGGCGGTGAGCACGACGCCGAGCAGCGCTCCCCTCCCCCGGACGCCGCTGATGCCGGCGTGGCCCAGTCCCTCGATGCCGGCGGTGAACCGGTGCTCGATCTCCTTGGCGCGCTCGAGCAGCCCGTCGTCGCGGATGGTGTCCAGGACGGCGAGGGCCGCAGCGGCAGCGATCGGGTTGCCGCCGAACGTGGAGCCGTGGGCGCCGGCGGTCAGCAGGTCCGCCGCGTCGCCGAAGGCCAGCAGCGCACCCATCGGCAGCCCCCCGCCCAGCGCCTTGGCCAGGGTGATGACGTCGGGCTGGAGCCCGTCCGCCTGGGAGGCGAACCAGTGCCCGGTGCGGCCGATGCCGGTCTGCACCTCGTCGAGCGCGAACAGCGCGCCCGCGGCCGCGGCCACCGACGCCGCGCCGGCCAGGTAACCCGCCGGCGCGGGCAGCACGCCGCCCTCCCCCAGCATGGGCTCGAGCAGCACCATGGCGGTCTGCCCGCCGACCGCGGCGGTCAGCGCGTCGGCGTCCCCGTAGGGCACGTACCGCACGCCGCCGGGCAGCGGGGCGAAGGCCGCGGCCTTCGACGGCTGCCCGGTGAGCGCCAGGGCGCCCATCGTCCGGCCGTGGAACGCGCCCTCGGCGGTGATGACCTCGGGCCGTCCGGTGAGCCGGCTGATCTTGAACGCCGCCTCGTTGGCCTCGGCGCCGGAGTTGCAGAAGAAGACCCGCCCCGGCCGGCCCGCGAGGTCCAGCAGCCGCTCGGCGAGCAGCACGCCCGGCTCGTGGATCGCCAGGTTGGAGACGTGGCCGAGCTTCTGCGCCTGGGTGGTGATCGCCTCGACGACCTTCGGGTGCGCGTGACCCAGGATCGTCGTCGCGATGCCACCGAGCAGGTCGGTGTACTCGCGGCCGTCGACGTCCCACACGGTGGCCCCCGCGCCGCGGTCGAGCGCCACCGGCGGGGTCCTGTAGTTGCCCATCATCACGGCCGACCAGCGGCGGGCCAGCTCCTCGGTGTGCGTCGTCATGCTGTGCCCTCCTTCTGGTTCCTCGCCGGGACGACCATCGTCCCGGTTCCCTCGGTGGTGAACGTCTCCAGGAGCAGGGCGTGCGGCGTCCGTCCGTCGACGACGGTCGCCCGCTTCACCCCGCCCTCGACCGCCCGCAGGCAGGCGGTCATCTTCGGGATCATCCCGGCGTCCAGCGTGGGCAGGATCTCGGCCAGCTCGCGGGCGTCGATCTGCTGGACCAGAGAGTCGCGGTCGGGCCAGTCGGCGTAGAGGCCCTCGACGTCGGTGAGGACGACGAGTTTCACCGCGCCCAGCGCCGCGGCCAGTGCCGCCGCGGCGGTGTCGGCGTTGACGTTGTGCACGACGCCGTCGGCATCGGGGGCGACGCTGGCGACGACCGGGATGTGGCCGGCCTCCAGCAGCGCGGTGACCGGGGTGGTGTCGACCGCGGCGACGTCGCCGACCAGGCCGACGTCGACCGGCTGCCCGTCCACCATGGCCGCGGTGCGTCGGGCCGTGAACAGGCCGCCGTCCTCCCCGGACAGGTGCACGGCCATCGGGCCGTGCTGGTTGATCAGCCCGACGATGTCCGGGCCCACCTGGCCGGTCAGCACCATGCGGACGACGTCGATCGTCTCCGGCGTGGTCACCCGCAGCCCACCCCGGAACTCGCTGCTGATGCCCAGGCGGGCGAGCATCTCGGTGATCTGCGGGCCGCCGCCGTGCACGACGACCGGCAGGATGCCGCACGTCCGCAGGAACACCATGTCCTCGGCGAAGGCACGCCGGCACTCGTCGTCGACCATGGCGTGGCCGCCGTACTTGATGACGACGACGTTGCCGTGGAACTCCCGCAGCCACGGCAGCGCGCCGGTGAGCACGGCGACCTTCAGCGCGTCCCCCTCCGGGTCGTTGGTGCGCATGACCCGGCTGGTGCCGACCTTCCTGCGCGGCGGTGTCTCGTCGAGGGCGACGTCCGGCGGGGTCGGGTCCTGTGCGGTCATGTCGAGTACGCCGAGTTCTCGTGCACGTAAGCGATGGACAGGTCGTTGGTCCAGATCGTGGCCTGCTCGCTACCGGCCTTCAGGTCGACGTCGATCGTGATGGCCCGGCCGGTGAGGTCGACGCCCTCGCGGGGGTCGCCGATCGCCCCGCCGCGGCAGACGGTCACGCCGTTGATGGTGACGTCGACCTGGTCGGCCTCGAACGCGGCGTCGGTCGTGCCGATCGCGGCGAGCACCCGACCCCAGTTGGGGTCGTTGCCGAACAGCGCGGTCTTGAGCAGGTTGTTGCGCGCGCAGGCCCGGCCGGCGGTGAGGGCGTCGTCGACGCCGGCGGCGTTGCGGACGGTGATCGCGATGTCCTTGGTCGAGCCCTCGGCGTCGGCCAGGAGCTGCATCGCGAGGTCCGTGGCCGCCGCGGTGAGCGCGTCGGTGAACTCCCCGGCGCTGGGCGTCATCCCGCTGGCGCCGCTCGCCATGACGAGAACCGTGTCGTTGGTCGACAGGCAGCCGTCGGAGTCGACGCGCTCGAAGCTGACGCTGGTCGCCGTCTTGAGCGCGCTCCGGAGCAGCTCCGGCGGAACGACGGCGTCGGTGGTGAGGACGACGAGCATCGTGGCCAGCGACGGGGCGAGCATGCCGGCGCCCTTCGCCATGCCGCCGACGCACCAGCCCTCGCGCTGCTGCACGGTCGTCTTGGGGACGCTGTCCGTGGTCATGATCGCGCGGGCGGCGTCCGGTCCGCCGTCCTCGCTGAGCGCCTCCACCGCCGCGGTGACCCCGGCGGTCAGCTTGTCCATGGGCAGCCGGACGCCGATCAGCCCGGTGGAGGCGACGGCGACGTCGATCGCGCCGATGCCGAGTGCGGCGGCGGCGTGCTCGGCCGTCGCGTGCGTGTCCTGGAAGCCCTCGGGACCGGTGCACGCGTTGGCCCCGCCGGAGTTGAGGACGACGGCCCTCGCCCGCTCGCCGGCCAGGACCTGGCGGCTCCACAGCACCGGCGCGGCCGGGAAGCGGTTGGTGGTGAAGACGGCCGCGGCGGCGTCGTCCGGACCGTGGTTGAGGACGACGGCGACGTCGAGGTCGCCGGAGGACTTGAGTCCGGCGGCGACGCCGGCAGCGGAGAACCCCTTCGGGGCGGTGGTGCTCATGGCGCTACTCCGACGAGGGGAAGACCGGTGGTCTCGGGCAGGCCGAGGGCGAGGTTGGCGCACTGCAGCGCCGCTCCCCCGGTCCCCTTGGTGAGGTTGTCGACGGCGGCGACGACGACCAGCCGGCCGGCGTCGGCGTCGACCGCCACCTGCAGGGCGACGGTGTTCGCGCCGAGCACCTGCGCGGTGGTCGGCCACTGGCCTTCCGGCAGCAGGTGCACGAACGGCTCGTCGGCGTAGGTTTTCGCGTACGCGGCCCGGGCGGCCTGGGTGTCGGTGCCGGGGGTCAGCTTCGCCGAGCAGGTGGCCAGGATGCCGCGGCTCATCGGCACCAGCGTGGGCGTGAAGCTCACGCTGACCGCCGCCCCGGCCGCCTGCGACAGGTTCTGGATCATCTCCGGCGTGTGCCGGTGCACCCCGCCGACGCCGTAGGCGCTCACCGAGCCCATGACCTCGCTGCCGATCAGGTGCGGTTTCGCCGACTTGCCGGCGCCACTCGTCCCGCTGGCCGCCACGACGACGACGTCGGGCTCGACGAGGCCGGCAGCCAGCGCCGGGGCCAGCGCGAGGGTGACCGAGGTCGGGTAGCAGCCGGGGACGGCGATCCGCCGCGCCGTCGCCAGCTGCTCCCGCTGACCCGGCAGCTCCGGCAGGCCGTAGGGCCACCAGCCGGCGTGCTCGCCGCCGTACCACCGGGTCCACGCGGCCGGATCGTTGAGCCGGTGGTCGGCGCCGCAGTCGATGACCAGCGTGTCGGCGGGGAGCTGGGCGGCGATGGCCGCCGACTCGCCGTGCGGCAGGGCAAGGACGACGACGTCGTAACCGGCGAGGTCCGCCGCGCCGCTCGGGGCGACCACCATGTCGGCGAAGGGCAGCAGGTGGGGCTGCAGCTCACCCAGGCGTCGGCCGGCGCTCGAGTTGGCATGCACCCCGGCGAGGCGGAGGTTCGGGTGCCCGGCCAGCAGCCGGCACACCTCCCCGCCCGCGTACCCGGTGGCGCCGGTGACCCCGACCGTCCACGTCTGCCCTGTGCTCACGATGCATGACCATACACGTCCATGCATGACCGTTCACTCGGTTATCGGGCGCGGGCGCGCCACCGTGCGTGCACGGATCAGCCCTCGGGCATGGATGGACACATCCACGGGCGCCGGCCCTTCTCGAGGAGCCCCCCATGACGCCGTTCGACCGGATCGTGATCATCTTCAACCCGCAGAGCACCGGGGACGCGCCCCGGTCGGCGGAGGAACTGCGGGCCGAACTGACGCGCCGACTGCCGGCCGTGCCGCTCGACCTCTGTCCCACCCGGCATGCCGGGCACGCGCGCGAGCTCGCCGGGGAGGCGGCCGGCACGGGGCGCCCGCTCCTCGTCTCCGTGAGCGGGGACGGCGGCTACAACGAGGTCGTCGACGGCGTCATGCAGGCCGGTAACGACCAGGCGGTCTGCGCCGTGCACGCCGCCGGCAACGCCAACGACCACCGCCGGGTGACGCGCGAGCGACCGCTGGCCGACGCCATCGTGGCCGGCGACGTCCGGAGGATCGACCTGCTCCGGCTGACGGTCGGCACGGGCGCCGGTGCACGGACCCGGTACGCGCACTCCTACATCGGCGTAGGGCTGACCCCCGTCGTCGCCGTCGACCTGGAAAAGGGCGGCAAGGGCTCCTGGAAGGAGATCCTGTCGGTGGTGCGGGCCTTCTCCCGCTTCCGGCCGTTCCCCATCCGGCTCGAGAACGGGCGACGGCGATCCATCGACAGCCTGGTCTTCGCCAACATCGCCGAGATGGCGAAGTACGCGACGCTCAGCGAGGACAGCCGCCCCGACGACGGTCGGTTCGAGGTGATCACCCAGCGGCAGACCGGCAAGCTGCGCGTGCTGTCCACCGCGATCAGGGCGGCGACGCGCGGGCTCGGTCCTCAGCCCAGCGCCACCCACTACGCCTTCACCACGCTGGCGCCCATGCCGCTCCAGTTGGACGGCGAGCTGATGGAGCTGGACGCGGACACGCTCGTCGCCGTCGACATCGAGCCAGGAGCGCTGGCCACCATCCTCTGACGGGTCCGCGGTGGCTCACCCGTGTGGCGATGCCCCTGCCCGTTCCGCGCCGGGGCCGGGCGCCGGCCGGAACGCACGTGCGGCCACGAACCAGGTGCCGGCCATCAGCACCTCTCCGCCCAGCTCCGCGGCCAGCTGGTCGGCGCCCAGGTAGCGCTTGTAGACCCCGTGGCGGGACCCGTCGTTGAGCACCCGCCTCTGCCACTCCTCGGCCTCGACGCCCGGCCGCAGCGCTGAGTCCACCACGACCAGTTCGGCTGCCACCCGCCGCGCCTCCGTGAGGAAGGCCGCCCGTTCGTCCGGCGGCAGGTGACCGTAGAAGTGCCCGGTGAAGAGCCGCTCGAAGGCGCCGTCGGGGAACGGCAGGGCGAGGGCGTCGCCGACGAGTGCGGCTCCGGATGCCATCCGTGACCGGGTGAGCGCCGCCATGGCCGGGCTCCGGTCCAGCCCCACGACCGTCCCCCGCAGGTGCCGGGTGAGGAAGCCGCTCCCGCACGCGATGTCGAGTGTCCGGCTGGGAGGCAGTCGCTGCACCAGCCCGACCAGCTCCGCGACCTCGTCGTCCCACCCGGGCCGGTCACGCCGGGCGAAACGGCCGTGCCCGAGGTACCACTCGTCGTACTCCGGCGCCCGCTGCTCGTAGTACTGCGCGGTGGCCGCGTCGCGGGCGAAGGCGGGCTCGCGCATCACGCTCACATTCTGTGCGCCGACGCGTCCCAGCTCTTGACGCGGGCGACGAGCAGGACGACGTCGTCCTCGGATTCGGTGATCAGCCGATCGAGCAGCGCGTCGCAGAATTCGTCAACGGGCAGGTAGTAGAGCTCGGCGGCCGCCGCCCGCAACCGTTCCAGGCCCTCGTCCAGCGACTGGCGGCGTCGCTCGACCAGGCCATCGGTGTAGAGCAGCACTGTCGCACCGGGAGCCAGGACCACCTCGTGGTCGGTCCGGGAGCTGTTCCCGTACACCCCCAGCAGCATCTCGGGACGGTGCGCCAGCACATCCACCGTGCCCTCGGGGTGGACCACCAGGGGCGCCGGGTGCCCGGCGTTGGACCAGCGCAGTACGAGGCGCCGACCGGCCGCGTCGTCGCGGTCCGGCCACGAGTGGCACACGATGGCGGTGGCCAGTGAGGTCACCTCCAGCCGGGCGAGAGCGCTGTCGAGCGCGGACAGGATCACCCCGGGGGACCCCTGGACGGTCTGGGCGACACCCCTCAGGACGTTGCGCACCTGCGCCATGGCAGCGGCGGCGGAACTGTCGTGACCGGCGACGTCACCGA